>NZ_CP157000.1:2915850-4373776 GCF_039905635.1 Microbacterium sp. ProA8 | reverse complement strand
GGCCCCCCCGGGTTGTCGATGATTCCACCGGAAGCCGCTGAAACGTCCGTCCAGGCCTGTGGATAACTGCCGGAGCCACGCTAGTCAGGAGGCGTCGCGTGAGCAAACTCCACTGTAGATCCGCCCTGCGTGTCGGTGCCAGGGTGCAATGCATCCGCGGTGCATAATGACACGTTCTGCGCTCGGTTTGAGTTCTCAGGCAACACGACGTAGCCTTAATCGGTTGACTTATGCCCTCGCGGCAGTCGCCCCTGTACACACGTCCCCGGTCTCGAGCGTCCCGGTGACACCTGATCGGAAGTAGTTCCCATGAGCAAGCGCACCTTCCAGCCCAACAACCGCCGTCGTGCCAAGAAGCACGGCTTCCGTGCCCGCATGCGTACGCGCGCGGGCCGCGGCATCCTTTCGGCTCGTCGCGCCAAGGGGCGCACCGAGCTCTCGGCCTGAGCCGAGCGGTGCTCGGGAGGCGGAACCGACTCACCCGCGGAGCGGAGTACAAGGCCGTCGTCCGTCGGGGCCGTCGGTGTGCCGGAGCGCACACCGTGACATACGTGAACCGCGCCGTGACCGATGGTCCGGCGCGGTTCGGTTTCATCGTGAGCCGGCAGGTGGGTGGCGCGGTCGTGCGCAACACCGTCCGCCGTCGCCTCAAGGCCCTCTGCCTCGAGTCCCTCGCCTCCGTCCCGCCCGGCGATGACATCGTGATCCGCGCGCTGCCCAGCGCAGCATCCGCGTCCTTCGCCGATCTGCGCAGCGACGTCGAGAAGTGCCTCGCACGGAGGACCCGATGAGCGTCCTTCCCGCCTACGCCCTCGGCGACGCCGAGTTCTCGGCATCCGATTCTCTCCGCAGCATCCCGCTTCTCCCCCGCAACGCGGTCCTCGCACTGCTGCACGGCTACCGCGCCACGATCTCTCACACCTATGGCGACGTCTGCAAGTACTACCCCTCGTGCTCGGCGTATGCCGTCGGCGCTGTGCAGCAGCACGGTGCCGTGAAGGGTGCGGCGCTCACAGCAGCGCGCCTCGCCCGCTGCCACCCGTGGGCCGTCGGCGGCGTCGATGACGTGCCGCCTCACCAGAACTTCCGGCACGAGCTGACCCGTCACGGGTACGTCGTGCCTGCCCCCACCGGAAAGGACTGATCCTCCACATGGATCTCTTGTCAGCCCTGGCCTCGACGCCCTCGCCAACCCCCGCAGCGCCGAGCGGAGGCTTCGATCTCTTCGGGATCATCCTCTGGCCGCTGAAGTGGGCCGTCGAGGCGGTACTCGTCTTCTGGCACTGGTTCTTCACGGCCATCGGCCTGCCGGCCGCGGACGGCATCACCTGGGTGCTGTCGATCGTCGGCCTGGTGATCGTGGTGCGCTCCGCCCTCATCCCCCTCTTCGTGCGCCAGATCAAGAGCCAGCGCAAGATGATGGAAATTGCTCCTGAACTGCGGAAAGTTCAGGAGAAGTACAAGGGCAAGAAGGATCAGCTCTCGCGCGAGGCCATGAGCCGCGAGACGATGGCGCTGTACAAGAAGCACGGCACGACCCCGGTGTCGAGCTGTCTGCCGCTCCTGGTGCAGATGCCCGTCTTCTTCGCGCTGTACAGCGTGCTGAGCGACGTCACCAAGCACTACGCCGCCGGCATCGGCGGCGTCGGCCTGCTCAACGCCGAGCTCACGGCCGAGTTCTACAACGCCAAGCTGTTCGGTGTGGCGTCGCTCCACGAGACGCTGATCGATGCGTTCAACACCGGCAACACCGCGGCCATCGCGATCCTGCTGACGCTGGTCGTGCTGATGATCGCGTCGCAGTTCTTCACGCAGCTGCAGATCATCTCGAAGAACCTCTCCCCCGAGGCCAAGACCGGCCAGGCGTACCAGATGCAGCGCATCATGCTCTACATCCTCCCGCTGGGCTTCATCTTCTCCGGCGTCTTCTTCCCGCTCGGCGTCGTCATCTACTGGTTCGTGTCGAACCTGTGGACGATGGGCCAGCAGTTCCTGGTCATCCGTGAGATGCCGACCCCCGGTTCCGACGCGGCCAAGGCGCGCGAAGAGCGCCTGGCGCGCAAGGGCAAGGCGCTCGACGCATCGGGCAAGGTCGTGCCGATGGAGAAGTACCTCGCCGAGCAGCGCCGTCTGTACGAAGAGGCCGAGAAGGCCAAGGCCGCAACCCCCAAGCGCCAGCAGCCGGTGAGCAAGCAGCGCGCCAAGAAGCAGGCGCAGCAGAAGCAGTCCGGGCAGAAGGCCGCCGGCCCGGCAGCCGGTGGCGCCGGTGCCGCCGGTGAGACCGACTCCCCTGGATCGCCCGGCTCCGCCGGCTCCGCTTCCTGACCCGCCGTCTTACGAGGATCACGACATGACCACGTCCCCTGAGTACGCACCCGTCGAAACGCGCGAGGAGCGGGTTCCCGCCACCGTGGCGCAGCTCGAAGAAGAAGGCGACATCGCCGCCGACTTCATCGAAGGCCTGCTCGACATCGCCGACATCGACGGCGACCTCGACCTCGACGTGCGCGCGGGCCGCGCGTATGTCTCGGTCGCCGCGCCGTCGGGCGGATCGGTGGCCCTCATTGCGGCACCCGACACCGTGCAGGCGCTGCAGGAGCTGACGCGCATCGCCGTGCAGAACCGCACCGGCCGGTTCTCCCGCCTCATCCTGGATGTCGGGGGTTCGCGTGACGCCCGCCAGCACGAGCTCGAAGCCCTCGTTGACCGCGCGATCGCGCGGCTGGATGACGGTGCCTCGCAGGCCTCGCAGGCCTCGCTGCCTTCGATGTCGAGCTACGAGCGCAAGGTCGTGCACGACATCGTCGCCGACCGCGGCTTCGTGTCGGAGTCGTACGGCGAAGGCGCCGACCGCCACACCGTGATCCGCCGCGGCTGAGCCGCGCGTTTCACGTGGAACATCTGAGCTCGGAAGCGTCGATGATCGAGATCGAGCAGGAGCCCGCGGCCGCGGCCGAGATCTTCGGCGATCGGATCGAGGTCGCGCGTGCGTTCGCAGACGCACTCGGGCGGCACGGCGAGGAGCGCGGCCTGATCGGCCCCCTCGAGCCGCCGCGCCTGTGGTCGCGCCACATTCTGAACAGTGCCGTGATCGCACCACTGTTCTCCGGTCGCGTCGGTGACGTGGGCTCGGGAGCCGGTCTTCCGGGACTCGTGCTCGCCATCGCGCGGCCTGACGTGGAGTGGGTTCTGATCGAGCCGATGGAGCGACGCGTCGCATGGCTGTCGGAGCAGGTCGACGCCCTCGAGCTCGCCAACGTCGAAGTGGTACGTGCGCGAGCCGAGGACTGGAAGCGCGGTCCGGTGCTCGACGCCGTCACGGCCCGCGCCGTGAGCGCGTTGCGCACCCTCGTACCGATCACCGCTCCCCTGGTCCGCTCCGGCGGCGAGCTCATCCTGCTCAAGGGTACGAGCGCCACGAACGAGATCGAGGCTGCCGAGAAGCAGCTCCGCAAGTTCAAGGTCACGAACGCGCGTGTCGAGGTCGTCGGTGAGGACCTGCTCGAGGAGCCCTCTCGGGTGATTCGCGGCACCGTTCGCTGACGCCGATCTGGGCCCACGCGGGCTGCTGGAGCGATGGTCGTTTCGGGTGCTCTTGCACCGCGTGAGCCGGATCCGTCGGTGGTGTGCCGGTGGACACGAGTGAGATTCCTGTTGTTTCACGTGAAACTTCGGGACTTCGTGATGCCGCCGTGGGCTTTTCTCCCCTCGCATCGGCGTTGGGTCCTCGGTTTCAATGTGCCGAGGTTGAGCTGCCGTCCTCCGACGTAGCGGAGCCGCCGCTTCTTGTTGGCCGCTGTTTCACGTGAAACAGCGGTGTCATGGCTGACGCTCGTCTGCGCGGTTGTTGTACGCCAGGCTTGCACCGCCTGGCGGCGCTTCACCGCTGCGGGCTGCTTCATCGCTTGCCCGTACCACCACACTTGGCCTGGGGGTCTAGGGAGCGTCGGTCGCCTCGATGATGAAGGCGTCGACTGTTGATCCGCGATGCTGGAAACGCAGCACAGTCCCCGCCGTGAGGTCTTCGGCGAAGTCGTCGTCAAAGTACGGCCATGCCCCGACGTCTGCGATCAATGCGCCGGAGCGTGGTGTACATACTGCCTGGAGCGTCTGCTGGCTTGTTTCCTCGATGAGGATGAGGCAGGCGGTGCCGAGGTCATCGTCGGCTGCCCATACCTCGACGCCATGAAAGGAACCGTAAGGGGTGAGTGTCCGCTGATCGATGATCAGCTCTGCGAACAGGTCATCTTCGCTGCTCACCACGATCCAGCGATCGGGCCCGGCCGCTCCCCCCTCGCCGGGGGGCGCCGTCGGCTGCAGAGACGCGGCGGGGCGAGGCGTCATCAGCCAATCCACGCAGTAGACGAGGGCGATGATCGTCATGGCCGCGGACACGGCGAGCAGTACCAGTTCGCCTCGAGTCGTCAGAGCGCGGTGCCACCGTGAGCGACGTCGATCGGCATCGCCGGGGGTCGCGGAAGATCGCGTGGCCTCAGCGCGCATCGTGCTGTTGTCGATAGCGTCGATCGGCGCCGGAAGGTTCTCAGCCGGCGCGGCGACTCCCGTTTCCTGGAGCGCTTCTTGAGGCACTTCGGTAGACGAGCGTGCCCGCCGCTGGAGTCTCTCGAGATGGGCGAGGCGTGCGAGAGCCACCGGGTCGCCGTCGATGTCTGCCGCGGGACCGTAGGCGCGCGCCCGCAGTTCGCGGAGCTCGCGTTGGGTGTCGGTCGGGTCGTCGGACGTGTCCATGGTCACGGCGCTCCCATGGGAAGAAGGTGGTGGACGTCGACTGCGTCCCCGCGGAGTGTGAAGCGGTAGGCCGCGCCGGGAGGGAGCCCATGCCACCGCGTATCGACGAAGGTCGTCCCGCCGGTGGGGACGCAGGAGGTGCCGAGAACGTCGGCGGTCTCCCTGTGAATGGCGATGAGGCACGGCGACCCGAAGGCGTTGGACGCGGACCACATGTCGACACCATCGTGGTCGCCGAAGCCGCGCAGCGTGGTGAGGTCTATCTCCAGATGGGCTGCCTCGGGAGGCTCGAGCAGTCGAAGGGTCAGCTCGTCTGCCGGGATTCCGGTGGGTTCTAGCGTCGCGTCGGCATCTCCGGATGGCTCCACGATGCCCGGCGCGGTGGGGTCGGCATCCGTGGACGGCTCTACGATGAACGCCGCGGTGGCGACCACCACGCCGACGAGCAAGCCGATGCCAAGCGCGATGATCGCACGCCGAGCGGACGCCGAGTCCAACCTCCCACGGCGCGCGTCAACTTGTTTTGCGCCGCCCGAGGGCGGCGAGCTCCCCATGTGCGCACGGTACACCCGCAACCACGAAGGTGCCATTGCTTCCACCAGGGACCTGCGTGGGCGGCTCCCGGATCCCGCCGCAGAAGTGAGCGCCTGTCTGAGGGCAGCGGTGTTCCGCTGTTCGCTCCCCCTGCGTTGCATGGCGTGCGAGCTCGGTTCTGCAGGCCGCCAACTTTGGGCGCTTCGCCGGGCGAAGCGCAGTGGAGAACATAGACGGCGAGACTTTGCCGGCCTCAGAGGCAAGCAGCGCGAAACACCGGTGTTTCACGTGAAACGTCCGGCCCCGCAAGCGATTGTTCCGGGGGCGTTGTGCCGTCGGTGCCGGTGCCGCGTATTTCCACCCTGGCTCAGCGCTATGAAGCCCGACTCGTCCTTGCCAGCCATGGCGCTGTCCCGACGTGCCGTCAAGGCGAAGGGAAGGCAGGCGGCGAGGTGGTTTCACGTGAAACATCAGGATGCCGTGCGCTGTAGCCCGCCACGGGGCTTGGGTGGATGGTGAGCACCGAGGAACAGAACAGGACCGCCGCACCGGCTGCCCTGGTTCTTCGTTCAACGCTGGCGCTCGTCGACGTCGATTGCCGGGAAGCGAGGGAACGTCAGGATCAGGGCGCCGAACGCGCCGGAGGACAGGCGGCTATACCCACCCGCTCTCGGCTCTGGTTGGCCGGCACGGGCTGCAGTGACGAGACGTGGTTTGCTGCGTGCCGGGGCTGGCGCCGCTGCGTCGGCTTCCGAACGTCGTCGCCGGTCTCTGCAGATTCCACCGTCGGGGAGCCGCCGCGGAGCATGGCGTGTCGCAGGCTGATGGATGCGCCGGCCGCTTAGGTGCTCCGTCCGGGGAGCCACAGTGCTCGCGTGCCGTGCTGGCCGGGGCCTGTCGAGCCGGGATTCGCCGCGCGGGCCAACGGACCGCGGTCACACCAGGCTCTATGTACTGCCACGGCGGATGCGACGGATGACGCACCCCGCTTACCAATGTTTCACGTGAGACGCCGCCACTGCATCCGCCTTGGTCGCGGCCGAACTCGCTGTCGCGACCGCCGGACGCGTCAATCGCCGTGCTTTCAGGGGCCGTGCCGCCAGTGCGAGGGTCGGGGTAACGTCGGCTACGTAATCCGCGGCCGGGTAGGAGTGAGTTGCCGGTAGCCGTGTGTGCTCGTGCCAGAGCTGGTGGTCCACGCGACTCGAGGCGCCCCGGCAGCGGAGCGATGCGCCGGCAGGCGAGGACGCACCTCGCCTGTGAGCGCTGGACGAGGGCTCCCCGGGTGCCGACCAGCGCGGTTTGCGTTTGCCGGCGCCGTACAGCTGTGCGGCCTGTTGCCGGAGCTCGTCGAGTCGGGAACGACTCATGGTCGGGCGCCCCCGGCTCACACGTTTGGGCGCTGGTGGTTGGGCTGCGGCCTGCGCTTGGTTGGTGTGGCTCGCGGGGCCGGGAGTTTGCCGCTGAAGGTGCCGGTATCGCGCTCAGTGTTTCACGTGAAACATTGATCCGGACCGCGGCCGCTGACGGTGCGCGGGGCGTGGGGATTCCAGGGGCTGAGCGTCGGCGTGCGCCGGCGGTTTCGCCGCTGCGCGCGGCTGGGATCGCCCGCCAGTAGGGCATCGAGGTCACCGAGATCCCCGAGAGCGCCATGTAGCACCGCCACCTCATGTGGGCAGGGAGGAACCGCTCCCTCGGCGGCTACGTGGGATGCCAGAGCGGCTCGCTGGCTGACAACTCCCGCGTAGGACGAGCACGATCGCGGCCGTTCTCACTCGGCGGGGTGGCGTCCCACGGCGAGTGAGCGGGATGATTGGCGGCCGTGGCGTTTGGGTCACTCTGTCGCCCGCGGTTATCGGTTGACCACACTCGCTGCGACAGGGGGCGGTGGACGATGGGGCAGGAGGTGCGCGCATAGGTCGGTACGGCCTTGAGAGTGCCGGCGCACCCGAGGTCCGTTGACCCAGTGCCGCGGCTCGACGTACTCGCGTGACGCCCGCCTCGCGTGTGTGGGACAGGCTGGATCGGCAGCAGGTGGGGCGCATCGCCGCACACCGCGGCGCGACGGCTCCGACCGGTCGCTGCCTGTTGGCGCGCGTCGGACGGCCCGCGTCGAGCTGATGAGATCCTCCCCCGTACTGCGCGGGCGCCTGCTCCGCGCGCGAGCGTCATTGGCGGACACCGCCTCGCGGGTCGCCTGACCGCGGGACGAGGGCTCCACGGCTCGCTGCCTGCTGGCGCGAGGCGTGCAGGTCGGTGTTGAGGTGAGGTCCTCCCCCGTATTGCGCGGCCGCCTGCTGGCGCATGCGAGCGGTCGTTGGCGGACACCTCCTCGCGGGTCGCTTGACCGCGGATGAGGTCTTCCACCGCTCGTGGCCTGCCGGCGCGAGGCGTGCAGGTCCGTGTTGAGGTGGTGAGATCGTCCCGCGGTTAGCGCGGTCGCCTGCTCCGCGCGCGAGCGGTCGTTGGCGGACGTCTCCTCGTGGGTCGCGGACCGTGGGATGAGGGGCTCACCGCTCGTTGCCTGCTGGCGCGAGGCGTGCAGGTCGGCGTTGAAGTGGTGAGATCGTCCCGCGGTTAGCGCGGCCGCCAGTTCCGCGCGCGAGCGGTCGTTGGCGGACACCACCTCGCGGGTCGCTTGACCGCGGGATGAGGGACTCACCGCTCGTTGCCTGCTGGCGCGAGGCGTGCAGGCCGGCGTTGAAGTGGTGAGATCGTCCCGCGGTTAGCGCGGCCGCCAGTTCCGCGCGCGAGCGGTCGTTGGCGGACACCACCTCGCGGGTCGCTTGACCGCGGGATGAGGGGCTCACCGCTCGTTGCCTGCTGGCGCGAGGCGTGCAGGCCGGTCTTGAGGTGTGAGATCCCCCGCGATTAGCGCGGCCGCTGCTCCGCGCGCGAGCGGTCGTTGGCACACGCCTCCTTGTGGGTCGCTTGACACCGGCGCGGGGGCTCCCACCGCTCGTTTCCTGCTGGCGCGAGGCGCGCAGGTCCGTCTTGAGGTGATGAGCTCCCTCCGTATTCAGTGGCCGCCTGTTCCGCGCATGAGGCACTCGGCGGGTGCGCGGCGCTGCGGCCGACCCGAAGGTGGCAGAGGGGTGAGAGGCGGCGGCTGGGCACTAAATCGAACTCCGGCGAGCGATCTAGCGTTGACGGCTGTTCCGACGGTTGTAGAACGGTTGGAGTGTGCCGGCGGTCAAATCCCCTGGCTCGGCGCAACCGATGCCGCCTATGGCCAGACGTTCCACGTGAAACGTCCGAGAATGCGAGCAGAAGCACCTAGATGAACCGCTGCACGCCCGGTCCTGGCCTTGCTTGGGAGCATTTGCGGTTGATGGCTGGTGTCCTCCACTTGTGGTCGAGCCGGCCGGGACGACGGCCAAGCTGCGCGCGGTTGGCGGGCGCGACTGGCGCCTCCCGTTCCTACCGCTCGCCGCGCTGTAGGCGCTGGATTTGGTACGGGCTTGCGATTGCGCCCATGGACACATCCGGTGGCTCCGAGGGCTGGGCCGCAGTCGCGCCCCTTTCTGTGGGCCGGACCAGCCGCGTGAAGGGCACGCGCGAATGGAGTATCGATCGGCGGCCGGGACCAGATCGCTGGCCACTCGCATCGGCAGGCCCGTCCGCGGGCACCACTGTGGCGTGACAACGGGTGCGAAAGTCCACCCGTTCATGTCGTGGGGCTGGCTGGGCAGGTTCCCACCTGGCGGGCGACGAACCGCAGACTGCTCACCATTGGCCTCCGATCGCGCGGAAGCTTTAGGCGAATCGGGCGCGCGAGGGTCCACGCCTGCTGACGATTGACGAAGTTCTTGTCGTGGCTGTCGCCGAGGGCACACCGATTCCTTCCTAGACGTCTCGGCCTGCGGTCGTCACGCGCATGTTTCACGTGAAACAGCGCCACGGGAGGCGCCCGGTGTGGTCGTCTTCAGCCGACTGGAGTACGTCGCTCCGAACCATGATCGATTCTGCGGAGGGCAGAGTTACTGAAGGCTGCTTGAGTCTCGCGACGGCAAGGAGTTGGCGACATTGGCGTAGGCATGCGTACCGGCGGCTTGGAGAGAGATCGCCAAGCGGCGCGTGCCTCCTGCACGAGCGCAGAGCCCGACGTTTCACGTGAAACACTGGGCTCTACCTGGATGTCTGACAAAGGGCGTCCTGTGATCGCGGTGGCCGGACCTGCGGGCGGAGGCGTGACGTGGGTGCCGAGTCAGGGATCCAGCCACTCGAGTGCGAAAAACCCCGGTGCGTGGTGTTCGTGCGCTGATGGCTCGCTGCGAGCGGTCGGTTTCGGCTCTGACGGCGGAGCGGATCGGTGTAGGCAGCGCTAGCCCATTGATCGCGGCTCTCTCACGATCCGTGCTCGAGTGGGTGCTGGCGCAGCCTCCATCTGATTGTTCCTCTGAGCCGCGTCGACCGACAGTGGCAGCCGCTGCGTGGGTGAGCGCCACGACGCGACGGCGTCGCGTGTGCACCTATGTCTGACCGCGGAGCCATCAGACGAGCCGAAGTGGGTGCCAAGCAGGGAATCGGGTGAGCGTGCGAACGTATGGCAGTGGTGTCAGTGGGAGATGGCTGTCGAGCGGACATGCGGGTCAACGACCTTCTTGAGTATCGCGACGATGCCGTGCGGCGTCGTCGACGTCGCTGCCTGCCGGATGCTTGAGTGAAGCGGTCGCGGGGGCTCGGCTGGTGTCCGCCACCATTCGAGTCGTGGACAGTGCTGGCACATAGAGGAAGACGGTTGGCGCGGTTCGCCGCGTCGGCGTCGTGACACTGCAGCGGCCGGCTGAGCGCACTGGACGGTGGTCCCGTGCCGGATCTCCGAAGAATCAAGGCTCACTGAAGCCGACAAGGCACTGCCTGATGTCTGACGCCGCAGTTCTAACGGGCGGCGCCTGGGTAACACCAGCTCCGATGGCCAGCAGGCGCCGGTGGTGAGGCTCGGGCGTTTCACGTGAAACACTCGCCGCAGCGCAGCGCAGCGCAGCGCTGCTTCGAGCGGACGCGATGCGCCCAAGCCGTTTCCGAGCGGGCGTTGGAAGCGTCGTTGGCACGAGGGCGGGCACGCCACCTCGGCGGCTGTCCGTAGGAGATGAAGCGCCGGCGTCAAAGTGTGGGAAAACGACGCCGACCGAGAGCGCCCATCCGCTGCCCCAGGTGCGGCGCCATCATGTGCGCGGCTCTCGACAGTGTGACTTCACAGGTCCACAGGGGAGTGAGCGCGCTGCCGCTATGGATCGCGGCGCGTTCGGGAGCCCGTAGGCGGTGGACGAAACGACCCTTGCAGTTGTCCGCTGGGCTCGACGCGCGCCCCGATTCATTCACCGACGGAGCGGTGCTACGGTGCGCGGATTCGCGCGGTGACGGCAGCCGCAGAACCCGGAGCGCGGCGATCAGAGCGCGCATCGCCGCAAGAAGCCGGGCCGGCCGATCGAGTTCGGTGACCAGCAGGACCGCTACAACGGGCCGCGGCGTCGTCCGCGAATGCTGGTTCAACCGGCTCAAGCAATGGTGCGGCATCGCGATGCGCTCGGACAGGCCGCCCCAGGGCGTCGAAGGAGGGAGCCCACGCCGGCGCAAACGCACCGGGAGTCTCGCTTGGACAGCGTGAAGCGCAGCCAGCCGATCCCATGATGTTTCACGTGAAACACATCGACTGAGGACCCCGTTGTGACCGCGTGCACACGCGCTGGAGCTTGTGCCGCGGCTTCGATCCCTTCGGTCCGAGGAAGGCATCATCCTCCCGCCGCGAGCCCGATCCTCCGAAGCGGAGTCCCCGGCGAAGTGGCAAACCGAGCGATTTTCGAGGCCGTGACGGGCTCCGCGCGATCCCTCACGTCGGTCCTGCGCTGCATCCGCCTCAATCGGCACTCGGGCTTCCCCGGAAGCGGCGGGTTAGCGCCGCCGACGGGGTCTTGCGATGTTGACTAGAGCGATGGCAGGCCCGCTCGCAACGGTAAGGAACGCATGAACAACTGGCTCCGACGGCTGGGGATGGGGGGAAGGCGGGATAAGGTGGAAGGCGATGTTGAGCGGCTCGCGCAAAGGGGAGAGTTTCACGTGAAACAACCCGACGAGACCGACGCTCAGGCATCCTTCTCGTCCGATCGCCCGCTCACCGCGCTGGCGACCGAGTCCCCGGCAGCTTCCTCGGACGACAGTGTCCGAGGTTCTGCTGAGTCCTCCGGCGCCGCAGAGTCGCCCGCCCCGGAGGCGGACACCGCGTCGCAGAGCGCAGCCGAACCTCGCACCGATGACGAGGTCTCCGACAGCATCCAGGCGTCCGCGACGAGCATCAGCGAAGAGGTCTCGTCCACGTCTGCGGGTGAAGACTTCGCCGAAGCTGAGGCGGCTGCGGTTGACGGTTTCGCGCCTGACGAGGGGGCCGCGCCGAACGCAGACGTCACGCTGAACGAAGACGTCACGCTGAACGAAGACGTCACGCTGAACGAAGACGTCACGCTGAACGAAGACGTCGCGCTGAACGAAGACGTCGCGCCGCACGACGATGTCGCGTCCGACGAGCGACTCGCGCCGATGCAGGATGTCTCGGACGACAACGTTGCGCTGAACGAAGATGTCGTGCACAACGAGAACGCCGCACCGGACGAAGACGTCACGCGGGACCAAGAGGTCACGCCGGACGAAGAGGTCACACCGGACGAAGACGTCACGCCGGCCCAGCACGCAACGCCGGGCGAGGACAGCGCGCCGACCGACGACGTCACGCCGGACGAACTGCCGCCGGGCGCCACGGGCACCGACGCCGATGTCGCGGCCGACGATTACGCTGGTCCGGCACCCGAGCCGGCACCCGACGTCACTCCCGCCGACGCCTCGGACGAGAGCACGACCGCCACGCAGGAAGAGGACTCCCCCATCGCGCAGCACCACGGCGTCACCATCGGGCAGGAAGAAGACGACTCGCCGATCGCCCGCGAGCTCGCGGACCTGACGGCACGCCGCAAGGCGCTCGAGGAGGCCGAGGTTCAGCTCACCGGCCGCACCCGCGTGCTGACGGTCTCGAACCAGAAGGGCGGCGTCGGAAAGACGACCACGACGGTGAACCTGGCGGCGGCCCTCGCCGAGCGCGGCGCCCGGGTCCTCGTGATCGACCTGGATCCGCAGGGCAACGCCTCTACGGCGCTCGGGGTTCCGCACACCGCTGACATTCCCAGCGTGTACGACGTGCTCATCGACGAATTCCCCCTCTCCGACATCATCCAGGTCAGCCCGGAGTCGCCCAACCTCCTCTGCGCTCCGAGTACGATCCACCTCGCCGGCGCGGAGATCGAGCTGGTGTCGCAGGTCGCGCGAGAGCACCGGCTGCGCGTCGCCGTCGACGATTACCTCGCGAAGCACGAGGGAGAGCTCGACTTCATCCTGATCGACTGCCCGCCCTCGCTCGGTCTGCTCACGATCAACGCCTTCACCGCGGCCACCGAACTGCTGATCCCCATCCAGTGCGAGTACTACGCGCTCGAAGGACTGAGCCAGCTGCTCGGCACCGTGCGCATGATCCAGAAGCACCTGAATCCGCGGCTGCAGCTGTCGACCATCATGCTGACGATGTACGACGGTCGCACGCGCCTTGCCCAGCAGGTCGCCGACGAGGTGCGCGAGCACTTCCCCAAGGAGGTGCTCGACACCATCATTCCCCGATCGGTCCGCGTCTCCGAGGCGCCGAGCTTCGGCCAGTCGGTTCTCGCCTACGATGGACAGTCGGCCGGCGCCATCGCCTACCGCGAAGCGGCTGTCGAGATGATCCGGCGCGATAGCGCCTCGAATGAAAGGGGCGTCTGATGGCTGCGAAGCGCACAGGGCTCGGCCGCGGAATCGGCGCATTGATCCCGACGAACGAGCAGGCTGACGACCGCCCATCCGATGTCTTCTTCCCGCGTGCTGTCGCGGTCGATGAAGCACCATCGGTCGAAGCGGTCACCGCCGACTCCCAGGAGAACCTGGTCGAGGTTCCCGGTGCGCGGCTCGCCCACATCGACCCGCACGACATCGTTCCCAACCCGCGCCAGCCGCGCACGAACTTCGACCACGAGCACTTCGCGGAGCTCGTGCACAGCGTGCGCGAATTCGGCGTGCTGCAGCCGGTCGTGGTGCGCACCAACGAGAAGGGCGAGTACGAGCTCATCATGGGTGAGCGCCGTACGCGCGCCGCCCGAGAGGCCGGCCTCACGTCGATCCCGGCCATCGTGCGCGACACCGCCGACGAGCACCTCCTCCGCGACGCCCTCCTCGAGAACCTTCACCGCTCCGAGCTCAACCCGCTCGAAGAGGCGTCGGCGTACCAGCAGCTGCTCGAGGACTTCGGCATCACGCAGGAAGAGCTCGCGACCCGCATCGGCCGTTCGCGGCCGCAGATCAGCAACACGATCCGGCTGCTGAAGCTGCCGATGCCTGTGCAGCAGCGTGTGGCCGCCGGTGTGCTGACGGCCGGTCACGCCCGCGCGATCCTCTCCCTCGAGGACGCCACGGCGATGCAGCGCCTCGCCGACAAGATCGTGAACGAGGATCTGTCGGTGCGTGCAGCGGAGGCTGCGGCGAAGCTTCCGGATGCCTCGCCCAACCGCGCCGTGAAACCCCAGGCCGGCTCACGCCGCGCTCACCTCGACGAGGTTGCCGAAAGGCTCGGCGACCGCCTCAACACCCGCGTGAAGATCTCACTGACCGCAAGAAAAGGCCAGATCGCGATCGATTTCGCGAGCATCGAGGACCTCAATCGCATCCTGGGTGAGCTGGGAGAGACCGAGTACGGCCCGGCTTGATGGCGGGGCACCACGGCCCTGCCTGCCGGGTCTTTGGTTGGAAGCATCTCAGCGCCCTCTGCCGTGGGCACTGACGTCTAACGGATGAGGCGTGGGACACCGTGGCCCGCGTCAGCGGTGGGTCCGGGTGCGCCCCGGCGCGGAGGACGCGGCCTGCGCCGCACGACGGCGGAGGAGCGCCGTCTCGGCGTCGTTGCCGGGAAGAGCGGCGGCTTCGAGGAACGCGGCGGCTGCGGCATCCGTGTCTCCGAGGCGTTCGAGCAACTCGGCCCGGACGGCGGGCAGCGGGCGGAAGCCCGCCAGCTCCGACTCGAGCGAATTCACCTCGAGGAGGGCCTGTTCGGGGCCTTCCGCCATCGACAGTGCGACGGCGCGGTTCAGTCGGACCACGGCGGAAGGAGCGAGCGCGTCGAGCGCGTCGTAGAGGCCGAGGACCCGCTGCCAGTCGGTGTCGGCGAAGGTGGGGGCGACCGCATGGCACTGTGCGATGGCCGCCTGCAGTCCGTAGTAGCCGATGCCTCGTTCGACAAGGGCCCCCGCGGCGCCGGAGCCCGGGAGACCGGCGGGAGGCGCCGCCCGCCCGATCGCCTCGTTGCCGCGCGCGATCGCCGAACGATCCCATCGGCGACGGTCCTGCTGCTCGAGGGTCAGCGGCAGTCCCTCGGCGTCGATGCGCGCGCCGAACCGCGACGACTGGAACTCCATCAGTGCGATCAGCGACCAGATCTCGGGTTCGCGGGGCATCAGCGCGGCGAGCTGCCGGCCGAGGCGCACCGCTTCGCGCGCGACGTCGGGGCGCACGAGCCCCTCCCCCTCCGTGGCGGAGTACCCCTCGGTGAAGAGCAGGTAGATCACCTGCAGGACGCTCGCGAGCCGGGCCGGCCGCTCGGCCCGATCCGGCACTTCGAACGCCACGCCTTCGGTCGCGAGCGCGCGCTTGGCGCGGACGATCCGCTGCTGCACCGTCGGCACCGTCATGAGCAGCGCACGCGCGATCTGCTCGGTGGTGAGGCCGGCGACGGTGCGCAGCGTGAGCGCGAGCCGAGCCTGTGCGGGAAGCACAGGGTGGCACGCGACGAACACGAGCCGCAGCACGTCGTCGTCGATGTGGTCGGGGTCCGCCTCGTCGGGAACGGTGTCGACCGACTCGGCGTGGAGCGCTTCCGACACGAACAGCGGCTCGCGCTGAGCCATCCGCTCGCGCCGCCGCCATCCGTCGATCGCCCGCCGCTTGGCGACCGACATGAGCCAGGCCCCCGGATTGTCAGGGATGCCGCCGCTCGGCCACGTCGCCAGGGCTTCGACCAGCGCTTCCTGCGCAAGGTCCTCGGCCCACGAGAAATCTCCGGTATGGCGGGTGAGGGCCGAGACGATGCGTGCGGACTCGTCGCGCCACACCGCCTCCACGGCGCGCTGAGCGTGCCCGTCGGAGGTCATGCTCTCAGCGTAAACGGGCTGACCCGCGTTGTCGGAATCGCGTCGTACCCTGGATTGGTGGCGAACGACGAGCACACCCTGCGACGGAGAGCGAGCCTGGAACTGCTGCGCGCAGAGGCCGCCGATGAACTCTCGGTGCTCGTGCACGAGCGGCTGCGCGCGGGCGAAGACCCGTGGGAGTTCATGGACGACCTGCCGACCGTCGACGAACTGGTCGTGTACCTGCTGCGCGCCGAGAACATCGCCGAGGATGGCGGGTCGCGGCCCAACGCGAGCCGTCACTATCGCGTCCTGCGCCAGATCGCCCTGGAGTATCCCCCGCTCACGCGCGCCGTGTGGTCGCTGCTCGGCGACGCCAACACGCACCGCCGGTGGGATCCGACGGTGCGTGCCGAGGCGAGCTGAGACGCGGGTTCAGGCGTTGGCGGCGCGCCACTCCTGCTCCTTGGCGACCCACTCGTCGCTCTGGTCGAAGTCGCTGAGGTCGTTCACCCGCCGCACCTCGAGCGCCGTGCCGGGTCCGAGCGGGCACTTGCGGGCCCAGTGCTCAGCCTCCTCGCGCGAGGCGACCTCGAGGATCCAGAAACCGGTGAACACCTCCCGCGCTTCTGCGAACGGTCCGTCTGTCACGGCGGGGGGCACGGAGTCGAAGTCGACGCGGAATCCTTCTGCGGCGTCTGACAGTCCCTCGGCGCTGAGGAACACCCCGGCCTTCTGCAGTTCCTCGTTGTAGGCCCCCATTGCGGCGTACGCCTCGGCCATGTCGTAGGTCTCGGGGTCGAACGCGGCGGCCTCTTCGGCACCGACCTGCATGATGAGCATGTAACGCATGAGGTTTCCCTTCCGTCGGGGCTGCGCCCGGTTGCGGGGCCCGAGTGGCCCCTTCACTCTGTGCGTCGAACAAGCCTCGCCCAGATCGACACGCGGCGGCAAGAGAGTTCGAAAGATCATTGATGCCCCGGCCGGCATACGCCGAGAAGTCCCGATGAGAATGCGAAAACCCCGCCGGTGGACCGACGGGGTTTTCGTGAAGAACGGGAAGCGCTCAGCCGATGTACGCGGCGAGGTCCTTCTCGAGGGCGAACTTCGGCTTCGCGCCGATGATGGTCGTCTCGACCGCACCCTTGTTGAACACCTTCATCGCGGGGATGGAGGTGATCTGGTACTTCATCGCGAGATCGGGGTTCTCGTCGACGTTGAGCTTCAGGATGGTGATCTTGTCGGGGTGCTCCGACTGGATCTGGTCGAGGACGGGCGAGACCATGCGACACGGGCCGCACCACTCCGCCCAGAAGTCCACGAGCACCGGACCCTCGGCCTGGAGCACGTCCTGCTCGAACGTGGCGGAGGTCGTCGCCTTGGCGGTCATCTGTTTTCTCCTTCGATGGAAGTCTGTCGATTGTGTGAACAGCGCCGGTCGCGCGATTGTTCCCGGGCGTGTCGCCACGCCCGTGGCTCAGACCGTGCTGACCTCGGGAAGGCCGGCGATCTGGTCACCGGCGGCATCCGGCTCCCCCGCCTCGCCGAGTCCGGCCAGGTAGTGCTCGAGGTCGAGCGCCGCGACGGTGCCGCTGCCGGCGGCGGTGACCGCCTGGCGGTAGGTCGGGTCGATCACGTCACCCGCGGCGAAGACGCCCGGCACCGAAGTGCGCGAGGAGCGGCCGTCGACCCAGATGGTGCCCTCGGGCGTGAGGTCGAGCTTGTGGTGCACCAGGTGCGTGCGCGGGTCGTAGCCGATCGCGACGAACACGCCGTCCAGCGGCAGTTCGCGCGTCAAGCCGTCGACGGTGTCCTTGAGGACGATGCCCGAAACGGCGTCCTCACCGAGGATGTCGACGACCTCGCTGTTCCAGACGAACTCGATCTTCTCGTTCTTGAACGCCCGCTCCTGCATGATCTTGGACGCGCGCAGCTCGTCGCGGCGGTGGATGACGTACACCTTCGACGCGAACTTGGTGAGGAACGTGGCCTCCTCCATCGCCGAGTCGCCGCCGCCGACGACGGCGATCACGCGCTCGCGGAAGAAGAACCCGTCGCAGGTCGCGCAGTACGAGACGCCGCGACCCGACAGTCGGGACTCGCCCTCGATGCCGATCTTGCGGGGCGCGGAACCGGTCGCGAAGATGACCGCGTCGGCCTCGTGGCTGCCGCCGCTGCCGAGGGTGACCTTCTTCACGGGGCCGTCGATGTCGAGCTCGACGACGTCGTCGTACAGCACCTCGGCGCCGAACCGCTCCGCCTGCTCCTGCATCTTGGCCATCAGGTCAGGACCCATGATCGCCTCGGGGAACCCGGGGAAGTTCTCCACCTCGGTGGTGTTCATCAGCTCGCCGCCGGCCTCGACCGAACTCGCCACGACGAGCGGGTTCAGGTTCGCGCGCGCGGCATAGATCGCCGCCGTGTAACCCGCGGGACCCGATCCGATGATGATGACCTGACGCACGTGCGCACCATTCCTTTCCTGGGAGGCTCGCGGCGCTCCTCGTGAAGCTCGCGAAGCGCGTCGCGACGGACGCGAAGGCTTCGGATGCCTCAACACATGGTAACCGCGCGGCATTCCGTCCCCCGTCCCCTTGCGGGCGCGGCGAGCGGCACGTAGGGCGGTGCCCTCCCGGGCGCCGACCCTGCACACCCCGCGGCAGGACTGAGCGTCAGCGGCGACCCGGCAGGAAGCGCCGGACGAGGCCCATCGCCACCGAGAGTTCGGGCGCGCGCAGGAGCGCGAGGATCGCGCCGTACACCGCGAGCACGACCACTCCGATGATCGCCGCACCGACCGCTCCGAGCACCTTGTCGGACACCGTCCATCCATCGACGCCGCCCATCAGCTGGAAGGCCAGCCAGCCCACGGCACCGGCGGGCACCGCCGCGAGCACGAAGCGCCCCAGCGACAGCAGCCACGAGCCGACGCCGATGCCCCCGAGGCGCCGGTTGAGCAGCCAGGTCGCGATGATCACCTGGACGACGCTGGAAAAGGACTGGCCGAGAGCGACCGCCGCGGTCAGCTGGGCGGCTGGCAGAACGCCGGCTTCGAAGGCCCAGAGGGCGCCCCAGGCCGTGAGTACGACGAGCGCGCACTGCACGATGGTGAAGATGAACGGCGTCCGTGTGTCGTCGTAGGCGTAGAAGCTTCGCTGCACCACGAACAGCACCGCAAGCGGAATGAGACTGATGAGATAGCAGAGCAGGACGCCGGCTGCGCCCGTGGCCTCAGCGGGGCTTCCGGTGAAGATGCGAGACGCCGGGATCGCCGCCACCGCCAGTGCGGCGGTCGCGGCGACGACGAAGAGGCCCAGTATGCGGATGCTGCGACTGATGTCGCTGCGCACCTCCTCGTCGCGTCCGGCCGTGGCATGCTCGCTCAACTGCGTGAAGTACGGCGTTCCGATCGACAGCACGATGATCGAGTACGGCAGCATGAAGAGCAGCCACGCGTTGCCTGCGACGAAGACGCCAGGATCTCCCGCGGGGACCTGTGACATCACCTGGGATTGCACGATCCCGGCGAGTTGTCCGGCCACGACCATCAGGAAGGTCCAGCCCGCCAGCTTTCCGATCTGGCCGAGGCCCACGCCCTTCCACCGGAAGTCGGGTCGGATGTGCAGCCCGGTCCGCCGCCAGAAGGCGAAGAGGATGGCCGTCTGCACGACGATGCCGAGCGTGGCGGTTCCGGCGAGCACGGCGACCATCGTGGGTGTCCACTCCGTGGACGTTCCGGCCGGACCGAAGAGCCAGATGAATGCCACGAAACCGGCGATCGACACGATGTTGTTGACGATCGGTGCCCACGTGTACGGGCCGTAGACGCGGCGGGCATTGAGCGACTCGCCGACGAGGGCGAAGAGCCCGTAGAACAGGATCTGCGGCAGGCACCAATAGGCGAACGCCGTCGCCAGTGCTTGCTGCTCCGGCGAGAAGCCCGGCGCATAGAGCGTGACCAGCCAAGGTGCGGCCACCGTGGCGACGACCGCGGTTGCGAGCAGCACCACGGTGCCGAGCGTGAACAGCTTGGATACGAACGCCCGCCCGCCATCATCGTGTGCGGCGGCCTTCACGATCTGGGGGACGACGACTGCGCTCAGCAGGCCGGTGGAGATGATGGCGTAGATGTTGTTGGGAAGCTGGTTCGCGATCGCGAACGCGTTGCCCCCCGCGGTGGTCGCACCCACCGCCGACACCAGCACGACCGCGCGCAGGAAGCCGGTCAAGCGCGAGACGATCGTGCCCGCGCCGATGAGGACGCTCGCCCGCCCGATGCCGCTCATCGCTGGGGCTCGTCGCTCGAGGCGGGGTCGGCGACAGCTCGGCCGGGTGCCGCGGCGTCGCCGTTGGCCGGCGACTCACTGTCCAGCGGGGCGCCGCCGGCAGGGGCGTCACCGTCCGCCACGGCGTGGTCGCCCGCCGCAGCGCGATCGACTGCGGCGCCCGACCCTGGGCCCGCACCCTCGCCCGACCCACGAGCCGCGCCCGGGCCCACGGCATCCGTTCCCCGTCGTCGCCGGCGCATGCGCAGCACGGTGCGCACGATGCCGATCACGAGGAGGATGCCGACAAGCACGGCGAGGGCCGCGATGCCGGCGGTCTCCCAGTCGGCGTACACGTTGATCTCGACCGATTCCGGGTCGCCGATCGCCACGAAGGCGGGGCTGCGCAGCTGGAGGCTGAGGGTGACGTCGCCTCGGCCCACCCGCGCCTGCACCGGCACCTCGACGCGCGTGTTGCTCGACGGCGTCGCGACGACGGGGGTCTCGCCCTGGACGTCGAGGCGGAGGTTGTCGCGGGTCGTGTACAGCACGAGGTTGACGGGGTAGGGCAGATCGTTGCGCACCCAGAACCGCAGGGCGGCACTCGACCCGTACAGGTCGCTCGGGCTGGTCGGCAGCAGCGCCACGGAGTTGAGTGCGTCCGCGGTCTGCGCACGGTGGTCGGCGATCGTGGCGGGCCAGGTGTCGTCGCCGATCCACGCGGCGCCGAGCACCTGCAGGATCTCGGCACGCTCGGGGCCGGTGAGCAGGGGCGGCTGGTCGAGGATCGTCGCGAACCGCGCGAGCTCGCCCTCCTCGCCGAGGAGAGCGGATGCCGCAGCCGCCCGCTCCAGGGGGGCTTCGGTGTCGGCGAGTTCGACCTCCCGCGCCTCGGCCGCCGCGATTGCAGGGAGGGTGCGGGGGGTGACGCCGGGCGCCGACGCGGCGGCCGAGATGGCGGCCGCCAGTCCGAAGCCCGGGCGTCCGTCGCCGCGCCCGACCGTCACGAGCAGTGGGCCGTCGGCGTCGGCTGCGGCGAAGGCGAGGTACGCGGTGGCGGCCGTGAGGGGCGCACCGCGGAGCCAGGGCTCGTCGCTCTGCGACGCTTCGTCGAGGGCCGACGAGACATCGCTGTCGTACACGAGCACCTCGGCGTCGCCGACGAGACCGCGGGCTGCCACCGAGCGGCCGGCGGCTCCGGCCCGCGTCGTCGACGACGGGACGATCGTCGTCGCGGGTGCCGCCGCGGTGCCGAGCGCGCCGAGGCGCGAGACGATGTCGGCGTCGGCGGTGCCGTCGGCCGGCCAGAAGACCCCCGGCCGCGTGGCCGGGCCGATCGCGAGGAGCGTCTCTGTGCTCGGCAGCGAGTCGGACGGCTGCGGTGTCGGCGTCGGCGTCGGTGTCGGCGTGCCGGAGGCGGTGGGATCAGGTGTGGCGGTCGGCGTGGGCGTGGGAGCGGTGAAGTCCGACGGCGACATGTAGGTGATGAACGACGTCGGCGCGAGCGGCTGAGGGGCGCCGGCCTGCAGCTGCGCGGTGACGTCGGCGTCGCCGAACTGCAGCGCGAACCTCGAGTTCTGCATGCTCTCGAGGCGCGTGAGCCACTCGAGCGCCGATGTCGGCGCCGAGGTGCCGAGCACCCGGATCGCCGCCGGCACGGCAGGGTCCACCGCGAGGATCGCCCCGGTGTCGGTGACCGCGTCGAGCTGGACGGTCAGGTCGCCCTCGGGTGCCGTCAGCTCGGCGAGCTGCTCCGAGGTGAGCAGCCCCTCGCTCAGCGGGCCTGCGGTGATCGGCACGATGACCCCGATGCCGACGTCCGTGGCGTCGTCGGGAGGCACGATCATCGCGCTCGTGGCGGTCACCGTGCCGCCGTCGCCCTCGTACGACGCAGCGAGCGGGTACACGCCGGGCGCGCGACCTGCGAGGACCGGATCCGCGGACGCGATCGTCATGCCCTGTCGTTCCACCGCACCCGGCTCGACTCCGGCCAGGGTCTCGGTGGCGATCTGCTCGAGCTCCGGCGGCGCCTCCGCCTGGTCGAGCCAGTCGCCGAGCGCGTCGCGGTCGGCGAGCGGGGTGCGGCCGAGTGACAGCGTCACGGTCGAGGGGGCGGTGGCGGCGTCCGTGCCGTTCTGCAGCGAGAGGGTGACGCTCAGCGGCTCGCCCGGGCGCACGACGCCGTTGGCGAGCGGCGACAGCGTGAACACGGTGGTGCCGGCGGGAATCGTCGACGTCGGGCTCGGCGAGGGCTCGGGGCTCGCCGCGAAACCGGCGCCGGGCACGAGGAGTCCCGCAAGCACCGCGACGGCCGCGACGGCGGCGGTCACGAAACGCGGGGCGCGGCGCGCGGGACGCTGCAGGGCTCGCGGTGGGGTCACGATCATCCTGTCGGGGGGTTCGCTCCTGTGCGATGGCCTGACCGCACGATCGAGTGCGATTCTACGGTCCGCGCCTCCGAGCCCGCCCGACGCCGCCCCGTGCGCGTCCTCCGAGACCCCCGTCGACGACGCGCGCCGGCGCGGCGCGGTTGAATGGTCCCGTGCTCCCTGAACCGGATTCCGCCCTGTGCCGCGACCTCGCCGACGACCTCCGCGACGCCGGCTTCACCGCCGAGGCGCTGCGCGACGCGTGGGGTCCGGCTGCCGACGACGCCATCGCGCGCGGGCTGCGAACGCCGGCCGCCCGCGCCCTCGGCGACCGCGGCGACGCCCTCGCCGTGCTGGGCAGGCTTCTCGTGCTCGGGATGCCGCAGGCCGCGGCATCCGTTGATGACGCGCTCGTCCGCGCCGGCGCGGAGGGGCTCGCGCGCCTCGGCCTGGCGACCGTCGCCGAGGACCGTGCCGCGGCCGGCGACGGCAGCGCCGCAGACGGCAGCAGGGCGGGTGCCGGGGCGACCGTGCGGCCGCTCGCGGTGGTGCGCCCGCAGTCGTACGCGGATGCGTTCGGAACCGGACAATGGTGGATTGCGAGCGACCTCGACGAGGCCGCGCTCGGCGGACCGCTGCCCGAGGACCACGTGCTCGGCGTCGGCGGCGCGTCGCTGACACTCGCCGGACTGCAGTTACCGACCCCCGCGCGTCGCGGGCTGGACATCGGCGCCGGGTGCGGCATCCAGGCGCTCCGTGCCCGCGCGCAGGTGGACCACGTCGTCGCGACCGACATCTCGTCGCGCGCCCTCGCCTTCACCCGGCTGAACGCGCTGCTCAACGGCATCGACGGCATCGAGGTGCGGCTCGGAAGCCTCTTCGAACCGGTCGCCGGCGAGCAATTCGACCGGATCGTGTCGAACCCGCCGTTCGTGATCACGCCGCGCGTCGCGGATGTGCCGGCCTACGAGTACCGCGACGGCGGCATGGTCGGCGACGACGTCGTGGCGGCGTTCGTCATGGGCGTCGGCGCGCACCTGGCCCCCGGCGGAACCGCCCAGCTGCTCGGCAACTGGGAGACCCGCGACGGCGTCCCCGGGTTGGACCGCGTGCGGGACTGGGTCGCGTCGTCTCCGGTGCCGCTGGACGCCTGGGTGGTGGAGCGCGAGAGCCTCGACCCGCTGTCGTACGCCGAGCTCTGGGTGCGCGACGGCGGCACGCTGGCGGGCGGGCCCGGCTTCGCGCGGCTGGTCGACGCGTGGCTCGACGACTTCGGCGCGCGCGGGGTGACCGAGGTCGGATTCGGCTACCTGCTGCTTCGGCGCCCCGCATCCGGTGCTCCGACCCTCTCGCGGTACGAGACACTGCACACGGCGCTCGCCGGCGACAGCATCGGCGCCCATCTGGCGGCGGCCCTCGACGCCCACGACCGCCTGGCGAGGCTCGATGACGCGGGGCTCGCGGCATCCGTCTTCCATGTCGCCCCCGACGTCACCGAAGCTCGGCACCACCTGCCCGGGGCAGAGGACCCGACCGTGATCGAGCTGCGACAGGGCGGCGGGTTCGGGCGTGCGCTGAGCGTCGATCCGGGCCTCGCGGCGCTCGTCGGCGCATGCGACGGCGATCTGTCGATCGGTGCGCTCGTCGATGCGATCGCCGAGCTGCTGGAGGTCGACCCCGCGGCGCTGCGCGCCGATCTTCTCCCCCGCGTCCGCGAGCTGGCTTTCACCGGATTCCTGCGGCTCGCGGGGTGACGTGCGCCCGCTCCCACCGGTCGTTGAGCGAGCGAGGAACGAGCGAGACGAAACGCGCATCCGGGCGCGGTGAGCTGGCTCGAGGCGTTTCGTCTCGCTTCGCTCGCTCAACGACCGGGCCTTAGGCTGGAGCCCATGCTCAACATGGCCGAGGGCGTCGCGCGCCTCGGCGCGCTCGCCGAGTCCCCCGTCGTCGCCACGCTCGCGCGGACCTTCTCCGACGCCGGCTTCGACCTCGCGATCGTGGGCGGGCCCGTCCGCGACGCGCTGCTCGGCCGCCGCACGAACGACCTCGACTTCACGACCGATGCCCGCCCCGACGACATCCTGAAGATCGTGAAGCCCATCTCCTCGGCGCAGTGGGACATCGGCCGGGCGTTCGGTACCATCGGCGCCCGCGTCCGCGGCGAGCAGGTCGAGATCACGACGTACCGCGCCGACAGCTACGACGGCGTGACCCGCAAGCCGACGGTCGAGTTCGGCGACACCATCGAGGGCGACCTCGCGCGCCGCGACTTCACCGTGAACGCCATGGCGCTGCGGGTGCCGGGGCAGACCCTGGTCGACCCGACCGGCGGCCTCGAAGACCTGGTGCACGGCATCCTCCGCACTCCTGCCGACCCCGCGGTCAGCTTCGGCGACGACCCGCTGCGCATGCTGCGGGCCGCGCGCTTCGCGTCGCAGCTCGGCTTCGCCGTCGACCCTGCCACCGAGGCCGCGATGGCGGAGCTGCGCCAGACCCTCGAGATCGTGAGCCCCGAGCGCATCCAGGCCGAGCTCGTGAAGCTGCTGGCCACCGACGACCCGGTGCGCGGCATCCGTCTGCTCGTCGAGACCGGGCTGATCGGCGAGTTCCTCCCCGAGATCCCGGCGCTGCAGCTCGAGGTCGACGAGCACCACCACCACAAGGACGTCTACGAGCACTCGCTCACCGTGCTGCGCCAGGCGATCGATCTCGAGAAGACGCGCAATCCGGATGCCGCCCCCGACGTGCCGCTGCGGCTCGCGGCGCTGCTGCACGACATCGGCAAACCAGCGACGCGGCGGCTCGAGCCGGGCGGCGGCGTGACGTTCTACCACCACGACATCAAGGGCGCACGCCTCGCCCGCAAGCGCCTGCAGGAGCTGCGCTTCGACTCCGCCACCATCGCGACCGTGACCCGGCTGATCGAGCTGCACCTGCGCTTCTTCGGGTACTCCGAGGGGGCGTGGACCGACTCGGCGGTGCGCCGCTACGTGCGGGATGCCGATGCGGAGCTCGATCGCCTCCACATCCTCACCCGCGCCGACGTGACGACCCGCAACGTCAAGAAGGCCACGCGCCTCGCCCGCGCCTACGACGACATCGAACGCCGCATCACCGAGCTCGCCGCGCAGGAAGAGCTCGAGGCCATGCGTCCCGAGCTCGACGGCAACCGCATCCAGCAGGTGCTCGGCATCCCGCCGGGCCGCGAGGTCGGCGAGGCGTACCGCTTCCTGCTCGACCTGCGCCTGGACGAAGGAGTGATCGGGCCGGATGCCGCGGAGCAGCGCCTGCGGGAATGGTGGGCCACGCGGGCCTGAGCCGCACCGCGGGAATCGCGAAAGGGTATATTTCTGCGCGCGGAAATATACCCTTTCGCGATTCCGGGACGGGAGCGAGGGTCAGCGGGCGGTCGCTCGCAGGTGAGAGGCCACGCGCTCGGCGAAGGCCGGGCACCCGGCGGCGAAGAGCGCATCGGCAAGCGGCTCGTTGGCGCGCTGGCGCGCTCCCTCGGGCTCGTTGGCGCGCTGGCGCGCTACCTCGCGCACGGCGGCGCGCTGGCGCGCTACCTCGCGCACGGCGGCGGGGGCGGCGTCGTCCGTGAGGCAGAGGAACTCGTCGGGCGTGCAGATCTCGAACGGCAGCCGGTCCTCGTCCTCGCCTGTGCGGGCGCTCACCGAGAGCAGCACGTGCGCGCCGCTGGCGAGGGCATCCATGACGGCGGAGTCACCGGCCCGGCCGCCGACGCCGGGCTCGGCATCCGTGCCGGCGCCGTCCACGACCTCGTCGAGACTGGCGGTGAGAAGAGCCAGACGCCGCGGGGCCGCCGCCTCCCGCACGGCCGGGTCCCCGCTCCGCCACAGACGCACGGCATCGGCCATGACGGCCCGCGACGAATGCAACTGGAACGCGTCGGTCTCGTCGCGCAGCAGCCCCAGCCACTCGTACGGGGTGCGCGAGGCGAGGACGTCGGCGTCGACGAACACACGGTGCGGCACCAGGTCAGGCTACCCGGCGCCGGTTATCGATCCGCTCCGAATTCGTCATCGAGCGCGCTCAGCGCCTCGAGGGCCGCGCGTCGATCCTGTGCACGCCTCTTTCTCAGCGCGAGCACGTCGCCGGTGCGCAGGCGCGTGTGGGTTCCGACCTGGCGGGAGGGCAGCTCGCCGCTGCGCACCAGCTTCATCAGCGTGGGCCGTGAGACGCCGACGAGCTCTGCCGCGACGGTGGTGGTCAGCTCCTCCGGCAGCGCGGTGACGGCGAAGTGCCCGCGAGCCAGTCCGCGGAGCACCTGGATCAGGAAGGAGCTCACGTCGGGCGGCACCGACACCGGCTCGCCGTCGTCGCCGGCGAGACTGAACGCGCGGGCGCCGCGGTCCTGCGCACGCCGCACCAGTTCGGCGGCCTGCTCGCGCAGCTCCTCCTCGACGAAAACTGTCCCGTTCGTCAACACCACGGTCATAAGGCCCCCCGACCCGTGACGCGCCGTCAGATCGGGCGCTGTTCGCCGCCATGATATCCGGTTGCACTTGCAGGTGCGTGCTTTGCAGATATATGTGGAACGCGCTAGCGTCGGCCGATATCGACGGACCGATGGATGGGACACGACACTGGTGGATGCGGTAGCGCTCAAGCGGACCTGGGCTCAGGTCGCGGCTCACGGGGACGCGGTACCCGGATACTTCTATGCGCACCTCTTCCTCGCCCACCCTGAGACGCGCGATCTGTTCCCGGTCGCGATGGCGGCCCAGCGCGACCGGCTCGTCAAGGCGCTCGGCCACATGGTCAGCAACGTCGACCGCGTCGGCGACGTCGTCGCCTATATAGAGGACCTCGGCCGTGACCACCGCAAGTTCGGCACCATCGCCGGTCACTATCCGGCCGTCGGAGCTTCGCTGCTCGCGACGCTCAAGCACTTCCTCGGCGCTGCCTGGACCCCCGAGCTCGCCGCCGACTGGGCCGAGGCCTACGGCCTGATCGCGACCACCATGATCACGGCGGCCGAGGCGGTCGAGTCCGAGCCCGCCACCTGGTCGGGCGAGGTGGTCGCGACGGAGCGGCGGGGGATGGATGTCGGGACCGTCACGATCCGGCCCGACAACAGGTACCGGTTCCAGGCCGGTCAGTCGCTCGCGGTGGAGATTCCGCAGCGTCCGCGGCAGTGGCGCTATCTCTCGCCGACGCACGCACCGCGGGCCGACGGCACGATGACCTTCCACGTCCAGCTCGTCGCCGGCGGTCAGGTGAGCGGAGCGCTGCTGCGCGACGTGAAGCCAGGCGACCGGGTGCGGCTCGGTCCGCCCATCGGCGAGCTGCTGACCCTGCGCTTCGACAGCGAATGGCCCGACTTGCTGCTGATCGCGGGTGGGACGGGCCTGGCCCCGCTGCTCGCGGTGCTCGACCAGGTCGCCGGGCGCCACGCCGCACGAGGGAACGGGCCCCGTGTCGCGCTGTACCACGGCGCGCGGCATCCGTGGGGGTTCTATGCGAAGCCGGAACTCGAGCGCTACGCCGACGCCTCGTGGCTGACCGTCACCTACGCGGTGTCGGACGACCCGTCGTTCCCGGGACGCCAGGGACTGATCGGCGACATCGCGGCCGCAGACGGTCCATGGGACGACCGCCTGGCGATGGTCTGCGGCTCACCGCGCATGGTGGATCACACCACGGCCGTCCTGCGCCAGGCAGGGTTCGACGAGCACAGCATCCGCAGCGAGAAGTACGAAGACCCGTTCACCCAGCAACCCCGCACGATCGGCGATCCGGCAGCCTCCCCCGAACTCGTTCAGCCGGGCATCGCACGGGGAATCCAGTAGAGGGCAGAAGCGAAATGACCGCGACCGAATCCGTATCCATCACACCGGAGCTGCTCCGCGGAGTGTCCTTCGCGGAGGAGCGCCACGGCTACGCCCGCGCCGAGGTTCAGACGCTGCTGGCCGCCGCCGCCGACGCCCTCGAAGTCGCCTGGCGCGACAACGAGGCGCTGACCGCCAGCGGCGTGACCACCGAAGAGGGCGAGATCTCGAGCCGCGCGGTGCTGCTCCTCAGCAGTGCCCAGCGCATCGCCGACGACGCCGTCGCCGAGGCCGAGTCGTACGCCAAAGACCTCATCGAGACCGCTCGCAAGCAGTACCGCGAGATCATCGAGCGGGCACAGCACGTCGCCCACTCGATCGAGAAGCAGGCAGCGGCCCACCCCGGTGCGGCCGCCGAGGCCGCCGCCGCGCAGCCCGGGCAGGTTGCCGAGGTCGCCGCTGCGCAGCCCGAGGCCGCCGTCGTGCAGCCCGAACCGGTATCGACACGCGCCGCCGGCGTCCGGCCGGCGGAGCACTGGGCCGACACGTCTCCCTCGTTCGCGTTCGCGACCGACGATCTCGCGGCCGCCGGGCCGGCATCGCCGGCCGACGTCGTGCGCGCCCGCCAGTTCGCCCGGATGGCCACCGCCCAGGTGCACTCGCTCCTCGAGTCGATCGAACGCGAGCTCGGCCGACTCGGCGCGACCCCCGCGCAGACATCGCCGCAGGCCCCCGCACAGCCTCCCGCCGCGCCGGCGCAGGCCCCCGCGCTGCCGCCCACTCCGCCGATCCCCGCCCCGCCGGCATCCGCCGCACAGGCGTCGCAGGAGCAGCTCGCCGCCGAGGAGCAGCCCTCGAACGAGCGCTCGTGGCGCCGGAGCAGCGCCGGGCGCTGACATCTCCCCGCCGACACCAGCCATCCGCACCCTCACGATCGGAGCATCCGCATGACCGACACCACCGAAGCGACCCTCTACCAGCGGCTCGGCGAAGGCGACGGCATCGCCGCCGTCGTCGACAACATGTACCGGCTGATCCTGGGCGACGAGACCCTCGCCCCGTACTTCGCCGGCACCCGCATGGTCGACCAGAAGCGCCACATGGCGCTCTTCCTCGCTGCCGCCGCCGGCGGCCCCGACGGCTACAAGGGCCTCGACATGAAGGCGGCCCACGCCGGCCGCGGCATCACCGACGCCGACTTCGATCGCGTCATCGGCCACGCGGCCACGGCGCTCGCCGACGCCGGTGTCGACGAAGCCACGATCGGTCAGGTCGCGGGCGCCCTGATGCCGCTGCGCACCGAGGTCACCACGGCGGGCTGAGGGAGCCCGGCTCGATCGCCGCCGCCGTCGGGGCGACCCGGCGCCGTCCTACACTGGACGCACGCTCCACCGACGTCGATCGGAGCCGCCGTGTCATCACCCTGGTCGCAGCGCCGCGAGGTGTCGCCCGAGACATCCCGTCTGCTGATCGAGCGCGCGCACGAAGAGCTGGTGGCGGGCAACGCCGCCGACCACCGTCTCGGCGACGTCCGGAGCCTCGTCCGAGAGTCCTGGCGGCGTTCGCTCGACAGCCTCGTCGGCGCCGAAGCGCTGCCACCCCTCGACCTCACCGCTGAGGAGCTCGAGGCGTATCGCCGCGCGCACCCGCTCGCGGGCGTGATCGACATGGTGCGCGGGCTGCTGCTGCCGGGCGAGGCCTCCGAATCCGGCGTCGTCGTCGCGGTCGGCGATGCGGCCGGCCGGCTGCTGTGGGTCGAGGGCGACCGCAACGTGCGCCGCCTCACGGGCGACATGGGGTTCGTCGAGGGCGCGAACTGGTCGGAAGACGCCGTCGGCACCGCCGCCCCGGGCACGGCGCTCGCGCTCGATCGATCGGTGCAGATCGCCGGCGCGGAGCACTTCAACCGTCTCGTTCAGCCGTGGTCGTGCAGCGCCGCACCGGTGCACGATCCCGAGACCCGCCGCATCCTCGGCGTCATCGATGTGACCGGCGGCCTCGAGGCCGTGACGCCGCAGGCGCAGCTGCTGGTGGATGCCACCGCCCGGGCGATCGAGGGAGAGCTGCTGGTCGCGCGGCTTCGCGCCCGCGCCGCCCACGGGAACGCCGCGGGGCCAGCGGAGACCCGCCGCCGTCGTCCACCCACGCGGCGCGCCGAACCCACCCGGGCGACGCTCCGGGTGCTCGGGCGTGACCGTGCGCTGCTGGAAGTCGCCGGCGACGGCGTCGAGACGGTGTGCGAGCTCGGTCCGCGCCACGCGGAGCTGCTGCTCATGCTCGCCGTGCATCGCCAGGGCCTGTCGGCCGAGCGGCTGGGGGATCTCGTATACGGCGAGCCCGTCGAGCCTGCCCGCGCGGCGGCCGGTGCGACGTCCGTCACGCTTCGCGCCGAGATGGTGCGTCTGCGCCGGGCGCTCGCGGCCTCCGCCCCCGCGCTCGTGCCCGAGTCGCGGCCCTACCGGCTCGGCGTCGAGATCGAGACCGATGCGCACCAGGTGCTGTCGCTCCTCGACCGCGGCGCTCATCGTGTCGCCCTCGCCGCTTACCGCGGCGATGTGCTGCCGGACTCCGTCGCCCCCGGGGTGGAGGAGTTCCGTGACACCGTCCGCGTGGCGCTCCGCGAGGCGCTCCTGGCCGAGGCATCCGTCGACGTCCTGCTCGCGTTCGCCGAGACGGATGCCGGCGCCCACGACGTCGAGCTGCTGCGGCTCTGCCTCTCGATGCTGCCCGCTCGCTCGCCGCGCCGAGCCGGCCTCGTGGCGCGGATCGAGAAGTGCGAAGCCGCACCCTGATCGCGGACCGTATGTGTCCGCATCCTGCGGGAAGGTGGTTCCACGACAGAGAGAGAGGAACCTCACATGCTCCGCGGATTCGCCACCATCAGCTACTACGCCGCCGACCTCGACGCGGCCTCGCGCTGGTACGCCGAGGTGCTCGGCATCGAGCCCTACTTCGTCACTCCCGCCTACATCGAGTTCCGCGTCGGGGACTACGAGCACGAGCTCGGCATCATCGATGCGCAGTACCGTCCGCCGATGCCCGACGGGCCGGCCGGCGCGGTCATGCAGTGGGCGGTCGACGACGTGCACGCCGGCCTGGCGCGCCTGCTCGAGCTCGGGGCGACCGAATATCAGCCGGTGATCGAGCGAGGCCACGGCTTCAACACCGCGGCCGTGGTCGACCCATTCGGCAACATCCTCGGCATCATGGAGAACCCGCATTACCTCGAGATCGTCGAGCGGGACCGCGCTCGCCGCGCGCCAACGGCCGAGTAGCCCGGCCCCGTCTCACGCGGCCGCAACGTTCTGCAACCTCCTGCGGTCTACTTTCGACCCATCGCGACGACGACCGTCGCGGAACGCGTCGAAGGAGACCAGCATGACCATCGTCGAAGAGGGTGTCTCGAGCATCTACGCCGCCCCCGGGCAGCGCGGCTCGATCGCCGATTACCGCCCCCGCTACGGCCACTACATCGGCGGCGAGTTCGTCGAGCCGATCAAGGGCCAGTACTTCGAGAACATCAGCCCCGTCACCGGCAAGCCCTTCACCGAGGTGGGCCGCGGCACGGCGGAAGACATCGACCGCGCGGTGGATGTCGCGTGGAAGGCGTTCGCGTCCTGGAAGCGCACCACGCCGTCCGAGCGCTCGGTCATCCTCAACAGGATCGCCGATCGCATCGAGGAGAACCTCGAGAAGATCGCCGTCGCCGAGACGTGGGAGAACGGCAAGCCCGTCCGCGAGACCCTGGCCGCCGACATCCCGCTCGCCGTCGACCACTTCCGGTACTTCGCCGGCGTGCTGCGCGGTCAGGAGGGCTCGCTCAGCCAGATCGACGAGGACACCGTGGCGTACCACTTCCACGAGCCGCTCGGGGTGGTCGGGCAGATCATCCCGTGGAACTTCCCGATCCTCATGGCCACGTGGAAGCTCGCCCCGGCGCTCGCCGCCGGCAACTGCGTCGTGCTGAAGCCGGCCGAGCAGACGCCGGCCTCGATCCTGTTCCTCTTCGAGCTCATCGGCGACCTGCTGCCGGCCGGTGTCGTGAACATCGTCAACGGGTTCGGCATCGAGGCGGGCGCGCCGCTGGCGCAGCACAAGCGCATCCGCAAGGTGGCGTTCACCGGCGAGACGACCACGGGCCGGCTCATCATGCAGTACGCGTCGCAGAACCTCATCCCAGTGACCCTCGAGCTCGGGGGCAAGAGCGCGAACGTGTTCTTCGAGGACGTCGCCCGCGACCCCGGCGACGCGTACTACGACAAGGCCCTCGAAGGCTTCACGCTTTTCGCGCTCAACCAGGGCGAGGTGTGCACCTGCCCGTCGCGCGCGCTCATCCAGCGCTCGATCTACGACCGGTTCCTCGGCGACGGGCTCGACCGCGTCGCCAAGATCGTGCAGGGCAACCCGCTCGACCCGGCGACCATGATCGGCGCGCAGGCCTCGAACGACCAGCTCGAGAAGATCCTGTCGTACATCGAGATCGGCAAGGCCGGCGGCGCCAAGCTGCTCGCCGGCGGTGAGCGCGTCGACCTCGGCGGCGACCTGTCGGGCGGCTACTACGTCGCGCCGACGGTGTTCGAGGGCTCGAACGACATGCGCATCTTCCAGGAGGAGATCTTCGGTCCCGTCGTCTCGGTGACCTCGTTCGACGACTTCGACGACGCCATCTCGATCGCCAACGACACGCTGTACGGCCTCGGCGCCGGTGTCTGGAGCCGCTCGGGCGACACCGCGTACCGCGCCGGGCGTGCCATCGAGGCCGGTCGCGTCTGGACGAACACCTACCACCAGTACCCCGCGCACGCGGCGTTCGGCGGCTACAAGCAGTCCGGCATCGGCCGCGAGAACCACCTCAAGATGCTCGACCACTACCAGCAGACGAAGAACCTGCTCGTGTCGTACGCCGACGGCGCCATGGGCTTCTTCTAGGCCGGCCTCCCCAGCCGTCGCGTCCCGGGGGGGGGCCGGCGCGACGGCGTCCCCGACCCGGGTGGAGCGAGTCGCCGGCCGCTCCGCCCGGGTCACCCATGTCCCACTTCCCGCTCCTGATGTCCCGAAATCGGTCGGCAGCACCCTTCGGAGCGGCCGAAATCGGGACACGCATATATAGAGAGGCGAGGCGAACGCAATGGCCCAGGCCCGCACCCACTCGCGCGTGGCGGTGACGGATGCCGCGGCATCCCTCCTGCGACGGCTCACCGCCGAGCACGGCCCGCTGATGTTCCACCAGTCGGGCGGGTGCTGCGACGGCAGCGCGCCGATGTGCTTCCCTGTCGGCATGTTCCAGACCGGGCCGTCGGACGTGCGGCTCGGCGAGCTGGATGTCGGCCTGGCGGAGCCGATCGAGGTCTTCATCTCGGAGGCCCAGTTCGAGTACTGGAAGTACACGCACCTCACCATCGACGTCGTGCCCGGCCGCGGCGCGGGATTCAGCGTCGAGGCGCCGACCGGCAGCCGCTTCATCATCCGCTCGCGCATGCTGACGGATGCCGAGCTCGACCACTTCGGAATGGGGCCGCACGTCGCCGCAGGGTGACGTGCGGCCCCGTCCGGTCAGAGGCTGTCGCGGATGTCGCGGGCGAAGCCCTCGGCGTGCGCGCGGAGCGCCTCGATGCGCCGCTGGCGTGCGGCCATCACGTCGAACCCGAGGTACGCGGGCGGCATCGGCCGGCGCGCGTTGACCGAGCACTCGAAGCTCTCGCACAGCAGGGTGCCGACGGTGTCGCCGTTGCGGCCGGCCTTGCCCGCGCGCTTCGCCCCGAACAGCACCACGTCGTTCGGGAGCGTGACGTCCTCGCACCACGAGCACTGCGGACGGGTGCGGGTGCGCTGCTCGGTCTGGCGCAGCAGGATGCCGACCGGCTCGTCGTCGACCGGCACGACGATGAAGCCGGCGAGCGGCTGCTTCGGGTCGCGCCAGCCGAAGTAGTCGAGTTCCTGCCAGTCGACCTCGGCAAGGTCGGGGACGACGAGGGCGTTGCGTTCGCGCAGAGAGGCGTTGATGAAGGAGGCGCGAATGTCCTTCTGGGTGTAAGCGTGCATGGTTCCTTGTTTCACGGAGGGTCGTCGCGGTACGACGAAGAGCGGATGCCGCAGGCCGGCGGCCTGCGGAGAGTCGACGGCGTCGCGCTCGGCTCAGACCGGGCGACGCGCGCGGCTACCTCCGCTCGGCGCACGCAGCGCCGAGGACCCCCTCACGCCCGCCGGGCGTCGTGAACGTCGAATGCACGCCCGACAGCATACGCTCGCGGCGCTGGCCGGGGGCTCCGAGCCGGGTCAGCGCAGGAGCGCGCAGAGCGGGCAGAATCAGGAGAGCGCCGGGCGAGAACGCGGGCGCCACCGCTCTGCGCGAGGAGGCGCCATGACCGATGCCGGCCGGAACCCCGACGATCTCGACGCGCTGCGCGCCGCGAGCGACATCCTCGGCATCGACGCGCTCCTCACCGCGGACGAGCGCGGCGTCCGCGACCGCGTGCGGGCCCTCGTCGACGCAGAGATCCGCCCGCACATCGCCGACTGGTTCGACCGGGGCCACTTCCCCGTCGAGCTCGCGCCCTCCCTCGGACGCCTGGGCGTGCTCGGCATGACCCTGGACGGCTACGGATGCCCCGGCCGCACCGCCGTCGAGTACGGCCTGGCCGCGCTCGAGCTCGAGGCCGGGGACTCGGGCATCCGCACGTTCGTCTCGGTGCAGGGCTCGCTCGCGATGGGCTCGATCCACCGCTGGGGCAGCGACGAGCAGAAGTCGGAGTGGCTGCCGCGCCTGGCTGCGGGCGAGGCGATCGCCGGCTTCGCGCTCACCGAGCCGACCGCCGGGTCCGACCCCTCGAGCATGAAGACGCACGCGCGCCGCGACGGATCGGACTGGATCCTCGACGGCGCGAAGCGCTGGATCGGCCTCGCCTCGGTCGCACAGCTCGTGGTCGTCTGGGCGCAGACCGACGACGGCGTCCGCGGCTTCCTCGTCACGACCGGCACACCGGGGTTCGAGGTGAGCGTGCTCGAGCCGAAGGGGTCGATGCGGGCCTCGGTGCAGACCGAGCTGCACTTCGACGGCGTGCGGCTGCCGGCATCCGCTCTCCTGCCCGAGGCGCGGGGCCTGCGTGGACCGTTCTCGGCGCTCAACGAGGCGCGCTACGGGATCGTATGGGGCGCGCTCGGCGCGGCGCGCGACAGCTACGAGGCGGCGCTGCGCCATGCACTCCGGCGTGAGCAGTTCGGGCGCCCCATCGCCGGGTTCCAGCTCACTCAGCGCAAGCTCGTCGACATGGTGGTCGAGCTGCAGAAGGGCGCGTTGCTCGCGCTGCACATCGGACGAGCGAAGGATGCCGGCACCCTCACTCCGACGCAGATCTCGCTCGGCAAGCTCAACAACGTGCGCGAGGCGATCGCGATCGCGCGCGAGGCCCGCACGATCCTGGGCGGCGACGGCGTGCTGCTGGAGAACTCCCCCATCCGCCACGCCGCGAACCTCGAGTCCGTGCGCACGTACGAGGGCACCGACGAGGTGCACACCCTGATCCTCGGCCAGCACCTCACCGGCCTCGACGCGTTCCGCTGACGGCTCCACGACCGCGGATCGGGGCAGGTTCGGCGTCTGGGCGGCGATCCGGTACCATAGGAGGGTTGTCCGTGTACGTGCGCACCTGCGTGCCTTCCGGATGACGTGCACACACACCCTCCTGCTGTCGGGAAATGCCCGGCAGCCGTTCTAGTCCGAAGGAGGTGGGTTAGTGACGCACCAGTACGAACTCATGGTCATCCTGAACCCCGAGATCGACGAGCGCCAGGTCGGCGCCAACCTCGACAAGTTCCTGAAGGTCATCACGACCGACGGCGGCACCATCGAGAACATCGACATCTGGGGCAAGCGCCGTCTCGCATACGAGATCCAGAAGAAGAACGAGGGCATCTACGCCGTCGTCAACTTCACGGCGACCGCCGCGACGACGCAGGAACTCGACCGTCAGCTCAACCTCAACGAGCAGATCATGCGCACCAAGGTGCTGCGTGCCGAAGAGGCCATCGCGATGATCGCCTCTGAGAAGCAGCGCGCCGACGAGCGTGCCGCCCGCAAGTCTGCCAAGGCAGCGAAGGCGTAAGGCTGATGGCCGGCGAGACGATCATCACCGTCGTGGGAAACCTCACGGCTGATCCCGAGCTGCGGTACACGCAGAACGGCCTCCCCGTCGCGAACTTCACGATCGCGTCGACGCCGCGCAACTTCGACCGTCAGGCGAACGAGTGGAAGGACGGCGAAGCGCTGTTCCTCCGCGCGAGCGTGTGGCGCGAGTTCGCCGAGCACGTGGCCGGCTCGCTGACCAAGGGCATGCGGGTCATCGCGACCGGCCGCCTCAAGCAGCGCAGCTACCAGGACCGCGAAGGCAACAACCGCACCGCGATCGAGCTCGAGGTCGACGAGATCGGCCCGTCGCTGCGTTACGCGACCGCACAGGTCACCCGCGCTGCGGGCGGCTCGGGCGGCGGCGGCAGCTTCGGCGGCGGTGGCGGTGGCGGTCAGGCTCGCCCGGCCCAGGTCGCCGACGAGCCGTGGTCGACGCCCGGTTCGGCGAACGGCGGCGCCGCGAGCGGCGACGCCTGGGCGGCTCCCGGCGCCTACGGCGACGACACCCCCTTCTAAGGGTCGATCTCAGAAGCAGATTCCGGATGCCTCGGCACGAGGCATCCGATCAAGGAAACGTAAGGAACCACCATGGCTGGAAAGGCAACCGGCGACCGCCGGAAGCCGCGGAAGGGCGCGAAGAACGCGGCCCCCGCGAAGGCGATCCGTGTCGGTCTCATCGACTACAAGGACGTCGCGACTCTTCGCAAGTTCATCTCGGAGCGTGGCAAGATCCGCGCCCGTCGTATCACCGGTGTCTCGGTGCAGGAGCAGCGTCTGATCGCCAAGGCGATCAAGAACGCGCGCGAAATGGCGCTCCTGCCTTACGCCGGCGCTGGCCGCTAAGGAGCACCCAATGGCAAAGCTGATTCTCACGAATGAGGTCGCCGGGCTCGGAAGCGCCGGAGACGTTGTCGAGGTCAAGAACGGGTTCGCCCGCAACTACCTCATCCCCCAGGGCTTCGCTGTGGCCTGGACCCGCGGTGGCGAGAAGCAGGTGGCGTCGATCCGCGCCGCTCGCGAGTCCCGTGCGATCCACGACCACGAAGAGGCCGTGGCGCTCAAGAACGCCCTCGAGACCAACAAGGTCAAGCTGTCGGTCAAGGCCGGCGCCGAGGGTCGCCTGTTCGGCGCGGTCAAGACGGTCGACGTCGCGAACGCCGTGAAGGCCGCCGGCCTCGGCGACCTGGACAAGCGCAAGATCCACATCACCTCCCCGATCAAGTCGGTGGGCGAGCACGAGGCGACGATCCGCCTGCGTGACGACCTCACCGCCGTGATCACCCTGCAGGTGGTCGCCGCCAAGTAACTCTGGCGCGGATGGATGCCGCGGGCCGGTGCTCTTCACGAGCACGGGCCCGCGGCATCCGTCGTTTCGAGCGTCCGTCGCGGCGTGGATGCCGCCTGCCGGTGTTGTGGGTCAGAAGACCCAGTTCGCGCCGGCGGCGACCGGCCACGACCAGGCGGCGGAGGCCGTGCGCAGCGCCTGGGGCGAGCGCACCTCGATGAGGCCCGCCTGAGCGAGTGAGCTGAGCGTGATCGAGCCGAGGTGCGCCGCGCCGAGCTCGCGGATGTCGAGGGTGAGGTCCGCTTCGTCGTCGCTGCGGGTGACATCGGCGTGGCCCCACGCCTCGGCGCGCACGCGCCAGCGACCGGCGTTGGCGGGCAGCATCGCGTCGGTCACCTCGAGCACGACGTCGACGTCGCCGGCGTACCGGCGCTGCGCGAGCGCGGCGGGCAGGTCGACGATGCGGATCCATGAGTTGTCCTGATAATCCGGGGCGGCGCCCCGGACGTCGACGAGGAGCGACACGATGGGGTCGTCCACGGGCAGGTGCGGGACCTGGACGCGGGTGGTCAGGTCGAGATCGAGCAGCACCGACCACATGCGGTGCGCGGCTGCGGCCGTCAGCGCGACGGCGTCCCGCACGTGCACGGTGCCCTCGGAGCCGGCGCGCACCCACGACATGGTGCGGCGGAACGTCGCGTACGCGAGCACCGCGTCGGTGTCGTCGCGCACCAGCAGCAGGCGCAGCGCCTCCTTGCCGCCGCGCAGCGCCGCGGGGTCGGCCTCACGCGCCGCGCGCTGCTCGGCGGTCTCGCGGGTCGCCCAGCCCGGGCGCCCCAGACCTTCGGGGAGCCGCGCGTAGTCGCGATGGATCGCGGCGACGAGGTCGCCGTGGGCCTCGGCATCCCACTCCTCCAGGGCGACCTCGAGCTCGGCCGCACCGGGCACCGGGCGAAGCGCGGCGCCGCGGGGGATCGTCAGGCTCAGCTGCGTCGACGCCATGCCGTAGCCGAAGCGGCCGTAGATGGGCGTCTCGGCCGCCATCAGGCCCGAGATCGCCTCGCCGTGCGCGAGGCAGTCGGCGAAGTGGTGCTCGATCATGCCGCGCAGGATGCCGCGGCGACGGTGGCCGGGGTGCACGCCCACCCACGTCAGCCAGCCGCACGACACCTCGGCCCCTGGTACCGGGTACGCGCGCAGCGGATACGCGCCGTGGAACCCGGCGAGCATGTCGTCGTCGTCGACATGCGCGACGCCGTACGTGCGGTGCCAGCTGAGGGGGCTGGGCAGCTCGCGCAGTGCCTCCACCGAGCGCTCGGTGGGGAAAGCCCAGACGTCCAGACGGAGAACGTCGTCGAGGCGGTCATGGCCGACGGGGGTGAGGACGTAGGGCTCGGGTACGGGCACCCCCCTACTCTGGCGAGCGGCCGGGGGATGCGCAACGCGGCCGGCGCCCACGTGGCTGCGCGCGGCGGGCATGACGAAGCGGATGCCGCGAGCCCCCCGGGTCGCGGCATCCGCTCGTTGCATCTCCCCCCGCACCGCACGGGTCCAGGCATGGCCGGACGCTGCGGGAGGAGATGGGTGTGGCACCCCCGATCGCGGGCACCGGTCCAGGCAAGATCCGGCGTTCACGATCGGGGGCGGTTCAAGGGCGGGAGGGCCGCTGGGGACGGCCCTCCCGCGGTGCTCTCACGCGAGTCGGGGCGAGGGGCGCCTGGGGAACGTCGACTTGCCCCGTCGACTCACGCCGAGCGTCGCCGCGACACGCGCGCGATGGCGCCCGCTGCGAGCAGCGAGAGCCCGAGCAGCAGGAACGGCATCGCGCCCGCTCCTCCTGTCGTGGCGAGCTGGGTGGCCGCGCCGGCCGAGGCCGACGCGCCCGTGACCGTGGCCGAGCCGTCACCGGACGTCCCGCCGGTCCCCGGGTTGGCGGGGTTCGTCGGGTCGGTCGGGTCGGTCGGGTCCGTGGGATCGGTCGGGTCCGTGGGATCGGTCGGGTCCGTGGGATCGGTCGGGTCCGTCGGATCGGTCGGGTCCGTCGGGTCCGTGGGATCGGTCGGATCGGTCGGGTCCGTGGGATCGGTCGGCACGACCGGGCCGGTGGTCACGCTGTCGCCGATCACCGAGATGGCGTTGCCGCCGATGGTGATGGGAAGCGCGATCGGCGCCAGGATCTGCGTGCCGCCGAGGATCGAGCCCAGGCCGCCGGTGGTGGCGGTGGTGCCGCCGGTGCCGGTGCCCGGAGCTGCGACCGCGCCCGTGGAGGTGCTGTCGCCGATCCCTGAGATGGCGTTGCCGACGACCGTGACCGGAACCGCGATCGGTGCGAGCACCTGGGTGCCGCCGAGGATCGAGTCCGTGCCGTCGGTGGTGCCGCTGGTGGCACCGCCGGTGTTTCCCGTCGCGGGTGCCGTGGTGGCGGCATCCGTCGACTCGCTGTCGCCGATCACGGAGATCGCGTTGCCCACCGCGGTGATGGGCGCGGTGATCGGTGCGAGCACCTGGGTGCCGCCGAGGATCGAGTCCTCGCCGTTCGTCCAGGCGTCGGATCCGGCGGCTCCGCCCGAGCTTGCGGGCGCCGTGGCGGCGTCCTCGCTCGTGCTGTCGCCGATGACCGAGATCGCGTTGCCGACCGCGGTGATCGGGGCGGTGATCGGTGCGAGCACCTGGGTGCCGCCGAGGATCGAGTCCTCGCCGTCCGTGGTGCCGATCGCACCGGCCGACGGCGTACCCGTGCCGGCGGTGGCGGTGGTGGCATCGGTCGACGCGCTGTCCCCGATGACGGAGATCGCGTTGCCGCTGACGGTGACCGGGGCGGTGACGGGTGCGACGATCTGGGTGCCCCCGAGGATCGAGTCCTCGCCGGTCGTCCAGGCAGCGGCGCCGGCAGCGCCGCCCGCGCCGGCGGGAGCCGTCGTGGCGCCCTCGCTCGTGCTGTCGCCGACGACCGAGATCGCGTTGCCCGAGACGGTCACCGGAGCGGCGATCGAGACGATCCCCTGGAGCCCCGAGAGCAGGCCGTCCTCGCCCGACGTCTCGGCAGCCGCCGGCGCGGTCGCCGGCGCGGGAGCGGTGGTCGCGGCATCCGTCGACGAACTGTCGCCGACGACCGAGACCGCGTTGCCCGACACCGTGATCGGCACGTTCACCGACACGAGGCCCTGCGTGCCCGAGCCGATGCCGTCGGAGCCGCTCGTCGTCGCCACGACCGGAGCCGGAGCCGGAGCCGGAGCGGGCGCGGGTGCCGCCGTGGTGGCACCGGTGCTGGACGAGTCGCCCAGTACCGAAAGCGAGGTGCCGCTGATGTTGATCGGAAGGTTGACGTCGATGATCGCCTGGGTGCCCGAGAGCAGCCCGTCGTCACCGTTCGTCTCGGCCGCGTTGGCGACCGTCGCGCCGAGCAGCGTGATGCCGCCGGCGAGGAGCGTGCCCCAGAGGGCGCGCTTGTAGAAAGTACGCATGGTGTTCCCCTTTGTGGATTGATCGGTTCGCAGCGCAGGCGTCTCAGAGAACGCAAGGAGCGCTGCACAGCGCGTGAGGGCGCGCTGCTGCTCTGCCGCCTGGACTCGGATGAGCGAAGGCGGCGGGGAGCCGATCAGTCGGGGGAGACGTCGGTGGAGCCGACGGGCGCCGGCGGCGCGTGCTCGTCTTCCGGGCCTGCTCGCCGCACCCAGGCACGGTGCGCGACAAGCGGGAGGAAGGCGGCAAGCGCCCAGGCGCCGGGACCCGCACCACCGGGTCCCGCGGAAGACGTCGGCAGGCAGAGTCCGCCTGCGGAGTTCAGGGGTCCGCTCACGGCCAGCGCGGCGGACGAGGCGACGACGGTGATGACGGCGCCGGCGCGCGACACGGATGCCGCGGCCCACGCGCCGATCGAGCCGGCGGTCGTCGAGAAGAGGGTGGCTGCGGCATCCGTCTGCGCATCCATCTGCCCGGCGATCGAGCCCGCCGCGGCAACCGTCGAGGCGTCCGCTTCGGCTGCCAGGCCGGGGAGTGCGGGGAGGCCGGGAATCGCGGGATCTCCGGGAAGAACCGGTACCTCGACGGCGCCGGTGGGCGGCGATCCGACCGTCGCGCCGGTCTCGTCGACGGCGTCGACGATGCCGCCCAGCGTCTCGTCGACCGTGCCGCCGAGGTCGGTCACGGCATCGTCGAGGCCGATGCCCGTGACGATGCCGCCGACGATCGGAACGTCGGTCACGAGGTCGACCACGGGCTGCGTGACACTGCCCACGACCCCGCCCGAGACGACGTTCGAGACCGGCTGCGTCACGCTGGTGACGACGGTGCCGACGGTCTGGACGACCTGGCTCACGGGCTGCTGAACGGGTGCGGGAGCGACGGCGACCACGTCGTTGACGACGCCGGTGACGCCTGTCGTCACGGTCGAGACGGTGGTGGTGACGCTCGTCGCGGTCGTGTCGACCAGCGAGGTCACGGCACCGAGGGCACCCCCGAGCAGTCCTCCGCCTTCGGGCTCGTCGGCGTGCGCCTGCCCGAGGCCGAGGCCGAGGGTCAGCGAGACGACGATCCAGGCGAACGCGGTCCCGACCCCGATGAGGGCCAGCCGCACGATCCTCGGCAGCTGCGAGGTTGCGATCTCCACGTTCACCTCCCACGACGAAAGAGCCGCACGTTCCGAACGGATCGTGCGTGAGGGTGCCTGGACCTGCGACGATACCGGGTCCGTCAGCGGTCTGTCCAGACCCCTTTCGCGCGGAGTCGGCCCCATGAGGTGCGCGCGCACGGTGGTGGCGTTGTCCCCGGAATTGTGCACAGGGCCCGAAGCGCAGCCCAACCTTCAACCCTGACTTCAATCACATCCCCCTCCACAGGCTGTGCAATACGCAATGCCCGGTCAGCAGCGATTTTCGACGAGATCGTGCTTCAAAAGCAGCAAGTTCTCCACAGCGGTTGTTCACAGGCGTGTCGGCGTTTCACGCAGGCTCTCCACAGAGTTATCCACAGGCCGTGTTGCGGGTGTCGGAGGCCGTCCTTAGCGTGGGGTGCGGCTCACTCGTGCGCGTGACTCCGTGCTGGACACGACGGCGTGATGACGGCAGGGGCAGGCACACGGGGGTAGGGCGGGGAGCGGGAGTGCTGCGGCATCCCGCAAGCACGTCGTGCACGCAGACTTGCGTGACCGGCGAGCCGAGCCCGCACGTGCCATGACAACTCGGACGATGTGAACGAACGATAGGGAGGACTCGCAGCCTATGTCGATCGCCGACATCTCCGAAGAGCGCATGGGGGGTCCCCGTGACTTCGAGCGCACTCCCCCACACGACCAGCTCGCCGAACAGAGTGCGCTCGGCGGCATGCTGCTCTCGAAGGATGCCGTCGCCGACGTCATCGAGACGCTCCGGGGTGCCGACTTCTACGTGCCCAAGCACGAGCTGATCTTCGAGGCGATCCTCACCCTCTACTCTCACGGCGAGCCCACCGACGTCGTCGCGGTCACCGACGAGCTCATCAAGACCGGCGAGCTGCAGCGCGCCGGCGGTGCCGACTACCTGCACACGCTCACCTCGATCGTGCCGACCGCGGCCAACGCCGGCTACTACGCCTCGATCGTGTCGGAGCGTGCGCTGCTGCGCCGCCTCGTCGATGCCGGTACCCGCATCGTGCAGATGGGGTACTCGGGTCAGGGCGAGGCGCTCGACCTCGTGAACAACGCCCAGGCCGAGATCTATTCGGTGACCGGTGCCGAAGCCGCCGAGGACTATGTCCCGCTCACCATCGCGGTGGATGCCGCGGTGGAAGAGATCGAGGCCGCGCGCGGTCGCGACGGTCAGATGACCGGCATCCCGACCGGTTTCTCCGGTCTGGACTCCCTCACCAACGGCCTGCACCCCGGTCAGATGATCATCATCGCGGCGCGACCCGCCATGGGTAAGTCGACGCTCGCCCTCGACTTCGCCCGTTCGGCCGCGATCAAGCACGACATGCCCACGATCTTCTTCTCGCTCGAGATGGGGCGCAGCGAGATCGCGATGCGCCTGCTGAGCGCCGAGGGTGCCATCCCGCTGCAGTCGATGCGCAAGGGCACGCTCGACTCGCGCGACTGGACCACCGTCGCCGCGACCCGCGGCCGCATCAACGACGCGCCGCTCTACATCGACGACAGCCCGAACATGACCCTCGTCGAGATCCGGGCGAAGTGCCGGCGGCTCAAGCAGCGCGCGGGCCTGAAGCTCGTCGTCATCGACTACCTGCAGCTCATGACCTCGGGCAAGCGCGTCGAGTCGCGCCAGCAGGAGGTCTCGGAATTCTCGCGAGCGCTCAAGCTCCTCGCCAAGGAGCTCGGCGTTCCGGTCATCGCGCTCTCGCAGCTGAACCGTGGTGCCGAGCAGCGCGCCGACAAGAAGCCCGCCCTGTCCGACCTCCGCGAGTCGGGCTCGATCGAGCAGGACGCCGACATGGTCGTGCTCCTGCACCGCGAAGCGGCGTACGAGAAGGACTCCCCGCGCGCCGGCGAGGCCGACCTCATCGTCGCCAAGCACCGCAACGGCCCGACCGACACGATCACCGTCGCCTTCCAGGGCCACTTCTCGCGCTTCACGGATATGGCCCCAGGCGACTTCGGATAGTTGTCAGACGGCCACCGTGGCGTCTGAGGGGTCGAAGCTGTCGACCCAGTGCGCACTGCACGACATCGGCGTCGTTGATCGCCCGCTGACGTGTGACATGGAAGTGTGGGTTGCGTCGCGGCACTGCAATGATCGGCAGCGACGGCTACGGAGAGGACTCAGGCGTGGTGAACGAGTTGCCCGGTGGGCTTGGCGGTCTTTTGATGGACGGGGATCTGCCGGCGCGCCCGGCGATCCCGGTGATCTTCGATGAGCTCGACTATCAGTTCGCGTGTCAGGCATACCTGTGGGCGCTCCCGATCGTCTCCTACGCACAGTGGAAGACGCAGCACTACAACGTGTTCGGTGCAACGAGCAGCGACCTCGTGCGGTACCTCTCCTACCAGGACCGGCTGGGTCTGATCACCGCGAACGCCACGACTCCGTACATCCTCAACTTCTTCGACCTGTCGGAGACCGGCCCGCTCGTCATCGAGCTGCCGCCAGGTCCGACTGCGGGAGGGGTGTCGGACTTCTGGCAGCGCGAGGTCGGTGCGATGGGAGAAATGGGCCCGGATCGCGGTGAGGGCGGCAAGTACATCGTGCTCGCGCCCGGCGTCGACGCGCCCGCCGATCTCACCGAGGAATACCGGGTGCTGGCGTCCTCCGGGGTGAACATCATGTTCGGGTTCCGCACACTGGATCCCGATCCCGCGCGATCGGATGAGCTCGTCCACGCCGTGCGCATCTACCCGTACGAACGGCGGGCAGACCCCGCACCGACCCGCATCGTATCCCCGGACGGGAAGGCATGGAGCGGAGATCAACCTCGCGGCCTGGAGTACTGGCGGCGTCTGCACCAGATCTACCAGAGCGAAGTCATCGAGGAACGCGATCGGTTCTACCTGGCGATGCTCAAGCAGCTCGGTATCGAGAAGGGGAAGCCATTCGAGCCGGACGACCGGCTCACCCGGATCCTCGAACAAGGCGCGGCCGCGGGAGAGCTGATGGCTCAGGCCAACACCTTCGCGAAGCGATTCGACCAAGGACCGTACTGGGCCGACCGCGCCTGGGAACAGGCCATCGTGCTGGACAACTCGGCTCAGCGCGGTAACGGCTACGACGAACTGCTCGAACGAGCGTCGTGGTTCTACGAAGCGGTCAGCTTCTCCGTGGCCATGAAGAGCACCACTCCCGGCGTCGGGCAGGCCTACTTGGGTTCCTACACCGACGGCAACGGCGACTGGCTGGACGGAGCCCGCCAGTACACCCTCCACATTCCCGCCCACGTCCCGGCCAAGCTCTTCTGGTCCGCGACCGTCTACGACGTCGCCACGCGCTGCCTCATCGACAACGACCAGCAACGCGGCGACCGCGGATCCCGCGACCCTGAACTCGTCGCCAACGCGGACGGCTCCGTCGATCTCCACTTCGGCCCGACCGCTCCCGCGTCCGGGGAGACCAACTGGGTACAGACCATCCCCGGCAAACACTGGTTCAGCTACTTCCGGCTCTACGGCCCCCTCGAGCCCTACTTCGACCGCACCTGGAAGCTGGGTGACATCACACCGACCGCCTGACCGAGCGCGGCGACTGTACGGGTTTTCTTGAGCCGTCCATCTCGCGGGTGAAGTATCTCCTCGATGGGTCAAGCCGCGAGAGCAGGATGAGGACCGACGCGGTTCCTGACGGCACGCCGCCTCACTCCGCGATGTCGGAGAGCCTGGGCCCCTCATCCTCGTTGGCTGCCCAGAATGCGAGGATCGCCTGCGCGACTGCGAGCGGCTGCTCGAGGGGAATGAGTGTGCGGGCCCCGGCGATCGTGACCGATGTGGCGTGCGGCGAGGAAGCCGCCGCGCGTCGAGCATCCTCCGGGCTCCAGTCTCCCCGGTCATCGGATGCGATGAACAGGCTGGGCACGCCGATGCCCGGGAGGCGATCGGTCACGTCGGTTCGATCGATGATGAACGAGCGCAGCGCATGGCTCATGCTTGCCCGCGTGGGTCGGTTGAGGCTGTCGACGACCACGTCACGGATGCCGGGAGTCGCGGCCGAGGCATCCGTCAGCATCGCCGAGATCACTGCCTCGCGGACCGGTCGGACCGCTCCCATGAGGCGCAGGATCGGATGCAGCAAGGCGATCTGGCGCCGGAGGTGAGCGGGTACCGGCTCGGTGGGCGCGCTGATCGCAACGAAACTCCGGATGGTGGAGGGGTCGGTCGCCAGCTGGTAGCCGACGTGCCCGCCGAACGCGTTGCCCACCCAGTCCACAGGGGCGGTGGCGCCGAGCTGCGCCAGGGCGTCTCGCGCAGCATCCGCTGCTTCGGCGATGCTGCTGCGCCGCGAAAGCGGATCGCTGAGACCCAATCCCGGCGGGTCGATGAGCACGAGCTCGCGCTCTGGTGCGCCGGCCAGCAACAGCGGCAGGACGGTGTCCCAGGTGTGGCTGTCGACGAACATCGATGACCACAGCACGGTCATGTCGCCCGCGCCGACGCGACGCACGGCGAGTGAACCGAGGCGGGTGTCGACCCGGGCGGCGCGTTCGGTGAAGGTTTCCATAATTTCACGTTAGCATGACTAACATGAAAGAGCGCAAGTACCGGATGTCGGCCCGAGCAGACGCCGCTGAGCTGACAGGTCAGCGGATCATCGACTGCATGCTGGATCGGCTGCGCACCACTCCGTACGAGCGGATCAGGCTCGACGATGTCGCCGCGGACGCCGGCGTGACCTCGCAGACGGTGATCCGCCGTTTCGGCAGCAAGCCGGTGCTGATGACGACAACCGTCGAACGGGAACTGGGACGCATCGCGGCGAAGCGCGAGGCGGCGCTGCGGTCGAGTTCCGCAGAGACGATTCGAGCGCTGGTGGAGCACTACGACGAATACGGACTGCTGATCCTGAAGACCTACTCCGAGGCCTCACTCGTGCCGGGGCTGCCGGAGATCGTCGTGCGCGGGAGGGCGTATCACCTCGATTGGTGCCGCCGCGCCTTCTCGGAGCACCTTCCGCCGCAGCCCGACGATGCGTCTCGACAGCGGCGGCTCGCGCAAATCGTGTCAATCTGCGATGCGACCACCTGGCGCATCCTGCGATTCGACGGCGACCTGTCCTCGGCGCAGACCGAGCTGGCGATCACCGAACTGCTGACCCCGCTTCTGCGCTGAGCGACCGCGCTTCAGCTTCGGAGCAGCCCCGCGCGCGTCGGGTGTCGGTCGGGGAGGCTGGTCGTTCGCGAGCAGCGAGGGCTTATTCGGATGCTTCGCGGCTCGCGCTGGACACGTACTTATGCAGAAGCCTGGCGAACTCGAGCCGCTCGTCGTCGTCCCACTGGCGGGTGATGTATTCGAAGGCTCGGCGTTGCTGGTGTCTCGCGCGGGCAAGCACCTCGCGTCCTTGCGATGTCAGGCGGAGCGTGATGCTGCGCCCGTCGGTCTGGGAGGCCACGCGTTCGACGAGGCCCTCGCTCACGCAGGATGCCGCAAGGCGACTGACCGAGGTGCGCTCCATCCCGAGTGCGGCAGCGAGCTCGTTGACGCTCAGCAGTCCGTCGGCCTCTTCCACCATCGCGAGCAGAAGATCGCGGCGCACGTCGGGCCGCGCGACCTGCATGTCGAGAGGCACGCTGCTCGCGCGGCGCCGCAGTCTCGAGAACGCTGTCCCGATGTTCTCCAGCAGATCGTCGTCGCTCGGGAGGTCCATGGGGGCTCGTCGCGATCACTCATAACGGCTCCTCAAATGCGTGCATTGTGCACATATGTGTTATTTTACACGTAAATGGGCGTCCAACTGGTGGCGCTCCCGCATGGAACGGAAAGTCGTATGCGCACAGCAATTGTGGCCGGGAGGGTCTTCGACGGCACCAAGAACCTCGGGCCCAAGACCGTGGTGATCTCGGACGGGGTGATCGAGTCCATCGGTGATCAGGCTCCCGCGGACGCGCTGCTCATCGAGTCTCCCGGCGCGACGCTGCTTCCCGGTCTCATCGACGCGCACGTGCACACCGATACCGCGGGCCTGCGAATGGCGTTGCAGTTCGGTGTGACGACGGAGCTCGAGATGCAGGGGGCGAACACCGCTCGCGACCGTGACCACATCACGCAGGACGACAACCTCGCCGATGTGCGTTCCGCAGGATTCGGACTCACCCCTCCCGGAGGGCACCCCGAGGAACTGTTCCCCAAGGACTTCCACCCCCAGCGCGGCGGTCCCGGCGGCCGCCCCGCGGGCCCCGAGCGTGTCGACCCGATCGTGCGCGCCAAGGTCACCACCCCGCAGGAAGCGGTCGACGTGGTCGGCCAGCTGGCTGACGCCGGCTCGGACTACATCAAGTTCATGGTCGACGATGGGTCCGTCGAGGGACACCCGGGCCTCCCCATGCTCGACCAGGAGACGCTGAACGCGGGTGTCGCCGAAGCCCAGCGCCTCGGCATGCTGACGGTGGCGCACGCGCTCACCATCGAAGCCACGCAGATGAGCATCGACGCCGGCATCGACGGCCTGGCCCACCTCTTCATGGACCGACCGCACACGTCCCAGATCATCGACGCCATCGCGCAGTCCGGTGCCTTCGTCGTAGCCTGCGTGGTGCTCGACGCCTCGATGATGGGCATCACCGGATCTGGGCTCGCTGACGACCCACGCGTCGCTTCGAAGCTCTCACCGGAATGGGACTCGACGCTGCGCAGCAGCTTCAACCACTATCCGCAGGGTCGCCTCGATGACGTTCTGGCCACCGTGCGCGCCCTCGAGGCAGCCGGCGTCGACCTCCTCGTCGGCACCGATGTCTCCCAGCCGCTGCCCTTCCTCGGCGGTCTCGCGCACGGCGCCAGCGTGCACCAGGAGCTGCAGTACTTCGTCGATGCGGGCGTGACGCCGACCAGGGCGCTGAGCGCTGCCACGGCAGTGACCGCTCGTCGGTTCGGCCTCACCGATCGGGGATCCATCGCGGTGGGTCAGCGCGCCGATCTGTTGCTGGTCGACGGGGACCCGACGACGACGATCGGCGACACGCTGAACATTCGCGAGGTCTGGCGCCGCGGCATCCGTCAGTCCGCTGCCTGAGCGACGGCCGTCCAGCAGCGCGGCGGGAAGCGGCGCCGATCACCGGCATTCGCGGGTGAAGTATCCCGCGATGTCCGGAGTGGCATCTCGGGATGTGTTGCGCGTCCGGACAGCGCGGGCGAAGCTCTTCAGGTGCAGTCGACGCCGAAGTCTCCCCGATACTGCGTGGTGGCGCTCTTCGAGCCGATGGATGTCGGCGACCGGTTCGCGCGCAGCGCGTGGCCGGCGCATGTCACGCTCGCCTCCAACTTCCTGGTCGCAGAGTCGGTCGAGCAGGTGGTCGAGGCCGTCCATGACGCGAGGGTCGTCGACCGGCCGCTGGCATTCCGAATCGGGAGGCTTGCGCAGTTCGGCCCGCAGCGGACTGTTCCGGTCCGGCTGGTGGACTCACCGCATGTCGAAGACGCACATCAGGATCTCGCGCATCACCTTGGTCGCCTACGGGGATTCGAGGCCGACGAGCCATCCCATTGGCGCGAGGGCTACCGCGCGCACCTGACGCTTCGGCCGAGCATCGCTGCCTTCGAGGGAGAGATCCGCACAGCGTCACACGTTGCGGTCGCAAGGCTGGATGGGGAAACAGCTGAGATCGTGGCGTGCATCGAGATCGGTCCGATGGATCGGCCAGAGATCGTCTGCCTCTGCGGTTCCGCCCGGTTCGTTGAAGAGATGCGCGCGGCGAACCGTGCTCTGACTTTCGCGGGCGTCATCGTCCTCGCGCCCGGCGAAGCGGGCGAGCTGATCTCGCACGAGCAGAAGACCTTGCTTGATGCGCTCCACCTGCGCAAGATCGACCTTGCCGACCGGATTCTGGTGGTCAACCCCGGCGGGTACATCGGTGAGTCCACGCGAACGGAGGTCGCATATGCCCACGCCGCCGGCAAGCCGGTCTCTTTCACCGAACCCGTCTGATCAGCAGTTCGATTTCGTCCCGCCGACCCGACGAAGGAGTTTGACATGTGGATCGAGTGCTTCGAGAAGGACGCGCGATTCGACGGCGAGGACGTCGAGTCGCTCGTCGAGCAGTTCGTCGCACACGTACGCGGGGCGCACGACGTCCCCTACCCCGACGAAGAGGTGCGACTGTGGGCGCGCAACTTCGCGGATGCCTCGGCACGCGAGGACGGCCCGGTCGAGCGACTTCCCTCGATCGGCTCGATAGAGGTGCATCCCGTCACGGAGGAGCGCATCGACGACTGGCTGCGGTTCTTCGACCGCGACGCCTTTCCCGACAATCCAGACTGGGGATCCTGCTACTGCCTGCATCCCCACACCGGCGACGTTCCCGAGCGGCCGTGGCGTGATGTGCGTGCCGAGATGGTCGAGCGGCTGCGGTCCGGAGCGACGCTCGGGTACCTCGCGTACGTCGACGGCAGCCCGGCGGGCTGGGTCAATGCGTCGCGCCGATCGACGTACGCGAAGTACGACGGCGTCGATCCCGAGGGGCCGGCCCCCGACACGGTGGTGGGCGTCTCCTGCTTCGTCATCGCCCCGCCCTACCGGCGCCACGGCGTCTCATCGGCGCTCCTGGATCGCGTCGTCGCCGACGGTGAAGCGCGCGGCGCACGGTTCGTCGAGGGATACCCGCGCCGAGTGGAAACCGGCCACGATTCCGGGGCGTTCTGTGGTCCCCGTTCGATGTTCGATGTGCGCGGCTTCGCACCCGCCGAGGAGCACGAACGCTACGTCGTCGTCCGGAGGCCCGTCTGATCAGGGGGCGAGCATGGCGTCGGGACGCCCAGTCCCATTAGGTTCTGTCACATGAACCTCGCCGCCAAGATCACCACGGGCGTCGCCGTGCTCCTCGTCGGCGGTCTCGTGGCCATCGCTGTGCCGACCGTGTCGGGCGCGTACTCCGAGATGTCGTCCTGGGCGATCTTCCAGCCGACTGAGGACGCGACCGAGGGGCCAACCGAGGAGTCGGCGTCCGCGGAGGACGACCCGATCGGCGAGAAGATGATCGATGAGCTGGGCGACGGCTACGTGTATGTCGGCAACGGCACCGCAATCCCGAAGAACACGCCCGAGGGCTGCGAGAACCCGATCTGGCTCCACATGGGGCAGACGAGCGCGCGCCTGAACGGCGACCTGACCGACCGTGGGGAGCGCGAGTTCGCGGCGGGCACCGTGGGCCTCGACGACGAGGGTCGGATCAAGACGTACACCGTCGCGCCGGGCGACGCGCTGTTCGCGATCGGGGACCGGTTCTGCATCGCCAACGCGCTGACGCTCGCGACCCTCAACCACACGCGCACGATCCAGCCCGGCGAGGTGCTGCTGCTTCACCCGGACAGTTCGATCCCGTGGGTGCCGTACTACAACCCCGTGACCACGCCCGACGGATACCAGCAGATTCCATACCAGCTCGCCGTCGAGGCGATGAGCGCCGCGGCCCACGCGGGTGACCTGGACCGGATGCGCAGCATCTTCGCGCACGAGCTGTCCGGCCTGTTCCCCGACCCCGCTGAGGCCGAGGTGATCGCGCGGGCTCTCGACGTCGGCGACCTCGACGTGCTGCGCCAGATGTTCGCCTAGCCCAGGACCACCGGGCCGCGAGGATCTCCGTTTCGCGAGTGAGATGAGCAGGGCCTCCACCGCTCGGCGCGGCGGGCGACACATCGCCGCCAGCTGACCCGGTAATGCTCCACTCCCTCGATGGATCAGCTACTGGGGCCGGGATAGCATGCCCTCATGAACTCGTGGTTCGGGACGGCCGCCTTCTTCTTCGCGATCGCAATGTGGCGACTCGTAGAGGTCGAACCGGTGTGGTGGTCGATCGTCACTGTCGTGATCCTGTTCGTCGCGAGCGGGGCGGCGCTTGCTCGCGGGATCGTCGACCGCCGGCGCCGGCTGGTCACCGCCGAGGAGTAGTCCCATCTGCGGGCGCCGCGCTCGACTGAACCCGCCCCGTCGCATCACTCTTGCCGTCCAGCGCTGCAGCAAGACGGAGATCTCAGCTGACTGCCCGTCACCCGCTTGCGGTGGCCCGTATCATCTCGACAAGTTGTGCTGCAGCGCGTCCCAGCCGGTCGTGATCGGGGTTGTACTCCACAAGAAGCGCACCGGCGCAGCGCGGGTCGCTGAAGAGGATTCGGAGAGTGGCGGAGAGGTCTTCGATGGAGAGTCCGCGTCCGTAGGTCGGGATGTCGGCCGCTGGGACCTGCAGAAAGTCGAGCACGTCGACATCGATGTGGATGACGATGCTGGCTGCGCGGAGCGCCGTCAACGCACGGAACGCGGCTGCTTCCGGATCGGCGCTGAGGAGCGACGAAGGAATGCGCTCACTGTGCACAACGTCGTGAATGTCCTCTTCCTCGTCGGAGTATCCGAGGAAGACGATGTCCGAGTCGCGGAGGAGCGGCCGCCGCGGGCCGATGCCGGAGATGACGCCCTCTGTGCCGGGAAGGTCGAGCATATGCGCGACACCCATGCCGTCGAGGATGGGTTCGTCGCGGTTGTCGACGGGGGTCATCAGGTCCTGCCCGCCGTCGACGTACACGACCCCTACGTCGCGGCCGCACTCGGCGAACGCACTCACCATCGCGACCGCCAGCGTGCACTCTCCGCCGATGACGAACGGGCGAAGACCGTCCCGCAGCACATCGACGATGCGCTGACGTGTCTCATCGAGCACCGCGCGTACAGCCTCGACGTTGTTCGCCCCGTTCCCCGTCCTGCGGGCTGCCCAATGGGCGACCTGCTGGTCACCGAAGTCCGTCACCGCGGCGGATCCGTCGGCCAAGGCCTCCACGAGTCCAGCCGCTCGCAGCGCGGCTGGTCCCTTTTCGATCCCTGCCCAGTGTGCCGCGGCGCTCGACGGCACACCGACGACCCCCCAGGCTGAGGATGCGCCCGCGCGCTCACCCGGAGATGCTGCAGGCCGCTCCATGCCGTCGACATTGCCATGAACCGGGGACATTGCGTGACCCGGAGTCGGAGGCGGCCGCCGCTAGGCGTTCGACCGACGGGGGACGAGGTTCAGCCACGTGGCGGGTGGCGCATCGCGAAGGCGCTGCTAGCGAGCAGGCGTGTTCGCGGCAGGCGCCCAGCCCTCCTCAGACCGGATCGCGCCGGTGATCCGGCGCGAGATCTCGCGCAGCTGCCGCTGTTGTGCGCTCGTCAGGCGATCGAACACCAGACCGCGCACCAACTCGGCATGCCCCGGCGCCGCCTCGTCGACCTTCTGCTGACCGAGGTCGGTGAGGATCGCCAACGTGAAGCGGCCGTCCGCGGGATCCGGCCGCCGTCGCATCCACCCCTTGGACTCCAATCTCGTCGCCGCACGCGACAAGCGCGAGAGCGAGCTGTTCGCGTAGCCGGACAGGACGCTCATGCGCAGGGTCCTGTCGGGAGCGTCGGCGAGGGCGTACAGCACGCCGTACTCGAAGTGCGTCAGCTGCGCATCGCGCTGCAGCTGCGCATCGAGCGCGGACGGCAGCCACTCGAGCACCGTGGCCAGCGCCGCCCAGGTCTCGAGCTCTTCTCGGGTCAACTCTGCCGGCACAAGGGGCTGCGTCATGACTGCCACTGTAGACGGGCTGAGCCCTGCTTGACTTGCTTAGGAAACTCATCGTGGATAGATTCACTTGACTGAGCAAGTGAAATCTCGCGCGCAGCGAGCACGGAAAGGTCATCATGGAACTGGATCTGGCGGGCAAGCGCGCCTTGGTGAGCGGATCGACGCAGGGGATCGGCTACGCGATCGCGGAGACGCTCCTGCAGGAGGGTGCGACGGTCATCCTCAACGGGCGCAGCCAGAATCGCGTCGACGCGGCGGTGGAGCGGCTGCGCACGGCGGTCGCGGGCGCCGGCGTCACCGGCATCGCCGCCGACTTCGCAGACCCGGCGCAGGTGGACCGGCTGCTGGGATCGCTCGGTGAGGTCGACATCCTCGTCAACAACGTCGGCGTGTTCGACGTCAAGGAGTTCGGAGACATCACCGACGACGAATGGCACCGCTACTTCGACATCAACGTGATGAGCGGCGTCCAGCTGTCGCGTCGGCTGCTCGGACGCATGCTCGAGGTCGGGTGGGGGCGCGTCGTGTTCGTCGCCAGCGAGTCGGGTGTGAACGTCCCGGGGGACATGATCCACTACGGCGTCACCAAGGCGGCCATGCTCGCGCTGGGAAACGGACTCGCCAAGCTCACGCGGGGCACCGGTGTCACCGTCAACACCGTTCTCGGGGGACCCACCTACTCGGACGGCGTCGCGCAGGCCGTGACGCAGATCGCCGACGCGCAGAACATGTCGCTCGAGGATCTCAAGAGCGCCATCGCGGCCGGGAACCGGACATCCCTGCTGGAGCGCTTCCTCGAGCCCCGCGAGATCGCGGACCTCGTGGCCTACCTGGCGAGTCCTCGCTCCTCGGCGACGAACGGCGCGGCGCTCCGGGCCGACGGCGGAACCCTCACCGCGATCCTTTGAGCGTTCACCACCGGGGTTCCCTCACGTCGAGCCCGCGATTACCCTCGTGCCCGAGGCATCCACCCGAGAAGTGACGCCCCGAGCGATCGCGCGGGGCGACGGAACGCGCAGGAGGCTCGCATGCAGACCTTGACGATCGACTTCATCATGTCGCTCGACGGCTACGGCGCCGCCGAAGGGTGGCCGGGATGGTGGGGGCTCGAGGGTCCCGAGTATCTCGGCTGGTTGGAGCAGCTGCCGGAGCAGGACCATCCGATCCTGATGGGCGCGAGGACGTATCGCCTCATGTCGGAGCTCACCGCCGGCGGCGAGGAGGGCACCGACGTGCTCGACGACGTGGAGAAGTACGTCTTCTCGTCGACGCTCGAGGAGCCGCTCAGCTGGGCGAACTCGGTGCTGGTGCGCGAGGACGCGATCGACTTCGTGCGGCGGCTGAAGGAGGCGTCCGACCGGCCGCTGCGCACCCTCGGCAGTGTCGCGCTCTGCCGCAACCTGTTGCTGGCGGGGCTGGTCGACCGCTACCGCGTCGTCGTGTTCCCCGTCATCACGGGGGCGACCGGCTCGGACCGGATCTTCGACGGCTACCCCGACGTGCGGCTCGACCTTGTCGAGGCTCGCACCTTCGATCAGCGCAGCCAGCTGCTCGAGTACGTGCCGACCGTGCTGGAGGGCCCGCCGCTCGGGTGAACCGACAGCCCGCGTAGGTTGGAGGGCATGGCTCGCATCCTCGCCGTCACCGGTGGCTACGTCGTCCCTGTCAGCTCCGACCCCATCGAGAACGGCACCGTGATCGTCACGGATGGCGTCATCACCGCCGTCGGCGGGTCGGACACCGCGGTGCCCGAGGGCGCGGAAGTGGTGGACGCCTCAGGCAGCTGGGTCGTTCCGGGGTTCGTCGAGGCGCACGGCCACCTCGGCGTGCACGAGGACGGCGAGGGCTGGTCGGGCAACGACACGAACGAGATGACCGACCCGAACGGCGCGCGATTCCGGGCACTCGACGGCATCGACATCGAAGAGGTCGGCTTCCGAGATGCGCTGCGCGGCGGCGTGACGACGGCGGTCATCAAGCCCGGCTCGGGCAACCCCATCGGCGGCCGCACGGTCGCCATCAAGACCTGGGGCGGGCGCACGGTCGACGAGCAGATCCTCGCCACCGACGTGTCGGTCAAGTCTGCGCTCGGCGAGAACCCGAAGCGTGTGTACGGCGACCGGAAGCAGACGCCGTCGACGCGCCTGGGCGTGGCATCCGTCCTCCGCGACGCGTTCGTCGCCGCGCAGACCTACGCCGACAAGCGCGCCTCGGCCGCCGACAAGGACGAGCCGTTCGAGCGCGACCTCGGCAAGGAGACGCTCGCCGCGGTGCTGGCCGGCGAGCTCCTGTGGGACCAGCACTGCCATCGTCACGACGACATCGCGACGGCGATCCGGCTGTCGGAGGAGTTCGGCTACCGCCTGATCGTGAACCACGGCACCGAGGCGCACAAGATCGCCGACGTGCTCGCCGAGAAGCAGGTCCCGGTGATCTTCGGGCCGCTGCTGACCTCGCGCTCGAAGGTGGAGCTGCGCGACCGCGCGATCGGCAATCTCGCCCTCATCGCCGAGGCGGGCGTCAAGATCGCCATCACGACCGACCATCCCGTGGTGCCGATCGATCAGCTCCGGCTGCAGGCGATCCTCGCGGTGCGCGAGGGTCTGGCCGCCGGGACGGCGCTCGCGGCGCTGACCACGAATCCGGCCGACATCCTCCGCCTGAACGAGCGGGTCGGCGCACTCGAGCCCGGGCGCGACGGTGACGTCGTGGTGTGGTCCGGTGATCCGCTCGCCGTCGATTCGCGCGTGCAGCGCGTGTTCATCGAGGGCCGCGCGGTCTACGAGCCGGTTCCGGATGCCGCAGCCCCGCGCGTCGTCGAGCGCTGGGAGCGTTTCGGTCGCACGTCCTGGATGGCGTAAGCCGCCGCCGTTGTGACCGCCCACGCCGCTGACGCCGCCGCCGCGCCCCGCGGCTCGTTCGCGCGGTACTGGACGGCGGCCGCGATCAGCTCGTTCGGCACGGCCGTCACCGCGGTCGCGCTGCCGGTGCTCGTGGTGCAGCTGCTGCACGCGAGCCCGTTCGAGGTGGGCATCGTCAACGCGGCGCAGTTCGTGCCGTACGCCGTGCTCGGGCTGATCGCCGGCGCGTACACGGATCGCTGGCGCCGCAAGCCGATCCTGGTCTGGTCCAGCGTCGGCAGGGCGGTGTCGCTCGGCGCGATCCCGGTGCTGTGGCTGACCGGCACGCTCGAGATCTGGATGCTGGTGGTGCTCCTGCTGCTCTTCGGCTCGTTCTCGGTGTTCGGGTTCGCGGCCACGCAGTCGTTCCTCCCCCGGCTCGTGCCGCGGTCGCGCCTGGTGGTGGCGAACGCGCGATTGGATCAGACGGATGCCGCAGCCCAGACGGTCGGCCCGGCCTTGGGCGGCGGGCTCGTCGGCCTGCTCGGCGCGCCCCTCGCACTCCTGGTCGACGCCGTCAGCTACCTCGTCGATGCCCTGCTGAACGCGGGAATCCGCGTGGATGAGCCGCGCGAGCGCCGCCCCGAGCGCCATCTGCTCCGCGAGATCCGCGAGGGGCTGCGCTGGGCCTACGCGCACCGGACACTCGGCCCCCTCGCGGTGTCGACGCATATCTGGTTCTTCGCGAACGGCATCGCATTCACCGTGCTCTCGCTGCTGGCGCTGCGGTCGCTCGGCTTCACCGCCTTCACCTTCGGGCTGCTGCTGGCGGTCTCGGGATCGGCGGCTCTGCTCGGTGCGACCTTCGCGGCGAGACTCGGGTCGTGGCTGGGCACCGGGCCGGCGATCATCGTCGCCCGTGCGGCCTATCCGATCGCGTGGCTGCTGGTCGCGGCGACGGCATGGCTGCCGGCGGGACCCGTACTCCTCTATATAGCGCTCGCGATCCACGGGCTTGCGGCCGGTGTCGAGAACGCCAACGAGATGGGCCTCCGGCAGGCGGTCACGCCCGATGCCCTGCTGGGACGCGTGAACGCGAACATCCGCTCGGCCAACCGGACGGCCGCAGCGCTCGGCGCCCTTGCGGGCGGTGCGGCGGCCGCGATCATCGGAGATGAGTGGACGCTCGTCGTCGTGATGGTCGTCTTCGCGGTCGCTGCGCTCGTGGCGGCGCTCTCGCCCCCGCTTCGGGAGATGCGAGCCCTCCCCGATTCGGACTGAGTCAGGGTCATCGCCGCGGCACTCGTGCGTCACATCGTGCGCGAGTGCTCCACGAACGCGTCGAGCGCGGTGCGCAGGGCCGGCGAATCCTCCTGCGAACGACGGTGCACCGCGAGGACGTCGCGGGTGGATGCCGGCGCGACGGTCGGGATCGCCACCAGGTCCGGGCCGATGTCGCCGCGGCCCAGGCGCGGCACCAGCGCGACGGCGCGTCCTGCGCGGGCGAGTTCCAGGTGATTCTGGAACTCCATCGACTCGTGCACGATGCGCGGGGCGTTGGGGACGCCGTCGAAGAGCCGCCGCAGCCACTGGCGGCAGATCGTCGCCTCGAACGTCGCGACCCAGTTCTCGCCCGCGAGCTCTTCCGGTCGCAGGGCTGAGCGACCCGCGAGCGGGTGGTCACGCGGCAGGATGACGTCGGCGACATCGGTGAACAGCGGTGTCGAGACGAGATGATCGGGCATCGCCAGCGCGACGCCGCCCCAGCGATGCACGATGCCGAGGTCTCGCTGGCCCGACGCGACGAGTGCGATCGACTCCCACGGCTCGCTCTCGCGGAGGGGCAGTGACAGGTCGGGATGCCGCCCCGCCAGGTCGCTCAGCACCGGGATGACGAGCCCCCGTACGACGGTGGAGAAGGCCGCGAGCCGGATCTCACCCACGACCCGGTCGTCCGCGCCGGCGGTGAGCTGGAGGTCGGCCCGCAGGCGCTCGAGGTCGGCGAGGATCGGCGTGGACGCCACGACCAGGCGCGTACCCGCCTCGGTGAGGATGACCCCGCGCCCCGCGCGCTCGAGGAGGGTGATGCCCGTCTCGCGTTCGAGCCTCTTGACCTGCTGAGACACCGCGGACGGCGTGTACCCGAGGCTCGTCGCCGCAGCGACGACGCTGCCCTGCGTGGCCACCGCGCGCAGCGACAGCACGGCTTCCAGATCGATCATGAAGCAACGCTACACGGTTCCATGAGAAAAGCATCGCTTGTACTTCATCCACCAGTCCGCTGGGCTGAGACGCGTGAACAGACGCGACATGGTGCTGGCGGCGGCCGTGGCATCCTTCTGGGGATTCAACTTCGTCGTGATCGACTGGGGCATGACCGGGGTGCCGCCGCTGCTCTTCGTCGCGATCCGCTTCCTGGTCGTCGCGCTCGCGGTCGTGGTGGTCCCTCGTCCCCGCACCTCGTGGCGCACCGTGATCGGCGTGGGGCTCTTCATGAGCCTCGGGCAGTTCGGCCTGCTCTACACGTCGATGGCGCTGGGACTGCAGCCGGGCCTGGCGGCGCTGGTGCTGCAGGCGCAGGCGGTGTTCACCATCCTCATCGCAGCGTCGGTGCTGCGCGAGCGCCCGACCATCCCGCAGGCCGTCGGGGTCGCCATCGGGGTCATCGGGCTCGCGATCGTGGCGACCGGACGCGGCGGCGATGCTCCGGCGCTCGCCGTGGCACTGGCGCTCGCCGCGGCGTTCTCGTGGGGCATCGGCAACGTCATCTCACGCCGGGCGGGCGTGGTGAGCGGAGCGGGACGGCTCGGCTCGCTCTCGCTCACGGTGTGGTCGGCCCTCGTCGTGCCGGTACCCGCGCTCGCGCTGTCGCTCGTGGTCGAGGGACCGCAGGCGATCGCCGCGGGGATCACCGCCTTCGGCTGGGAGTCGCTGGTCTCGACGCTCTACACCGCGGTGCTGTGCACGATCATCGGCTACTCGATCTGGAACGGCCTGCTGGCTCGCAACCAGTCGGCGGCCGTCGTGCCGTGGGTGCTGCTCGCGCCGGTCGTCGCGATGGCGTCGGCCGCGCTCCTGCTCGGGCAGATCCCGACGCCGGCAGAGATCGGCGGCGGCGTCCTGCTTGTGGGCGGGGTGCTCGTGACGGGCCTGCCCGGTCGGCGTGTCATTCAGCGGACAACGTCAGGTATAGGCCGAATCGATTCGATACACTAGGCGACTGTCGCTTCGCACCCGCGCACCCTCGTCTTCGCGCACCACCCGCTGCCGCGGCATCCGTCCCCCTCCTCGCCTTCTCCTTCGAGAGCCGCCTTCATGACCACCGCCCTGACGACGGGCCGCCCGTGGCGCGTCATCGTCGTGTTCGCCGTCCCCCTGCTCATCGGCAACGTCGTGCAGCAGCTGTATCAGTTCGTCGATGCCGTCGTCGTCGGGCGCCATCTCGGCGTCGACGCGCTCGCCGCGGTCGGCGCGACGGGCAGCATGCTGTTCCTGCTGCTGGGGTTCGCGTGGGGCCTCACCTCCGGCTTCGCGATCCCCACCGCGCAGGCGTTCGGCGCACGCGACTACGCGGCGGTGCGTCGCTCGGTCGCGGTGGGCACCATCCTCACCGGCGTGTGCACGCTGCTGCTCACCGTCGGTGCACCGCTGCTCGCCGGCCCGCTGCTGGTGCTGCTGCGGACTCCCGTCGAGCTCATGGACGACGCCGTCGTCTTCGCCCAGATCAGCTTCCTCGGCGCCGGCGCGATGATGTTCTTCAACTACCTCTCGGCGATCATCCGCGCGATCGGCGACTCCCGCACGCCGCTCGTCTTCCTCACGCTGGCGTGCGGCCTGAACGTCGTCCTGGTGATCCTCATGGTCGGCCCGCTCGGCTGGGGCGTCGGCGGCGCCGCGCTCGCCACCGTCGTCTCACAGGCCATCTCGGTGCTGCTGTGCCTCGAGTTCGTCCGTCGACGGATGCCGGTGCTCCATGTGCGACGCACCGACTGGCGTGTCCGCCGCGCAGAGATCGCCGAGCACCTGCGCCTCGGGCTTCCGATGGGCTTCCAGGCCTCGATCATCGCGATCGGGACGCTGTCGGTGCAGGTCGCCCTCAACGGCCTCGGCGCGGACGCGGTCGCCGCCTACACCGCGGCGTCCCGCGTCGATGGCCTCGCCGTCGCGCTGCTGCAGTCGCTGGGACTCGCGGTGTCGATGTTCGTCGCGCAGAACCATGGCGGCGGGCGGCCCGACCGCATCCGCCGTGGCGTCACCCAGGCGACGTGGATGACGGTCGCCGCTGCGATCGTGCTCGGGGCGCTCCTCATCGCGTTCGGCGCGGTGCTGGTGCAGCTGTTCGTCGGTGAGGGGTCGGGCGAGGTCGTGGGGATGGCGGCGCAGATGCTCGCGATCAACGGGGCGACGTACTGGATCCTCGGCATCCTGTTCGTGCTCCGCGGTGCGCTGCAGGGGCTCGGCCACGCCCTCATCCCCACCGTCACCGGTGTGATCGAGCTCGTCATGCGCGTCGGCGCGGCCGTCGTGCTGGGCGGGATCTTCGGCTTCATCGGCGTGGCCGCGAGCAATCCGCTCGCGTGGCTCGGCGCCGTCGTGGTGCTCGTGCCCGCCTACCTCGTGGCGCACCGCCAGCTCGCGACGGCCGCCGTGTCGCCGATGGTGATGACGCCGACGACGCCGATCGCGGTCATCGGTCCGACCGACGGCTCGATGGTCGTCGACGCCGTGGTCACGCAGCCGATCGTGCTGCCGACCGCGGCGCAGACGGCGACGCCGACTCCCCCGCGCCGCCGGCGCAGGACTCTGCGCGCGGCCGAGCGCGAACGGCGCAGCGCCCGCGGCTGAGCCCGGCCCCGGTTTCGGCCCGCGTGGAACCCGGGTTTCGCGGCCGGCGTCCATGGTTTCGTCGAGACCGGGGATTTCCGTCGAGCCAGGGGGCGGTGCTCTCGGTCTCGGCGCAGATCCCCTGTCTCGGTGCGGGCGTGAGCGCGAGCACTGGTGCAGTGCGGGGGTGCGCGCCGGTGCGGTCAGTCGTCGAAGACGTTCCAGCAGATCGGGCTGCGGAGGCGCTGGTCGTCGAGCACCAGCTCGCGGATCTCCTCCGGCAGCTGCGCGCGCTGCCAGTCTCGTTCCGCCAGGCGCGCCGCGTCCGCCTCACTGCCGGGGACGGATGCCACCACCGCCCGGATCGCGTACGCCGCGGCACCGAGCTCATGCGCTGCCACGTGCGCCACGGCGACGGCTTGCCCGGCCGCGAGGGCGGCGAACTTCGCAGGATCGGGCAGACCCTTGCCCGCGGCGTTCGCGACGAACGCCCGCTGGTGAGCCTCTTTCATCGGAACCTCGCCGCGGATCCAGGCGCGGCCAAGCTCGATGGCATCGCGCGGGCGGCTGTCGCCCGGCTGCTCCCTCTCGAACAATGGCAGCACGCGCTCGGCGCACTGCGCCGCCCACTCCGCGAGCAGACGGTGGTCGTCGTCGGTAAGGGTGCCGCCTCGCCGGATCGTGGTGAACCGCGGATCGCGCTCGGTGGGAAGGATCGGCATGCTGCCTAGCTTCGCACCCGCGCCCGCTGACCGGCCTCCCTCAGCGCCCGGCTCAATTCATCCTCGCGGAGCGCCCTGCCCGCGAGGCGCAGGCGGGCGTGCGTTGTTATCGCGATCGACGTAGTATCTGCGTATGAGTGCAGATAAGCAGGGATGCGGATACGCGGTCGACAGCAGCTTCGTCGAACTCGCGGTGGAGGTGTTCGCGATGCTGGCAGACGCCACGCGCGTGCGCATCGTCCTTGCCTTGCAGGACGCCGGCGAACTGTCCGTGAACCACCTCGCCGACATCGTCGACAAGTCGCCGGCCGCGGTCTCGCAGCATCTCGCGAAGCTCCGGCTCGCGCGCATCGTCTCGACGCGGCAGGAGGGGCAGCGGGTGTTCTACCGGCTCGAGAACGAGCACGCCTCGCGCCTCGTCGCCGACGCGATCCACCAGGCCGAGCACTCGCTCGGCGGCACGCCCCGCCATCACCACGCCGACAAGGTCGCCGAATGAGCGCGCAGGCCGCGGGGCATCCCGACCACGGCCACGGCCATGCCCACGGCGACCACGGCCACGACCACGGCCACGGCGACCATGGACACTCCCATCCCACGGGGCTGCGCGGCATCCTGCACGAGCTGTTCGTTCCGCATTCGCACGATGCGGCCGAGGCGATCGACGACGCGATGGAGGCCAGCTCGGCCGGTGTCCGCGCGCTGAAGATCAGCCTCGTGATCCTGCTCGCCACCACCGTGCTGCAGGCGATCGTCGTCGCGTTCAGCGGGTCGGTCGCGCTCCTCGCCGACACGGTCCACAACCTCTCCGACGCCCTCACGGCCGTGCCGCTGTGGATCGCGTTCGTGCTCGGCCGGCGCGCGGCATCCCGTCGCTACACCTACGGGCTCGGACGCGCCGAAGACCTGGCGGGGCTGTTCATCGTGTTCGTCGTCGCGCTCTCGGCGATCGTGGCAGCCTGGCAGGCGATCGATCGGATGCTGCACCCGCAGCCGCTCCACAACCTCGGGTGGGTGATCGCCGCGGGTGTCATCGGGTTCGCCGGCAACGAGATCGTCGCCGTGTATCGCATCCGCGTGGGCAAGCGCATCGGGTCGGCCGCGCTCGTGGCGGACGGTGTGCACGCCCGCACCGACGGCTTCACGTCGCTCGCGGTGGTGCTGGGAGGCATCGGGGTGCTCCTCGGCTTCCCCCTCGCCGACCCGATCGTGGGCCTGATCATCGCCGCGGCGATCTTCGTGCTGCTCATCGGCACCGTGCGCAGCGTCGGGCGTCGCCTTCTCGACGGCGTCGAGCCCGAGCTCGTGGACCGCACCGAGCACGCGCTGGAACACGTCGCCGGCGTGGCGCGGATCGACCGCGTCCGCCTCCGCTGGGTCGGACACCGCCTCCAGGGCGACGCGCTCATCGCCGTCACCGCGGACGCCGACGCCGAGGCGATCGCCCTCGACGCCGAGCGGAGCGTGCGCGCGCACCTCCGCAACGTCGACGACTTCGTCGTCACCGCACACACCGCGGCGCCGTCCACCGGAGGTCCGCTGCGCGACACGGCGCCCTCGCCCTAGCTCCACACGCGGCTGGTTCAGGGGTCGCAACACGCCGCAACGCCTGGGGCGTTGCCGCGTGTCACGACAACCGGATAGCGGCGCTGGTTCGGCGGTCGCGAAACGCCGTGTCCCGCCCAACGTCACGGCGCGTCGTGACCCCCGAGCGGCGGCGCCAACGTCCGGACATCGCGTGGCCGTGGGCCGTGCCCCCGAGCAGCGGCGTCAACGACCGGCCATCGCGTTGCCGTGGGCTGTGCCCCGAGCAGCCCACGCCGCGTCGGCGGCAGCACCTAGGCTCGGACACATGCCCGTGACGACGCGCCGGATGCAGGACCTGACCATCGACGACCACACCCTCACCGTCCCACTGGTGTGGGGCGATCCGGCGGATGGCCGGACGATCGACATCCACGCCGCCGTGGTCACGCGCGAGGGCGGCGGCGACCTCCCCTACCTGGTGTTCCTGCAGGGCGGGCCGGGGCACGAGGCGCCGCGCGCGTTCCATTCGCCGGCCGCGCCGTCGTGGCTGGACGAGGCGCTCGAGCACCACCGGGTCGTGCTGCTCGATCAGCGCGGCACCGGACTGTCGACGCCCGTCAGCGACCGCGACCTCGAGCGCGGCACGACCGAGCTCGCCGAGTACATCACGCACCTGCGCGCCGATGCGATCGTGCGCGACTGCGAGGCCGTGCGTGCTGAGCTGGGCGCCGAGCGGTGGAGCGTGCTGGGGCAGTCCTTCGGCGGGTTCACGACCCTGGCTTATCTGTCGACGGATGCCGCGTCCCTCGAGCACGTCTACATCACCGGCGGACTGAGCGCCGTGGGGCGGCATCCCGACGATGTCTACGCCCTCACGTACGACAAGATGCGCGAGGCGTCCGAGCGCTACTACCGGCGCTTCCCCGCGCACCGCGACGCGATGCGGCGGATCGTCGACCTCGCCGACGCGGGCGCGCTCGTGCTGCCCGACGGTGAGGTGGCCTCGGTCTCCCGCGTGCGCTCCGCGGGCTCGGCGCTCGGCACCAACGAGGGGTGGCAGAAGCTCTGGAGCCTGCTCGAACTGGAGCCCCACACCAACGCCTTCCGCCACGACCTCGCCGCGGCGATGCCGTTCGACGCGCGCAACCCGCTGTACTACGTCTTCCACGAGTCCAGCTATGCCGACGGCTACGCCACCGAGTGGTCGGCGGAGCGCACCGAGCCCGACGACTTCCGCGACGACCCGACCCTCTTCACCGGCGAGCACGTGCGCCGCGAGTGGGCCGACACTGTGCCCGGATTCCAGCCCTGGCGCGACGTGACGCTCGAACTCGCCGGGTTCGCGTGGCCGCGGCTCTACGACGCGGCCGCGATCGCGGCATCCGGAGCCCGCGGAGCCGCCGCCGTCTACGCCAACGACCTCTACGTGCCGTTCGAGTTCTCGATGGAGACCGCGCGCCTGCTCCCCGGCGTCACGCCCTGGATCACGAGCGAGCACGAGCACAACGGCCTGCGGTCGGGCGGCGAGGTGCTCGCGCGCCTCATCGACATCGCACACGGGCGTCGCGTGCGCTAACACGGGCGGGAACGGATGCCGCGGACCGGTGCGGCGCGAGTTGGGGCCTCGTCACCCCACCCCGAATTCGCGGTCGTTGAGCGAGGGAGCGCCAGCGACCGAGACGAAACGCGCCGAGCCGCCGGGCGGCGTCGAGTCCGGGGCGTTTCGTCTCTGCGTTTCGACTCGCACGCTCGCTCAAGGACCACGTTCCTCGCGCGCTCAACGAACGAGACGGGCGGAGGATGCCGCAGCATCCCCCGCCCGCCTCGGCGCCCCGAGGGTTCAGCCCGCGAGGGTGACCGTGTCGATGGTCACCGCGGCGATGCCGGGGTGGTCGCTGAAGACGCCGTCCATGCCGGCGCCGATGAACGCCTGGAGCTCGCCGGCGAGGTCGCCGTAGGCGTTCGGGTCGGCGCTCGAGCGGAAGTCGACGGGCAGGAACTGGTTCTCGGCGCGGAACGTCCAGCCGTGCACCGAGAGTCCCGCCGCGTGCGCGTCCGCGATGACCGGGGTGGGCGTGCCGAGGCGGCCGTCGGCCGTGCGCGGGATCATCACGGACTTCTCGAGGCCCACGCCGTCGGCGTAGGTGGCGATCTCGGCGAGCCCGGCCGGGGTCACCAGGTCCTTGTAGGTGCGGGTGTCGCCAGCGAGGGTGAAGTCGTACGGACGACCGGAGTTGCTCACCAGCTGCGCCAGGGTGACGTCGGTCAGGCCGGCGAGGTCGCGCAGGTTGGCGGTCTCGAAGCTCTGCACGATCACGGGCGCGTCCGCGCGGTCCACGCCGTTCGCCTGCAGGGCCGCGACCAGCGGCTCCTCGAGCGAGAGCCCGATCGAGTCGAAGTACGACGGATGCTTCGTCTCGGGGTACACGCCGACCGTGCGGCCGTCGCAGCTGACCGAGTGGCGGGCGAGGTCGATGACCTCGTCGAGCGTCGGGATGACGTACAGCCCGTCGAACGCCGTGTTGGCCGGACGCGTCTGCGGCAGGCGCTCCTTGGCGCGGAGCGTGCGCAGCTCGGCGAAGGTGAAGTCCTCGGTGAACCAGCCGGTGATCGACGTTCCGTCGATGAGCTTCGTCGCCTTGCGTGCGGCGAACTCGGGGCGGGTCGCGACATCCGTCGTCCCGCTGATCTCGTTCTCGTGGCGCGCGACGAGCACGCCGTCCTTGGTCGACACGACGTCGGGCTCGATGTAGTCGGCGCACTGCACGATGGCCGTCTCGTACGCGGCGAGCGTGTGCTCGGGGCGTGACCCGCTCGCGCCGCGGTGGCCGATGAGGCTGACCGTCGACGGCTCGAGCTTGGTCTTGTCGAGGTCGATGATCGCGAACTCGGTGTCGTCGGGCGTGCCGGGGATACGCGCGTCGTTGCCCGGGTAGTTGTTGTCGTTGCCGATGAGGAGGCTGCCGTCCTTCAGCTGCACGACGGTCTCGAACGACTGCACCGGGAGCGAGTAGATCTCGCCCGTGCCGTAGCCGTCACCGGCACCGATGGCGTGGGGGTTGGCGATGCGCAGCGCGTCGAGCACGAGCGTCTTCTCGAGGTAGCCCTCGGCGTCGGTGCGGCGGAGGTCCACCTCGTAGACGCGCTTGGTGACGGACTGCTCGCCCTCGAAGTCGTCGCGCTCGATGAGGATGAGCACGTCATTGCGCACGGTGAACGCGTCGCCGATGACGTTCGGCTCCTGGTCGGTCTGGTAGCTCCAGGTGCGACCGGTGTACTGCCCGGCGCGCGTGTCGAACTCGAGGATCTCGCGGCGGCGCAGGTCCGTGTCGTCGGCGTACGAGCCCTCGACGACGGGGTAGAGGTAGCGTCCGTTGACGGAGGCGGCCAGTGCCTCGAACCCGCGGCTCGAGCGCACGCGCGGGGTCTCGCCCGGCTGCAGGTAGGGGTTCGCCGGCGACTTGGCGCCCTCGAGGGCGTACGGCTTGTCGAGCAGGGTGCCGTCGGCGGCGAAGTGCAGCAGGAACGGCCCGAACTCCTCGCCGACCCAGAACGTGCCGTCCTTGGCCTTGACGACCGACTCGATGTCGAAGTCGCCGCCGGTAAGGAGGCGCTCGGCGGTGCCCTCGTTCACGATCGGGAAGTCGAGGACGCCGTTGCGGTCGTTGTACGAGATGAACCGCTCGATCTGGATCTCGCCCGCGCCGCCTTCGGCTGTCTGCCAGGCCGGACGCACGAGATAGTTGCGCAGCAGGAAGTCGGCGGAGTTGCCCTTGGTGCCGAAGCCGTTGTCGGGCTGTGCCCAGAACGTGCCGTCGCCGTTGTCGATCGCGGCCGAGAATCCGGGGATCACCTGGCCGTCCCAGGGTCCGGTGCGGCCGTTGCCCGGGCTCGCGAGCGCGCCCGAGGCCGGGCCTGACTCGAGGTGGTCGGCCGACAATGTCGCCCGGGCGACGAGCGTCGGCACGTGCGTCTGCACGTACGGCGACTGCGAGGCCGCAGCCGCGGCAGCGGTGGCGGGCTGCGCCGAGGCTGCGGTGGCGGGAAGGAGCGCGACGGCGGTGACCGTCGCTGCTGCCGCGGCTAGAAGGCGCGGCAGGACGCGTCGTGTGGGGATTCGACTCATGCCTCCGACGCAACCGCGGACGCCGCACCGCGCGCTGACCGGGCGGCGACGAGCGTGCGACGACTCGGTGAACGGGCGGCGAGCGGTGCGTGAGAGCGCCCTCATCCTCTGGACGGGTGACGGATGCCGTCGGCGGGTCCGGGGGCGTTTCGTCTCGCTCGTTCCTCGCTCGCTCAACGACCGAACGTTCCTCGCCGCGCGCAGGTCACACGGCGGCGAGGAGGGCCGCGAGCGGCGGCGGTATGCGGTCCAGCGGCACCGCTGCCGCGAGCAGCCCGGCGTAGCGGGCCTTGTTGCCGCTGCGGCCGCCGAAGAAGCGTGCGAGCTGCGCCTCGGCGGGGCGGCCGCGCTGGAACGGCTGGCGCTGCAGGCTGCGGAACGAGGCGAGCTCGCCCTGTTCCGCGATGACCGCCTCGACCCCCTCGACGCCGAGCGCCCGGACGAACTCGGCCTCGAGGTCGGGATCGCACACGAACACCGTGTCGAGCACGCGCTCGAAGTCCGCTCGCTCACCCTGGTCGACGAGCCCGATCAGCCGGGTGCCGGTGAGCTCGGCGGCCACGCGGCGCGCACCCTTCGAGCCGCCCACCACGCGGATCTCCGGCATCCGCATCCCCATCCGTGTCGCCAGCGTCTGCACGGCGATGCGATCGCTCTCGCCCTCCACCAGCACGACGGTCATGCGGCGGCGGCTTCCGCTCGCTCTTCGTCGAGGATCTCGAGCAGGCGCGGGGCGAGCGGCGCGGACGTTCCGACGATCGTCGAGACGATCCACTCCGGTGCATCGTGCGGCACGGCGAGGGGGACGAGGCCGCGCGCCTGCGGCTTGAGCGCGACGTGCTGCGGCACGATCGCGACGCCGAGCCCGCGCGCGACGAGGTCGAGCAGCGTGTGGACGTCGTCGACGCTGCACCCCACGCGCCGCTCGATGCCGTGGCGCAGGAAGGCGCCGTCGTTGATGCTGCGCAGCGCCCAGGCGGGCCGGAAGTCCACGAAGTCGGTGTCGCGCAGGTCTTTCCATCGCACGGCCGGCCGCTCGGCGAGCCGGTGACCGGGCGGCACCAGCAGCACGAGGGGCAGGCGCGCCAGCTCCTCGACGGCCAGCGCGGGGGCGGGATCGGCCCCGGCGACGAAGGCGACGTCGAGCTCGCCGGTCTCGACGAGTTCGACGAGCTGGTGCGATCCGGCTTGCACGAATTGGATATCGACACCGGGGTGACGGCGATGGAACCGCTCGAGCAGCAGGTTGACGTCCACCGCCCCGAGGCACTGCTCCGCGCCCACCCGCAGCGATCCGGCGAGCTGCTGCGACGCGCGCACCACGGCATCGCGAGCGGCCGCGGTCTGCGCCAGGATCTCGCGCGCGTGGGGAAGCAGCGCGATCGCCGCCGGTGTGGGCTCGACGGAGCGGGTGGTGCGCTCGAAGAGCTTCGCGCCGAGCTCCTGCTCGAGCCGGCGGATCGCGGCCGACAGGCCCGACTGCGAGACGCGGCAGCGCTCGGCGGCGCGCGTGAAGTGCCTCTCGTCGGCGAGGGTGACCAGGTACTCGAGCTGGCGGTGCTCCATGAGACCTCCTGCGGCGCGGGATGCGGCATCCATTCGCGGTGATTCTCAATCACACAACATACAGTTGTTGGACTTCTTTGTCGCCGGTGCTTAGCGTGGAGCCGCAGAACGGGGCCGACCGCGCGCGGTCGGCCCGCACACCCGAAGCGAGAGCAGACCCATGAAGACCATCGAACTCACCGGCGTCGAGCGCCCGGCACCGAACGTGGTGCTCGGCCTGATGCGCATCCAGGACCTCGACGACGACGCCGTGCGCACCCTCGTCGGCACCGCCCGCGATGCCGGCATCGACTTCTTCGACCACGCCGATGTATACGGCCGCGGCCTGCACGGCTGCGAGCGCCGCTTCGCCGAGGCGATGCAGCTCACGGCGTCGGAGCGCGCCCAGATCACGATCCAGACGAAGGCCGGCATCGTGGGCGAGGGGCCGTACTTCGACTTCTCGTACGAGCACATCGTCACGGCCGTCGAGGGGTCGCTGCGTGCGCTCGAGACCGACTACATCGACATCCTGCTGCTGCACCGGCCCGATGCCCTCGTCGAGCCCGACGAGGTGGCGCGGGCGTTCGACGAGCTCGAGGCGGCCGGCAAGGTGCGGGCGTTCGGCGTCTCGAACCACACCCCGGGCCAGATCGATCTGCTCAGGAAGTCGGTGCGTCAGCCGATCGTGGCGAACCAGATCCAGCTCTCGATCACGCACGCCCCGGCGATCGCGCAGGGCGTCGCCGCCAACATGCAGGGCGAGGGTCAATCCCTCACGCTCGACGGCGGCGGGATCGTGGACTACTGCCGCCTGCACGACATCGCCATCCAGGCCTGGTCACCGTTCCAGGCCGGCTTCTTCAACGGCGTCTTCCTCGGCTCGCCCGACTACCCCGAGCTCAACGCCGTGATCGATCGCCTCGCGGCGGCGTACGACGTGCCCGCCATCGCGATCGCCGTCGCCTGGATCACCCGCCACCCGGCGCTGATGCAGGTGGTGCTCGGCACGACGACCCCCGAGCGCGTCCGTGCGGCCGCGGACGGCTCCGACCTGCGTCTCACGCGCGCCGAGTGGTACGAGCTGTTCCGCGCGGCGGGTTACCGCGTGCCCTGACCAGCGGAGGCGCAGACGCGCGAAAGGAGACGGATGCCGCGGCCCGCGGCATCCGTCTTCCGTCAGCGCCCGGCGAGCACCTCGACGAGACGTTCTGCGGTCGCGACGCTCGACTGCGGGTTCTGGCCGCTCACGAACGAGCCGTCGCTGACGACCGTGACAGACCACGGCTCGCCCGGCTCGACGACGGCGCCGAGGTCGCGCAGGCGCGACTCCACGAGGTAGGGCGAGCCGTCGCCGAGTCCGCCCTGACGCTCCTCCTCGTCGGTGAAGACCGCGAGCCGGCGCCGGGCGAAGGCGAACGACCCGTCCGCCCGCACGGCGCTGAGCAGCCCGGCGGGGCCGTGGCACAGCACGCCCACGACCGCGTCCCGATCGACCGCGTCCACGAGCAGCCGACCGAGGTCGGCATCGAAAGCGAGGTCCACCATCGGCCCGTGGCCGCCCGGCAGGGCGATCGCGTCGTACTCCCCGTCCGCCACGTCGGCGAGATCGCGCGGGTGCGCCAGCAGTCCGTCGATCGAGGCGAGGTAGTCGGTCAGCGGTGCGCTGTCGCCGGAGAGGCTGCCGGGATCGACCGTCGGCCGAACGCCGCCCGGAGTCGCGATGTCGACGTCGTGTCCGGCGGCGACGAGTCCCCGGTGCAGCTCGACGAGCTCCTCCGCCCAGAACCCGGTCGGGTGCGCCGTGCCGTCCGTGAGGACGATGGCGTCCGCGCCGGTGACCGCCATGAGTACGTGTGCCATGTCTGTCTCTCCTGTTCGTCGACTCGGGCGAGCCGCTGAGGAAGGGAACGAGGCACCCATCGCTCCCATTTCCTATGCTGTGTAGCAGTCATAGATTTCTTGATGGGTGGATGCCGCATGCAAGAGCTCGATCTGCTGCACACGTTCGTCGAGGTGCACCGCGCCGGCTCGATCACCGCAGCCGCGACGCGCCTGGGAATCAGTCAGCCGTCAGTCAGCGAGCGCATCGCCCGGCTCGAAGGTGAGCTGGGCACGCCGCTGTTCACGAGGTCGGCGCGTGGCGTGACCCCGACGCCCGCCGGCGACGCGCTCGCCATGCGCGTGGCAGCACCGGTCGACAGCCTGCGCGCGGTGTGGACGGCGCCGGCGCCCGGTCCGGTCGAGACGGTGCGGGTGGGAGGAGCGAGCGACGTCATCGCGCTCCGGGTGGTCCCTGCGCTGGCGCCGCTCACCAGCTCGGGCGTGCGCGTCGAGTTCGGCCTCGGTCTCGCGCACGAGCTGCTCGCCCGGCTCGCGGACGGCGACCTCGACCTCGTCGTGTCGTCGGTGCGGACGCCGCTGCGCGGCATCCGCTATCGCGGCCTCGTCGACGAGGAGTTCGTGCTGGTGGGGGCGCCGTCGCTCGCGCGGACCATCGACCGCGCGCGTCTCGCCGCCGACCCCGCGAGCGCCCTGCAGCACCTGCCGCTCGTCGCGTACGACGCCGACCTCTCGATCGTGCGGCGCTACTGGCGCAGCCAGTTCGGGCACCGGCCGGCCAACACGGTGGCGATCACGGTGCCCGATCTGCGGGCCGTGCTCGCGGCGGTGGTGGCTGCGGCCGGTATCTCGGCGCTGCCGCGCTACCTCGTCGAACCGGCGATCGGCGCAGGCACCGTGGAGGTGCTGCACCGCGCGGACGAGGCGCCCATCAACACGCTGCACCTGGCGATCCGGGCAGGCGACCCACCGACGCCCGCGACCACGCAGGTGATCGATGTGCTCGTCGAACGCGCGCGCGACTGGGATGTCTTCTGAGTCCGTCCGCGGTTCGCCGCCCGGACACGGCGGTGCCCCGGATCCGCCGGGGATCCGGGGCACCGTCGCGGCGGATCACCGATCGTCGGTGAACGCGTCCTTCACGTCCTGGCCGGCTTTCTTCATCTTGGCGCTGGCCTGGTCGCCTACGCCCTCAGCCTGCAGGCGCTCGTTGTCGGTCGCGTCACCGACCGCCTCCTTCGCCTTGCCCTTCATGTCTTCAGCGTTGTGCTTGATGTCATCGTCCAGACCCATGGAGGATCTCCCTTCTTGTGGTGGATAGAGGTTGAGTTTCAGACCCGGTCGTCGCCGAAGCCGGCCCGGTCGACGCGGCGGTGGTAGCGCATGCCGGTCGCGCCACCGAGGATCGCCGCGATGAGCGTGATCACAGCGGCGCCGATGGCGGTGAGGATGCCGGTCCACGTCGCGGTCTCGGCGGTCACCGGGATGCGCGGGAAGATGTCGACGTTCGCCAGGATGTCCCACTGGGAACCCGCGATCGCCGTCACGACGGCGACGAGGATGGCGATCGCGATGGCCCAGAGCCAGACCGCCAGACCCTGCTTCGCCCCGCTCAGCCGGGCCATGCGTCCCGCGACATATCCGCCGGCGAAGTAGGCGACGAACAGCACGACCGCGATGGCGATCGCGCCGATGATGGTGGCCGCCGTCATGTTCTGGTCGGCGGCGTCGACGGCGTCCTCGACGGTCTCCGGCGAGGCAAGACCCGTCGCCGCGCCGATCGCGGCCACGACAGCGGTCAGCGCCACGAGGGCGCCCAAGGCGGTGAGCCAGCCGAAGAAAGCGGCGCCGAACTTGATGCCGCCGAAACGCTCGTGCTCACGCGCGACGACGGTCTCGCGGAGGGACGCGTCGTTGCGGTCGGTCACGACTTCGCGGCGGTCGGCCACGCCGTCGTGATCGAGGTCGGTATCGGTGCGCCGCGGGGCCAGCGGCTCCGTCGGGCGTGCACCTCGGGTGTCGTCCGTGCTCATGCAGCGACGTTAGGCGGAAGAGCCGCGAACACTCAGCCCCGTTGCGAATCGGTGCCGAAGGGCGTAACCTCTCCCGCTTCGCCCGCGCCTCGCGGCTGCGACTCGAGGTTCCCGCCTGCGCCGCACGGGCCCGAGGCGATGCAGCCGTACGGGTGCGCGGAAGAGCAGAATGGCGGACATGGATGCCGTCGCCCCCCTCGTGCGCACCGAGATGCCGCCGCCCAGTTACGTGATGTCGGCAGAGGGGTACCAGCTCGCGACGTACGCGTGGGGCGAGCCGGAAGCCGAGACCGTCCTGTGCGTGCACGGATTCGCCTCGAGCTGCCGCGACAACTGGGTCGACACCGGCTGGGTGCGGATGCTGACAGCAGCCGGATACCGCGTCATCGGCGTCGATCAGCGCGGTCACGGGGCCAGCGACAAGCCCGACGACGCGCTCGCGTACTCCATGGCGGCCTTCGTCGCCGACCTCGTCGTGGTGCTCGACACCTACCTGGTCGAGGCCGTGCGGTACGTCGGATACTCGCTCGGAGCACGCGTGGGCTGGCAGCTCGCCGTCGACGCGCCCGAGCACATCAGCCGTGCCGTGCTGGGCGGCATCCCTGACGGCCGCCCCCTCGGCCGCCTGCGGATCGATCAGGCCCGGGCGTATGCCGAAGAGGGCATACCGGTCACCGACGCCGTGACGCAGAACTACGTGCGGCTGGCCGAGCGCGTGCCGGAGAACGACCTGCGTGCCCTGATCGCGCTCGCCGAGGGCATGCGCTTCGGCGACGCCGACCCCGATCCCGAGCGTCCGCCCCGGCAGCCCGTGCTGTTCGCCACCGGGTCGGAGGACGCGATCCTCGAACGCTCGCGCACTCTCGCCGGTACGGCACCGCACGGCACTTTCCTCGAGATTCCCGGCCGCCACCACTTCAACACGCCGGGCTCGCGTGCGTTCCGCGAGGCGGCGCTGGAGTTCCTCTCGCCGGACCTCTCCCCCGCCGGGGGCGTCGCATGACGCACCGCGTGCGCGTGATCTACTGCACGCAGTGCGCATGGATGCTCCGAGCGGCATGGGTTGCCCAGGAGCTGCTGACCACCTTCCAGGCCGAGCTCATGGGCGGCGGCGCCACCCTCGAGCCCGGCACCGGGGGGATCTTCGAGGTCTACGCCGACGACGAGCTGGTGTGGTCGCGCGCCGCCGACGGCGGCTTCCCCGACATCGTCGCGCTCAAGCGCCGGGTGCGGGACCGCATCGCCCCCGGGCGTCAGCTCGGTCACGCCGACCGCGCCGCCGCCCGCTCGGGGAACGGCGGCGACGCGGCGGCGACGAGCTAGGCCCTACGCCGATGCGACGGCGGTCTTCACCAGCTGGGTGATGCGCTTCTCGACCGCGGGGGTCCAGGCGAGCACGGCGAAGCCGATGGGCCACATGTCGCCGTCATCGAGCTGCGAAGGCTCGTCGAAGTTGATCGTGGCGTAGCGCGTCTTGAACTTCGACGACGGCTGGAGGAACACGACCACCTTGCCGTCGCCGTTCGCATACGCGGGGAAGCCGTAGAAGGTCTTCGGCACGAGGTCGGGCGCGGTCTCGGAGACGACCTTGTGCAGGCCCTCGGCGAGCACCTTGTCGGTGCCCTCGAGCTTGCCGATCGCCTCGAGCACCTGCTTGGTGCCCGCTTCGCGGTTCTTCCCGGCCTTGGCCTGGGCGCGCAGCTCTTTTGCGCGGTCCTTGACGGCCTGGCGCTCGATATCGCTCAGTCCGTCCGACGTCGTCTTGCCGGCCATGTCCGTTCTCCTTTGCGTTCGTGGGGCCGCCTCGCGGCTTGTGATCTTCACGCTATGACGCCGCCGTCGGGCGCGCTTCTCCATTCCTGCTGGATCATCCGCACGAGCGTCTGCCTGGATTGGGGCGCACCGCGTCCGTTCGGGGCGCGTGCCGCACGCCCCGAGCGCACGCGGTGCGCCCCGAACTCCCTCGTTCCGAACGATCGCGGTGGTCTAGCGTGATCTCGAGCCTGACCATGGAGGAGACGCAATGTCCGCGACATCCCCGCACGAGATGCACGCCATCTCGCCCGACACGCGTCACACGGTCGAGGACGTGCTCGAATACGCGCGGCGCCGTGCCCTGTACGAGGACGTGCCCCTCGACAAGCCCATGACGCCGCGCGATCTCGAGCGGCTGGCGTCGGGGTCGATCACCGCCGACGGCATCGGCTCGCGGCGCGCCATCGCGCTGTTCGAGAACGTGCTCGCGCCGTCCTGCGTGTCGACCGACCACCCCGGCTACCTCTCGTTCATCCCCTCGGCCCCCACCAAGGCCTCGCTGGCATTCGACGTCGTGGTGTCGGCATCCGCCATCTACGGCGGCTCGTGGATGGAGGGCTCCGGCGCGGTGTACGCCGAGAACGAGGTGCTGCACTGGCTGGCGAAGGAGTTCGGCATGCCGCCCGGCGCGGGCGGCGTCTTCGTGCAGGGCGGCACGATCGGCAACCTCTCGGCCCTCGTGACGGCACGGGATGCCGCGCGCCGGCGGCTGTCGGACGAGGGGCGGCCTGCTCCCGCGCGGTGGGTGGTCGTCTGCAGCGCCGAGGCGCACTCGTCGATCGCCTCGGCGGCGGCCGTCATGGACGTGGACGTCGCGACCGCCGAGGTCGACGCCGACGGACGCCTGCACGGCGATGCCGTCGCGCGGGTGCTCGACGAGTACGGCGACGCGGTGCTCGCCGTGGTGGCCACCGGCGGCACGACGAACTTCGGCATCGTCGACGACATCGCCGGCGTCGGCGCCGTGGCGCGCGAGCGCGGCGTGTGGTTCCACGTCGACGGCGCGTACGGCCTGGCGGCGATGCTCGTCGAGCGGATGCGCCCGGTGTTCGCGGGCGTCGAACTCGCCGACTCGGTCATCGTCGATCCGCACAAGTGGCTGTTCGCGCCGTTCGACGCGTGCGCGCTCATCTACCGCGAGCCCGCGCTGGCGCTGTCGGCGCACACGCAGAAGGCCGAGTACCTCGACACGCTCACCGGCAAGCCGGACTGGAATCCGTCGGATCTCGCCATCCAGCTGACCCGCCGCGCGCGTGGTCTGCCGCTGTGGTTCTCACTCGCCACCCACGGCACCGACTCGTACCGGGCGACGATCGAGTACGGCATCGATCTCGCCCGCCGCATCGCCGACGAGATCGAGGCGCGCGACGGGCTGTCGCTCGTGCGCGACCCGCAGCTGTCGGTGGTGGTGTTCCGCCGCGAGGGCTGGACGCTCGCCGACTACGAGGCCTGGTCGGACCGCCTCCTCGAAGAGCAGCACGCGTTCGTCGTGCCCAGCTCCCACGCCGGCGAGCCGGTGCTGCGGTTCGCGATCATCTCGCCGCTCACCACGTTCGAACTGCTCACCGGCATCCTCGACACCTTGAACTGACGGATGCCGGAGGCCCCGGCATCCGTCCCCGCTCCGTTGCCCTCGCCACGCGCTCGCCCCCGGCGTTCGCCCGGAACAGGTGTTCCGGCGAGGACAGGCCGATTCGGCGCGCGTCGTCCTGCGCACCGCGAAACACCTGTCCTGGGTCGGCGTGGGGGTGTGCACACGGAGGTCGCGCAGGGGGTTCAGGATGCTGTCACCTATGACGCACGTAGACTGGGAGGCATCCGTTCTCGTTCCCGAGAACCCGCCTCTCCGCAGGATCACCGTGACCTCAGCCGATTCCCGCACGTTCGCCGTGCGCCACGTGCAGCTCGCGCGCGCCGCCTTCGCGGCGATCGCGGCGATCATGATCACGTTCTCGCCGGACCATTCGGCACTGGTCGGCAGCGCGGTCTTCAGCGGCTTCGCCATCGCCACCGGCCTCGTGCTGCTGCTCTCGGTGTGGCTGGTGTACCCGGCAGGCCGCCGCTGGCCGGCCGCCGCACTGGGCGGCGTGACGGTCGTCGCGGGAATGGCGAGCGGCCTCCATCCGCTGCGCACCGTGGCCGGCTACTTCGCCATCGTCATCACGTGGGCGCTCATCAGCGGCGTCATCGAGCTCATCGCCGGGTGGCGCGGCCTCGCCGGCGGCCGCACGCGCCGAGAGATCGCACCGGGGGTCGCCGACGCCCGCCCCGCCGCGCCCGTCGGGCCGCGGTCCGAGAGCCGCGATGCCGCCGTGGTCGGCGCGATCACGGCGCTGCTCGGCATCGCGCTGCTCTTCGTCCAGCCCGCGTATGCGCTGGACTACACGATCGAAGAGGCGAGCGCGACGTTCACCCTCACCGGCATCACCATCGGCGTCGGGCTGTTCGGCGGCTACGCGGCGATCGTCGCGGTGTACCTCGGCATCGCCGGCTTCTCGCCGCGCCCCGTCGAGCCGGACACGGCCGAGGACTTCACGGCGAATGCACCCGCATCCACCGAACCCACCCCGCAGAAGGACTCCGCGTGAGCCACGACAGCCCCACCCGCCGCGACCTGATGAAGCCCGTGCAGCTGCTCGGGATGGCCTTCGGCGCCGCGCTGTTCGCGGGAATCGTGACGCTCGTGTCGATGGGCTTCTTCCAGCAGCGCACCGCCGACGAGGCTCAGCGCGCCATCATCACCGCCCTGGTCGTCGCGGGCGTCAGCTTCATCGCGGTGCTGCTCATCGTCTCGCTGCTGCTGCTCGCGGTCGACCCCGCCCAGGTGGCGAAGCAGATCGACCGGCCGGTGCTCTTCGACGACGAGTCCGAGAAGCCGGAGCCGGGCGACGATCCGGATGCCGCGGCATCCGCTGACCCGAAAGCCTGACCCCGTCGCTGAGCTGCCACCGGGCCTCTTTGCTCGGTCGTTGAGCGAGCGAGGAACGCGGTCGTTGAGCGAGCTTGCGAGTCGAAACGCAGAGACGAAACGCCCGCACCCGGCGCAGAAAGTCGGCTCGGCGCGTTTCGTCTCGGTCGCTGGCGCTCCCTCGCTCAACGACCGGGATCCTTTGCCGCGGTCGTTGAGCGGAACGACTAACCGAGCTCGTCGACGAGCTTCGAGGCCAGGCCGTCGTAGGTCGCGGGGGTGAGCGCGAGCAGGCGCTCCTTCGCGTCGTCGCCGATGTCGAGCCCCCGCACGAACTCGGCGAGCTCGGGCGCGCCGACGCGGCGGCCGCGGGTGAGGTCCTTGAGCAGCGCGTAGGGGTCGCTGATCTGCGAGCGGCCGGCGGCGATCTCGGCGCGGACCACCGTCTGGATCGCCTCGGCGAGCACCTCCCAGTTGGTGTCGAGGTCGGCCAGCAGCACGTCCTCGGCCAGCGAGATCTCGCGCAGCCCGCGCTGCAGGTTGTCGAGGGCGAGCAGTGCGTGCCCGAAGGCGACGCCGATGTTGCGCTGCGTCGTCGAGTCGGTCAGGTCGCGCTGCATGCGGCTCGTGACGAGCGTCTGCGAGAGCGTCGCGAGCAGTCCGCCCGCGATCTCGAGGTTCGCCTCGGCGTTCTCGAACCGGATCGGGTTGATCTTGTGCGGCATCGTCGACGAGCCGGTCGCCCCGGCGACCGGGATCTGCGTGAAGTAGCCGATCGAGATGTACGTCCAGATGTCGGTCGCCAGATTGTGGAGGATGCCGCCGGCATGCCGCACGCGGTCGTACAGCTCGACCTGCCAGTCGTGGGACTCGATCTGGGTGGTGAGGATATTGAAGTCCAGCCCGAGACCCTCGATGAACGCACGGGAGACCTCGGGCCAGTCGACCTCGGGAGCGGCGGCGAGGTGCGCCGACCAGGTGCCGGTCGCGCCCGAGAACTTCGCCAGGTACTCCCCGCCCTCGATCTGGTCGGCGACGCGGGCGAGGCGCCACGCGAACACCCCCAGCTCCTTGCCCATCGTCGACGGGGTCGCGGGCTGGCCGTGGGTGCGCGACAGCATCGCGGCGTCGCGGTGCTGTACGGCGAGCTCGGTGAGCGCGGCGATGACGGCGCGCAGCTTCGGCAGCCAGATGCGCTGCACCGCGCGCTGCACGGTGAGGGCGTACGACGTCGAGTTGATGTCCTCGCTGGTGCAGGCGAAGTGGGTCAGCTCGGCGATGGCGTCGAGGCCGAGCGCCGACAGCCGGTCGCGCACCAGGTACTCGACGGCCTTGACGTCGTGGCGGGTGACCGCCTCCTTCTCGGCGAGCCAGTCGATCTCGGCCTGGCCGAACTCGAGGTACAACGCGCGCAGGCGGGCCTTGTCGGCGTCCTGCAGCGGCGCGGTGCCGAACAGCGAGCGGTCGGTGAGGGCGATGAGCCACTCCACCTCGACCTCGACGCGAGCCCGGTTGAGGCCGGCCTCCGAGAGGTACGCGCCCAGCTCGCCCACGGCGGCGCGATAGCGCCCGTCGAGGGGGCTCAGGGGCTGCCAGGGCAGGTCAGCAGGGGAAGGAGCGGTCACGGTGACTCCCGTCGGTCTCGGAGGGGCGGCGATCAGGGGCGACCGTCGGTCGGCGGCATGACGGCAGAGGTCATGGCGCCGGGCGGATGGCGGGTTCGAGCTGCCGGAAGAGCGCCCGGCTCGCGCTCTCGATCATACCGAGCACCTCGTCGAACATTCCGGGCCCGGCATAGTACGGGTCGGGCACGTCGAGCGTGTGGGCCGATGGATCGAACGACAGCAGCAGGGCGATCTTGTCGGCGTCGCCCTCGGTGCGCGCCCACCCGCGCAGGATCCGCTCGTGGCTGCGGTCCAGCGCCACCACGAGGTCGCTGTGGGCGAAGTCGGCGTGCGTGAACTGGCGCGCCCGGTGGTGGGCTCCGTCATACCCGGCGCGCTCGAGCGCCGCGATGGTGCGCAGATCCGCCTGCTCGCCCACGTGCCAGTCGCCGGTGCCGGCGCTCGTCGACGCCACGCGGGCGCCCAGGCCCGAGGCATCCGCGAACTCCCGGAACACCACTTCCGCCATCGGAGAGCGGCAGATGTTCCCCGTGCACACGAACACGACGCGGAAGGGCGCCACGTCGCTCGCGGTCATGGGGTCCATTCTGGCCTGAGCCGACACCGAACGTTAAGGATCTCTCCGCCTGGACTCTTCCGTGAACGGATGCCGCTCGCCTAGCTTTGCTCTCACGGGGAGGCGACCGGCCTGCCCTTCGCATGCGCGGCACACCATCCGCGCATCCCACGTGGAGGTTCCGTGTCCCATTCCCCCCGCAGACTGATCGCCGCCCTGGCGGCCGCCGCGCTGGCCGCCACCGGCGCGGCGGCGTTCGCCGCACCCGCCGCCGCGGCATCCGGAGATCTGCTCATCAGCGAGTACGTCGAAGGCAGCTCGTTCAACAAGGCGATCGAGATCTACAACCCGAGTGCGACCACCGTCGACCTGGCCGCCGCCGGGTACGCGCTGCAGGTGTACTTCGCACCGTCCACGACGCCGACGTCGTTTCCGCTGACCGGGACGGTGGCGGCGAACGACGTCTTCGTCTTCGCGCAGGGCCCGACCGCCTCGAACCCGGTCGACCCCGCGATCGGAGCGGTCGCAGACCAGACGACCACGGCGTCGCTGTTCAACGGCGACGACACGATCGCACTGGTGAAGAACGGCGTCATCGTCGACGTCTTCGGGCAGATCGGCAACGACCCGGGCGCCGAGTGGGGCACCGGGATCAACTCCACGCAGGACAACACGCTCCGCCGCGCCGCGGACACGTGCGTCGGCGACGAGAACGGCACGGACGCGTTCGACCCGACGGTCGGCTGGGTCGGCTATGCCACCAACACCTTCGACGGCCTCGGCACCCACACCGCCAACTGCGGCGGCGAGCCGCCCGCGCCGCGCGTCGTCATCAACGAGTTCTCGGCCGACACGGTCGGCACGGCCGACGTCGAGTACGTCGAGCTGCTCGCCAACCCTGCCACCACCGACCTCTCCGCCTACCGCGTGCTCGAGATCGAGGGCGATTTCAACGGCACCGTCACCGGCACCGTGGACGAGGTCATCTCGTTCGGCGCGGCTGACGCGTCGGGTCGCAGCCTCGCGACGCTCGCCAACGGCGCGCTCGAGAACGGCACCGTCAGCCTCCTCCTGGTGACCGGCACCGCGCCTTCCCTCGGCACGGACATCGACACGAACGACGACGGCGTCATCGACGACGGTCTCGGCTTCACCGTGGTGGATGCGGTCGCCGTCAGCGACGGCGGTGCGACGGATCTCGCCTACGGCGGCGTCGTCCTGGGCGTGTCGTATGACGGGCTCCCGTTCGATCCGGGCGGCGCCTCCCGCATCCCGGACGGCGCCGACACGAACGCCGCGACCGACTGGGTGCGCAACGACTTCGACCTCGCCGGCTACAACGGCACCGCCGGTACGCCGGCCTACGGCGAGGCGTTCAACACGCCGGGCGCCGTCAACGGCGCCGTCCCGCCGCCCCCGCCGATCGAGGCGGGCTGCGACCTCGATGTCGCCTCCATCAGCTCGGTGCAGGGGTCGGGTGCGGCATCTCCGCGCGACGGCGAATTCCTGCGGCTCGAGGGCACCGTGGTGGGCGACTTCCAGACCGGCGGATACGAGGGCTTCTACATCCAGGATGCCGGCGACGGCGTCGCGGCGACCTCCGATGGCATCTTCGTGCACTACCCGGCGGGGCCCGACGTCGCGGTGGGCGACGTGGTGAACGTGGCAGGCGAGGTCGACGAGTTCTTCGGCCTGACCGAGCTCAAGGCGCTCGACCTCGAGGTGTGCGCGACGGCGCAGCCGCTGCCGCCGGCCGTGCCGCTGACCCTGCCCGCGACCGAGACGCAGCGCGAGGCGCTGGAGGGCATGTACGTCACGCTTCCCCAGAACCTCGCGATCGGCGAGACGTTCGAGTACGGCCGCTTCGGCACGATCACCCTGACGAACGGGCGCCTCGACACGCCGACCGCGGTCGTCGAGCCGGGCGCACCGGCGAACGCCCTCGCCGCGGCGAACCTCGAGAACAGCATCACGCTCGACGACGGGCGCGGCACCCAGAACCCCGACCCGGCGATCCACCCGGACGGAGAGGTGTTCACGCTCGCGCACTCGTTCCGAAGCGGCGACCTGGTGCAGAACGCGATCGGCGTCCTGGACTACCGCTTCTCGACGTGGGGCGTGCAGCCCACCGACGGCGCCGACTTCACCGTCGCGAACGCGCGGCCGGAGCTGCCCGACGTCGGGGGCGACCTGAAGATCTCGAGCTTCAACGTGCTGAACTACTTCACGTCGCTCGACCCGACCCCCACGAATGACGACGACGACGACTACCACCGGGGTGCCGACACGGCCCTGGAGTTCCAGCGCCAGCAGGACAAGATCGTCGCCGCGCTCGCCGAGATCGACGCCGACGTGTTCGGCCTCCTCGAGATCGAGAACAACGGCACGGCGGTGCAGGCGCTCGCCGACGCGCTCAACGCGCTCGTCGGCCCTGGCACGTACGTTCCCGTCATGACCGGCAAGATCGGGACCGATGCGATCACCACGGCGATCATCTACAAGCCGTCGACCGTCACCCCGGTCGGCGCCTTCCAGCTCATGACGAGCGCGATCGACCCGGCCTGGTCGGACGCACGCCACCGGCCCGGGCTCACGCAGCGGTTCGTGTCGACCGAGTCGGGTGACGAGTTCGTGGTGTCGGTCAACCACCTGAAGTCGAAGGGCTCGGCGTGCTCTGAGAGTCCCGACCTCGGCGACGGTCAGGGCAACTGCAGCGCGGCTCGCACGGCCGCTGCGAAGGCGCTTACCACGTGGCTGAACACCCAGGTGGCGACCGACGGCCGCGCGATCGTGATCGGCGACCTGAACGCGTACGACCACGAGGACGCGATCGACGCCTTCGTGGCGGGCGGCTTCACCGACCTCGAGAAGAAGTTCAACGGCGAGCACGCGTACTCGTACGTGTTCGACGGGCAGATCGGCTACCTCGACTACGCCCTCGCGCAGCCGGCGCTGCGCGCCGATGTGTCGGGTGCGGCGGCGTGGCATATCAACGCCGACGAGCCGAGCCTCATCGACTACGACATGTCGTTCAAGCAGGCGGCGCAGGACGCGCTGTGGGCACCCGATCCCTACCGGTCGAGCGACCACGACCCGGTGATCGTGGGGCTGAACCTCACGCCGGACACGACGGACCCCACCATCGAGGTGACCGCCGACCCGTCGACCGTGTTCCCGCCGAACAACAAGCTCCGCACGGTGGAATTCACGATCGACGCCGCCGATGACCGCGGCGACGTCACGGTGGAGTTCGACGGGGTCGGTGTCGCGGGCTCGTCGAAGGCGCGCTGGGAGCAGATCGACGACGACACCTTCCGGGTGCTGGCCGTGAAGGGTGCGGTCTATCGCTTCACCTGGACGGCGACGGATGCCGCGGGCAACACCGCGACGGACAGCGCAGAGGTGGTCGTCGGCAAGTAGCCGACCGCGAGCCGGCTGCCTCGAGGAGCGTCGTTCCACACGCGGAACGGCGCTCCTCCGTCGCAGCGCCACCTCCTTCAAGCGCCTCCTCCACAGCCGGCCGGGCGGGCGCACTCTCCACGGACTCCCGCCGACGCGCTCGACCGCACTCTGCCGAGGACGACGATCGACGGGTGACGTTCGCTTTCCCGCCCGCCGACTCGGCGGCTCACCAGCTGTCCCAGATCGAGCGCGAGCTCTCACGACTCCTCTGGCGGATCACGGATGCCGCGCACGTCGCCCGGGGTCTCGCCGACGCCGTCGACTGGCAGGCGAAGGCCGCGAGCGCCTTCCACGAGCGCGCCGCGGCGTGGGCGGGCGACGTGTCGGGCCTGTCGTGCCTCGCCGAGACGGCTCGGTACGACGCCGCACGCGCCCGTGATCGCGCCGCGTTCGCGGAGTCCCTCACCGGACTGCTTCCGGGAGCCGCTCGATGAGCGAGACGCGGGCGGGCGACGACCCGCTCTCACCGGGGCTCGCCGGGGACGGCACCTCGCCCGCACCCGGACCCCTGGCTCCCGACCTCAGCCAGCAAGCAGGCCGGCTCGGGCCGAACGAGGGGATCATCGGCCTGTTCGCCGATCACTGGCCCCGCGTCGACGACGGCGTGCAGATCCGCAGCGGTGGTGCCGTGGCCGTCGACACGGCGACGCTGTCGGCGGCCGCCGTGCGCTTCGACGCCGCCCGAGAGGCGCTCGCCGAGGTCGCCGGAAGCGTGCGGGCGCTGCAGTGCGAGCTGCGGATGCAGCCGGTGCACGCCGACGATGCCCGGGCGTCGGCATCCGTGCTGGCGGCGCAGCTGGAGACCGTGCAGGCGGAGGCGGAGGAGATCGCGCGGGCGCTCCGCGAGGCGGCGTACGCCTACGAGATGGTCGAGATCCAGGCCGCGCACCGGGCCGCCGTGCTCGCCGGCGACGGCGCTCGCGCGCAGCGCCTCGACGCGCGGCTGAGCGCTTTGGTCGAGCAGCATCCCGACGCCTGGCGGACGGCGCTCGGCGCGGAGTCGGGGTACGCCGTCGCGTGGCCCTCGGAGCTCGTGCGGCAGGCGACGCAGTGGGGCGTCGGCGTGGGCAGCGAGGTCCACGACGCCGGTGCCATCGCGGCGGGCGCCGGTGCCGGTCTGCTCACGCTCGGCGGCGCCGTCGCGGCCGGTCTCTCCGGCACGGGAAGGCTCTCGCGCGAGGCGCGGCTCTGGGGTGCGGCGGGTCCGGTGACAGTGACGCCCGTCGCACCGGCGGCACCCGGCAGCGCCGGACCGGTCGTCGCGCCGCCGCCCGCCGGACCCGGCAGCACGCCGGTCACGCTGCCGTCACGGGCGCCGTCGTCGGTGGCTCCGCAGAGCCTGGCCGCGGCGACCGCGCGCATTCCGAGCGACGGCGACGCACGGGTGCGGGTCGAGCGCTACGCGATGGCGGACGGGTCCCCGCGGTACGCCGTGTACATCGCCGGCATGCAATCGGGCGCGATGGGCGGCGACGACCCGTGGGACAACGCCTCGAACCTCGACCTGTACGCGGGACGGATGTCGGACTCCTACGCCGCGACCGAGGCGGCGCTCGCCGCGGCCGGCGCGCGACCGGGTGACGCGGTCCACGTGTTCGGCTTCTCCCAGGGCGCGATGATCGGAGCGCACCTCGCGCTGGAAGGCCCGTACGACACGCAGACGCTCGTGTCGCTCGGCTCACCCGTCGACGCGGACGTGGGACCCGGCACGCTGAGCGTGTCGGTGCGCCACACCGACGATCCCGTCGTCGCGCTCGCCGGCGGCGGGCACCCGGAGCCGGTCGGCGCGTCCGGCAGCTTCGTCGTGGAACGGGTGGCGGACCCTCAGGTCGCGCTCGACGACACGAGGCTGCCGGCACACCGCCTGACCGCGTACGCCGAGACCGCGGCGCTCGTCGACGGGTCGGCCGATCCGCGGGTGGACGGCCTCCGCGGCGTCCTCGACGAACTGGCCGGAGCGGAGTCCGTCGTGGTCACCGAGTACGCGGCGACCCGCGGCGACGGCTGAGTCAGTCCTTGCGAGGGCGCAGGAAGATGCCGAAGACCCAGTTGATGACGGTGATGATGACCGCGGCCACGACGCCCCACCAGAAGTCCTCGACGCGCAGGCCCCAGTTCCACCAGTGCGTGAGCCAGGCCGTCAGCCACAGCAGGAACGCGTTGATGAGCAGGCCGATGAGACCCAGGGTGAGGATGTAGAGCGGGAACGCCAGCACCTTGATGACGGTGCCGATGATCGTGTTCACCAGTGCGAAGATCGCCGCCACGATGAGCAGCGTCAGCACCATCTGGAGCGTCTCCCCCGGAGGGAAGGGGACGACGAAGACCTGGAGCACCGGGATCAGGGTGACGACCCAGATGGCGAACGCGTTGATGACGACGCGGATGAGGAAGCCCATAGTCCGCCCAGTCTTCCATGGCGGGGGGCAGCGTCCAACGGTTCGCACCGACCAACCTTGATACCGAAATGGTATCGACTTACCCTTTGGAGATGGCGATGACGATTCGACTTCCAGAAGAACTCGATCGGGCCCTCGACGCGATCGCTGAGGCCGAACACGTTTCGAAGCACGCGCTCGTTCTGCAGGGGGTCGAGCTCATCGTGGCGCGTCGAGCGCGTCGCGTCGACGTGGACGACGCCATCGACTTCGTACTGAGCCACGATGCCGAGCTGCTGCGGCGGCTCGAAGACGCATGACCCGATTCCTCGGCCTCGACGACGCACTCCACATCGCCACACGACTCGGATTCCATATCCGCGATGCCGGCTTGCTCGCATCCGCCATCGCCCGGCCGGCGACGACTCTTCTCGGTGACGACGCCTATCCGGCGCTGTCTCTCAAGGCGGCAGCGTTGCTCGAGAGTGTGGTGCGGAATCATCCGTTCGTCGACGGCAACAAACGCAGCGGATGGACGCTGGCCGTGACGTTCTCGTGGATCAACGGGTTCCGGCACGACATGACGGCCGATGAGGGCTTCGATCTGGTCGTGGGTGTGGCCGAAGGGCGCGTCAGCCTCGAGGCGTCCGCTGCGGCGTGGGAAGCGCATCTGATCCCCCGCTCGTAGACTCGGGACCGTGACCGACGCTCCCGAGATCCCCGTCCGCGTGCGCCCTGAAGTCGCCGCGCTGCCGCCGTACAAGCAGGGCCGGCAGGCCGGCGCAGAGGCGTTCAAGCTGTCGAGCAACGAGAACCCGTTCGACCCGCTGCCCGGCGTCCTCGAGCGCGTGCAGGCGGCGACCGCGCTGAACAGGTACCCCGACGCCAGCGCCGCACGCCTGCGGGAGCGTCTGGCCGAGCGATTCGGAGTCGGGGCCGACGGCATCCATATCGGTGCCGGAAGCGTCTCGATCCTGGCCCAGCTCGTGCTGGCGACGTCCGGCCCGGGCGATGAGGTCATCTACGCCTGGCGCTCCTTCGAGGCCTATCCGTGGCTCGCGGTCGTGGCCGGCGCCACCGCCGTGCAGGTGCCGCTCGCCGCCGGCGCCCGCCACGACCTCGACGCGATGGCCGCCGCGATCACGGAGCGCACGCGCGCCATCATCGTGTGCAGCCCGAACAACCCCACCGGCCCCGTCGTGACCCAGGCCGAGTTCGACGGGTTCGTCGCCCGCGTGCCCTCCGACGTGCTCGTGATCCTCGACGAGGCGTACTCCGAGTTCGTCACCGACCCCGACGCCGTCGACGGTGCCCGTGTGCTGGCGACCGACGCCCCCGCGAACGTCGTGGTGCTGCGCACCTTCAGCAAGGCCTACGGGCTCGCGGCCCTCCGCGTCGGCTACGCCGTCGGCCACCCGCGCGTCCTCGACGCCGCCCGCAGCACCGCCATCCCGCTGTCTGTCACCGCGCACGCCGAGGAGGCGGCCCTCGCGAGCCTCGATGCCGAGAGCGAGCTGCTCGAACGCGTCGGCGTCATCGCCGATCGCCGCGACCGCCTCGCCGACGGCCTGCGCGAGGCCGGGTGGAACGTCCCGGAGGCGCAGGGCAACTTCGTGTGGCTCCCGGCCGGAGGCGAGACCGCGACCTTCGCGGCAGCCTTCGAGGAGGCCGGCCTGATCGTCCGCCCGTTCGCCGGCGACGGCATCCGCATCTCGGTCGGCGAAGAGGAATCTGTTGACAAGGTCCTAGGGATTGCAGCATCCGTTGTGAAGAACCTCCCCGAAGGGCACCCAGGAGTGCGGGCTAGCGTAGAACGGTGACCCCGCCTGAAGACTTGGTGACGACTGGCGCCCCGGCACCTTCGGAGACCACCGTGCCCGAAGACCCCGCACTCGTCCGCTTCCTCGAAGCGGACGGCACCTTCGCTCCGACCCCCGCGGCCGAGCGATATCGCGCCGCCGTCGATGCGCTGACCGATGCCGACCTCGAGACGTTCTACCGCGACATGGCGGTCATCCGCGCGTTCGACGTGCAGGCGACCAACCTGCAGCGCCAGGGACAGCTCGCCCTCTGGCCGCCGAGCTACGGCCAGGAGGCCGCGCAGGTCGGCTCCGCACGCGCGGCGCGGACGCAGGACCACATCTTCCCGTCCTACCGCGAGCACGTCGTCACGAAGATCCGCGGCGTCGACCCGATCGACATCATCCGCGTGATGCGCGGACTGACGCACGGCGGATGGGACCCGACCGACCCCAAGAACGGCAACACCCACATCTACACGCTCGTGCTCGGCTCGCAGACGCTGCACGCGACGGGGTTCGGCATGGGTCTCGTCTTCGACGGGCGCTGCGGCACCGGCGACGCCGATCGCGACGAGGCCGTCATCGTCTACTACGGCGACGGCGCCTCCAGCCAGGGCGACGTGCACGAGGCGATGGTCTTCGCCGCGAGCTACCGCACCCCCGAGGTGTTCTTCCTCCAGAACAACCAGTGGGCGATCTCGGTGCCGGTCTCGACGCAGTCGCGCTCGCCGCTGTACAAGCGCGGCGCGGGCTACGGGATGCCGAGCACGCTGATCGACGGAAACGACGTGCTCGCGAGCTGGGCCGTCACGCGGGCCGCGCTCGACGACGCGCGCGCCGGCGGCGGACCGCAGGCGATCGAGGCGATGACCTACCGCCTCGGCGCGCACACGACGAGCGACGACCCCACGAAGTACCGCCCCTCGAGCGAGGAGGAGGCGTGGCGTCGCCGCGACCCCCTCGCCCGCATGAGGGCCTTCCTGCTCGCCCGCGGCGCGTCGGAGTCGTTCTTCGCCGAGGTGGACGCGGAGGGTGCGGCTCTCGCCGACGACATCCGCACGCGCACCAACGCGCTGGGCGGACTCGAGCCCGACGAGATGTTCGCCCACGTGTACTCCGAACCCCACCCCCTCATGGCCGAGCAGCGGGAGTGGCTCGCCGGGTACGAGGCATCCCTCGAGGGAGGCGCATCGTGACCGACACCGACATCCGCGCGACGAGCGCGACGGAAGCCGACGCGGCCGCGGCCGTCCAGACGATGCCGCTCAGCCGGGCCATCAACGCCGGCCTGCGCGCGTCCCTCGCGGGCAGCGACCGCGTGCTGCTGATGGGTGAGGACATCGGCAAGCTCGGCGGGGTCTTCCGCATCACCGAGGGCCTGCAGGCGGAGTTCGGCGAGCAGCGGGTGATCGACAGCCCGCTGGCGGAGTCCGGACTCGTGGGCACGGCGATCGGGCTGGCGCTGGCCGGGTTCCGACCGGTGGTCGAGATCCAGTTCGACGGGTTCGTGTTCCCCGCGTTCGACCAGATCACCTCGCAGCTGGCGAAGATCACCAACCGCCTCGAGGGTGCGGTGCAGATGCCGGTCGTCATCCGCATCCCGTACGGCGGGCACATCGGCGCCATCGAGCACCACCAGGAGAGCCCCGAGGCGTACTTCACGCACACCCCGGGACTGCGCGTCGTGAGCCCGTCGACACCCAACGACGGCTACTGGATGATCCAGGACGCGATCGCCTCGGCCGACCCGGTCATCTTCCTCGAGCCGAAGAGCAAATACTGGCAGAAGGGCGAGGTCGACACGTCGGCCCGCGCGCTGCCGCTGCACGCGTCGCGCATCGTCCGCCGCGGCACCGACGTCACGCTCGTCGGCCACGGCGCCATGGTGACGACGATGCTGCAGGCCGCCGTGCTCGCCGAGGCCGAGGGCACCAGCATCGAGGTGATCGACCTGCGCTCGCTCTCGCCTGTGGACTACGGGCCGATCCTCGAATCGGTGCGGCGCACCGGCCGCATGGTCTACGCGCAGGAGGCGCCGGGCTTCACGTCGCTCGGCTCCGAGGTGGCGGCCACCGTGATGGAGCGCGCGTTCTACGCGCTCGAGGCCCCCGTGCTGCGCGTGTCGGGGTTCGACGCGCCGTTCCCCCCTGCCAAGCTCGAAGGCGTCTTCCTGCCCGACGCCGACCGGATCCTCGAGGCCGTCGACCGGTCCCTCGCCTATTGAGAGGGAGCCGGTCGTTGAGCGAGCGAGGAACGAGCGAGACGAAACGCCTGCACCCGGCGTCTCGGTTCGGTTCGGCGCGTTTCGTCTCGGTCGCTGGCGCTCCCTCGCTCAACGACCGAGGAACCTTCTCCCGCTCGTTGAGCGAGCGAGGAACGAGCGAGACGAAACGCCTGGACCCGGCGTCTCGGTTCGGTTCGGCGCGTTTCGTCTCGGTCACTGGCGCTCCCTCGCTCAACGACCGAGGAACCTTCTCCCGCTCGTTGAGCGAGCGAGGAACGAGCGAGACGAAACGCCTGCACCCGGCGTCTCGGTTCGGTTCGGCGCGTTTCGTCTCGGTCGCTGGCGCTCCCTCGCTCAGCGACCGAGGAACCTTCTCCCGGTCGTTGAGCGAGCGAGGAACGAGCGAGACGAAACGCCTGCACCCGGCGTCTCGGTTCGGTTCGGCGCGTTTCGTCTCGGTCGCTGGCGCTCCCTCGCTCAACGACCGGGTTCTTCGAAAGGACACTCCATGAGCTCGACCCAGACGTTCGTCCTCCCCGATGTCGGCGAAGGCCTCACCGAGGCCGAGATCGTTCAGTGGCGGGTGGGCCCGGGCGACAGCGTCGCGGTCAACGACGTGCTCGTCGAGATCGAGACCGCGAAGTCGCTGGTCGAGCTGCCCTCGCCGTTCGCCGGCACCGTCGGCGAGCTGCTCGCCGCCGAGGGCGACACGGTGAACGTCGGCACGGCGATCATCACCATCTCTTCGACGACGGATGCCGCGTCCCCGGCGACCGTCGGGCAGTCCGAGCACGGCGAACCCGCCGAAGCGGCCGAGGGCGCGGGCGCCGTGCTCGTCGGGTACGGGACGGGCGGTCATGTCCAGTCGCGCCGTCGCAGGCCCGCGGTGCCGGCGGCCGAGCGAGTCGCGGCATCCGTCGGCATCATCGCGAAGCCCCCGATCCGCAAGCTCGCCCGCGATCTCGGGGTGGAGCTGGCCGCGGTCGCGCCGAGCGGCCCCGCCGGTGAGGTCACCCGCGACGACGTCGTGCGCCACGCGTCGCAGGCGAGCGTCTTCCGCAACATCGAGACGCCCGAGTGGGGCGACGTGCGCGAAGAGACCATCTCGGTCGCCGCGCCGGCGACCGCCGCCCGGTCGACGCCCGGCCCCGCGGAGGTCGCGCCGTCGACGCCCGCTCCCGACGCCGCCGGCCGTGAGGAGACCATCGCGGTCAAGGGCGTGCGCAAGGCCACGTCGTCGGCGATGGTGCAGTCGGCGTACTCGGCCCCGCACGTCTCGGTGTGGACCGACGTCGACGCCACTCGCACGATGGAGCTGGTCAAGCGGCTGAAGACCTCGCCGGACTTCGCGGACGTCAAGGTCTCGCCGCTGCTCATCATGGCGCGCGCCGTGATCTGGGCCGCGCGGCGCACCCCGATGGTCAATGCCGCGTGGGTGGATGCCGAGGGCGGCGCCGAGATCCGCGTCCGGCGCTACGTCAACCTCGGGATCGCCGCGGCGACTCCGCGCGGGCTCCTGGTGCCGAACATCAAGGACGCGCAGGATCTCTCGATGCGCGAACTGGCCCGGGCGCTGGAGAAGCTCACGCTGACCGCGCGGGAGGGGAAGACCACCCCCGCCGACCAGCACGGCGGCACCATCACCATCACCAACATCGGTGTCTTCGGCATGGACGCGGGCACCCCGATCATCAACCCGGGCGAGGCCGGGATCGTGGCGCTGGGCACGATCCGCCAGAAGCCGTGGGTCGTCGACGGCGAGGTGCGTCCGCGCTGGGTGACCACGGTCGCCGGCTCGTTCGACCACCGGGTCGTCGACGGCGACGGGATGTCGCGCTTCATCGCGGATGTGGCGTCGATCCTCGAAGAGCCCGCACTGCTCCTCGACTGACCCGCACCGCGCGTCCGACCGCGCGGCGCACGAACGAGCGGCGGGCCCGCCGGCGGCTGTCGTCGTGCCGGCGCATCGCGGCACGCTCGACCTCGGCCCACCGGGCGAGTGCCGCGTCATCGCTGTGACCCTCCTCGGCCACGCGCCGCGCGCTGCGCCGCAGTTCGGCGAAGGCGTCGTCATCGAGCGTGCAGAGCTCGACGAGCGCCGCGGTCGCGGCGGCGATGTCTCCGTCGGCCACGAGGTGACCCGTGCGGCCCGGCCGGATCAGCTCGGCCGGGCCGTAGGGGATGTCGTACGCGACGGGCACGCAGCCGGCGCCCATCGCCTCGAGGAGCGACAGTGACTCGCCCTCGGAGCGGCTGGTGAGGAGCGTCCACGCGCCGTCCGCGAAGCGCTCCGCAGCGTTCGTCGTGTAGCCGGCGAAGCGCACCACACCGTCGAGGCCGAGCCGGGCCGCCTCCTTCTCGAGGCGTCGGCGGTCGGGGCCGTCCCCCACGATCTCGGCGGTCACCGGCACGCCGAGCGCTCGCACGCGCGCCATCACCTCCAGGGCCTGATCGAGGCGCTTGAGACGGCTGAGCCGCGACACGATCACGCCGTGCAGCCGGTCGGGCGGCCGCAGCGGCATCCGATCCGGCACGGTCACCGCATTGTGGACGACGTGGAGTCCGCCGGTGTCGCCGAGCGCGGCGATCGCCGTGTCGCGCTGGCGCTCGGTGAGGAAGCAGACCGCATCCCACCGGTCGAGGTGCTCGAACAGCTCGCGACGCGATTGCGTCAGCCGCCCCGCGGCGTCGTGGTGCGCGCCGTGCACCAGGTGGATCAGCGTGACGTTCGCACGGCGGTAGTGCTGCAGCGAGTGGGCCGCGACCTTGCTGTCGACCACCGCCACCGCGGGCTCGCCGGCGAGCACCTCGTCCAGCCAGGCGAAGCGGAAGCGCCGGAGCGACTCCCACCGGCCCGTGACGCGCCCGTGGACATCGAGGGCGGTCACGACCCGGGTGGAGGCATCCGCACGCGGCAGCTGCTCGAGGACGGCGAGGGTGCCGTCGGCGCGGAGATGCTCGACCCGCACGAGCACGTCGCCGGTCGTCCAGCGACGCACCGTGCCGGCGGCGGTGACGATCTCATCGTCGGGCGGGCGCGCCGCGGGCGCCGGGGACGGCCGCGACGGCGCCGGCATCGCGGTGCGGGTTGCCGCACGGAAGTCCTCGTAGATGTTGCGCAGCACGACTCCGTCGTCGAGCTCGCCGCGCTCCTCGAGGTCGGCGCGCACGACGTCGTAGTCGGGCCGCGACTCGAAGGTCACGACGTCGGCTGTCGCGCCGGCGCGTGCGAACAGTCGCGAGCGGTGCAGGAGAGCCGCCGTCATGCCGCCGTAGCGGTCGGGGATTCCCCAGGTCACCGCGAGCTGCCGTCGGCAGGGCAGCCCGCTCGGGAGCGACGGATCCGACATGCGGGCCACGGTAGGTCGGGTTGCGCGTGCGGCCGCCGGGGTTGACGCGGTGGATGCCGCGAGCTACCCGGCCCGCATCGCCCAGGCGCGAATCCGCGCCGTGGCTCAGTCGTCGCTGGTCGTCGCGGACTCCCGAGGGACACGGTGCGAGGCGCGCAGGAGCGAGGCGGGCGCGAGCGAGCGAGGGCGTCCGAGGATCAGCAGCAGCGTGATCGCGAACAGGCCGCCCATCGTGCCCGCCATGATGTCGGCCATGGTGTCTTCCAGACCGCCCTGTGACACGGTTCCGATGAGCTGGTCGCTCGCGAACTCGCAGATCTCCCACGCGGCGGCGAAGGCCATGGCGGTCAGCTGGATGACGGTGAGCGAGAACCACGCGGGGAGCGAGATGCTCGAGCGCTCCTCGATGCGCCGGACCCACAGCATCCCGAGCCAGGCGAGCATGACTCCCGAGTCGAAGTGGATCAGGGTGTCCCAGTCGGCGATCGCGACGTAGACGTTCAGCGCGCTGCCCGCGTACGGGCCGAGCGTGATGAAGATCAGGTAGTGCAGCTGCAGCGCGCGCGGCAGGGTCGTGCGGAAGACGAGCTCGGCGGCGGCCGGCGCCCACATGGACAGCGCGAGGAGCACCGTGAGCAGCACCTGAGTCGGCAGGCCTACGGCCGAGAGCGCGAGAGCCACGACGAGGGTGCCCGCCTGGAAGGGGAGGGCGAGCAGCAGTGAACGGCGGACGGCCTGCAGTTGCACGGCCCGACGATATCAGCGCCGTCGACGCGAGCTGCGGGGCGCGCTCCATGCGAGGCGCCGCCAGCGATTTGAGAACGATTCTCATTAGCGTTAGAGTCGCTCACATGACTTCGCTGCGACGCTTTCTGCCCGTGTTCGGCCTGGGGGCGGCATCCGCCCTCGTCCTCGCCGGATGCGCGGGCACGGCCGAGGCGGGCGACGAGGCGAGCGGAAAGCTCTCGGTCGTCGCGTCGACGAACGTCTACGGGCAGATCGCGGCCGAGGTCGGCGGCGACCTCGTGGACGTCACCTCGATCGTCAGCAACGAGTCGCAGGACCCGCACTCGTTCGAGCCCAGCGCGCGCGACCAGCTCGCGGTGTCGAAGGCCGACCTCATCATCGAGAACGGCGGCGGCTACGACGCGTTCATCGACGCGCTCATCGAGTCGAGCGGCACCGAGGCCCCGGTCGTCACCGCGGTCGAGTACTCGCACGACTGGCCCGACAACGCCGGCCACGCCGACCCGCCCGCCGAGGGGAGCGCCGAGGAGACGGACCCCACCGGGACGGAGGCGGCAGAGACGGATGCCGCCGCCGACGCGGCGGACGAGCACGCGGCCGATGAGCACGCGGCGGATGAGCATGAAGCGGACGAGCACGAGCACGACCACGTCGAGGGCTTCAACGAGCACGTCTGGTACGACCCGCACACGATCGCGCACGTCGCCTCTGCGATCGCCGATGAGCTCGGTGAGCTGAGCCCGGCCGACGCCGAGACCTTCATCGCGAACGCCGAGGCGTTCGGCGCCGAGGTCGAGACGCTCGAGGCCTCGCTCGGCGACATCGGCGCCGCGCACGGCGGCGAGAAGGTGTTCGTCACCGAGCCGGTGCCGGTGTACCTGATCGAGGCCGCAGGGCTCGAGAACGCGACCCCCGAGGCGTTCAGCGAGGCCGTCGAGGAGGGGCAGGATGTCGCGCCCGCGACGCTGCTCGAATCCCTCGCGCTCGTGCGGGGCGGTGACGTGAGCGTCGTGATCACCAACGCGCAGACCGGCGGCGCCGAGACGCAGGAGATCGTCGACGAGGCCGACGGGCTCGGCATCCCGGTGATCGCGTTTTCGGAAACGCTGCCCGAGGGGGAGACTTACATCTCGTGGATGCAGGCGAACATCGAGGCGCTGAGTACGGCGCTGCAGGCGTGACACCCGCCTCTGCGCACGCCGGTCGTCCCGTGGTGCTGAGCATCAGGAACGCTGCCCTGCAGCGCGGCGACCGCGAGCTGTGGTCGGGACTCGACCTCGACGTGCACGCCGGCGAGGTGGTCGCCGTGCTCGGGCCCAGCGGCTCGGGCAAGACCACCCTGCTGCGGGCGATCCTGGGACTCGAGCCGCTCTCGCGCGGCGAGATCACCGTCGAGGGCGCACCCGTCACGAGCCGCGGCAACCGGCGCATCGGCTACATCCCGCAGGCCCGGCCGCTGCCCCGCGACACCTCGCTGCGCGGACGCGACCTCATCGCCCTCGGGGTCGACGGCCACCGCTTCGGCCCGCCGATCCCGCGACGCGGCGATCGCGCCCGCGTCGAGACGCTCATCGACGCCGTCGGCGCGCGCGAGTTCGCCGATCGGCCGGTCGGGCTCCTCTCGGGCGGCGAGCAGCAGCGCCTGCGCGCGGGCCAGGCCCTCGCCGACGATCCGCCGCTGCTGCTGTGCGACGAGCCGCTCACGAGCCTCGACCTCGCCAACCAGCAGGCCGTCATCGGTCTCATCGACCGGCATCGCCGCGAGAAGGATGCCGCGGTGCTGCTCGTGACGCACGACATCAACCCGGTGCTCGGCAAGGTCGACCGCATCCTCTACATCGCCAACGGCCGCTTCACGCTGGGGACGCCGCAGGAGGTGCTGCGCTCCGACGTGCTCACCGCGCTCTACGGCGCGCACGTCTTCGTGCTGCGCGCCGGCGACCGGCTCGTGGTGGTCGGCGCGCCGGATGCCGAGGCATCCCATCACCACCACGACGGTGAGGCGCACGCGTGAACTGGGAAGACATCGCCGACGCGATGTTCGGCGGGCTGCCCTTCTACGGCGAGATCCTCGGACTGGTATCGAACTCGGTGTGGGCCGGCGCCGTGCTGGGGCTCGTCGGCGGGCTCGTCGGCGTGTTCGTCATGCAGCGGGACATGGCGTTCGCCGTCCACGGCATCAGCGAGCTGTCGTTCGCGGGCGCCGCCGCGGCGCTGCTCATCGGATGGGACGTCGTCACCGGGTCGATCATCGGGTCTCTGATCGCCGCGGCGATCATCGGGGTGCTCGGGGCGAAGGCCCGCGACCGCAATTCGATCATCGGCGTGCTGATGCCGTTCGGGCTGGGCCTCGGCATCCTGTTCCTCTCGCTCTACGACGGCCGCAGCGCCAACCGCTTCAGCCTGCTCACCGGACAGATCGTGTCGGTGCAGTCGGACCAGCTCGGCTGGCTGATCGGCATCGGCGCCGTCGTGCTGCTGGGCCTGCTGCTGATCTGGCGCCCCCTGCGGTTCGACTCGCTCGACGCGCAGTCGGCCGCCGCGCGCGGCGTGCCGACCACCGCCGTTTCGCTCGTGTTCATGCTGCTGCTGGGGCTCATCGTCGCCGTCGCGGTGCACATCATCGGCGCGCTGCTCGTCATGGCCCTGCTCGTGACGCCCGCCGCTGCGGCCGTGCGGATCGCGTCGGGGCCGCTCTCGGTGCCCCTCCTGTCGGCGCTGTTCGGCTTCGTGTCGGCGGTAGGCGGCATCCTGCTCGCGATCATGGGGACCCTCCCCGTGAGCCCGTACATCACGACGATCTCGTTCGCCATCTACGTCGTGTGCCGCATCGTCGGAGCCCGCCGCGACCGCGTGACGAGGGCGGCCGCGTGATCGCGGACCGCGCCCGGCCGACGTCCAGGACCCGTCGGTAGACTCGCCCGCATGGTCCAGCGCAACACGTGGCAGCGCGAGCGCGTGCGCGAAGCCCTCTCGGACGCCCGCGGATTCGTGAGCGCACAGTCGCTGCACGCCGCCCTCCGCGACGAGAACACCGGCATCGGGCTGGCGACCGTGTACCGGACGCTCGCCGGGCTCGCCGCCCAGGGCGACGCCGATTCGCTGCAGAGCCCCGAGGGCGAGGCGCTCTACCGCGCCTGCACCAGCACGGGCCACCACCACCACCTGATCTGCCGCTCCTGCGGGCTCACCGTCGAGATCGAGGCGACCGACGTCGAGCAGTGGGCGAAGCGCACGGCCGAGCGCCACGGATTCCGCGACGCCGAGCACGTCGTCGACATCTTCGGGCTCTGCGGGTCGTGTGCGGCGGCCGCCGACGACAAGCGTGACGCCGAGCGTGACGCGATCTGACCCGACGACGCGGGCGCGCTCTGCGGGGCACGATCACGCGACGATGACGGATGCCGCGCCGCGGCCGTCCGCGCAGGCGCGCACGCTGCTGTGGCTCGGCGTGGGCCTCGCCCTCGTCGCCGGACTGTTCCTCGTCGACTGGCTCGCGCCCACGCTGTTCCCGGCATCCCTGCCCACCCGTGCCCAGGACGGGCTCACGCTCGCGATCAGCGTGCTCATCGAGTCGCTGCCGTTCGTCGCCCTCGGCGTCGTGCTGTCGATCGTCGTGCAGGTGTGGGTGCCGCCGGGGGTCATCGAGCGATGGATGCCGCGCCGCGCGTGGGCGCGCCGCGCGGTGCTGTCGCTGCTCGGCATGATCGTGCCCGTCTGCGAGTGCGGCAACGTGCCGTTCGCGCGCGGCCTGCTGATGCGCGGCTTCTCGGTGCCCGAGACGCTCACGTTCCTCATCGCGGCGCCGATCGTGAACCCCATCGTGATCCTCACGACGCACCAGGCGTTCGGCTTCAGCGACGGCATCCTCGTCGCGCGCATCCTCGGCGGGTACGCGATCGCCAACCTCATCGGGTGGCTGTACTCGCGGCATCCGTCTCCCGACGCCCTGCTCACCGACCGCTTCCGCGACACGTGCGAGCTCGTCACGCACGAACCGGGAGGCAGGTGGCGCCGCACGCTCGCGCAGTTCGTGATCGAGCTGCGCGCCGTGATGCCGGCGCTCGTCATCGGCTCGGCGCTGGCCGGGGCGGTGCAGGTGCTGATCCCGCGCGAGGCGCTGCTGGCCATCGGCGCGAACCCCGCGCTGTCGATCGTCGCGATGATGGCGCTCGCGATGGTGGTGTCGATCTGCTCGAACGTCGACGCGTTCTTCGCGCTGTCGTTCGCCTCGACGTTCACGCCGGGGTCGATCGTCGCGTTCCTGCTCGTCGGCCCGCTCGTCGACGTCAAGATGCTCGCCCTCATGCGCACGACCTTCACGTGGCGGACGCTCGCCGGCATCGTCGTCGTGGTGGTGCTGTCGGCCTTCGTCATCGGGACGGCGGTGAACCTCCTTGCGTAACGCCGGATTCGTGGGCACGCGGTGGCTCGGCGTCGGGCTCGCCGCCGCGCTCGCCGTGGTCACCATCACGCTCGCCGTCACCGACCGGCTCGCGCTGTACATCAACCCGGACTCGACCTGGTTCGCCGTATCGATGGCGGTGCTGGTGCTCGTCGGCACCGTGGCGTCGTTCGCGCTGCCGCTCGGCGCCGAGGCCGACCACGGCCACGACCACGGCCACGGTTCTGCGGGGGCGCCGGGCGTTTCGTCTCGCTTCGCTCGCTCAACGACCGGGGCCGAAGGCGGGGGCGGTGGCGTTTCGTCTCGTCGCCCTCGCTCGACCACCGGGAGTCCGGTCGTTGAGCGAGCGAGGAACGAGCGAGTCGAAACGCTCGAGCCGATGCGCGACCACGACCACGACGCGCGCCACCCCGCGGCCGTGACGGCCACCGTCCTCGGCGGGGTCGCGGCTTCCGGTGTGGTCGTGCTGACGCTGGTGCTGCCGCCGGCGTCGCTGTCGGCCGAGCTCGCCATGTCGCGCGACGTCGGGGCGACGCCCCTCTTCGGCGGCGCCGACACCGTGCAGCTGGCCTCGACCGGCGACACCGCGTCGTTCGGCGTCGGCGACTGGGCGACGGTGTTCGCGACCGCGACCAACCCCGAGGCGTTCGACGGCGACGCGATCGAGCTCACCGGCTTCGTCACCCCGGCGGACGCCGCGGCCGACGGCGCCTTCGATCTCACGCGCCTGGTCATCACGCACTGCGTGATCGACGCGCAGCCCGCGAGCCTGCCCGTCGTCGGCGCCGTCGCATCGCCGGGCACCGGACAGTGGGTGACGATCACGGGCACCGTGCGCTCTTCGTCCGACGGTCGTCTCGTGGTCGACGCCGGCGCGGTCGAGGAGATCGCGGAGCCCGAGGACCCGTATGAGTACTGACGCCGGCAGCCGCCGCACGCGGTCGGGGCGCCGTCGCAGCCGTGCGTTCGTCGCCGCGTTCGGCATCGTCGTGGGGCTGCTCGCGGTGCTCGGCCTCGCCGGGGCGGCGGCGAGCGTCGCGCAGGGGCCGCGGGTCTCCGAGACGTCGGTGGATCCCGCGGCCGCGGCTGCGGCATCCGGATCCCGTCTGATCGTGACCACGACGCAGTCGCTCGCCGAGGTCGAGCCGTCGCAGGTGACGATCACCCCGGCGACGCCGTTCGTGGTCGACACGTCGGGACGCAGCGTCGGCGTGCGGTTCACGCTGCCGCTGTGGGACGACACGGAGTACACGGTCACCATCGACGACGTCGCGTCGCTCGGCGGCGGGCCGACCGCGACGTTCACCGAGACCTTCCGCACCCCGCCGGCAGACGTCTTCCTGCTGCAGCGCGACACCAACGACGGCGACCTGATCTACCGCACCGACCTCACCGGGCAGAATGCCGTGCCGGTGTTCCGCCACCCGCACATCGAGGATTTCCGCGCCACCGCCGAGCACCTGGTGGTGTCGGTGCGCACCGACGACGACCGGGCGGGGCTCATCGTCACCGACCTCGACGGCGAGAACGCGCAGGACCTGCCGCTGCCGGTGGAAGACGGCGCCGACGGGTACGTGTCCAACCTGCAGACGGCCGACCGGGGCGAGCGCATCGGCTACACGTTCTCGGACGCGGAGCTCGACGCCGATTCCGGCCGCGAGAGCCGCCTGTTCACGGCCTCGCTCGGAGACCCCGACGCCGATCCCGTGGCCATCGAGGTCGAAGGGGCCGACCCGCGCGTGGCCGAGTGGCGGTTCGTGCCCGACACCGACAGCATCCTGCTGCTGTCGTTCGACGGATCGCTGCTGCTGACCGGATCCGCTGGCGAGGGGGCGACGGCGCTGGGCGCGGCGATCGCCATCAACGGGATCGCGCGCGGGTCCAGCGAGGCCGTCGTCGACCGCATCGACCAGGCCGCGGTCATCGACCTCACCGACGCGAGCGAGCAGCCGCTGGTGACGCCCGACCCCGATCTCGGCGGCACGAGCTCGATCACCCCCCTCCCGGACGGTTCCACGATCCGCACGGCGGCGGTGCTCGACGCGGCCGGGATACCGACGGGGCGCACCTCGATCGCCCGGGTGGCGGCGGACGGTGCGGCGACCGTGCTCGCCGAGACCGCCGAGACGGATGCCGTGATCCAGGTCTGCGTCTCGCCCAGCGCGCGCTATGTCGCGGTGCTGATGGCGCCGGATGCCGTGGACAACCGCTACGACACGTACCAGCTGCCGCTGCCCCAGCGGCCGGAGACGCGCATCCTCCAGGTCGCCGACGGCGAGCCCGTGGTCGCCCTCAACGGCTCGTCGATCTCGTGGTGCCAGGTGCCCCCGCTCTGACGCCCTCGCCGCCGACCACCGCTGACGGCGTTCACTTGCGCTGAATGTACGGCGAATGTGCGTCAGCGCGTACATTCAGCGCAAGTGAACCGATTCAGCGCGCGCGGCAGCAGGGCGAACGCGGATCGTCACGGGCCGGGCGTTTCGTCCTTCCGCGCGGTCGGCACCGGGATCCTCGACGGCAGACCGGTCGACAGCAGGAGCCCGAGCACCGTCAGTGCGAACACGAAGAACAGCGATTGGCGGAGCGACTCGACCTGGGTGTCGGCGTAGAGCCGGGCGACCTCGGTGGCGGCCTCGGGGTCGGCTCCGGCATCCGTCAAGAGATCCTCGGCCTGCTGCTGGGAGATGATCGGCGCGCCCTTCGAGGCGGTGGCGACGACCTGCTCGCGCACGTCGTCGGGAAGCGTCGTGCTCTGCTGCACCGCGGCGGTGAAGCCCGAGGTCAGCAGCAGGATGAAGACGGAGCCGACGATCGCCGTGCCGAACGACGAGCCGAGATTCTGGAACGTGCCCTGCAGGCCGCCGACCTCGGACGTGTCGGACTGCTCCACCGCCGACATGTTGACGTTGCCGAGCTGCGAGGCGAGCAGCCCGAAGCCGGCGCCCACCACGAACATGCCGGTCGCGAACAGCCAGTCGGCGAGCTCCGGCTGCACCGCCACGAACACCAGCAGCACACCGACGCCGAGGGTGAGCTGTCCGATGCGGCCGAGGTTCCGGGCGGAACGGACGGTCGACAGTCGCGAGCCGAGCACCGAGAAGAGGATGAGCCCGACAGACAGCGGGAGGATCTTCAGGCCGGTCTGCAGGGCGTCGAAGCCGAGGATCGTCTGCAGGTACACCGGGATGACGAAGAAGAGCGCGGCGATCGCGAAGTACTGCGCCATGAACATCGTGAGACCGCTGCGGAGCGCCGGGATGCGCAGCAGGCTGACCTTGAGGAGCGGCACCCGGCCCGTGCGCTCGAGCTGCTGCTGGCGCTTCACGAACAGCCACAGCACGACGATCGACAGCAGGATCATGTAGGCGACGGGCGAGATGCCCAGCGGCGCGAAGGGCTCGCCGTTGATCTCGGGAGGGTCGAGTGGCACGAACCAGCCCCACGTCTTGCTCTGCAGGATGCCGTACACGAGCAGCGCGAGCCCCAGGGCCGACAGCACGACGCTCAGCAGGTCGATGCGCAGCGTGCGGTCGCCCGGAACGTCCTTGATGCGCCCCGACACGATCAGCACGAGCGTCATGACGATCGCCTCGGCGACGAAGACGTACCGCCACGACGAGTAGGTGGTGACGAGTCCGCCGATGAGGGGACCGGCCGCCGCGGCGCCGCCGGTGACGGCGCCGAGCACCGCGAACGCGACGACGCGCGCGCGGCCCTCGTAGTTGATCGCGGCGAGGGCGGCGATCGCCGGGATCACGAGCACCGCACCGAGGCCCTCGACGAGCGACCACCCGATCATCAGGACGGTGAGGTTGGGGCTCAACGCCGTCGTCAGCGAGCCGATGCCGTAGACGACGGAGCCGATCCGGAACGCGAGGCTGCGGCCCCAGCGGTCGCCGAGCTTGCCGCCGGTGAGCATGAACGCGGCCATCGTGAGTGCGTAGAAGGTGATGGCCGCCTGCATGCCCGAGATGTCCGTGCCGAGGTCGGAGGCGACGGTCGAGATCGAGACGTTCATCACCGTGCTGTCGAGCACCATGATGAACTGCGAGACGCTCAGCAGGACGAGTGCGAACCAGTTCCCCATGCGCGAACAGTAGCGCTCGCAGCAGTCCTCGCGGCGGCGCCGGCTCGCCGACGTGCCGACATAGACTCGGCGCATGGTGCGCGACCTCTGGCGAGCGGCGACCCGCGCCGACCTGGAGCATCTGCCCGCCGACGTCGCGCCGAGGCTGCTCGGGGCGCGGCTGACGACCCTGGTCGGCGGCGAGAAGGTGGCCGTGCGGCTGACCGAGGTCGAGGCGTACCACGGCCGCGGCACCGGCACGGTGCCCGATCCCGGCTCGCACGCGCGCATGGGGCCGACGCCGCGCAACGCCACGATGTGGGGCGAACCGGGGCACCTGTACGTCTACCTCAGCCACGGCATCCACTCCTGCGTCAACGTCGTGTGCGGACCGGACGGCGTCGCCGGCGGTGTGCTGCTGCGGGCGGGTGAGGTGCTGGAGGGCACGGATGCCGCGGCCCGCCGCCGACCGGCGGCCCGCACGCCGCGCGACCTCGCGCGCGGACCCGGCAGGCTGGGCGATGCGGTGGGGCTGCGGCATCCCGTGCACGACGGCATCGACGCCATCACGGGAGCCGCCCTGCACGGGGCGGTCGCCCGACTGGAGCTGCTCGCCGAGCCGCTGGCCGAGGTGGCGTCGGGCCCGCGCGTGGGCGTGGCGGGGGTGGCGGGCACTGCGGTGTTCCCGTGGCGCTACTGGATCCCGGGCGACCCGACGGTGTCGCCCTTCCGGTGGGGGCGCGGCGCACGCGAGGTCAACGCAGGGATGTGACGGCGGTGATGGCGGCGCGCAGCTGCTGCACCCGGCGTTCGTAGCGCGCCGCGATGAAGATCAGCACGGCGCCTCCGATGCCGAGCCACAGCCACCACGGCACCGCGACGTAGGACGTCGAGATCAGTGGCCACAGCTGAGCGATCCCGTGCACGAGCACCACGGCCGAGCCGAGCACGAGCGGCGCCTGCAGGGCGAAGACCGCACCGACCACCACGAGGCCCACGGCGACGACGCCGAGCGCGACGATGCGCCACAGCTCCGCCTGGCCGAAGAAGTCGTACAGCAGCGAGGGCAGCAGGAGCAGGGCGAGCCAGGGTCCGAGCGTCGGCCACGTCCGCGCCTCCGGCCGGCGCCGCAGCGTGCGAGCGCCGTAGGCGATGCCGCCGAGCGCCGCGGGCACCGTCACGAGCTCCACCGGGTCGACCCCGAAGGTGAAGAACGCCAGGGTGCCGAAGACGGCGGCGGTCAGGGCCGCGACGATGGCGGGCACCGCTCCGAGCCGGCCGCGCCACACGGCGCCGACGTACGCCGCCGCGGTCAGGATCGTCATGGTGGTCGCGGTCCGCAGCTCATCGAGGCCCGTGCCGGTGGCGGCGGCGAGGAGGGCGATCTCAGCCGCTCCGATGAGCACCACAGCGACGGCGAGCCCGGTGCCGACGGTGAGGTCCACGCGCCGCGATCTCGTGGCGCGCATGGCCGCAGTGGCGACGGCCACCGCGATCGCGGCCGCCGCGACCACCCAGAGGTCGGCTTCGAATCCCGGGTCGCCGGCGACGGCGAGGAAGCGCACCCCGCATCCCACGGCCACGACCACGAGCCCGCCGACGGCGAGCACGGCACCGAGGGCCACCCACCGTCGCAGACCCAGGGCAGCCGCGCCCGCGACAGCGGCCGCGCCGGCGATCGCGACGGTCACCGCGACGACCCCCGCGTCGTCGCCGGCGCGCAGCAGGGTCGTCGTGGCGAGCAGGGCGACTGCGGCGGCCGCGAGCCACGCCGCCACCCGCGCCTCTGCGAAGGTGACGGCGGTGGCGGTGAGACTCACCGCGACCGCGACGGCGCCGACGGCCGCGGTGGCTGCTGCCGCATCGCCGGCTGCGAACCACGGGTCGAGGAGCACGCGCACGCCCATCGCGAGCGCCGCAGAGGCGAGGATCAGCGCCGACGGCACCCGCACGCGCCACGCGTCGGGGATCGGCGTCAGCGAGATCGCGACCGCGGCGATCAGCGAGATGCCGATGAGGAGCCACACCCGGGCCGGTTCGGCCGGAACGAGAAGGCTGGGCACGGTGGCGAGCAGCAGCGCCGCCGACCACACGTGCTGCTCGCCGGCCGGCCACGTCCCCCCGGCACGGCGGCGACGCCGCACCGCGAGAACGGCTCCCAGCCCGCACGCGACGGCGACCGGCAGGGTCGCGAACTCGATCTCGCGGGTGCCCCCGGCCAGCACCGACACGCCGGCGACGGCGATGGCGCCCGTCAGCGCCGTCCATCTGGTCGCCCGGGCGAACGGTGCCCGCCCGATGGCGGCCGAGGCGAGGTGCGCCGCGAGGAGCAGGGCGAGGGCGCCGGCCACGACGGCGCCGTGACCGACGAACCCCAGCACCACGAAGGCCCCCACGCCCAGCGTCGCCGGCGGCGCCGCGACCGCATACCCGCGCGACGACAGCCGGTCCGGCCGTGCCCCCGTGAGGCCCACACCCGAGGCATACCCGACGGCGACGGGAAGCGCGAGCCATGCCGTCTGCCACGGCCAGGCGTCCGTCGACCAATCGATCGCGCGGGCGAGGGAGGCGAGGGTGAGGGCCAGCAGGGCGACCGCCGACCCGACGACAGACGGGGGACGGATGCCGCGCACCGGAGGCAGCGAGAGCAGCACGCACATCAGGGCTGCGACGATCGCGACGACGGTGCCGAAGAGCGGCCCTTCCACCGCCACCGCCACGCCGAAGACGCTCGCGGCCCCCCACGCGGCCACTGCGGGCCAGACGAGCCCGACGGTCAGCGCGGCGCCGAGGGCGATGCTCGCCTCGGCGCGACGGCGGAGCCGGACGAGCACCGCGGCGAAGCCCGCGAGCACGACCGTCACGGGGACGGCATAGGCCTCGAGTGCGAAGTCGGCGTCCGGGGTGCCGATGCCGAGCAGCGCCCACCACGCCGCGCACGCGGCGACGGCCGCCGGCCATGCGAGCAGGCGGCGCGGGGCCGCCATGACGGGCATGCCGGGGCGGCGGGTGGCGAAGCGGTCGTCGGCCGGGTCGACGGCGGGCGGCGCGGCCCAGCCGCGGGAGACGGATGCCGCGCCGCACGCGAGCGCGACCAGTGCGAGCAGTGCCCACACCAGGTCGGGAGCGATGCCCCAGACGATGCACAGTCCCGTGAGCAGCGTGCCGAGATCGGCCGCGGTGCGCGCACGCAGGGGGGTGCGCGGCGGGGCGGCGGGCGTGCCCTGGCCGGCGATGCCCAGGTCGGGGGTGCCCAGGTCGGCGGTGCCCAGGTCAGCCGTGCCCAAGTCCGTGGGGCTGGACGGGGACGCTGCCGGACGCGGGGCGTCCGGGCCGGCCGGCATGCCGTGTTTCGACCGCGTCGAGATCACTGCGATCGCGGCGGTCGCGATGGTGACGAGGACCGGCCCTGCGGCGAGCACCAGCGTCGCCCATCCCTCGTCGCTCGCGCCGGCCATGTCGAGCGCGGAATGGCCGAGCGCCGCGATCGCCGGGGCGGCGAGCAGGGCGGCGGCGGGTACGGCGTGCCCACGCAGCCGCGTGCGGCCCATGGCGATCAGCGCGAGGAGCGCGAGGAGCGCGACCCCGCGCACCAGCCCCACGAAGGGCTCGCCGATCGCGGCGACGGTCGCCGCGGTCGCGGCATCCGTGGCCACGTCGTCGGCCGCCGCGACCAGCGTCCAGACCAGCGTCAGCATCGTCAGCGCATAGCCCGAGGCGGCGAGGCCGATGCGGCTCGCCGTGTCGATGCGGAGGAAGGCGGCGCCCACGAGCGTCGCCAGTGCGACCCACTGCAGCAGGGCGAGGCTGACGGCGGGTCCCGAGCCGGTGAGGCCCGTCGCGGCGCCGAGCGCGGCCGGCGCGATGATCGCCGCCACCACCGCCACCGCCACCGGCGCCAGCGCGAGCCCGACGGCGAGCGGCCCGACGGCGCGCCGCACCGTGCGCAGCAGCACCGGGTAGCCGGCCGCCGCGGCGACGCCGATGAGCCAGAGCCAGGGGGTGGCGGTGCCGGCGGCGAAGGCGATGACCACGGCGATCGCGCCCGCGATGCTCGAGCCCTCGAGCGATCTCGCCCGCGGGAGTCGTCCCCGGCGTCCGGGGAGATCGGACCGCGCGTCATCCGCCGCAGCGGCCGGCTCGGCGCCCGCGCCGGGTGCGGCACCGCGGGTCTTCGGCGCGACGTGCGCCGACGCGCGGGCGGCGCCGACGAGAGCGGCTACCGCGATGAGGAGCGCGGTGCCGACGAGCACGGCAGGGACCGCCGTGCGCGCCGCGGCCGTCAGGAGCAGCAGGGTCACGACCACAGCCCGCAGATCGCTCAGCAGCGGCAGGCGCAGCGTGGGCGCGGCGAACAGCAGCCCGGCCATCGCCGCGGCCGCCGCCACCCCGATCATCGGCGCCTCGGGGGCCGAGGGCGGCAGGGTGAAGGCATCCGTCTGCCACAGTGTCCAGCTCGACGCGAGCGCCGACTGCGCCTGCAGGAGCCAGAGGACCAGGCTCCCCGCGACCGACAAGCCGCCGATTCCCGCGGCGGTGAGGGTCGCGGGAACGAGCGCGCTCGAGGCGCGCAGCGTGCGAGCGAAATCCAGCGCGACGGCGACCGTGACCGCCAGCACCGGGCCGACGAACACGGTGAACACGGGCTCGTCGAGGCGCAGCGCGAGGAACCAGCCCGCGAGGCCGACGGCAGCCGCGGCGACGCTCGAGGCGACGCCGGAGATCACGACGGCGCCGGGCAGGGGCTCGACGCCCGCGCGGGGCTGCGCGACCCACGCGTGCGCCGCGCCCAGCACCGCCACGAGCGCGGCGCACCACACCACCACGGGCGCCGCGTCACCCGTCGCCACGGCGGCGGTCACCGCGGCGCCGATGAGCGAGCCGACTCCCGCCAGCGCGAGGACGAGGCGCTCGGGCACACCCGCCGGGCCGCTCCTCGCCGCGGACCACGGCGCCGGCAGCGCGTGCGCGAGGCCGCCGGCGGCAGCGCCCAGGAACCCCGCCGTCACGGCCTCGGCGGTCGGCAGATCGATCAGGCCTCCGACGAGGAAGGCGACACCGGCCGGCAGAGCGAGGGAGGCGGCCAGGTCGGGGCCGCGGAGCCCCGAGATCCGCGACCACAGCCGGCACAGCACTGCGACGACGAGCGCCGAGATTCCCGCGTACACCGCAGGGTCGGTGGAACCCGCCCCGAACAGGTCGTTCGCCCGCACGGCCCACGCGTCGAGCGCGAGCAGCCCGACGCCGAGCACGCCGATCGCCTCGGCGGTCGCGCCGAGGTCGCGCCGTCGCAGCCACGAGGCCAGCACCACGGTCGCCAGGGTGATTCCGCCGATGATGAGCGCCCGCGCCTCGATCCCCATGACGAACCACGCCAGCAGCAGGAAGAACACCGCGGCGATGCCGACCAGTGAGACGCCGACGATCAGCAGCAGCACCGGCACCGTGAGGCGACGGCGGGGCGCGGACGACGTCACGGCGGAGGGGGCGACCGGATCCGCACCGCTCGGCACCGTCACCGGCGTGGCCACCGGCGTGGCCGCCGGCGCAGCGGGCCCGCCGCCGGGGATGCGGGGCTGTGCGATCGCGTCGGTGTCGGCGACCACGTCGGTGTCGGCGACCGCGTCGCCGACACTCGCGGCCGCGACGAACGTCGACGCCGTGACGGGCTGATCGACGGCCGGCGGAGCGACGATGCCGGAGCTCGCCAGGGGGCCGACGGCAACCGTGCCGACCGGGCCCACACCGGCCACGTCGGGTGCCGCCGCCACCTCGGGTGCCATGGTCGCTGAGATGACGGTGGGCGGCAGGGGCGCGGCATCCGTCACCGCCGCCTCAGCCGCTGCGAGCCGGGCGTTCGCAGTGGAGGTCAGACGGATGTCGTCGATCAGGCGCTGCCGCGCCAGCTCGGCCGACAGGATCTCGCGGCCGAGTTCGAGCACGCGCAGCGCGCGCGGGTCGGTCAGCTCGAATCCGCACGCGCCGCAGACGGGCGCCGAGATCACGGCGAAGCACGACGGGCAGCGATGCGCGTCGGCGAGGTCGAAGGGAGACGCCGGCCACAGCCGGGCCTCGTCGTGCGAATCGATGTCCATCGCCTCTCCCCCGATTTGACGAACATGTTCCACCGCGACCGCCCGCCGCCGCGAGAAGTTGTAGAGAACCGCAGTGGTCGGCACCGTGCGGACGGCCGCCGTTGGCCGTCCTGTCATGAAGGATTCCCGCGCCGGAATATGGGGGGAGCATTGTGCCGGCGGTGTCCGTTGGACACATTGTGGGCCGTTCCGCCCGGAGTCAAGGCCGACACGCCGTCCGTGCTAGACTGACTCTTCGTCTGCGCGCACTCCAGCACGCAGTTCGCATCCCTCCCAGATCAGGGCCTTCACCGGCCGGATCGAACGCGGGATGCAGACAAGGGATCTTGGGTGGGGCCGTCCGGCTCCACGGTACTAAGGAGACATCACCATGGCAGCAGTGTGCCAGGTGACTGGAGCAGTTCCCGGCTTCGGTCACAACATCTCGCACTCGCACCGCCGGACGAAGCGCCGCTTCGACCCGAACGTGCAGAAGAAGACCTACTTCGTTCCGTCGCTGGGTCGCAACATCAAGCTCAACGTGTCCGCCAAGGGCATCAAGGTCATCGACGCCCGTGGCATCGAGTCCGTGGTCCGTGACCTCCAGGCGAAGGGTGTGAAGCTCTGATGGCCAAGAAGGCACAGGACGTCCGTCCGATCATCAAGCTGCGTTCGACCGCCGGCACGGGTTACACCTACGTCACGCGCAAGAACCGCCGCAACAACCCCGACCGCATCGTGCTGAAGAAGTACGACCCGGTGATCCGCAAGCACGTCGAATTCCGAGAGGAGCGTTGATCCATGGCTAAGAAGAGCAAGATCGCGCGCAACAAGCAGCGCCAGGAAATCGTCGACCGCTACGCCGCCAAGCGCGCCGAGCTGAAGAAGGCGCTCGTCTCGCCGACGTCGACCGACGAGGAGCGCGAAGCCGCTCGCGTGGGCCTGCAGAAGCTGCCCCGCAACGCGTCGCCGGTCCGCCTGCGCTCACGCGACGTCATCGACGGCCGCCCCCGCGGTGTCCTCACGAAGTTCGGCATCTCGCGTGTCCGCTTCCGTGACATGGCGCACCGTGGCGAGCTGCCCGGCGTGACCAAGTCCAGCTGGTAAGCACCCGCTTACGAGAAGGCCCGCAGTTCCTCGGAACTGCGGGCCTTCTCGCGTCTCTGGGGGCGCCCTGCGCGCCGCCCGCGCGCCGCCTGCGCGCCGAGCCAGGGGATCTGCGCCGAGACCGAGGGCGTCGCCCCCGGTTTCGCCGCGAATCCCCTGCCTCGACTCCGGACACGTGCTGCGGGACGGCTGGAAGTCCCCATCCGGCTCTCGTCAAGCCCGGGGCGCGCACCGCACCGCCGTCCTAAGCTCTGAGTCTGTCGACACGGGAGGGCCGGTGGATCTTGATCCGTTCTTCGAAGAGCGACTGCGGGTGCATCGCAAGTACCTCTTCGACCAGGCGCTGGGCTCGGTGCGTTCGCGGCTGAGCGCGCTGTGGCCGTTCGCCCGGGGGCCGGCGCCGGCGATGGGGATGGGCGGCGGGGGTCCGGCGCCGAAGACGGCGCAGCAATCGGAGGACGTCGCACCCCCGGCATCCGCGGCCACGAAGCCGCCGCTGGGGCCCCGCGCTCGCGCGCGTGCCCGGCACCGCAAGGCGGCGCTGGCATGGGACCGCCGCGAACTGCACAAGGTGGGCACGGCTGGGACGCGGATCCGCACCACGGAACACATCGTCGAGGTGCCCGGGCAGCCGGACGTGCGGGTGCGCGTGTACCACCCGGATCCCGCCGATGCTCCCCCGCAGGGGATCCCCGGCGTTCTCTCCCTGTTCGGCGGAGCCTTCCGCATCGGCGGCATCGGCTATCCGACGACGGATGCCGCGAATCGCCGTCGCGCCCTCGATGCCGGCGTCGTGGTGGCCGCGGTCGACTACGCGCTCGCTCCCGAGCATCAGTACCCGGTGGCCGTCGAGCAGGCGTACGCAGCCCTCGAGTGGCTCTTCGCCTCGGCGGGCGACCTCGGCATCGACCGCCGGCGCATCGCGATCGCCGGGGTGTCGGCCGGGGCGAACCTCGCCGCAGCGGTCACCCTGGTGAACCGGGAGCGCGCCGGCCTTCCGCTGCGGCTGCAGCTGCTCGAGGTGCCGGTGGTCGATCTGACAGGGCGCCACCTCGATCTGCGGGCGACCCGGCCCCTCGGAATCCCCCGCTTCATCGCGATGCGCGAGTTGCGTTCGGTCGCGAACACGTACTTGCGCCGGCCTGCGGACGCGTACGAGCCGTTCGCCTCGCCCCTCCTCGCCGCATCCCACGAAGGGCTGCCGCCGGCGGTGATCCTCACCGCCGAGTACGACCCGCTGCGCGGCGACGGCGATGCCTACGGTGCGGCGCTGCGGCGGGCGGGCGTCGATGCCAGCGTCGTGCGCTACCAGGGCGTGACGCACGACACCCCCATCTTCACCGGTGCCCTTCCTGCCGCACGGCGCTGGCATGACGACGTCGTCGCCGCTCTGCGCCGTCTGAACACCTGACGCGGACGCCGGGGGCGGTTCCACTCACGCGAAAGGCCCGGGGCTCTGACGAGCCCCGGGCCTGTGCGTCCCACCGCGGACACCGGCCGGGGCACCACCCGACCGTGGAAGCGCCAGGTGACTGGAGCCTCGACGGCGGGGTGGTCTCCCGTCGGCGCGGGGCGGGGCATCCGATTACTGCGCCGCCTCCGTCTCGGGAGCCTGCTCCGTTTCGCGCATCTGGTGCGTCGTCGCCCACTCGAGGGCGTAGTCCGCGATCTCCTCCCAGCCGTCCTGGCTGACCAGGCGGTGGGTGCGACCCGGGTACGTCTTGTAGTCGACGACGGCGGGGCTCCCGGACTTCTTGTACTTCTTCACGATCGCCTCGCCGATGGCCGGCGGCACGACGTGGTCGATCTCGCCCGTGATGATGAGGAGCGGGGCGCGGTCGGTGCGGGCGTAATCGACGTGCGTGACGCCGCCCTTCTCGTTGAGCACCGACAGGACTCCTTCGAAGAAGACCCGGTTGTAGGAGTTCACGGCGAACTCCTCCCAGAGCTTGTCGGACTCCTCGCGGGGCAGGTCGTTGCCGAAGGTGAAGTGGAAGTGGCGCTTCGACAGCGGCTTGGCGCCGTTCTTGCCGAAGGGGTTCGCGAGGATCGGCGTGCCGGTCCAGAGCGTCGAGAGCGGGAGCGCGGTGACGCCGGCGGTCTGTCCCGGGGCGACGCCGACGTAAGCGACGCCGAGGCCGCGATCGGCGAGCATCTGGGTGAGGACACCGCCGAAGGAGTGGCCCATGATGATCGGCTTCTCGGGCAGCTCGCGGATGATGCGCTCGTAGTTGTCGGCGATCTGCTTGAGGCCGATCCCCTTCAGGGCTTCGGGGTTGTTGCGGATGTCCTCGACCGTGCGGTCGTCGATCCCGGGCCAGCCGGGGACGATGACCTGGTGGCCTGCGGCGCGGAAGCGCTCGGCCCAGGTGTCCCAGCTCTTGGGCGTCATCCAGAGTCCGTGGATGAGGACGATGGGGGTCTTGGTCGTGGTGTCCATTTCGTGCTCCTTGGGGTGTGGCGGTGGTGGTGCGGTGCTCCTGCGGTGACGTCAGTTGCGGATCCTGGTGTGTCTCCGGCTGATGTATCCTGACAGTAGACCGAACGTTCTATCTACGCAAGAGTATTCCCAGGTTTTTTCGCGAAGATTCCGCTCAGCCAGGGGTGCGCCGGCTCCTTGCCCCGGTCAGCGGGCAGAAACGATGGCACGATGGAAGCACTCGAGGGGGATCCATGAGCACCACCGTCGCCGCGACGAACGCGGCACGCACGTCATCACCAGCACGCGAGCGGCTTCTTCAGGCGGCCACCGACCTCTTCTACAACGAGGGCATCCACTCGGTCGGCGTCGACCGGATCGTCGAGGTGGCCGGTGTCACGCGCGCGACGATGTACAAGCACTTCGCCGGCAAGGAGGGCCTCGTGCTCGCCTATCTGGAGGGCGAGGACCGCGGGCTGCGCTCCCTGTTCGCCGAGGCGGCCCAGGTGTCGGACGACCCGGACGTGCTGCTCGACCTCGTCGTGGCCGGCATCGAGCAGGACATCCGCGACCGCCACACGCGCGGCTGCCCCTTCATCAACGCAGCGGCCGAATACCCCTCCGAAGGACCGGTCCGCGAGCTGATCGCCGATCACCGCGAGTGGTTCCGCGGGACTCTCCGCCAACTCGCCGAGGGCGCCGGGCTGCGCGATCCCGACGAGGTCGCCGCATCCCTCGTGCTGCTGCGCGATGCCGCACTCGTGGGCGGCTACCTCGACGGCCAAGACCGCGTCGGCCCCGCCTTCGCGCGCACGGCGCGGGACGTCATCGCGGCGGCCCGGCGAGGCTGAGGCGCCCGCCGACGGGGCTGCCACAGTTCGGCGATCGACACCACAACAGTCACATCCGTCACTCCCGTCACACGACACGCGGCCCGAATCCGCAGAAATCCGCGAAAATACGCGGATCTGTCGGCCATGTCGGGTACATTCGGTCCCGGTCGAACAGACCAGCCGGGGGCGAAGCCATCCGGTCCCAGCAATGACAAGACGGCACCCGCTGTCTTTGGAGGACATACCAATGGCCGACAAGACCATCACCAAGACCGAACTCGTCGCAAGCATCGCGAGCGCGACCGGCCAGAGCCAGTCGGCCGTCTCGGGCGTGCTCGACTCCCTCTTCTCCACCGTCTCCGACGCGGTCGCCGCGGGCAGCAAGGTCGCGATCCCGGGCTGGATCGCCTTCGAGCAGGTCGCCACCTCCGCTCGTACGGGTCGCAACCCGCAGACGGGCGAAGAGATCAAGATCCCCGCGGGCAAGCGCGTCAAGGTCACGGCCGGCTCGAAGCTCAAGGCTGCCGTCAAGTAATTCCACGCAGACCTCCGGAGAGGGGATGCCGCGACTCGCGGCATCCCCTCTCCTGCGTGTGCGGGCCACATGCCGCAGGTCCTCGCTCAACGACCCCCGGTCGTTGAGCGAGCGAGCGCCAGCGAGCGAGACGAAACGCCTCGAGCGCACGAACGAACCCTGGCCGCCCGCTGGCCACCGCGTTTCGTCTCGCTCGTTCCTCGCTCGCTCAACGACCGGAATCCGGCAACGTAGGCTGGTACGGTGAACCCCCGCGCCCTGCGGGCCGCCGGGCCCGCACTCCTCGTCGTGGCCGCGCTCGCGGTGATGGCGTGGGCGCTGGCGTTCGGCGGCGGCACCGCCCCGCTCGCGATCGCGGATCCCGGACCGTTCGTGCGGTGGGGGCTGCCCACGGCGAAGCTGCTCGTCAACATCTCCGCCGCCGGCATGCTCGGGGTGCTGGTCACCGCGCTGTTCGCCCTGCGCGCCGGCGAGCGCGAGTTCGACACCGCCCTCGACACCGCGTCCATCTCGGCGGCGGTGTTCACGATCGCCGCTGCGGCGACCGGCTTCCTGACCTTCGTCGACGCGTTCAACCCCGTCATCAGCATGGGCCCGGAATTCGGCGCGCAGCTCGGCCGCTACATCGTCGAGACCGAGGTCGGCCGCACCTGGCTCATCACCACGCTCGCCGGCGCCGCGCTCACCGTGCTCACGTTCGCCGTGAGGTCATGGACCGCGACCTTCTTCGTCGCGCTGCTCGCCGCGGCATCCCTCGTCCCGATGGGCACGCAGGGACACTCCGGTGAGGAGGCGTTCCATCACGAGGCGATGACGGCGCTGATCCTGCACATCATCGCTGCGGCGGTGTGGCTGGGCGGGCTGCTGCTCATCGTGATCGTGCGGCCGCTGCAGTCGCGCGACGACAGCGTCGCGACGGTCGGGCGCTACTCGAGCATCGCGCTCGCCGCGTTCGCGGTCGTCGCGGTCTCGGGCACGGTGCGCGCCGCCATCGGACTGCAGGACTGGTCGGCGCTCGTCTCGCCCTACGGTGTGATCCTCGGCGTGAAGGTGCTCGCGCTGATCGCGCTCGGACTCTTCGGCGCCTGGTACCGCACGCGGCTCATCGGCCGCATGCGCGACACCGACCGCGCGACCCGCTCGTTCTGGACCCTCATCGTGTTCGAGCTCGTGCTCATGGGCGCCGCGAGCGGTGCGGCGGCCGCGCTCGCCCGCACGCCTCCGCCGGTCACCGCGCTGATCCCGGAGAGCCCGACGCCCGCCCAGCGCCTGACCGGCGCGCCCCTGCCGCCCGAGCTGACCCTCGACCGCTGGCTCACGTCGTGGAACGTCGACCTGCTGTGGGCCGTGGTGGCCGGGTTCGCGATCTTCTTCTACCTCGCGGGCGTCTGGCGCCTGCGTCGCCGTGGCGACGCGTGGCCGGTCTATCGCACGCTCATGTGGGTCGCCGGCTGGCTGCTGCTGGTCTGGGTGACCGGCGGCGTCATCAACGTCTACCAGGACTACCTGTTCAGCATGCACATGGTCGGGCACATGCTGCTGACCATGGCTATCCCGCTGCTGCTGGTACCCGGCGCGCCCATCACGCTGGCGGCGCGGGCCATCCGCAAGCGCGACGACGGCACGCGCGGCGGGCGCGAGTGGCTCCTGTGGGCGGTGCACTCACCGGTCGCCAAGGTGCTGACGAACCCGTTCGTCGCCGCCGCGCTGTTCGTCGGATCCCTCTGGGTCTTCTACTACACCGAGCTGTTCCGGTGGTCGCTGTACGACCACCTCGGGCACGAGTGGATGATCGCGCACTTCCTCATCACCGGCTATCTCTTCGTGATGACCCTCATCGGCATCGACCCGGTCCCCTACCGGCTGCCCTACCCCGGGCGGCTGCTGCTGCTCATCGGCGTCATGGCGATGCACGCCTTCTTCGGCATCGCGATCATGATGCAGGAGGGCCTGATGATCGGCGAGTGGTTCGGCTCGATGGGCCGCACCTGGGGTGCGACCCCGCTCGAGGACCAGTACACCGGCGGCGGCATCGCCTGGTCGATCGGCGAGATCCCGACGCTCATCCTCGCGATCACCGTGGCCATCCAGTGGAGCCGCAGCGACGACCGCGAGACGAAGCGGCGCGACCGTCACGCCGACCGCACGGGGGACGCCGAGCTCGAGGCCTACAACGCCCGACTGGCCGAACTCGCCGAGAAGGACGCCAAGGCCGGCTCCGGGCGCTGAGGTCACGCTTGAGCCCCCGCGGGGTCAGTTGGTGTCGGGGCCTGTCACGACGATGGTCACGTTGCCGTCGGGGCGCACGGTGATCGCGCCCTTGACGATGAACGGGACGTCTTCAGAGACGGTGCGCACCTTGCCGTCGAAGATCGAGCGGATGTCGACCTCGATGTGCGCGACCGCCTCGGAGGGGAGGATCGACCAGCCGGCGCCGTCGGGCTCCACGGCGACCGTCGGCTGCGTGACGATATCCCAGGCGGGAAGCGACGCGATGCGGTCCTGCACGAAGTAGCCGAACGGGCACGCCGTCGGCTGCAGCACCTCCTGCGTCGCGCACGCGGTGAGGAATTCCTCGACCTCGTCCTGCACGACGTTGAGGAACTGCTCGGTGGGCTGCGCCTGCACGTTCACGGGGATCGCGCGGAACGGGCTGTCCGAGAGCACGGCCACCCCGGGGGTGCTCGAGATCGCCGTGTCGACCGACACCGAGTACAGGCCGGGTGAGAACACCAGCAGCGACACCGGGGCGGCGGGATCGGCATCCGCCCCCTCCGGTGAGACCTGCCGCTTGTCGATCTCGAAGCCGTTCACGTCGAACGCCATCGAGCCGGTGACGCCGAGGTTCATGACGGCCAGCGGGCTCTTCGCGAAGCGCCAGGTGGGCGCGAGGCCGATCGAGCCGTCGCGCTCGACGGCGAACGTGGTGCGGCCGTCGTAGCGGCCGGCGCGGTACTCGATGGTGACGCGGGTGATGTCGCCGTCCTGCTCCTCGGACACGACCTCCACGTCGGTGATCGGGGCGAGGGCGGCACTGCGCAGCAGCGCCTCGGACGCCGTGGGTGGGAGGCCGGCGGCCTCGAGGTCGGCGCTCGTCACATCGACGCCCGGCACCGTCAGCGCATCTGCGGCACGGCCCTCGGCGAGGTAGTCGACGTAGCGCTCGACGAACGCCGTCGGGCTGTAGAACTGACGCTCGATCACGCCCCACGCGGCGAACACGGCGCCCACCAGCACAAGGCCGACACCGCCGAGAAGCGAGAGGTCGAGCGCGAGACGGCCTCGACCGCGGGGCTTGCGCGGCGGCTGGATCAGAGGCTGTTCCGGTGCGGGGGCGACGGTGGACGGGGTCACGTCGACGGACGGAGGCGCACTCGCGCGACCGGCTGCCGTGTCCAATGCCCCCTGATCCACCCGGCCAGTCTAGGAAAGACCGGCCGGGAGGCCCCTGTGGACGGCCGACATTGTCGCGCACCTGAAACATTTGGAACTCCCCGTCCCCTCGCGCATCGCCGCGACCGGTTCTCCCAGGTCAGGCCATGATCGCGTCCCGGACGGCGCTGGCGCCTGCGACCTGACCGGAGGCGATCGCGGCCGCGAGCGACACCATCGGCCCGGGGACCGCGGCGAGGTGGGCCATGTCGCCCCCGGCGTACACGCCGGGCACCGTCGTGCGACCGAGCAGGTCGATCTCGACGCCGCCGCTCGGGAGGATGCCGCAGCCCAGCTGCGCGGCGAATGGTGCGCGCTGGGTCGACGTCGCGGCCGTGAAGACGCCGGCCACGCGTTCGGCGCCGCCCGCGTGAAGCCGGAGCTCGAGACCACCGTCGACCTCGGTCACCGCGGCCACGTCGGCCGGACGCGCGATGAAGGCCGAGGCGACCACTGGGCGCAGCATCCGTTCGATCATGCCCGCGTGCTCTCCGTCGATGAGGATGCCGATGCGCTCACCGGCGAACTCGTGGCCGTGACAGAACGGGCACTGGGCGACGCGGCGACCCCACTGTTGCGCGAGGCCCGGAACGGGCGGAAGCTCGTCGCGCATGCCGGTGGCCAGCACGAGCCGGTGCGCACGTTCCACGCCCTCGGGAGTGGCGACCTCGAAGCGGCCGAGCGCCCCGCCGACGGCCGTGACCGCTCCGGTGCGCAGCTCGACCGTGTCGTAGGCGGCGAGCTCGGCGCGGGCGATGCGGCGCAGCTCGTCGGGGCTGCGGCCGTCGTTGGTGAGCAGGTTGTGCGCGTGCTCGACCGTGGCGTTGCGATACTCCTCCGAGTCGAGCAGCAGCACGGTGCGGTGCATGCGGCCGATGGTGAGGGCGGCCTGCAGGCCCGCCGGGCCGCCGCCGATCACGATGACGTCGTACATGAGTGGTCCTCTCGTCGTTTGCGTCCGGAGCGATTCTGTGACTTCATGTCGACATGAAGTCAAATCTGTCGATCGGGGATGCCGCGGCCCGGTTCTCGCTGCCCACCCACGTGCTGCGGCACTGGGAGGACATGGGGCTGCTGACTCCCGCACGCGACGGGGGCGGCCGACGCCGCTACGGCGACGACGACCTGGTGCGGATCGGCGTGATCGTGCGCAGCAGGAGCGCCGGCATGAGCCTGGAGCAGATCGGCGTGCTGCTCGACGAGCAGGCGCCCGAGCGGCACCGCGTGCTCGAGGAGCACCTCGCCGACCTCGGCCGCCGGATGGCCGACATGGAGCGCTCGCGGCGCATGACCGAGCACGCCCTGCGCTGCCGCTCGCACGACATCACGACGTGCCCGCGGTTCCGGGCGATCATGGACGAGGTCGTCGCGGGCACCGGCAGCTGGCGTGATGCCGAGCCACCTGTGGACAGTGACGCGTCGTCCACCGATTCGGGCGCGGGCAGCCGGGAGGCGGCATCCGCTCGTTAGCATGAATCGGTGACCACCACGCCTTCTCCTGCCGGCCTCGCGCTGTCGGCCGAGCAGGAGGCGCTGTTCCGGCTCATCGAGGACACCCGCGAGCACGTGTTCGTCACCGGGCGCGCCGGCACCGGCAAGTCGACCCTCCTGCAGCACCTGGCATGGCACACGAGCAAGCAGATCGCCGTGTGCGCGCCGACCGGCGTCGCGGCCCTCAACGTCGAGGGCCAGACGATCCACTCGCTGTTCAAGCTGCCGCTGGGGATCATCGGCGCGCACGACGAGGATCAGTCCGATGCGACGCGCAAGCTGCTCAACGCCATCGACACGCTGGTGATCGACGAGATCTCCATGGTCAACGCCGACCTCATGGATGCGATCGACCGCGCGCTGCGCAAGGCGCGGGGACGCCGCGGCGAGCCGTTCGGCGGCGCCCAGATCGTGATGTTCGGCGACCCGTACCAGCTGGCCCCGGTGCCGCCGCGCGGCGACGAGCTGCGGTACGTGAACGACCACTACCGGTCGTTCTGGTTCTTCGACGCCAAGGTGTGGGTGGGCGAGGCGGCGAGCGACGGCATCCTCGACGTCGGGTCGTACGGCGCCGACCTGAACATCCGCGAGCTGGTCGACATCCACCGGCAGTCCGACCCGGCGTTCAAGGCCATGCTCAATGCGGTGCGCTACGGGCACGTGACCGCCGACATCGCGGAGGTCCTCAACACGACAGGCGCACGCACTCCCCCGGACCCCGTCGACGGCGAGCACCCCATCATCACGCTGGCCACGCGCAACGACATCGTCAACAACATCAACCGCCGGCACCTGACCGAGCTGGTCGGTCGCGAGCAGACGGCGATGGCCGAGGTGAACGGCGACTTCGGACGAGGGGATGCCGCGTACCCCGCCGATCTCGAGCTCAAGCTGAAGGTCGGTGCCCAGGTGATGTTCCTGCGCAACGACACCGCCTCGTTCGGCGAGCCGCCGCGGTGGGTGAACGGCACGATCGGAACGGTCACCCGTATCGCCGGCGAGACGGTGCGCGTCGACGTCGAGGGCGAGGAGTTCGACGTCGAGCCCGCGGTCTGGGAGAAGTACCGGTACTCGTACAACCCCGGATCCAAGCAGCTGACGCGCGACATCGTCGCCGAGTTCACCCAGTTCCCGCTGCGGCTCGCGTGGGCGGTCACGATCCACAAGTCGCAGGGCAAGACGTACGACCGCGCGATCATCGACCTCGGGTCCGGCGCGTTCGCTCCGGGCCAGACGTACGTCGCGCTGTCCCGGCTGACCTCGCTCGACGGGCTCTACCTCTCGCGGCCGCTGCGGCCGCGCGACATCCAGGTCGACCCCGACGTGCGGCGCTTCATGGCGTCCGCAGTGCGCAGGCCCGCGGCATCCTGAATCGTCTCGCCGGCCTCCGGCGAACCGGCAGCGCGGCGGTCAGGCGACTGCGGCGGCCTTCGCGTGGGCGAGGTCTTCGAACAGCTCGGTGTTGAAGCGGTAGGCGAGGAGGACCTCGTCGATGACGCGCTCCTGCTCGGCGGCATCCCAGGGCGCCGCGTCCAGCTGCTCGCGGTACACGTCTTTGAAGGCCTTCGGGTCGGCGATGTCCTCGAAGAGGTAGAAGCCGATGCCGTTGGTGTCGAACCCGAAGCGGCGGGCCATCAGCCGGCCGATGAACTGGCCGCCCGACAGGTCGCCGAGGTAGCGGGTGTAGTGGTGGGCCACGAAGCCGCCCGCCCACGTCGCGCCGACCTCGTTGATGCGGTCGACGTAGCGCTGCGTGGTCGGCAGCGGCTCGATGCGGTCGTGCCAGTCGGACCCGACGAGGAACTCGAGGTCCGCCTCGAGCGCGGGCAGGCGCGTCAGCTTGTCGGAGATGAACACCGCGGCGACCGGGTCGTTGCGCATCTGAGCCGCCGTGCGCTCGAGCGCCTCGTAGATGAACCAGTGCTGGGCGACGAGTGCGACGTAGTCGTCGCGCGTCCCCTCCCCCTTCATGAGGTCGGCCATGAAGCCGGAGTGCTCGCTCGAGGAGTGCGAGCTGCTCGAACGCTCGCGCAGGGCGGTCGAGAACGGGATCGGGTCGCTCATACCTTCATGCTAACTGAAGATAAGGCGAACCTAACAAAAATGTTCTCCCGGCCGCGGCCTAGGCGTGCGGTCGCGGCTCGACGTCCAGACGCCGGCACGCCTCGTCGTAGAGCGCGACGATCTCGCGGCGCACCTCGCGACGCTCGGAGATCGGCCCGGACGGCCACGGCACCTCGACGTCGGCGGTCGAGCCGTCGGCGAGCGTCGCCTGCCACACGCCGCGGTCGCCGTCGAACCCCGTCATGACGGAACCGGTGACCTCAGCACCCGCGATCCCCGGGTCGCCGGCGAATGCTCGGGCGATGAGGAGGTTGTCGTCGCCGTGATCGCCGTTCATATGGCGGAGCACGCCGGTGAGGGCGTCGTCGTCGAAGTGGTGCGTCATGCTGACACCCTACGGATCGCCGTGCACGGCAAGCGACCAGGGTGTGTTTGAATTCAATGCACGATCGTCGGGGGGTGAGAATGCGGACCCGGTCTACACGTCGCCGCGCCAACGCGGTCATCGCCGGTGCCGTGGCGTCCACTCTGCTGCTCGCCGGGTGCTCGTTCGGCGGCGAGGTCGAGCCTGATCTGCCGTCGCAGTCGGACGCGGCGCTGCCTGACGAGACGGTGCAGCGATTGACGGATGCCGTCACCCACGCGATGGGCACCACCGGGTCCTCCGGCGCCATCGTGGGCGTCTGGGCACCCTGGAGCGGCGCCTGGGTCACCGGCCTCGGCACGCAGCGGCCTGACGGCGGCGGCGAGGTCACCGCCGATCTGGCGTTCCGCGCCGGCAAGGTGACGCGGGCGATGACGTGCGATGTGCTCTTCGAAGTCGCCGCCGCGGGCAAGGTGAAGCTGGACGACAGCGTCACCGCCTACGTCTCGGGCGTGCCCGACCTCGCCGACGTCAGCCTGGTGGAGCTCTGCGACGGCACATCGGGGATCGGCTCGTTCGCCGGTCAGCTGTACTCGTCGTGGCTCAGCAACCCGGCACGCGACTGGGAGCCCCGCTACCTCGCGAGCTTCGGACTCGGCCAGCCGCGATCGGGCGCGCCCGGCGCGGCCTACCGCGACTCCGACGCCGGGTACGTGCTGCTCGGGCTGGCGCTCGAGCGCGCCACCGACATGACGGCGGCGGACCTCATCCAGACGTACGTGGCCGATCCGCTGGGACTGGACGCGACCGCGCTCGGCGACCTTCCCGAGGAGGGCGTGCTCAAAGGCGGGCAGTCGGTGAACAACGCCGAGGGCGCGCTCGACTGCGCGGCCCCCCTCGACCTGACCGCGGCGTCGACGAGCAGCGGGTTCACGGACGCCGGCGCCATCACCGACATCGAGGATCTCGGCCGCTACGTGCAGGCCCTCGCCTCGGGCGCGCTCGTCCAGGACGACGACCGTTTCGGCGCCCCGGTGGCGGTGGCCCCCGACGCTCCGTCGTGGTACACCGCCGACGGCGGTGCGCTGATCGCGGGGTCGCTCATCGGGCAGTACGGCAAGGTGCCCGGCTACATCACCGCCGCCTTCGCCGACCCGTCGACCGGGCTGACGGTCGCCGTCGTGCTCAACAACTCGGCCGCCGATGCGTCAGTGGGCGAGTACCTCGCGTGGGAGCTCGCGGCGATCGCATCGAAGGCGCCCGCAGCGGCCGGTGAGACGGTGCCCGAGGCCGGGCTGCCCTGGACTCCCGAGCAGTACCACGGCGCCATCGGCGCCGCAGCCGTCTGCACGCCTCCGGCGACGTAGTGCGGGCCGGAGCGGGCTCGGGCGGTACGGGGGCGGGCGCGAGCCCGGCGGGCGGATCCGGTCGCAGCGCGGGATCGGGAGCCACACCCGCGATCGTGCTCGTGATCGCGGGCCTGGCGTGCCAAGAGGTCGGCGCATCGCTGGCGGTGCTGCTGTTCCCCGCGGTGGGACCCCTCGGCATGGTGATGCTGCGGCTGGTGTTCTCGGCGATCGTGCTGCTGCTGATCGCCCGGCCCCGGGTGCGCGGGCATTCGCGGTCGGACTGGACCGGCGTCGCGCTGTTCGGACTCGTGCTAGCCCTGATGAACGGCCTGTTCTATCTCGCCCTCGAGCGCCTGCCGCTCGGCATCACCGTCACCATCGAGGTGCTGGGGCCTCTCGTGCTGTCGATCGTCGCCGCCCGCCGTGCATCCGCCTGGCTCTGGGCCGTGCTCGCGCTCGCCGGCGTCGTCGCCCTGGGCGGCGGCGGGTGGGACCGCCTCGATCCGCTGGGCGTGCTGTTCGCGCTGGGCGCGGCCGGCAGCTGGGCGTTCTACATCCTGGCGTCGGCGCGGGTGGGAAGGGCCTTCCCGAAGCTCGACGGCCTGGCGTTGGCGATGACGGTCGGAGCGGTGATCGCGCTGCCGTTCGGGATCGCGGATGCCGGGTCCGCCCTCCTGCGTCCCGAACTCGTCGCGCTCGGCGCCGCGGTCGCGATCCTGTCGTCGACCATCCCCTACGCGTTCGAACTGGTCGCCCTCCGGCGCCTGCAGGCCGCTGTCTTCGCGATCCTGATGAGCCTCGCGCCGGCGACGGCGGCCCTCGCAGGCTTCATATTCCTGGGCCAACATATGACGTGGCTCGAGATCGCGGGCATCGCGCTCGTCATCGCGGCGAGCATCGGCGCGGTGCGCTCATCGTCACGGGCCGCGCGGGAAGCGGCCGAGCCGATCGCCTGACGCGACGCCCGGCGCGACGCCTGACGCGACGCCTGACGCGGCCGACGCGACGCCTGACGCGACGCCTGACGCGGCCGACGCGACGCCTGACGCGACGCCCGACGCGACGCCCGACGTCCCGCCGCTGTTGCCCGGGACAGGTGTTCTGCCGAGGACAGGCCGGTTCGGCATCCGTCGTCCTGTGTGCGCCGAATCACCTGTTGCGGGCAACGGCGCGGGCAACGGCGCGGGCAGCGGCTCGGGCAGCGGCTCGGGCAGCGAGGGACGGATGCCACGGCCGGGGTGCGACGGCCGGCGTGCGACGGCCGACCGGGGGCTCGATACGATCGGGGCCATGACTCAGGCGGACGACACGGTGCAGACGAGATGGGCCGTGCTCGGCCCCGGAGCCATCAGCAGGGACTTCGTGGTGGGGCTCCGGGCGTCGCAGCACGGTGTGCTGCACGCGGTCGGCAGCTCGTCGGCGGAGCGGGCGGGGGCCTTCGCCACGGAGCACGGGGCTGCGGCATCCGGCACCTACGACGAGATCCTCGCGCGCGACGACGTCGACGCCGTGTACATCGGAACCGTGCACACGACGCACGCCGAGCTCGCGATCCGCGCGCTCGAGGCCGGCAAGGCCGTGCTGTGCGAGAAGCCGGCGAGCCCCACGCTCGAAGAGGTCGAGCGCATTCTCGACATCGCAGCCCGCACCCGGCGACCGTTCCTCGAGGCCTTCAAGACACGATTCGGACCGTTCGCCGATGCGCTGCGAGAACTCGTCGCCGGCGGCGAGCTCGGCGCGCTCGAGCGTGTCGAGGGGGCCTTCGGGTTCGCGGCACCGGTGCACGAGGGCCGGCTGTTCGACCGCGCACTGGCGGGCGGGGCGATCCTCGACGTCGGCTGCTATCCGCTCTCGCTGGCGATCGACCTCGCCGCTGCTGCCGGCGCACCGATCGATGCGCCGGAGTATCGCCGGTTCGAGGCGGAAGTGGTGTCGGGTGTCGACGGCTCGGCATCCGCGGAGATCGCCTTCGGCGGTGTGACGGCGGCGATTGCGACCTCCATCATCGCGGACCTCCCGCGCACGGCAGTGCTGCGGTTCACCGACGCCGAGGTCGTGCTCCCCAACGCGTGGGGCAGCCGCACCGAGAGCTCGTCGACCCTGATCGTGCGGCGCGGGGGCGAAGAGCGGGTGGTCGAGGTGCCGGTCGTGCAGCCCATGGCCGCGGAGGCGGATGCGCTCTCGCTCGCCGTCGCGGACGGCCGCCTCGAGGTGCCGCAGATGCCGTGGTCGCACACGCGTGCCGCCGCGCGCGTGCTCACGGATTGGCGCGAGGCCGCCCTCGCCGGCTGACGCAGACAGCCCGGACGCCGGCGGCACTGGGCCGCCGCATCCGTATTCCGTGGGTGGAATGCGACCTGCGCGCGTGCGAGGGTCAGGCGCCGCGGGGCGGCGCGGTGGAGCCGCGGACGTTCAGCGTCGGGTTCAGCACGACGCGGTGCACCGGGCGCGTCGGATCCTCGATGCGCCGCGCCAGCAGGTCGACCGCGGCGCGACCGACCGAGCTGCGCGGCGGGCTGACGGCGGTGAGCGCCGGAGTGAACAGCTCGGCCACCTCGTCGTCGTAGGCGACGACCGACAGGTCGCCCGGCACCGAGATGCCGCGGTTGAGGGCCAGGTCGACGAACGCCATCGCCTCCGGATCGGAGTGGACGAGGATCGCGGTGACCGAGTTGGCCAGCGCCGCGTCGAGCGTCGCATCGACGACAGCCGAGAAGTCGGGGCTCGTGCGCGGCGGCAGGCTCGTCTCGAAGTGGTCGGACGGCGTGAGGCCGAGCTCGACGCACGCGGCCTGCCAGCCGGCCGCGATCTTGCGGGACGTGGGCGAGTCGCGCGCGATGATGAGGCCGACACGGCGGTGGCCGAGCGCGGCGAGATGGCGGGCCGCGAGCACCGCGCCGAGCGCGTGGTCGGTCGTCACGTTCTCGACGGGACTGCCCTCAGGCTGCACCACGGCATCGCGCTCGACCAGCACGCTGGGCACGCCGCACTCGGCCAGCCACTGCACCACGTCCTGCGCGTGAGGCGTGTCGGTGTTCGGTGCGACGACGAGCCCGCGCACGCCGTCAGCGTGCACGAGGCGCTCGAGCACCGGGCGCTCGTCCTGCAGCTCGTACGACGCGCCGCGCAGCACGACGCGCAGGCCGTGCCGGCTGGCCTCGGTCTCGGCGCCGCGCACGACGCTCGGCCAGTAGAAGCTCAGCGACGGCACCAGCATCGCGATCGAGCCGGTGCGGGTGACGGAGACCGGATGCCCCAGCTCCACGTCGTCGAAGGCGCCCGCGGCGGGAACCGCACCGCCGTGCACGCGCACCAGCAGTCCTTCGCGCTCCATCTGCGCGAGGTCGCGACGGAGGGTGACCGGGGCGACGCCGAGGTCGTCCATCAGCTGCGCGACCCGTACGGCGCCGTCGCGCTCGAGTGCCGCCAGCACGTGCGCCCGCCGCTCGGCGGCGAGCAGTGCCGGAGTCTGGTCGGTCATCGGGCGCCCTTCGGGTTCGTCAGATCCAGTTCTATCGTGACGGTGACGCTGTCGCGCGCCGTCACATCCAGATCCAGCCGGGTGAGTCGTGAGCCCCACACGCTGGTGAGCATGGGGTCGTCCAGCTCGCGCACCACGAGCGCCGCGGCGACGCCGTCTGGCCATGAGATGCGTACGGGCGTGGCGCCGTCGAGGGGAGTGACCACCACCGCGCCGGCCCTCTCGCGGCGCACGTCGCCGGCGAGCAGCATCCGCACCTGCGTGGCACCGATCGTCTCGGCGTTCGCGCCCCCGTGCTCGGGTGCCGGTGCGTTCTCGTCGGTTCGAGGCGTTTCGTCTTTGCGTTTCGACTCGCGAGCTCGCTCAACGACCACGTTTCTCGCTCGCTCAACGAGCGAGGATTGCCAGGAGTCCTCGACGACGATGCGGCGCGCGGGCCGTTCGAGGCGCACCGCTCGATGCCAGGACAGGGCGCCGGGGTAGGCCCCGGAGAGCTCGAGAGCGAGGGTCGCGGCGTCGTCGCCCAGGGCGACCTCGACGTCGGAGGCCGCGAACCCCGCACCCGCGCTCTGCTCGAGGCCATCGATCACGGGAACGTTGTGCCAGCCGCTCTGCATCGTCCAGATGTCGTAGCGGTCGGGGCCGAAGGTCTGCAGCGTGTAGGTCGGACGGCCCGCGTCGACGATCACGGGTACCCCGTCGGACGCGACGACGAACGAGCCGACGTCGTTGTGGTTGTGGTGCTCGCCGTTGTGGCCGCCCTTGACGGCGACGGTCAGCCCGCGGCTCGTGCCGGCGCGCTCGCGGGCGAGCATCACCTCGGTCGAGGGCAGCCACACGTCCCGCGGGAAGGGCGACGACGTCTGCGCGGCGTCGACCCACGCGCGATCGGTGATGCCGCGCAGCAGCCGGCCGAACCCCTCGTGCTCCGTGGCGGCGGGCGTGCCGGCGATGCGGTGCGAGGCGGCGTGGGAAGCGGCATCCGTATCGCCCGCTCTCCGCGCCGCCCGGTGCAGCGCGTGCCACGGCTGCGCGGCCGGGACGCGCGCCTGCCCGTCGGCCAGGTTCAGGTACCAGTCACCGCCGAGGTGCATGCGGTGGGGGAAGGCGACGGTCTCCCGCAAAGCCGGGATGCCCGACGCGTCGAGCACTCCCCCGGTGGCGTGGTGCAGCAGGTCGAGTGCCTCGAGGGCGCGGCACGCGCCGTTCCACCAGTAGGCGTACCCCTCGTCGATCGCGCCGTCGGCCGGCAGCACCGAGACGTAGCGGTCGATCCCCTCGATCGCGAGGGCGGCGATGTGCGCGCGCTCGCCGGCGTCTGCGGGGTCGTCGAGCAGCCGCAGCGCCGCGAGCAGCACGTTGCCGTGGATCCACGGATTCCAGTTGTGCACATCGCCGTCGAGTCCGAGCCAGTGCCAGTCGCGGCGCTGGGTGAACGGGTCGAACACGCGCACGCGGGCCTCGTGGCGGATGCGGGAGCGGATGCCGGGGTACCGGGCTTCGAGCCGCGTGCCGAGGAGATGATCGATCCAGGTCAGAAGCGCCACCGCCTCGCCCGCGCCCAGGTCGAGATACGGCGCGGTCACCGTCGGGAGCACCGACCCCCGCTCGCGGAACGCGTCGTCGTGCGCCGGCCAGCACCACGAGCTCTGCTCGCAGATGAGCCACACGCCGTCGAGGACCTCGGCGAGCCACACCGCACCGGTCTCGTCGTCGGCGTGGTGCGCAGCGGCGATCGCGGCGCGGGCAAGCCGCCGCTGCCGCTCGAACACGATGCTCTCCCAGCCCTCGCGGTCGCCGTCGTCGTGCAGGCGGGCGGCGGCGGTCGCGAGCGGCACCGGCCAGGCCGCGGCCCGCTCGGCCGCGGCGCGCTGCAGCACGTCGCGGATCGCGATGGGGTCGGCGCTCCCCTGCGGGCCCCACGTCCCCCGGTCGTCGGCGGCCGGGACCGGGAGCGCACGCTCCGCGGGTGCCAGGAGCGCGGCGAGGGCGGCCTCGAAGTCGGCGGCGTCAGCGCCCGCCTGCTCCAGGTAGACGGCGGACAGCGCACCGCGGAAGGCCGCTTCCGGCGACCTGTCAGGGCTCGTGTGCCAGGCTCCTGCAGCGGGCGTGGGGGCCGTCGCGGTCGTCAAGGTTCCTCCTCATTGATTCACCGTGGTGAAGGTTCGCGGCCGGTTCCGGACGAATCCGATCCGGAAAGCGATCACAAACGATCATAACGAATCTCAAACAATCTTGCAATGAACGAATCGGGTTGATACAGTCCCAAACGTTCGCTTTCCGCTGGCACGACGCGGAGACATGTAGGCATCAAGGGAGATCCCAGTGACGGTCCAGCAACCCACCACGTCGGCGCGCATCGCGACGGGTTCTGCCTGGGCCGCCCGTGAGTGGACGCGGACGGAGTGGCTGGCCTACGCCGACCGCCTGCTCGACACCGCTCGCACGCACGCATCTCCCGGTGCCGGCCGCATCCACTTCCCCGGCGCCGAGGGCGGCTACGGCCACGCCGTCGACGGGCTCGAGGGCTTCGCCCGCACCTTCCTCCTCGCGGGGTTCCGCATCGCCGGCGCGCGCGGCGAGGGCACCGAGGAGCTCGCCGACTTCTACCGCCGCGGCATCGTCACGGGTGTCGACCCGGATGCCGAGGACCGCTGGGTGCGACTGGACGAGCACGCGCAGGCGAAGGTCGAGGCCGCGTCCCTCGCGCTGGTGCTCGACATGACCCGGCCGTGGATCTGGGATCGCCTCGACGCCCTGACGCAGGAGCGCGTGATCGCGTACCTCTCCCCCGTCGTGGGCGACGCGACCTACCCGAAGACGAACTGGCTCTGGTTCCGCGTCGTCGTGCAGACGTTCCTCCGCTCGGTCGGCGGGCCGTGGTCGGCGCAGGACATCGCCGACGACCTTGCGCTCCACGACGCGCTGGTGCGCGAGGACGGCTGGATCTCGGACGGCTTCGAGCGCTCCTACGACCACTACGTGGGCTGGGCGCTGCACACGTACCCCGTGCTGTGGTCGCGCATGCAGGGCGCCGACGAGCTCACCGCCGGCCGCACCCCGGGCGACATCGCCCGCCTCGACCGCTTCCTGCAGGATGCCGTCGCCCTCGTGGGCGCCGACGGCTCGCCGCTCGTTCAGGGTCGCAGCCTCATCTACCGCTTCGCGGCGGCGGCGCCCTTCTGGGTCGGCGCGCTCGCCGAGGTTCCCTCGGTCTCGCTCGGGCAGCTTCGGCGCGCGGCGAACGCCGTCGTGGCGCACTTCGTCGAGCAGGACGTCCCCGGCGAGGACGGCGTCCTCACCATGGGCTGGCATCACGAGTGGCGCGAGCTCGCGCAGTCGTACTCCGGGCCGGGCTCGCCGTACTGGGCCGTCAAGGGTCTGCTCGGCATCTCGCTGCCGGCCGATCACCCGGTGTGGGCCGCCGAGAGCGAGCCGCTGCCGATCGAGGCGGGCGACGAGCTGCGCGTCGTGCGTCCGGCCGGCTGGGTGATCTCGGGAACGCGCGCCGACGGCATCGTGCGCATCGCCAACCACGGCACCGACCACGCCGCCGACGGCAGCCTGGTCGGCGACTCGCCGCTGTACGCCCGCATCGGCTACGCGACCGCGGCCGCACCGCTCGCGAACCAGCGTGCCTTCGAAGAGCCCCTCGAGCAGTCGGTCGCCCTCGTCGACGACGCCGGCCGGCCCACCCACCGCGCCGCGATGGACCTCATCGACGTGCGCGTGCAGGACGACGAGCACGGCCGGGTCGGCATCGCCGCCTCGGTGTCACGCGCCCACTGGATCACGCTGCGTCCCGTCTCCCACCGTCACGGCTCGGGCATCGACGGCGACGTCGAGATCGCGGGCGTCGTCGAGGTGCACTCGCTCGTGCGCGGGCCGTGGGAGGTGCGCCTCGCACGCGTCGACGCCCTCGAGCCCGGGGTCGACGCCGGCGCGCTGCGCCTCCGCGTCGGCGGCTGGGCCCTGGCATCCCACGAAGAGCCCCGTTCCTCAATCGAGGAGCTGCGCCAGAATGAGGGCCGAAACGCCGAGTCGCGCTCCTCATCTCGGCCCTCTTCCTCAACTGAGGACGCCGCGGTGTCCTCAACTGAGGACGCGGCGGTGTCCTCAGCTGAGGAAGCGGCGGTGGGGGAGAAGACGACGGATGCCGCGGCCTCGGTGGTCGCGAACGGCCTGAGCTCCGGCATCCGTCCCCTTCTCGGCACCGGCACGCTCTCGATCGAGACGCGCGAGGACGCCAGCCCGCTCGGGCCCCTCGCCGCCGTGCCGGTCGTGACCTACCCGGTCGTGCCGGGGGAGTGGAGCGCGACGCTCGTCGAGCTCACCACCGCAGATCTCGCCGCGCCGGCAGACGGCGCGGGGAGCGTCGCCGTCGCAGACGACGGCGAACAGACCACCGTCACGGTCACCTGGCCCGACGGAACGGCGACCACGAGTCGCCTTGCACACCCCGGAACCGCGTCCGTCGCGAACCGGTAACCCGATGGGCCCGAGGACGGGTCCGCAATCACAAAGGAGTACCCCCAGAATGAAGCGTTCATTCGCTGCCGCGGCCGGCGTCGCCGTGGTCGCCACGCTCGCTCTCGCCGGCTGCAGCGGCGGCGGCGAGGCCGCCCCCGAGGAGTCGTCGGGCCCGGTCACCCTCTCCCTGTCAGGCTGGAGCCTCGACACCACGCCCGAATTCCAGAAGCTCGCGGACGCGTTCCACGAGGAGAACCCCGACGTCACGATCGAGCTCAAGGGCTACGACGCGACCGAGTACAACACCCTCATCACGGCCGACCTCGCTGCCGGCTCGGGCCCCGACATCATCACGCAGAAGGAGGTCAAGTTCGTTCCCACCTTCGTGAACGGCGGCCAGCTGCTCGATGTGTCGGACGTCGAGCTGCCCGACGAGATCAGCGGCGCCGGTTCGTACGAGGTCGACGGCACCGCCTACGCCGTGCCGTACCGCAACGACTCGTGGGTGCTGTACTACAACAAGGCGCTGTTCGACCAGGCCGGCGTCGAGTACCCGGACGGCTCGTGGACGTGGGACGACTACAGCGACGCCGCTGCGGCACTGACCGAGGGCATCGCCGGCGCGGGCGGCACCGCCAAGGGCGCGTACCTGCACAACTGGCAGTCGACGGTCCAGGGCTTCGCGAACGCGCAGTCGGACGGCGACATCCTCGAGGGCGAGTACGACTACATGGAGCCGTTCTACGACAACGTCCTCGCACTGCAGGACGCGGGCGACCAGCTCGACTTCAACACCGCGAAGGCGAACCAGGTCACGTACCAGGGCGAGTTCGGCAAGCAGAACGCCGCCATGCTGCCCATGGGCACGTGGTTCGTCGCGACCCTCATCGCGCAGCAGGCGTCGGGCGACGCGGATGACTTCGAGTGGGGCATCGCGCCGATCCCGCAGGTCGACTCGGACACCGCCGGTCTCGACAACACCCCGGTGACCTTCGGCGACCCGACCGGTTTCGGCATCAACGCCGCGATCGACGAGTCCAAGGTGGCGGCCGCCAAGGAGTTCCTCGCCTTCGCCGCCGGCGAAGAGGGCGCGCAGGTGCTCGCGGAGATCGGCATCACGCCGGCGCTGCTGACGGACGGCGTCGTCGAGACGTACTTCTCGGTCGACGGTGCCCCGTCGGACGACCTGTCGAAGTTCGCGTACTCGACGCACGAGGTTCACCCCGAGAACCCGACGTCCGACAAGGCCGCGGCGATCCAGGGCATCCTCGGCGACATGCACACGGCGATCATGTCGGGCTCCAAGTCCGTCGCGGACGCCATCACGGAGGCGCAGGACCGCGTCGCCAATGAGGTCGGCACCGACTGATCCCTCGTCGTCCGCCCGGCCCGGGACTTCTCCCGGGCCGGCCGGACGGCACTCGGCGCCTGATGCGCCGACACACCGGACACCCGGTGACCGGCCCGCTCCTCCCGGGCGTGCCGGTCACCGCCCCCCGCTACATCCACCCCACTGGAGGTCCGCCATGGCGACCATCACTGCCACAGAGGCCGGCACCGCGCCGCCGCCCGTGCGCCGCCGGCGCTCGAAGCTGCGGCTGCGCAACACCCTCATCGGGTGGAGCTTCATCCTTCCCAACTTCCTCGGCTTCGGTCTGCTCACCCTGGTGCCGATCGTCGTGCTGTTCTACATGTCGTTCACGAACTGGAACGTCTTCGGCACGGCGAACTGGGTCGGACTCGCGAACTTCGAGCGCCTCATCGGCGACGGCAGCTTCCGCATCTCGGTCATCAACACCCTGTACTACTCGGCGCTGCACATTCCGCTGACGATCATCGTCTCGCTTGGCCTGGCGCTGCTGCTGAACAACAAGATCCGCGGTGTCGCGTTCTTCCGCACAGCCGCGTTCTTCCCCTACATCACCTCGATCGTCGCGATCGCGGTCGTCTGGAACCTGCTCTTCAGCCCCGAGTACGGCCCGATCAACGAGTTCCTCCGGTTCATCGGCATCCAGAACCCGCCCGGATGGCTCACCTCGCCCGAGTGGGCGATGCCCGCCGTCGTCATCGTCGGCACGTGGCGCGATATGGGCTACTACATGATCCTGTTCCTCGCCGGTCTGCAGACGGTGCCCCGCGAGCTGCACGAGGCCGCACGCGTCGACGGCGCGAGCGTGTGGCAGCGGTTCGTCAACGTGACGCTGCCGTGCCTGCGTCCCACGATGTTCTTCGTCACCGTCATGCTGACGATCAACTCGTTCAAGATCTTCGACCTGATCCTCGTCATGACCGACGGCGGTCCGGGTCAGTCCACCCTCGTGATGTCGCAGTTCATCTACCGCAAGGGCTTCGAAGAGAGCCAGTTCGGCTACGCCTCGGCCGCCGCGGTGGCGCTGTTCTTCATGTGCATCATCGTGACGATCGTGCAGTTCCTCTGGAACAAGAAGCGGAGCAGCTGATGGCCGAGCAGTTGGAGAAAGTCCCCGCAGACCAGCTGGTCGCGGACTTCACACCCCCCACTTCGGCCGTGCGCGGCCTCCGCAAGCTCTCCGAGCCGAAGCCGCGGCGCGCGGCGAGCGGCGAGAAGATGACGCCCGGTCGCCGCGTCGGACGCATCGCGCTGTACGCCGCGCTGGTCGTCTTCGCGATCGCCCTGCTCATGCCGTTCGCGTGGATGGTGCTGAGCTCGTTCAAGTCGGCGAACGAGGTCTTCTCGGTGCCGGTGAAGTGGTTCCCCGAGACGTGGGTGTGGCAGAACTACATCGACATCTGGACCGAGTCGAACATGCTCGTCTGGATCCGCAACACGCTGTTCCTCGCCGTCGTCGTGACCTTCCTGCAGGTGCTCACCGGCTCGTTCGCGGCCTACGGCTTCGCGCGCATGCGCTTCAAGGGCCGCGACGTGCTGTTCCTGCTGTACGTCGGCACGATCGCCGTGCCCTGGCAGTCGTACATGATCCCGCAGTTCATCCTGCTCTCGAACTTCAAGGTGTCGAACACGCTGTGGGCGATCATCCTGCTGCAGGCGTTCGGCGCGTTCGGCGTGTTCCTGATGAAGCAGTTCTACGAGACGATCCCCGAGGAGCTCTCCGAGGCGGCACGCATCGACGGCCTCAGCGAGTACGCGATCTGGCGCAAGATCATGCTGCCGCTGTCGATCCCCGCGCTCGCCTCGCTGACGCTGCTGACGTTCGTCAACACCTGGAACGACTACCTCGGGCCGCTCATCTACCTGCGCAACCCCGATCTGTGGACCATCCAGCTGGGCCTCAAGAGCTTCGTCTCGAACCTGTTCGACACGAACTACGCGCTGCTGTTCGCGGGCCTGACGATCTCGGTCATCCCGATCGCGATCATCTTCCTGCTCGGCCAGAAGTACTTCGTCGAGGGCATCGCGACGAGCGGACTGAAGGGCTGACACCGTGAACAAGCCCAGCGCGCTCAGCAGGCTCAACGGACTCGTCTCGCACGAGACGTGGGCGTCCCTCATCGGGATGATCTACCTCGCGCTCATCGTCAACCTCCTGCTGGTGGTCGCCTGCCTGCCGCTGGTGGTGCTGCTCGTCACCACCGATCCGGTGTACTCGTGGCCGCTGCTGGCTGTGGCCGCGCCCCTCGCGGCACCCGGTCTCGCGGCCGCCTTCCGGGCGTTCCGCGAGCACGGCGACGGCGGGCTCGGCCCCATCCGCGCGTTCGTCGCGGGCTTCCGCGCCACCTGGCGTCGGGCGCTGGTCATCGGGGCGGCCGTCACCGCCGTCATCGTCGTGCTCCTCGTGGACGTGCGGATGCTGTCGAACACGGCCGCGGCCGTGATCACGGTGCCGCTCCTCGCGGTGCTGGCGCTGCTCGCCATCGCGGTGGGCCTCGTGTCCCTGGTCGCGATCGCCGAGGCGCCCACCGCACGCCTGCGTGACGTGGTGCGCGCGAGCCTGTACCTGAGTCTGCGGCGCTGGTACCTCACCGCGGTCTCGCTCGCCGCCCTCGCCGCCCAGGTCGCCGTCTTCGCGACGGCGCCCGCGCTGGGACTCGGGCTCACGGCATCCGCCGCCCTGTTCTTCGCGTGGACGAACTCGCGCTACACCCTCCGTCCCGTACTCGATCTCGATGAGAAGGCGACTGCGCCGGCCTGAGGCCGCGGCACTCGCGCTGCCGACGCGGCACGAGGCCGAGCATCCCTTCCTCACTTCTCCCTCCGAAGGATTCCCTCCATGACGTCCACCTCGCCCGCTGCGGGCACCCGAGCCACGCCCGGTGACCCGCGCATCGCGCCCGTCGACACCATCGTGGTCGAGGCCGCGATCACGGCCGCCCTGTCCACGATCCGGCGCAACATCTCGACCTTCGGCGGCGCCTACCCCGACGACACGACGGTGGACGACCGCTACCGGCAGCGCCCGGCCGAGGGCGGCATCCCGCTCGGCGGCAATCGCGGCTGGACCACGAGCTTCCGCACCGGGATGCTGTGGCTGGCGTGGGAGCTCACCGGCGAGGAGGCGTACCGCGAGGCGGCGCTGGTCGACACGGCGGACTTCGAGCGCCGCGTGCGCGCCGAGGAGGACCTCGACACGCACGACCTCGGCTTCCTCTACACCCTCTCGACGGTCGCCGCGTGGCGTCTCGACGACGACGAGGACGCCCGCCAGGCGTCGCTGCTCGCCGCCGATCACCTGATGCGCCGGTTCCTGGAGCCCGCGGGCATCATCCAGGCATGGGGCGACCTGTCGGATCCGGCCCAGCGCGGCCGCACCATCATCGACAGCCTCATGAATATGCCGCTGCTGACATGGGCCCACGAGCAGACAGGCGAGGAGCGCTTCGCCGACGCCGTCACGCGGCACACCGCGCAGCTGCGCGAGCACATCCTGCGCGAGGACGACTCGACCTTCCACACCTTCTACTGGGATGCCGAGACCGGCGAGCCGCTCCGCGGAGCCACCGAACAGGGCGCGTTCGACGAGTCGTGCTGGGCCCGTGGGCAGGCGTGGGGCATCTACGGCTTCGCCATGAACTACGCGGTGACCGGCGACGAGCGGCTGCTCGAGGCCTCCCGTCGCTGCACCGAGTACTTCGTGCGCCACCTGCCGGCCGACGAGGTGCCGTTCTGGGACCTCGTCTACACCGACGGCAGCGACGCGCCGCGCGACAGCTCGGCCGCGGCCATCGCGGTGTGCGGTCTGCTGGAGCTCGCCAAGGTCGAGACGGATCCCGACCGCGCGGCCGCCTGGACGGCCCGGGCGCACGGCATGCTCGCGTCGCTCATCGCGAACTACACGCCCGCGACGCCCGAGGACTCGGATGCGCTCATCCTGCACGCGGTGTACGACCTGCCCAAGGGCAACGGCGTCGACGAAGGCACGCTCTGGGGCGACTACTTCTACCTCGAGGCTCTGATGCGGGTCGTGCGCCCCGACTGGAGGAAGTACTGGTGAGGCTCGTCACCTACACCGGTGCGGACGGCGCCGCACGACCCGGTGCCGTGGTCGCCGGTGCCGACGGCGACCGGGTGCTCGATCTCGGTGGGTTCGCCGGCTCGGTCGTGGAACTGCTGACGGATGCCGCGGCCCTGGCGGCTGCTCGCATGCAGGTCGCTGCGGCCGAGGAGGCGACCGGCGGGGCGGAGCCACTGCCCGCGCTCGACGCCGCGGCGCTTCTCGCGCCGGTGGCCCCGGGCAAGATCCTCTGCCTGGGCTACAACTACCGTGGGCACGTGCCCGACGGCGTCGATCCCACCGCGAACGATCCGGAGTACCCCGATGTGTTCGTGAAGACGCCCAACACGCTGGCCGGCCCGAACGAGCCGGTGATGATCCCGCCGGGTGCGACCGACGTCGACTACGAGGGCGAGGTGGCCGTCGTCATCGGACGCCGTGCGCAGCGCGTCGCGCTGGAGGACGCCCTCGACCACGTCGGCGGGTACACGATCCTCAACGACGTGTCTGACCGCGCGTGGCAGCGCCGCCAGAGCCAGTGGGCGCTCGGCAAGTGCTCCGACGGGTTCGCGCCGCTCGGCCCGTGGGTCGTCACGCCCGACGAGGCCGGCGACCCGCAGGACCTCCTCGTCGAGGTCGTGCGCGACGGCGTCGTGACGGTGTCGCAGTCGACCTCGACCACGATCTTCAGCGTGGCCTACGTCATCCACCACCTCAGCCAGGTGCTGACGCTCGAGCCGGGCGATGTCGTCTCGACCGGGACGCCGCAGAAGCTGCCCGCCGCCCAGGACGCGCACCGGCCGCTCGCCCACGGCGACGCCGTCACCGTGCGCATCTCGCGCCTCGGCGAGCTCACCACCACCTTCATCGGCGCAACGGCCGACACCGATCAGGAGGGCTCCGCATGATCCTCGATTCGTTCCGCCTCGACGGCAAGGTGGCGCTCGTCACCGGCTCGAGCCGTGGCCTCGGCCAGGGTGCGGCCGTCGCGCTCGCCGAAGCGGGCGCCGACGTCGCGCTGCTCGACCGCGGCGATGCGTCGGCCACCGCCGACCTCATCGCCGCGACCGGCCGCCGCGTGCACCGTGTGCAGCGCGACCTCGTCTCGGCGACGGCTGAGGAGCTCACCTCGGCGGTCACCGAGGTGATCGGCGAGCTCGGCGGTCTCGACATCCTCGTCAACAACGCCGGCACCATCCGCCGCGCGCCCGCCGCGGAGTACCCGGCGGGGGACTGGGACGACGTGCTCGCCGTCAACCTCGACGCCGTGTTCCACCTCTCGCAGGCCGCCGGGCGTCACATGCTGGCGCAGGGCAGCGGACGCATCATCAACGTCGCGTCGATGCTCTCTTTCCAGGGAGGCATTCTCGTTCCGGCATACACCGCTTCCAAGCACGCTGTCGCCGGGCTCACCAAGGCGCTGGCCAACGAGTGGGCGGCCGCCGGCGTGACCGTCAACGCCGTCGCCCCCGGCTACATGGCGACCGACAACACCGCACCGCTGCGCGCCGATGAGGACCGCGCCGCGTCGATCCTGTCGCGCATCCCCGCAGGACGCTGGGGCGAGGCATCCGATCTGCAGGGCGTCTTCGTCTTCCTCGCCTCGGACGCCGCCGCCTATGTGACCGGCGCCGTCATCCCCGTCGACGGCGGCTGGCTCGTCCGCTGACCCGCACGCACCGCCCGAGCACCCCCGACAGAACCGCGCACGACCAGGAGAGCACCGTGACCCAGACGAACATCCCGCAGCGCTACGCGACCAACCCCGCCCAGATCCCGGGTATGACCACGCAGGACCTGCGCGACACGTACCTCATCCCCGACGTCTTCGTGCCCGGCGAGATCCGCCTCACGTACACGCACCACGATCGCATCGTGCTCGGCGGCGCCGTGCCCGCGGGCGGTGTGCTCGAGCTCGGCGGCTACCCCGAGATCCGCAGCGACTACTTCCTCGAGCACCGCGAGGTGGGCATCATCAACGTCGGCGGCACCGGCACGGTCACCGCCGACGGCGAGGTCTACACGCTCGTCAAGGGAGCCTGCCTCTACCTCGGCCGCGGCATCCGTTCCGTGTCGTTCGCGGATTCGGACGGCGCGGAGTCGGGCGCCCAGTTCTACCTGTTCTCGGCTCCGGCTCACACGGCCTACCCGGCCGCGCTCGTCTCGCCCGGCGAGGGCACGGTGCGTGAGCTCGGCGACCAGGTGACCTCCAACCGCCGCACGCTCAACCAGTACATCCACGAGAACGGCGTGAAGAGCTGCCAGATCGTCATGGGCGTCACCCAGCTGCACCCGGGCTCGATGTGGAACACCATGCCGGCCCACACGCACGACCGCCGCACCGAGTGCTACCTGTACTTCGACCTGCCCGAGGATGCCCGCGTCATCCACCTCATGGGCGAGCGCGAAGAGACGCGCCACCTGGTGATCGCCGACCGCCAGGCCGTGATCTCGCCCTCGTGGTCGCTGCACTCGGGCGTCGGTACATCGGCGTACACGTTCGTCTGGGCGATGGCGGGCGAGAACCAGGCCTTCGACGACATGGACGCCGCGCCCGTCACCGACCTGCGATGACGGGCGAGGTCGTGCCGGCGTTTCGCGGTGCGGGCGCCGGGGGCGGCGCGAGCGAGAAGTCGAGGCGGTGAGGATGCCGCGGCCTGACTACGCTGGGGCGGTGCCCCTGACTCTGCTCGCGATCGGCGAGACGATGGCGATGGTCACGCCCGTCGTGGCGGCGCCCGTCGCCGAGGCCGACGCGTTCCTGCTCGACGCCGGCGGCGCGGAGTCCAACGTCGCCGCGCACGTGGCCGCGTTCGGCCACCGGGCGGTGTGGTTCAGCCGCCTGGGCGACGACGCACTCGGCCGCCGCATCGCGCGCCAGCTCACCTCGCGTGGTGTCGACGTCTCACGCGTCGTGTTCGACGGCGCCCACCCCACGGGGCTGTACGTGAAGGATCCCGGCAACGGCGTCCTCTACTACCGCCGGGGTTCGGCGGCCGCGCACCTCGACGACGCTGATGCCGACGCCGTCTCGTTCGACGGCATCGACCTGCTGCACGTGTCGGGCATCACGGCCGCAATCTCGGCATCCGCCTCGTCCTTCCTCTCCCGCGTCATGGCGCGGGCGCGGGAGCACGGGGTTACCGTGTCGTTCGACGTCAACCACCGGGCGCCGCTGTGGGATGCCGCCACCGCCGCCCCCGCGCTGCTCGAGCTCGCTCGCACCGCAGACATCGTGCTGGTCGGCCGCGACGAGGCCGAGAACCTGTGGGGCACCGCGACCGCGGCCGAGGCGCGTGCGCTCCTGCCGGAGGTCGCGGAGCTCATCGTCAAGGACGGCGACATCGGCGCGACCGCGTTCGTCGGCGCCGATGAGGTCTTCGAACCGGCGCTGGTCGTCGAGGTCGTCGAGCCCGTGGGTGCCGGCGACGCCTTCGCCGGGGGGTACCTCGCCGGCCGCCTCTCCGGGGCGTCCGTGTCGGAACGACTGCGCGCGGGCCACGAGCGCGCCGCGCGCACGCTGCAGACCACCACCGACTCGATCGACGAGCCTCGCGCCCGCCCGCGATGAGTCCAGGGTTCGGGGCGCATTCTGTCCCTTGGGGCGCAGATTCTCCGCCCCAAGGGAGAAAATCCGCCCCAAACCCGAGAAGTTGACCGACCTCGACGCACGAAGGATCCACGCATGAACTCACACACCACCCAGGCGGATGGCGCGACCGGCGGCGACTGGTTCGAGACGGCGTTCGCCGGGGCGCCGCTCATGGCGATCCTGCGCGGCATGGGCGTCGAGCGCTCGGTGCGCCTGTCTGAGACCGCGTGGGATCTCGGCATCGATTCCGTCGAGGTGCCCCTGCAGACCGACGAGGACGAGCGGTCGCTTCGCGCGGTCGTCGCAGCGGCTGCCGCCCGCGGGAAGAGCGTCGGAGCAGGCACGATCATCACGCCCGCGCAGGTGACACAGGCGGCCGACGCCGGCGCGGCCTATCTCGTCTCGCCGGGTCTCGACCCGGTCGTGGTGCGGGCGGCGCAGGATGCCGGCATCCCGATCCTTCCCGGCGTCGCGACGCCCAGCGAGGTGCAGCTGGCGGTCTCGCTCGGGCTCACGTGGCTCAAGGCGTTCCCGGCGACGTGGCTCGGCAGCGGCTGGTTCACGCACATCCGTGGGCCGTTCCCCCAGGTGCGCTTCGTCGCCACCGGGGGGCTGGACGCCTCGAACGTGGAGGAGTTCCTCGACGCCGGAGTTCGTGTCGCGGCGGTCGGTTCCGCCCTCGAAGACGCCTCGCAGCTCGAGCGTCTCGCCGAAGTGCTCCGCACCCGCGCGGCCGCCCGATGACGGCGGCGGCCCGCCGCTCGTTCGCGATCGGCGAGACCGACTTCCTCCTGGACGGCGAGCCCTTCCGGGTGCTCTCGGGTGCGCTGCACTACTTCCGGGTGCACCCCGGGCAGTGGGCCGACCGCATCCGCAAGGCCCGGCTGATGGGCCTCAACACCATCGAGACGTACGTCGCGTGGAACGCGCATGAGCCGCGCCGCGGCGAGTGGGATGCCACGGGCTGGAACGACCTGGGCGCCTTCCTCGACCTGGTGGCAGCCGAGGGGATGCACGCCATCGTCCGCCCGGGACCCTATATATGCGCCGAATGGCATAACGGCGGTCTGCCGGTGTGGCTGACCGGACTCGAGGGTGTCGGACTCCGCCGTTCGGAGCCGCTCTACCTCGCCGAGGTCACCGCGTACCTGGAGCGCGTGTACGAGATCGTGGTCCCGCGCCAGATCGACCGCGGCGGACCCGTCGTGCTCGTGCAGATCGAGAACGAGTACGGCGCCTACGGCGACGACACCGCCTACCTCGAGCATCTCGTGCGCGTGACGAAGGATGCCGGCATCACCGTCCCGCTCACGACCATCGACCAGCCGACCGACCAGATGCTGAGCGACGGCAGCGTCGAGGGCGTCCATCTCACCGGTTCCTTCGGTTCGCGCGCCGCGGAGCGTCTGGCCACGCTGCGCCGTCACCAGCCCACCGGACCGCTGATGTGCGCCGAGTTCTGGGACGGCTGGTTCGACTGGTGGGGCAACGCCCATCACACGACGCCGCCGTCGGCCTCGGCCGCCGAGCTCGACGCACTGCTCTCGGCCGGGGCATCCGTGAACTTCTACATGTTCCACGGCGGCACCAACTACGGCCTCACCAACGGCGCGAACGACAAGGGTCGGTATCTGCCGATCGTGACGTCCTACGACTACGACGCGCCGCTCGACGAGCGCGGCGACCCGACCGACAAGTACTTCGCCTTCCGCGACGTCATCGCCAAGTACGCGACGGTGCCCGACGAGGTGCCGGCGGTCACCGGCTCCGCACCGGCCTTCGAGGTCGCGCTCCAGCCGGCCGCGGCGCCGGTCCTGGGGACCGCGTCCCACCATGGGACGCCGCCGACATTCGAGGAGCTGGGTCACCTCAGCGCACTCGTCTCGTATGAGGCCGAGCTGCCCGACGGTCGTGGCGGCGTGCTGCGCTTCGGCGAGGTGCGAGACCACGCCTGGGTGTCGGTCGACGGCGTGCCGCTGGGCACGCTGTCGCGCACGCGCCACGAGGATGCGCTCCTCGTGCCAGACGCTCGTCGGGTGCGCGTGCTCGTCGAGGAGCAGGGGCGCGTGAACTACGACGTCCGGTTGGGGGAGCCCAAGGGCCTCATCGGACCTGTGACGCTCGACGGTAACCCGCTCACCGACTGGACCGCGACGCCGATCGACGTCGCCGCGCTGGGTGCCGCGGCTGCGGCTTCTGCGACAACGGGGGCCGCCGGCCCGGTCGCGGACGCGCCGCCCACCGCGGCCGAGCCGCTCGTCGGCCCGTTCCTGCGGCGCGGGGTGTTCACGCTCGAATCGCCCGCCGACCTGTTCCTCGACACGGCCGGGTGGGGCAAGGGCTATGCGCTCGTCAACGGCTTCCTCCTCGGCCGGTACTGGAGCAGCGGGCCGCAGCGGACGCTGTACGTGCCGGCAGCCGCCGTGCATGCGGGGGAGAACTCGCTCGTCGTGATCGAGCTGGACCGCGTCACCGAAACGGTGGCCCGGTTCATCGCCGAGCCTGACCTCGGCCCCCGCGAGGAGTAGCCACCGGCTCACACTGACGGCAGCCCGCCGACCGAGGGGAGCGGTCCGGTGAGCGGTCGCTGCAGCTCGGCCGGTCCGTCGTCAGGTGCCCGTGTTGAGGGCGAGGATCGCCCGCTTCTCGGCGTCGGTGAGGTCGGACAGGGCGAGGACCTCCTGAAGCACGGGCGACTTGAGGGCGAGATATCGCTCGATGTCCATGGCCGGGTCGCGGGCGATTTCGGTCTTGATCGCGCCGTAGCGGTCGCGAAGGTCTTCACGCTCGCGCAGGATCGCGCGTACCGCGAGGTGGTTGCGCAGGTGCAGCGTGTCCTCGACGCAGATGTAGACGTTGCGTTGCGGATCGTCGTCGGGCGCGGCCATCGCCTCCCGGTCGGTGACGCCGAGGTCGCCCCGATGCGTGTACCCGACGGCAATCAGTGCCGCGATCGCCGCCGGGGTCTCTTCACGCCGCACCACGATGTCGATGTCGATGACCGGTTTGGCAGATAGCCCCGTGACCGACGTGGAGCCGACATGCTCGATCGAGAGCACGGGCACGTCCGCCAGCGCCAGCCGCAGATCTGCGGCCGCACGGGCGAACTGCTGCGGCCACTCCTCGGAGTAGGGAACGACGGTGACAGCCATGCGACCAGCCTGGCATCTCGATCCGCCGCGGCGTGCTGCCGGGCTGCCGCAGTACTGCAACGGCCGCATCTGCAAGCGCTTACACCCGCGGGCGGAAGCTGGTTTACTGATCGGATGCCTCCCGCCTCCCTCCTGTCTTCGACGGCTGCCACGCGGGTCGCCGTCTACGGGCCGGCCTCGTGGAATCATCTGATCTTGCTCGACCGTCTTCCGGATCCGGTGCCGCACATGCAGTTCGTGATCGGCGACCACCACACTCTCGGCGGCACCTCTGCGGGGAAGGCGCTGCATCTCGCTGACCAGGGCATCGAGGTGGCGCTGCACGGGTTGATCGGCCACGACGAGGACGGTCGAAGAGTCGCGACCGCGCTGGCATCGGGGAATGTACGACTGCAGGCATATGCTTCGGAGCGCACCGAAAGGCACGCGAACCTGATGACGCGAGCGGGGGAGCGCGTGAGCCTCTATCTCTCCACTCCCTCGTCGCCGGCTGCTGCTGACGTGGACCGCATGGAGCCTGCCCTCGCTCAGGCCGAGGTCGCCGTGGTCGATCTCAGCGAGGTCGGTGCCGCTCTCGTCGAACGCCGGCTGGCCGGTGCTCCCGGCGCACCGATCTGGACGGACCTGCACGACTATGACGGCACGTCGAGCTTCCACGAGCCGTTCATGCGCGCCGCCGATGTCGTCTTCATGAACGACGACGCCACCGACGACCCCTGGGCGCTGATGCAGAGCTGTCTCGACCGCGGCCCGCGCATCGCGGTGTGCACGCTCGGCGCGCAGGGCGCGATCGCCCTCGCGGCGACGGGGGAGCGGGCCGAGGTGCCCGCCGTGCCGGTCGACGTCGTCGACACCAACGGGGCAGGCGACGCGTTCTTCGCGGGGTTCCTCGCCGCCTCGCTCGCCGGCCAGGACCTGACGGGATGCCTCGCCGCCGGTGCCCGCCAGGCCACGGTCGCGCTCGCCTCCGAGCACCTCCACCCCGCCGTCGCCCGTTCGGTCACGGCTTCGAGGCCCGGGAGCGGAGTCGAGAGCACTCAGGGGTGAGGGTTCCGCGTCCCCGTAGGCTCGGGCGGGTGGCCGATCCCTCGCATCTCGAAGCGCACACCGGCACCGGCGCGGGAGCAGGCGCCGCGCCACGGCGCGGCATCCTTCATCATGTCGAACTGCAATCGCTCGACCCCACGTCGACGACGCCAGCGTTCGACTGGCTGCTCGGCGAGCTCGGCTACGAATCGTTCCAGGAGTGGCCGGGCGGGCGCAGCTGGCGGCTCGGTGCCACCTACGTCGTGCTCGCCGCAGCCCCTCGTGCCGCCGCGCACGATCGACGCGGGGCCGGGCTCAGCCACCTCGCGTTCCACGCGGGCACGCGCGGCGACGTCGATCGGCTCTGGGATGCCGCGCCCGAGCACGGCTGGCGGTGGCTCTACGCCGACCGCCATCCCTACGCGGGCGGCGGCGACCACTATGCGGCGTTCCTCGAGAACGCCGAGCGCTTCAAGGTGGAGCTCGTCGCGGAGTGAATGCGTTCCCGCACTGAGACGCTGGATCCGGACCGGCTCGTGAGGCTGGTCACGCAGCGGCGGATGCCTCAGCCCGACGGTTCTTCGACATCCCGGGTCGTCTCGGGTGCATGGCATCTGCTCGCTGACTTCGGTCGGTGCGACCTTCTCTGGGTTGGCGTCGAGTGCGCCGTGCTCGTTACTGTCACGAGGGGAGGCGCTCAGGACGATGGATCTGTGGGGCGGCAAGGTCGTGGGCGGCAGAGGCCGCGCCGGTGAGGTAGCCGGGCGCGCCGTTCTCTTCGTTCCGCTCGAGGGAATCTGGGAGCTGCACGACCTGCCATGGGACTGCCCCGACGACGAGTGCAACGACTCGTACTGGGAAGACGACCAGAGCACTCTGGACGTCACGAATGGCTGGGATGTCGACTGGGTCGACTCGTCTCAGCTGCGCAGCTTCATCGCTGAGCACTTCGGCGGTCTGAACGCGGATGAGTTGGCGCGTCTCCTCTAGCGGCTGACCCTCGAGGGTCGTCAGGCTCGCCGTGCCCGCCTACGCTCGTCCCTGTGGTGGACGGCATGCACTTCGAGGGGCTCGCCGACGAGTACGCGACCGCGCGCCCGCCCTACCCGCCGGAGCTGTGGCGCCGCCTGCACGACCTCGGGCTGCTGCGCCCGGGGACGACGGCACTCGATCTGGGTGCCGGCAGCGGGCAGGCGACCGGACCGCTCCTGTCCGCCGGGCTGCGTGTGACAGCGATCGAGCCCGGCCGCCGACTGGCCCGCCTTCTTCGCGAGTCCTATCCGACCGCGACGGTGCAGGTCGCTCGCGCCGAAGACGTCGAGCTGCCCGCGTCGAGCTTCGACCTCGTCGTCGCCGCGACGGCGATCCATTGGATGGACCTGCCGATCGTGCTTCCCCGTGTGCGCGCGGCTCTCACGGACGACGGGCGCCTGGCCGTGTGGCGCAACGTCTTCGGCGACTCCGAGGCGCCACCGACGCCGTTCCGCGCGCGCGTCGCCGAGATCGTCCGAGCGCGCCGTGCGCCGCCGCGGCCCGGTCCGCCCGCCGAAGACTTCGCCGCGACGACCGGTGCGCTGACGGAATCCGGTCTGTTCGCGGTGGTGGATGCCTCGACCTACCGCTGGAGTCTCGACCTCGACGCCGACGGGGTCGGCCGCCTCTTCCGCACGTTCAGCGACTGGTCCGCTGCCGAGGTGGCGCAGGCCGTGGACGCCGTGGGGGAGCTCGGCGGCACCGTCACCGAGCATTACTCCTCGTGGCTGCTCGTGCTCGCCCCGACGCCTGACGAGAGCGGGTCCTGACGCCGACCAGCGTGGGACGCCTCTCCAGGCGGGGCGTCTACCGCAGCGCCGCTGCGGGCTCGGGGCGGTGCACGCCCCGCGGCCGGTACGCGAGGGCGTCGGATACCCCCGCGAGGTCGGCGAGGTACCAGAGGATCGCGAGCCACATCTCGGTGCCCTGCAGTCCGGGCTCGGTCTCGGCGAGCCCGCGGGCAGCCGGCGTCGGCTCGCGGAACGAGAAACCGGCGTGCGGCACCCATGTCGACAGCGCGTCCGACAGCAGGCGTGCGGCGAGGGCCCGCACCTCGTCGCCGCGATAGCCGGTTCCGCGCGTGAGCCACAGCGGGTGCGCGACGTCGAGCACGTTGCACGCGTTGCGCGTGCCGGGCGCGAACCAGCGGGGATCGCGCGCGTGCCGCAGCACGGTGTCGATCACGCGTTCGGGGTAGGGGAGCGGCATCCCGAACTGTGCGAAGGTGCCGCGCGAGGCGCGGTAGAAGCCGTTCACGACGGGCAGCAGCCCGCCGTCGGCGGTCGCCGCGCCCCACATGCCGGTGTGCGGGTCGGCGTTGAGGGTCAGCCAGCCGAACAGCGCCTCCTCCACACCTGCGGGAACCGGATGCCCCGTCCGCCGCGTCCACAGAATCGCCGTGCCGAAGCCGTCGATGTGGTGCCCGGCGTTCCACGCGTCGGATGCCCACGGCAGACTCTCGCAGAACGCGACCACGCGCTCGGGCGTGGCCGCGGTCACCCACGTGAGCGGAGCCGGAAACGCCGAACCCAGCAGATCCAGTCCGTACCCGACGCTCAGCACGTGGTACGCCACGTCGCCGTGCGAGAAGCCGAGGCCCGCCTGCTGGTGTCCGTCCGCATCGAGGGGCGCGACCGCGCCGGTGGCGGCATCCTGCCAGTCCTGCAGCCGCCGGACCTGCGCGTCCGCCGGAGCCTGCGGGGGCGCCGTGTGAAGCAGCAGGTCGGCGATCTCGATCGCATCGGCCTGCGCACGGATCGTCGGCGCCGCGCCGGGACGGTCGGCGAAGAGCCCGAGGTCGTCGTTCCACGCGCGCTGAAGGAGAGCGGATGCCTCCGCCCGAGCGCGTGCGGCGAGCTCAGTGACCCGCTCCGCAAGGCCGACGGTGTCGTCTGCGGTCGACGCCGGTGCGCCGGCAAGTGCCGTGGCGTACGTCGGCCCTCCGGACGGCGACGGCTCGGAGCCGGGGGCTGTTGCATCCCGGTCGTTGAGCGAGCGAGGAACGAGCGAGACGAAACGCGCCGAGCCGTCGGACGGAATCGCCAGGCCGGCAATCACAGCAGAGGCCGAGTCAGGGACCGAGCCAGGGGCCGGGTCCGGTGGTGCGTCGGCGCTCACGGCATCACCCTCGCGGGCCGCGGCCTGCGACACGATCGCTCGCAGCGCCGCCGCCGAGGCGAAGGCCGCGCCGGTCTCGCTGACGGGGGCGTCGTCGTCGGCCGCACCATCCGCGTCCGCCGGGACACCCGCACCCGCTCCCGCACCCGCTCCCGCACCCGCGCCGTCGTCCACGCCGCGTGCGGCGGCATCGGCGGCCGCGTCCGGCGCGACCCCGGTGTCGTCGGGCTCGACGCGCCAGCGGATGAACCGCGCGGGGTTGCCGCCGACGACAGCGCCGGCGGGGACGTCCTTGGTGACCACGGCGCTCGCCGCGAGCACCGCGTGGGAGCCGACGCGGACGCCGTCGAGGATCACGACGTGGGAGCCGATCCACACGTCGTCGCCGATCTCGATGCCCTTCGAGGTGAGCGGCTGCCGGAAGACCGGTGTGCCGGATTCCATCGAGTGGTTGAAGCCGAGGATCGAGGTGTGCGCGCCGATGCGCACGCCGTCGCCCATGGTGACGCGTCCGCGGATGACGGTGTAGGGGTTGATGCTGCAGTCGGCGCCCGCGGTGAGATCACCCGTGAGGTAGGCGCCGGCGGCCACGTAGGTGCGGTCGCCGAGGCGCAGGGCGTCGTTGTCGATCGAGGCGAGCTCCGAGATGAAGCACTGCTCTCCGAGCGAGTGATCGGCGCGACCCTCGACCAATGCGTGCTGGATCGCGAGCTGCGCGTCGCGCTCGTCGGCCGAGGCTTCGCGCCAGAAATCCCAGGGCGAGTACTCGTGGGCGGCGATCGCTGGCATAGAGAGGGGATGACGGGAATCGAACCCGCGCTATCAGCTTGGGAAGCTGAAGTTCTGCCATTGAACTACATCCCCGTGCAGCCTTTCGGCGCGTGGCAAGGATAACAGAGCGGATGCCGTGAGCACGAAGTCGCGGCATCCGTCACCGTCTTCGCGTCAGAGCGACGCCTCGATGATCCGCGCGCTGGCGGCGGCTCCGTCCGCGTCGGCGTAGGCGCGCCGGACGTCCTGCGCGACCCCGCGGATGCCGGGGTCGGACAGCACGCGGCGCACGGCGTCGAGGAACTCCGGCGACCCGACGCGCCGAGGCGTCACGGCGATGGCGTGTCCGCGCTTCTCGCACATGCGCACGTGCCAGGTCTGCTCGGGCTGCAGCCCCATTCCGACGAACGGGATGCCGGTGGCGCACGCCGTCTGGACGGTTCCCTGCCCGCCGTGCAGCACGGCGGCGTCGACCAGTCCGCCCAGCCGGTGTGCCGGAAGCAGGTCGGTGACGTGGACGTTCGGCGGGAGGACGTCGTCGGGCTCGAGGTAATGCGCGATCGGGGCGACGACGTTCACCGGCAGTTCGCCGAGCGCGCGGGCGGCCGCCACGGCCAGCTTGCGGTTCGCCGACGAGCCGAGTCCCAGATAGACCAGCGGTTCGGGGGCCGCCGCGAGCTGCTCGACGATCTCGGGCATCGGGGCGTCGATGTGGGCGAAGATCGGGCCGACCCGCTCGAACCCGTCGGGAAGGGTGAAGCCCTCGAGCTCCCAGGGCATCTCGGTGAGGAGATTGCGGTCGGCGGTGATGAGGGACGCCACCGTCCGCAGCGGCGGCACGCCGTTGGCGGTGGCGACCTTCCCGAAGGCCCGCGGCGCGAGCGGTGCCTTCGTGTAGATCCACCGGAAGGCCGCCGTGGCCAGCCGATCCGCGAACCGGGACAGCCGGCCGCGCCCGCCGACGAGGAACAGGTGGCGCGCCTGCCGCACCTGCGGCTCGGTCAAGGCGAACGGCACCGGATAGAAGAGCGGCACGTGCTCTGCGCGGGCCGAGATGTACGACGTGAGGTTCGATCCCGTCACCACGGCGGTGGCGTCGAGCTCGCGGATGAGGCGCCGCTCGACGTCCACCCGCGCGCCGACGAACGCCTGCGTCAGCGGGGTCTTCAGCGTCTTGCCCTGGTCGAACGCGATCAGCTGCTCCCGCTCGCGCGACGTGAGCACCGGCTCGCACGCCCGGTACTCGAACCCCGCATCACGGATGAGCCCGACGTAATCATCCTCGTAGCCCATGAAGACGATGTGGTGTGCGGGATCCATCGCGCGTGCGACCTGGATCATCCGCGTCGTCTCGGCCAGGTTGAACGTCACCGGACAGAACAGCACGGTGGCCATGGCACCCCTCCATCAGCGGCCCGGTCGGCACTGGCATGGCCGGGCTGCGGCATCCGTCATCGTCGTCTCGAGCGTAGGGCCCGCCGCTTGCGGTCCGCGAGGATGCCGTGCGGATAGGCTGGCGGCGTGCTGACCGACGACCGCTCCGTGTTCCGCATGCCGGCAGGGCTGCCCGATCTCGAGTGGGCGGTGGGCAGCGGAACGGCGGCGCTGCAGCCCGACGGGCGGCTGGAGCTGTCGGCCGCTCCAGGCACCGACTGGACCAACGACGCCCTCGGCGGCCCGCAGCAGCACGCCGCGGCGCTGCTGGGGTTCGAGGCGCCCGACCGCTTCGCGCTGTCGGCGCGCGCCGGCGTCGCCACGACGCCGCGCACGACCTTCGATGCCGCAGCGCTCGCCGTCTGGGGCGATCGCGACCACTGGGCGAAGCTCTGCTTCGAGTACTCGCCGCAGGGCGAGGCCATGGTGGTCTCTGTCGTGACCGACGTGTGGTCCGACGACTGCAACTCCGTGGTCGTCGCCGATCCCTTCGTGCACCTGCGCGTGTCGCGGGTGGGCGATCAGGTCTGGGCGTTCCACTCCTCGACGGACGGACGGCGCTGGGACTTCGTGCGGCTGTTCCGGCTCGACTGGGACGGCCCGGTGCAGGTCGGCTTCCTCGCGCAGGCGCCTCTCGGCGACGCGTGCGTCGCCACGTTCGGCGAGATCGTCTTCTCGCCCGACCCGCCGGCAGACCTGCGCGACGGCAGCTGAACGGTCGTCCGAGCCGCTCGTCAGAACCCGGCTTGCGGTTCCCCCGAGCGGCCATCAGGACATCGGATGCCGGCACCCCGGGCGGCCCCGATAGGCTGGCCCCGTGCTGCTCAGTGACCGCGACATCCGGCTCGAGATCGACGCGGGGCGCATCGGGCTCGACCCGTGGGAACCCGGAATGGTGCAGCCGTCGAGCGTGGACGTGCGCCTCGACCGCTCGTTCCGGCTCTTCGACAACCACAAGTACCCGTTCATCGATCCCGCCGAGGATCAGCCCGAGCTCACGCGCCTCATCTCCGTCGATCCCGGCGAGCCGTTCATCCTGCACCCCGGCGAGTTCGCGCTGGGCTCGACCTTCGAGCGCATCTCGCTGCCCGACGACATCGCCGCCCGGCTCGAAGGCAAGTCGTCGCTCGGACGGCTGGGCTTGCTGACGCACTCCACCGCGGGGTTCATCGACCCCGGCTTCACCGGCCACGTCACGCTCGAGCTCTCGAACGTCGCGACCCTCCCGATCAAGCTGTGGCCGGGCATGAAGATCGGGCAGGTCTGCTACTTCCGCCTCACCTCGCCCGCCGAGAACCCCTACGGCTCGGGCACGTACGGCAACCGGTATCAGGGACAGCGGGGGCCCACGGCATCCCGTTCGTTCCAGAACTTCCACCGCACCGACGTGGGAGACACCGTCCCCGTCCCCACGGCCGACGTGTAGGTCGAGACCTCCGGGCACGCCGCGCCAACTGGGGGAGGTCGCGGGTGGCTGAACCTCAGGGAGTCGGCTCCACGAGGCTCGGCTCGCGTGCGTAGACCTGGACGCTCGAGCCCTCGAGCACGAACTGCAGTGCGGTGCCTCTCGGGTAGCGATCGCGCAGCTCGTCGGGTGATGCGGGGCCGACTTCCAGGGAGGCTGTCGGCGGGAACGCGTCGGCCGCGCAGGTTCCCGCGCCGAAGCCGTCCGGCGGGGTCAGGATGTACAGGCAGCTCTGCGGGCTTCCCGGCTGCGCCGGCTGGCGGAACGTGAGCACGGTGAGGCCATGGAAGTCATCGAACACGGCGGCATCGGCGGGCCGCGCGCCGAAGAACTGCTCCGGCCACTCGGCGTCCGCATCCTCGTTCAGAGTTGCGACCCTGCCCTCGCCCGCCGCCTGCACCGCCAAGGTCAGCCCCACGCCGACGAGCACTCCGGCGACGACCGAGGCGACCCAGAGCAGGGGCGTGCGTCGACGCCACCACGGCGACCGCGGCGCGGTGTTCTGCTCGGCGAGAACGCCGTCTTCGGCGGGCGAGGGGTCGCCGGGGGCGCCCGGCGGGATCGTGGCCGCGACCGAGGACTCGCCGCCATCTGCGGCCGTGGCACGGGAGCCCAGCGACTGCCCGGCCTCGACGGCCCGGCTCGAACCCTGCGCACCGTCCACCGGCGTGATCCCGCTGCGCAGGGCTGCGGCATCCGTCGTCCTGTCACCGTCGGGCAGCCGCCCCGACCCGTCCCCGCCGATGCCGCCTGGTGCGATGCCGCCGACGGCGGCCGGCGCGGCGCTCTCCGCCGGCGTGCTCGTCGTCGCGGAGGACGCCTGGGCCTCGAGCTCACGGAGCCGCGCCAGGGCATCGGGGTCGTCCTGGATATCGGCATGGCGCCCGTAGGCGCGCTCCCGCAGGGCGCGCAGCTCGTCGAGCGGCGGTTCGGTCGGCGTTGACATCGAAGCCATCCTCCCTCACCGCGGCACCGGGCGGCCGCTGTGCGTGCCGCCGGCGGATCGTGTCGGGCACCCGCGCGAGGAGTGTGCGGCGGGCGATCCCCAGATCGCCCGCCGCGAGGCAGCCGGCGCCCCCGCGCCGTGCCGCCTTTCGGCGACAGTCCCTCGTCCCCACTCGGGAAGCTGTGCCCGTACTTACTGCACTTCGCAGTATAGAGTCGTCAGGGCTGCGGCGGGATACCCTTTACGTTCCGCACGAAGAACCGCACCGGCGCGAGGAAGGAGCACACTGTGGCTGACCGCGAACTCTCGACCACGGGTTACCTCATCCTCGGGCTGCTCGCCGACCACGACTGGTCGGCCTATCAGCTCGCCGAACAGCTGGGACGAGGCGTGGCGGAGCTGTGGCCCTCGGCCGACCGTGGTCGCTACGCCCTGCTCAACCGCCTCAGCGACGACGGTCTCGTGCAGACGCGACAGGAGCACACCGGCAAGCGGGCCCGCACGATCTACTCGATCACCCCGGCCGGTCGCGAAGCGCTCGCCGCGTGGCTGAGCACACCGGTGCGTCCGCCGACGCTGGAGTTCGAGGGCATGGTGCGGGTGCTGCTCGCGGATCAGGGGTCGCTCGACGACCTGCGCGGCACCCTCGCGCGGACGAAGGAGCAGGCGCTCGCCAACCGCGAGATGTTCGCCCGCTACGCGACGTACATCAGTGGCACCGGTGGCACCTTCCCCGAGCGTCGCCACCTCTTCGCGCTGGCGAACACCTTCATGATCGGCCACTACGAGCACGTCATCGCCTGGGCCGACTGGGCGGAGGCGCAGCTCTCGTCCTGGCCCGACACGGTGAGCCCCGCCACGACGCACGGCGATCAGGTGCGCGAGATGCTGGCCGCCGGTCGCCAGGCGCTGCAGCACGACGAAACCTGACCTCCTGGGCTCAGCGCAGCGGGGTCATCGCTCCGGCGCTCCGGCACGCGTCCCGGATGCCGGACGCGAACGTGGCGGACGCCCCGCTCACGGGTCGGAGCGCAGCGGCAGCTGCAGCTCGAACACGCATCCCGCCGCGGCATTGCGGACGGTGGCGGAGCCGCGATGCGCGTCGGCGACGCCGCGCACGATCGCGAGGCCGAGACCCGCGCCGGCGTCAGCGGGCCGGGCCGCGGTACCCCGCCATCCGGTCTCGAAGACGTGTGGCAGGTCGTCGGGTGAGATGCCCCCGCAGGCGTCGGCGACCGAGATCCGAAACCCGCCGTCGCGCAGTTCGACGGTCGTCTCGACGGTGGAGCCGAGGGGCGAATGACGGATGCCGTTGGCCACCAGATTCGCCACGGCCCGGCGCAGCTCGGGAGCGGCCACGCTCGCGCGCACGCCGGTCTCGGCGCGTCCCGACAGCGTGACGCCGCCGGCATCGGCGAGGGGGCGCAATGAGGCCACGGTGTCGGACACGAGGTCGCCGACGTCGACGTCGGTGCGCTCCAGCGTGACCGACGGCGCCTGCAGTCGCGAGAGCGTGAGGAGGTCGTCCACCATGTCGCTCATCCGCTGCGCGTTCCGCTGGATCGTGACGGCGGCCGCGGCGGTGTCGGGCAGCACCCCGTCGTGGATGCCCTCGGCCGTCGCACGGATGCCGGCGAGCGGCGTGCGCAGGTCGTGAGAGATCCAGGCGACGAGGTCGCGTCGCTGCCCTTCGACCCGGCGCTCGGTCTCGGCGGCCGCGGCGGCCCGCTCGGCGGCTCGTGCGGCGGACTGGATGCGCGCGGCGATCACGATGCCCGCGGCGAGGGCGGCGGGCACGCTGGCGAGCAGCACCAGCAGCAGTCCGGTCATGTCACCGGCGGTCAGCAGCATCGACGCTGCGCCGACGACGACCCCCACCGCGATCGAGAGCACGACCACCAGCGGGGCGACGATGGCTGCGGCTGCCACTCGTACACGGGCGAGCGCCAGCACGAGCGCCGCACCCACGATGCCGGTCGCCGCCGCGGCGCCGGCCGAGAAGAGCAGGGCGTCCGTCGAGACGCTCACGGCGCGGCATCCCATCGATACCCGACGCCGAACACGGTCACGAGCCGGCGCGGCGCAGCCGGGTCGTGCTCGATCTTGTCGCGCAGGCGGCTGACGTGCACGGTCACGGTCGACGGGTCGCCGAAGTCCCAGCCCCACACGTCCCGCATCAGGTCGTCGCGGCGCAGGGCGTCGCCCGGGTGGGCGACCAGCCACGAGAGCAGGTCGAACTCACGCACGGTGAGTGAGAGCTCGCTGCCGGCCAGGTGCACGCGGCGTGCTCGCCGGTCGACCACGAGATCTCCGTCGATCGCAACGTCGGGCAGCTCCGCCGGCGCCCCTGGTTCTGCGGTGAGTGCGGCGCTGCGCCGCAGCACCGACTGCACCCGCAGCACCAGCTCGCGGGGGCTGAAGGGCTTGGTCACGTAGTCGTCGGCCCCGACCTCGAGTCCGCGGATGCGGTCGTCCTCTTCGCCCCGCGCGGTCAGCATCACGATCGGCAGCTCCGGCGACCGCTGCCGGAGCCGCCGGCAGACCTCGAGGCCGTCGATGCCGGGCAGCATGAGGTCGAGCACGACGATGTCGGGACGATCCGCGACGACCGCCTGGAGCGCGTCGATCCCGTCCGCTGCCCGACGCACCGTGAGGCCGGCGCTGCGAAGGTACGCGGCGACGACGTCGCCGACGTCCTCGTCGTCGTCGACGACCAGCACCGTGCTCACGTCGTCAGGATAGGTCTCCCATGGAGCCGCTGCACCGGTCCTGGCGTCTTCGCGGCGGCGCGAAAGGACTTCGTAAGGACTCGGTGAGGATGCCGTCATGGAGTGCGGCGGCCACCGCGCGTTGACTGAGACCCGATCCGGCCGCACGGCCGGGAGGGGAGGTGGAATCCGATGATTCGCAGGAAGTTCTCCCGTGGCCGGCTGGCCGCGGTCGTCGTCGGGGTGGCGCTCGGCGGGGCGTCGCTGACGACGGGTGGTGCCGCGTTCGCGGCGGGATCGGGCGGCGTCACCGACGACGGCGTCATCTACGTCGACCACGTGCTATGGCGCACGGTGGTGACGCCGAACGACCTGTCGCACACCCGCGCTCCGGCGCAGACGTGGGACGTGATCTACAGCTTCGGCGCCCTGCAGGCGAGCGTCGCCGAGGTGGCACCGGGTGACCCCGGCTACAACGGCGGCCGGTGGCAGGTGCACGCCGTGTCGGCACCCCACGGGTACGACGCCGCGCTGGCGTCGGGCGACATCGACGGCGACGGAGTGCTGGATGCCGCCGACGAGGTGTGGGCCGCCCTCAGCGCCGGCGACCTCGTCGACGACGGTGTCGTCAAGCAGTTCGTCTGCACGCTGAACCGGGTGCCCTAGCGTCCGCGGCGAGCCGATGCCGGCGCATCGCCCGACGCGGTGCGCCGGCCCGGCTCAGTCCCGCGTGACGGCCTGACTCACGTCGGTGGGGTCGTCGAACGAGTCGGCGCCGGCCTCCTCGAGCATCGAGACCAGCTCGTCGGGCGCGCCGTTCTCGCGGGCGGTGGCCACGAGGTCCTCGCGGCTGGCAGGGTAGTCGACGCCGCCGAGGTACTTCTGCAGCTCGATGAAGTCGAGGTTGTCGCTCATGATGATGACCTCCGCATCGGTGTGGATGCGGCGACGCTACGCGCGGCCGGCCGTCTCCCGCCTCGGGGTTGACACCGTGTGCGCGGCGGGTGACACTCCGCCGTTCGCGTCCTAGTGGGCGGTGCGCACCCCGACGAGGTCGTGCACGAGCACGGCGGCGGCCCGCGCACCCTGACCCGCGGCGACGATGAGCTGCTGCGGACCCGGGGACGCGGCATCCCCGGCGGCATACAGCCCCGCGACCGACGTGCGCCCGGAGCGGTCGGTGACCAGGTTGCCGAACTCGTCGCGCTCGAGCTCGATGCCGCTGACGAAATCGAGCGCCGGGTGCCACTGCGGCCGCACGAACCCGCCGTCGATCTCGACGCGCGTGCCGTCGACGAGGCGCACGGCCGACACCGCGCCGCGGTCGCCTTCGAGGTCGGCGATCGCGCGCCGCTCGACGACGATCCCGGATGCCGCGAGCTCGGCCTCTTCGACCGTGTCCACGGCATCCGACCCGTTCGTGAAGACGGTGAGGCGGTCGGTCCAGCGCGCGATCAGCCGCGCGCGGGCGGCCAGGTCGGGAGTCTCGCCGATCAGCGCGAGGGGGCGATCCTGCAGCTCCCACGCGTCGCAGGCCGCGCAGCTGAAGATCGTCATGCCGTAGTAGGCGCGCAGGCTCGCGATGTCGGGCAGCGTCTCGCGCAGTCCGGTCGCCACGAGCACGGAGCGCGCCGCTACGGCGGGCGGGATGCCGGCGCCGCGGCCCTGCAGCGCGGCGATGAACCGCAGCCCGCCTTCGCCCTCGTTCTCGAGCAGCGCCGTGACGACGGTGCGATCGAGCACGCGCACGTTCGGGTACGCGGCGAGCTCGGCGCGGGCGAGCTTGCGCAGCTCGAGCGGCGGGACGCCGTCGCGGGTGAGGAAACCATGCGAGCGCAGCGTCGCGGCGTTGCGTGGCCGTCCCGCGTCCACCACCACGACCGAGGCGCGCGCGCGGCCGAGGTTGAGCGCCGCCGACAGCCCGGCGGGACCGCCGCCGATGATGACGACGTCGACCTCGGTGGTCTCCGCCGTCGGAAGGGAATCAGTCATGGCCGTCTCCTTGGGGAGGAAGCGCCGCGATGACCGGATGGTCCTTCGCGATGACGCCGGTCTTGGCGGCGCCGCCGGGGGAGCCGATGTCGTCGAAGAACTCGACGTTGGCCTTGTAGTAGTCCTGCCACTCGTCGGGCAGGTCGTCTTCGTAGTAGATCGCCTCGACCGGGCAGACCGGCTCGCAGGCGCCGCAGTCGACGCACTCGTCGGGGTGGATGTACAGCGATCGGTCGCCCTCGTAGATGCAGTCCACCGGGCACTCGTCGATGCAGGCGCGGTCCTTCACATCGACGCACGGCAGGGCGATCACATACGTCACCGGACGAGCGCTCCCCGGGAGATCCCGACCTGCTCGTCGCGCGGGACGACCTTGACGCGCTCGCGCGTGTGGAGGTGGTTGGCGCCGAGGTCGCGCTCGTGCGCGTCGAGGGCCAGCCAGCCGTCCCAGGTCGTGTACGCGACCTCGCGCTCGTCGAGCACGTCGAGCACGTCGCCGTCGACGGCGGGGGCCGAGAGGCGCCCGGCCTCGACGTCCGCCACGAGGTGCGCGATGGTCTCCATCGCGTCGGACTTGGTGTGGCCGATGAGGCCGACAGGGCCGCGCTTGATCCAGCCGGTGGCGTACAGGCCCGGGATCGCCGGGGCTTCAGCGTCGTCCGTGCGCGCGGCGTCCTTCACCCGGCCCTCGACGTTCGAGACCACGCCGGCCCGCTCGTCGAACGGGGCGCCGACCACCGGCGTGCCGTAGTAGCCGACGGCGCGGTAGACCTGCTGCACCGCGATCTCGCGGAACTCGCCGGTGCCGCGCACCCGGCCGTCGCCGATCGGCTCGGTGCGCTCGAAGCGGATGCCCTCGACCTTGCCGTCGCCGAGCACCTCGACGGGCGAGTGGTAGAAGTGCAGGTGCAGGCGGCGGCCGGCGCCGGTCGCCTCGCGCGTGCGCCAGCTGTTCAGGACGCGCAGCATGACCTTGAGCTGATTGTTCGCCGCGTTCGCCGGGTCGGCGTCGACGAAGTCCTCGTCGTGCACGACGATGTCGACGTTCGGCACCTCGCCGAGCTCACGCAGCTCGATGGGCGTGAACTTGATGTCGGCGGGGCCGCGACGGCCGAAGACGTGCACATCGGTGACGGCGGATGCCTCGAGACCGGCCAGCACGTTGTCGGCGATCTCGGTGGAGCGCAGGTCGACCGCGTGCTTCGCGAGCACGCGCGCGACGTCGAGGGCGACGTTGCCGTTGCCGATGACGGCGACCTCGGGCTGGTCGAGCGTCCACTCGGTGGGCACGTCCGGGTGCCCGTCGAACCACGCCACGAAGTCGGCGGCGCCGTACGAGCCCGGCAGGTCGATGCCCGGGATGTCGAGCGCGGCGTCGCGGATGGCGCCGGTCGCGATGATCACGGCGTCGTAGCGCTCCTGCAGCTCGTCGAGCGCGATGTCGCGTCCGACCTCGACGTTGCCGATGAACCGCGTGGTGCCGGCATCCAGCATCTCGTGCAGCGAATTGACGATGCCCTTGATGCGGGGGTGGTCGGGCGCGACGCCGTAGCGGATCAGTCCGTACGGCGCGGGAAGCGACTCGAACAGGTCGATCGACACGGATCCGCCGGCCTCGGCGACCGAGTTGGTGAGGATGTTGCCGGCGTAGATGCCGGCGGGACCGGCGCCGACGATCGCGACGCGGAGGTTCCCAAGATCAGAGGTGGGCACAGTGCTCGAAGCGGTCACTGGGTGGGGGCCTTTCGGGAGGCGCCGGGGACGGCGAGGGGGTCGTAGTGGGTGAGTTCGAGGGTCGCGAGCTCGGCGGGGGCGTACGGGCTCAGCCGCACGACGTCGCCGACGACCACGACGGCGGGCGAGCGGATGCCGCGGGCCGCGGCCTGATGCGCGATGGTCGAGAGCGTCCCCACCGTCACCCGCTGGCGCGGCCCGAAGCCGTCCTCCACGACGGCGACCGGGCAGTCCGCCCCGCGCTCGCCGCGGGCGAGGATGATCGCGGAGTTCGCGAGCGTGGCGATCCCCATGAGCAGCACGACGGTGTGGTCGCGGCCGCCGCTGAGGGACGCGATCTGGTCGTGCGCGGTGGCGACAGTGAAGGCGGTGGCGACACCGCGGTGGGTGAGCGGGATGCCGGCGATCGCCGGCACCGAGATGGCGCTGGTGATCCCCGGCACGACCTCGACGACCACGCCCGCCTCCTGGCACGCGTGGAGCTCTTCCCCGCCGCGGCCGAAGACGTAGGGGTCGCCGCCCTTGAGCCGGACGACCGTCTTGCCGTCGTGGGCGAGCTGCACGAGCAGGGCGTTGATCGCATCCTGCGGCACGGCGTGGTGCCCCGGCAGCTTGCCGACGTCCACGACCTCGGCGCGAAGCGTCACGCCGTCGGCGGCGAGTCCGTCGAGCACGGCGCGCGCGCCCAGCCGGTCGGCGACGATGACGTCGGCCGCCTCGAGGGCGCGCAGGCCCCTGATGGTGAGGAGCCCGGCGTCACCCGGACCGGCGCCGACGAGCCAGACCTTGCCCACGGCGTCCTGTGCGTGTCGAAGTGTCATCGCCCGCCTCCCGTGAGGAGCAGGCCCCGGCGCTTCAGCATCCGTCGCTCGAGAGGCCCGAAGAAGACGAGCTCGATGAGGATGCCGATCGCGAGGATGACGATGATGGTGCCGAGCACGCCGGCGAGGTCGGCGAGCTCCCGGCTCTGGTCGAGCATCGAGCCCAGCCCGAAGCCGATGGTGCCGCCGGTCGCGATGATCTCCGCCGCCATGAGCGAGCGCCAGGAGAAGGCCCAGCCCTGCTTGAGCCCGGCGAGGTACCCCGGGAGCGCGGCGGGAAGGATGACGGCGGTCGCCAGCTGCCACCGTGAGGCGCCCAGCACGGTGCCCACCCGGCGCAGCTGCGGCGGCACCTGCTCGATGCCGGCGATCAGGCCGTTGACGATCGAGGGGATCGCGCCCATGAGGATGACGAAGTAGACCGTGGCATCCGACAGGCCGAACCAGATGATGGCGGCGGGCACCCATGCGACCGAGGGCAGCACCTGCAGGCCCGAGATGATGGGGCCCACGGCACGGCGGATGGGCCGGACCTCGGCGAGCAGCAGGCCGATGGGCGTGCCGACGACGATCGCGATGAGGAAGCCGACGATGCCGCGCTCGAGGCTCGTCGAGACGGCCTCCTGGAGGCGACCCGACTCCCAGGCCGCACCGAGCGCGTTCCACACGTCGACGGGGCCCGGCATGATGTCGGGCCGGGGCTGCGCGATGACCACGTACAGCTGCCACGCGACGAGCAGGATGATGACGAAGAGGATGGGCGGCACGACGCTCGTCGCGAAACGGCGCCATGGGCTGGGGCCGCGATCGGCGTCGGTCTGGAGGTTGTCGAGCCCGGCGGCCAGGCTGCGCAGGTCGTTCGCTTCGGTCGTCGAGCGAGCTTGCGAGTCGAAACGCGCCGGCGAAACGTCGTTCGTCGACTGGGGGCGTTTCGTCCCGCTCGAGGTCCCTGAGCCTGTCGAAGGGCGCTCGCTCAACGACCGGACAGTGTCACGCGGCATTGCGGCGGATCTCCTTCCGCAGCTGGTCGGTGATCTCCACCGACAGAGCGGCGACCTCGGGCGACTCGATGCGGCGTCCCGTGGTCTTCGCGATGGTCCACTCCTGCACGATGCGGCCGGGGCGGCTTCCCATGAGCACGACGCGCTGGCCGAGCCGCGCCGCCTCGCGCACGTTGTGCGTGACGAAGACGATCGTGCGGCCGGTCGCGCGCCACACGCGCTCGAGCTCTTCGTGCAGCAGGTCCCGCGTGATGGCGTCGAGCGCGGCGAAGGGCTCGTCCATCAGGAGCACGGGGCGGTCCTGGGCCAGGGCGCGCGCGAGCGCCACGCGCTGGCGCATGCCGCCCGAGAGCTCGTGCGGGCGCTTCTCGGCGGCATCCGCGAGGTTCACGGCATCCAGCAGCGTCAGCGCCTTCTCACGGCGCTCGCCGCGGGGTACGCCGCGCAGGCGCAGGGCCAGCTCGACGTTGCGCCGCGCCGTGAGCCACGGCATGAGCGCCGACTCCTGGAACATGACGGCTGCGCCCTCGGCCGGGGTCTCGATGCGCCCGGCGGTGGGCTTGTCGAGGTCGGCGATGAGGTTGAGGAGCGTCGACTTGCCGCAGCCCGACGCGCCGAGGAGGCACACGAACTCGCCCGGGGCGATGTCGAGCGACACGTCGTCGAGCACGACGGGTCCGGCGCCGAAGCGCTTGGAGACGCCCTCGATCCGCACCGCGGGTGCGGGCGGCGGTGCCGCGACCGGCACCGGGGTGACGCTGTCGAAGCTGGGGCCGAGCGGGCTGCGGGACGCGGCCTGCGCGGGCGCGCCCGCCTCCGGGGTCGCCTGCGCGGCCCCGGAGGCGGATGCGGGAGCGGTGCTCATGTCAGTCCTCGCCCAGCCCTGACGCCGACACGGGGTCTGCACCGTCGGCCTCGAGCTGCTTGTTGAGCAGGCGCAGATCGAAGAGCCCCTCGATCGAGCCCTCCTTCTGGGTGCCCGCCTCGATGCCGTTCTCGACGAGCGTCTGGAACGTGTCGGCGTGCGGGTCGACCGAGAAGACGACGTGCTCGAGCGCCCGCTCGATCACGGCGTCGTCGAGCGGCTTGCCCGTCTCCGCCTCGATCGCGCCGTTGATGACGCCCGATGCCTCGTCGGCATTGTCGGCGATCCACTGCACGGCGGCGGCGTGGCCCTTCAGCAGGTCGGCGACCACGTCGGGGTGCTGCTCGAGGAACTCCTTGCGCACCAGCAGCACGGTCGTCGGGAACTCGCCGTCCTCCCAGAGGTCGGCCTCGTCCTGCAGAACGTGCGCGCCGGCATCCAGGATCAGGCGCGAGACCCACGGCTCGGGCAGCCAGGCGCCGTCGAGCTCGCCCTGCTGGAAGAGCGTGAGGGTCTGCGCGTTCTCGGTCGGGGTGACCTGCACGTCGCCGCCGCCGGAGGTGTCGGTCTCGAAGCCCTCGTCGGCCAGCCACTTCCGCAGCGCGACGTCCTGCGTGTTGCCCAGCTGCGGCGACGCGAGCGTGGTGCCCGCGAGGTCGTCCGGCGAATCGATGCCCTCCCGCACGACGAGCGCCGCGCCGCCGGTGGCGGCTCCCGCGACGATGCGCGCGGATTCGCCACCCGACTGGATGAACGTGTTGATCGACGGGTTCGGTCCGATGTAGGTCGCGTCGATGGCGCCGGCCGAGAGCGCCTCGATCGCGGCGGGACCGGCGTTGAACACCTGGGTGGTCACGTCGACGTCGCCGAGGGCGTCCTCGAAGAGCCCCTCTTCCAGCCCGACGAGCGCGGGCGCGTGGGTGACGTTGGCGAAGTAGCCCAGGCGCAGCTCGTCGACCGGTGCGGCGGATTCGCCGCTGCCGGAGTCCGCCGCGGCGGAGGCGCAGCCGGCCATCATGACTGCCACGAGTCCCAGGGTTGTGAGTGTGGTCGCGGTGCGGATTGTGTTCACGGTGTCGCCTCCTTCAGTTCGGGTGGTACTCAGTCGGGGTGGTGTGCGCGGCGTTCAGACTTCGACAGGCTCAGTCGCGCACGATGCCGGCGGCGAGTGTCGCGCCGTCGGACGGATGGATCACGAGGAACGAGCCCCCGTGGCGGCTGGTGCGGTACGGCTCGAGTGGCAGGTCGGCCGCCACACGCAGCCGCACACGGCCGATGTCGTTGGTCTCGAGGGTCTGCGCCGGCTCGTGTGTCAGCGCGTCGAGGTCGTAGCGCGACTCGATCTGCGCGACGATGGCCTGCACCGTCGCGGTGCCGTGCTTGACGAGCACACGGATGCCGGGGGTCAGCGCCCGCGCATCGAGCTGGAAGAGCTCGGCCTCGAACTCCCGCCGGGCCGCCGGCAGCGAGCCGGCGGCGACGACGAGCGCGCCGCGCGCGGTGTCGATGTCGTCCTCGAGCTCGAGCGACACCGACTGGGGGGCGGTGGCCTGATCGACCTCTGCTCCGGCCGAGCGGATGCCGGTGACCGTGGTCGTGCGGCCGGCCGGAAAGATCTCGACCCGGTCGCCGACGCGCACGACCCCGCTCGAGATGCGGCCCGCGACCGCGCGGTAGTCGCGCAGCCGCTCCGCCTCGTCGGCCTCGATGCCCGGCGCGAGACCGCCCTGCGGGCGCAGCACGAGCTGCACGGGAAGCCGCAGCGGCTCGAGCTCCTGCTCGAGCGCTTCGGCCGCCGGAAGCGTCTCGAGCAGCTCGAGCAGTGCGGGGCCGTCGTACCAGGGGGTGCGCTCCGATCGGTCCACGATGTTGTCGCCCTCGAGCGCCGACACCGGGAGCACGTGCAGATCGTCGATGCCGAGTTCGGCCGCGACGGCACGGGCCTGGGCGGCGACGTCGGCGAAGGCATCCGCCGAGAAGCCGGTCAGGTCGATCTTGTTCACCGCGACGATCACGTGCGGCACGCGCAGCAGCGCCACGACCGCGAGGTGCCGCTTGGTCTGCTCGAGCACGCCCTTGCGGCCGTCGACGAGCACGATCACGGCGTCGGCGGTGGTCGCGCCGGTGACCATGTTGCGCGTGTACTGCACGTGGCCCGGGCAGTCCGCGAGGATGAACGACCGCGTACCGGTCGAGAAGTAGCGGTAGGCGACGTCGATCGTGATGCCCTGCTCGCGCTCGGCGCGCAGGCCGTCGGTCAGGAGGGCGAAGTCGAAGTCGCCGTGCGCGAACCCGCGGTCGGCGGAGGTGCGGGCGACCTGCTCGAGCTGGTCGGCGAGGATCGCCTTCGAGTCGTGCAGCAGCCGGCCGACGAGCGTCGACTTGCCGTCGTCGACCGAGCCCGCGGTCGCGAACCGGAACAGCGTCGGCTCGCGCGTCTCGTCTCGTCGCTGCGCTCCTCGCTCGACGACCGGAGGGTTTTCGGTCGTTGAGCGAGCGAAGCGAGACGAAACGCTCTGAGTATCGAGAGACATTTAGAAGTACCCGTCCTTCTTGCGGTCCTCCATGGCCGCCTCGCTGAGGCGGTCGTCGGCGCGGGTCGCGCCGCGCTCGGTGAGGGTGGAGACGGCGACCTCGGCGACGATCGCGGCGAGGTCCGCGGCATCCGATTCCACCGCTCCGGTGCAGCTCATGTCGCCGACGGTGCGGTAGCGCACCGTGCGGCGCTCGACGGTCTCGTTCTCGCGCGGCGGCGAGAATTCGCCGACGGGGCGCCACATGCCGTCGCGGGCGTAGACGTCGCGCTCGTGCGCGAAGTACAGCGGCGGCAGCGCGACGCCCTCGCGCTCGATGTAGCGCCAGACGTCCAGCTCGGTCCAGTTCGAGATCGGGAACGCCCGCACGTGCTGGCCCGGCGTGTGGCGGCCGTTGTAAAGACTCCACAGCTCCGGGCGCTGATTGCGCGGATCCCACTGACCGAACTCGTCGCGCAGCGAGATGATGCGCTCCTTGGCCCGGGCCTTGTCCTCGTCGCGGCGGGCGCCGCCGAACACGGCGTCGTGGCGGCCGGCGGCGATGGCGTCGAGGAGCGGCACCGTCTGCAGCGGGTTGCGGGTGCCGTCGGCGCGCTCCTGCAGGCGGCCGTCGTCGATGTAGTCCTGCACGCGGGCGACCTCCAGGCGGATGCCGAGCCGCGCCACGGTCTCGTCGCGGAAGGCCAGCACCTCGGGGAAGTTGTGCCCGGTGTCGACGTGCAGCACGGGGAACGGCACGCGGCCGGGCGCGAAGGCCTTGGTGGCGAGGTGCAGCACGACGACCGAGTCCTTGCCGCCGGAGAAGAGCAGCACGGGCCGCTCGAACTCGGCGACGACCTCGCGGATGACGTGGATCGCCTCGGCCTCGAGCAGGTCGAGGGTGCTGAGTCCGTCGGCGCGTTTCGTCTCGCTCGTTCCTCGCTCGCTCAACGACCGGTGGCTTTCGGTCGTTGAGCGAGCGAAGCGAGACGAAACGCCCTGAGCTGTATCGAGAGTCATTCGTGGAGCCCGCATTCGGTCTTCGAGAGTCCGGCCCATCGGCCGGAACGGGGGTCTTCGCCGGCGGCGACCGGCTTCGTGCACGGCTCGCAGCCGATCGACGGGTAGCCGAACCCGACGAGCAGGTTCACCGGCGCCTTGTGGGCCGTCGCGTAGGCGAGGACGTCGTCGAAGCTCCACGCCGCGACCGGGTTCACCTTGACGAGCCCGTTGCGCTCGTCCCACGTCACCAGGGGCGTGTTCGTGCGCGTCGGCGCCTCGTCGCGGCGGACGCCGGTGAACCACACCTCGTAGCCGCCGAGCGCGTCCTGCAGCGGCGCCACCTTGCGGCGCGCGCAGCAAAGGCCCGGGTCGCGCGCGAAGAGCTGCGCGCCGAACTCCGCGTCCTGCTCGGCCACCGTCTGAGACGGGGTGATGTCGACGATCCGCACGTCGAGCGCGCGCTGCACCTCGTCGCGCGTCGCGTACGTCTCGGTGAAGTGGTAGCCGGTGTCGAGGAACAGCACGTCGACGCCGGGCAGCTGCTCGGCCACGAGGTGGGGGAGTGCGGCGTCGGCCATCGAGCAGGCGACGGCTGCGGCATCCGTCCCGAAATTGCGCGCGACCCACGCGACGACCTCGGCAGCGGATGCCTCGTGGTCGGTCAGGCTGCCGAGCTCGAGGTTGCCCTGCTCGGCGAGGGCCTTCAGCTCTTCGGCCGTGCGCTTGACGGCGACGCGGGGTGCGAGCGAGACGGTCATGCCTGAGCCTCCTCGTTGATCCGGGGCGTTTCGTCTCGGTCGCTGGCGCTCCCTCGCTCAACGACCGGAACCCGGTCGTTGAGCGAGCGAAGCGAGACGAAACGCGTTGCGGAGACGGTCACTGGAGCGCCTCCTCTTCGGCGCGGTGGGCCCACTCGGCGAACGTCTCGTCGGCCTCGCGGTCGGCGAGGAAGCGCGTGACGACGCGCTCGACGTAGTCGGCGATGCCGTCGGCGGCCACCTTCAGCCCGCGCACGGTGCGGCCGAGGCCCGGCTCGTCGCGGTCCTGCGAGGCGAGGCCGCCGCCCAGGTGCACCTGATAGCCCGGCACCTGCTCGCCGTCGATGGTGACGAGCTGGCCCTTGAGCCCGATGTCGGCCGTCTGGATGCGCGCGCACGAGTTGGGGCATCCGTTGACGTGGAGGGAGATCGGATGCGGCAGTTCGAAGCCGTTGAGACGCTCCTCGAGGTCGAGCACGGCCGCCGTCGCGTTGACCTTCGTCTCGACGATCGCGAGCTTGCAGTACTCGATGCCCGTGCACGCGATGGTGCCGCGGCGGATCAGACTCGGACGCGCCTGCAGCCCGAGGGCGTCGAGCTCCGCGATGAGCGGCTCGACGTTCTCGGCGGGGACGTCGAGGATGACGAGCTTCTGGTGCGGCGTGGTGCGCAGGCGGGTGGATCCGTGCGCCTCGATGACGTCGGCGAGCCTCGCGAGGGTCGGGCCCGAGACGCGGCCGACGATCGGGGTGACGCCGATGTAGAAGCGGCCGTCCTTCTGCTCGTGCACGCCGACGTGGTCGCCGGGGGTGAGCGGCTTGGGGGCGGCGGGGCCGTCGGGCAGGGCATAGCCCAGGTACTCGTCCTGCAGCACCTGCCGGAACTTCTCGGCGCCCCACTCGGCGAGCAGGAACTTCAGGCGCGCCTTGTTGCGCAGGCGCCGGTAGCCGTAGTCGCGGAAGATCTGTGCGACGCCGTGCCAGGCATCCGCCACCTGATCCGGCCGCACGAACGCACCCAGGCGCTCGCCGAGACGCGGGGTCGTCGACAGGCCGCCGCCGACCCAGAGGTCGTAGCCGATGCCGAGGTCAGGATGCTCCAGGGCGACGAACGCGACGTCGTTGATCTCGTGCACGACATCCTGGCTGGGGTGGCCGGTGAGGGCGGTCTTGAACTTGCGGGGCAGATTCGCGAGCGACTCGTCGCCGATGAAGCGCGACGTGATCTCGTCGATCTGCGCCGTCGGATCGATGAGCTCGTCCGCCGCGATCCCCGCGACCGGCGAGCCGAGCACCACGCGCGGCACGTCGCCGCACGCCTCTGTGGTGCCGAGTCCGACGGCTTCGAGGCGGCGCCAGATCTCGGGCACGTCCTCGACGCGGATCCAATGCAGCTGGATGTTCTGCCGGTCGGTGATGTCGGCGCTGTCGCGTCCGAACTCGGTGGAGATGCCGGCGATCACGCGCAGCTGCTCGGTGGTGAGCTGGCCGCCGTCGATGCGGACGCGCAGCATGAAGTACTCGTCCTCGAGCTCTTCGGCCGTCAGAGTGGCGGTGCGGCCGCCGTCGATGCCGGGCTTGCGCTGGGTGTAGAGCCCCCACACGCGGAAGCGGCCGTGCAGGTCGGTCGGGTCGATCGAGGCGAACCCGCCTTTGGAGTAGGTCTGCTCGATGCGCTCGCGCACGCTCAGGCCGTTGTCGACCTGCTTCCACTCCTCGTTGCCGTTGAGCGGCTCGGTGCCGTCGATCTTCCACTGGCCGTTCGGCTTCGACGACGCGCGCGGCGGGCGCACGGCGGCGCGCGGGCGGTCCGCCGCAGCGCGCGCTTCGGTTTCGCTGATGGTCACGATGGCCTCCGGGTGTTCCCGGGCGTCCCCGGGCGGACCCTGACGAGGTCCTTCCGTGAGGCTAGAAGCGACCCGGCTGAGGGCCTATCCGAATGTCAACGGGCGTTAACCGGCGTAACGGGGCGTCACACAGTTGCGGGTGGACCGATTGTGGACTCAGTCCGACAAGCCCGCAGCGTGCCGATAGCGGTCCACCACGATCTCCACCAGGGATGCCGGTGGCTCGTCGTCACCCAGCAGCGGCGGCCCCACGGGGGCACCGGCGGCCATCCGCACGGCGAGGTCGTGGAAGTAGCCCGGGGCGAGGAGGTAGTTCGCGACCACCGTGCGCGCTGCTGCTGAGCCGACGGCCTCCGCCACGGCGACGTCGAGGCGCGGGTCGGCCGCGGCGAGGAAGCCGACGCGCACATCGCGGCCGAGCCGGGCGGCCAGCATCCGTCCGATCTCGCGGCAGTCCTCGTTCGCGCGGTCGTCGCTGGATCCGGCCACCGCGAGCACGATCTCGTCGTGCGCTGCCGGGGCGAGCGGCGTCAGGCGCGCCAGGAGCACATCGACCAGCCGAGGGTCGGGGCCGAGCGCGGGTGCGATCACCACGCCGTCGCGGCCTGCGGTCTGCTGCCGCAGGTCGACGCGCACGTGGTACCCGGCCGACAGCAGCAGCGGCACGATGACGACGGGCGTGCCCTCGGGGATCGCATAGAGGGATGCCGCGACATCCGGCTGCTGCACGTCCACATGCCCGAGGCGCACCGTGACGGCGGGAAGGCGGCGTGCGACGGCGTCCACGAGGGCGGCCACCGCCGCCTGCCCCGCGGGCGACGATGTGCCGTGCGAGATGGCGAGGAGCGCGGGCGCGGTGGTCACCTGCCCATCTTGCCTCGCCGGTGTGACGCGCGTGTATCGCGCCACTTCCTCGCCGCCCGTCCCCTCCCCGTGCCCCGGAACGGCGAAAGGGCGGATTCCCGCACGTGCAAGACGCGGGAGTCCACCCTTCCGGGAGTGAGGATGGCGGGGCTCAGGCGGCGCCGGCCTCCCGGCCTCGTGCGAAGCCGGCGTCGAAGCCGCGCTCGTACGCCTGCTGCGCACCTCGGCCACCGCGGCCGTGGCCGCGCTCGCCGTGGTGGCCGTGGTGACCGTGGTAGCCGTGGTCGGCCTCGTGGTCATGGTGGCCATGGCCGGCGTGCGGGTGGTGGCCGTGGCATCCTTCATCGCCGTAGCCGCGCATCGGCTCGTCGAAGCGCTCGGCCGGGTGGCCGGGGCGCCCGGGCGCGAAGCCGCGGTGGCGGTTGTGGCCGTAGCCCTCGTGGATGTCGGGCTCGAACGGCCGCGGCCCCCCGGCGAAGCCCTGGCGCCAGCCCGGGCCGAAGCCGTGGCCGCGGAACTGCGGGCCGGAGCCCGGGAAGCCGCGCCGGCCGAATCCGCCGAACCCGCCGAAGCCGCGCTCGCGGCCGGTGGTGTTCTCGTCCCAGCCGAATTCGCGGGCGATCGCCTCGAGTGAGCTCGTCAGCGCCGCGTACGCCTCGGCGTCGCCGACCGCGTCGACCACGCGCGAGCGGATGCCGTCGACGATGACGCCGATGCGGTCCTTCTCGGAGCGGCCGAGGTCGGTCAGACTCCACGTGCCGTCGCCGTGCTCCTCGACCCAGCCGCGCTCTTCGAGGCCACGCAGGCGCTTGCCCTTGCGGGCGAGGCGCTCACGCAGCTCCGGAGCGTCGATGTCGCCGGAGACCAGGTTCAGCAGCATCCAGTCGCGTCGGCTGACGCCTTCGGCGTCGAGCGCCGTCGCGAACTCGCGCGTCAGCAGCCCGTCGACCGCGCGCAGCCAGTAGCCCAGCGGACGCCGGTCGGTGGGCAGGGGAGTCTCGGATTCGTTGTCGTTCTCGGGGTTGTCAGTGATGTCGTTCATGGGAAGTCCTTTACGGAGGGGCCGCACGAGGGGCCGCCGGATTACATGTCGAAGTGCATGTGCATGCAGTGTGACATGTAATTCGAATACATGTCAAGTCGCATGTAAGTTGGACGCATGCCGTCCACTCCCGCCGACCCCGCCGACGCCATCGCCGCCGCGCTCGCGCGCCTGCGCGGACGGCGGATGCCCCGCCCGCCGTGGGCGGACGGCTCCGGGCCCCACGGCTCAGGCCCGCACAGCCATGGGCACGCAGGGCCTCACGGTCACGGCGGCGGCCACGGCCACGACGGCGGGCACGACGACGGCGAGCACGCGGGCCACGGCCCGGATCAGGCGCATGGCGACGAGCCGATCCGCGGCTTCGCGGGTCGCGGCGGCCGCGGCGGGCCCTGGGGCCGGGGTGCGACCGTTCCGGGGTTCGGCGGGCCTCCCGGGTTCGGCGGGCCGCCGTGGGGCGGCGCCGGACGCATCGGAGGACCGGCACGACTCAGACTGCTCGAGGCGCTGGCCGCGGCATCCCATCCGCTGTCGGTCGGCGAGATCGCCGACGCGGTGGGCGTGGATCAGCCCCGCGCGTCGCGGCTCGTGCAGCAGGCGGTCGAGCTGGGGCTGGTGCGGCGCGAGGCCGACCCCGGCGATGCCCGCCGCACGCGCGTGGCGCTGACGGATGCCGGAACCCGGCTCGTGCGCGGCTTCCGGGGCGAGCGGCGCGAGGCGATGGACGCGGCGCTCGCCGCCTTCACCGACGACGAGCGCGCGGAGCTTGCGCGACTGCTGACGAAACTCGCCGACTCCTGGCCCGGGGCGTCCTAGCCGCGGACCAGGTCGCCGCGCTCAGAAGCTCGTCACGAGGTCGCCGAGCACGGCCTGGAGCTTGGACGGGTCGGTCGCGTCGTAGTAGTGGGCGCCCGTGGCGCTCGAGATCGACTGCAGGGTCGCCACGTCGGCGTCGGCCCCGTAGGCGAGCGTGAAGATGAGCACCGGTGTCGCGTGGTGCATGTCCTTCAGGTTCGCGAGCATCTGGTCGGCGCCGATGGTCGGGGCGTTCGGGGTGTCGTTCTCACCGTCGCTGAGCAGCACGATCGCGTTGATGTGGTCGCTCGTCCACGACGCCGCCTGCTGCGCGGCGAACGTGTCGACCGCCTGGTACAGCGGCGTGTCTCCCATCGACGTGAGCCCGCCGAGTGCACCGAGGAACGTATCGCGCGACCCGCCGATGTCGGAGACCGGCGCCACGAGACCGGGCAGCATCGCGCCGTCCGGACCCTGCGCGAAGGCCGCGAGACCGACGTCATCGCCCGTGGTGAAGTGCCCGAGCGCCGCTTCGATCGCCTTGCGAGCCTGCGTGAGCTTGGTGTCGCCCGCGGGAATGGGCTCGTCCATCGACCCCGAGACGTCGAGCAGGAACAGCACGTTCGCGCGCTTGCGCACCTCCGGGAACGACGCCTGCACGGCCGTCACGACATCGGCGGCAGGGAACGCCAGCGTGCCCTGCTGGGCGGCGTCGAGCTGGCCGACATCCGCGACGCCCTCGTCGAGGGCGCGGTTGAGGTCGCGGTAGCCGGCGGCGCGCACGGCCGACTGGCCCTGCGCGGTGTGCGTGAAGCGGATGAAGTCCGCCGCGGCCTCCGCCTCGACGGGGTCGATCCACTCGCCCGTGAGTCGCATCACGGGGTTGTCGGCCGAGTAGTACCCGTCGGTCGGGTAGATCGGCACGAGCTGTTCCGACGGCGGTTCGCCCTGGGTGCGGGTGATGCCGTCACGGCTGGTGATGCCGCGGTTGTAATCCCACACCGACTTCTCGTCGACGATGACCGCCGAGAGGAAGTCGGCGGTGGAACCGGATGCCTCGGCCTGGCGCGCGTGCCAGAGGAAGTGCTCGGGCGTGGCCATGTAGTGGCTGGTCGCCGTCTCGTTCTCGTGCACCTCGGCCTGCACGGTGGGGTCCTGCACCTGCGCCGCGGTGAGGTCGGCGAGCGACCCCGCCGCGGTGCCGTACGACGCGTACATGGCGGCCTCGCCCGAGGTCGCCATCAGGGGGCTGGTCTTGCCGAGCTTGAACGCGCCCCACTCCGGGTGTCCGAGACCGCTCCAGAGGTCGGGGTCGCCCGCCGCCTGGAAGATGTCGTTCCAGGTGGGCGCCGCGGCATCCCATCCGATCGCCTCGGCGAGGGTCTCGGGCATTGCGATCACGACGTCCGAGATCGCGACGCTCGTGCCGTCGGCGCGCAGGTTCGTGGCTCCCTGGGACTGGGCGACGTCGACCCAGGTGGAGGAGTCGGGCAGCCAGACGGTCGGCTTCTGCTCGGCGCCCAGGTTGGGGAACCCTGTCGCCACCACCGCGGCGGCGAGCCCGGACTTCTCCTTCGCGGTCGTCACCGTGACGCACGAGCCCGCGACGTTGCGCGGCTGGCTGTTGTAGGCGGCGGCGAGGCTCTCCACCATCTCGGCGTTCTCGAACGACGAGAGCACGCTCACCGTCGCGCACGGCTGGGCTCCGGCGGCAGCGGCCGGTTCGTCCTGCGGGAACTCGATCGCCTCGACGACCGCGGGGGGTGCGGCCGCCGGCTCTTCCGCGGCCGGCTCCGGTTCGGCGAGATTCGACACGATCGCGTACGACACGGTGCTGATCGATCCGACCAGCACCACGATGCCGACGACGGTGGTCCACATCACCATCCGGCGCCGGCGCTTGCGCCGGCGTTCACGGCGTTCGTCGATCGCCGAGGGCGCGGCCGGCTTGGCAGGCGCCGCGGACGATGCGGTGGACGAGAGGGTGGGAGAGAGAGCGGGGGGCGATGCCGCAGGCACTGCAGCGGTCTCCGGCTGAAAGGACTGGCCGCGGCGGGGTCCGGGCGCGTCCTCGTCGCCGCGCGTCTGATCGCGCATGGGCATCCTCGAGGTCGATGCGGCCGTGAGGCCGGGCGGGGGGTCACCGGCCGGGTAGTCCGGTAAGGCTAGAGCCTAACCTGACCGACGTTGCGAGGCGAGGGCGAGGATGCCGAGAGATCACCGTGAAGCGGTGCTCAGCATCCCGATCAGCACCGCGGTCCACCATGCCGACTGCGAGACGACCGCACTCCAGACGCACCATGCCTGCAATCGACGGGGCAAGGCCGAGAACCGCACGCCGCCCGGAAGCCGCGCCAACTCGTCGGTCAGTCGCGTCATCCCGACCCCGTTCATGGCGGCGATGAGCACCGCGACCATCTTGATCGCGGTCAGCGGCTGCCCGAGGTCGGGCTGCAGGAACGCACCCGTCGCGAGCAGCCCGGCGATGCCGAGCCACGCGAGCGTGCTCACCAGGCCCTCGACGCGGCGGAGGTCGTCGAGCGCCGCGCGCCGCAGCATCCAGAGCAGTCCACTGAGCTCGAGGAGCACAGCGGCGCCGAGGCCGGCGATCACCGAAGCCAGGTGGCCGAAGAGCGCGGGGGTGTGCAGCCACGCGGGGGGAACGACGGTGGTGCCGATCCACAGTGAGAGGAACATCGCGATCAGCACGCCCCAATAGCCGAGGGCGCGGCGATGGCGTGCCACGCGCCGACGCTCGGCGAGTCGTCGCTGGGTCGGCGGGATCACGGTGCCTCTCGGGATTCGGCTGCGGCGCGGGGGAGCGCGACGGCCCCCCAGTCGCACCGGTGATCTCTCACCGAATGCGAGATTATCGGATGCCGCGGGGCCCTGCGGTCCGCCTCTCAGCTCTGCGCGACTCAGCTCTGCGCGACGCGCCGCGGAGCCTTGACGAACAGCAGCAGGACGAAGCCGACCGCGAGGACGAGAGCGATCCCCAGAATGCCGTACAGCGTCTGGTGCGCGGCGGTCGCGATGAAGACGCCCCACAGCAGCGGCGCCATCCAGCTCGCCGCGCGCCCCGTGGTCGCGTAGAGGCCGAAGATCTCACCCTCGTGCCCCGCCGGCGTGACCCGTGCGAGGAACGAGCGCGACGCGGCCTGCGCGGGGCCGACGAACGCGGCGAGCACGATGCCGACGACCCAGAACAGGCCCTTGCCCGCTCCCGCACCGAAGAACACCGTGAGGCAGCACAGCACCAGGACGCCGATGGCGACGAGGATGACCGGCTTCGGGCCGAAGCGGTCGTCGAGACGGCCGGCGAAGATCGTCGAGACGCCGGCGACGAGGTTCAGCACGATGCCGAAGACGACGAGATCCGTGAAGCCGAACCCGAACACCCGCCCCGCGATCACCGAGCCGAACGTGAAGACGGCTGCCAGCCCGTCGCGGTACACGGCCGACGCGAGCAGGAACCAGAAGGTGGGGCGCGTATCGCGCCACAGGCGCGCAATCGATCGCGCCAGCTCGACGTACCCGCGGAAGAAGCCGACGCGGCGGGCATCGGGCGCCGGGGGAGGCTCGGGCACGTTGAGGAAGATCGGGATCACGAAGAGCAGCGTCCACACCGTCGCTCCCGCGGCGATGAGCTGGAAGGTCAGCGGTTGCGTGCCGTCGAGGACCCCGCCGAGGATGAGCCCCACGACGATGGCGAGGGCGATGATGCCGCCGAGGTACCCGAAGCCCCACCCGAGACCTGACACCTTGCCGACGGTCCTGGGCGTCGACACCGACACGAGCAGTGCGTTGTAATTCGCGCCGGCGATCTCGCCGACGATGCTGCCGACGGCGATCATCGCGACGCCGAACCAGAACTGCGTGGGCACGCCGCCCACGAAGGCCATCGCGAGCTGGCACAGGATGAGCAGGGCGGTGAAGATGCCGAGCATCAGCTTTTTGCGGCCGGCCGCGTCGGCGCGCTGGCCGAGCACCGGCGCGAGGAGCGCGATGAGCACGCCTGCCGCCGTGATGCCCCAGCCGAGGTTGCTGTCGAGCGTGCCGAGCGCCCGGCAGTACTCGGTAGCCGTGTTCGCCGCGGTGTCGCAGTCGATCGTGTCGCCGTCGATGACGCCGCTCGCCGCGATCGCCGGGTCGAGGAAGAACGGCGAGACGAGGAAGCTCGGCACCCACACGAACGTCAGCAGCACCGTGTTGAACGGCTGCGTGGCCCAGTCCCACAGTGCCCAGGAGATCACCCGCCTGCGCGGGATATGGGCGCCCTCCTGAAGGTCGAGGCCCATCGCCGCGATGGCGCCCGTGGTGGCGGTCGCCGGCGGAGCGGGAGGCGTCGGTGATTGCTGGGGCTCGCCGGGACGGGACGCGGGGGGTTCGTGCTCGTTGCCCATGGTCGGCAAGGTATGGCCCTTCGGTGAACGGCGGGTGGCACCGGCAGCGCCGCCGCATCGCGGCGCCACGCCAGGCTACTCCGGCGCCGCGCCGCTCCCGACATCGGTTCCGTAACGGCGTGGTGGCAGTCGTATGTTCGTCTCGCCGTAGCGCTCGAGGGGGGCCGGATGGTTTGCTTCGTCCATGACTCGCGAATCCACGCCGGCGCCGGCCTTCAACGGCCGCCTCGCCATCCTGCTCGCCATGGCGATGTTCGTGCTCGTGGTGGACACGTCGATCATGAACGTCTCGATCTCGGCGGTGGTGACCGAGCTCGACACGACCGCGAGCGGCGTGCAGGGCGCGATCGCGCTCGAAGCCCTGGTGTCGGCCGCCTTCATCCTGCTCGGCGGCAAGACCGGCGACCTCATCGGACGCAAGCTCGCCTACACCCTGGGTCTCCTCGGCTACGCCGTCGGCGCGGTGGCGATGACCTTCGCGCAGAGCCTCACGAGCGTCATCATCTTCTGGGCGGTGATCGGCGGGATCGGCGCCTCCCTCCTGCTGCCGTCGATGCAGTCGCTCATCCACGGCAACTTCGTCGGGGAGCACCAGAAGCGCGTCTACGCGCTCGTGGGCGCATCCGCCGCGATCGCCGCGGCGGTCGGCCCGCTGCTCGGCGGGTTCATCACGACGTTCTGGTCGTATCGGGTCGCGTTCGCGCTCGAGGCCGTCATCATCGCCGTCGTGCTCCTCGGCCTCGGTCTCGTGAAAGACGTGAAGTACCACGGAGACCGCTCCATCGACCTCGTCGGCGCCGGACTGTCGGTCGTCGGCATGGGCGGCGTCGTGCTCGGGATCCTCGTCTGGCAGGAGGGCGGCGGCTATGTCGGACTCCTCATCGGCCTCGGCATCGTCGCCCTCGGGGGGCTCGCGTGGTGGCTCAACGCCCGCAAGAAGCGGGGCAAGCCGGTGCTGCTCGACCCCGCGCTCTTCTCGTCGAAGCCGTTCCGCACCGGGGTGAGCGGGCAGCTCCTTCAGCAGATCGCGCTCGGCGGCACGATGATCGTGCTGCCGCTCTACTTGCAGATGGTGCTCGAGTACAACGCGCTGCAGGCGGGCCTGTCGATCGCGCCGCTGTCGCTGAGCATGTTCGCGGTGGCGATCTGGGCCGGCCGCCGCGGCAAGGGGCGCCCGGCGAACCTGATCCTCATCGGGTTCTCGCTCGCCCTCGTGGGGCTCGTCGCGATCGTCCCGCTCGTGCCGATCGCCGACTCGGGGTGGTTCCTCGCGGTGCCGCTCGTCATCACCGGGTCGGGGCTGGGCCTGCTCGTCTCGCAGCTCAACAACTACACCCTGTCGCCCATCTCCGACGAGCGGGTCAGCGAGGCGGCCGGGGTCAACTCCGCGGCAGGATCGTTCGGGCTCTCGTTCGGCCTCGCGTTCGCCGGCGCCATCATGCTCGCCACCCTCGCCACGTCGTTCACCGCGCTCTCCGATGCGAGCACCGTGCTCACGCCGGAGGAGCAGCAGCAGGTCTCGACCGTTCTCGAAGAGGACGCGCAGCTGATGTCGAACACCGGCCTCGAGGAGCTGCTCGAGGACGAGCCCGCGGCGACCGCCGACGAGGTCGTCCGCATCAACACCGAGGCCCGCCACATCGCGCTGCAGGTCGCGCTGCTGATCCCGATCCTCGCCGCGCTGCTGGGCGCACTGAACGCGTTCCGCATGCGGCGCCTGCCCGACCCGGTGGCGAATGCGGCCGCGGAGGGGACGATGCTCGGATGACGGGCGCTGCCCGATCGGTCGGGCGAAGGAGTACGCAGGACAGGCCCTGACCCGCGCGCGGCAGCGGTGCCAAGATGGGGGCATGTCCGTACACGTGGACCGCGCGGAACTGCCCGGGATCGGCATCCGGCACGATCTCGAGACCGCCGCCGGGCGGCGGCTGTCGATCATCACGTTTCGCGACGGCGGTCGCGAGCTCGCGGTCGCCGACGCGGGCGACCCGGATCGCACCGCGCAGACCGTCGCTCTCACCGATGAAGAGGCCACCGCGCTGTCGGAGGTGCTCGGCGGCTCGGTCATCCTGACCCAGCTGGCAGGGCTCCGTGAGCAGATCGACGGCCTGTCGACCGGCAAGATCACGTTGCGCGCCGACAGCCCGTATGTCGGGCGACCGCTCGGCGACACGCGGGCCCGCACGCTCACCCGCTGCTCGATCGTGGCGATCGTCCGTGCGGGCGGCGTGCTGCCGGCACCCGGTCCGGCCGACATGCTGAGGGTGGGCGACACCCTCATCGTGGTCGGGACGAGCGAAGGGCTCGAGCACCTGGCGCGCATCGTCGACGGGGTCTGACGTGGACGACGGCGCGCTCGTTCTCATCGAGATCGGCGCGCTGCTGCTGGGTATCGCCCTCATCGGGCGCCTGGCCGGAAGGCTGGGCATCACCCCGATCCCCCTGATCCTGCTGGCGGGGCTGGCGTTCGGCGAGGGCGGACTGCTGCCGTTCCGTTCGGGGGAGGAGTTCATCGAGGTCGGCGCCGAGATCGGCGTCATCCTGCTGCTGCTCATGCTCGGGCTCGAGTACACCGCCGACGAGCTCGTCGGCAGCCTGCGCCGGTCGCGGAGTGCGGGCCTCCTCGACGTGGTGCTGGGCGCCGCACCGGGCGCGCTCGCCGCTCTCGTCCTGGGCTGGGGCCCGGTCGCCGCGCTCGCGCTCGCCGGCATCACCTGGGTCTCGTCGTCCGGGGTCGTGGCCAAGATGCTGCAGGACCTCGGGCGCCTGGCCAACCGCGAGACGCCGGTGGTGCTGTCGATCCTGGTGATCGAAGATCTCGCGATGGCGTTCTACCTGCCGATCCTCACCGCCGTGCTGATCGGGCTCGATCCCGGCGCCGCGATCGTGACGGTCGTCCTCGCGCTGGCTGCGGTCGTGCTCATCCTGTACGTGGCGCTGCGGCACGGCCATCTCGTCTCGAGGCTGGTGTGGTCGCGCAACGGCGAGGTGCTGCTGCTCTCGGTGCTGGGCCTCACCCTGGTGGTGTCGGGGCTGGCCGCGCAGGCGAGCATCTCGGCGGCGGTGGGCGCCTTCATGGTGGGCATCGCGATCTCGGGACCGGTCGCCGCTCACGCGCATCGCCTGCTCACCCCGCTCCGCGACCTGTTCGCGTCGGTGTTCTTCCTCTTCTTCGGGCTGTCGACCGACCCGGCCGACCTCGTGCTGATGATCGTTCCCGCCGTGGTCCTCGCGGTCGTCACGATGGCGGCCAAGGTGATCACGGGTTACCTGGCAGCACGGTCTGCCGGTATCGCCGAGGCCGGCCGGTGGCGTGCCGGCTTCGCCCTGACCCCGCGGGGCGAGTTCTCGATCGTCATCGCAGGGCTGGCGGTCGGCGCCGGGGTCGACCGATCGCTCGCGGCTCTGGCCACCGCGTACGTCCTGATCACCATGATCGCCGGGCCCCTGTTGGCGCGACTGCCCGAAGCCGCCTGGTTCGCGGCCTGGACGGGCAGGGTGCAGGCCGGGCGTGCCGCTGCACGCGGAGCTGCGGCATCCTGATGTCAAGTTGAGTCGAACCATATCAACTTTGATTTGACGGATGCCGCGCCCCGGGCGTATGGTTGAGCCATCGCGACTCAACCTCAGGTGGAGCCGCGAGCAGACTTCCCATCAACCCCGGGCGCCGGCATCCGTTCTGCGTCCATATGAAGGAGAGATACACATGGCACGTGCTGTTGGAATCGACCTCGGTACGACCAACTCGGTCGTGAGCGTCCTCGAGGGCGGCGAGCCCAAGGTCATCGCGAACGCCGAGGGCTTCCGCACGACCCCGTCGGTCGTCGCATTCACCAAGGACGGCGAGGTGCTCGTCGGCGAGACCGCCAAGCGCCAGGCCGTCACCAACGTCGACCGCACCGTCTCGTCGGTCAAGCGCCACATGGGCACCGACTGGACGTTCGAGGTCGACGGCAAGAAGTGGACGCCGCAGGAGATCTCGGCACGCATCCTCCAGAAGCTGAAGCGCGACGCCGAGCAGTACCTCGGTGACACCGTGACGGATGCCGTCATCACCGTCCCCGCGTACTTCAACGACGCCGAGCGCCAGGCCACCAAGGAGGCCGGCGAGATCGCGGGCCTCAACGTGCTGCGCATCATCAACGAGCCCACCGCCGCCGCTCTCGCGTACGGCCTCGACAAGGGCAAGGAGGACGAGCTCATCCTCGTCTTCGACCTGGGTGGCGGCACGTTCGACGTCTCGCTGCTCGAGGTGGGCAAGGACGACGACTTCTCGACGATCCAGGTGCGCTCGACGGCCGGTGACAACCGCCTCGGCGGTGACGACTGGGACCAGCGCCTCGTCGACTACTTCATCAAGCAGTTCAAGGACACCACCGGTGTCGACGTCTCGGGCGACAAGATCGCGCTGCAGCGCCTCAAGGAGGCCGCGGAGCAGGCGAAGAAGGAGCTCTCGTCGTCCACCTCGACGAGCGTCAACCTGCCCTACCTGTCGCTGACCGACTCGGGCCCCGTGTCGCTGAGCGAGACGATCACGCGCGCCAAGTTCGAGGACCTCACCAAGGACCTGCTCGACCGCACCAAGAAGCCGTTCGAAGACGTGATCCGCGAGGCCGGCATCAAGGTCGCCGACATCGACCACGTCGTGCTCGTCGGCGGCTCGACCCGCATGCCCGCGGTGTCGGAGCTCGTCCAGCGCGAGGCCGGCAAGGAGCCCAACAAGGGCGTCAACCCGGACGAGGTCGTCGCCGTGGGCGCTGCCCTACAGGCCGGCGTCCTCAAGGGCGAGCGCAAGGACGTCCTCCTCATCGACGTCACCCCCCTCAGCCTCGGCATCGAGACCAAGGGCGGCATCATGACGAAGCTCATCGAGCGCAACACCGCCATCCCGACCAAGCGCAGCGAGACCTTCACGACCGCCGACGACAACCAGCCGTCGGTCGCGATCCAGGTCTTCCAGGGCGAGCGCGAGTTCACCCGCGACAACAAGCCGCTGGGCACGTTCGAGCTGACCGGCATCGCGCCGGCCCCGCGCGGCATCCCGCAGGTCGAGGTCACCTTCGACATCGACGCCAACGGCATCGTCCACGTGTCCGCCAAGGACAAGGGCACCGGCAAGGAGCAGTCGATGACGATCACCGGCGGCTCGTCGCTGCCGAAGGACGACATCGAGCGCATGGTGCGCGAGGCCGAGGAGCACGCCGCCGAGGACAAGAAGCGCCGTGAGGCCGCCGAGGTGCGCAACCAGGCCGAGACCCTGTCGTACTCGATCGAGAAGCTCATCAAGGAGAACGACGACAAGCTTCCCGAAGACGTCAAGACCGAGGTCCAGGGCGACGTCGACGCGCTCAAGACCGCGCTCGCCGGTGACGACGACGACGCCGTGAAGACGGCGTTCGACAAGCTCAACCAGAGCCAGGGCAAGCTGGGCGAGGCGATCTACGCCGCCGGTCAGGCTGCGCAGGCGGCTCCGGACGGCGCGGCAGGTTCTGAGGCCGGTGACGCCCAGGGCGCCCCGAGCGCCGACGAGGATGTCGTCGACGCCGAGGTCATCGACGAAGACGAAGAGAAGAAGTAACCATGGCAGACAAGGACCACGACCCCACGGCCGGCTCGGGAGCCGGCGACGAGGAAGAGGTCCGTCCTGCCGAGGAGGGGTCGGAGGCGCAGGCCTCCGGCCCCGTCCCGCAGGACGGAGAGGCCCAGGACGAGGGCGACGAGCTGACGGTGGACGACATCCTCGGCTCGACGCAGAACGCCGACGCCGCCGCGGAGGACGCGGTGCTGGCCGACCTCGAGTCGGCGCTGCTGAACGACCTCAAGCGGCTGCAGGCGGAGTACGCCAACTATCGCCGTCGCACCGAGGAGCAGCGCGAGGTCGAGATCGAGCGCGCGCAGGGCGCGGTCGCCAAGGGCCTGCTGCCCGTGCTCGACGATCTCGACCGGGCCGACAAGCACGGCGACCTCGAAGAGGGCTCCCCGTTCGCCGCGATCGCCGTGAAGCTTCGCGGTGTCGCCGAGCGCATGGGCCTGTCGACCTACGGCGCCGCCGGTGAGGCGTTCGATCCGCAGCATCACGAGGCGATCTTCCAGGTGCCGACGCCCGGCGCGACCGACGCGACGATCCTCGAGGTCGTCGAGATCGGCTACCGCCTCGGCTCGGTGGAGCTGCGTCCGGCGAAGGTCGTCGTCGCGGTTCCTGCCGACTAGCCGAAGGAGCACCCATGGCCAGTCAGGACTGGTTCGACAAAGACTTCTACTCGGTGCTCGGCGTCTCGAAGGACGTCAGCGAGGCTGACCTCAAGAAGACGTACCGCAAGCTCGCCCGCAAGTATCACCCGGACTCCAATCAGGGTGACGCCGCCGCCGAGGCGAAGTTCAAGGAGGTCAGCGAGGCGTACTCGGTGCTCTCCGATGCGGAGCAGCGCAAGGAGTACGACCAGATCCGCGCGATGGGCTCGGGCGCGCGCTTTACCGCGGGCGGCCAGGGCGGCGCCGGTGGATTCGAGGACGTCTTCTCGATGTTCAACCAGGGCCGCGGCGCCCGGTACCAGAACGCCGAGGACTTCGAAGACATCTTCGCGATGTTCAACCAGCAGCAGGGCGCGGGCTTCGGCTCGGGCCGGTTCGGGCAGTCGACGGGCGGCTTCCGCGGCTACGGCGGTCCCACCCGGGGCGCCGATGTCACGGCCCGCACGACGATCGACTTCGTCACCGCGACCAAGGGCGAGACCATCACGCTGCAGGGCGAGGACGGCAAGCCGTTCAAGGTGAAGATCCCCGCCGGCGTCTCGGACGGGCAGAAGATCCGGCTCCGCGGCCGCGGGCGGCCCTCGCCCGACGGCGGCGAGAACGGCGACATCGTGGTGCAGGTCGCGGTGCGTCCGCACCCGGTGTTCACCCGCGACGGACTCAACCTGCGCGTCACGGTGCCGGTCACCTTCACCGAGGCCACGCTGGGCGCGACCATCGAGGTGCCGACGCTCGGGGGAGACCCCGTGCGGCTGCGCGTCGCGCCCGGAACGCCGTCCGGTCGCGTGCTGCGCGTCAAGGGCCGAGGGGTCGAGACGAGCAAGGGCACCGGCGACCTCCTCGCCGAGGTGCAGGTCGCTGTGCCGTCGCACCTCGACGACGCCGCGCGCGAGGCGCTCGAGCGCTTCCAGAGCCTCGAGCCGAAGGAGAACCCGCGCGCCGATCTCATGACCAAGGCGCGGGGCTGACGTCATGTGCCGAGAACCGGTGATCTGGCGAACGCAGGACGATTCCAGCGGAATCCTCCTCCCTTCGCGAGATCACCTGTTCTGGCGCCCGCGGAAGCGAGGTGATCGACATGGCTGAATCGCACGACATCGACCCGGATGCCCCGATCTTCGCGATCGCCGTCGCCGCCGAGCTGTCGGGCATGCACCCCCAGACCCTCCGTCAGTACGACCGGCTGGGCCTGGTCGTGCCCGCCCGCACCCAGGGCGGTTCGCGCCGGTACTCGCTGCGGCACGTCGAGCAGCTGCGCGAAGTCGCGCGCATGTCCGCCGACGGCATCGGGCTGCCCGCCATCGTGCGCATCCTCGAGCTCGAGAACCGCGTGCAGCAGCTGCACGAGCGGGTGCGCGACCTCGAGGACCGCATGAGGGCCGAACTCGAGCGACGTCCCGGCGCCCGCGTCTTCGCCGCCGGCTCCACCGGCAACGTCGTGACCCTTCGGCACGGCACGCGTGTGCGACGGGCGACCGAGATCGTCGTGTGGCGGCCGCGGACGCCGCTCCCGCCCGCCTCCGAGAGCCCCGAGCAGCCGGCAGACGACTGAGACGCCTCCGCGCCTGCGCGATTCGCGCGCTTCGGCGGATGACGGTGACGTACCGCGCATGCCACTATGCAGGTGATGGACACCGCCACCCTCGACGAACTGCGCGCACTCCGGGCACGCGCGTACGGCCCCTCGGCCGACATCCACCAGGATCCCGCAGCCGTGCGACGCCTGCACGAACTGGAAGCCGTCCGGAAGCCGCTCGGGTCCCCGGGCGCGGAACCGCCCGCCGCTGCCGCAGACGTCGGGAAGCCGCCCCCGCAGCCCGCGCCTCCCGCGTCCCCATCACAGGCGGAACGAGCCTGGGAGCCCGAAGCGCAGAGTGATGCGGTCCAGACGTCGACCTCGACCGACATCTTCGGTGCGCTCGAATCGGCCGTTGTTCGCCGGGGCCGAGAGGGACGCGCGGCGGGAATGTCGCCGATGATGCGGCTCACGTGGGCGGTGTCGGTCGTCGCGGCCGCCGCGCTGGCGGCCGCGGTGACCTATGCGCTGACCTGGGTCGCCCCGGTCTCCGTCTCGAGCGGCGCCGAGCAGATCGCCACCCTCGAGCCCGTGCCCATGGTCGAGCTTCCCCCGGGGTGGTTCGGCGCCGGGCCGAGTTCGATGGCGTTCGAGTTCTACGGCATGACGCTCTTCGAGACGGCCGACGGCTTCACCTCGTCCGGCGGTTCGGACTGCTTCGTGATCGTGCCCACCGAGGAACTGCCGGCGGCGGACGCCGACACCGGCAACTGGTCGATGAGCGGAGCCGTGCACTCGGGCTGCGGCGTCGGCGACTTCCCGGCGACGATCGAGTTGCCTGTCGACAGCAATACGCCGGAGGAGCTGCGCTCGCAGTTCCCCGAAGGCAGCGCCCTGCAGTTCGTGCGCGACGGCGACCGGGTCGGCGTCTTCCTCGACACTCCCTGAGGACGCGACCGGCTCACAGCGTGGGGACGGATGCCGCGGCCGGCGACGCGCGGCGGCCGCGGCATCCGGAATCAGACGCGTCGGGGGCGCCGTGCCGCGAGCAGCCCGCCGAGCGCGATGAGCACGACGGCGCCGAGCGGCACCAGCGGCGACACGCCGCCACCGCCGGTGGCCGGAAGCGGGCGCGTGCCGGCGGTGTTGGTCAGCGTCAGCTCGGCGATCTGCGGATCCCGCGAGATCGACATGGGCAGCAGGACGCGCCCGTTCGATTCGGGGGTGAGCGTCTCGCCGTCGACCGTCCACGAGGCTGTGCCCCAGTCCACGCCGGGGATCACCGGGAGCTCACCCTCCGCCGCCTCGAGAATCGTGCCGACGGGGAAGTACTCCGAGTACACGGGAACGTTCGGCTCGAGGTCGACGCGCGGCTGCGCCTCGCCGTCCCGCCACCAGTCCAGCGGGAAGGTGGCGCCTGCCGGCAGAGCCGACGCGCCGTCGCCGTTGACGACCTTCGTGACGGCGAAACGCGTCAGCGCGACGACCGAATTCGTGACCTCCAGCACGGGCGTCTCGCCCAAGCCGATCTCCACGAAGTTCGAAGGACTCCACGTCGTCTCACTCCACTCGTAGCCCGGCGGCAGAGCCGCGGGATCGGGCTCCTCCTCGAGCAGCGTCACCACGGTGCCGATCTGGAACTGGATGGGCTGCCCCTCACTGTCCACGGGGCCGGCGGGCGTCCCATCGGCGGGGAGCACGAATCGTCCGGCCGTCGGCATCTGGCCGGGCAGATGGGCCACGTAGTCGACCATGAACGAGTCGATGAGCAGCTGGTCTGCGTCGATGCCCGCGAGGTCTTTGCGAACCAGGAATGTGCCCCGCAGGAGCGATGCGTCGTTGGTGAGCGTCGAGTGCACGACGGCCTCGCCGCCTTCGCCGATCACGAGCTGCGCCGGGTCGAACGACGTGCCCTGCCACGAGACGTGGCGCAGCGCCGGGGCGGGATGCTCCGAGAAGGTCACGACGGTGCCGTACGGGAAGGTGAGCGGTGCGCCGGTGTCGTCCAGCGGGCTGACCGGCGTGCCGTCGCCGGGAAGGCGCACGGTGCCCTGCTCCACCTCGCCGGTGGGCAGAGTCGCCGTCCATTCGACCGTGTACTCGAGGGCGTCGACCGGAACGTCCGCGGGCAGGTTGACGAACTCCTTCGAGAGCGTGAACGTGCCTTCGCGCAACGCGTTCGTCACCGTGATCGCGATGTCTCCGGTGTCGGGCAGCGGGATGTCGACGATCGCCGTGTCGAGCGGTCCGCCGCCCTCGAAGTTGTCCGGCAGGTACTGCGTCGTGACGTCGTCGACGGTGACGTCGATGACGGGGAGCACCCAGTCGGCGGGGTCGGTGGGGTCGCCGTTGAGGGTCGGCACGAGTTCGGCCAGCTCGAGGGTGTCGGCGCCGCTCTCGACGTCCTCGATGAGCTGCGGCTCCCCGAGGGGCACGTCCATGGTGGTGCGCGTGCCCGGAGGGTCGGTGTTGTAGCTCACCGCGTAGCCGTAGGCCGGATCGGCGCCCGCGCCGGTGACGGCCTTGACGATCGTGATCGTCCGTTCGGCCTCCGCGGGGGTCACCGCGTTCGTGAGTTCGACGGCGACGGTGCCGGTCTCCTCGATCACGAAGGTGCGGCCCGGGTCCCAGCCGACGTCGTTCCACTCGTAGCCTTCGGGGGGCTCGATGCCGTCGAGGTTCTCGGTCAGGACGATGCGGGTGCCGAGCGGGAACTGTTGCTCGACGTCGACAGGGGTGCCGTCGAACGGCACATTCAGCGTGCCCTCGGCGATCTCCACGCCGCCGTACCACGCGGTCCACACCACCGGGACCGAAGCCTGTGACGGGGGGCCGGGCGCGCCTCCCGACAGGTCGTCGATCAGCTTCACGATGCTGAACGTGCCGGTGAGCTGCGTTGCGGTGTTGGTCACGAGCACATCGGCGGTGCCGGTGCCGATCGTCAGCGGATTCGGGGTGATGGTCGCCTCGCCCCACTCCCAGCCCGGGATGCTCTCGGGCTCGACCTCGGCGAAGGTCACGACGGTGCCGATGGGGAACTGATCGTCGACGGCGACAGCGGTGCCGTCGGCCGGCACCTCGAGAGTCCCGACGGAGGCGTTGCCGTCGGGATCGACGGCGCGGTAGTTGACGGTGAAGGTGGCGCCGTCGGGAAGGTCGGCCTCGTCGATGCCCGACAGCTCCTTGCGCACGGCTAACGTGCCGCTGTCGGCGGCGCAGGAGATCTCGCCCGAGAAGAGGAAGGAGTGCACCTCCCCGCCCTGCAGGATGACGTTCTGACCGATCACCTGACCGTCGAGCGGGGCGGCGTTCACGGTGACCGAGGCGTCGGGCGCGTAGATCGAGCCGTCGATGCGGCCCTCCGCGGCGGTCACGGTGACGTCGCCGGTCAGCTGCGACAGGTCCCACACGATATAGGGCGAGTGCACGCCCTGCGGGTCGGCGCGGGCGCCCACGACGTCGGTCGTGCCGGCCGGCACCCGGATGACGAGCGGGTTCGACACACCCGGCGTCGGGCCGGGCGAGAACTGGATCAGCGCCGTGCCGGCGATGTCGGCGTAGTCGACGATGTTCGGCTGGTCGGGGCTCAAGGGGGCCAGCACGACCCGGCTGCCCGCGTCCTCGGCCACCTCGACCGGGTAGCCGATGCCGGCGGTGGGGTCGGCGATGTCGTCGAAGCAGCTGCTGGCCTCTTCCCACGAGGCATCGCGGTTCCCCTCGACATAGTCGGCCACGGCGGTGGCCGAGGTGTTCGCGGTGTAGATGCTGCCGTTGCCGGTCGCGCCGGCCGGGGGCGCGGCATCCTCCGGGTACTGCTGATGCGTCGCGTCGATGAGCGGCGTCTGATCCGGGTTCGCCGGGTTCTGGTTCAGACGGAGCCAGTCGGCGCGGGCGAACGCCTGCCATCCGCCGTCGCGCTGCACCATCTTGAGGTCGCCGAGCAGCGACGGTTCACTGGTGCCGGCACTCGTGATGGCCAGGATGCCGGTGCTCGCGGTGCTGTACTCCCCGACGAGGAAGCGGGTCGGGTCGCCGTCGACCGTGGGGAGGTCGTAGTCGCCGGTGCCGGCGGACACGTGGATGATCGTGTACTGGCTCGCGCTGGGAGCGACGGTCGCGGTGCCGCCGACGGCGATGCTGCCCTCGGTCTCCTGATTCTGCAGGAGCGCGTCCTCCCGTGCGTACACCGTGAAGCCGCCCGCGATCGCGAAGGGGTTGACCGACTCCGGATAGGCGGCCGCCGCCGGCTGCGGATCGACTGCTTCTGCCACGACCATTCCGGTAGCCGCGAGCAGGGTGGCGGTGAGACCGGCGACCCAGCGGCGCAGACGTGGGCGTGAGCGATCGGATCGTGCCATGTAGCCAGTCCCCTCCGTCCGAGGCGCGAGGGGACGCGTCTCGGTAGACCTGTTCCACGTACCCTACCGTCCCCTGTGAACCGGACGACAGGGCGCGGGACTCGCCTGAGACGACGTTCCGTCCCAGGATGGAGGCATGGCGACTCTCGATGACGTCCGCGCCGTCGCGCTCGGCCTCCCCGGAGTGATCGAGCAGGTGGACGGGCACCGCGGCGGGGCGAGCTGGCGCACGCCGGCCGGGGCGTTCGCGTGGCAGCGCGGACCGAGCGGCCGCGACCTCGAACAGCTCGCGGCTCTGAGTCGCGACTGGCCGCCGGGCCACGTCATCGGGGTGCGCACCGACGGGCAGCAGGTGAAGCAGGCGCTGCTCGAGACCTACCCCGACGCGTTCTTCACGATCCCGCACTTCGACGGCTACCCGGCCGTGCTCGTGCGGCTCGACGCGATCGACCCGGCGCTGCTGCGCGAGGTCGTCATCGACGCCTGGCTGCTGAAAGTCACCAAGCGCGTCGCGAACGAGTGGCTCGCCGCGCACCCCCCGCCGGCCGGATGACGTCAGAGCCCGTCGGTGTCGTGGACGGTCTCCCCGGCGACGACGGTCCGCGCGACGCGGGCGGTGAGCAACGACTCGGCGCCCGCGGTGAACGGGTCGACGTCGACGATCGCGAAGTCGGCGGCGAGGCCGGCCTCGAGCCGCCCGCGCGTCGCGCCGTCGCCGACGGAGGCCGCGGCATCCCTCGTCGCGTGACCGAGCACCTGCTCGAGCGGCAGCGCGAACTGCGGATGCCGCGGCGCGAACGACCCGTCGAGCGCCGACTTGCGCGTCGCCGCGATGTACACGTTGGGGAGGGCCTCGTGGGGCGCGGTCGGCGCGTCGGTCGAGAACGCGAGCAGCGCACCGGCCCCGACATACTCGGGCCACGCGAAGGCGCGGTCGACGCGCTCGTCGCCGAGCATCGCGGCCCAGTTGCCGAAGATCGCCGGGTCGGCGTGCACCGGCTGCATCGATGCGGTCACGCCGAGTCGCGCCATCCGCTCGGCCGTGCCGGGAGCCGCGTATTCGAGGTGCTCGATGCGGTGCCGGCGGGCGCGGGGGCCGTTGACCTCAGCCGCGTGCTCGAGCGCGTCGAGGGCGATGTCGCTCGCGAGGTCGCCGATCGCGTGCAGGGCCACCTGCAGGCCCGCGGCATCGGCTGCCGCGACGACGGGCGTCATGTCGGCGAGCGGCCAGATCGGCTCGGCATTGGACTCGTCGGAATACGGATGCCGCATCGCGGCCGTGCACGCATCGATGACGCCGTCGACCACGAGCTTGATGCCGACGATCCGCAGCCACGGCGATCGCACGGTCTCGGCGAGCGCCACGGCGCGCGCGACCTGCGCGAGGTTCGCCGCCTCGTCACCGGTGTTCTCGACGAACCAGTGCGCCGCGACGCGGAGCGGGAGACGCCCGCCGCGCCGCTCGGCCGCGCGCTGGAATGCGGCGAGTCCGAGTTCGTCGAACGCCATGTCGACCGCCCCCGTCACGCCCGTCGCCGCGTAGGCGGCGAGGGTGCGCTCGACCGCCGCGTCGCGGTCGGCGTCGTCGGTCTGCGCCGCCAGGAACGCCCAGGCGTGGGCCTGGGCCGCGGTCTCGTACAGCATGCCGTCGGGCTCGCCGTCGGCGTCGCGCCCGATGCGGCCGCCGAGCGGGTCGGGGGTGTCGCGCGTGATCCCGACCTCGTCGAGGGCAGCCGAGTTGAGCCAGCACGAGTGGTAGTCGTTGGCGTCGAGGTACACCGGCACGTCCGACACGGCCGCGTCGATCATGGCGGCCGTCGGGATGCCGCCGGGCACCGAGTCGAAGAGCCAGCCGCGGCCGAGCAGCCGGACGGCGTCCGGCTGCGCCGCACGCGCCGCGCGCAGGCGCTCCTGGATCTCGTCCAGTGTGCGCGCGTCGGTGAGCCCGACGCGACCCAGCGCCTCGCCCATCATCACGAGGTGTGTGTGCGCGTCGGTGAATCCGGGCAGCAGCAGGCGGCCGCCGAGGTCGACGGTGGCGGCGTCCGGTCCCGCGGCGGCCGTCGCGCGCGGGGTGTCGCCGGCGAACACGACGGTGTCACCCTCGACGACGAGCGCCTCGGCCCACGGCTCCGCCCCCGCGGTGAAGATGCGCCCTCCGGTGTAGACCGTCGTGGTCATGCGGGTACCTCCCTGTGCCCGGAACCGCGTCGCGGCCCACTAAACGAATACCGTTCGTTATTATGCCTCATGGAGGACGGATGCCAAGGCCCAGAGTGAACCTGCTGTCGGTCGAGCTGATCGCCGACGCCGCCATCGCGCTCGCCGACTCGGGCGAGCCGTTCAGCGTGAACGCCCTCGCGCGCCGGCTGGGCGTCACGCCCTCGTCCCTCTACAACCATGTGGACGGCAAGGACGCCATCATCGAGCTCATGCGCGGTCGCCTCTCGCGCCGGTACCTGCCGGCGCCCGTGGCGGGGGACTGGGAGGCCGTGATCGCCGGCACGGTGCGGGCACTGCGGCGCCTGTACGCCGAGCATCCGCTCATCGTCCCGCTCATCGTCGGCAAGACCATCACCGACCCGGGCGTCATCGCCCAGTACGACCATCTGGCCGCCGCGCTCGTCGAGGCCGGCGTCCCCGACGGCGAGGTGCTCGCCGTCGTCGCGATCGTGGACGCCTACGCCATCGGATTCGGCCTCGACCTCGCCTCTCCCGACGAGGTCTGGCAACCGGACACACCCACGACGACGCTCGGGCGGCTGATCACGGATGCCGCCCAGGGCGCCGAGCGCAGCGACGCCGCCTTCGAGATCGGGCTCGAGATGCTGATCGCCTCGCTGCGGCTGCGCGTCGAGAGACGGTCGGCCGGATGATGCGGATCGCTTGAGCCGCCACCGAACGCACCCGTAGGATCCAGCTGTGGCGGACTCCCCTCCTGCTCCGGGCCCGCCTCGGCTCGACCTCGATGCGCTGCTGCTGGAGACCAAACTCACGGCGCCCACGCCGAGGGCAGGTCTCGTCAGCCGCGCGGGCCCGATCTCGCGGGCCCGCGGCGACGGCCGACGCGTCGTGGCGATCTCTGCGCCCGCCGGATACGGCAAGTCGAGCCTTCTCGCCGAATGGGCGGCGACGGAGACGCGCTCGGTCGCCTGGATCTCCCTCGACCGGCTCGACGACGATCCGGCCGCGCTGCTCCCGCTGATCGCGGCCGCCTATGTCCGTGCGGTCGGCGGCGACGCACGCCTGGTGACCGACATGAGCAGCATGGGCCCGTCGATGCTCGGCCGTGCGGCCCCGCAGCTCGCATCCGCGCTGCGGAACAGCCCGATGCCGTTCGCGATGATGATCGACGACCTGCACGAGCTCCGTGCTCCCGCGTGCCACGACGTGCTCAGCGTGCTCGTCTCGGGAGTGCCGAAGGGCTCGCTGTTCGTCGCGACCAGCCGTCACGAGCAGCCGCACGTGCCGTGGCTGCGCGCGTCGGACGACGTCGTGGAGCTCGGCGCCGGGGACCTCGCCCTCGACGCCGCCGGTGCGACGCAGGTCTTCGCACTGGCGAAGGCGCCGCTGGCGCCCGAGCTGGCACAGGCCGTGGTCGAGCGCACCGAGGGTTGGCCGGTGGGCCTGCACCTGGCCGCTCTGCTGGCGCGCGACCGGCCGGACGCGACGGCAGTCGTCTCGGGCGATGACCCTTACGTGACCGACTATCTGTACCGAGAGTCGCTCGCCTCCCTGCCCGAAGACACCCGCCGCTTCCTTCGGCGCACCTCCGTGCTGGAGCGGCTCTCGGCGGAACTCTGCGACAGGCTCCTCGAGACGACGAACTCGCAGGGCGTGCTGCGCGAACTCGAGGCATCCCACGCGTTCCTCATCCCGCTCGACCGGCACCGCCGGTGGTACCGGTATCACGGGCTCTTCCGGGAGTTTCTGCGCGGTGAGCTGCGGCGGTCGGAGCCGGAGATCGAGGAACGGCTGCACACGCGTGCGGCGGACTGGTACGAGGCGAGCGCGTCCGCACCGAACGCGGTGGAGCACCTGTTGCTCACGTCCGATCGGGGCCGGACGGTGAGACTGGTGAACCGCCTCGCCCTGCCGGTGTACGAGTCCGGTCAGGTCGCGACGCTGACGCGATGGCTGGACACCCTCGGCGACGAGGCGATCGCCGCCTACCCGCCGATCGCGGCGATCGCGGGGTGGGCCGCGGGACTGACGGGACAGGTCCGCCAGGCTGAGCGATGGGCGTCCATCGTCGAGAATGCGGAGTTCGAGGGCACGCCCGCCGACGGTACGGCGTCATTCGCGTCGGCACGGGCCATGATGCGGTCCTTCATGTGTCCGGCCGGGCCGGAGCAGTGTCTCGTCGATGCCGAGTTCGCGCTCGCCGCAGAGCCGTCGTGGAGTCCCTGGCGCGACCTCGCGCTGGCGGTCGCGGGGGAGGCGCTCCTTCTCGCCGGCGATGACGAGGCGGCCGACGCCCGCTTCGCCGAGGCATCCGCCCTTGCACGCGCCGCCGGCAACTGGGAGATCATGGCGATCGCGGATGCCGAGCGCGCGCTGCTGGCGATGGACCATGGCTCGTGGCAGCTCGCAGCCCAGCTCGTCGACCACACGTCGTCGGCGATCGATGCGCAGGGCATGCACGACTACGCGGCGGTGTCCCTGGCATTCGCCGCCGCAGCGCGACTCGCCCTGCATCGGGGTGACCGCACGTGGGCCCGACGGGAAGTCGCGAGAGCCATGCGAGCTCGGGCCATCTGCACCTACATCCACCCGATGCTCGCCGTCCGGCTGCGCCTGCACACGGCAATCGCGCACGTGGCCATGGGCGCCGCGCCGACCGCCCGCCACCTCATGCGCGAGATCGACGACATCCTCGCTCAGCGTCCCGCGCTCGGGGCGCTCACCCACGAGGTCTCCCGGTTCCGCGCCGTGCTGGATGCCGCGGTCGGGGGCGTCGCCGCCGGACCGCCCCTCACACCGGCCGAGCTGCGACTGCTGCCGTACCTGCAGACGCACCTTTCGATGCCGGAGATCGGGGAGCGGCTGTTCGTCTCGCGCAACACGGTGCGCACGGAGGTGAGCTCCATCTACCGCAAGCTCGGAGTCTCGTCGCGCACCGAGGCGGTCGAACGCGCGACGGCGATTGGCCTGCTCGGCGGCTGAGCCGGGATCAGCCGAACGCGCCGTCGAGGTCGTACCCGAGTGCCAGCGCGATCTGGGGCGCGGCGGCCACGACGCGCGGCTCACCCACGATGGTGCGGACCCCGACGAGCACATCGACGATCTCGTCGGCGCTGGCGCCCGCACTCACGGCTGCGTCGGCGTGCTCTCCGAACGACGGGTCGGCCCCGCCGATGGCGATGAGCGCGGCGAGCCGGGCGAGGGCCAGTGCCTTCCCGTCGATGTGTCGCACGTCCATGTGCTGATGAGCCGCGTCGGGCGCGAAGTCGGCGACGCGGATCCCGGCCTCGCTGAGGGCGATCTGCCTGAGCCGATCCCGATACGTCGCAGCCACGGCATCCTCGATCCGTTCGTGATCACCTGACCGTAGCCCGCCACCGTCGCCGAGACATCATGCAGTACGCATGACGTGTTCGTCGCGTGGCGGGAGTTGGGTGGAGACAGTCAGACGCAAGGAGACGCCATGCCCATCGACCGCCACGCGCGCACCATGCTGCCCATTCCCGACCGCCCGGCCGCGGGCCTCACGACCTACGACGCCAAGGATCCTGCTACCTCGTATCCGCCGATCGAGCCGCTGCTTCCTCCCGAGGGCGCACCCAACGTGCTCATCGTGCTTCTCGACGATGTCGGGTTCGGGGCGTCGAGCGCCTTCGGCGGTCCGTGTGCGACCCCGAACGCCGAGAGGCTCGCTGCCGGCGGGCTGAAGTTCAACCGCTTCCACACCACGGCGCTCTGCGCCCCGACGCGCCAGGCGATGCTCACCGGCCGCAATCACCACTCGGTCGGCATGGGCAGCATCACCGAGACCGCCACGTCCGCACCCGGCAACAGTTCGCTGCGCCCGAACACCAAGGCGCCACTGGCGATGACCCTGAAGCTGAACGGGTACTCGACGGCGCAGTTCGGCAAGTGCCATGAGGTGCCGGTGTGGCAGTCATCGCCTCTCGGCCCCTTCGATGCGTGGCCTTCGGGGGGCGGCGGGTTCGAGACCTTCTATGGCTTCATCGGCGGCGAGAACAACCAGTGGGAGCCGGCGCTGTACGACGGGACGACTCCGGTCGAGCCGCCCGCGACGGCGGAGGAGGGCTATCACCTGACCGAGGACCTCGCCGACCGCGCGATCAGCTGGATCCGGACGCAGAAGGCGCTCATGCCGGACAAGCCCTTCTTCGTCTACTTCGCACCGGGTGCGACGCACGCGCCGCACCACGTGCCCCAGGAGTGGGCCGACAAGTACAGGGGCAGGTTCGCCGAGGGATGGGACGCCCAGCGGGACAAGACGTTCGCTCGGCAGAAGGAGATGGGCGTCATCCCGGCGGACGCCGGGCTCACGCCGCGACACGACGAGATCCCTGCCTGGGACGACATGCCCGACGAGCTCAAGCCCGTGCTCGAGCGCCAGATGGAGGTCTACGCGGGCTTCCTCGAGCACACCGACCACCACGTCGGCCGCGTGCTCGATGCCATCGAGGATCTCGGCGTGCTGGACGACACGATCGTCTACTACATCATCGGAGACAACGGCGCCTCGGCCGAGGGCACGATCAACGGCGCCTTCAACGAGATGGCGAACTTCAACGGGATGGCCGCCCTCGAGACGCCCGAGTTCATGCGCTCGAAGATGGACGAGTTCGGCACGCCCTACTCGTACAACCACTACGCGGTGGGATGGGCCTGGGCGATGGACACCCCGTTCCAGTGGACCAAGCAGGTGGCTTCGCACTGGGGCGGCACCCGCAACGGCGCGATCGTGCACTGGCCGAACGGCATCGCCGACAAGGGCGGGTTGCGCTCGCAGTTCACGCACTGCATCGACGTCGCCCCGACCATCCTCGAGGCCGCAGGTCTTCCCGAGCCGGCGATGGTCAACGGCGTGCAGCAGTCGCCGATGGAGGGCACGAGCATGCTCTACGCCTTCACCGAGGCGGATGCCGCAGAGCGCCATGATCTGCAGTACTTCGAGATGTTCGGCAACCGCGGCGTGTACCACCGGGGCTGGAGCGCCGTCACCAAGCACCGCACCCCCTGGGTCATGACGGGCGGAGGGATGGTGGCGTTCGACGACGACGTGTGGGAGTTGTACGACGGGAACGTCGACTACAGCCAAGCGCGCGATCTCGCGGCGGAGCAGCCGGAGCGTCTGCACGAGCTGCAGCGCCTCTGGCTGATCGAGGCCGTGAAGTACAACGTGCTGCCGCTCGACGACCGCACCGCCGATCGGCTCAATCCCGACATCGCAGGGCGGCCCACGCTCGTGAAGGGTACATCGCAGCTCCTCTACCCCGGGATGGGCCGGCTGTCGGAGAACAGCGTCGTGAGCATCAAGAACAAGTCGTTCTCGGTGACGGCCGACGTCACGGTGCCGGCCGAGGGTGCTCGCGGCGTCATCATCGCGCAGGGCGGCCGCTTCGGCGGTTGGAGCCTCTACGTCGATGACGGCGGCCTGAAATTCGTCTACAACGTGCTGGGCATCCAGCACTTCGCCACTGCGGCGGACTCTCGGCTCACCGAGGGCGCGCATCGGGTGCGGATGGAGTTCGCCTACGACGGCGGCGGGCTGGCCAAGGGGGGAGACGTCACACTGCTATGCGACGGGGTCGCCGTCGGCACCGGCCGGGTGGGGGCCACTCAGCCGCTGGTGTTCTCGGCGGACGAGACCACCGACGTCGGCTACGAGTCGGGCACGCCGGTGAGCGAGGACTACACGCCACAGGGCAGCCGGTTCACGGGGAAGATCCACTGGGTGCGGATCGACACCGGCGACGACGATCACGATCACTTCATCGACCCCGAGGAACGGCTTCGCGTGGCCATGGCACGCCAGTGAGGAACGCGTGAGGGCTGTCAGTCGCCGGAGTCCAGCCCGCGGTGGCGGCGGAACAGCTGCCAGTCCGCGCGGGAGACGTCGGCGTACGCGTAGGCCCACTCCGTGATCGCCTCGCCGGCGACCCGGCCGCCGCCGAGGTATCCCACGACGGTGGCGGCTGTGGGGGACTGCCCGTGCGCGCGCGCCAGCGTCGCCGCGCAGGCCTCGGCGTACCATCCGAACGCCGAGTCCTCGAGCGTGTCGACGTCGAAGCCGCCCTTCTTGTCGTGGAATTGGCGCACGTAGAAGGAGCGCTCCGGACCGCCGTCGGCGGGCGTCCCACGCACATGCCCGAGGAACGGATCCGACACCGCCTGCAGGATCCGCTGCATCGCCACCACGCGGCTGCCGTCGCCGTGCTCGTCGATGTAGCCGGCCACGGCGGGCGGCTGCGCGACCTTGCCGGGTTCGATCAGCACGCTGGCGTTCGCCTCCTTCGCCTGCATCAGGAGGACGTTCTCGTCGCCGTCCTGCAAGGCGATGAGGTAGCAGCGGGTGCCCACGCTGCCGACCCCGACGACGCGGCGTGCGACATCCGCCACCCCGTACTTCTGCATGAGCACACGGATGTCGATGTTGGCCGACAAGACGTAGTCGTGGAACACCTCACTCACCCGCTGTGCGATCGCGGGGTCGACGTGGGTCATCGTCGGCGGCTGCTCGACGAACGTGGTGCGCCCGTCGGCGGCGCGCACGGTGAGACGACGCGCCGCACGCGCGGCCGTGCGCTTCTCGGCATCCTTCACGGCGCTGCGCATGGCAGCCCGGGTCTCCGGGTCGTCGCCCTCGGCCGCCGCCTCCGCGTCGAAGTGCTCGAAATACCGCTTCAGCGGACTGCGCCGGACGCCGTGCTCGAGCGCGCGAGCGTACGTCCGCACGGCGCCGCGCGCCGCCGCCGTCACCACCGACTCGTCGCGGGAGACGGCTTGGCCGGCGATGACGATGCTGGCCACGAGGCGCTTGAGATCCCACTCCCACGGCGCCCAGGCGGCCTCGTCGAAGTCGTTCAGGTCGAACACGAGGCTGCGCTGCGGCGAGGCGTACAGCCCGAAGTTCGAGACGTGCGCGTCGCCGCACGACCCGACGAGCAGATCCGTGCTGAGCGATGCGCCCAGGTCGGCCGCCATGATCGCGGCCGTCCCCCGGTAGAACGCGAACGCGCTCTGCGCCATGCGTTCCGTGCGGATGGGAACCAGGTCCGGCACACGCGTGGCGTCCTGGGCGTCGAGGATCTCCATCGGCGTGCGGCCCGAGGTCTCGAGCCCGGCGAGGCGCTCGCGCGGGAGCCGGTCCCGCTCCGCCCGCCCGAGGGCGATCTGATCGGCGACGGCCGGCGGCGCCGGCCATGTCGGCGCCGCAGGCGCAGTGTCGGTCGTTGACATGTGCTCAGTGTGGCACCGCAGCGCTCCGTCGGCATCAGGTGATCTGGATGGCCCCGGAACGCGGGAGGGGGACGGATGCCGCGGCATCCGTCCCCCTCCGTGCGGTCAGGCGGTCACGTCACTCGCGCGCGAGGGCGGCCAGCGCCTCCAGCTCGAGGTCGAGGTACTGCTCGCTGCTGACGTCGACCGCGACGCCCAGGAGCTTGCCGCCCGTGAACGGGAACGGGTTCTTGTACTGCGTGCTCACCGTGTCGGAGCTGTCGAAGCCGACGCACAGCCCGTCGCCGCACAGCGTGAACTTGCCGATCTGGGCGCGCATCGGGCCCTCGGCGACGACCTGGTCGTCGACGTAGAGCCGGCACGTGCCGATCGACTCGCCGTGCTCTCCCGCGCTCTCGCGGATGAACTCCATGCCCACCGCGTGGGGCCCGGCCGTGAGGGCTCCCGACGTGTACGTCTGCTCCGGCGGGATGCCGAGGAAGTTGTAGACGTAGTTCAGCCTGCCGTCCTTGAGGAACAGCGTGTGCCCGCCGAAGCGCGAGCCGTGGGCGAAGATCACGCCCTCTGCGCCCGCCTCGAGCACGACGTCGGCGATGATCTTGAACGAGCGCCCCCGCACGTTCACGGCGACGGACTCCGGCACCGCCGTCGTGTCGGGGTAGTAGATGTAGCGCTCGCGCGGCGGCTCGGCCTGGGGGCGGTCGATCGTCAGCTGCTCTCGCGCGGGACGGTCGTCGAGCGGGTAGACGAAGTTCGCCTTCGCCTCGGCGTCGAATGTCTCGATCAGCTCCTGCAGCTTCTCGGGATGCTCCGCCGACAGGTCCTTCGACTCCGAGCGGTCGACGTCGACGTGGTAGAGCTCCCACCGGTCCTCGTCGAAACGGCCGTGGCCGGTGAGCGGCGCGTGGATCGCGGCCGCCTTCCAGCCGTCCTTCCAGATGCCGCGGGTGCCCAGCATGGCGTAGTACTGCACGTGCTTCTCGGTCGGAGCGTCCGGCGCGGCGTCGAAGGAGTACTTCATCGAGACGCCCGGCAGCGGACGCTGCTTCACGCCGCGATACTCATCGGGGAACTCGATGCCGATGACGTCGAGGATCGTCGAGACGATGTCGACCGAGTGGTGGTACTGGTGACGGATCTCGCCCTTGGCCTTGATCCCCGCGGGCCAGTGGATGATCAGCGGATCGCAGGACCCGCCCGAGAACTGGGCGTAGCGCTTGAACATCTTGAACGGGGCCGAGAACGCCGCGGCCCACCCCGTGGGGTAGTGGTTGTACGTCGCGGCGGTGCCCAGCACGTCGATCTTCGAGAGGTTCTCCTGCAGGTCGTCGGGGAACCCGTTGAAGAACTTGTTCTCGTTCACCGACCCGTCGGGGCTTCCCTCGCCCGAGGCGCCGTTGTCGGCGCAGTAGAAGATCAGCGTGTTCTCGAGCTGGCCCGACTCCTCGAGGTAGTCGATGACGCGGCCGATCTCGACGTCGGTGTACTCGCTGTACGCGGCGAACACCTCGGCCATGCGGCTGAACAGGCGCTTCTCGTCGTCCGAGAGCGAGTCCCACGGCTTGACGTGGTCGGCCGCGTTCGCCTGGTCGTCGGGCAGCGGGTCGAAGGGGGTGAGCTCGGTGCCTGCCGGCATGATGCCGCGCTCGATCATGCGCTCGAGCACCCAGGTGCGGTACGCGTCGTAGCCGTCGTCGAACAGGCCCTTGTACTTGGCGATGTACTCCGGCGGCGCCTGGTGCGGGGCGTGGTTGGCGCCCGGGTTGTACCAGGTGAACCAGGGCTTCGACGGGTTCGACGACTTCTGGTCGCGGATCATCCGGATGGCCTGGTCGGCGAGGTCCTTCGAGAGGTGGTAGCCCTCTTCCGGCGTGTACGGCGCCTCGATGAAGCGGTTGTCCTCGACCAGGTCGGGGTACCACTGGTTGGTCTCGCCGCCGAGGTAGCCGTAGAAGCGGTCGAAGCCCATCGCCAGCGGCCACTGCGACTTGCTGCCGCCCGACGAGATGTCCTCCTCGGGCACGTTGTGGTTCTTGCCGACCCAGAAGGTGGAGTACCCGCTGTCCTGCAGCACCTGGCCGATGGTCGCGCACTCCTGCGGAATGCGGCCCGAGTACCCCGGGAAGCCGTTGGTGCCCTCCATGATGACGCCCATGCCGTTGGCGTGGTGGTTGCGTCCGGTGAGGAACGTCGACCGCGTCGACGAGCAGATCGACGTGGTGTGCCACTGCGTGTAGGTGAGGCCGTTCTCGGCCAGGCGGTCGAGCGTCGGCATGGCGACCCGCCCGCCGTACGGCGACCACGACGCCAATCCGGTGTCGTCGTACAGGATCACCAGGATGTTGGGTGCGCCCTCCGGCGCCCGGGGCAGTTCGTACGGTGCCCAGTCGGCCACCGAGTCCCGGATGTCCACCTTGATCGTTCCCGCGAATTCCTTCGACATCATGACTCCCTCTCGCCTGCGGCGCCGCGCGAGGAGCGGCACCGCTTCCGACGCTATCGGGTGTCGCGAGAGCGGAGAAGGAGAATCCGGGAGGCATGACGGATGCCGCGGCTCCTCCGCACACCCCGGGTCATCGTCGCGAGTCCCCAGGCGCGTGGGCACGCCGGCGCCGCCGCACCGGGTAGTTTCGGCGTGTGAGCTCCTCGCCGTCGCGCCTTCCTCCCTGGCTGCTGCCGACGCTCTCGGGGTACCGGACGGCGTGGCTCGGCCGCGACATCCTCGCCGGCCTGACAGCGGGCGCGGTCGTCGTGCCGCAGGCGATGGCCTACGCGACCATCGCGAACCTTCCCGTGCAGGTGGGCCTCTACACGTGCATCGTGCCGATGCTCGTGTACGCGATGCTCGGCGGCAGCCGCGCGATGAGCGTCTCGACCACGTCGACGATCGCCACCCTGACCGCGACGACGATGGTGTCGGCGGGCATCGCCGCAGGCTCGGACGACGCGCTCGGGTCTCTCATGATGCTGACGCTCCTCGTGGGGGCGATCCTCCTGCTCGCCCGTGTGTTCTCACTCGGGTCGCTCGTCGAGAACATCAGCGACGCCACGGCGCTCGGGGTGCAGATCGGCGTGGGCGCCACGGTCGCCGTCGGTCAGCTGCCGAAGCTCCTGGGCGAGACCGCCAACGCGTCGGGTGAGGGGTTCTTCGGCTCCATCGCCGCGGCCGTCGACGCTCTGGACAGCGCCGATCCGGCGACGATGGTGCTGTCGGCCGGGTCGATCCTCATCCTCCTGGTGCTCAAGGCCTTCGCCCCGCGGGTGCCGGGCGCGCTGATCGTCGTGGTCGCCGGCATCCTGCTGGTCGCGTTCACGCCGCTGGAGGAGTCGGGTGTCGAGCTGATCGCACCGGTGCCGTCGGGGCTGCCGCTGCCGGGTCTTCCCGATCCCACGCATCTGGTGGCGCTGATCCCGGGTGCCCTCGCCATCGCCGTCATGGCGCTCCTCGAATCCGCCGCGGTCGCCCGCGGCATCCGTCAGATGACCGAGCCGCAGGTCGACAGCAACCAGGAGCTGCTCGCCACGGGCGCGGCGAACCTCGCCGGCTCCTTCTTCACCACGCTCCCCGCCGCCGGCGGCTTCTCGCAGAGCGCCGTCAACCAGGGTGCGGGGGCGAAGACCCAGGTCGCGGGACTCGTCACCGTGGCGCTCGCCGTGCTGGTGGCACTGTTCCTCGGTCCGGTCCTCAGCCTGCTGCCCCAGGCGACGCTCGCCGCGATGGTGTTCGTGGCGGTCATCGCGCTCATCGACATCCCGAAGCTCGTACGGTGGGCCGGGATCAGCCGGCGGGACTTCGGCATCGCCCTCGCCGTCGCGATCGTCGGACTCACAGCGGGGCTGCTGGCCGCGGTCGCGGTGGGGGTCGTCGTCACCCTCGTGCTGGTGCTCCGCGAGATCAACACGCCGAAGGTCGACATCACTCAGCGACGGGGCTCGGCGGTGGCGATCCACCTGGGCAGGGGGCTGTACACCGCGAACGCCCTCGCGAACGAGCGGGCGATCGTCGAGCTTTCGACGACTCAGGCCGAGCCCGTGTCGGCGGTGGTCCTCGATGTCGAGCGCCTCGACGTCGTGACCATCACGGTGCTCGACGCGCTCGCCGACCTCGATCGCGAGCTCGCGCAGCACGGCATCGAGCTGCACCTGGCGCGTCTGCCCGAGCCGGCAGCCGAGATCGCCGGCCGGGTCGACTGGTACCGCGCGCTGGCGAGTGCGGGCCGCGTGCACGCGAGCATCGAGGGCGGGCTGGCCGCGGCATCCGACCCGCACTGAACGCCATGCGGTCCGGCATGCGGTCCCGCAGACCCGCCGTCCCCTAGCCTGGCCTCGTGAAGCGCGACGTTCCTCCGCCCCCCGCACCCGTGTTGTCGCCGGGCCTGCGCGTGCTGATCGTGGTGGCATGCGCCGTCGTGGTGCTCGCCGGCATGTACTTCGCCCGGAGTCTCATCGGGCCCCTCGCGCTCGCGGTCGTGCTCGTGGTCATCTGCGAACCCGTCCGGCGCCCGCTCGAGCGGCGGGGCTGGCCCCGCTGGACGGGCACCACCGCGGTCATCGTCGTCGCGTATCTCGTGCTCGTGGTCATGGGGCTGCTGCTGTGGGTCGCCGGCGTCCAGTTCGCCCGGCTGGTCACCGACTACCTCGACCAGCTGCGCGGCAGTGTCGACGGCTTCGTGGCATGGCTGCAGTCCGTCGGACTCGACGGAGAGGCGACGGATGCCGCGGCCTCCGTCCTCGACCCCTCGGCGATCCTCCGGCTGGTCTCCGGCGTGGGCGGCACGGTCATCGGCGTCGCGACCGCCCTCTTCTTCGTGGTGTCGTACATCATCTTCATGGCGGCCGACGCCGCCCGGTACCGCGACGCGGAGAGGGTGTTCGGGGCCGCGCGCCGGCCCGCTCTGGCCCGGATCGGGCGCCTGAACACCGGCATCCGTCGCTACTACGTCGTGAACGCCTCATTCGGCGCGGTCGTGGCGATCATCGACGGACTGGCGCTGTGGGCGCTCGGCGTGCCCGCGCCCATCGTCTGGGCCGTGCTCGCGTTCGTCACGAACTTCGTCCCGAACATCGGCTTCGTGCTCGGGCTGATCCCGCCGGCCGTGCTCGCCTTCGTGGTGGGCGGCTGGCCCATGCTGCTCGCCGTGATCGCGATCTACAGCGTCGTCAACGTCGTGCTGCAGGTGCTGGTGCAGCCGAAGTTCGTCAGCGACGCCGTCGACCTCAGCCTCACGCTGAGCTTCTTCTCGGTCATCTTCTGGACGTTCGTGATCGGCCCGCTCGGCGCGATCCTGTCCATCCCGCTCACGCTGTTCGTGCGGGCTCTCGTGCTCGAGGGCGACCCGGGCTCGTTGTGGCTGCGATGGCTCTCGGGCGATCGCACGGCCACACCGGCCGAGGCCGCCCGTGATCCGCATCCGCGTTCCTGATCTTCCGCTCGACCGATCCGCCCGACCCGACCCATCGCATCCCTCACGGAGGCAGTCATGACCCAGACTTCGCTCGATCTGCCTTCGCCCGAGGGTCAGCCGCGGACTCATCACGCACCACGCGTGCTCGACCGGTTCAGCGAGCGGTCGCTCGAGTCCCTCGCGCTCGGCGCGGGCGCCGTCTCGTTCGTCATCGTCGCCATCCTCGCGATGGTCGCGTTCGGGTTCCAGCCGACCCCGATCTCGGGTCCGGGCTCGGTGGGCCAGTTCGCGGCGATCGCGTCCGGCGTCGTGGCGTTCCTCGCGGTGATCGGAGGCCGGATCCTCGTCCACCGGCAGGGCGTGCACCGTCGCCTCACGCCGCTGGACTACGTCGATGTCGCCGCGCTGGCCTTCGCCCACGCCGTCATCGCGCTCCTCGGCTGGACGCTGCTGGCCGTGATCCTGGAGGACGCCTTCATCGGAGCCGAGGTGTTCCCGCTCGCCGTGCTCATCCTCGCCGGCGCCACCTCGGCGATGACGGCCTACCTCGCGTTCTACTCCGCGACCCACATGGATCTGCAGCTGCTCGCCGTCGTCCTCGCGGTGTTCCTCGTCTTCGGCGTGCTCGCCAGCATGCTCACCGCCAGCGACCCCGACTGGTGGAAAGACAACCTGAGTGCTCTCGGCATGTCGTCGAACGTGTCGGCGTTCGCCTTCAACATCACGATCATCGTGGCGGGCTTCCTCGTGACGACGCTCGCGCGGTACTCCACGCGAGGCATCCCCACCACCCATCCGAAGGGCATCGCCCGCGTGCGCCTCACGCTCATCGTGGTCGGTGTCTTCCTCGGCATGGTCGGCGTGTTCCCCGTGGATCAGTTCTTCGCACTCCACACCGGCGTCGCGTCGGGCATGGTGGTCGCGTACGGCGTGCTCGTCATCGCCCTGCCGCGGTGGATCCCGTCGATGCCGCGGGCGTTCGTCGCCCTCGGCTGGCTGTTCCTCGCGGTCACGCTGGTGCTCGCGGTGTTCTTCTTCATCGGCTACTACACGCTGACGGCGGTCGAGCTCGTCGCCGGCATCCTGGTCTTCACCTGGATCGTGCTGTTCATCCGCAACGCGGCCGCCCTGGCGCAGGACGCGCGCCACGAGCCGTCAGCCGAGGCGTCTGCCGGCTGAGCGGGCTCCCGCCCACGGGAGGTGCGCCTCGGGGCGCTCGCGTGCGAGGTCGGCGGGCGTGATGAGCATTTCGCGGGCCCACGTGACGACGAGCCATGCGGGCAGCACGATGATGCACAGCATCGGCAGCACGGTCACGTCCCCGACCATCGCGACGGCCACGAAGAGCGCCACCCAGCCGTCGCGGGCGATCGCCAGCAGGAGTCCCAGCACCCCGCACGCGACCGCGAGCGACAGCGCCAGCTCGGGCAGCAGCGCGCTGCCGAGCATCCCGAATGCGACGCCCAGGAACACCGCCGGGAAGATGCGGCCGCCACGGAAGCCCGCCGATGCCGCGACGACGAGCGCCGCGAGCTTGACCAGGAGGATCACCGTCAGCTCACCGGGTGAGTAGGCGTCGGGGTCGGCGAGGAGCTCGCCGCTCTGTTCGAGGCCCTTGAACAGCGTGATCGGTCCGCCGATCATGCCGAGCAGGCCCAGCACCACGCCGCCGAGGGCGATGTAGATGAGCGGATGCCGCAGCGCATGGAATGCGCGATGCACCAGCGGGAAGAGATAGACCCCGACCAGACCGAAGGCGGCCGCGGCGCACGCGACGATCGCGCCGAGCAGCAGATCGAACGGCTGCGGCGACCCGTAGGGCGCGAGCGTCGCCGCCGACCCGAACCCGCCGCCGAGGAGGAACGTCGTCACCGACCCGGCGCCCGCCGCGACGAGGGGGAGGAACAGCTTGTCCCACAGCGACCCGCCCATCCTGAACTCGCCCACCATGCCCGTGAAGACGAGCGCCGCGGCGACCGGAGTGCCGAACAGCGCGCCGATCGTGGCGGAGATGGCCAGGGCGCCGATCAGCTCCGGCGGCACCGCCTTGGTGACACGCGCGATCAGGGCGACGGCGAGCGAGATGTTGATCGCGATGATCGGGTTCTCGGGGCCGAGGCTCACACCGCCCGCGAGGCCCAGGATCACGACGACGGCGAGGCCCGGCAGCACCCACAGCTGCAGCGGCTTCTCGGCGAGTTCGGTGGTCGCGGAGTCGGGACCGGCGTGGCCCGGCACGAGCCACACCACCAGGCCGACGGCGATCCCGGTCGCCGTGAGCACGGCGAAGATCCACCAGGGGGCGTCGGGCGCGATGCCCAGCGCCTTCGGCATGCTGGTCCACAGCACCCCGTCGAGCTGTTCGGCGATGAGGTCGAGCAGCCACAGGGACAGCGCCGACAGCACGCCGATGACGAGGGCGGGAATCGACAGCAGCACCAGCCGGCGGACGGTGAGCTGTGGACCCTGAGCGGTGGCCGGTGCGGGCGAGGCGGCGGTGGGGCCGGGCATGGGCACACGATAGCGGGCGCCGGACGGATGCGGCGACCAGCGCGTGTGCACCGCTGCGTCGCCGCGGGCGCGCCGGTACGGTGACGGACGGCAATACCAGGGCACAATTCGCATGTGGAGGAGTCCGCCTGGCACAAGCGCACCGCGCTGCCGCTCATCATCGCCTCATTGGCGTACCTGGTCGCGTACTCGTGGCGCGTGATCGCCGACCTCGAGGGCACCGGCCGCGTGATCGCGTCGACGGTGATCCTCGTGACGTGGGCCATGTTCATCGCCGACTACCTCGTGCGACTGGCGCTCGCGACCGACCGCCGTCTGTGGTTCCGCCGCCACCTGCCGGCTCTCGCGTTCGCGCTGATCCCGGTCCTGCGCCTCGTGCGGCTGCTGCGCTTCCTGACCCGGCTCCCCGGCATGAAGACGACGGCGGGCGGGGTCTTGCGCACGCAGATCCTCGTCTACGGCGCCGGGGCCTCCGTCATCCTGATCTACATCGCGTCGCTCGCGGTGCTCGAAGCCGAGCGTCACGCGCCCGACGCCGACATCACGACCTTCGGCATCGCGCTCTGGTGGTCGTGCGTGACGGTCACGACGACCGGCTACGGCGACTACACGCCGGTGACGGATATCGGGCGCTGGGTGGCGGTGGGGCTCATGCTCGGCGGGGTCGCGCTGGCGGGCGTGATCACCGCGACCCTGGCCTCGTGGGTCCTCGAGCGCGCCTCGCGCGAGCACGACGACCAGGAACCGGCGACCCGGGCACAGGTGCGGCTGCTCATGGACAAGATCGACGCGCTCACCGCGCAGAACGCCGCGGGTGGCGCGGGCGGCACGGGTGGCGTGGATGGCGTGGGTGGCGCGGGTGGGCGCGGCAGTTCGGGCGGTGAGAATGCCGGCGGCGAGCGGGGCAACGACTCGCTGGGCGACGGCGGCGACGAGCGCCCCGGCGGCTGACCGCCGACGGCCGGAGCGACGCGACAAGAGGGCCGCGCCCGGACGGACGCGGCCCTCTTCGTGCGATCGGCTGTCAGGAGAGCAGCTTGGCCTTCGCGGCCGCGAACTCCTCGTCCGACAGGATGCCCTGCGCGTGCAGCTGCGCGAGCTGGGTGATCTTGGCCATCATGTCGTCTCCGGCCGGCGCGGCTGGAGCGGCGGGCGCGGCAGCAGGTGCTGCGGCCTGCGCGTTGGCGACGGCCTGCGCGGCGGCGGCATCCATGGCCGCCTGCTGCTGCTGGGCCTCGTACGCCTGCTGCTCGGACTGCGCGTACGCCTTCTCCTGCTGGTGGCGCTGCACGCTGCCCGAGACTGCCGTCGCCGTGCCGGCGACGACAGCGGTGCGGGCGGCCATGCCGATCAGGCCGGGGCGGCCCATTCTTCTCAGTGGCATGTCTTCCTCCTTCAGTCGGCGTTCTCAGCGAGGAACGCGTTCACGATCGGTGCGGGGATGCCTTCACGCGCGATGACGGCACCGCCGGCGTCGTAGAGCGCCGACGCGAACGCCTTCGCCCACAGCAGCTCGATTACCAGGATCGCGGCGGACGAGCCCGGCTGGAGGTTCTCCGCGAGGAACAGGATGTCGTCCTGGCCCGCGAGTCCGGCGAGGTCGAGCGAGGGCGCGCCGCCGTCGTCGATCGTGTCGGAGAGCTCGAGGATCTCGAGCTCCCCCTCCGGCGACCGACGTGCGAAGACGAGGTCGAGCACGTTGACCGTGCCCGAGGCGACGAGATCGTCGATCGCCTGGAGCACCGCCGGGCCGGGACGGTCGCCCTCGAAGGCGATCGCGTAGAACTCGATGGGGCCGTAGTCGAACGTCGTCATGTCTTCTCCTGTCTCCGGTGCCCGCTAGGCAGCGAGCGCCTTGGCCTTGAGGGTGTCGAACTCGGCCTGGGTGATCGCACCCGAGTCGAGAAGCGTCTTCGCCTTGGCGATGTCATCTGCGGCGCTCCCTCCGGAGCCCGCGGTCTGCCGGATGTACGCGTCCTGTGCCGAGCGCATGGCCTGCGCCTGCGCGATCGAGCGCTGCTGCATGCCGTTCCCGCGTGCGATGAGGTAGACCAGCGCGGTCAGGAAGGGCACGAAGATCAGGAACAGGATCCAGACGGCCTTCAGCCATCCGTTCAGCTTCTCGTCGCGGAAGAGGTCGCCGATGATCGAGAAGATCACCATCAGGTACGCGACGAACACGAAGATCCAGAACATCCAGAGGATGAAATCCCAGAAGCCGCCCATGGATACCAGCTTTCTCGACGGGTCGACCGTCGTTGTGCAGTTGCAAGCACCGCGTCCCTCGCAGTGCCCTGATTCGGAGACTACCGCCAAACACGCCGCATCCACATGACGCATTTGGGGTGATTTCGGGACCGGTTGACGGCATCATGTCCCCATGACCGACGAACCTCAGGGATCCGACATCGACGTGGTCCCCGTGGTCGCGGAAGCAGGCCCGAATCGCTTCACGCGTGTCCTCGCAGCACTCGATCATCCGCTCGCGGTGGGGTTCCTCGCCACGATCGGCGTTCTCGGGGCACTCGTGCTCGGCTCGGCCATCGGTTCGATCTCGACGATCCTGGTCTACATCGTGCTGGCGATGTTCCTGGCACTCGGCCTCGACCCGATCGTGCGGATGCTCGAGCGCCACAGGGTCAAGCGCGGCGCCGGCATCGCCATCGTGTTCTGCGGCTTCGCGCTCGTGGCGGTCGCGTTCTTCGTCTTCGTGCTGCCTCCCGTCATCGCCCAGGTGGTGCAGCTGGTCGAGGCGATCCCGGAGGGCGTCGCGGACATTCCGGAATCGGACTGGTTCGCCCAGCTCACCCCCGACGGGCAGGCCGCGGTGCTCGGGGGCATGGGCCAGCTCGCCGACTGGATCTCGGCACCGTCCACCATCGCGATGCTCGGCGGGGGCGTGCTGGCCGTCGGCGTCGGCTTCGTGGCGGCGATCTCGGCGAGCTTCATCGTGATCGCCCTGACCCTCTACTTCCTCGCCTCGCTCTCGGCGGCCAAGCAGGCGCTCTACGCCCTCGCCCCGGCGCGCAGCCGCGTTCGACTGGAGGACCTCACCGAGCGCATCACGGGCTCCGTGGGCAGTGCGCTGATCGGCTCCGTGATCCTCTCGTCCCTCAACGCCGCGGCCGTCTTCATCCTGCACGTGGTGATCGGCCTGCCCTTCCCCGCACTCATGGCGGTGATCGCGTTCGTGATCACCCTCATCCCCCTGTTCGGGTCGGTGATCTTCTGGATCTTCGCGTCGGTCGTCGCGCTGTTCTCGAGCCCCACCCAGGCCCTCATCTTCTTCGTCGCCTACCTGATCTACATCCAGCTCGAGTCGTACGTCATCAGCCCCCGCGTCATGAACAAGGCGATCGCGATCCCCGCGGCCCTGGTGCTGATCGGCGCGCTCGCCGGCGGAGCGCTGGCCGGCATCGTCGGCGTCCTGGTGGCGCTGCCGGTGATGGCGTCGATCCTGCTGATCATCCGCGAGGTCGTCGTCCCCCGCCAGAACCTCAAGGTCTGACGCCCGGCGCCGCCGCGCCGCGGCCCGCCGCGGCGGCGCGGCGCGCGGCGGTCGCAGCGCCCCGCCGGCCGCACGCGCTGCGGACGCATGCCACGCGGCATGCGGCTCCGGGACGCATGCCCCGCGGCATGCCGCTCCGGGAGGCATGATCCGCCGCGCCCGTGGCTGCGCGGGTCTTTGTGGCTCTCGTACTCCGTGGGTGTGCAGGCCGCGGCGCCCGGTCCCGACCCTCGCTCCCAGTGTGCCCCAGCCGCCCTTCCGCCCCCAGCTGAGGACCTGCGCCGGAATGAGGACGATGTGCCTCTGTTCCTTCCTCAACTAGGGTCCGATCCTCAACTGAGGATCAAGAGCGCCGACGTCTGCGGCTAGCGCCTCAGACGGATGCCTCGGGGGAGGGCGCGAGGGCGGTCTTGCCTCAGCGAGCGAGGTGCAGACCCTGGGCGACGGCGGTCATGATGAGGTGCTGCACGCTCGGCCAGTCGTTCATGATCTGGTGAAAGCCGACCCGGATCACGTGAAATCCCCGCAGTGCCAGTTCTGCGTCGTGACGGTTGTCGGAGTCGCGCTGCGGCCCGACGTGGTGTCCGCCATCGATCTGGAGTACGAGCCGTTCCCCGAGGAGGAAGTCGACACGATGACCGTGCAACCACGCCTGGGGCACGATGCGAACTCGCAGCCAACGGAGGCGGCGCGGCACGATCGTCTCGAGTCCGGAGTCTGCGTACGGTGTGGACTCGCTGAGGAGTTCTCGAGCGATTCTCGGCAGTTTCAGGCGCGCAAGGACCGCTCGGTCGGCAAGTCCCTTCCGAAACGCGGACTCCCAGGTGGCGAGCGCAGCCTCGAAGGGCTGACACAGCGCGATGGAGACCAGCGCGTTCTCGATGCCGTCTTCAAGGGCGTGTGGTACCCGCGGGACCACCGGCGCGAACCAGTGAACCGTTGCCTTGGGAACATCGTTGTCGTCGGTCTCGATTCGTACCCCGCCCGCACATGGCGGTGCTGCGACGTGAGGCTTCGTCGAGACGCCGTGGACCCACAGCCCGAGGCGCTCCGCGCGCGTGATGCAGCCGAGCGTGACTCCTGCGCGGGCGGCGGCGATCAGGAGCGGGTCGGCATCGGGAAGCGCGAGCCAGGATCGCCGGATCCGCAGGAGCGCTCCGCTTTCGACGGCATCCTTGAGCTCACGTTTACTCGTCCGGCGCGCGAGCAGCGCAGTCTGGCGAGCGATCCCGCCCTGTTCTCGCAGCATGGACAGCCACGCCGGCTCGGTCATCGTCTCCACGATCTGAGCCTCGCCTGGCGAGCGAGCTTGCCTGGTGCGAGGGATGCGGTTCTGCGGAAAGTCTGCATCGAGCAGAGTCTGTGGAGGAGACCGAGCTGACCCACGTTCGTGAGGAACGCCTTCTCAGTGCGCTACCCGGTCACTCGCCGGTGTTCGTTCCTCAGTTGAGGATCGTTGCCGGGATGCGGAGCCATATGCCCTGCATGGTCCTCAACTCCGCTCGTTTCCTCAGTTGAGGAACGGGACCGGCGGCGCGGCCGGACGGCCCCACACAGTCCTCGATCCTCATTTGAGGAAGCGTGCCGGAATGCGGACCGATTTACCCCCGGCGATCCTCAACTCGGCTGAGTTCCTCAAATGAGGAACCGCGAGCTAGTGGTCGAACAGCCAGAGCGCGAGGAGCGGCGGGTCAGTTGAGGGCGGAGGTGAGGCGCATGAGGCCGTCGAGGAACGTGGCCTTGGCGGGCTCGCGGCGCCACTCCTCGAGCGTGAGCTCGCGGCCCGCGTCGCGGTAGCCCTGCTCGACCTCGCGCATGCCGGCGACGAACGACGCGCCTCGCACCATCAGCGAGACCTCGTTGTTGAGGCTGAACGAGCGGATGTCCATGTTGCTGGAGCCGATGACGGCGATGTCGTCGTCGATCGAGAAGTGCTTGGAGTGCAGGATGAACGGCGCAGGGTAGAGGAAGATCCGCACGCCGGCCTCGAGCAGCGCGGTGTAGTACGAGCGCTGCGCGTGCCACACCATGAACTGATCGCCGATCTCGGAGACGAACAGCTGGACCTCGATCCCGCGCTGGCAGGCGGTGGTGATGGCGTAGACCATCGCCTCGTCCGGGACGAAGTACGGGCTCGTGATGATGACCTTCTCGGTCGCGCCGTAGATGAGCGACAGGAAGAGGCGCAGGTTGTTCTCGGTGTCGTACCCGGGCCCGCTCGGCACGACCTGGCACAGCAGCCCGTCAGCGCCGGACGCACCGGCACCGTCGGCCGCACCCGCCGAGCGTGCTGCTGTGCCCGACACGGCCGCCGCAGCGCCAGCCACCTCGGCCGCCGCAGCGCCGTCCGCCACGGCCGCCGCAGCGCCGTCCGACACGGACGCCGCAGCGCTCGCCGCCTCGATCGCGGCCGGCGCCAGGTGCTCGGTCGCCGAGAGGTCCTCACCGGTCTCGATCAGCCAGTCCGAGAGGAACACGGCGTTGACCGACGCGACCACCGGACCGGTGAGCCGCGTCATGAGCTCCTGCCACTTCAGACCCCGCTTGATGTTCTTCTCGGAGTCGTAGTCCCGTGAGATGAGGTTCTGCGAGCCCATGAAGCCGACGCGGCCGTCGACGACGACGATCTTGCGGTGGTTGCGCAGGTCGGGACGCTGGTACTTGCCCTGGAACGGCATGACCGGCAGCATCCACGCCCACGTCACGCCGATGCGGTCGAGCTCGGCCAGCGTCTCCTTGCTGTTGCCGAGCCGGCGCGTCGAGACGTAGTCGGCGAGCAGGCGCACCGACACGCCTCTGGCCACCGCGCGCTCCATGGCGGCGAAGAAGCCGCGCGTGGTGTCGTCCCACGCGACGACGAAGAACTCGACGTGCACGAAGCTCGTGGCCGTGTCGACCTCGGCGGCCATCGCGTCGATCGAGGCCTGGTAATCCCCGTACAGCGAGGCGGCGTTGCCCGTCGACGCGGGAAGCGCCGTGAGCTCCTCGTTCTGCTGCACGACCCGCTGGAACCACCGCGGCCACTCGGCGTCCGTCATCGCGAGGGCGTTCTGCTGCACCCTGCCGCGGATGATCCCGTCGATGCGGGCCTGCTCGGCCCGCCGTTTCTCGGGGAGGCGCACGCTGCCGATCACGAGATACAGCACGACACCGACGCCGGGGAGGATCACGATCAGCAGGATCCAGGCCATCGCCGCCGTGGGCTTGCGCCCGCGTGGGATCACGATGAGCGCAGTGATGATGATCGCGGCGTGCACGAGCACGGCGAGGGTCCAGGACAGGTTGGCGAGGAAAGTGGAGTCCACGGGCTAAGTGTGCACCGTCGCCGACCCTCGCGCGTAGTTCAGCACACGTGAAGAACGGGACGGATGCCTGAGCTCAGGCATCCGTCCCGTCGTGGCGTTGCTCAGTCCCGCGACATGGCTGCGGCGAGATGCGCCTCGAGGTCGATGTACGCGTCGTCGGCGATGTCGAAGACGACCTTCTCGATCTCGCCGCCGGTGAAGTCGAACCCGTAGCCGTACAGCGACGACACCGGGTCGGCGCTGTCGCGACCGATCGTGAGGCCCTCACCGCACAGTGAGAAGTGACCCAGGACCGTCCGGATCTCCTGCTCGGCGACGAGCTGGTCGTCGATGTACAGCTTGAGCGGCCCGATGCCCTCGCGGTACTCGCCCATCCGCTCCTTGGTGAACTCGACCCCGATGACGTGCTTGCCCGAGGTGGGGACAGGCGCCTGGATGCGGTCCTCGGGCGGGATGCCGAGGAAGTTGTACGCGTAGGTGATCGTGCCGTCCTTCACGAAGAGCGCGTGCCCGCCGAAGCGGGAACCGTGCGCGAAGATCACACCCTCGGTGTCCGGGGTGAGATCGACGGCCGCCGCGATCTTGTACGACACGTTGTGGACGTTCGCCGCGGACCGCTCGGGCACCTCGGAGGTGCCCGGGTAGTAGACGAACTGCCCGCTCGGGGGCGCCGGCTGGTGGAACTCCATGCCGACGAACGTCTCGAAGTCCTTCGCGTTGCCGATGATCTGCAGGTCGTTCAGCGGCAGCACGTCGTTGGCTTTCGCCTCTTCGAGCCACAGCGCCTTGAGCTCTTCCAGCTTCTCGGGATGCTCGGCGGCGAGGTCGTGCGCCTCCGCGCGGTCGACGTCGGTGTGGAACAGCTGCCACACGTCGTCCTCGAACCTCGCCATACCGGCCATCGGCCCGTGCTCGGCCACGGCTTTCCAGCCCTCGTGCCAGATGCCGCGGCTGCCGAGCATCTCGTAGTACTGCGTCTTCTTGTTGGTCGGCCCGTCGGCTTCGAACGAGTAGCGCATCGAGACGCCGGGCAGCGGCGTCTGCGCGACGCCGTTGTACTCGGCCGGCATCTCCACGCCGCAGACCTCGAGGATGGTCGGGACGATGTCGGTGCAGTGGTGGTACTGCGAGCGCACCTCGCCCTTCGCGGCGATGCCCGCGGGCCAGTGGATGACCAGCGGATCGCAGACGCCGCCCTGATACGAATACCGCTTGAACATGCGGTAGGGCGTCGAGAACGCCATCGCCCAGCCAGTGGGGTAGTGGTTGTAGGTGTCGGGGCTGCCGAGCTTGTCGACCAGACGCAGGTTGTCCTCCAGCGAGTCGGGGTAGCCGCCGAAGACCTTGCCCTCGTTGACCGAGCCGTTGGGGCTGCCCTCGCCCGAGGCGCCGTTGTCGGCGCAGTAGAGGATGAGCGTGTTGTCGAGCTGGCCGGACTCCTCGAGATAGTCGACGATCCGTCCGACCTGGGCGTCGGTGTACTCCGAGAACCCGGCGAACACCTCCGCCATGCGGCAGAACATCGCCTTCTCCTCGTCGTTCAACTCGGCCCACGGCCGCACGAGGTCGGTCTGGGTGAACGTGCCGTCGGGCATCGGGTTCATCTCGGTGAGGTCGGTGCCCTCGGGCAGGATGCCGCGCTCGATCATGCGGGGCAGCACCCACTCGCGGTAGGCCTCGTAGCCGTCGTCGAACTTGCCCTTGTACTTGTCGATGTACTCCTGCGGCGCGTGGTGCGGTGCGTGGTTGGCCCCGGGGCAGAACCACAGGTACCAGGGCTTGTCAGGCTCGGTCTGCTTGACGTCGCGGATCATCTTCAGCGCCTGGTCGGCGAGGTCCTTCGACAGGTGGTAGCCGTCCTCCGGCAGGTACGGCTGGTCGATGTAGTGGTTGTCCTCGGCGAGGGAGGGGAACCAGTTGTTGGTCTCGCCGCCGATGAAGCCGTAGAAGCGGTCGTAGCCTTGCGCGAGCGGCCAGTTCTTCTTGGAAGCGCCCGCGGTCCACTCGTCGATGGGCACGTTGTGGTTCTTGCCGACCCAGAACGTGGCCCAGCCGGCATCCCGCAGCACATTCGCCATCGTCGCGTTCGTCGGGGGGATGTGCGAGTTGTAGCCCGGGAACCCGGTCGAGGACTCCGAGATCGTCGCGAAGCCGTTCTGGTGGTGGTTGCGACCGGTCAGGAACGTCGAGCGCGTCGGAGAGCAGAGCGCCGTGGTGTGCCACTGCGAATACGTGAGGCCGTTGTCGGCGAGCCGTTCCATGGTCGGCATGTTGATCCGGCCGCCGTAGGGGGACCACGCCGCCGTTCCGGTGTCGTCGTACAGCACGACGAGCACGTTCGGCGCGCCCTGCGGCGCCTTTTCAGTAAGGAAGGCGTCCCAATCGGCAACGGAGTCGCGGACGTCGAGTTCGATCTTCCCCTGGAATTCGCGTGGCACAGCTTCTCCTTCAGTCACATGAGCGAGGGACCCGTGGGTCCCCTTGCTCCAAACCCTATTCGTCGTCCCGGTCTGCGGAAAAGGTCCGGCGCTGCCACCACCGCACACCGGTGGACGGATGCCGCGGCATCCGTCCACCGTCTATCCGGCGCGTCTGGGCTACGAGGCCCCCGCCGTCGCGTTCTCGAGCTTCTCGAGCACCTGGTCGATCGTGAACGACGCCGACTCCTGGCGCTGCGGGAACTCGGCGAGCGTCTGCAGCATCCGGGCGACGTACGCCTGCGCGGGGATCATGAGGAAGACGCGTGCGAGCACCCAGTCCCAGTACGTGTTCGAGGTGATGTCGGCGCGTTCGTACGGGTCGGTGCGCAGGTTGAACAGCTTCGGGAAGCGCAGCTCGGTGTACGGCTCCTGCCACACCAGCAGAGTCCCCGCGGCGCGCTGCTCGAGGAAGACGAGCTTCCAGTTCTCGAAGCGCAGCGCCGTGAGATCGCCGTCGTCGGAGACATAGAAGAAGTGCCGCCGGGGGCTGTGGTCGGCCTCGCCCGTGATGTAGTCCAGCTGGTTGTGCCCATCCAGGTGGACCTTGAACTCGGTGCCGTGCAGCTCGGTGCCCGCCTTCAGTCGCTCGGCGATGTCGTCGTCGCCGACCGCAGCGAGCAGCGTCACGAACCAGTCGTTGTGGCTGACGATGCCGTTGAGGGTGGTCCCCGCCGGGATGCGGCCCGGCCAGCGCACCATCGCCGGGACGCGGTAGGCACCCTCCCAGTTCGAGTTCTTCTCGTTGCGGAACGGCGTCATGCCGGCGTCGGGCCAGCTGTTCATGTGGGGCCCGTTGTCGGTGGAGTACATGACGATGGTGTCCTCGGCGAGGCCCAGCTCGTCCAGCAGGTCGAGGAGGCTGCCGACGACCTCGTCGTGATCGAGCATCGTGTCGTGATACTCCGACTGCCAGCGCCCGGAGCGGCCCTTGCTCTCCGGCTTGGTGTGCGTGCGGAAGTGCATGTGCGTGGAGTTGAACCAGACGAAGAAGGGGGTGTCGTCCTCGGCCTGACGGCGGATGAAGTCGGACGCGGCGTCGCGGAACTCCTCGTCCACGGTCTCCATGCGCTTCTTCGTCAGCGGGCCGGTGTCCTCGATGCGCTGGGTTCCGTCGGCCTCGGCCCATGAGTGGATGACGCCACGCGGCCGGAACCGCTCGCTGAACCCCGGGAACTCCTCGTCGGTGGGGTAGTCGGGGTGCTCCGGCTCCTCCTCGGCGTTGAGGTGGTACAGGTTGCCGAAGAACTCGTCGAAGCCGTGCGCGGTCGGAAGGTGCTCGTCGCGGTCGCCGAGATGGTTCTTGCCGAACTGGCCGGTGGCGTAGCCGTGGTGCTTGAGGGCGTCGGCGATCGTCGGGTCCTCCGCCTGCAGACCGAGCGTCGCTCCGGGCATCCCCACCTTGGTCAGGCCCGTGCGGTACGGGTTCTGGCCGGTGATGAAGGCCGCGCGGCCCGCCGTGCAGCTCTGCTCGCCGTAGTAGTCGGTGAATTTGACCCCCTCGTGCGCGACCCGGTCGATGTTCGGTGTGCGGTAACCCATCAGTCCGTCGGAGTAGGCGCTGAGATTGGAGATTCCGATGTCATCGCCCCAGATGATGAGGATGTTGGGCTTGCCGGGCATGAGTGCTCCTGTCGTGCGGCGGGGATCCAGATGTCCTCTTGCATCCAAACATCCGCCGGCGCCCCGCGGCTAGAGTCGCGTTCATGACCGACCTGCTGCCGTCGTGGCGCGACACCGCCACCCGCACCGCGATCCTCGAGTTCATCGCCGCCGTCACCGAGGAGGGCGGCCCCGACTTCGTCGCCCCGGACGCCCGCGTCGCCGTGTTCGACAACGACGGGACGCTCTGGACCGAGAAGCCGATGCCCACGCAGCTCGCCTACCTGCTGCAGCAGTGGAAGGCCGCGGCCGAAGCGGACCCGTCGCTCGCCGAGCGCCAGCCGTACCAGGCAGCGGTCACCGGCGACCTGGCGTGGCTCGGGGCGGCGATCGACAAGCACTACGCCGGCGACGACGCGGATCTCGGGCTGCTCATCGCCGCGGTCGCGGCGACGTCCGGTGGCACGAGCGTCGACGAGTACGCGGCATCCGTCAGCGACTTCTACCGCGATGCCCGTCACCTCACCCTCGGCGCCCCCTACGCGCAGGTGGTCTATCAGCCGATGGTCGAGCTCATCCGCCTGCTCGAGGCCAACGGCTTCACGACGTACATCGTCTCGGGCGGCGAACGGGACTTCATGCGTCCGATGACCGAGGCGTACTACGGCATCCCGGCGGAGCGCGTGGTCGGCACCGGCATGGGGCTCACCTACGACGCGGACGCGAACGTGGTGCGCTACGTCCCCAAGCTCGACTTCTTCGACGACGGTCCCGAGAAGCCGGTGCGCATCTGGATGCGCGTCGGCCGGCGGCCGATCCTCGCCGGCGGCAACTCGAACGGCGACATCCCGATGCTGCGGTTCGCGCAGGGGACTGCGCGCAGCCTCAGCCTGCTGATCCACCACGACGACGACACCGGCCGAGGGGACGCGCCCTACGACAAGGGTGCCGAGCAGGCGCTGGCGGAGGCATCCGTCCACGACTTCACCGTCGTGAGCGTCCGCGACGACTGGTCGCAGGTCTTCCCGAACGCGTGACGCGTTTCGTCTCGCTCGTTCCTCGCTCGCTCAACGACCGAGATCCTCGGTCGCGGACGATCCGACGCTCCTCGACAGCGAGCGCGTAGCTCCGGGTCAGGCGTCGGCGGCGCAGCGGAAGCCGATGTGCGACATGCCCGTGTCCTCGGCCTGGGGCGACCGGGCGGCCGGGCGGAAGCGCAGGCAGTAGTCCGGCGAGCACAGGTGAGAGCCGCCCTTGAGCACTCGGCGCGGGATGGCAGGGAACCCTTCCTGCGCGCTCGCGGCGGCGAGCAGGTTCGCGCGCTTGCCGGCGTCGACGGGCTTGTCCGACAGGCGGAGGTGTCGCGGGGTGTAGTAGTCGGTGGTCCACTCCCACACGTTGCCGGTCATGTCGTAGAGGCCGTAGCCGTTGGCCGGGTACGAGCCGACGGGGGCCGCATCGCCGACGCCCTGGTTGTCGTAGGGGAAGCGCCCGAGCCACGAGTTCGCCTGCGCCACCCCGCCGGGGTACGCCTCGTCGCCCCACGCGAACCGCCGGCCGTCGAGCCCGCCGCGGGCGGCGTACTCGTGCTCCGCCTCGGTCGGCAGGCGCAGGCCCGCCCATTCGGCATAGGCCGTAGCGTCCTGGAAGGCGATGTGGACGACGGGATGCCGCATCCGCTCGTCGACGGACGAATCCGGTCCGAACGGCCGCCGCCAGTAGGCACCGGGCTGCCAGCGCCACCAGCCGCGCCAGTTCTGCAGGTCGACCGGGCCCGGCGTGGGCGTGAAGACCATGGATCCGGGGACGAGGTCGGCGGGGTCGGCACCGGGAAAAGCTGCCGGGTCCAGCTCGCGCTCGGCGACGGTGACGTAACCGGTGTCGTCGACGAACGCCGCGTACTGCGCGTTGGTCACCGCGTGCCGGTCGATGCGGAACGGCGGGACCTCCCGCTCGTGCACCGGGCGCTCGTCGGGGTAGAACTCGTCCGATCCCATGCGGAACACGCCGCCGTCGAGGAGCACCTGGTCGTGGATCGCCGCAGTCACCGCTCCACCGTAACCGGCCGGCGCGGCCGGACGGCCCGCGCGCGGGGTCAGAAGCTGCCGATGCCCTTGCCGATGATCGCGACCCCGATGACCAGCAGCAGCACCGCCATGATGACCGCGTTCTCCTTCGCGAGCCAGCCGCGCAGCGCGTCGAGCGGACCGCGCAGCTTGTCGGCCGCGAGCAGATATCCGACGACGGGAACGAGGACGGTGGATGCCGCGATCAGCGTGAACACCGCGATCACGACCACGATCGACCCGGCGTCGAGGCCGGCGGCGCCGATCGTCACGCCGGCGCTCGCCGCCAGCAGCAGGTTCTTCGGGTTGACCGCCGCCAGCAGGAAGCCGAGGCCCAGGGCCTTCGGGAAGGTGATGGTGTCGATCGCCTGCATCCACTTGGGCATCGCCGGCTCTTCTCCCGCCTTCGGCCGGCCGCGCCACTGGCGCACGGCGAGCAGGAGCAGCAGTGCGCCCAGCACGAGCTGGATGACGCCCTTGATCGGCTGCGAGGCGTCCTCCTCCTCGCCCGGCAGGATCGACGAGAGCAGCGTGAAGACCGTGACGGCGACGACGATTCCCAGCACCCAGCCGACGAGGAATCCGGTTCCGGTCACCCGTGCCTTGGGCGACAGCAGCATCAGGATGGCCGCGATGATCGGGATCGGGCTGATCGCGACACCGAGGGCGAGCGTGAGGATGTCTCCGATGACGGCGCCCATGGGCTGCCTCCTGGGGGATCGAGCGACGGCGGACGTCGCTACGGTACCGGCCCGCCGCGCTCAGGCGCCGTTGATCCGGTCGCGCCACTCCAGCAGGGGCACAAGAGGCGAGAGGTCGTAGTCGGGCCCGTCGATCGCCGGGATGAGGAGGCGGAAGCCCAGCTCGTACAGGCGGGGAGCGGCATCCGTCTCGAGAAGCGGGCCGAAGCCGCGGATCGTGTAGCCGGTCGACAACTCGATCTCGGCGGGGTCGCGGCCCTCCCGAGCGCACCACTCGTGGAGCACGCCGATCTTGCGCGGCATGTCGTCGAGCGCCGTGAAGGTGTGCCAGATGTCGGCGTGCTGCGCGACCATCCGCAGCGTCTTGCGCTCGCCCTGCCCGCCGATCAGGATCGGGATCCGCCGGGTGGGTGCGGGGTTGAGCCGCTCCCAGCGCGAGCGGATGCGCGGCAGATCGTCGGCGAGCGCGTCGAGGCGCGAGCCGACGGTGCCGAACTCGTAGCTGTACGCGTCGTAGTCGGGCTGCGCCCAGCCCGAGCCCGTGCCGAAGACGAGCCGGCCGGTGCCGGTGGCGCGGGCGCTGATGTGGTCCACCGTGCGGGCCATGTCGGCCTGCAGGTCGGGGTTGCGGTACGAGCTGCAGTTGACGAGGGGGCCGAACTCGACGCGCTCCGTCTGCTCGGCCATGGCGGCGAGCACCGTCCACGCCTCGAAGTGCTCGGCGTCCATCGGCTCGGTGAGCGGGAGGAAGTGGTCCCAGTTGAAGACCGCGTCGACGCCGAGATCCTCCGCGCGCAGCACCGCGTCGCGGTACGAGGTGTAGGAGGAGTGCTGCGGCGCCAGCTGCACGCCGATCCGGAGCGGTCGATGAGCGGCAGGATGCCGGAGCTCGGTCACGTCGCGGAACTCCCTCAGTTCTTCGGCTCGATGCGCAGCACCTCGGGCGACTCGCCGACGGCCAGGTCGTCGACGATCCGCAGCGTGCGGGCGAGGTCGTCGACGCTGCCGATCACGGTGCCGAAGCGTCCCCGGTCGGAGCACACCGCCGTCACCGTCACGAAGTGCGTGCCGGTGTCCCAGGTGTAGGTCGCGAACGGCGGGGTGCGCGGATCCGGCGGCAGCGAAAGCTCGAGCTTCTCGCCGACGCCGAGGTAGGGGTTGCGGAACGACTCGGTGTCGTCGTACTCCATCGGCATCATCGCCCGCGCCGCGCGCAGATCGTTCGTGGCCTGTTGGATCTGCGCCATGACGACGACCAGCTCGGCGTCGGCCTTCCAGACCCAGACCAGCACGCGGCCGGCGGCCTTGCGCATGAGGAAGGGTGCGGCCTGGCTCATCGCCCAGGCGGCGACGCCGCGTCCCGGGCGCGGACCGGTGGTCGCCGAGCCCGTCGAAGCGCCTGTCGGCGACTCATCGCCCGCGGGACCGCGGAGGGCGCTGCCGGCCTGGCTGAGCAGCATCCGTATCGCCGCCTTGCGGTGACGGCGCCCGCGGAAGCCGAGCGACTCGGTCACGGGCACCCAGAGGTTCGGGTCGGCGTCGGCCTGCAGACGGGGCATGCGACCAGGGTACGTGCCCCGCGCGGCGCGTTCCTGGAGAGGCCCCGGGAAGCCTCGGGTACAGTGGTTCCGCGCGGCGACCCGCCCCCCGCCGCCCGCCCGCCGCACAGACAGGCCCCCATCCCGTGACCGATCCTGCGACGCCCGACGACACCCCCGCCGCGACCGCTCGACCGCTGAAGATCCTCATCGGCGCCGACACCTTCCTTCCCCACGTGAACGGCGCCGCCCGCTTCGCCGAGCGCCTCGCCGCCGGACTGGTGACCCGGGGCCACGAGGTGCACGTGATGGCGCCCAGCAGGACCCACCGCGAGCACGGCACGTTCACCGAGGTGATCGAGGGGCAGCCGATGACGATGCATCGCCTGCCGTCGTGGCGCTGGTATCCGCACGACTGGCTGACGTTCGTCATGCCGTTCCGCTCGAAGTACTACGCCCGTCGCGTGCTCGACAAGGTGAAGCCCGACGTCGTGCACAGCCAGTCCCACATCGTGATCGGGCGCGGTCTCACGCGAGAGGCGCGCAAGCGCGGCATCCCCGTGGTGGCCACGAATCACGTCATGGCCGAGAACGTGCTCGACTTCACCATCCTCCCCGACTCGTGGACGCGCTACGCCGTCAAGCTCGCCTGGCAGGACGCCGAGCGCACGTTCAAGATGACCCGCGCCGTCACCACCCCGACCCGCAAGGCCGCCGAGTTCCTCGAGCGCACGATCGACGTCCAGGGTGTCATCCCGGTCAGCTGCGGCATCGACGCCTCGAACTACACGGCCGACCTCTCGCCGCGCGAGTCCCACCGCCTCGTGTTCGTGGGCCGTCTCACGACCGAGAAGCAGATCGACGTCGTGCTGCGCGCGATCGCGCAGCTCGACCCCGCGCTCGACGTGCGCTTCGACATCGTCGGCAGCGGCGACCAGCGCCGCAACCTCGAGCAGCTGGCCTCCGACCTCGGCATCAGCGACCGCATCCACTTCCACGGTCACACCACCGACGACGAGCTGCGATCGTTCCTGACCGGCGCGAGCGCGTTCGTGATCGCCTCGATCGCCGAGCTGCAATCGATCGCGACGATGGAGGCGATGGCGTCCGGCCTGCCGATCGTCGCCGCCGACGCGGTCGCGCTTCCGCACCTCGTGCACGACGGCGAGAACGGCTACCTCTTCCGCCCCGGCGACGCCGACGATCTCGCCGCGAAGCTGACGACGGTGCTGACGCAGACGCCCGAGGAGCGCGAGCGCATGCAGCGTGCCTCGCTCGAGGGCGTCAAGGTGCACGACATGCGCCGCACGCTCGACACGTTCGAGGCGCTGTACCGCGACGAACCGCTGCCCGAGTAGCCACCGTGCACGTCGTGATGTTCGGCGACCAGCACGCTGAGACCCTCGGCGGCGCGCAGGTCTCGATGCGGCTGCAGCGGCGATTCCTCGAGAAGGCCGGACACACCGTCACGATCGTCGCACCGAGGATGCACGGCGCGCGGGCGCGGGCGGCGGCGGGGGCCGATCCGTCGTACCTCGACCTTCCCTCCATCCCGATCACGCTCGACCGGGAGTACTCGATGACGTGGCCGGGACGCCGCACGGATCGCTGGCTGGATGCCGCGCTCCGGCGCCTCATCGCCGACACCGGCCGGCCGCGGGTCGATGTCGTCCACGTGCAGGCGGACTTCTGGGGCGCGTACATCGGGCATCGCTTCGCCCGGCGTCACGGGCTTCCGGTGGTGCACACGATGCACAACCGCGTCGACGTGGGGATCGAGGCGACGGCGCCATTCCCGACGCTCGTCCTGCGGGTGCTGAACGCGTGGCAGCGGCGCGCGCTCGGCGTCACCGGCGAGGCGGGGCCCGCCGCGGGCGACGGGTGGACCTACCTGCGCCGGTTCGCGCGCCGGTCGGAGGCGGTCACCGCCCCCTCGTCCCACTTCGCGCGACGGCTGGAGGCGCACGGTGCGGTGCCGCGTGGTCGCCGCGCATCCCGGCCGAACCCCGGCGTGACGCCGGTCGTTCCCACGGTCGACGTGATCTGGAACGGCATCGACGACGACGTGCTGGACGAGGTGCTCGCCGAGACGACCGCGCCGTCCGCGCCACCCGCGCGGCCGCGGTTCGTGTGGCTCGGGCGCATGAGCCCCGAGAAGCGGCTGCTGCCGTTCCTCGAGGCGCTCGCCGCGGCGGGCGTCGACGCCGACGTCGAGATCATCGGGGGCGGCGGGCAGCTGCGCGCCGCGCGGCGCCTGGTCGAGCGGCTGCGCCCGCGCGCGACGGTCACCTTCGCGGGACGGATGCCGTACGCCCAGACCCTGCGGCGCATCGCGGCCGCCGACGCGGTCGTGCAGACCTCGATCGGCTTCGAGACGCAGGGCATGACGATCTTCGAGGCCGCGTCGCTCGGGACTCCGGCGGTCGTGAGCGACCCCGATCTGGCCGCCGAGCTCGGATCGGGGTACTGGGCCGTCGCCGACGGCGATGCGCCCGGCCGAGGCGGCGCCGACGACTCGGTCGCCGCACTGGCGGACGCGCTGCGGGCGGCGGCATCCGATATCTCCGCCGGAACGCCACGCCTGCCCGACCCGACGATCCGCGAGCGGTTCCGGCAGTCGTCGCGGACCGCGGCCATGGTCGCGGTCTACGAGCGCGTCACCGCCTGACCCTCGAAATCGCGAAAGGGGAGATCTCCGCACGCCCGAGCTTGCGGAGAGCTCCCCTTTCGCGATTCCTGACGGGGCCTGGAGGCAGGTCAGTAGAGGCGGGTGGGATCGATGGGAGTCCGACGGTACCCGTCGGAGCGGAGGGCGGCGATCGTCGAGCCGAGGGCCACCGCGGACAGTGCTGCAAGAAGAATCACGATGAACATGGCAGAAACGCTACGCTTGCGGAAGAACTGCCACGAGTGGCAGAATGGCCACGAACCGCAGGAAAACTGCCACACCGGAACCGCGCCCACGGACGAGCGCCATACAGGAGGTCCGCATGCACACCGTCGCCTGCATCGTCACCGACGGCTTCGCGCCGTTCGAGTTCGGGGTCGCGTGCGAGGCGTTCGGCCTCGACCGCTCCGAGGACGGCATTCCGAACTTCGACTTCCGGGTGGTCACGCCCGATCCCGGCGTCGTGGAGTCGAAGATGGGCTTCTCCATCAACGTCCACGAGGACCTGTCGTTCGCCTACGAGGCGGACCTCGTCGTCGTGTCGCCGATTCCGCATCAGTACTGGGGGCGCATCGATGAGCGCGTGCTCGACGTGATCCGCGCTGCCGTGGCGCGCGGCGCCTGGGTGCTGAGCGTCTGCAGCGGATCGTTCGTCGTCGCCGCCTCCGGCGTGCTCGACGGCCGGCGCGCCACGACGCACTGGATGTACGCCAAGAAGATGAAGGAGATGTACCCGCAGATCGACGTCGACCCCGACGTGCTCTACGTGCAGGACGGCCGCATCATCACGAGCGCGGGCACCGCCGCCGGCCTCGACGCGTGCCTGCACCTGCTGCGCCAGGAACTCGGCGCCGAGCTGACCAACATCATCGCCCGCCGCATGGTCGTGCCGCCGCAGCGCGACGGCGGCCAGGCGCAGTTCATCGCGAACCCGCTGCCCGCCACCACGTCCCTGTCGCTCGCACCGGTCACCGACTGGATGCTCGACAACCTGCGGCTCGAGCTCACCGTCGACCAGCTCGCGGCGAAGGCGCACATGTCGCCGCGCACGTTCGCACGCCGCTTCAAGGCCGACCACGGCGCGACGCCGGCGGCCTGGCTCGCCCGGCAGCGGATCATCCACGCGCAGCGCCTGCTCGAGAAGACGGACCTCGGCCTCGATCGCATCGCGTACGAGAGCGGGTTCGGCTCGGCGGCGGTGCTGCGGCAGAACTTCGCGCGCGTGCTCGGCACCACCCCGACCGCGTACCGCTCGCGGTTCGCGTGTCACGAGGACGACATGACGGATGCCCCGACCGCCGCCGAAGCGGTGGCCGAGGCATCCATGCTCGAATCGGTGGCGTGAGCAGGGCGCGGTGCGTTCGAGCACCGCGCCCTCACGCGGCTATGCGCGGCGCGCGTCGATCTCGCGGCCGTGGACGGTGAGCGCGTAGATCACGATCACGTCGAGGGCGAGCACCGAGAGCGACAGCCAGGGCTGTGCGGCGATGAGGGAGAGCTGCCCGATGGCGTTGATCGCGACGAGCACGATCGCGGTGACCCGGGCCCACTTCGCACCGCCGAGCAGGGCGATGCCCACGAGGATGAGCAGCAGGCCCGCGATGAGGTGCCACCATCCCCATCCCTGGATGTTGATCGAGAAGAGTCCGGCGTCGCCGACGAAGTAGGCGGTGTCGGGACCGATGAGAGCCTGAAGGCCGTGGAACGCGTCGATGGCGCCCGCGACGATCAGGAGGACGGCGGTGAACACGCCCCATCCTGCCCAGCCGGTCGTAGTCGTGTTGTCTGTCATGTGAAGAACCCTTCGTTCGGCGAGAAACCGGTGCGATGAGGGAATCCGACCCGCACCACAGGGGTGCTCTGAAGCACTTGCGGCACACACTAGCGAACCTGGGAGATTCCTGAGTGCTTTTCTTTCCGCGATCCTCGCGGGGGGTCATCGGCGGTCGTGTGGCGTCATGCTGCGCGCTCAGCCCCATGAGATGCGCGGGCCTCGCGCCCGGAGAAGGATGTCGGGTGGAATCGTCCGGCCTTCGTTAGCGTGAGACCGTGGCCTTCCATCCGCGCACGTGGTTCTCGCGCAAGACCCTGCGCAAGGATGCCGTCGCGGGCGTGATCCTCGGCATCGAGGCGGTGCCCGACGGCCTGGCGGCAGGGCTGCTCGCCGGTGTGAACCCGCTGGCCGGGCTCTACGGCTACCTGTTCGGCATGGTCGGTGCGGCGGCGCTCACCAGCAGCGCGTTCATGGCCGTGCAGGCCACCAGCGCGATGGCGCTCGTCGTCTCGGATGCGGAACTCGGCACGCTTCCCGACCCGGATCGTGGGCTCTTCACACTCGCGATCCTCGCCGGGATCGTCATGATCGTCGCGGGACTGCTGCGTGGCGGCCGGCTGATCAGCTTCGTGCCCACCGCGGTCATGACCGGGTTCGTCACGGCCATCGGCGTGAACATCGTGCTCGGCCAGCTCTCGAACTTCACCGGCTACCAGGCCCAAGGGGGCAATCGGCTGCTGAAGACGGTCGACGTGTTCCTGCACGTCGGGCAGTGGAGCATCCCGTCGCTCATCGTCGGCGCGATCTCGGTGCTCGTCATCGTCGTGCTGCTGCCGACCCGGGTCGGCAGCATGGGCCTGGTCATCGCCGTGATCCTGGGCTCGGTGTGCGCGGTGATGCTGAACACGTGGGTGAACAGCACGGTGGTGCTGCTGCGCGACATCGTCGAGGTCCCACGCGGGCTGCCGGCTCCGGTGCTGCCGAGCATCGCCGACGTCCCTGCGCTGCTGATCCCGGCGCTGTCCCTGGCCTTCATCGGCCTCGTGCAGGGCGCCGCCGTGTCCGCGGGCATCCCGACCGCGGACGGCAAGCGCGCCGATGCCAACCGCGACTTCCTCGGACAGGGTCTCGGCAACGTGGTGTCGGGCCTGTTCCAGGGGATGCCGGTGGGCGGGTCGATGTCGGGATCGTCGCTGATCGTCCAGGCCGGCGCCAAGACCCGTCTGTCGCTCTTCATCGCGGGCGCCGTCATGGCCGTCGTGGTGTTCGTCGCCGCGGATCTGGTGTCGTACGTCGCGATGCCGGCGCTCGCGGGCCTCCTGATGATCGTGGGGTGGCGCGCGGTCAAACCGAGTCGCATCTACTCGGTGGTGAAATCGGGCGCCCTGCCGACGGCGATCATGGGCGTCACGTTCGGGCTGACCCTGATCATCCCGCTGCAGTTCGCGGTGCTGGTGGGGGTCGGCCTCGGCGTCATCCTGTACGTCGCCGAGCAGTCCAACAGCGTGCGCGTGCGCGCCGTGCATCTCGCCGACGACGGGCGCATGCGCGAGAGCGACCCGCCGGCCGTCGTCCCGCCGGGGGAGGTGCTGGTGCTCCAGCCCTACGGCAGCCTCTTCTTCGCCAGCGCCCCGGTCTTCGAGCGCCAGCTGCCCGACGTCAGCCGCGAGTCGAGCGGTGCGGTGGTCATCGTGCGGCTGCGCGGCACCGACGAGATCGGCCTGTCGCACGTCGAGGTGCTGCGCCGCTTCGCCCATCAGCTGCGCGACGCCGACTCGACGCTCAAGGTGGTCGCCAGCGAGGACAGGGTCATCGCGCATCTGGCCGCCGGGGGACTCACCGCCGACATCGGGGAGGACAACGTCTATCGCGGCTCCGAGTGGGTCGGTGAGGGTCTGCGTCGCGCGTACGCCGATGCGCTGACGGAGATCGAAGCCTGACGCGACATTGATCCGAACTCGGCACGCTGGTAAACTTGAGCCAAGACGACTCAAGTTTCGAGTCCCACAGATTTCAGGAGACAGATGAACGCCACACAACAGCCCGGACAGGAGGACGCGCAGAGCGCCCTCGAGCAGTTCGGCATCAACCTCACCGACCGCGCCCGTCAGGGCAAGCTCGACCCCGTCATCGGGCGAGACAGCGAGATCCGGCGCGTCAGCCAGGTGCTGACCCGCCGCACGAAGAACAACCCCGTCCTCATCGGCGAGCCCGGCGTCGGCAAGACCGCCGTCGTCGAGGGCCTCGCCCAGCGCATCGTCGCGGGCGACGTCGCCGAGTCGCTCAAGGACAAGGAGCTCGTCACCCTCGACATCTCGGCGCTCGTCGCCGGCGCCATGTACCGCGGCCAGTTCGAGGAGCGCCTCAAGAGCGTCCTCAAGGAGATCACCGAGTCCGATGGACGGGTCATCACGTTCATCGACGAGCTGCACGTGCTCATGGGCGCGGGCGGCGGCGAGGGGTCGGTCGCGGCATCCAACATGCTCAAGCCCATGCTGGCGCGCGGTGAGCTGCGCATGATCGGCGCCACGACGCTCAACGAGTACCGCGAGTTCATCGAAAAGGATGCCGCGCTCGAGCGCCGCTTCCAGCAGGTCTATGTCGGCGAGCCGAGCGTCGAAGACACCGTCGCGATCCTCCGCGGACTCAAGGAGCGGTACGAGGCCCACCACAAGGTGGCGATCGCGGATGCCGCGCTCGTGGCCGCGGCATCCCTCAGCCATCGCTACATCCCTAGCCGGCAGCTGCCCGACAAGGCCATCGACCTCATCGACGAGGCCGCGTCGCGGCTGCGCATGGAGATCGACTCGGCGCCGCTCGAGATCGACGAGCTGCGTCGCCACGTCGACCGCCTGAAGCTCGAGGAGCTCGCGCTGAAGAAGGAGAAGGACGAGGCCTCGAAGGAGCGTCTCGCGGCGCTCCGCGAGACGCTGCGCACCGAGCAGGAGAAGCTCGGCGAGCTGCAGGGCCGCTGGGAGCGCGAGCGTGCATCGCTCAACCGCGTCGGCGACCTCAAGACCAAGCTCGACGCCGCACGCATGGAGGCCGAGCGCGCGCAGCGCGAGGGCAACCTCGAGAAGGCGTCGCGCCTGCTCTACGCCGAGATCCCGGCGCTCGAGCGTCAGCTCGTCGAGGCCGAGCGCGACGAGCCGGCGGGTGACCGCATGGTCAACGAGCAGGTCACCGACGAGGACATCGCGGCCGTCATCGCGGCGTGGACCGGCATCCCGGTCGGCCGGCTTTTGCAGGGCGAGACCGAGAAGCTGCTGCACCTCGAGGCCGAGCTGGGCAAGCGCCTCATCGGCCAGAAGCAGGCCGTGAAGGCGGTGTCGGATGCCGTGCGCCGCTCCCGCGCCGGCATCAGCGACCCCGGTCGCCCGACCGGCTCGTTCCTCTTCCTCGGCCCGACCGGCGTCGGAAAGACCGAGCTCGCCAAGGCGCTCGCCGAGTTCCTGTTCGACGACGAGCACGCCATGGTGCGCATCGACATGTCGGAGTACGGCGAGAAGCACACGGTGTCGCGCCTGGTCGGCGCCCCTCCCGGGTACATCGGGTACGAGCAGGGCGGTCAGCTGACCGAGGCCGTGCGGCGGCGCCCGTACTCGGTCGTGCTGCTCGACGAGGTCGAGAAGGCGCACCCCGAGGTCTTCGACGTGCTGCTGCAGGTCATGGACGACGGGCGTCTCACCGACGGGCAGGGCCGCACCGTCGACTTCACGAACGTGATCCTGGTGCTCACGTCGAACCTGGGTTCGCCGATCCTCATCGACCCGACGCTGTCGGCCGAGCAGAAGCGCGACGCGGTCATGGGCATCGTGCGTCAGGCGTTCAAGCCCGAGTTCCTCAACCGGCTCGACGACATCGTGATGTTCTCGGCGCTCAGCGAAGACGACCTCGCGCAGATCGTGGAGCTCGCGGTCTTCGCGCTGCAGCGGCGCCTGAAGGACCGCCGCCTCACTCTCGCGGTGACCCCCGACGCCCGCGCGTGGCTCGCCGAGCGCGGGTACGACCCGGTGTTCGGCGCGCGGCCGCTGCGCCGGCTCATCCAGTCCGAGGTTCAGGACCGCCTCGCCATGGCGCTCCTGTCGGGCGGAGTGCGCGACGGCGACGTGGTGCGGGTGGATGTCGCGGCCGACGGCTCATCGCTGGTGCTGACCAGCGACGGCCCGGCCGCGGCCGAGCCGGCCGCGGAGGACGACGACGTGATCGAGGCGGAGCTGCTCGACGACTGAGGTCGGTGACCCGGCACGAGGATCCGCGCGTGAGAGCATCGAGCGTGCGCACCGTCCGTGCCCTGTGGGGCTCCTCGCATCCGGGGCCGACGCTCGTCGTGACCGTGCTCGCCCTCGCCCTGGGCATCGCGACCGGGCTCGAGGCGTGGCGCATCGCCCTGCTGACGGTCGCGGTGTTCGCGGGGCAGCTGTCGGTGGGCATCTCGAACGACGCGCTCGATGCGGCGCGCGACCGCGAGGTGGGTCGCACCGACAAGCCCCTCGCGCGGGGTGACGTCACGCTCGGCGTCGCCTGGGTCGCGGCGTGGGGTTTGCTTGCTCTCGCGCTGATCCTCTCGGTGCCGCTGGGATGGCGGATGCTGGCGGCCCACGCCCTGACGCTCGGATCGGCGTGGGCGTACAACGCGGGGCTGAAGTCCACCGCGTGGTCGATAGCGCCGTTCCTCGTCAGCTTCGGCGTCTTCCCGTCGCTCGCGACGCTGTCGGCCGCCGACCCGACGTTCGCGCCCGGCTGGGCGTGGATCGCCGGCGGCGCGCTCGGCGCGGCCGTGCACCTGACCAACGTGCTGCCCGACCTCGACGACGACGCCCGCACCGGTGTGCGGGGTCTTCCGCACCGCCTGGGCCCGCGCGCCTCGGCGGTGATCGCGGCTCTCGCGGTGGCCGGCGGGGCGCTCGCCGTGCTGCTCGGTGCGGCGGGCGGGGACCTGTCCGCCGTGTCCGCCGTCTCGTGGGTGTTCTTCGGGGCCGTCGTCGCGGTCGCGATCGTCACCGCGTGGCGGGCGATCGCGCGGCCGCCGACCCGCACGCTGTTCCGCCTCGTGATGCTGGCGGCGCTCCTCCTCGCGGCTCAGCTCGTCGCCTCGGGCAGCGCGCTCGCCGGCTGACGCACGGTCCTGCCGCGGCCGGTCCGTTCGGCGCCCAGCAGGTCCGTTTGGGGCGCATGCCGCGCGTTTGGGGCGCATACGGTGCGCCCCGAACGCGCGGCATGCGCCCCAAACCCGAGATGGCATAGGGGAGAGGGGCGGATGCTGCGGCTCCGGCTCGCCACAGGCTCAGGCGTCGGCGTCGAAGCCCATGGCGTACGCGCGGGCGAACAGGCGTCCCGACGGCCCGGCGAGCATCGCGCGCACCGCCGCTCGCCGCAGCGCGTCGGTGCGAGGCAGCGGCCGGCCGAGCCTGGTGTTCACGCTCGCCATCGCCGCCGCCCGGCGCGCCGACCGCAGCCGGCGCTCTTCCCAGCGTCGCAGCTCGCCGTCGGGCGCGGAGCCGGTGCGGACCCATTCCGCGAGCAGCGGCGCGAGGGTCACGGCGTCGAGCAGACCCAGGTTCATGCCCTGGCCGCCGATGGGGCTCACCTCGTGCGCCGTGTCGCCGATCGCGAGCACCCGCCCGTTGCGCAGGCGCGGCGCGACGACCCGTCGGACGCCGAACGAGGTCGCCGCCTGCACGGCCTCGGCCGTCGCCTCCTCGCCGCGTCGTGCGAGCGCCAGCCGCAGCCGCTCGGCGCGGGCATCGGGCTCATCGTCCGCGCCGGGCGCGTCCCACGCCACGAATCGCCGCAGGCCGCCGGGCAGCGGAAACGACTCGAGCACGCCGTCGGGATCGAGGTGCACCACCGCGACCTCGTCGTCCGTGCGGCCGGCGGCTGCGGCATCCGTCATCAGATAACGGTCGGGGTACTCGCGCACGGAGACGCGACCCGGCCGGTAGACGAGGTCGCGTGCACCGCCGCCGCCCGCGACGACCACGATGCCGCTCTCGAACTCGATGACGCGGCCGAGGTGAGCCGCCCGCACCACCACGCCCGTGTCCCGCGGCATCACGGCCATCACGCGCGCGCCGCGCAGCGGCTCGGGGGCATCGGCGCCGAGAGCGGACTCCGTCGTCGTCTGCGGCAGCGTCGCGACGAACGGAAACCGCGCCGCGAGCGCGTCGAAGCGCACGGTGCCGAGCAGGCGTCCGCGGCTGCGCGCCTCGCCCCGCCCCACCCGCACGGCCTCGGCGAGCAGCCGTTCGGTGAGCCCCGACGGTTCCAGCGCCGCCAGGACGGGGGAGTGGATGCCGATGGCCCGGGTGCCGTCGCCGGCCTCGGGCCGCCGCTCCAGCAGCCGCGCCTCGACCCCGCGCCGTTGCAGTTCGCCCGCCAGCAGCGTGCCGACCGGCCCGGCACCGACGATCGTGACGTCAGCCATGGCCGCGACCCGTCGCCAGCACCCGGAACGGCGCACCGGTGTGCACGGTCCACGCGCCGGGCATCGCCTCGTCGAGCGCCGCCGCCAGCTCGGTGGCGGTGTAGCTGCGCCGGATCGACCGCAGCCCGTCGGTGCGGAGGAACGTGCCCGGCGCGAACGGCGTGATGCCCACGGCGTACAGGCCGTAGGCGAGCCGGGAGCGCTCGATGTCGCTGTGCAGCACCAGCCCGCGGGAGAGCTCCAGCGACTCGGCGGCGAAGCCCGGCAGCGCGTCGCCGAGGTGGTGCAGCACGTGGTTCGACAGCACGGCGTCGAACGTGGCACCCTCGCCGACGAGTGTCGCCGCGTCGGCGCACCGGAAGGTCACATCGTCGCCTCCGCCGCGCTCGAGCGCCACCTCGTGGGAGCGCGGGTCGGGGTCGATCCCCGTCCACTGCACGTCCAGCCCGTCGCGTCGGGCAGCCGCGGCCAGCCGCACGATGAGGTCGCCGCCGCCCGAGCCGATGTCGAGCACGCGTGCGGGGCGCCCGAGCGCCGCAAGGTGAGGAGCGAGGGTCCGCCGGTACACGGCGCCCCACCCCGAGACGAGGCGGTTGATCGTGCCGAAGCGGCGCAGCGTCGCACGCAGTCGGTCGGGGTCGCACGTCGGGTCGTCCATGAGCTCGACGAGGCGCTCGTCGCGGACGGCGAAGCTCATGCGGCCGTGCCCCCGATCACGCCTGCCGGGGGCGAGTGGCCCTCAGCGGAGCACAGTCCTGCCGTGTGCGCGCCGACCGTGAGGGAGGCCACTGCCGGCCTCACGCGGATGCCGCCAAGGCGAGGGCCATGTCGTCGTCCACGGCTTCGGCCACCCGCCGCTTCGTCATGAGCGCCGATTCGACGGTGAGCCCCGGCCCGAAGGCCAGCCCGGCGACACGCGCGCCGTCGCCCACCGCCTCGTCGCGCAGGAGCGCCGCGAGGATGAAGAGGATCGTCGCGCTCGACATGTTGCCGTAGTCGCGCAGCACGCCGCGCGACGCGGCCAGTGCATCGGGGGCGAGTTCCAGCCCGGTCTCGACGCGGTCGAGCACGCTGCGCCCGCCCGGGTGCACGGCCCAGACGGCCGGATCGCCGTCGTCGCCCAGGAACCTCGCCACGGCACCCTGGATCTCACGCCCGATGATCCGCGGCACCTCGGCCGACAGCACCATCTCGAAGCCGTTGTCGCCGATCGTCCACACCATGTCGGTCTCGCCCTCGTCGGTGAGTGCGGTGCCGAAGCGTTCGAGGTCGAGCCCGCCGGCGCGGCCGATCGCCGGGTCCGCCGTCACGATGGCCGCCGCGGCCCCGTCGGCGAAGACGGATGCCGCGACGATCTGCTGCGGGTCGGCCGAGGCGCGCACGTGCAGCGAGCACAGCTCGGTGCAGACCATCAGCACCACGGCGTCCGGCCGGGTCGCGGCGAGCGCCGTCGCGACGCGCAGTGCCGGAAGCGCGGCCGCACACCCGATGAATCCGAGGTGGCAGCGCTCGACGGTCGGACTCAGGCCGAGGTCGCGCACGAGGCGATAATCCGGTCCCGGCGCGAACAGTCCCGTGCAGGACACGGTCACCACGTGCGTAACGGCCGACGGCTCGATGCGCCCGTCGCGCAGCGCCGCGCGGGCCGCCTCCGCCGACAGGGCAGGTGCCGTGGCGATGTACAGGTCGTTGCGCGTGCCGGTCGTCGGCGAGAGGAGTCGCCCCTCCGCATCGACGAAGGCCGGCACGCCTGCGGGGCGCGGACCGGGCGGCGTCGCGAGGTCGGTCAGGACGGTGTGACGCTGTTCGATCGCCGAGGCGTCGAACACCGCCTGGATGCGCCGCCGGGTGAGCCGATCGACGCCGTCCTGCGCCGCGAACAGCGCACGGACATCGTCCTGCCGGATCCGGGTCGCAGGGACCGCCGTGCCGATCGAGACGATGCGCGCCGTCATGGAGCAACCTAAGCACGCCCGGGCACCCGTCAGCACCGTCTTGCCGGAATCCGGGCCGTGAGGTACCGGGCGCGGCGCCGGTGCGCACGAGCGGGAAGTCGTCGGCCGAATGCGGACGCCCCGGCCCGACCCTGCACGGCGGGCCGAGGCATCCGCAGATCTTCCGCGCTCAGCGACGCGGCTCGGTGTCCCCGCCCTCGGCATCGGCCGTGGCGGGCCCGCCGGTCGCGTGGTCCTCGTGGGCGTCGGGCAGCTCGCGCATGCTCCAGAACGGCCCGGTCACGACGAAGAGGCACGCCAGCAGCTCGCCGCTCGCCGCGATCCAGAGAGTGGGGACGGTGCCGATCCAGGTGCCGAGGGCACCGGCCAGGAGTGCGCCGATGGGCATGACACCCCAGACGACGAACCGGATCGAGGCGTTCATGCGGCCGAGGAGCCGCGGCGGGGTGATGCGCTGGCGGAAGGTCACCTGCGTGATGTTGTAGAGCAGGATCGTGAAGCTCATCACGAAGAACTGCACCACCAGCAGGGGGAACGCCAACGCCGGCACGAGCGAGATCGCGGGCAGGAAGAACGGGGCGATCGAGAACGCGATGGCGCTGACCGGGATGGCCCGCGCCTCGCCGAGCCGCTTCACGATCCGCGGGGTCGCGATCGCACCGAGCAGCCCGCCGACCGCCGACAGCGAGAACACGATGCCGAGCATCTGGGGTGTCAGGCCGAGCTCGCGCAGCGCGAAGATCGGCAGCAGCGTCGTCGCCATCGTTCCGAAGAAGTTCGCGACACCGGTCGTGCCGACGATGCGGCGCAGCAGCGGGTTGCCGAACACCCAGCGCAGCCCCTCGCCGATCTCGTGCACGAGCGGCTTGCGGTCTTCGGGTGGGCGCAGCCGCTCGTGGTCGCGGGTGAACAGCAGCGCCACGAACGAGGCGAGGTACGTGCCGACGGTGATGAAGATCGCCAGGGGAGCGGCGAGCACCCCGACCAGCCACCCGCCGACCGCCGGGCCCGCGAGGCCCGCCAGCTGCTCGGTCGACTGCAGCTTGCCGTTGGCCTCGGCGATCTGGTCGGTCCGCACCAGCGACGGGATGATGCTCTGATTCGACACGTCGAAGAACACGGTCGCGACGCCCATGATGAGGGCCACGACGATCATGTGCCAGATCTCCAGCGCGCCGAACAGTGCGAGTACGGGGAGGGCGCCCAGTGCGAGGGCTCTGACGCCGTCGGCGGCGATCATGACGTGGCGCTTGCGCATGCGATCGATCCAGGCGCCGGCGGGAAGGCCGACGACGAGGAAGGCGGCGACCTGCGCCGCGTTGAGCACGCCGACCTCCCATTCGGTCGCGTTCAGCATCAGCACGGCCAGTACCGGGATCGCGAGCTCGGTGATCTGCGCGCCGAACTGACTGAGCGCCTGGCCGCTCCACAGCGTCAGGAAGTTGGCGTCGCGCCACAGCGAGCCCTTGCCTGCCGAGCCCTTACCGGCCGTGGCGGGCGCCGTCGCGCCGGTGGTCGTCGTCGCGGGCCGGGCTGCGGCATCCTGATCCGCCTCCACCGCCTCGTCGGCACCGGCCCGTGACGTGAGGGTCGACGCCTCGGCACGCGCTTCGGCGAGCGAGTCGGGGGAGAGCTCCGCGGTGCCGGCGTCGGCCTCGCGAAGCTCGTCTGATTGGGACATGTCAATCAGTGTGCGCCACCGATTGAGATCTGTCAATCAGTGGCGTAGGGTGGCGCCATGGGGGATGCCGGGGAAGAGCGGATCGAGCTGCGGCACGGGGATCCCGAGGCCGAGGCGCGGATGCGTGCGCTGAGCTCGCCGCTGCGGCTGCGCGTGCTGCGGCTCTGCGCGTTCGAGTCCCGCACCAACAAAGAGCTGGCCGAGCTGCTCGGCGTGAATCCGGGCACGATGCTGCATCACGTGCGCACGCTCGTGCAGACCGGCTACCTCGCGGCCGAGACGGAGCGCTCCGGAGCGCAGGGTGCGCGCGAAGTGCCGTACCGGGCGACCGGACTGTCGTGGCGCACCTCCATGCCCGAAGGCTCGCCGATCCTCATCGAGACGTTCCTGCAGCAGATCCAGGGCGTCGCGCCCGAAGACCTCGACAGCACGTGGATGGGCCTGAAGCTCACGCCCGAGCATCTGGCCGAGTTCCGGCAGCGTCTGTACGAGCTGGTCAACGAGTTCAAGGAGCGCGGCCCCGACCCGGACGGCGACACCTACTCGTTCTTCAGCACCCTGCACCCCGACGAGAACCCTCCCGCCCCTCGCTGACCCGCCCGCCTCCCCATCAGTCCTCTGGGTTGACGTGCCTCACATGTGCAGCGCGCACGGCGCGTCGCGCGCATCTGAGGCAAGTCGACGATCTTGGCGGCGGCGGAAAGGCGCGAGAACTTCACGGCGGGACGGATGCCACGGCCGACGGCCGCCCGCATAGCCTGGGCCGGTGAGCATCGCGACGGCAGACCTCTACGACGAACGCGGCGACGAGCTGGACTCGCTCGCCCTGCAGCTGCACGACCTCGGCGGCCGTGTCGCCTTCGACGGCCCGGTGCGGACGGTCCGGTGTCACCGCGACAACGCCCTCGTCAAGGAGGTGCTGGCGACCCCGGGCGACGGCGCGGTGCTCGTGATCGACGGCGGCGGGTCGCTCGAGTCCGCGCTGGTGGGCGACCTCATCGCGGCCTCGGCGGTCGAGAACGGCTGGGCGGGGATCATCGTCTTCGGCGCCATCCGCGACCGCACGGCGATCGCCGAACTGTCGATCGGCCTCAAGGCGCTCGGCTCCAACCCGCGCAAGAGCGCGAAGGCCGGCATCGGCGAGGTCGACGTGCCGGTGACGATCGCGGGCGTCGCGTTCGTTCCCGGCCGGCACGTGTGGGCCGACGCCGACGGGATCCTCGTCGAGCGCTGATCCCTCACCCCGCGTCGACGGACTCCGCCGCCTCCCGGCTCAGGGGAGCCGCTGCCAGTGCTCGGGCCCGAGCGAGCCGGCCGGGTATTCGTCGAGCGGGACGTCCCCCGCCCGCCAGGCCGCGAGCACCGGGTCGACGATCCGCCACGACTGCTCGGCCGCGTCGCCGCGCACCGCGAGCATCGCGTCGGCGTCGAGGATGCCCGACAGCACCTCGCCGTAGGCCTTGAGCGCGCCCGCCCCGAGGTCGGCCTCGAGCGTCGCCCGCTCGAGCTCGAACGGATCGTCGCCCCCGTTGACGTTGAGCTCGAGGTCCATGCGGTCCGGTCCGAGCGAGAACCGCAGCACCGCGCCCGGCGCGGCCCCCGTGAGTCCGTCGGGGACGTGGTTGACCGGCCGGAACGTCACGACGACCTCTCCGTTCTTGCCGGCGAGCGCCTTGCCCGAGCGCAGGGTGAACGGCACGCCGCGCCAGCGGTCGTTGCGGACCTCGCAGGTCACCTCCGCCAGCGTCTCGGTCTTGCGTGACGGGTCGACGCCCGGCTCGTCGACGTACGACGGCAGTCGCCGCTCGCCCACGGCGCCGGCGGTGTACCGGGCGCGGCGCGACGCGGTCGCCGGGTCGTCCTGCCACACGTGGGTCGCCCGCAGCACGGCCGCGGTGGCGTCGCGGAAGTCGCGCTCGTGGATCGTGGCGGGCGGCTCCATCGCCAGCATCGCCATGACCTGCAGCAGGTGGCTCTGGATCATGTCGGCGAGCGCGCCTGCCTTGTCGTAGTAGCCGGCGCGCCCTTCGAGTCCGAGCATCTCGTCGTAGCGGATCACCACCGACTCGATGTGCTGCGCCGACCACACCGGTGCGAACATGCGGTTCGTGAACCGCACGCCCAGCAGGTTGAGCGTCGTCGACCGGCCGAGGAAGTGGTCGATGCGGAAGATCTGCTCTTCGGGCACCAGGCCGGTCACCGTCGCGTTGAGCCGACGGGCCGACTCTTCATCGACGCCGAAGGGCTTCTCGAGCGCGAGCACCGTCCCCTCGGGGATCGTGACGTCCGCGAGCGCCTCGCATGCGGCGGCGGCCACGGCCGGAGGCACGGCGAAGTAGAGGGCGACGCGCCCTCCCGGGTCGGCGATCAGCCGCTGGAGGTCGCCCGGGTCGGTGATGTCGGCACGCTGGTAGGTCGTCTCGGCGACGGCGGCGAAGGCCTGCTCGAAGCCTCCCGCTGCGAACGAGGTGCGCACGGTGTCGCGCCATCGCTCGTCATCCCAGTCGTCGATGCCGGCACCGCGCAGCCGCACGCGGCGATGCGGCTCCATCGTGAGCAGCTGTCCGAGCGCGGGCAGCAGCAGTCGCGAGGTCAGGTCGCCGGAGGCGCCGAGGATGACAAGCGTGGTCTCGTTGGCCATGGGCTCAACCTATTCATCCGCCACCGGATCCGGCAGGGGCTTGCGCGAGGGCTGCCCCGATGGCCGACCGCCGATGCCCTGGACAGGCAGGGCACGCAGGAGGATCGTGGGCGTGGGGATACACACTGGGAGGCTGTCATGTTCTCACCCGATCGGCCGTTCTCGAGCTTCGCCGTACCCGACATCGGCGAAGCGGCGGCGTTCTACCGCGACACCTTGGGGCTCGACGTGACCGTGTACGAAGAGATGGGCGGCGGCTTCACGATCGCCCTTCCCGGCGGCGGCAACGTCTTCGTCTATCCGAAAGAGGACCATGAACCGGCCGTGTTCACGATCCTCAACTTCAGCGTCGACGACGTCGACGCCGCCGTCGACGACCTCAACGCACGCGGGGTCGCCACGAAGATCTACAGCGACCCCGACTACGGCACCGACGAGAAGGGCATCTCGCGCGGCTTCGAGGGAGGGCCCGACATCGCGTGGTTCCGCGACCCCGCGGGAAATGTCATCTCGGTCGGCCAGATGGCCCCGCAGATGATGGGCGGCTGACGCACCGGAGAGACGGATGCCGCGGCCCGGCGCAGGCGCGCTGGGCCGCGGCATCCTTCTTCGCGCTGGCACCCGCCGTCAGCGGGCGAGTGCCTCCGAGAGCTTCACGCGGCCGCCCATGCGCAGCAGCGAGTTCTCGTAGATGCGCGCGGCGACGAAGATCGCGGCGACGCACGTGGCGATGAGGATCGCGATCGACAGGAGCGGCTCCCACCACTGCGCATCGCCGAGGAAGATGCGCATCGGCATGCCCACCGGCGCCGAGAACGGCACGTACGACATGATCGCGAGCACCAGCGGGTTGTCGTTGAAGAAGATGACGAGGAAGTACGGCGCCATCACGAGCATCGTCAGCGGCATGGTGGTGGAGCCGATGTCCTCCTGGCGCGACACCATCGAGGCCGCGGCGGCGAACAGCGACGCGAGCAGGATGAAGCCGAACAGGAAGAAGATCGCGAACCAGGCGATCGGCGCCCCGAGTCCCTGCAGCAGCGCGGTCTGGTCGGTCACGGTGAGGCCGATGATCGCGATCGCGGCGAGGATCAGGATCTGGCCCATGGCGAGGACGGTGTTGCCGATGACCTTGCCGGCCAGCAGCGAACGCACCGGGATGGCCGAGATCAGCAGCTCGACCACGCGGGTCTGCTTCTCTTCCACGACGCTCTGCGCGATGGTGCCGCCGAACAGCGACGCCGCGAGCAGGAACACGATGCCGAAGCCGACGGCCGCGATGTAGGCGAGTGCGGCGTTGCCCTCCTCGGGGCTCAGCAGCTCCACGGGCGGCAGCTGCGCCAGCTGCAGCATCAGCTGCGTCGGCGCGGACGACTCCGCGATCACCGTGAATCCCGTCGGCGACGACGTGTCGCCGACGATCGCCGCGTCGACGTCGCCGCTCTCGACGAGCGTGTTCGCGCCGGCGCGATCGGGCGTCTCGGTCACATCGAGTCCGTCGAGGCCCTCGACGTACTCGATCGCATCGCTGGTCACGGCGACGGGCGTGCCGCTGTTGTTCGCGGCCTGGAAGCCTCCCCAGATCACGAGCACGAGTGCGCCGAGGAACAGGATCGCGGTCGAGATCACGAACGCCTTGCTGCGCAGCTTCGAGCCGATCTCGCGCTCGGCGACGAGCCAGATCGCCTGGCCGCTGCTCAGGCTGCTCGAACGGGGTGCCGCGCCGCCGCGGGTGCGGGTGTCGAGGGTGCTCACTGGATGACCTCCTTGAAGATCTGGGCGAGGGACGGATGCTGCGGCGCGAAGCTCGCCACATCCCCTTGTGCGACGGCCCGGCGCAGCACCCGCTGCGCGGTCTCGTCGCTGTCGGCGTCGAACACGGCGTAGCCGCCGTCGAAGTCGAGCACCTGGACGCCCTCCTCGGCGCGCAGCCACCCGGCGTCGCCGGCCGACACGAGCTCGAACCGCCGCGTCGAGTGCTGCGCGCGCAGCGTGTCGCGGGCTCCGGCAGCCCGGATGGTGCCGCCCGCGATGATCACGAGGTCGTCGCACAGGCGCTCGACGACGTCGAGCTGGTGGGACGAGAACAGCACCGCGGCTCCGGCCGCGGCGCGCTCCTGCAGCACGCCGGCGACGACGTCGACCGCGAGCGGGTCGAGGCCCGAGAACGGCTCGTCGAGGATCAGCACCTGCGGGTCGTGCACGAGCGCGGCGGCGATCTGCGCGCGCTGCTGGTTGCCCAGCGAGAGCGTCTCGACGTTGTCGTTCAGGCGCTCGCCGAGTCCCAGCTGCTCGAGGAGCGCCGTGGCGCGGGTGGCGGCATCCGTCTTGGAGAACCCGTGCAGCCGCGCGAGGTAGACGATGTGCTCGAGCACCTTCATCTTCGGATACAGGCCGCGCTCCTCGGGCATGTACCCGAAACGGCGGCGGTCGGATGCCGTGACCTCGGCGCCGTCGAGCGTCACGGTGCCCGCGTCGCCGGCGAGCACCCCCAGCACGATCCGCATGGTCGTGGTCTTGCCGGCGCCGTTGCCGCCGACGAAGCCGGTGAGCCGGCCCGGCCGCACGTCGAACGACACGTCGTCGAGCACGCGCCGCCCCCCGTAGCTCTTGCCGATACCGCGAAGCTGCAGCATCCTGTCTCCTCTCGTGCTCTCGTGGTCCAGGCCCGACGTGGTGATCGAGCCCGTCGAAACCGACGCTACGGATCGCGGCGCCCGCCGTCCTCCCCCCGGAGGGGGATCGTGCCGCGCTCCGCCGTGCGGAGGAGACGGTGAGGGACGCCATCTTCCATGCGACGGAATAGATGCCAGGTTCATGTGCTTGCATGGAGGTGGAACGTCCACGGTGGTCCCCACCGGGGGACGCCTTTGTTTTGAAGGAGTACAGCAATGACCGACCGGACCATCGGCTACATCGTCGGCAGCATCTCGTCGACCTCGCTCAACCGTCGCCTCGCGAAGGCGCTGGAGCGTCTCGCACCCGAGGGCACGACCCTCGTGGAGATCCCGATCGAGGACCTTCCGTTCTACTCGCCCGACCACGACGCCGACTTCCCGCAGGCCGCACGTGACTTCAAGCAGGCCATCGACGACGTCGACGGCGTCATCATCATCACCCCCGAGTACAGCCGCTCGATCCCCGGCGTTCTCAAGAACGCCCTCGACTGGTCGGCCCGCCCGTACGGTCAGATGTCGTTCAACGGCAAGCCCACCGCCGTCATCGGCACCTCGCAGGGCGGCATCGCGACCGCCGCCGCGCAGCAGCACCTGAAGGCGATCCTCAGCCACTACAACGCGCCGACGCTCGGCCAGCCCGAGGGCTACGTGCAGAGCACGCCCGGCCTCTTCGCCGACAACGGCGAGGTCACCAACGACCAGACCGCCGAGTTCCTCGTCGGCTACCTCCAGGCCTTCGGCGCCCTCGTCGACCGCTACGCCGCCGTTCCCGTCGCGGCCTGATTCCCCCCGCGTCTCGCTGCGTGCGCAGCGCGACGTTCGTTCCAGCCGATCGGATGCCCCGACTCGTCGCCCCTCGCGGGCCGCGGGCCGGGGCATCCGTGGTTCTCCGCCGGGCTCGGGGCGTTTCGTCTCGCTCGTTCCTCGCTCGCTCAACGACCGGTTGGCGGCGTGGGGTTTCGTCTCGCTCGTTCCTCGCCCCGGTCGTTGAGCGAGCGAAGCGAGACGAAACGCGCTGCGCGAGCCTCCGGGGTCAGGTGAGGCCGTGGCGGTGGGCGTAGACGACGGCGGCGACGCGGTCGCGGGCGCCCAGCTTCTGCAGCACGTTCGACACGTGCGTCTTGACCGTGGCCTCGCCGATGTAGAGCCGCTGGGCGATCTCGGCATTGCTCATCGCCTGCGCCACGAGCCGCAGCACCTCTCGCTCGCGCTCCGTGAGCTCGACGACGGGCGCTTCGACAGGCTCAGCGACCGATGGCGCCCCGCCGTGTGCAGCCCCCGATCCCGGGGCGAAGCCCGGTCCCTGAGCCTGTCGAAGGGACGCTGCGGCCGGCTGGGCGATCTCGGACTGCGCGAAGCGGGCGATCACCCGACGGGTGACCTCGGGGGCCAGCAGTGCGTCGCCCGCGGCGGCCACGCGCACGGCGGCGATGAGCTCTTCGGGGCCGGCGTTCTTCAGCAGGAAGCCGCTCGCGCCCGCAGCCAGCGCGTCGAACAGGTAGTCGTCGCGGTCGAACGTCGTCACCACGACGACGGCCGCGTCGGCGGCTCCGTCGCGCGTGATGCGCCGGGTGGCCTCCAACCCGTCCATGTCGGGCATCTGCACGTCCATGCAGATCACGTCGGGATGCAGAGCGGATGCCGCAGCCACCGCCTCGACGCCGGTCGTGGCTTCGCCGACGACGGCGATGTCGCCCGCCGACTCGAGGATCATGCGGAAGCCCGCCCGCATCACGGCGTGGTCGTCGACCAGCAGCACGCGGATCGGGTCGCTCACGCGCCCACTCCGGCCCGCGGCGCACCGGTGCCGATCGGGGCGGCGAGCGGCACCCGCAGCCGCACCAGGAATCCGCCGCGTCCGCGGGGTCCGGTCTCGAGCACGCCGCCCGATGCCGCCGCCCGCTCGCGCATCCCCACGAGACCCAGCCCGGGCCGCATCGGCGCCGCGACCGGGCGCCCGGTGTTGGCCACTTCCAGTTCGACGGCGTCGGCGCCGTAGCGCAGGCGGAGGTCGGCCGTGGCATCCGGTCCGCCATGCCGGCGGGCGTTGGTGAGCGCCTCCTGCGCGACGCGGTAGATGTTCACCTGGACGAGGTCGGGAAGCTCCATCGGGTCGCCGACGACGGTCAGCGTCGTGGGCAGGCCGTTGTCGTTGGCGTGGGCGACCAGCTCGGCGAGCGCCGACAGCTGCACCGTCGAGGCGCCGTCGGTGTCTCCCGCGGTGGTCCGCAGCGTCTCGAGCAGTTGGCGCAGGTCGGCGATCGCCGAACGCGCGGACTCCTCGATGCCGAGGAGCGCCGTGCGCGCGGCATCCGGATCCCGCTCCAGCACCGCCCGCGCGGCGCCGGCCTGCACCCCCATCGCCGACACGTGATGCGCGACGACGTCGTGCAGTTCGCGGGCGATGCGCACGCGGTCGAGTGCGACGGCCTGGGCGGCGGTCACCTCGCGCTCGAGCTCGAGCTCGCGGGTGCGCTGCTCGAGCGCCGACCGCGACATGGCGGCGGCATACGCGCGGTCGCCCATGTAGTACGCCCCGCCGAAGAAGCCTGCGTTGACGAGCAGCTGGAGCAGCAGCATCGCCGCGAACGGCGAGAACACCCCGGCTCGGGAGAGTCCGCCGTCGGACGGGTCGATCGCCGTCTGGAACATGGTGACGATCAGCCACACGAACATCGCGACGATGACGCCGACGCGCACCCACAGGGCGCGGCGCCGGTCGTCGACCCAGGCGCCGACGGTGAACATCGCGATGAACATCGCGATGTTCGAGACGTAGAGATCAGGGATCCGCAGCGTGACCCCGACGAAGAACACGACCGCGATGACGACGACCACGACCTCCGGGAAGCGCCGCCGCACCGCGAGCGGAGCCGTGAGTCCGAGGCTGTACAGCAGCGCCCACTGCATGCCCTCGGTCGCGTCGGCGCCGTACACGCCGGCCACCGACCCGAGCGCGGTGCTCAGGACGGCCGAGACGAACAGGCCCGCGGCCAGCCAGACGTCGTTGCGCTGGTCGACGGACGTCAGCGGCGGGCGCCGGACCGCGTGGGCGGCGGTGAGGTCGGACATCCCTCCACGCTAGGGCGGAGTCGGCGCCGCGGCATCCCCCGGGAGGTGGAGCAGGATGCCGCCCTCCGGCGTCCCACAACAGGATTCACTTGCTATTGACAAGCGTGCTTGTTTTTTGCAACCATGACTGAAGAAGCTCAGCACCGCGCGAGCTCCCCGACCACAGCAGTTCGAATCCAAGAAGGAGCAAGGCAATGACGCACATCTTCGTCAACATCCCGACGAACGACCTCGAGCGTTCGAAGGCGTATTACACCGCCCTCGGCTGCTCGCTGAACCCGCTCTTCACCGACGAGAACGCCGCGTGCGTGGTGTGGAGTGACGACATCTTCTTCATGGTGCTCACCAAGGAGTACTTCTCAACCTTCACCGACAAGGAGTTCGCCGACCCGCGGACGCACGCGCAGGTGCTGCTGTCCATCAGCCGCGACTCCCGCGAAGACGTCGACAGGATCGTCGACGCGGGCGTCGCCGCCGGAGGGACGTCCCCCGGCGAACCGCAGGACTACGGCTTCATGTACGGCCGCGACCTCATCGACCCCGACGGCAACGGCATCCAGTTCATGTACATGGATCCCGAGGCCGCCGCCAAGGGGCCCGACGTCTATATGGCGGAGCAGGCGCAGGTATAAGTGGCCTCCCGCAGCTACGGGCAGTACTGCGGGGTCACGACGGCCGTCGAGCTGATCGGCGAGCGGTGGGCACTGCTCATCGTCCGCGATCTGCTCGTCGGGCCGCGCCGCTACACCGACCTCAAGCAGGGGCTGCCCCGGATCCCCACCAACATCCTGTCCACGCGGCTCAAAGAGCTGCAGGAGGGCGGCGTCGTGCGCCGTGTGCCGCTCCTGCACTGCGGGCTGGTGTACGAGCTGACGCCGTACGGACGCGAGCTCGAGCCGATCGTGCTCGCCCTGGGCCGGTGGGGGTTCGCGAAGATGGGCGACCCGGCACCCGACGACGTCGTGACCGCGGACTCGCTCACGATGGCGTTGCGCACCGCATTCCGGACGGATGCCGCCGGCACGCTGCCGCCCGCCGACTACGAGCTGCACGTGGCCGACGTCGTGCTGCGCGTGCACGTCGACCCGTCGGGCCTGCGGATCACCCAGCTGCAGCCCGCCGGTCGCCCGGTCGATCCCCGCCTCGGGACGCAGGCGTCGGTCGCGGACGACCCCGACCTCGTCTTCGCGGCGGGTCCCGGCATCCGTCGCCTTATCTCGGGCGAGCTGACCCCGGCCGACGCGATCGATCAGGAGGTGGTGGCCGTGGTCGCCGGTGATGCGACGCTGCTCGAGCGGTTCGCGCAGACGTTCTCGATTCCGCTGAGCGCGGGCGCGCAGAGCCTCGAGGATCCGCTGACCACGGTCGTGTAGCGGGACGGATGCCACGGGCCGGTGCCGTGCCGAACGCGGCATGACCCCGCCGGAGTCGCGGGGGTCAGCGGGCGGTCGCCCGGATCACGACGCGGGCGACGCGGCCTTCCCCGCCGGTGGCGGGATCGACGAAGCGGACGGCGATCACGTGCTCGCCGGCGGCGACGTCGTACACGACCCGCCGGAGCGGCAGACCCGTCAGCACGTGGAGATTGCCGGTCCAGGCGCCGTCGACCGAGACGGCGACCGTCTGACCGCGCTGCCCGGTGAGGACGAGGAAGAGGTCGTCGGCGCGACCGTCGAAGTCCGCATCCTCGAGGCGTGCGTCGACCGACCCGTCGGACGCGGTCACCACGGGAACCGGGAGCGCGAACGGCCCGACCGGGACGCTCGCCTCCGAGGTGCGCTCGCCGGGCGCCGTCTGCACGGCGCGCACCGTCATGCCGGCGTGCAGCAGATCGCCCGGGACGACGGCCGAGAAGCGTCCGTCGGCGCCGGCCGTGACGGTGACGAGTTCGACGCCGGCGCCGTCGCGCAGCGTCACCGTGGCCCCGGCGGCTCCCGTGCCCGTGATCGGCGCCGGGACGGCGGCGGTCAGGTCGCGCGGGGCGTCGAGGGCGGGGGTCGCCGTCTGCGCCGGCGGCGGAGCGGTCGGCGCGGGTGTCGGCGTGGATGTCGGCGCGGGAGTGGGCGCCGGCGTCGGGACCGCGTTCGGCGCGGGCGCGGGCTGACTCGGCCCGGGTTGCGGCGCGGGGGCGGGGGCGGGGGCGAGTCGCGGGGCCGGCGCGGGCAGTGGAGCTGGAGCCTCGGCGTTCTCCGGCACCGGCACGTCGCTCTCGGGCGCCGGGATGGTCTCGGCCTCTGGCACGCTCGCCTCGGGCAGGGGCGCGACGTCGGCGGAGGCATCCGTCTCGGCCGGCGCGTCCACCGAGACCGGTGCCTCGCTCGCCGGCGCGCTCCACGGCGTCGCCGCGAACACGATCGCCCCCACGGCGACCGCGGCCACCGCGACGACGCTCGCCGCGATCCCCAGGAGGGGGAGGGCAGTGGTGCCGGCGCTCCCCACGCCGGCACCTCCGCCAGAGGCGCCCCCCGCGCCCATCTCCCCAGAGCCGGATGCCCCGCCACCCCCGGTGGGCGATCCGGCCGCCACCGCTGCCACGGCCGTGGTGGCATCGGCGGTGTAGGCGAGGGCCCCAGCCCCGCCGAGTACAAGAGGCAGCAGTACGACGCGGAGCTTCTGCGTCACGTGCTCGAGGTCGGCCGCGACGATGCGGCACGCCTGACAGGTGCGGAGGTGCTCATCGAGCCGGCGTCGATCGGCGCGCGCCACGGCCTTGCGCTCACTCGCCACCAGCAGCTCGCACACCCACCGGCATTCGGCCGGCCGCGCGGGGTCGCTGATGTGGGCGTGCAGCCAGGCCTGCTTGAAGCCCTCGCGGGCACGGTAGGCGAGCGCCGAGACGGCGTTGGCGCTCATGCCGAGGAGGGGTGCCACTTCGCGGGGCTTCATGCCCTCGACCTCGATGTACCAGAGCAGTGTCCGCCAGCGGGCCGGCAGCTCCCGGAACGCCTGCGCGAGCACGGAGCGGTCGGCCACGAGCTCTGCGAACTCGGCCGCGGAGTCGGCGGCGCGCTCGTCGAGATCGTCGAGCGGCATCTCGCTCGGGCGCCGGCCCCACGAGGCGGCGACGTTGCGGATCGTCGCGAACAGGTACGGGCGGAAGCCGTCCTGCGGGCCGCCGCCCTTGCGGATCGCGGAGAGGATCGAGGTGAACGCCTCCGAGACGAGGTCATCGGGATCGACCTGGGGACTCACCGCGCGTGCGGCGCTCCGTGCGCTCGCGGCGTGGCGCTCCCACAGCACGGCATACGCCGCGTCATCGCCCCCGCGCGCGGCCGCGACGAGATCCTCGTCGGAGCGGGCGCCCAGCGGACCGGCGACGGCGCTGTGGGGGATGGTCACGATCTCTCCTCGCCGGATGGGCGCTTCTAGGGTTCAGCCGGCGACGGCGATCGGCGCCAGGCTAGCGACGCGCGCTGGGAATCCGCTGTTGGGGAGTCCCGGCGACGCGTGCAGAACGGGGGGTTCACCGGGCAAGACGCGCGTGCGGCGCTTTTCATGACGCGCGGGATCAAGAAAAGTCTGCCGATCATGTGGCGTGGAGCGACGGATGCCTCGCACCGGCGCGATACCGTGCGGCTGTGACCGCGTCCGCCCCGCCCGCCGACGAACACCAGCGCCGCCGCGACGTGCCGGTGGGCGTGGCCATGGTGGGAATGGTCGCGATCGCGTGGTGGCCCGCCTTCACTCTCGGCGTGTGGGGCGAGGTCTTCTTCGACGACATCCTCGCGCTCTGGGCCGCCTCCACCGCGGCGTTCGTGTTCGTGCTCGTCGAGCGGCGTCCCGTCGGCGGCAGACTCGCGCGGGCCTTGGTCCTCCTGCTTCCCTCGGTATGGCTCGTCCTCAACTTCGTGGTCGCCGACGACACCACCGACATGGCGCTGGCCATCGTCGACCTCGCGGCGATCGCGGCCGTCCTGCTCGGCATCCCGTTCACGCTGTGGGTGCTGGTGCGCGTCGTGTGGCCCGACTTCGCGACCGAGACGCGGCGACGCACGAAGTGGCTGATCGCACTCGTGGTGCTCGGCGTCGCCGTCACCTCGTTCGTGCTCGGGCTCAACCAGGAGCACTTCCTCACATGCGGCGACTTCGACATAAGCGGCAACTCCGCGCCGCCGGGATGCACGCCCGGCCCGGCGGACTGACGCCCGCCCTGCGCGGGCGGCCGGCCGGGATCAGAAGATCATCGGGCGGTCGTCGTCGTCCGGGCCCTCGAGATCGAAGTCGACGACGACGGGCACGTGGTCGCTCGGGAGTTCACCCTTGCGTTCGTTGCGATGGATCGTCGCGCCGGTGACGGCATCCGCGATCGCGTGAGAACCGAGGATGAAGTCGATGCGCATGCCCTCGTTGCGAGGGAACTTCAAGCGCTTGTAGTCCCAGTAGGTGTAGCCGGTGGGGATCAGCGGGCGCACGACGTCCTGCAGGCCGGCGGCCTCGAGCGCGGCGAACGCCTCACGCTCGGGCGGTGACACGTGGGTCGAGAAGCCCGGGACGACCACAGGGTCGCCGTTGTCGGCATCCGTCGGGGCGATGTTGAAGTCGCCGACCAGCGCGAGGGCGAGATCGGGGTTCGCCGCGAGGGACTCCGACGTGTACTGGCCGAGCGCCGACAGCCAGTCGAGCTTGTAGAAGTAGTGCGGGTCGCCGAGCGAGCGGCCGTTGGGCACGTACAGGCTCCACACCTCGACGCCGCCGACGGTGGCGCCGATCGCGCGCGCCTCCTGCGGTGCGTCGGGACCGTTGTGCCCCTTCTCGAAGCCCGGCATGCCCGGGAACGCCGTGCGCACGTCCGTGAGCGGCTCACGGCTGGCGATGGCCACGCCGTTCCACTGCGAGAAGCCGTACGCCTCGACGTGGTAGCCGGCCTTTTCGAAGCGGTCGAACGGGAACTGGTCGGTCTTGCACTTGATCTCCTGCATCGCCAGCACGTCGATGTGCTCGCGCACCGCGAAGTCGACGATGCGGTCGACTCGCGCGCGGATGGAGTTCACGTTCCAGGTGGCCAGGCGCATGGGATCAAGCCTAGGCGGGGGTGCAGACGCGGAGGAGCGGATGCCGTCCCCGTCGGCTCCACGCATCGGCCCCGTTTCGCCGGCCCCGGGACAGCAGGGACGCCGCTGCGGCAGTATCAGCCGTGAGCGAGGACCGCTCTTCACTGTCAGCGGCCGCGTCCGCGGCCGGGAATGAGGGCTTCCCATGGACCACGACTGCGGCTGCGGCCGCGCGGCCTCCGCCGCGCCCGACGCGTCTCTCGAATTCGACGCCGACGGCGAGCTCGTCGTCGGCCCCGTCATCCGTCCCGAGCTGCTGACCCGACCGTGTGCGATCGGCACCCTCGACGGGTCCTGGCTGCTCGAGCTGGAACGCCGCACCGTGTTCGGTCCCGAGGTGCGCGGTGCGCTGCGCATCGAGGTGGGCACGTCGTCGCTGCGCGTCTCGGGCGACATGTACTCGCGCCGGGTCTTCCCGCCCGTGTTCACCGAGTTCGAGCTCGAGCGGATCAGGCCGATCCCCTTCCCGGTTCCCGGACCCATCCCGGGACCAGGACCGGAGCCGTTCGCAGGTGGCGGTGCCGATGCGGCGGATGCGGGCGAGGCCGGCGACGTGTCCGAGGACGAGACGCCGATCCTCTCCGAGTTCCTGCCGCTGGGGCTGCGCTGGTATCCGGCCTTCCCGGCGTCGGAGTACTCCTGGTACTTCCGCTCCAACGGCTCCACCTACGTCGACGGCACGCTCACCGTCCAGATCGTCCGGCATCTGTGGAACCGCACGACCCAGGAGTTCGTGTCGACCGACACCGGCACTCTCACGCTCCGCTGCCGGCGACCGCTCGTCGTGACGACGGCGTCGACGGTTCTCGGGGAGTCGCAGCGCATGACGGGCACGCTGTCGATCGGCGGCACCGTCACGAACGTCACCGCGCGCAAGACGTCGCCGATGTACCGCGGCTGCCGCATCGAGGTCGATGCCATGGTGAACCGCATGTTCCCGGCATCCGCCACCATCGGCTCGGGAGCTGCCGCCACCGTGCGTTCGGTCTATGCCGGTGCGGGATGGGACGTCACCGTCGTCACCGACGAGATCAGCGTGCCCGACGATGCGGACCTCACCAACGCGGAGCTGGCGACCCTCATGTCGGGGCACCGCCAGACGGTCAGCGGCGAGTCCTGGCGGCTGTGGCTGTTCGTGGGGTCCGCGCAGGGCGGCCTGTTCGGGATCATGTTCGACGACGACACCGTGCCCCGAGAGGGAGCTGCCGGCTTCGCCGACGTCGAGCTCGGCAACGACTCCTTCATCGCCGCAGCGGCCCGCGGACGCCCGCTCGACGAGGTGCCCGCGGCGTTCCTCCGCACCCTGGTGCACGAGGCGGGACACGCGTTCAACCTGTGGCACCCGAAGCACGACGTCCACAACCCGGGCATCGGCATCGAGATCATGAACCAGACCGGCGATGTCATGGGGTTCGCGACCACGGCCAATCCCTATCCGGGCAATGCCTCGTTCGCGTTCTCGAACCACGACCGCACCTCCCTCATCCACTCGCCCGATCCGCAGGTGCGCCCCGGCTGGAAGAACTTCGGGTGGGGCCACGGCGACCTGTCGGCGGGCCTGCCCGCCCCGGTCGACGTGGCGGGCCTCGCGGGCGACACGGGAGACGAGGGCCTGGAGCTCACCGTCGCGATGCCCGCGCAGGCGTTCGTCGGCGAGTACGTCACCGCCGAGGTCGTCCTCACGAACGTGTCGGACCAGCCGCGCACCGTCACGACGCTGATCAACCTGTCGGAGGGCGACCTCGTCTTCCTGCACACGCCGCCCGACCACTCGCTCCAGCACCTCGTCGACGTCGCCATCGGGTGCGGGCCGCGCCCGACGACGGTGCTGCAACCGGGCGAGTCGATCCGCAACCACGTCCAGGTGTTCTTCACGAACCAGGGCGTGACCTTCACCGAGCCGGGACGCCATACGATCACGGCCCAGCTCGAGGTCGACGCGATGACCACGGTGCGGTCCACTCCGATGACCGTCGACGTGCGGGGGCCCGGCTCGGACCCCGAGGTCGACATCAGCGCCAAGACGCTCACGCCGGGGGTCGGTCGCGCCATCGCGCTGGGCGATTTCGCGACGGATGCCGCAGCCCGCGCGGTGCTGACCGATCTGGCCGAGCAGCACAGCGACACCGACACCGGTGCGGCCGGCGCGCTCGTGCTCGCCAATGCTCTCGCCCGGTCGTTCACCGACGTCCGCGCGCGCGATGTGCGCGCGGCGGCGCCGGACGAGGCGGCGCACTTCCTCGAGCTGGCGCTCGCCGGCCGATCGGCCGAGCGTGTGGCCGCCCTGGCGGTGACGGTCGCCAGCCCGACCGAGAAGGACGCCCCGGTCGTGGCCGACACGATCGCGGCCCTGAAGTCGCGCGCGAAGGGCGGAGCCCGGTCGGTCGCCGGCAAGGACGTCGCGGCGGCCGAGCGCATCGCGGAGGACTTCGTGGAGCCGACCGGCCGCTGAGCCGGGGGTCGCGGCGACTCGACAGGAGAAATCGCCTTCCGCAGGAGGTTTGACCGTTTCTGTGGAGGGCGGTTTCTCCTGCGGAGGGTGACACGAAGCCCGCCCAGGGGAAGGATCGAGCCGTGACACCTCTCACGGACGGCGGTGGGTTGGAGCTCCGGCTCCGGCCGGCCGCGGCTGAGCCCGTGCGCGGCGCGGCTCCCGGGGACGCGCCCGCCGCCGACCCCGCACGTGGGCCAGCTCCCGGGGACGCGCCCGGGGTCGCGCGGGGCAGCGACTCGCCGGCGAGTGCAGCGGGCGCGTGGACCGTTCCGCTCGATCGCATCGCCTTCGCGGACGTGGAGCTCATCGCGCGGGGGGCGGCGACGGTCAGCGCCCGGTTGAACCTCGTCGAAGGCGACCTCGAGATCGACGTCGCCGCGCCGGGCCGTCCGCCGCTGCGAGCGACGTGGCCGTGGCCGGTGGACTCCGCGCCGCGCTCGGTCGATCTCGCCGCAGGTGAGCGCCTCGTCTCAGCGGTGCCGCTGCTGGCCTCGGGCAGCGTGCCGCTGTTCCCCGCCCCCGGCCGGTACGTGGTGACCGCGCGGTTCGCCGCGCGCCGCGGCGAGACCGTCGAAGCGGAGCCGGTGGCGCTCGTGCGCACCGCCCCCGCCGACGCCGACGCCGCCGACCTCGGGAACCGCGACGTGCTGCAGAGCCTTCTCGGCGCCGGGGTGATCGGCGCCGCCGCGCCGTCGCTCGAGCGCCTCGCGACCTCCGTCGACGCCGGCACGGCGGCAGCCGCGAACCTGGCGCTCGGCCGCACCGCTGCGCTCGCCGCGGTCGCCGGCGACCCGGCGGTGACACGGGCGGTCGCAGCGCTCCTCCCTCCCGGCGCGACCGGGCCCGACGCGCGGCGCGACGCCGTCCTGCCGGCCGCCGAGGCGCGAGGCATCGCTGCGCTCACGGGCCGGGCTCTGCCCGGGTGACCGGCCCGCGGCATCCGTAGACTCATTGCCATGACCGTCGCCTCCACGCCTGCGCTCGAAGCCGATCGCCAGTACCTGATCGCCCTCATCCAGGACGAGGCGGTGTTCCACGGCGACTTCACGCTCTCGAGCGGCAAGAAGGCGACGTACTACGTCGACATGCGCAAGCTCACCCTCGACCACCGTGCGGCGCCGTCGATCGGGCGCATCATGCTCGACCTCATCCGCGACGTCGACGGCATCGTCGCGGTCGGCGGGCTCACGCTCGGCGCCGACCCCATCGCGAACGCCGTGATGCACGAGTCCGCGCGCACGCACATGCCGCTCGACGCGTTCGTGGTGCGCAAGGAGCCCAAGGACCACGGCCGCGGACGCCAGGTGGAGGGGGCGGATGTCGCGGGCAAGCGCGTCGTCGTGCTCGAAGACACCTCGACCACAGGTCAGTCCGCGCTCAAGGCCGTCGAGGCGCTGCGCCGCGAGGGCGCGGAGCCCGTCGCCGTCGCCGTCATCGTCGACCGCAAGACCGGCGCCCAGGCGGCCGTCGAGGCCGAGGGCCTGCAGTGGCTGGCCGCGATCGACCTCGACGACCTCGGACTCGAACCGCAGTAGTTCTTGCCGCCGGGATGTCACACGCCGGCGCCGGCCGGTGTCTCCATGTCGAAGGACTCGATCCGACGACACGGAGGAAAGACATGACTGAGACGACCCGCATCCCCGCGACCGAGGTCACCGGCGTCTACGGCGCCCTGGTCAAGGCGGCGGCCAAGAAGATGATCGGTCGCGTGCCCGACTCCGTCGGCGTGCTGTGGCACCACAAGGCCGTCATGAAGGACTCGATGGGCATCGGGCAGAAGGTCGAGCACTGGCACGAGCTCGATCCGAACCTGTCGACCTACGCCGCGATGGCGGCGGCCGCGACCATCGGCTGCAGCTTCTGCCTCGACTTCAACTACTTCATGTCGCGCAATCGCGGCGTCGACGGCGCCAAGGTCCGCGAGGTGCCGCGCTGGCGGGAATCGACGGTGTTCACGCCGCTCGAGCGTCAGGTCATGGAGTACGCCGAGGCGGCGAGTCAGACGCCGCCGGCCGTGACCGACGAGCTGTCGGACGCGCTGCGGCAGCAGCTCGGCGAGGCGGGCCTCATCGAACTTGCGGCCCGCGTCGCCTTCATGAACATGTCGGCCCGCATGAACGTGGCGCTCGGCATCCGTTCCGAGCAGTTCGCCGACTCGTGCGGACTGCCGCCGCTGGCCGAGCGGCCCGCCGTCGCCGCCCGCGCGTAGGCTCGCCGACATGAGCGCCGACGACGTCGACGACCCGTTCGTCGCACACCGGAATCTGCTGTTCACGGTCGCGTACGAGATGCTCGGCTCGGCCGCCGACGCCGAGGACGTGCTGCAGGAGTCGTGGCTGCGCTGGGCGGCCGTCGACCGCGACACCGTGCAGGAGCCGCGCGCGTACCTCGTGCGCGTCGTGACGCGTCAGGCGCTCAACCACCTGCGCACGGTGTCGCGACGTCGCGAGGACTACGTGGGGGAGTGGCTCCCCGAGCCGCTGCTGACGAGCCCCGACGTCGCCGAGGACGTCGAGCTCGCCGAGAACCTCTCGATCGCGATGCTCACGGTGCTCGAGACGCTCGGCCCCGCCGAGCGCGCGGTCTTCGTGCTGCGCGAGGTCTTCGACGTGCCGTACGACGAGATCGCGGATGCCGTGGGCAAGACCCCTGCGGCGGTGCGCCAGATCGCCCACCGGGCGAAGGACCACGTTGCGGCCCGGCGCCCGCGGGTGCGGGTGGTGCCGTCGGAGCACGAGGAGGCCGTCGAGCGCCTCGTCGCGGCGCTCAACACCGGCGACCTGCAGGGGCTGATGGACGTGCTCGCGCCCGACGTCGTGTCGGTGGCGGACGGCGGCGGCAAGGTGAAGGGCGCCGCGCGCCGGCCGATCGTCGGCGCCGAGCGCCTCGCCCGCTACCTCATCGGCGGCATGTCGAAGCTCGAGGGCACGCTCGTCGCGTCGGCGACGTGGGTGAACGGCCAGCCGGGGATCCGGGTGGAGCTCGACGGTCAGCTGACCGGAGTCGTGAGCCTGACGGTGGCCGACGGGCGGATCACGCAGATCTACTCCATCGCCAATCCCGACAAGCTGGGCTGGCTCGACGCCGAGGCGGAGGTCGCGCGCTGATCGCCTGATCAGTCGTCGCCGACGCCGTCGCCGTCGCCGCCGCCGCCGCGCCGGCCGCGGCCGCGCCACAGCTGCCAGACCACGACGATGAGCGTGGTCAGCGTGATGAGCGCCGTGACCACCAGGAGCAGCGTCTGCTCGGTCGGTGAGATCACGGCCGCTTCCCCTCCGCGGTGTCCGCGACGACTTTCGCGATGCGAGCGGCCCGCGTCTCGGGCCGCCGGGCGGAGTCGACGCTCGCGATGCCGATCTTGCGGGTCGAGGGCGGGAACGCGTCCCAGGTGCGGCGCGCGGCGGGGACCGCGTCGAGTGCAGCGGCGAGGTCGTCGGGCTCGCGCAGCGCCTCGGCGTTGTCGAGCACCGTCCACGACCCGTTCTGCTTCGCCAGTTCGATGGCACGGATGCCGGCTTCCGTGAGCAGCCCCTCGGCCTCGAGCTGCGCGACCCGCGCCTTGTTCGTCGCCGCCCAGCCGCTCGACGGCCGCCGCGGAGCGAACCAGAGTCCGCCGCGCTGCTCGTCGAACGTGCGGACCGGACCGTCGATCCAGCCGAAGCACAGCGCCTGCTGGATCGCCTCCTCGTAGCCGACCAGCTCGAGCCCCGACCCCGGGCGGGGCCTCACCAGCCATGCACCCTTCGAGGTGCGATGGTTCGCCTCGAGCCAGGCCCGCCAGGCGGCGGCATCCGTGGCCTCCACTTTCTCACCGTCGTCGAGCACGCCCATGCCGCGACCCTATCGGGAGCCGCCGACCCCGGGCGCAGCGGCCTCGCGGACCGCGGCGGCGAGGGTACTCACGGCTTCCTCGACGAGTGGATCGGCGAGGTCGCCGTAGCCGAGCACGAGCTGCTCGGGGGCAGGCGCGTCGGGCGACACGCGATAGCGGCGGATGTCGGTTAGTGCGACGTCACGGGCCGCGCCGAAGCGCACCACGTCCGCCGCGCGGACGCCCGCAGGGAGGTCGAGCACGACGTGGAGCCCCGCGGCGATCCCCGACACGCGGCACTCGGGCAGCGCGCGTTCGAGCGCTGCGAGCAAGGCCTCGCGGCGGCGGCGATAGCGCGTGCGGGCGGCCCGCAGGTGGCGGTCGAGGCCGCCGGCGGCGAGGAAGCGGGCGAGTGCGAGCTGGTCGATCGTCGAGGGCGCCGAGGCCCCCGCATCCCGCACGCCGTCCCGCAGCCAGGGCGGCAGCACCAGCCAGCCGAGGCCGAGGGCCGGCGTCGCGGTCTTGCTGAGGCTGCCCGCGAGCACGACCCGGTCGGGTGCCATCGCCTGCAGCGCTCCGATCGGCCGGCGGTCGTAGCGGAACTCGGCGTCGTAGTCGTCTTCGATCACGACCCCGTCGCACCTGCGGGCCCAGGCGATCAGGCGATCGCGCCGTTCGGCTGTCAGCGCCACGCCGACCGGGAACTGGTGCGCGGGTGTCACGAGCGCGGCGCGCGCGCCGGTGCGGACGGATGCCGTGGCCAGCGCGTCGACGTCCACCCCGTGCGCGTCGACCGGGACGGGCACCGACGTGAGACCCTCCGCCGCGGCCACCTGGCGCATGCGCTGCCACGACGGGTCTTCCACGAGGATCTCCGTGTGCCCGTGCTCGCGCAGCACGCGGGCCACCCGCCGCATGCCGTCGGCGGCGCCGTGCGTGACCACGACGGCGTCGGCATCCGCTCTCGCGAATCGTGCGCGCGACAGGTAGGAGGCCAGCACCACCCGCGCCGCCGGCACATCGCCGTCGAGCCGGAACAGCTCGGCGTCGGGGGTCTCGGCCAGCACCTCGGTCATCGCCCGCAGCCACAGGGCGCGCGGCGCGTGCCGCAGGTCGGGGACGCCCGGCGCGAGGTCGAACCGCGGTCGCCGCTGCGCCGCCACCGGTGCGGGCGCCGGACGTGCGGCTGAGACGCCCCCGCGCGCAGCGACCCGCGTGCCCGACCCGGTCCTCGCCTCGAGGATCCCCTCGGCGGTGAGCCGCCCGTACACCTCGGTCACGACCCAGCGGGAGACACCCAGTGACGCCGCGAGCAGCCGGCTCGGGGGGAGGACGGCGCCGGAGGGCAGGCGGCCGGTGGCGACGGCATCCCTCACCGCCAGTTCGAGGCGCACATGACGCGGGCCGTCGTGTGCCGAGAGATCGAGCAGGGTGTCCCAGGCGATGGGATTGGTCTGGAGTTCCACCATGGAATCGGATCGTACTCCCAGTCCGTTCAGGTTCCACGATGGGAGTACTCCTTCCCACCCCAGAAAGGGCACGCCATGCAGTACCGCACCATCTCCAACGGGACGACCTCGTTCGAGGTCTCGACCCTGTGCCTGGGCACCATGTTCTTCGGCACGCGCACCGACACCGCGACATCGCTCGAGATCCTCGACCGCTTCGCCGACGCGGGCGGCACCTTCGTCGACACCGCGAACAACTACAACGCCTGGGTCGGCGGCCACGGCCGCGACAGCGAGGACGTGCTCGGCGAGTGGATCCGCCGGCGCGGCGGCCTCGGCGAAGTGCGCCTCGCCACGAAGCTCGGCGCAGCCAAGAAGGACCCGGCGCTGCCGCTGCAGAACGTCGAGCCTACGAACTTCCAGGGCCTGTCGGCCGAGGTCGTCGCGCGCGAGGCGCGTCTCAGCCTGCAGCACCTCGGCATCGACCGCATCGACGTGCTGTACGGGCACGTCGACGACCGCGAGACCCCGCTCGCCGAGACCGTCGGCGCCTTCGGGCAGCTGCAGCGCGAGGGCCTCGTCGGCATCTCGGGCATCTCGAACGTCGCGCTCTGGCGCCTCGTCGAAGCGCGCGAGGAGGCGCTGCGGCAGGGCGTCGACCCGTACGGCGTCGTGCAGCAGGGATACAGCTACGTCTACCCGAGCCCTGCCGCGGGGCGCACGAACGACGTGTCGGCCGACATGCTGGACTACGTCGCCGCGGCGGGCGTCGAGGGTCGCCCGCCCCTGACCATCACGGCGTACTCGCCGCTGCACCAGGGCGCCTTCACGCGGGACGACAAGCCGATGTGGGCGCCGATGCGCCACGCGTCCAACCGCGAGCGCGTCCGCGTGCTGCACGACATCGCCGCCGAGATCGGCGCGACGCCGAACCAGGTCGCGCTCGCATGGCTGCTGGGCGGCGCCGTGCCGGTGATCCCGGTGGTCGGCATCTCGACCGTCGCGCAGCTCGAAGAGGCACTGGCCGCCGCCGACCTCGTGCTCGACCCCGAGGTGCGCGCGCGCCTCGACGCCGCCGACCTCGTGCTCGACGCAGAGATGCGTGCGCGCCTCGAGCTGGCGTAGCCGGACGGGGTGCGGCGGGCGCTGCGGAAGCCCGCCGCACCCGCACGGCCGGGAGGCCCGGTCTCCTCGCGGTGCGTTTCTGGCGAGTCGCCAAGAGCGTTGCGCGTCGGGGGTACTTTTTGGCGAGTCGTCCAGATCGCGAGGATGTTCGCCGGCCATGGATTTTGGCGAGTCGCCAAGAAGGGCCCGCAGGCGCCGCGCCTTTTGGCGAGTCGCTAGAAGCGGTGCGGACAACCCCGGACGACCGGATGCCGGGGGGCCGCGGCATCCGTCCCCCGAAAGCGCTGCGGCGCGAAGCGCTAGAGCAGCTCGGGGTCTTCGGACTCGACGGGCTCGGCGTCGAGCAGGTCGGCGACCGAGTCCAGCACCTCGTCGGGGCGGAACGGGTAGCGGGCGATCTCGGCCGTGTCGCTGATGCCGGTGAGCACGAGCACGGTGTGCAGGCCCGCCTCGATGCCGGCGACGACGTCGGTGTCCATGCGGTCGCCGATCATCCCGGTGTTCTCGGAGTGGGCGCCCAGGCGGTTCATCGCCGAGCGGAACATCATCGGGTTGGGCTTGCCCACGACGTACGGCTCCATGCCCGTCGCCTTCGTGATCAGCGCCGAGATGGCGCCGGTCGCCGGCAGCAGGCCCTCGGTCGACGGACCGGTCGCGTCGGGGTTCGTCGCGATGAAGCGGGCGCCGGCGCCGATGAAGCGGATCGCCTTCGTGATCGCCTCGAACGAGTAGTTGCGGGTCTCGCCGACGACGACGTAGTCGGGGTCCGTCTCGGTCATGATGAAGCCGGCCTCGTGGAGCGCGGTCGTGAGTCCCGCCTCGCCGATGACGAACGCCGTGCCGCCGGGCATCTGCGACTTCAGGAAGTCGGCGGTCGCGAGAGCCGAGGTCCAGATCGACTCCTCCGGAACGATGAGGCCGGAGGCGCGCAGCCGGGCCGACAGATCGCGCGGCGTGAAGATCGAGTTGTTGGTGAGGACGAGGAACGGCACCCCCTGCTCGCGCCACTGCTGCAGCAGGTCGGAGGCCCCCGGAACCGGGGTGTTCTCGTGCACCAGCACGCCGTCCATGTCGGTGAGCCAGCATTCGATGTCAGACCTCGTGCGCATGCGTCCCAGGCTATGCGGTCGTGTGGCCTGAGCAGGTGTCGCGCGGGCGTAGGGTCGATCCCGTGACGTGGGATCCCCGCAGCCTTCCCGACCTGGCGGGTCGTGTCTATCTCGTGACCGGCTCGAACGCCGGCCTCGGCTATTTCGCGTCCGAACAGCTCGTGCGGGCAGGTGCCCGGGTGCTCATGTCGGCCCGCCATCCCAACCGGCTGTCGGCGGCGCGCGCCGCGATCCGGCGGCGGGTTCCGGATGCCGCACCCGACGCGACCGAGCCCCTCATCCTCGACACCAGCAACCTTGCTTCGGTGCGTTCGGCGGCCGCGAGCGTGCGGGGCAGGGGCGGCCTGGACGGCGTCCTCCTCAATGCCGGAATCGTCCACGCGCCGAAGGCGCGCGAGACCACCATGGACGGGCACGAGGTCGTGTTCGCCACCAACGCCCTCGGGCACTACGCGCTCGCCGGAGAGCTGCTGACAGCTCTGGCCGAGGCATCCGGTCGCATGGTGTGGCTCGGAAGCATGTCGACCTCGCTCACGCCGTACGACCCCGTCGACCCGCAGCTCTCCGACCGGTACACCGCCTGGCGCGCATACGTGCAGTCGAAGGTCGCCACCGCGGCCCTGGGCTTCGAGGCCGACCGGCGGCTGCGCGCGGCCGACATCGGCGTGTCGAGCGTCGTCGCGCACCCGGGCTATTCGACCGGCGGCAGGACGCCCGGCATCGTCGGGGTCAACGAGCCCTCGCGCGCCAAGCGGTTCCGCGACAACCTGCAGGCCGCGATCGCGCAGTCGAAGGAGCACGGCGCGTGGTCGCTCGTGCGCGCGCTCACCGACCCCGAGGTCGAGGGCGGCGAGTTCTGGGGGCCGCGCACCGGCTCGCGCGGCGAACCGCGCCGGCAGACCGCGGCCAAGATCACCCGCGACCCTGACGTCGCGGCCCGCCTCTGGGACTTCGCCCAGACGGCGACAGGCGTGCGCTGGCCGTTCGAGGCGGCGGCGCGCCGCTCGCAGGTCTGAGCCCGCCGCAGAGTCGCGGCTCCGCCTCCGATTCTGCGCGCCGATCACGACGCGGTGACGTCACGACATCGAGAAGAGCGGATGCCGCCGCATCCGTCGCCATGTGGCTACGGCGAGCAATCGCGCTCGATGTTCTGTCCCGAAGTCGCACGTCCCACTTTCCACCGTTCGAAGCAGCGCTTGCGGCGGAAGCTGGGACATCAGCGACCGAATTCGGGACACGAGCGACCGAATTCGGGACACGAGCGACCGAGACCTCGGATGCCGCGGAACCTCGGGTGACGAGCGGGCGGGCGTCAGGCGCTGAGCCACACGGCGTCGGCGGCGGCGAGCGGCAGAGACACCTCGGCGGCGCCGATCCGCAGGGTTTCGGCATTCGTCACCGTCACCGTCGCCCCGACCTCGACGCCGGCCGACTCCACAGCCCGCAGCAGCTCGGGGTCGCGGTCGCTCACGCGCAGCACGCGGCCGACATGACCCGCCGGCGCCCGGCCGAGCAGCACGAAGGGCTCGCGGTGGACGTGGCCCGCGGCATCCGGGATCGCATCGCCGTGCGGATCGAAGCGCGGACGCCCCAGGCGCTCGTCGATGCCCTCGAGCAGCCGGTCGCTGAGGGCGTGCTCGAGCACCTCGGCCTCGTCGTGCACCTCGTCCCACGCGTAGCCGAACTCGCGCACGAGCCACGTCTCGATGAGCCGATGGCGGCGGATGATGGCGGCCGCGCGCCGCTCGCCGGCGGCGCTCAGAGACACCGGACCGTACGGCCGGTGGGTGACGAGCCCCTGGGCCGCGAGCTTCTGCACCATCTCGGTGACGCTCGACGGCGCGAGGCCGAGCTCGCTCGCCAGCTGCGACGGGGTGATGCGGTCGTCCTGCCACTCGGTGTGGTGGTAGATCGTCTTGAGGTAGTCGTCGACGGCAGGAGAGGCCACGGCTTCAGGGTACCGGCGCCCGTCACGCCCCCGTGAGCACCAGGAAGAGCAGCACGCCGTTGAGGGCGATCAGGAAGACGGATGCCGCGATGCCCGCGATCGTCGTCCACACCCGGTTGCGGAACCCGCCGAGCACCTCGCGGTTCGCGGTCAGCGCGACCAGCGGCACGAGCGCGAACGGGATGCCGAACGACAGGACCACCTGGCTCAGCACCAGCGCGACGGTGGGGTCGAAGCCGATCGCCAGGATGACGAGCGCCGGGATGAGCGTCACGAGACGCCGGGCGAGGAGCGGCACGCGGATGTGCAGCAGGCCGTGCATGATCTCGGCTCCGGCGTAGGCGCCGACCGACGTGCTCGCCAGCCCGCTGGCGAGAAGGCCCACCGCGAACAGGGTCGCCACGAGCGGACCCAGCCCCGCGTACAGCGCGGCGTACGCGCCCTCGAGCGAGTCGGTACCGGGCACGCCGGCCAGGTTCGCTGCAGCGAGCAGCAGGATGCACAGGTTCACGGTGCCGGCGATGAGCATCGCGATCGACACGTCCCACTTCGTCGCGCGAAGCAGGCGGCGGGTCGGGATGCCGCGCAGCTCGGCCAGCGTCGGGTCCGGCGCCGACCGGTCGCTGAGCGGCTCGAGGCCGTCGTCGGCCGTCTGCTCGGCGCCTGTCGTCTCTGCGTTTCGACTCGCAAGCTCGCTCAACGACCGCGTTCCTCGCTCGCTCGACGACCGGGGAAGTGGTCGCGGCGCGAAGCGGTCCCTTGCCAGAGCACTGTGCGCATAGATCGCGTGCGGCATGATCGTGGCGCCCAGGATCGAGGCGGCCAGCAGCACCGAGTCGGTGCCTTCGAAGCGCGGCACGAGGCCCGCGACGACGCTCGCGCCGTCCGGTGGTGCGACGAACACTCCGAACGAGAAGCCGATGGCGATGATCGCGAGCAGGCCGATGATCACGAACTCGAACGGCCGCGGCCCGCGGCGCGACTGGATCAGCAGCAGCGTGATCGAGACGGTGCCGGTGATCACGCCGCCCCAGAGCAGGGGGACGCCGAACAGCAGGTTCAGCGCGACGGCCCCGCCGATCACCTCGGCGATGTCGGTCGCCATCGCGACGAGCTCGGCCTGCAGCCAGTAGGCGCGGCGGCCCCATTTCGAACGGATGCGCGCGCCCAGGGTCTCGGGCAGGCTCCGGCCCGTGACGATGCCGAGCTTGGCCGAGAGGTATTGGATGAGCCAGGCCATCACGTTGCCCAGCACGACCACCCAGACCAGGAGGTAGCCGTACCGCGCGCCGGCGGTCATGTTGCTCGCGACGTTGCCGGGATCGAGATACGCGACGCCCGCGACCAGGGCAGGCCCGATCAGCCAGGCCAGGCGCGGCATCGATGCGCGGCGGGCGGTGGCGGACGGCATCCTGACGTCTTCGGCAGTTTTCGGCACACCGAAACCATAACCGTTTTTCGGCGAGCCGAAAAGTGGCTCCCTCACTGAGAAGAGCGCCAACGACCGAGACGAAACCGGGTGACCGGCCCCGTCCCGGTCGTTGAGCGAGGGAGCGCCGGCGACCGAGACGAAACCTGGTGACCGGCCCCGTCCCGGTTGTTGAGCGAGGGAGCGCCAGCGACCGAGACGAAACGCCTTGGGTCTGCGAGAAGGTCTGAGGCGTTTCGTCTCTGCGTTTCGACTCGCAAGCTCGCTCAACGACCACGTTCCTCGCTCGCTCAACGACGGCAAGGGCGCGGGTGTTCGGCGCGGATAGCCTTGGGCCCGTGATCTCGCCCGCCCCGCCCACCCCCGAGCCCGCCGAGCCGACGCCGGCCGAGCCGACCCTGCCCGTCGGTGTGGGGCCGTGGCCGGGTGGGCCCGACGCATGGCCCGACGACCCGCGGTACGACCCCGAGCTGCTCGCGAACGGCGATGCGCGCAACGTCGTCGACGCCTATCGCTACTGGACGATGGACGCGATCGTCGCCGACCTCGATACCCGCCGCCACGCGTTCCACGTCGCGATCGAGAACTGGCAGCACGACATGAACATCGGCTCGATCGTGCGCAGCGCCAACGCGTTCCTGGCGGCCGAGGTGCACATCATCGGCAAGCGTCGCTGGAACCGCCGCGGCGCCATGGTCACCGACCGGTACCAGCACGTGCGTCACCACGAGACCGTCGAGGACTTCGCGGCGTGGGCGGATGCCGCATCCCTTCCCGTCGTCGCCATCGACAACGTCGAGGGCTCCGAGCCGCTCCCCGCCGCCGACCTGCCGGAGCGGTGCGTGCTGCTGTTCGGTCAGGAGGGACCCGGACTCTCGCCGGAGGCGCTGGCTGCGGCATCCGCCACGGTCCAGATCGAGCAGTACGGCTCGACGCGCTCGATGAACGCCAGCGCCGCGGCCGCCGTCGTCATGTACGAGTGGTGCCGCCGCTGGGCGTAGCCGCGGGAGAGGCCGCGCTCAGTCTTCGGCGAGTTCGGCGGCGGGCGTCGCGGCGATCGACGTGCGGGACGTGCGCGCCCCGGCGCGGTCGAGCATCGACGGCGACGGAGTGGATGCCTCCAGCGCGGCGCTGAAATCCGCACCGGGGATGCGCAGCAGCCGGCATTCGTTCGCCGTGGTCACGGTCGCCGACCGCGTGGCGTCGTTGAGCAGGCCGAGTTCGCCGACGTATCCGGGCGCCTCGACATCCGGCAGGTCTATCGCGACCCCCTCGGCGCTGACGGCACCGACCGCCAGCGTCCCGTCGATGAGCACCCACAGCGCGTCAGAGGGGTCGCCCTGCCGGATGATCGTCTCGCCGGCCGGCACCGTGCACTCTTCGGCGGCCTCGGCGAGGTGCTCCAGGACGCTGCGCGGTGCGCCGGCCAACAGGTCCAGCTGTTCGAGGGTGCGCGTGCGAGGCTCCAGCCGGGCGGCCTTCTGCGCCATGTCCTTGTCGATGCGTCGCAGCACAGGGATGCCGAGCAGGCCGAGCAGCGGCACACCGAGGCCGATCACGGCGAACGCCCACTCGATCCCCACCTGCGCGAGCAGCCAGCTGCCCAGGATGGAACACAGCACCGCGGCAGCGAGGATCAGCACGTCGACGGTGCCGAGCACGCGTCCCAGTACGTCACGCGGCAGGTCGCGCTGGAGCGTGGTGAAGGCCAGCACGTCGACGATCACCATCCCGACGCCGGCGATCACCTGCAGCATCATCGCGCTCGCGATGGATCCGGCGAACACCGAGATCCACAGCGGTACGCACTGGAGGAACAGCGCGCCGGTGATGAGCAGGGTCAGGCGCCGCGACCCCGTGAGGCGCTGGGCGATGCCTGCGACGATGACGCTGCCGAAGGCGTTGGCGGCGAGAAGCAGACTGTAGCCCGCGACACCGCCGTTCAGATGAGCCGCGAGGGAAGGCAGGAGCACGCTGGCGGAACTGGCCACGGCCGAATCGAGCACGAGGAAAAGGGTCAGCACGAGCGCCTTGCGGTGCTGGCGGAGCGCAGCGACGCCCGACGCCCACTGGGTGAGCGCACCCCCGCCGGGCTCCGCGCTGCCGCGCGATCGAACGCGCAGCGCGCGGTACAGCAGCGCGGCCACGACGAAGCTCGCCGCGTTGATGAGGACACCCCAGACGGGCTCGCCGGCCAGCAGCAGCACGGCGCCGATGCCGGGGCCGACGACGACGATCACGCTCTCGAGCACCGCGAACAGCGCGTTCGCTGCGACGAGATCGGATTCGGGGACGACCTCGGGGATGAGTGCACCGGATGCCGCCCGCACCGGCGAGCAGACGGCCGTCAGCAGCGCCGCCCCGACGAGGAGCAGCCACAGCGGTGCATCGAACGCGACGAGAGCGGCGATCCCGAACGTGACGACGGCCGCGAGGATCGCGCTGATCATGAGCACGGTGCGCCGGTCGTAGCGGTCGGCGAGCACACCGGCGAACCCGCCGCACAGCATGCCGACGATCCAGCGGACGGTGACGAGCGCGGTGATCCAGCCGGCGGAGTGCGTGCGCTCGAAGACGTACGAGATGAGGACGACGTTGTACGCCCAGGATGCGCCGCCGTCGGCGATGAACGCGAGCGCGAGGATGCGCAGGTCGCGGTGCTTCAACGCGGCGGTGAAACGCGGCCTCGGGGCACGGGTTGCCATGTGGGCATCGTCGTCCCGCGTGCGCACAGGCGCATCAGTGAGCTCACTGATCTTCGACCACCCGCTGCGGCCCCGGTCAGGCGGCGCCGGCGCCGAGGGCGGGCTCGCTGCGGGGCGGCATGTCGACCCCCGCACGCGCTCGCGGCGTGACGGCGAAACGGGTGAGGTCCGACACGACGCCGACCGCACGTGCCGGCGAGGGCATGAAGCGCAGGAAGAACACCAGCCGCAGCATCCAGGCGAGCGCACCGGTGAACGGGACCCCGTACAGCTCGGAGATGCCGTGGCCGAGGCCGAACGAGGCCGCGCGGCCCAGCCCGCGGTACGTGAAGACCCGGGGCGCCTTGCCGCTCAGCCTGCGTGCGATCGCGCGGCCGATGTGGTCGCCGCCCTTCATCGCCCACAGTGCGTTGGCAGGCACGGGCTCCCCGCTCTTGGGATGCTCGACCCGGGCACCGTCGCCGGCCGCCCACACGCCGTACCTGACGGCGAGCGTTCGGCCCGTCCGCAGTCGTCCGCGCTCGTCGCGCCACGGGTCGAGCCCCGGGATGTGCACGGGACGCTGCCCGGTCGCCGCGACGACGGTCGCCGCGGCGAGCGTCGTGCCGTCCGACAGCACCGCCGTCGTCGGCGTGACCTCGGCGAGACGCACGCCCCGCAGCACCCGGACCCCGAGGCGGTCGAGCTCCTTCTCGGCGCGCGCCACCAGCCCTGGCTGGTCGGACCACTCGCCGAGGATCCGGCTTCCCGAGTGCACGAGGGTGACCGGATGTCCGCGGTCGGCGATGGCGGCCGCGAGCTCGGCGCCCGCGATCCCGCCGCCGGCCACGACGACGGGCGATCCTGGAACCGTCCCGAGGTGGTCGGCGAGGGCGGCGATCTCGTCGGGACCTCGGAGCGTGCGGCCGTGCTGCTCCAGTCCCACGACTTCCGACGCCGGCTCCCTGGCTCCGGTGCCCACCACGAGGTGGTCGTAGGCCAGCACCTCGACGGCATTCTCGCCGCGCCCGTACGAGACCGACTGGTGGACGGTGTCGATGCTCAGGGCCCGGCCGTCGATGATGCGGGCGAGCGGCATGGCCTCCGCGAGGGGAGTGGCGACGCGATCGGGGTCGATCATGCCGGCGACGAGTTCGCCCGTGAAGCCGTGGAAGCGGTGCGCGCGATCGGCCGAGATCACCACGATCTCGAGCTCCCCGCTCGCGAGGTCGCGCCCGCTCCGGCGTGCCAGCGTCGCGTACGCGTGCAGGGTCACGTAGCCGCCACCGAGCAGCACCACGCGCGTCATGCGATCACCGCCGCACGCGACTCGAACGTGACCGGCCTGCCGAAGCTGGTCGGGTCGGCGGCGCGGAACCCGAGGTGGCCGAGCCCCCGCGCGCGCTCGCGGATGGCGTCGACCTGGTCGAGCGTCGGGTTGCCGAGCGAGAAGTGACCGGTGTGCCCCGACAAGGCGAGGATCGCGGTCTCGGCGAAGCAGGCGTACGAGCGACCGTCGGGCAGGCCGATCTCGCCGCCGACGAGACGGAGGGTCGGGATGGAGACGATGCCCCCGTCGACGACGAGCACGTCGGGCCGCGCGGCCGCGAGCCCGGGAGACGTGTTCCGGGGCTGCGTGGCGTCGAGCACGACGGCGCCGGGCGCCAGATGCTCGGGCCCGAGCAGCGTGTCGGCGGACGCCGTCAGCAGCACCACGAGGTCCGCGTCGCCGACCGCGTCGATGCTCTGGGCGGTCGCGACGTCGACGTCGCCGGCGACACTCGCGGCGAGCGCTTCCAGGCGCGGAGCGGTCCGCGCGATGAGCGTCAGACGGGCGCCGGCGGAGTCCCGGGCGAGGAGCCTCGTGACAGCGGTGCCCACGCTGCCCGTCGCGCCCACGATGGCCACGTGCGGCCGCGAGGTCTTCGACGAGACGTGGGGAAGCAGCATCCGGATCTGGTCCTCGACGATCGCCGCGGTGAACGCGTTGCCGTTCGTCACCGCGATGTCGGTGCGCTCGCGCAGCGTGATGCCGCCCGCCGTCACCGTCGCGGTCAGGGCGCCGAGGCCCACGACGTCGGCGCCGAGCGCCGCGGCGCGATCCACCGCGCGGCTGACGCGGCGGCGGCCCTCTTCGACGTTCGACAGGAGGTGGCGTGCACCGAACGGCACCAGCACGACGTGGCCGACGCGCTCGCCGCCGATCTGCACGCTCGCCATCGTCACCGGGGCCAGCGGCAGGCGCCGCAGCGCGGTGTCGTAGACGCGCTCGGGAACGAGTCCCAGCGGCCGCCAGGCGCGCGCGAGGTCTTCGCGCAGGCGGGCGCGGGGGTGAACGGTGAACGCGAAGGTTCCGGTGCCCGACATGGGTGCTCCTTCCGGCGCCGCCGAATGCGCGCCATGCGAGCAAGGAGTGGCCCGGGGCGGCGCTGATACGCCCTCGGCGAGGGTCGTGCGGTGCGTGCCGCACGGGCGGGACGGAGCCGGCCCTGAGGGTGCCGCGCCGCGAAGGGCTCGGCGTCAGGCGGGGACGGACATCCAGGCCGCGCCGCGGACGCGCCAGCCGAGCGTCGCGAGCCGCGCCAGCATGTAGACGCCGAAGAAGGCGACCGCCAGCCACGCGAGCCCGGCGGCACCCACGGGCTGCAGCACGGCGACGAGCACCAGCGCCGGCAGGTACGGCACGAGGTTGAGGATGCCGGCGATCGCGAGGTACTTCGCGTCGCCCGCGCCGATGAGCACGCCGTCCAGCACGAACACGATGCCGCACAGCGGCTGCGCGATCGCGAGCACGATGAGTGCGGGCTGCACCAGCGTCGCGATGCCCGGGTCGCCGGTGAACAGCAGGCCGATCACCCCCGAGAGCGCGCCGATCAGCGCCCCGGTGATCACGCCGAACCACGCGCCCCACGCGACCGTGCGGCCGAGCACGCGGTGCACGAGCCGGCGGTCCTCGGCGCCGAGTCCCTTGCCGATGAGCGCCTGGGCGGCGATCGCGAGTGCGTCGAGCGCGAATGCCGCGGTCGAGAAGATCGTGAACGCCACCTGCCAGCCGGCCAGCTCGACCGTGCCGAGGCCGGTGGCCACGGCCACCGTCGCGAGCAGCGCGACCCGGAGTGAGACCGTGCGCAGGAACAGCCAGCCGCCCGATCGTGCCGAACCGCGCACGCCTTCTCGCTGGGGGCGGATGGATGCCTCGTGCCGCCGCGCGAGCCGGCCCACGACGAGCGCGTACGCAGCGACCATGCCCCATTGCGCGACGACCGTGCCGACCGCGGAGCCTGCGATGCCCCACCCGAAGCCGTAGATGAACGCCCAGTTGAGGAGGGCGTTCGCGCCGAAGCCGAGCCCTGCGATCCACAGCGGCGTCACGGTGTCCTGCATGCCGCGGAGGAGGCCGGTCGCGGCGAACACGACCAGCATCGCGGGCAGACCCCACATCGAGATGCCGAGGTAGATCTCGGCCTGCTCCGCGACCTCGGGCGTCGCGCCGAAGAGGCCGACGAGGAACGGCGTCGCCACATAGCCGACGAGGGCCAGCACGGCGCCGAGGCCGAGTGCGAGCCACATGCCGTCGATGCCGACGGACACCGCGCGCGAGGGGTCGCCGGCGCCGAAGCGCCGGGCGACGGCCGGTGTGGTCGAGTAGGCGAGGAACACCATCAGCCCGACGATGGTCTGCAGCACCGCCGACGCGATGCCGAGACCCGCGAGCGGTTCGACGCCGAGATGGCCGACCAGCGCCGAGTCGACGATGAGGAACAGCGGCTCGGCGATCAGGGCGCCGAGCGCCGGCACCGCGAGCCGCAGGATGTCGCGGTTCAGGGTGTCGGTCGTCACCCTCAGAGCCTAGAAGGCGCAGCCGACGCCCGGCGCGCGGTCGGACAACGGTGCTGCGGCATCCGTCGACATCACAATGCGGTCACGGGCGTCCCAGAGGTTCCACAGCGGGGCCTGCACGAGGGATCGCCCGTCTCGGGACGACTACCCTGGAACGCATGACCGACGCCCCACGCTCCGGTCTCGCGCTCGAGGAACTCAGCGCCGAGATCCGCCCTCAGGACGACCTCTTCCGCCACGTCAACGGCGCGTGGCTGGATCGCACCGAGATCCCGGAGGACAAGGCGCGGTGGGGCTCCTTCCACCTCATCGCGGAGCAGGCCGAGAAGGACGTGCACGCGATCGTCGAGGAGTCGCAGCAGGCCGAGCCCGGCACCGAGGCGCGCAAGATCGGCGACCTCTACACGAGCTTCATGGACACCGAGCGCATCGAGCAGCAGGGTGCGGCGCCCCTCGCGGACGTTCTGGCACGCGTCGAGGCGATCACCGACATCCCCGGGTTCCTCCGCACCATCGGGGAGTTCGAGCGCGAGGGCATCGCGGCGCTCATCCACCTCTACATCGAGCCCGACCCGGGCAACCCGCAGCGCTACGTGCCGTTCTTCATCCAGGGCGGGCTGTCGCTTCCCGACGAGAGCTACTACCGTCTCGACAACTTCCAGGAGACGCGCATCGCGTTCCGTGCGCATGTGCAGCGCATCCTGGAGCTCGCGGGCGTCGCCGAGGCCGAGGCATCCGCCGACCGCATCGTGACGATCGAGACCGAGCTCGCCACGCACCACTGGGACAACGTCGCGAGTCGCGACGCGGTCAAGACGTACAACCTCAAGACCTGGGACGAGGTGCAGGCGCTCGTGGGCGTCGACCTCACGCCGTGGCGCGAGGGCGCGGCGGCAGAGCACGCCGACGCGTTCGCCGAGATCAACGTCTACCAGCCGAGCTTCTTCGAGGGCCTCGGCACGCTGCTCGTGGAGGAGCGCCTCGAGGACTGGAAGGCGTGGCTGCGCTTCGCCGTCGTCCACTCCGCGGCGCCGTTCCTGTCGGACGAGTTCGTCGCCGAGAACTTCGGGTTCTACGGCACGCAGCTCACCGGCGTCCCCGTGAACCGCGAGCGCTGGAAGCGGGGCGTCAGCCTCACCGAGGCGGCGCTGGGCGAGGCGATCGGCCACGTCTACGTCGAGCGGCACTTCCCGCCGGCCTCGAAGGTCGCGATGGACGAGCTGGTCGCCAACCTCATCGAGGCGTACCGGCAGTCGATCGCCGATCTCGAGTGGATGACCGCCGAGACCCGCGAGCGCGCGCTCGCGAAGCTCGACTCCTTCACCCCGAAGATCGCGTACCCGGTGAAGTGGAAGGACTACTCGACCCTCGAGATCGACGCCGGGGACCTCGTCGGCAACGTCCGCCGCGCGCATGTGTGGGAGCACGACCGCCAGCTCGCCAAGATCGGTCAGCCGATCGACCGCGACGAGTGGTTCATGACGCCGCAGACCGTCAACGCGTACTACAACCCGCTGATGAACGAGATCGTGTTCCCCGCGGCGATCCTGCAGTACCCCTTCTTCGACGCCGAGCGCGACGCGGCCGCGAACTACGGCGGCATCGGCGCGGTCATCGGCCACGAGATCGGCCACGGCTTCGACGACCAGGGCAGCCGCTTCGACGGCGACGGGCTGCTGCAGGACTGGTGGACCGACGACGACCGCGCCGCCTTCGACGAGCGCACCAAGAACCTCATCGCGCAGTACGACGCGCTCGTGCCCCGGGGCGTGGAGGGCGAGCGGCTCGCCCCCGAGAACCATGTCAACGGCGCGCTCACGATCGGCGAGAACATCGGCGATCTGGGCGGTCTCGGCATCGCGATCAGGGCCTACGCCCTGTCGCTCGGTACGGACGGGGACGGTCAGCCCGCCCAGGCGCCCGAGATCGACGGGTTCACCGGCATCCAGCGCCTGCTCCTGAGCTGGGGACAGATCTGGCAGCAGAAGGGGCGGGATGCCGAGACCATCCGTCTGCTCACGATCGACCCGCACTCGCCCAACGAGTTCCGGTGCAATCAGATCGTCCGCAACATCGACGCGTTCTACGATGCCTTCGGTGTGACGGAGTCGGATGCACTCTGGCTCGATCAGGACCAGCGCGTCACCATCTGGTGACATGCGGGCCGCATGCGGCCCGTTCACCCCGCACTATCGAGAACGAGAGGGAAACTCCGTGGGCATCGAGCCCAGAAAGGATGCCGAGTCGCTGCGGGGGGCGCGACGGAGCACAGGACGGCGGCTGCCGAAGAGGGCAGCTGCCGGCCGTCGATCATTCACGTCGACGCTGAAGGCGCTCGACGACCTCGCCGCGTCGGGGGCCAAGATCTCGGTGCGCATCACCGATCTCGACCGCGGCACGTCGGTGCTGTCCGGCGACGACTTCGTCACCCTGCCGGTCGCGGGCCTCGGCGTGGTGCCGCTGCTCGTCGAGGTGGCGGCCGCCTTCGAGGCGGGGCGGCTCGAGCCGCTCGAGATCATCGACCGCGCGCACCTCGAGCCGGTGGGCGTCGGGGGCGTGTGGCAGCACCTCAAGGCGCCCGCCCTGCCGCTGTCCGACCTCGCGGTGCTCACCGCGTCGACGGGCGACGCGATGGCGGCGAACGCGCTGCTCAAGCGCGTGGGCCTCCCGGCGGTGCGCGCCCGCATCGAAGACCTGGGGCTCTCGCGCTCGGCGCTGCTCGATCGCTTCCGCGACGAGCGCGGGCCCGACGACGCCCCGCACTTCGCCCTCGGCTCCGCCCGCGAGCTCGCCGAGGTGTTCGCCGCCCTGGTCAACTCGCAGGTCGTCTCACCGAGCGTGAGCGCCCAGGTGGCCGAGTGGCTGAGCCTCAACCACGACCTGTCGCTCGTGGCATCCGCCACCGGTCTCGACCCGTTCTCGCACGAGAACGACGAGCACGGGCTGCTCTTCATCAACAAGACGGGCCGGGATGCCGGCGTCCGGGTCGAAGCCGGGGTGCTGGCAGGTCCTCGAGCCGGGGTGTCGTACGCGCTCATCGTCTGCTTCGACGACCTGTCGATCTCGCACCGCCTCCGCGTCCACGACGCGTTCCGCATCCTCGGCACGGACCTCATGGAGTACGTGTTCTGACGCGGGCGTCTTTCCGTGACGGGGGGTTTCCCTACGGGGGAAGGCATCGACTACCGTGGCAAGGGTGTCAACACCGCCGTTCCGCGCCGACATCGTCGGCAGCTTCCTCCGTCCCACCGAGCTCGCCGAGGCGCGCCGCCGCTTCGCCTCCGGCCAGATCGACGCCGACGCGCTGCGCATCGCGGAAGAGACCGCGATCGCCGAGCTCGTCGTGCGCGAGGCCGACGCGGGCCTGAAACTCGCGACCGACGGCGAATTCCGCCGCTCCTGGTGGCATTTCGACTTCTTCGGCCTGCTCGACGGTGTGGAGGTGGTCGAGCTCGATCACGGCATCCAGTTCCAGGGCGTGCAGACCCGGCCCCGCGGCCTCGAGATCAGCGGCAAGATCGGGTTCAGCGACACGCACCCGTTCCTCGACCACTTCCGCTCGCTCAAGAGCCTGCTCGAGCGCACGACCGGCGCGGTGCCGAAGTTCAGCATCCCGGCGCCGACGGTGCTCGACTTCCGGCTCGAGCCGGGGCACATCGACGGCGCGGCGTACGACGGCCGCGACGACATCGTCGACGACCTCGTCCAGGCGTACCGCGACGCCGTGGCCGCCTTCTACGACGCCGGCGCCCGCTACCTGCAGTTCGACGACACCGCCTGGGCCTACCTCTGCTCGGACGTCGAGCTCGAGAAGGCGCGGGAGCGCGGCATCCGCACCGACGGCATCGCCGAGCGGTACGCGGGCATCCTCAACCGCATCCTCGACGGCAAGCCCGACGATCTCGTCGTCACGACGCACGTGTGCCGCGGCAACTTCCGCTCGACGTGGATCTCTTCGGGCGGCTACGAGCCGGTCGCCGAGCAGCTGCTCGGGAACACCGCGTACGACGGCTACTTCCTCGAGTACGACAGTGAGCGCGCCGGCGGCTTCGAGCCGCTGCGCTTCCTGCCCGAAGGCGACAAGACGGTCGTGCTCGGCCTGATCACGTCCAAGAGCGGCGAGCTGGAGGACGTGGATGCCGTCAAGAAGCGCATCGACGAGGCATCCGCGTTCGCCCCCCTCGAGCAGCTCGCGCTGAGCCCGCAGTGCGGCTTCGCGTCGACCGAGGAGGGCAACGTCCTCACCGAGGACGAGCAGTGGGCAAAGGTGCGCGAGGTCGTCGACATCGCCGCCGACGTCTGGCGCTGACCCGTCGCGTTTCGTCTCGGTCGCTGCGCTCCCTCGCTCAACGACCGAGCTTCTCTCCCGGTCGTTGAGCGAGCGAAGCGAGACGAAACGCATCCGACGACGGGACCGGCTCGGGGCGTTTCGTCTCGGTCGCTGGCGCTCCCTCGCTCAACGACCGAGCTTCTCTCCCGGTCGTTGAGCGAGCGAAGCGAGACGAAACGCATCCGACGCACGGGACCGGGTCAGCGCAGATCCCGGCGCAGTGGGGCGAGGAGCGCCGCGGCGGCCGCGAGCAGCGCGTAGAGGACGAGGATCGCCGCCCCCATGAGGGGCGAGGCGACCGGCGCCGCGGTGAGCGAGGTCTGCTCCGCGATGGCGTCGGTGAGGAACGTGAAGCGCGTGAGCGACGCGGTGGCCCCGCCCGGAAGGTACGGGTAGAGCGCGTTGACACCGGGGATCAGCATGAGCACGTGCTCGAGGAAGTAGAAGTACCCGAGCACGATCCCGATCGCGAGGAGCTGGTGGCGGGCGAGCGCGCCGATGCCAACTCCCAGCACCATATAGACGGCGGATGCCACGGCGAGCTGCCCGAGCATGACCACGAGCTGCTCGGTGGTGAGCCCGAGGGTCACGCCGCGCAGGGCGGCGGCGCCGATCAGGGTCAGGCCCGCCGTGACCGACGCGACGACGCCGTAGAGCAGGCCGAGCACCGTGTACACCGCGAGCTTCGCGCCCAGGACGCGCCCGCGTCGCGGGACGGCGAGGAACGTGGTGCCGATCGTGCGGTGCCGGTATTCGCTGGTGATCGCGACGGTGCCGATGAGCGCGGGCACGAACAGCATCAGGGCACCGAGCCCGACCACGAGGCCGGCGCCCTGGGTGGTGTCGATGCCGGGCATGGGCGTCGTCGAGTTCTCGGGTCCGATCAGGGCCAGGAGTCCGGTGATGCTGCCGGTGCAGGCGGCGGCCAGGAGCGTCCACAGCGGGAGCCGGGTCGCGAGGAGGCGGATGAGCTCGCCGTGGATCGCGTTCATCGCTGCGCGCCTTCCTGCGTGAGATGAAGGAATGCCGCTTCGAGGGAGGGCCGGTCGGTGAGGACCTCGGCGAGTGGACCCGTCCACGTGATCCGACCCCGGTCGATGAGCACCACGTCGTCGATGCTGTGCTCGAGGTCGTTGAGAAGGTGGCTCGAGATCAGGACCGCACCGCCGTCGGCGGCGAACTGTCGCAGGAATCCGCGCAGCCACACGACCCCCGCGGGGTCGAGGCCGTTGGAAGGCTCGTCCAGCACCAGGATCCGCGGCTCGCCGAGCAGCGCCGTCGCGAGCGACAGCCGCTGCCGCATGCCGGTGGAGAAGGTGCCGATGCAGCGACCGGCGAAGTCCTCGGCGCCGACGGCGGCCAGCGCCGCGTCGACCCGCTCGCCGGGCAGGCCCGCGAGCGCAGCCATCGTGCGCAGGTGCGCGGACGCGGTCATCCGGGGGTGCGCGGAGGCGATGTCGAGCACGGCGCCGACGGTGCGGACCGGGGCAGCGAGGTCGCGATACCGCTGCCCGTCGATGAGGGCGGTTCCGGCATCCGGGCGGATGAGACCCAGCAGCATGCGCAGGGTCGTGGATTTGCCGGCCCCGTTCGGCCCGAGGAAGCCGGTCACGCGTCCCGCGTGAACTGTGAAGCTCGCGTCGGTCACCGCGTGGATAGCGCCGAGGTGCTTGCTGAGGCCCGTCACCTCGATCGCTGCGCGCGTCATGCCGAGACCTCGCACTCGGCATCCATGAGCATCTTCATTCGCGTACCCCGTTCGGTAGAATCGTTCTAACGAAGAGAACATTATCACGCTGATAACAATGAAGGGAGCCCGAGGTGGACGACTCCTCGATCGCCGACGTCGTGATGCATCCGGTGCGTCTGCGGATCATCCAGCAGCTCGGCGGACGCAGCCTCACCACAGCGCAGCTGCGCGCCGCGCTGCCGGATGTCACACAGGCGACGCTGTACCGGCATGTCGCGACTCTCGTGGCTTCCGGCATCCTGTCGGTCGTCGAGGAGCGCAGGGTGCGCGGGGCAGTGGAGCGCACGCTGGCGCTGGGTGACCGCATGGCTCACGTGGACCAGACCGAGCTGCGCGCCATGAGCGATGCCCAGCTGCGCTCGGCGTTCCTCGCCTTCCTGGGTGACCTGTCGGCGGACTTCGACCGGTTCGTCGACAGCGAGGAGGCGACGCTGCGCGACTTCGTCGGCTTCGGACGCGTTCCGCTCTATGTCGACGCCGCCGGCCTCGCCGCCATCCAGTCCGGCCTCTCGGAACTCCTCGCGCCGTACCTGTCAGAGACCGGTGACGCCGGCCGGCGCCGGGTCAGCTTGGCGACGGTGCTCGTGCCGGAACCGTCGTGACGCCCGGTCAGTGGTCGGGGGCGTCGACCACCGGGGTGCCGTGGGTGTGGAAGGTCTCGATCGTCTTCATGCCCCAGGCCTGGCCCTTGCGGCGCTCGGCCTCGGACCACTCCACGACGGGCTGATCGGGGTCGAGCAGCAGGCGGGCGCCGGCGTTGGCGAACTCGATGCGGTTGCCGCCCGGCTCCCAGACGTAGAGGAAGAACGTCTGGTTGATGGCGTGCTTGTGGGGGCCGGACTCGATGTGGATGCCGTTCTCGAGGAAGATGTCGGCGGCCTTCAGGATGTCTTCGCGCGTGTCGGGCGCGAACGCGATGTGGTGCAGGCGGTTGCCGTGCTTGGTCCAGTCGTCGGAGTAGACGACGTCGTAGGACTTCAGCGAGAAGTGGAACCACCAGGCCGCGAACTTTCCGCTGTCGAGACGGATGCGCTCCGACTCGCGCATGCCGAGCGCGTCGCGCAGGAACGCGCCGTTGGCCTCGACATCCTTCGCGAGGTAGTTGATGTGGTCGAGGCGGCGGGCGTTGACGCCCCGCCCCGGGAAGCGCGAGGCCTGGTTCTTGAGCGCCGGGCGGTCCTCGTCGCCCGCGACGTAGCGCTCGGCCTCATAGAAGATCGCCATCGAGTGCCCGTCGGGGTCGGTGAACCCGTACGTCGGTCCGCAGCCCACGTCGCCGTCGGTCCATCCGGTGCCGCGTTCGGCCGCCTCGACGGCGGCGACCCGGCGCTCGAGCGCCTGGGGCGACGACGCCCGGAACGACGTGCGGCCCACGCCCGCGGCATCCGATGCGGTGAGCTTGATCGTGTAGAGCTGGTACTCGTCCCACGTGCGCAGGTAGATCGAGTCGCCGTCCTCGGCGACGACGCGCATGGCGAGCAGCTCCTCGAAGAACCAGCGGCTCTCCGCCGGCTTCGGGGTCAGCAGTTCGACGTGGGCGAGGTGGGCGACGTCGAACGACGTGTCGGCGGTCATGGGGCGTCCTCTCTGACGGGTTCAGCGGTGCGGTCGGGCGCTTCGACAGGCTCAGCGACCGGGTTGGGGTCACCGGCGCGGTCTCGGGAAGACCGTGCCGTCGAAGAGCTTGCGGGCGGTGCGCAGCGAGAACGAGGTCGCGCGCCACGTGCCGTCGGCGTCGCGAGTCACCCGCACGCGCGACGGGAAGGTGCCGCTGGGGTGCTCGACCGCGGTCTCCTCGCCGGCGAGCGGGCCGGCGATGTCGTGCCCGACCGCGCCGGGAATGCGCAGCGCCGCGGCGACGGATGCCGCCATCAGCACGCCGATCGCCGTGTGCACGCGCGCCGGGATGAAGGCGCGGGTCGAGATCGCACCGCCGTCGCGCGGTGGCGAGAGCAGGATCAGCTTGGGCACCGTCTGCTCTGCGACGTCTCCGAGGCCCATCCGCGGACCCGCCTCGAGCCGGATGCGCTCCAGGCGCTCGGCCAGCACGGCATCGTCCTCGAGCGCGCTGGGCGACTCGGTGCCGGCCACGCCGAAATCCTCGGCGCGCAGGAGCACCACCGGCATCCCGTTGTCGATGAGCGTGACCGTGTTCCCGTCGACGTCGTCGGTCGGGCTGCCGGTGGGCAGGAGCGGCTTGTCGGGGCCGCCGCCGACCTCCAGCTCGATCGAGGATGCCGTGCCCGGGACGCCGTCGATGACCGCGTCGCCGTCGTACTCGGGGCGTCCGTCGACGGTCGGGAACTGGGCGGTCGCGATGTCGCCGGTGTTCAGCAGCCGGATCCGCACCGTCGTGCGCTCGCCGGTCGCGGGCACGAGTCCTCGCTCGACGGCGAACGGCCCGATGCCGGCGAGCAGGTTGCCGCAGGTCTGCGCGTCGCCGACGGTGGCGGTGTCGACGCCGACCTGCAGGAACAGGTAGTCGACGTCGATCCCTTCGGCCGTCGAGGGCGACACGATCGCGACCTTGCTGGTGAGCGGGTGGGCACCGCCGATGCCGTCGATCTGGCGCGGGTCGGGCGATCCCATGATCCGCAGCAGCAGGTCGTCGCGCGTTGCGGGGTCGCTCGGCAGGTCCGTCGCGACGAAGTACGCGCCCTTGGACGTGCCGCCGCGCATGAGCATGCAGCGGATGCCGTCACGCACTGCCGATGCCGCGTCAGGCGCGCCCATCGCCCCGGGCCTCGTAGTCGGCCTGCGTCACATACTCGATGCCGAGCTCGGACAGGAGGGGCCGCAGCCCCTTGCGATCGAGGCTGAGTTCGCCCCCGCGGTAGGCGGCACGGTCGGCCTCCTCCTTGGCGAGGCGCGCATCGGCCGCGGCGAGCGCCCGATCCGCCTGGAGTCGGGGCACGCGCAGCACCCCGTCGTCGTCGGCGACGACGACGTCGCCGGGTGCGACGGTGACGGCCCCGACGGTGATCGGCACGTTGACCGAGCCGGGCGTCGCCTTGACCGTGCCCTGCGCGAAGACCGCGGACGACCACACCGCGAAGCCCAGGGCGCGGAGCTCGGCGACATCCCGCACGCCGGTCGTCGTGACGAGCCCGCGCACGCCGCGCGCGTGCAGCGCCGTCGCGAACAGTTCGCCGAACGCCCCGTCGACCGAGGGCGACGTCGTCGTCACGACGAGCACATCGCCCGCGCGGCACTGCTCGATCGCCGCGTGGATCATGAGGTTGTCGCCCGGGTGGCTCAGCACGGTGACGGCGGTGCCGGCGAGGCGCACGCCATCCTGGATGGGACGGATGCCGGGACCCACGAGTCCCGTCCGGCCCATCGCCTCGTGCACCGTCGCGACACCGTGCACGCCCAGCGCGTCGACGGTCGCCGCGTCCGCGCGGGCGATGTCGGTGACGATGACGGCGGTCACGGCATCCGTCCGTTCTCGACCGCCCCCATGCCCGCCGTCCCGCTCATGACAGCGCCTGGGCGACCTGCGGGAAGTGCCGCATGTACGCCTCGCCCATCGTCTCGTGGGGGAGTCCGAGGTTGGGGCCGGCGTTGCGCTTCAGCTGCACGCCGCGGCGGACGGCGAGGTCGGTGTAGTACGACCACATGTGCTTCTGCGCGGGCAGGCACTCCATCGCCGCGCGCTTGCGCGGGAACGCCTCGGTGATGTCGAGCAGCACGTTCGGCGTGAAGTCGCACTGCTCGGGCTGATGCGGCTCGAAGAAGAAGACGGGCGGGGCGCCGATGATGTCGTCCTTGCCCGGATACGAGCCGTCGGAGTTCGCGACGCCGATCGCCTGCGCGAGCACGCGGGCCTCGAGCGCCATGCGCGCCGCGGCGGGATGGTCGCCGTTGTACGGGTCGCGGAGCGTATGCGTGAGCACCACCGTAGGCTGCACCCGCCGGTACAGATCGACCAGGCGTGAGACGGCCTCGCGCGACTCGACGAGCGGGTAGTCGCCGAGGTCGAGGAACTCGATCTCGGCTCCGAGAGCGGATGCCGCGGCCTCGGCCTCGTCGCGGCGGATGCGCTTGATCTCATCCAGCGACTTGCCATCGAGCCACTGGCTGGCCGACTCGCCGCGCTCGCCGTACGACAGGCACGCGACCACCGCGCGCTCGCCGCGGAGGGCTGCGGCGGCGATCGCGCCGCCCGCCCGCCAGACGAAGTCGCCGGCGTGGGCGCTGACGACGAGGAGCGTGTCGGCAGTGTCTGTCATGGGGCCAGCGAATCACACCCGTGGCGAAATGGTCAACATATTGTCTACAATCATGGCGACCAAATACCTCTGGACGTAGGTATAGCGGACACGTAGCATCGCGCTCAGGTCACCCCGGAAACACTGGACGAGGAAGTCGAGGAACTCATGGCGAGCAACCTGCAGGAGCTCATGGATCAACGGGGGAGCGTCGTCGAGATGCTGCGGAACTCGCAGCTCGGCACCTACATCTACCCCGTCGTGCCCGCGGAGTTCACGAACTGGCGGCGCGAGCAGAAGGCCTGGCGCGAGACCGCGGTGCTCTACGACCAGACGCACCACATGGTGAACTTCTTCATGACCGGCCCCGACGCGCTGAAGCTGCTGTCGGACACCGGTATCAACTCGTTCGCGAAGTTCCCGGTGAACACGGCCAAGCAGTTCGTGCCGACCTCATCGACCGGCGGGGTGATCGGCGACGGCATCCTCTTCCACCTGGCCGAGGACGAGTACGTCTACGTGGGCCGCGCGCCCGGCGCCAACTGGCTGCAGTTCCACGCCGAGACCGGCGGTTACGACGTCGAGACCCGCTACGACGACCGCTCGCCGTCGCGGCCGTACGGCGAGGCGGTGACGCGGGAGTTCTACCGCTTCCAGATCCAGGGTCCGAACGCCTGGCAGATCATCGAGAAGCTCGCGGGCCGCGAGGTGGAGCAGGTGCGCTTCTTCCACATGGGCGAGCTCGAGATCGCCGGCGAGCACGTGCGCACGCTCCGGCACGGCATGGCCGGTGCGCCCGGCCTCGAGATCTGGGGGTCGTACGCGCAGCACGGCAGGATCCGGGATGCCGTGCTCGAGGCGGGACGCGAGTTCGGCATCGAGCCGTGCGGTTCGCGCGCGTACTCGTCGAACACCCTCGAGTCGGGGTGGATCCCGTCGCCGCTCCCCGCGATCTACACGGGCGGAGAGATCGAGCGGCGCTACCGGGAGTGGCTGCCCGCGAGCAGCTACGAGGCGATCAACGCCCTCGCCGGGTCGTTCGTGTCCGACGACATCGAGGACTACTACCTCAACCCGTGGGACCTCGGCTACGGCTCGTTCGTGAAGTTCGACCACGACTTCATCGGCCGCGAGGCCCTCGAGCAGGTCGACCCCGAGGCGCAGCGCAAGAAGGTCACGCTCGCCTGGAACGACGAAGACCTCGGCCGCATCCTCACCAGCGTGCTTGACCGCGAAGGCCCCGGGTACCAGTTCTTCGACCTGCCGAACGCGAACTACGGCTCGTCGAACTACGACGCGGTGCTCGACGCCGACGGCAGCACGGTCGGACTGTCGCTCTTCACCGGCGTCACCGCCAACGAGAAGCGCGGTCTGTCGCTCGCGACCGTCGACCGCGACGTGCCGATCGGCGCGGAGGTGCGCGTGGTGTGGGGCGAGCCCGACGGCGGTTCGCAGAAGACCACGGTCGAACCGCACGAGCAGATCGCGGTGCGCGCCGTCGTCAGCCCCGTGCCGTACGCCGAGACCGTGCGGCAGGAGTATCACGGCGGCTGGCGCACCGCGGGAGCGGCGTAGCTCGAGGGAGGTTCGACGTGGCACGGGGCTCGGACGGCGAGTCCGTCCTGCACAAGCACCTGCGGGTGCTGCAGGCGTTCGATGTGCTGCGCCCGTTCCTCACGCTGACCGAGATCGTCGAGACGACCGGCCTCGCTGTATCGACCACCCATCGCCTCGTCGCCGAGCTCGAGCGGGAGGGCCTGCTCGAACGGATGCCGGACCGCTCGTACCGGCTCGGCATCCGGCTGTGGGAGTTCGCGTCGCGGACCCCCGGGGCGCTGGGCCTGCGCGAACTGGCGCGGCCGTGGCTCGAGGCGGTGCATTCGCGCGTGCGTCAGCACACGCAGCTCGGGGTGCGGAGCGGGCGGGACGTGCTCTTCATCGAGCGTCTCTCGACCCGGGAGGCCGTGGTCAACGCCACCGTGATCGGCGGCCGCGTGCCGCTGCCGGTCAGTTCGAGCGGCCTGGTGCTGCTCGCGCACTCCGAGCCGGGCATCGTGGCGGACGTGATCGCGGCCGGCTGGCCGGTCTACACGTCGGCGACCATCCGCACCGGGGACGAGCTGCGCGCGCGACTGCGGCGGGTGCGGGCGGACGGTTTCGCCGTCACCGACGGGCACATCCACGGCGAATCGCGGGGCATCGCGGTGCCGGTCCTCGATGCGCACGGTCTGGTGCACGCGTCGCTGGGCGTCGTCGTCCCCAACGATCGCACCTCGCCGCAGGCGGCGGTCGAGCTCCTCACCGTGGCCGCGGCCGGCATCTCCCGCGCACTCGAGGCGGCGGGCGGTGCGGGTGGGCACGGCATGCGCACGCTCGCCAGCACCTCGCGGAGGTCGCTGGACTACTTCGCGTCGCGCGACGCGCACACCCTGCCCGCGGCATCCGCCGGCTGATCGGCGCGAGGGCCACGGACGGAAGGCCCCGGGGCGAAACCCGGGGCCTTCGTGCGTCACGCGACGGGGCGTGCGGTCATCCCGTCACACAGGCGTACGATCTCGCGTCGTCGATCGATCCGGGGCCCGAGTACTGCGGCCACGCCGGGTACTCGCACATCGGGCGCGTGCGATCGGCGCCCGCGTTGCCGTCGCTCGCGACGAGGCCGGACGGGGCGACGCCCTGCTCGACCCAGTCGACGATGGCGTCGAGACCGTCGTACTGCGCCACGAATCGACCCTGGCCATGACCCCAGCCGGGCACCATGTAGAACTTCGCGAACCTGTCGAGGCGCTTGCCGAACTCGTCCTGGAGCGCCTCCCAGTACTGCACGGTGTTGTGCGGCGTGATGAAGTCGTCGATGGTGCCGTGGGTCAGGATGATCTTGCCCCCGTGTGCGCGGAACTGGTTGAGCGAGACATCCGTCACGTCCATGATCTCGCCCACCTCCTGCACCCGGTCGGCGTAGTCCAGCGGATCGACCGTGTACGGGTCGAAGCCGGGAGGATTCCCCGCCACCCCATACCGCATCGTCGCCTCGAACACGGCGAACTGCAGCCCCTGCGCCTGTGCGCTCGAGCCGAAGCCCGCGAAGCCCTGGTAGAGCGCGCCCTCGAGGAGTGCGCTCTTCGCGAAGATCGAGTTGCCCTCGATGTCGATTCCCAGGTCGTAGTCGGTGCTGATCTTCACCGCGGCGGCGATCTCGACCGCCGAGAGGCACGTGTCGACGGTGGCGGCATCCACTCCCGCCGGGCACGCGAGCGACTGGATGTCGAACGCCGCGTCGCAGCCGGCGACATCGCTGATGATCCCGTCGACCGCCCCGTCGAGCCCGTCGCAGGTGGCGTAGACCGCGTTCGTGATCGTCGCCGTCTCGGCGGAGTTGAGGTGCCCGGCCCCGCCCTCGAGCTGCAGCGCATCGCGGAAGTTGACCGCTCCCACGTGCATCATCGTGACGTTGTAGGCCGGGTAGTTCGCGATGACGCCGTCGTAGTCCTTCGGGTACCGCGCCGCCGCGTCGAGGGCCTCGTGCCCGCCTTGGGAGCCGCCGATGAAGTACGACCACTCGGCCTCCATGCCGTAGGCCGCCTCGATCACGACCGCGGCCGCGTCGTGCGCCTTCTTCACCGACCACTGCCCGTAGTTGAGGAACAGCTCCTCGTCGAGCTGGAAGGTGCCGTCGAACCCGGGTGCTCCCTGGTGCCCGCCGTCGGAGCCGAGGGTGACCCAGCCCTGCGACAGTGCGGTCGGGGTGCCCGCGGGCTGCGCGGTGTAGGCCCCGGTCGCAGTGACCAGCGACCCGTCGAACCCTCCGCCGCCGAACTGCAGGGTGCGCTCGTTCCAGAGGGCGGGGAGGTTGACCCGGAACTGCATGTCCTGCGGGGCCGTGACCGCGCGGATCCAGCCGGTGACCGCGCAGTAGCTGCCGGCGGCATCCCACACCGCCGTCTCGACGTCGGCGCCGCTCGTCGGCAGTCCGATGTCCTTCGCGGGGATGGTGAGGCCCGCGAGCGACGTGCACTCCGATGCCGTGAGGGTCGGCGACCCGGCGTGGGGACCACCCGGTGCTGCCGTGGCCGACGAGACGCCGGCCGTGAGGACGAGAGCTGCGGCGATGCCCAGCGACACCGCTGTCAGCCGCCTGAACGTGGATTTCATCGACGCTCCTTCGCGTTGTGAATTGCAGCCGCCGTGGGGCCGGCGCCGTGCGTGTGCGGCGAGGATGTCATCCGCTCGAGCCCGCGGCAACGGCACTTCCGTCCAATGCGTCTCGCCGTTGTGCCGGGCGGAGGATGCGGGTATGTTGCCGGGGCTTCAGTCCTGATCGCGCTCTGCGACGAGCCGCTCGAACCATGCGAGCGTCGCGCGCGTCATGTCGGCGGGCTGTCCCGACGACTCGAGTGCCGCCAGTGCGGCGCGCACCTCGTGCTCGCGGCGCACGGCGTGCAGGGTCGAGCCGTCGACGAGCCGGTCCACCAGTGCGGCGCCGTCGGGACCCAGCTCGTCCGCCATCTGTGCGCGCAGCCACTCCTCGGCGCCGGCGGCGCGCGCGGCGCCGAGCCCCTCGAGCACGAGCGCCGCGAGTCCCTTCATGAACACGCTCCGCAGCAGCCGCAGGCGCGCGGCCTCGCCCGCGCCGCCGTCGATGACCTCGACGGGCACCTCGAACGGCCGCACGCGTTCGGCGAACTCGCGCGCCCCGGGCCCGCTCGCGAGGAGCGGCGTCCGGTGACCGGCGCGCACCACGGGCGCGAGCACCGCGACGTCGGCCATCGCGAGTCCGCGGTCGGCGGCGAGGCGGGCGATGCGCTGCTTGAGGTCGGGCGCAGCGGTGTTGAGGTCGGCGTAGACGGCACCCGCGGCGATGTGCGGCAGCGCCTCGCGGGCGACGGATGCCGCGGCATGCCCGGTGACGAGGCTCAGCGCCACGTCGGCCCCGGCGAGAGCGTCGGCCAGCGTCGAGAACTGCGGCACGTCGGGGTCGCCCAGATCGTGGGCGGGGTCGAAGGCGCGGACGTCGGCTCCGGCATGCGCGAGGCCGCGGGCGTAACGACGCCCCGCTTCGCCGAGCCCGAGGACCGCGATCGTCGTCATGGCCGACACCCTAGAGCACCCGTGCGGGGCCGCGGCCGGCCTCGGTGGCGGGCTCGACGGCGCCCGCGGCGACCTGCGCGCCGGCCGCGGTGGCGGGCTCGACGGCGCCCGCGGCGACCTGCACACCGGCGTCGTGCGGGTCGGTGTCGAGGCTCTCGAGGTACTCGAGCGAGCGGCGCGACCCGCTGACGAGCGAGCGGATGCCGTGCGTGCGCTCGTCGACGTCGGGCCGGTAGGCGGCGGCGAGCTCGCGCGCGATGCCGGTGGCGGCGCGGCGCAGCAGCTCGGCGTAGCCGTGGGTCGAGGCGCCGTCGTTGGGCACCACCACGCCGATCGCGGCGTAGACGCTGCCGCCCGGCCCCATCACCGGCACCGCGATGCCGCGCGACTCGGGGTGGATCGCCCCCTCCGTCACGGCGTACCCGTCCTCGCGCACGCGTCGCAGCTGCGCGCGCAGCTCTGCGCCCGTGCGGATGGTGCGCGGCGTGTACGGACGCAGCCCGCGCGCGATCACGTCGTTCACGAGGGCGCTGTCGGCGTAGGCCAGCAGCGCGAGACCGCTCGACGACGCGTGCAGCGGGATGCGGCCGCCGATGAGCGTCGCGTTCACGACGGCCTCGCGGGTCGACATCCGGTCGATGAACAGCACGTCGCGCCCGCTCAGCACCCCCAGTTGCGCGTGCTGTCGCACCCGTTCGTGCACGGCGCCCAGCCAGGGCCGGGCGATCTCGCGGAGACCGACGGCACCCGGCGTGCGGCTGGCGAACTCCCACAGCCGCACGCCGAGGCGGTACGTGCGGTCGGGCAGCCGCTCGAGCAGCCCCTCGCGCTCGAGCTCGGCGATCAGGCGGTGCGCGCTCGAGCGGGGCACGCCCGCGGCGTCCGCGATCTCACTGAGCGTGAGGAACGGATGCCACGCGTCGAAGCTCTCGAGCACGCGCAGGTGGCGGTGCAGGACCGACTCGCCCGCAGATCCTCGTGCCACGGCATCCTCCTCGATGACGCCGCCATCGTAACCCCGCCAGCGCCGGGGGTTCCGTTGAGCGGAAGCCAGGGGCGTTCCGACTCGCTCGTTCCTCGCTCGCTCAACGACCGGGGGTGGGGCGTTTCGTCTCGCTCGTTCCTCGCTCGCTCAACGACCCGGGGGTGGGGCGTTTCGTCTCGCTCGTTCCTCGCTCGCTCAACGACCGGGGGTGGGGCGTTTCGTCTCGCTCGTTCCTCGCTCGCTCAACGACTGGATCACGCCGCCCAACGACCGGGACCCGGTCGTTGAGCGAGCGAAGCGAGACGAAACGCCCCGGACGCGGCTCAGGCGTTCGCGCGATAGACCGTGCGTGCGTAGTCGTGGTACGGGGCGGGGGCGACGGTCGCGCGGATCCGCACCTGGCGGTGGTCGGCGTCGACCGAGTCCTTGCGCGAGATGGGGTCCTCGCCCCACACCACCTCGACCTCGTCGCCGTCGCGGAGGCCCACGTCCAGGGTGGCCAGCGACATGTAGAGCTGGTCGTACGCCACGTAACCGGCATCCGTCGAGATCCCCACGCGCTCGCCGTCCTTCAGGATCTCGTCCATCTGGTAGAGCCCGTAGCGGGCCTTCGGGAAGTCGAGGTACTTGGCCGGCGTGCCGGGCTCGACCTGCGAGCGCACGACCGCCGCGACGTCGTCGGCGTTCCAGATCAGCGTGACCTTGCGGCGGCGCTGGTTCTCGGCGTGCTTCTCGAGCGCCTCGCGTCCGTGGAAGTCGTGGTCGAAGCGCACGGAGCGCCCGAGCCCGATGTCGAACGGCGTCAGGTAGAAGTCGTGGACGTCGGTCGAGTACAGCGAGCCGGCGACCGACCCGATGCGCGCAGCGGGGAGCCACGCGCGGTACTCGGCGAAGTCCTCGTCGAAGACGGCGGGGAAGGGCGTCGGCACCCAGCCGGATTCCAGCGGCGACGACGAGTACGCCTTGGCTCCGACGCGGCGGATGTCGTGCTCGGCGCCCGCCTCCATGAGGGCGTTCAGGACGATCTCGTTGTCCTCCCACGGTCCGTAGAACTCGAACCCGGGCTGCCCGGCCATGCCGTGGCGGAGCGCCTTGACCGGCCGCCCCGCGATGGTGACGTCGCCGATGTGGAAGAACTTGATCTCGGGCGCCGGCCCGCCGAACACCTTCTCCATGACGAGGTCGGCGTGGGGGCCCTGCAGCTCGTAGCGGTAGAACGTCGGCGGCCCTTGGCGCATGTGCGAGTTGGCCTCGAGGCGGTACCGCACGTCCTTGCCGGCATCCTTCGCCTTCTCGACGTTGAAGCGCACCCAGTCGATGAGGATGTGGTGCCCGATGAGCACCAGACCCTCGGGGCCTTCGGCGTTGTAGAACAGGATGCCGTCGCCGATCAGGTAGCCGTCCTTGTTGACCGAGATGAGCTGCTTGGCGACGCCCGGCCGGAACGTCGCGAAGGTGTTCGGCGAGATCGAGCTCAGGAGCGGGATGAGGTCGGCGCCGTCGAGGAACAGCTGCGTCATGTGGTGCGACTGGTCCATCAGCGCCACCGAGGTGTTCCAGGCCCGCTGCTCGTCACGCCAGTTGGTGAACTCTGGCGCCACCGGGAAGGTGAACGCCGGCCAGTTCTGGTTGCGCAGCAGATCCACCGGGCTGCCTGCGCGATCGATCGCCTGGGCGAGTGTCTCTGCTGAGTCGGTCGTGGTCATCGTCGACCCTCCTTCGTTGTTGCGGAAGCTGCGGTCAGCGTAAGAGCTGCTTCTGGTGGCTGGGCGCGGGTGTTCCGTTGAACGGAATCGGATGCCGCATCCCTCGGTCGGGCGGGCCAGCATCGGATCGCAGGGTCACGGTTGCGAAACTTCACACCAAAATCGTTGACAATCTTTCCGGGGATCCGTAGTTTTCCCAGCAGGGGGAGGACTCGAGTCCCCTTGATGACCACACGCGATGACGCGAAAGGTGGGGCCATGGGCGCTCGACTCGCAGTGCGCGACGTCAGCCTTCACTTCGGCGGCGTCAAGGTGCTCGAGGACGTGAGCTTCACCGTGGAGCCGGGCCAGATCTTCGGCCTGGTCGGGCCCAACGGCGCCGGCAAGACGTCGCTCTTCAACTGCGTGAGCGGTCACTACCGGCCGAGCGCCGGCTCCATCACGATCGACGACGTCGAGGTCGTCGGGTCGTCGCCGGCCACGCTCGCGCGGCAGGGGCTCGCACGCACGTTCCAGCATCCCGCGCTCCAGCTGCGCGAGACCGTGCTCGAGAACGTGCTCCTCGGCGCCCATACGCGTCTCCCCGGCGGTCCGGTGGAGTGGTCCCTGCGGCTGCCTCGCACGGTGCGCTCCGAGAAGGCGCTGCGGCAGGAGGCGCTCGACCTCCTCGACCGCAACGGCCTCGGGTGGGCCGCCAAGATGCGGGCCGACGAGCTGTCGCACGGACTGCACAAGGGCATCGAGCTCTGCCGCGCGCTGCTCACCCACCCCGGCCTCCTGCTCCTCGACGAACCGGCCGCAGGGCTCCCGCACTCCGAGGTGGAGCAGCTCATCGAGACGGTGCGGCGGGTGCGCGATGAAGACATCACGGTGGTGATCGTCGAGCACAACATGGGGCTCATCTCGGCGCTCACCGACCGCGTCGTGGTGCTCGATCACGGCCGGAAGCTGATGGAGGGCTCGGCCGCCGAGGCGCAGGCCGACCCCCGCGTCATCGAGGCCTACATCGGGAAGGATGCCGTCGATGACGCTGCTTGAACTGGCCGACGTGCGCGCCTTCTACGGCCGCATCCAGGTGCTCGAGGGCGTCTCGCTGACGGTCCCCGACGGCGGCGCGGTCGGCATCCTCGGTGCGAACGGCGCCGGAAAGACAACCACGCTGCGAGCGATCTCGGGCACCGTGCGCTCGACGGGCACGATCCGCTTCGACGGCAAGGAGCTGCGGGGACTGCGTCCCGACCAGGTCGCCGCACTCGGGATCGCGCACGTGCCGGAGGGACGCGGCACGCTCGGCGATCTGACGGTGCGGGAGAACCTCCGGGTCGGTGCCTACAAGCGCAAGGACCGCAAGGGCATCGCGTCTGACATGGACTACTGCCTCGACCTGTTCCCGCAGCTGCAGGACCGGATCCGCTCCAACGGCTCGGCCCTTTCGGGCGGCGAGCAGCAGATGCTCGCGATCGCCCGCGCCATCATGTCGAAGCCGCGGCTGCTGCTGCTGGACGAGGCGTCCCTCGGTCTCGCTCCCGGCACCGCGAAGAGCGTGTACCAGGCGATCGGCCGGCTGCGCAGCGAATCGGGCATCGCGATGCTCGTGGTCGAGCAGAACGCCAACCTCGCCTTCACCCTCGTCGACAGCGCCACGGTGCTCGAGACCGGGCGGAACGCCCTCACCGGCACCTCGGCGGAGCTGAGGGGCATGGACGAGATCCGCCGCGCATACCTGGGAGGCTGACGTGGGCACGTTCATCCAGCTCGTCATCGACGGCCTCTCCACCGGCTCGATCTACGCCGCTCTCGCGCTCGCGATCGTGCTGGTGAACCAGGCGACCGGGCTCATCAACTTCGCGCAGGGCGGCATGGCGGTGCTGTCCGCCTACGTCGCCTGGGCGCTGAACGGTCTCGGCATCCCGCTCCTGCTCGCGATCCTCGCCGCCGTCGTCATCTCGTTCTTCCTCGGAGCCGTCATCGAGCGGTATCTCATCCGGCGCTTCGAACGCGGCGACCCCGACACCGCCGTCGTCGTGACGATCGGCCTGCTCACCCTGATCACGGGGTTCTGCGCCTGGATCTGGACGTACAACAACCGGCTGTTCCCCTCGCTGTTCCCGCTGGAGACCATCCAGATCGCGGGCGCGGTGATCAGCGTCCGCTCGCTCGGCACCTTCATCGTGATCGTCGCCTGCATGCTGCTGCTGCAGGCGCTGTTCCTGGGCACCAAGCTCGGTCTCGCGCTGCGGGCCGTCGCGATCAATCCCGCGTCCGCCGCATTCTCGGGCGTGAACGTCGGCCGCAACCTCATGATCGGCTGGGGCCTGGCCGCCGTGCTCGGCGCGGTCGCCGGGGTGCTCGTGGCGCCGCAGCTGACCCTGACGCCCGGGATGATGGACTCCGCCCTCGTCTACGCGCTCGCCGCGTGCATCCTCGGCGGTCTGTCGAGCCCGATCGGGGTGGTGGTGGCCGCGTGGCTCATCGGCGTGCTGGAGAACCTCGCCGCCGTCTACGTGCCGTTCATCGGTCACGACCTGAAGATCGCGGTGCCCTTCATCCTCATCTTCGTCGTGCTCTTCCTGCGACCACAGGGCCTGTTCGGGCGGAAAGCGGTGGTGCGCGTCTGATGGCTGCGAACACGGACCTCTCGCACCGGTCGCCCCTGCTCGAGCGCCCCTGGGTGCGCTGGGCCGTCATCGGGCTCGTCATCGTGCTGATGATCGTGCTGCCGCTGATGCTCCCGGAGTTCGCGAACCAGACGATCGCGCGCATCGGCGTCTTCGCCGTCGCCGTCCTGGGCCTCAACGTCGTGATGGGCTACACCGGCCAGGTCTCGCTCGGCCAGATCTTCTTCGTCGGCGTCGGCGCCTACGTCACGGCGTTCGGGGTCAACGCCGACTGGAACATCCTGCTCGTCTTCGTGCTCGCGTGCCTCGTCCCCGCGGTCATCGGCCTGGTCATCGCCCTCGCCGCCGCGCGTCTCGGCGGCCTCGCCATCGCCATGGTCACGATCGCGCTGCCGATCATCGGCGTGCCCCTCGCCAAGCGCCTGTCGGACTTCACGGGCGGCTCGCAGGGCACCTCCGCCCGCTTCTCGGACGCACCGGAGTGGACCGGCCTGTACGACGACCAGTGGCAGCTCTACATCGTCTTCCTCATCGGCGGCATCACCTTCATGCTCACGCGCAACCTCGTGCGGGGCAAGTACGGCAGGGCCTTCGCGATCGTGAAGGGGAACGAGGCGGTCGCCGGGTCGCTGGGGGTGTCGCCGTACCGCTTCAAGGTGCTCGCGTTCACGATCGCATCGCTGATCGGCGGCGTGAGCGGCTTCCTCTACATGGTCGTCATCCAGTACACGTCGCCCGAGACGCTGCACTTCGGCCACTCGATCGAGCTGCTCGCGTCGATGGTGATCGGCGGCGCCGGCAGCATCCTCGGCTCGCTCCTCGGGGGCGTCTGGTACGTGCTGCTGCCGCAGGTCACCAACCTCATCGACCCGAACATCACCGCCATGCTGCAGGGCGCCATCCTCCTGGTGGTGCTGTTCATCCTGCCCGGCGGGCTGGTCTCGCTTCCGAGCCTGTGGCGGCGACGCGGGCGCGACGCCGGCTCCGGTCGCCCGGGTGGACCCGTCGGCGGTGCCATGCAGGCGGATGCCGCGGCATCCGTCGCCGGCGCCTCCACCGTCGGAGACGCACTGGGCGCCCCTTCGACGCAACCACCACCACCTACGACGCAATCACCACCACCATCTACGACGCAGTCGTAACACACAGAGAGGCATGACCCATGAGCACGAATCGCAGAAGGATGCGCGTCGCCTCGGTCGTCGCGGGGATCGGCATCGTTGCCGTCCTCGCTGCCGGCTGCGCACGCGGCGGCGGCTCGCCGAACGACACCGACGACGGCGGCGCCGCCGAGGCGAGCCCCGGTATCACCGACGACTCGATCACCCTCGGCATCACCACGCCGCTGTCGGGTCCGACCGCCGGCCCGGGCACGTGCACGGTCGCCGGAATCACCGCGTACTTCGGCGCCAAGAACGCCGAGGGCGGGGTGGAGTTCGGCGACGGCAACACCCGCACGGTCGAGATCGAGGCGCTGGACGACGAGTACGACCCGCAGAAGGCCAAGGCCAACTACGACCAGCTCAAGAGCAGCGTCTTCGCGATGACCGCCGGCCTCGGCACGCCCACCAACCGGGCGTGGCTCGATGCGGCGATCGCCGACGAGGTGCCGCAGGTGCTGATCATGACGGGCGACCCGATCTTCAGCAACCAGGAGGAGAGCCCGTGGCAGCTCGGCTTCGTGCCGATCTACCAGAACGAGGGCGAGGCGTTCGGCGAGCTGCTCGCCGGATCCGCCGAAGACCACAAGGTCGCGATCCTGTCACAGAACGACGACTACGGCGAGGGCTACGTCGAGGGCTTCAAGACCGCCATCGAGGGCGCCGACAACATCGAGGTCGTCAAGGAGCTCACCTACGAGGCCACCGACACCTCGGTGGACGCGCAGCTGACCGAACTGGCCGGCTCGGGCGCCGACGTGTTCTTCAACGCCATGTCGATCACCCCGCTGGTGATCTCGTCGCTGCAGAAGTCGCAGGAGCTCGGCTGGCTTCCGTCCTGGTTCCTGCCGTCGAACACGTCGAGCCCGACGGCCATCCTCGAGCCCGGTGGCGCGGCGGCCTTCCCCGGCGTGTACACCGTGGCGTTCGCGCAGTCGGCGGCCGCGCCGACGTTCGCCGAGAGCGAGGACGGCGCCGCCTTCCTCGAGGGGCTGAAGGAGTACGCGAACTACCCGGACGTCCCCGCCTTCCCGCACTGCGTCTGGTCGTACCAGATCGGGGCGACGCTCGAGGAGGTGTTCGGCAGCATGACCGAGCCGACGCGCGAGAACTTCATGGAAGCGCTGCGCGACGTCTCGGGCTTCACGGCGCCGCTCATGCTCGAGGGCTCCACCGTCGACACGACCCAGGACGGCCAGCCCGCCGTCTCGACCGTGCAGGTGCAGAAGTACAACGGCAAGGGCTACGCCCCGGCCGAGAGCTGGGACGAGTGATCTAGCTCGCACGGCGTTTGAGTGAGGGGAAGGGGCGGCCGGAGGCATCCGGTCGCCCCTTCCTCATTCGTTCGTCGCATGGTCCGGCGTCGCGCATTGCCCAGAACAGGTGTTCTGGCGGAGAGAGGAAGTTTCGCGGTGGATCGTCCTGTGCTCGCCAGATCACCTGTTTCGGGCGACGGATGCTGCGGCGCGCGGCGCGTGGCTCACTCCAGGCCGTGCAGCACCTCGACGATGCCCGAGAGGTGGGCGCGGGTCGCGGCCTCGGCGGCGTCGGGGTCTTTGGCGAGGATCGCGTCGATGATCGCGATGTGCTCGGGAGCCGACGTCGCTGCGCGGCCGGGGTGGAACGCGAGACGGAACTGGTGGCGCGCCGACTGCGCACGCAGCCGCTCGAGCAGTTGGGTCGCCGTGCCGTGGCGGCTGAGGTCGCGGATGCGGCGGTCGAGTTCCTGGTTGAGCCGCGAGTACGCCATGAGGTCGCCCGAGCCGATCGCCGCCTCGATCTCGGCGCGCAGGGCACGCAGACGTTCGGCGTCGGCGGGGGTGAGGTTCTCGGCGGCCTTGCGCGCGCAGAGCGTCTCGAGGCCGATGCGCACCTCCACGATCTCGATCGCCTCGTCGACGGTGATCGCGCGCACGCGTGCGCCGCGGTTGGGCAGGCGCTCGACGAGTCCCTCGCCGGCGAGGTTGAGGAGCGCGGTGCGCACCGAGGCGCGCGAGGCGCCGTACCGTTCGCTCAGGTCGGCTTCGATGAGGCGCTGGTGCGGGGCGAACTGCGCATCGAGGATCGCCTCGCGGATCACCTGCGTCAGATCGGGGCGATCCATCGCGTCGTCGTCACTGCGCACTGCGGCATCCGTCATCTCGCCCCATCCCCTTCGGCGCCTTCGTCCGTGCACTGACACTATCTCTCGACCAGCGTCCCACCCGGAAGCATTTCATACGAAATTCGCGCGAAAATCGTCAACAATCTTGATTCACCTGGGTGCGAGAGGCACTCTTGATGAGGTGGGCGACGGCGCACACCCGCCGCCGACCCGCTGCCGACCCGACAGCACAGCTCCGGCGAGAACCGGAGCCTGAGAGCACAGCCCCGGGTGAGAGCCGGGATCCCGAAGGCACAGCCCCGGTGAGAGCCGGAGGCGGAGAAGACGAAAGGCAGGCGTCCCATGGGCGAGACGACGATGGGGACAGCGGTTCGGACTGGACTCTACATCGGCGGTGAGGAGCGCTTCACCGAGGACGTGCTGACCATCCCCGACCCCGGTCGGCCCGGGGTGGTCGTCGGCGAGGCGGCTGCGGCATCCGTCTCTGATGTGAAGGATGCGGTCGCCGCGGCGAAGCAGGCCTTCCCGGCGTGGGCGGCGCTCACGCCGCAGGAGCGTGCCGCGAAGATGGCCGAGGCCATCGCGGGTATCGCGGACGACCGCGACGAGGACGCCGCGATCCTGTCGCAGGAGAACGGCAAGGTGCGGATGGAGGCGTGGATCGACGGGCTGGTGTTCGAGATCCGCTGGAACCTCGCCCTCATGCTCGCCGACGAGGTGGATGCCTCCAAGACGCTGCCGCCGGTGCCCGGCGCGATCCCGGTGTCGACCGAGGTGTCGTACCAGCCGCTGGGTGTCGTGACGGTGATCGTGCCGTTCAACTGGCCGATCGCGATCCTGGGTGCCTCGCTGCCGCACGCGCTGCTCGCGGGCAACACCGCGATCGTGAAGCCGCCGCCCTCGGCGCCGCTGGCGACGACGCGTGTCGTGCAGCGGGTGGCCGAGAAGCTGCCGCCGGGCGTGCTGAACGTCGTGACGGGACGCGACCAGGTCATGGCCGACCTCATCCAGAACCCCGACGTCGCCAAGGTCTGCTTCACCGGAAGTGTGAACGGCGGCAAGCGGATCATGGAGATGGCGTCCAAGACGCTCACCCGCGTGACGCTCGAGCTGGGCGGGAACGACGCGGCGGTCTTCCTCGACGACGCGATCCTCGACGACGCGCACCTCGACCGGCTCTACGCCGCGATCTACGACACCACCGGCCAGATCTGCATGAACGCCAAGCGCGTCTACGTGCACCGTTCGCGTCTCGACGAGCTCGTCTCGGGGCTGAGCGAGCGCCTCGAGAAGGCGAAGCTCGGCCACGGACTCGACGAGGGGACCACGATGGGGCCGCTGCACCAGCCGGCGCAGAAGGCGTTCGTCGACGAGATCATCCAGGAGGCGAAGGATGCCGGAGCCGACGTCCGCGAGTTCGGCTCCCTGCCCGAGGGTGACCTCGCCGCCGGCAACTTCGTGCGCCCCGCGATCGTCGTCGACCCGGGGCTCGATCTGCGCGTGGTCACGCAGGAGCAGTTCGGTCCCGTCATCCCGCTGATCCCGTTCGACGACGAGACCGAGGCGGTGCGCCTCGCCAACGACACCTGGGGCGGGCTGTGCGGATCGGTGTGGACCGGGTCGCCGGATGCCGCGCAGCGCGTGGGTTCGCAGCTCGAGTGCGGCTACGTCTGGGTCAACGACCACGGCGCGACGCGCCTCGACCTGCGCGCGCCGTTCGGCGGCATGAAGCAGTCGGGCTTCGGTCGCGAGCAGGGCATCGAGGGCGTGCGTGCCTTCCAGGACACCCGCTCGATTGCGACCATCGACCCGGAGGCGCTGGCGTCGATGGCCCACTGACGCCCTTCGGCATGCTCAGTGCCCGCAGCCTCGGCCAGTGACCGAGCCTGCGGGCACTCTGCTCGGCTTCGGCGCGGATGATGCCGCGCGGGGTCGCAATCTCCCGTTGGAATCCGCGCGGTAGGCCCATCCACGCGGGCGGAGTTCACGCCGGACGAGTCGTGGACGGCGGCGGTGACGGGGCTGTACAGATACGACTGAATGGACCGGATGGAATTCACGAGCAGCCCGAGGATCCACAGCGCGCGCAGGATATCGTCGCTGCGGTCTCCGGACTTCACACCGGCCGCGGCACGCTCGATGACGACGCGGCAAGCTCGGCCTGTTCGCGCCGCCACAGCAACGACGGCGCCGGGTCGAGCGGCACACGGTCCGGTTGGACTGTCAGGGTGACCAGCATGTCGAACGCGGACCCCGCCGGACCGCCGTCGCTGCTGGTGCCCGGTGTGAAGCCGAAGGGGCCTCACGCGTCACGGATGCTGCGGCGCAACGGAAGGGTGTTCGGGTACGTCTCCGCCATGTACTGGGACAGGTGAGTCTTGCCGGTCAGCAGGCCGGTCTGCGTCGGAAGCATCGGGCTCAGTTGTCGACTTTGAAGCCTGCGTCCACGCAGTACTCCATGATCTCGAGGTTGCCCGCCTTGTAGTCGTCGGTGTTGAACGTCAGCGACCCGCCACCGACTTCGACAACCTCCTGCACCTGGTAGATGGGGTCGGTGAACTTCGCCAGCGGCACGTTCGCGTCCGCGGGCGCGACTGACTTCATCTCCTCCGCCCACGCGTAGTAGTCGTCGTGGGTGGCCTGATCGAACTCGCCGTTGGCGATAGCCAGGACGTAATCGGGGTACGCGAAGAGCTTCTGCGACATCAGCTCGCACAGCACGAGCGCGTCAGCCTCCGCGGTCGGCGTGGGCGTGGGCTTCTCTTCTTCGGCGGCCGGCGTCTTCGTCGGCCCTTCGTGCTCGGCGGCGGGCGAGGACGCACACCCGGTGAGGGCCAATGCCAGGGCGAGAACGAGTGCGGCGCGCTTCATGGCCACACTGTATCGACGGTCGACATGTCGGACATCCCGCGGCGGAGGCGCAGTCGATGTCCACGAGCATCGGCATTCCCGCAACTCGCGTCCACTGACATGAAGCATGCCCGGGGAATCCATCTCCTCCGCCCTCGTCGCGTCTATGTCGCCGGAAGTCTCCCGCCGCCGCGAGGTCGATGGCCTGACGCGAATCTGGCTGAAACCTGAGCGAAAGTCGCGGGTCTGATGAGGACCTTCTCATAAGATCTCGCTAGCTCGCCTGTGCCCGGCGAGCACTCGTGTACCGGGGTCACGGCGTCGGACGTGGCCTTTCCGTGGAAGGAACAACTTGACCGATTCGACCCCTACATCCGCACCCGCCGGATGGTTCCCTGCAGGCGTTGAAGGCCAGGAGCGCTACTGGGACGGAACCTCGTGGACCGACCAGGTGCGTCCTGTCGGGGGCATCGCCACCGTGACCGGCGCCGTTCCCGCGCCGCCGACCGCCCCCGCACCCGAGAAGAAGCCTCGCAACATCCTCGGAATCGTCGCCCTCGCAGTAGCCGCCGTCGGATTCATCTTCGCGTGCATTCCCGGCGCTCTGATTGTCGGGTGGATTCTCCTGCCGATCGGCTTCATCCTCGGCATCATCGCCCTGTTCCAAAAGGACAAACCCAAGTGGCAGGGCCTGACCGCAATCATCGTCTCCGTGGTCGGCACGATCGTCGGCGTGATCGTATTCATGGCGCTCGCTGCCGGCGCCGTCAGCGACGCCATCGACGACTCCGTCACCGAGGAGGTCGGCACCTCCGACGTCGCCGACGACGAGACGTCGGCCGACGAGGAGCCGGCGGTCGACGAGGAGCCGGCGGTCGCCGACGCCGAGGATCTGGTGCTGGGGGAAACCGCGTTCGGCGTGGACATGGAGAGCGGCATGGGCTGGTACGCCGTGGAGGTTACCAACCCGAACGTGGACTACATCTTCGCCGGCGCCGGCGTCGACGTGGAGGCCTACGACGCGAACGGCGTGCTGATTGACACCGACAGCACGTACGGCACCATCCTGTCGGGCACCTCGTGGTACGTCGGGGACTTCTTTGACATCGGCTCGGCGCAGATCGACCACATTGAGGTGCGCGGGCCTACCGCGGACGCGGCCACTCACTCGCCTGCCGCCGAGACGGGGTCGTTCACCATGGGGCCGATCACGACTGGCTCCGAGTACGACTACATGACCGTCAACGGCACCGTCACCAGTAACTTCTCCGAGGACCAGGACATGGTTCGCATCGATCTGATCGCCCGCGACGGCGGCGGGAAGATCGTGGGCGTCGACTACACCTTCACCGACCGCGTGCCCTCCGGCGGCACGGCGGCGTGGAACGTCGAGTTCTGGATGGTGCCGCTGGACAGCAAGGTCGAGGCCTACCCTCACCTCTGATCATCTACACCAACTGCGCGACCTAACCAAGGTCGCGACCACAAGGGGGCGCCTCCGGGCGCTCCCTTATCGTTTGCGGCTCTGGTACACAAAACACAGTGAAGCGCGACGGGCGCCCCTCATCGTGCCCGTGCCCGCTGGGGGATCCGCTGCGGGGAATTATGGGCGCTCAGGTGGTGACTTCAATCGGTCAGCATCGTGTTCGCACCGTCTGCGGATCGCGGGGCTGAAACCTTGGAGGCGGAGGATTAGGTAGCTGGTCAGCTGGGATGATGTGCCACCTTTGTCGCGTACGACGTCATCCGGTTGTAGCGAGCGCGACGCGCGAGGTCGAGAATGACGCCCATGACCTGGAACTCATCAAAAGGCGCAGCGCCGCTCGTGCAGGTGTCGCGCATCGCGGCCGCGTTGCCCGCCTTGTCCGCGGATGAGCTGGACGAACTCGCCGACGCGGTGGAGGCGCTGACCGACGCGATCGGCCTGCAGCGCGACTGGCCCGCGAACGACCCATCCGATGTCGAGCGCGCCCAGCACGAGGCATCCGTTCCTGTGCTCTCGGATGTCGACGTGTCGCGCTGGAGCGAGCCAGATGACACCGGCGACGAGCGCGCGGACCTTGTCGCATGGCTCGAGTATCAGCGCCATGAGTTCCTTCGGAAGCTCCGCGACCTGTCCGCGGAGCGGGCCCTGCGATGGTCGGTACCGCCCGTGGAGTTATCGGTTCTGGGTCTCGTTCGCCACATGCGGCAGATGGAGGCGGGATATCTAGCGTGGGGTCTGAGCGGTGAGGGTGCGCGAGACTTCTACGGCGACGACGACTTCACAGGCGGATCGCTGGAGAGCGTCGGCGATGACATCAGCGGGTGGCTGACAGAGGTGAAGCGAGCGGATGCCGCGATCGCGGCCTCGCCGTCGCTCGATGCGCGCGGGCCCGGTCATGGCCGGACGCTGCGATGGTCGCTCATCAAGATGCTGCACGAGTACACCTTGCATGCCGGCGAGGCGCACATGATTCGCTTCGCCGCGCTCGGCGAGATGAGGCGCTGATCCATGCCCGATCCAGCGCCCTCTGACAGCGACTCCGGTTCATCGTGGACCCCCGCGCAGTTGCGCGTGCTCGACGACGCGATCGAGATCGAGGTCTCGGCTTCGCGTCACGAAGGCGGCCTCAGCCGCTGGACCCCGATCTGGGTCGTCGTCGCTGGAACCGATGTCTTCGTCCGCACATGGCACCGGCGCGACACCGGATGGTACGGCGCGGCAGTCAGGTCGGCGGCCTCACGAATCCGTGTCGGCGACGTCTCGATCGACGTGATCGTCACGGCGACCGGTGTGACGGATGCTGCCGCGGTCGACGCCGGTTACCGCAAGAAGTACGGCGATCTCGCAGCCCGCAGCATGGTCACCGCGGAAGCCGCGGCGTCCACCCTCCGCCTTGACCCGTGCTGACTGACCGCGACTACTCGTGTGCCCGTAATGGCTCGGCGACCGCCCCTTACCGGGCGCCCCATGAGGATCCCTGGACGGCTTGAGGCAGGTTGCCCGTCATCGACCGGCGCGTGCGCGTTTGATCGCAGTCCGGCGGGTCAGGCCATCTCACGCGGACGTCTGGACGCCTCGGATGGTGACACACTCAACACCGATTCGTCCATGAGGCTGAGGACCGTTCGACGGTCGGTCTCCGACAGCCCTTTGAAGAGCCGTTTCGCCCAGAACAGTGCTCGGGTCCTACCCCCACGCCAGATCCCCAGGAGGACACCGATCGTGACAGGCAAGGTGTAGACGACGAAGTATTCGATGGGTGGCAGCGACCAATCTCCCACGACCAGGCTCCCGCTCGCGTAGAGCACCGCCTCGTTCACCAGCACGGCGGCAAGTCCCCACGCCCAGGAACGGGAAGGAATGCGGTGCGCGACGTACCTGCCGACCGGCATGGATGCGGCGAGCATGACAATCAACACTAGGCCTGCGGCCGTGCCGGCTCCGGAGCCTCGCTCGACCAGATCGTTGTAGTCGGCTCCTGTCAGGTGGCCCGACGACTCTGCATCCGCCAGCGTCATGTATGCGAGCATGTAGCCAAACACCAGACTGAGCAGAAAGGCGAGGCCCAGCATCCCACTCGCGACGATCAGGACGTAGACCGGAGGTCGCTTGAAGCGCCCCGCGAGCAGCTCACTCGTCCGAGTCTTGTGAGCTCGTCGACGGTCAGAGCGTTTGATCGCCAACGCCGGGACCAATGCTCCGGATGCCGTTGCGATCGAGGCGACTGCCGCGGCCGGAAGCTCCCAGCTGCCCAGGGCAGCCGCCACCGCGGCGACGGCGATTGCTGACAAAAGCGAGACCACAGCGGTGCGCGCCGGTGAGGCGTTGGATTCGGACGTCGCTACTTCAGTGGGTGCTGTACTCATTTCATCTCTCCGGTCTTCCTCCAGCGACGAGACTTCAGTCAGCTAGTGCTCGCCCGTGACTCGTATGCCCGCGAGCGCGGGGAAGGGAGTGCCGACACGCACAGGTATCCGCCCATGAGCGCCAGAGCGATCGCGAACGGTACGACGAAGAGGATCGTCGTGTTCTGCTCGTTCGATGCGAGCGCCCCCGCTGCGCTCACGCCGACAAGGATCGCCATCCACAGGGGCAGCAGTCCGACTGCGGCACTGCACCACGCGACGAGCGCGATCCCCGCCAGCACGGCGATGACTCCCGGCCCGACAAACAGCGGCATCCACGGGAAGTCGCCGAGCGCCGTTTGGATGATGCCCCCCGTCAGCAGCAGTCCGACGCCCATCCCGAGCAGGATGAGTCCCGCCCCCGCCGTAGTCGGCTTGAGACCTGCGCGAATCATCAGGAGCGCGAGCCCCGCGACGCCGAGGACCAGCAGGACGAGGGCCGCGGTGCCCATCACCCCGATCAACGGTGTCATGGTCCGCATCGGGCGACTTGCGCACTCCTCGGGTCCGACACAGCCGATGGCTTGACCGGAGTGGATGATTGCCGTGCACGCGAGCCCGACTCCGCCGAAGAGAGCGCCGGCGCCTGACATCAGACGCAATAGGTGGGTTCCGCGGGCGGACGTTGTGCTGTCCATGTCGTGATCCTTTCTTCGAGTGGATTCAGAGTGCCGGTCACTAAGCGGGAGCCGCGTCGCCCTGGGGGCGTCACTTCGGCGTCGATCCGGGGGTGGACTGCCGCGAGCGGATCCCACATCGGGTGCACCCGTGGGTGTACAGGCGAATGCACACCCCGGGTCGATGTGCGGGGTGCCTCGCCGGAGCAGGCTCAAGTCAGCCATCCGGGAGGACGCCATGCGCACACAGCGATCGCCCCGCATTCGTGAACGACGAGAGTCGAGCCGCCTGCGACGACTCTCGGCTGTCGCGGCGATCACTGTGCTGACGGCCGTCGGCATCGGCGCAGCGCCGGCCCCCTTCTCGACCGCCTCCGCGTCATCGGCGATCGAGGGCGAAGTCGTTGTGCCTGAGAGGGCCGGCGTGATCTGTGGACCGGGGGCGGCGTTCGGAAGCCATTCGCTGCGATGCGTGCGGGGGGTCGGACTCCCGCCTGTTGAGGGCCGCGCGCGCGGCCTTCTGCCCGTGTCGGCACCTCGCTGAACGGATGACCCAACCCCTCGAACACACGGTAAGTCCGTCGCCGTTCGAGCCTCGCAAGGCCAGCCTCGCCTACGGTTCAGGCCGTGTGCACAGCAGGTGCGGATGGCTCGGCAACAGGCAGCCGCGCGTCGACCGTGAACGTCTCGCCGTTCGAAGACCAGCGCAGTTCGCCTCCTGCCAGATCCACCCGCTCGCGAAGGCCCAGCAGGCCGTAGCCTCCCGACAGCTCCGGGGTCGGCACGACGAACTCCGGTCCGGGATCGCTGGCGATTTCAACCCGCACGAGCTGTGGCATCCACGAAACCGTGACGACGATATGCGCATCCAGTCCGGAGTGCTTGACGGCGTTGGTGAGCGCCTCGCGTGCGACGCAGTAGGCGGCGATATCCACGCTCGGCTCGAGGCGCTTGGGCGCGCCGATCACCTCGAGGTGGATGTCTTTGACGGTGCGACGTGTTCGTTCGACGAGTCTGTCCAGTTCGCCGATGCGCGCAGTATCCGCCGCTGTGTCGGGACTGACGGTCGCGTCATCCTCTCTAAGTATGACGACGAGCTGATCGAGTTCGCGCATGGCCTCTGCGCCTGACTCTTCGATGGGCGCGATCGCCGCCGCCGCGCGCTCCGGGCTCTGCTCGATGATTCGTCGTGCTCCGGCAGCCTGCAGCACCATGACCGTGATCGAGTGGCCGATGACGTCATGGAGTTCGTAGGCAAGCCGCGCTCGTTCCTGTTGAATCGCGTGACGGGCGGCGCCGCCGGCGGTCTCCAATCGATCGATCTGCCGCCGCCTTCGTCCAGTGACCACGCCCGCCAGCCATACAGCGATGACGATGGCCGCGCTGCCGATGAGGTTCGATGCCATCACTTCTGGGTATTCGAAAGCTGTGATGGAGAGGTACGCCCAGGCGATCAGCGAAGCCGGGATGGAGATCCACAGGGATGTCGCGCTGGCGACGGCGGCTAGGGCGACCAGGACCGGAATGATCGGGGTCTGATTGTCGAACACGAAGTCGCCGCCGTGGAAGAGGACGACCGCGAGCGCCGTCGCGGCGATGACTGATCCGAAGACCACCACGGGGAACTGATGACGCCACAACAGGACGCACAGCGTCAGACCGAGGAAGAGGCTCGCCAGCAGCCGCATCCCACCCTCGTATGAAAGCGATGCCAGAAGCATCGTTCCCGCGATGGCGCTGATCGTGACGAGAGCATCGCGGTCGCTGACCATCGTCAAGCGATCTCGAAACCGCCCTCTGACTGGGTCGTCGGCGTGCTCGGTTCGCTCCTCGACGGCGAGTTGCGGGTCGTCGTGGAGCAGATGCAGCAGGCGCCGGAGCTCATGCATGGCTTCGACCCCGGTCCGCTCGACCGCTGCGAACGCAGCGACCGCGCGGCCTCGATTGTCCGCGATCGTGACGCGCGCGACCGACGCTTCGGCCACCATGGCGGCCACCGCGCCACGGACGATGGTACTGAGCTCCGAGGCGATTCGGGATCGTTCGGCGAGCACCGCCGCGGCTGCGCGCTCCTGATCAATCTGAAGCTGTCCGAGCCGCGTCCGAATCACATGCGCGAAAGCGCCCAGCCCCCATGAGACTGCACACACGACTGCGGTGGCGAAGGAATTCCAAGCCGCGCTCGACGCGGGAAAGGCGACGACGAACACGAGGGTCGTGTGGGCGTACGTTACGCACAGGCAGATCAGCGAGATCCAGAGATGACGACGAGCCGCGACCGCGCCGAGGCCGACCGCGACGGTGAGCATGCAGAGCAGTCCTCCGCCGACAGTGAGGCCGCCGATGGGCGCCAGGAGCGCCCACTGCAGAGCGATCACGCCGGCAAGAGCGAGTACCGGTGCTTGAGATCTCCATAGGAGCGGGCTGGTGATGACCACGATAGCGAGCAGCAGGAGCCACTCGCCGCTCCGGTGCGCGTCGATCGTGAAGAGCACGACGAGGTCGAACGCAACGAGACAGCCGACGACCAGCACATCGAACCGCACGGGCCACGCCGGACGAAGTCGGCGTCGACGCGAGATCGACGGTCGGTACGCGTCTCCCATGACACCTCCCTTCCGGATGATGCAAGCTTCCCGCGCCCACCCGGCCCGCGCATCCACCTGCGCGTCGATCCCACAGGTCGATCCCAGGGTTGATGCCGGATCCATCGCTCAAGCAGGGGCATGGCGCAACACCACTCGTCCGCGGGACACTGAGCACATGTCGACCGAGCCTGAGGACGCCGGCACGGGTCGTTCCGTGCGGGTCGTGCTCGTCGATGACGAAGCGCTCATCAGAGCCGGATTGCGCATGCTTCTCGACGCCGAGGACGGCATCGAGGTCATCGGCGAGGCATCCGACGGGCAGGCCGGCGTGACGTTGGTCGCAGAGCTGCAACCCGACGTCGTCGTCATGGACGTGCGAATGCCGCGTGTGGACGGCGTCGAGGCGACCAGGATCCTCACCTCGCCCGAATACAGGGACGAACATGGCGGGCCGCCGGGCATCCTGATCCTCACGACGTTCAGCGACGACACCGCTGTACGCGATGCCGTCCGCGCCGGCGCCGCGGGGTTCCTGCTCAAGAGCGCCGCCCCCGCGGTTCTGCCGGAGGCGGTGAGGTCGCTCGCGAAGGGCGATGGGTGGCTCGACCCTACGGTGACGCGATCTTTGCTGAACGAGCTCGCATCACGTGCCGAGCCTTCGCTCCCGACCTCCGCCGAGATCGACCAGCTGACCCGTCGAGAGCGGGAAGTTCTCGCGGCGATGGCGAACGGGCGATCGAATTCACAGATCGCGACTGACATGTTCCTGAGCGAAGCCACGGTGAAGACGCACGTCCATCGAATCTTCCTAAAGCTCGGCATCACCGACAGAGCACAAGCCGTGTCCGTCGCCTTCAGAACCGGATTCGTCCGCGCCAGCCAAGGCTGACCGCCCCGCACGGCGACCAGTTCGAGCGCCGGATGCGGAGCTTCCGGCAATGGATCGTGCAGGACTTCGCCTCGTCAGAGCACTCCGCATCCCAGTCGCCGTCTGCCACATGCGCGACAGGCGCCCCTCACCGTGCTGATGCTCGCAGACGGATCCGAATCGAGCGCTTGCCCGGATAGGGATCCCTCAATCGGCCTGTGCCCCAAGGGGATCTGTGCGGGCGTGCGCGAGCGTGCTGCCAAGATAGGAGGTCATGATCACGCGGAAGCTTCAGCCCGAAGATGTCGCGAGCTTGGCTCCGCATCTGCTGGAACTCCAGCAACGCGCGTACAGAGTCGAGGCCGCGCTCATCGGTGACGACCGAATCCCGCCACTACATGAATCAGTGCAGGATCTCATCTCCGCGCAGCTGCACTGGGTCGTGACCCTCGATGGCGACCGGATCGCTGGAGCCTTGGGGTACTCGGTGGAGGGAGGGTCGGTTGACATTGACCGTCTCATGATCGACCCGAGGTATCACCGAAGGGGTCTCGGATCGTCCCTCGTGACCGAAGTCATGTCACTCGAGGCGCGAGCCATCGTCGCAACCGGACGTGAGAATGCGCCCGCTCGCGCCCTTTACGAAGCTCTCGGCTTCACACATGACGGTGATATCGAAACCGTCGCTGGGCTCTGGGTGAGCCAGTACTCTCGACACTCGACCGCTATCACAGGGGCTGTCGCGGACGAGCACCGCTGATCGTGGGCTTTGTTCGCGAGCTGGGTCTGTTGAAGCCGATCCGCAACGCGCAGCGTCTGCCCGTCTCCGCGTAGCCTGAGAAGAACGCCCCAGACCCCGGCGTCCAGCCCTCGATGGAGGGCAGCCCGCGAGCGGGTCTTCGCACTGCGCTAGTGATGGAGCCTGCATCGCTCGACATGGATGCCACCGGTGGGGGCGCGACATGACAGATCCAGATCACTCGTTCGGCAAGGCCCTGTTCGGCGCGCGCTGGCAGGCGATCGCGCAGATCCTTCGATCGATCAGGGGCGCGTGTCGGCGGGCGCTCGCATCTGCTCGGCGGTCAGCGAAGGGGTGCGATCGTATCTGGGGAGCTTTGCAGGGCGAGCCAACCCGCGGCAAACGGCGAGCAGCGCGGCGCTAGAGGAGATCGCAAGAGGGCGGTGCCAGCAGCACATCCGCACGACAGGCGAAACGCAGCCAGGGGACGTGGGAGAAGCGCAGCGTCTCCGGCATTCGATCGGTGTCCGCGGTCCGTGCTGCGACCACCCACGTGACGCGGAGGCCAGGCGGCTCAGCCGGGACCCCGCGCCACCGCCGGGATAGAGTGCCCCGCAGGAGGAAGCCCGTGGTCGTTCCAGGTATGGCTGTCGGATATTGAGCGTCGTTGCCATCGCCGCCGTGACGGCGCTCGTCGCCGGCGGGATCACGGTGGGGCTGATCGCGATCCTTCACGTGCTCGAGCCCGAGTATGACCCGTCGTGGCGGATGATCAGTGAGTACTCCGTCGGGCAATACGGGTGGGTCATGCGCCTCGCCTTCGTGACGATGGCCATCAGCCCCGCCGCAATCTGCGTCGCCTTGTGGCCGTTCGGCGGCGCGTGGACCCTCGGCCTTGCTGCTGTCGCACTGGGCGCGCTCGGTGCCGCGTTCATCGACGCCGATCCGATCATGACTCCGCGCGCTCAGGCCACGCGCGTGGGCAGGGCGCACACGGTACTGGGAATCGTGCTCCTCGCAGGCTTTCCCCCTGCTGCGTTGATCGCGGGGATTGGAGTGACGCCCACGCTGGGATGGATGCTGGCGATCGCCTCCGTCGTTCCGTGGGCCGGCCTGGTGTGGTTCCTCATCGCCGTGGCTCCCGCCCATGGGGAGGGCGGCTCGCCTGAGATCCGAATCGGTTGGCCGGACAGGTTCTGCCTCCTCGTCTACCTGGCATGGGTGGTGCTCGCCGCTATCGGCGTTCTGTCCGTCGTGTGATGCGAGACGCCACGCAAGCGTCCGATACACGGCGATTCCGCCCTGCCTGTGACCCAATCGGCCGCAGCGGCAGACCCCGGAGATGTTCGCCTTCGGTTTCAGATCACGACACGTCAGGGGTCGCCCTCGAGCGGTACGTTCGATGCCAACGAGGCAAGCGGGCTTCCTTCGGAGGTGATGCGATGGCGAGGACCCTCGCCGTGGTCCCTGACCCGGCGCCCGGGGGCGACGACACCGATAGCCGCCGCACGAAGAACGTGAAGCCCGTGTGGCTGTCGATTGGGGCACTCGCGATCGTCGGCGTCGTGTGCGGCGCCGTAGTCACGTTCGGGTGGATGATCGACGAGACCCACTTCGAACGCCCGACGCCCGAGTTCGACGACTTCGAAAGAGAGATAGAGAACCTCCCCGGCATAGATCGCGTCGACAAGGAACGGTGGGTCGAAGCGCCGACGTTCTCGAACCCCACGTCATGGATGTCCGTCACGGTGAATCAGGCGGGGCTTCCAAGACTGCTTGAAGCAGCCTGCTCGACCGACTACCCCGACCCCATCACATGGTCTGTTCGCGTCAGCACGGCGGCCGGTACCGAGGTGTCGCTGCACGCGGCACCAACAGCTTCCGACGCTGCGGGTGGTGAGAGCCGCTGCCCTGACTTCGGCCTGGATGCGGTGCGTGTTGTCGACGAACTGGATCGTGTCGCCCCCGGTGTCGCCGTTCAGCCAGCCGTGTGGGAGGACGGCAGATTGGCTCTCGTTGCGCTCGAGGAAGACGTGCCAGCGGACCTCACGCACCTTCTTCCGCTGATCGACCACGCCGACGATCTGCTCGCAGCAGCCGGTCTCGCTGGGAGCCACGTCGTCGAGATCAACTCTGCCAACCTCGGTCTCATCCTGGAGCCGGGTGAGAGCGACAGGTACCTCGCGCTGCTCACCGAGCTCGCCGAAGATCGTGCGGTCAGCAGTTACTGGGCCGACGGCGGCGGCACGCCGATCGACGGGGTCGAAAAGGTGCAGATCGTCGCCCCGGACGATCAGCACGGAGCGATCGAGGAGATCATCCGGTCCTCCCGGCTGCACATCGCCGATCTCCCGGTGCGATTTCTCGAGCAGTGACTTCGGGACTCCGGGAAGACCCGACCCACCACTCCGTCGCGCCGTCGACCCAGGAACCACCATCCGGCCGTGGACATGCAGGTGATTGTCGTGCTCGACCAGGTCACTGAAGATCGCTACGCGTGCTGGACGCTCAACTCGGCCCGCCGGGTCATGTGCGCAGGGCGATGAGGTCGCGTCTTCGGGTGGGGGACTTCGTGGCGGGCCGCCACTTCACCTGCGCGTCCCACCAGTACGGACCCTTCACATATGGGATGCCGTCGATCATGCGGATCTGCCAGCCGCCGGTGTCGATGGTGCGGTGGTGGAACCAGCAGAGCAACACTCCGTTGTCGGTGTGGGTCGGGCCGCCGCGGGAGTGCTCCTCGACGTGATGAATTTCGCACCATTGCGGGGGCACCTGACAGCCCGGGATGACGCAGCCACCGTCGCGGAGGGTGATCGCCTTGCGCTGGTGGTGGTTGAAGATGCGGTCCAGGGTCGTGATCGACACGATCCGCCCGTTCTCGCCCAGCACGACGCGCTGGATGGCGCCGGTGCAGGCGATGTGCCGGGCGACGGTGAGCGGGACCGGCTGGTCGTCGCCGGGGAGGTGGGCGCGACCGCGGCCGGCGGCGAGGTCTTCCGCCCGCACGGACACGACCAGGGTGGGCGCCGCCCCGCCGAGGGTGGGCAGTTCGCCGGATGCCGCGGCGGCGGTGAGCAGCACCGCGAACGCGTCGTGCTGCTTCTGGGCGGGGCTGCGCTGATCGGCCGCCGACGCCACGGGCTCCCATGGATCGCGGTCCGAATCCTCGACGAAGCAGGGCCCTGGTGCCGGTGCGCCGTCCGCGCGCGGATTGAGAACGCTGTCGAACCCGAGCTGCAGCTGCGCGGCCAGTTCGGGGAGCAGGCGTCCGCGGAGGGGGACCAGACCGTCGTCGCCGCGACGACCCACGGTGATGCCTCGCTTGCGGAGCGCGCGGGCGTCTTCGGGCTCGGCGCCGTCCTGGTCGAGGTACGCCGCCCACACCTGCGCCAGGGCGCGCAACTCGTCCGCCGACGCCGGCGGTGCGGCATCCACCCCCTCGCCACACGCGGCCGCGGCCAACTCAGCGTCGGCCGCGAGCATCTCGGCGCGACCGGTCTGACAGCCGCGGAACGCGCCGGTGACCGCGATCATCCCGTCGAGCCCGACCTGACCCGCGCTCAGCCCGGCTCGCAGCCCGGGGAACTCCGCCGGCAGCACCTCACCGGTGGACAACGCGACAGGCTGCTGCACTGCGTGCGCAGCGGCGATCATGTCGGACGCCGTCCGCCCCGACACGCGCGTCGCGCGCTGCACGAGTTCGCTCATGTTGCGGCATCCGTACCGCGTCGTGACCCGGTCAGCGTGACCGACGCCACCATCACGGTCCACGATCACCGCGACAGCCTCGACCATGACCGCTTCCGCGCTCCGCCGGACTCGGCCGGCCGTCGCGAGTGCACCGAGCACGTCGGTGTCATCGCACCCCCGCAACCCGCCGTCGGCGAGCGCCGCCGCTGACACTTTCGCGAGCGCATCGCCGAGCTCTGTGAGAGCGTCGGCGAGGTTTGTCATACCCCCATTTTGGTGAGGGCCTCCGACATTCAAATGCGCAGATCAGATGCGTAAAAGCCATTGTGGATTGCTCCGCGATGAAGGTTGCTGGCAGCGCCTGGGGAGGAACCGACAACGACGACGACCAGGTCGAAGGTGGAGCCCCGAGGTGGCGGCGCGGTCGAGGGCGCGGGCCGACGGTATGTCGTGTGGTTGAGCCGGTCAATCGGGGGCGTTTCACGCGGATCCGGGCTTCCATCGGCACACTCTCGGCCTAGCCGAGACCGGCTCCCGGTCGACCGGGAGCGCCGCAACCGGGAGCGGCGAGAGGGTGGGTCCCACCGGACCCACCCTCTCGCGCATGCAGGTCGACGCGTCAGCGCGTGCCGTAGGCGAGGCCGGGGTGCGGCGTCTCGCAGGCGAAGCTGGACGCGGTCTCGGGGTCGCCCGAAACGTACTGCGCGACCTGCGGGTAGACGCAGAGCGGGCGCGAGCGGGTCGGCGACCAATCCGCCGGCACCTCGGCGTTGGCGGGGTTGACCGACGCGACCAGCTGCTCGGGCGCGGATCCCTGCTCGACCCAGTCGACCAGCGCGGAGAGCCCGCCGTGCTGGTCGGTGGCCGGTCCGCCGGCGACGTGACCCATGCCGGGAACCTCGAAGTACCGCGCGAACTGCTCCGCGTCGCCGCCCTCGTTCCGGTCGAGCTCGTCGAACCAGGCGGCGGTGTCGTCGGGCGAGAACACGCCGTCCGAGGCGCCGTGGATCACGATCATCTTCGCGCCGCGGTCACGCAGCGTGTCGAGGTGCGTGGGGTCGGGCGGCGTCATGAACGACATCGAACTCTCGGTGTAGATGCCCGACGTGGCGTAGATCTTCGCCGCTTCGGTGTCGACGTCGAAGCCCAGCGCGTAGCCCGGCAGATCCGCCAGGATGCTCGGGTCAGCCGGTGGCGTGGTGAAGATGAAGCCGACGGCCGGAGCGTCGCGGGTGATCGGGGCGCCGAACTTCCAGCCCGCCCAGCCGCTCTGCGTGAGGCCCGGGTCGAAGGGGAACGAGGAGTAGATCTCCTTGTTGTTGCTCGTGCGCGCACCGGCGAACACGTCCTCGATGACGGACTGCTGCTCTTTCGTCAGGCACGTCCCGTCGCGATCGCCGTCGCAGCGCGGCACGTCCCGCTTGATCGAGAACGCCTGCTGGCACGTGGTGCTCTCGAAGACCATTCCGTCGGCGAGGCCGTCGAGCCCGTCGCAGCGGGTCAGGATCGCCTGCGCGACCAGCGTGCGCTCAGCCGGCGTGAAGGCCGTGCTGAGGTCGGCCGGCGTGGTTGCGACCTGCACCCACTGCTGCGCGCCCCACAGCTGTGCGACCGCCGCCTGCGGCAGGTTGAAGCCGGGCGCGATCGCCAGGAAGCCGTCGTACTCGTCGGCATACCGGGCGGCGGCCACCATCGTGTGGCGGCCTCCGTTCGACCCGCCCGTGATGTACGAGCGGTCGGGCTCGCGGCCGTAGGCGTCGGTGATCAGCGCCTTGGCCATCGGCGTGAGCGTGCCGACGGCCTGGTAGCCGTAGTCGAGGCGCGCCTGCGGCTCACGGCCGAACAACGGGTTCTGGCTGCCGTTGTGCCCGGCGTCGGAGCTGATGACAGCGAATCCCATCTGCAGACCGCTCTCCCCTCCGCGCGTGGCGCCGAGCGCCGGGGCGATCGAGCCGTCCAGGCCGCCGTTGCCCTGGTAGAGGAAGCGCCCCGCCCACGCCGAGGGAAGCCGCATCTCGAACCCGATGGCGTACGTCTGGCCGTCGAACGTGCTCACACGCTCGTTCATGGTGCCGCGCACCAGGCAGTGCTCGCCGATCGGCTGACCGCCGTTGCTGACCGTCCCCGCCGCGACGCGGGAGACCTGGGTGATCTTCGTCGAGGGGAACGTGAAGCCCACGAGACTTTCGCACGCCTGCAGCGTGCCCGGCTGGGCGGCCGAAAGCTGCGGCAGCGCTTCCTGGCCGGCTGGCGGCGCGGCGGCGGCGGGCATCGCGAGGCCGACAGTGAGGATGACGGATGCCGCGGCCGCGCCGACGAGCGCCGACATGCGATGGTGCATCCTCGCGTGCCGCGGTCGTTCGTCTCGGGAGATGCCCCGGCGTATGCCGTTGAAGAAGCGTGACATGAGAGCCCTCTTCCGGGTCCGGTCCGCCGAGGTCGTTCTCGCCGGACGATCTGGGATGCGCCGGCTGCGTTGCGGGCGTGCTGACAAGCTAGGCAAGATAGTTGCGGATTGCAACTGTTTTCTCAGTGAGCGGGTGAGCGCGTGACTAGACTGCGAGCCAGACGGCCGGCACGAGATGGGGAATCGTTGGCACAGGTGAACGATGCGCGCGCCGCAGGACGCCTCGTCGGCAATCCTGGCTTCCTCTCCGCGCGGTTCACGTCCGTCGCCGCGACGGTGTCGAACCGGGCGCTCGCGCGCTTCGGGCTGCGCACCCGAAGCTACTCACTCGTCGAGATCGCCGCGTCGTCCGGGGGCCTCTCGCAGCGCGATATCGGGCGCATCCTCTGGTTGGACAAAGCGCACGTGGTGCGTCTCGTCGACGAGGTCGTCGCCATGGGGCTCGTCGTCCGTACGAAGGATCCCCGTGACGGCCGGGTCTGGCTGATCCGCGCGACGCCGCAGGGAGAGGCGGTGGCGGAGGAAGCCGGGCGGGCGCTCGACGACGCCTTCGCCGATCTGCTTCGGCGACTGAGTGCGGACGAGCGTGCCGCCGCCCTGACGACACTCCGGCGACTGGCGTTCGACCTGCAAGCCTCCGACGACGAAGACTGAGCCCTGACCGGCCGCGGGCGCCAGCCTTCGCGATACCAGGTGTTGCGACCGCGTCGGAGGCGTTTCGTCTCGGTCGCTGGCGCTCCCTCGCTCAACGACCGGACCCTTTCTCTCGGTCGTTGAGCGAGTGAGGAACGAGCGAGACGAAACGCCTGCACCCGGCGCATTCGTCGGGCCGTGGCGCTCCGCCTACGGGCGCGAGAGCGCCCTCGGCTCACCGACCGGGATCAGGAACCGCCCTTCGGCGGGCTCAGGGACCGGTGGTGGTCAGTGACCAGCGGTGCCGGTCGCTGAGCTTGTCGAAGCGCCTTCGAGGCGGTCGATGAGTTCGAGGCCGCGACGGGCCCAGGCGATCTCGCCCTGCGCGCGCTCGACGAGGCCCTCGTACGCGAAGCGCTTGTAGGCGATGGTGCGCTCGCGGTCGGCATCCGCCGTCACGGCGAGCCGGCGCACGAGCATCGGGTTGGCGATGGCGTCGATGCGCTCGAGCTCGCCCTCCCACTGCGCCAGCTCGCTCTCCCACTGCGCGATGTGGCGCTCCAGGAAGGTGCGCGCCGCCTCGGGCGTGGTCGTCTCGAGGTACGCCGCCCGCAGATGCGCGGGGTCGCGCACGCGCTGGTAGTCGAGGGGAGAGGCCATCCAGTCGTGGAAGGCGCGGTTTCCGGCATCCGTCACGTGGTACATCCGGCGCGTGCCGCGCTCGCCGCGCGCCTGCTCCTCGCCCTCGATGAGGCCGAGCTCCTCCATCTTGCGCAGCTCGGGATAGATCTGGGAGTCGGGCGCGTGCCACACATGCCCGACGGACTGGTTGAACTGCTTCTGCAGGTCGTACCCCGAGAGTGGGCCCACCCGCAGGATCGCCAGCAGCGCGTACCGCAGACTCATGCGACTCCCTTCGCCTTCCCGAGGTTAGCGGGGCGGTCCCGGTCGTTGAGCGAGCGAAGCGAGACGAAACGCACTGAGCCTCGGAGATGGGCAGGCGCGTTCCGTCTCTGCGTTTCGACTCGCAAGCTCGCTCAACGACCGCGTTGCTCGCTCGCTCAACGACCGGACGGGCCGTGGCGTTCGATCTCAGGCGGACTCTTGGTACCCGGTGCGCCAGCCGCCGTGGTAGCTCTGGCGGACGACCGTCGAATACGGCACGGGGGAGACCACCGCGCGCACCTCGAGCTGCTTGTGCGGCTCGACCGACGCCTTCTTCGTGCCGCCGTCGGGCTCGCCCCACACCACCGTCACCTCGGCGCCCTCGGGCACGTCGGGGTTGACCGTGGCGAGCGAGAGCGCGCGCTTCTCGTTGGCGCTGTACCCGGTGAACATCGAGAAGCCGACGACGTCGCCTCCGGCATCCGTCACCGAGTCGTAGTTGGCCGACCCGTAGTTCGCCAGCGGCAGGTCGAAGAACTTGTAGCTGTCGCCCTCGACGTCGAAGAGCGACGCGAAGATCTTCGTGACGTCCTCGGCGTTCCACGCGAGCGTGACCTTGCGCCGCTGCGTCGCCGGATCGATCTTCTCGAGCGCGTCGCGGCCGATGAAGTCGTGGTCGAACTTCACGAACGAGCCGTAGCCGAGCTCCCACGGCGTGAGGTAGTAGTCCTCGATGTCGTCCGAGACGAACGAGCCCGCGAGCGTGCCCGTGGCCTCGTAGCTGTCGACGCCGAGCCACTCGCGGTAGCCGCGCTCCTCCTCGCCGGAGTAGATCGCGGGCAGCGGCGAGGGGATCCAGCCCGACTCGAGCGTGTTCGACGGGTAGGCGCGCGACCCGACGGGCACCAGCCCGAACTCGGAGCCGGCCTCGACGATGATGTCGCGCACGCGGTGGTGGTCCTCGTACGGCCCCCACACCTCGAGACCGGGCGCGCCCGCCATGCCGTGGCGGAGGGTGCGGACGTTGGCGCCGCCGATCTGCATGGACGACATGCTGAAGAACTTCAGCTGCTCGAGCGGGCCGCCGTTGAGCTTCTCGATCACCTGCCACGCCGCCGGTCCCTGGATCTGGAACCGGTAGTAGCGCCGGCTCACGGCGTCGCCGTACGGGCGCGAGGGCGAGCGGCGGTCGACGGTGACGTCGAGGTTCGAATAGCCCCCGGTCTCACCGTGGTAGAGCAGCCAGTTCGACGCGGGAGCGCGGCCGACGTAGACGTACTCGTCCTCGGCCTCGTGGAAGAGGATGCCGTCGCCGATGACGTGCCCCGACGCGGTCGTCGGCACGTACTGCTTCGCGCGGTTCACGGGGAAGGTCGCCACGGAGTTGATGGCCGTGTCGGAGATCAGCCGGATGGCATCCGAGCCCTTGAGGAACACATTGTCCATGTGGTGCGACTGGTCGTAGAGCACGGCGGTGTCGCGCCACGCCTTCTGCTCCTTGATCCAGTTCTGGAAGTCCGCGGGGACGACCGGGTAGATGTACGAGCCGATCTGCGAGTTGCGCAGCATCTCGACGGCGTTGTGGCCGTCGAGCAGCTCCTGCAGATTCTTCGCCATGATGAACCTCTCTGTTCGTGGGGTGTGGTGATGGGGACGGATGCCGCGGGCCGAGCGTTTCGACCGGTTGGTGCGCTTCGACGGGCTCAGCGACTGGGGCTTGGTTAGGTGAACACGATCGTGCTGTTGCCGTGGCGGATGACGCGGTCCTCGGCGTGCCACTGGACCGCCCGGGACAGCACGGCGCGCTCGACGTACGCGCCGCGGGCCTGCAGGTCGCCGGCGGTCATCGCATGGGTGACACGGGCGACGTCCTGCTCGATGATCGGGCCCTCGTCGAGGTCGGCGGTGACGTAGTGCGACGTCGCGCCGATGAGCTTGACGCCCCGCTCCTTGGCCTTGCGGTAGGGAGCGGCGCCGATGAACGCCGGCAGGAACGAGTGGTGGATGTTGATCACCGGCACCCCGACCTCGTCCAGGAACGAGTCCGAGAGGATCTGCATGTACCGGGCGAGCACGACGAAGTCGACGTTGCCCTTCAGCAGCTCGACGATCCTGGCCTCGGCGGCGGACTTGTCGGCGCCCTGCGAGGGAACGTGGAAGAACGGGATGCCGAAGGCCCGCACATCCTCCGCGGTGTTGGTGTGATTGGAGATGACCATCGGGATCGTCACCGGCAGCTCGCCGCGACGGTGCCGCCACAGCAGCTCGAGCAGGCAGTGGTCGCTCGTCGAGGCCAGGATCGCCATCCGCTTCGGGATGGACTGGTCGGTGACGCGCCACTCCAGCGCGAGCGGGGTGAGCGTCCGGTCGAGATCGGCCTCGATGTCGGGCAGCGCCGCCTGCAGGTCGGGGCGATGGAACACCACGCGCTGGAAGAACTCGCCGCCCTCGGGGTTGTCGGAGTACTGGTCGAGCGTGACGATGTTCCCGCCGACGCGCGTGACCAGGGCGGTCACGGCGGCGACGATCCCCGGCTGGTCGGGACCGTGCACGGTCAGGCAGGCGTGGTCGCGGTGCGCGTCGAGGTGCGCCGTCATCGGCGCGCTCCCGAGGACTGCGCGGCCACGAACTCACGCGCCCAGTTGCTCGTCGCGAGCAGGCCGCCGAACGTGTAGAAGTGCAGCTTCACGTCGCCGGAGCCACCCCCGGTCCCTGAGCCTGTCGAAGGGTCCGCCAGCAGCGAGGCCAGGTCCGACACGAAGCGGTCGGGGCCGGCGGTGCCCATGAGGTTGGTGAGCGAGAACCCGTACTTCTTCACGATCATCGCGTTGGCGCCCACGCCGAATCGGCGCGCGAAGCCGATCAGCCGCTTGATGCCGGCGGGGCCAGGGGTGCCGATGCGGATCGGCGCATCGATGCCGCGGTCGCGGACCTGCCCGATCCACGTCATCACGGGATCGGTGTCGAAGGCGAACTGGGTCAGGATGACGGCATCCATTCCCTGCTGCGCCAGCGTGAGCGCCTTCTCGTCGAGGTGGCGCCACAGCACGTCGGCGGGGATGTCGGGGTGGCCTTCGGGGTAGCCGGCGATCGACACCTCGCGCACGCCGAACTGCTGCAGCACGCCCGAGCGGATCACGGTCAGCGCGTCGGGGTACGGGCCCTCGGGCTCGGCGGGGTCGCCGCCGACGGCGAACACGTGCTCGGTCGCGCCGACCTCCTGCAGGCGCCCGAGGAACTCCTCGAGCTCGCCCTGCGACTTCAGCCGCCGTGCCGAGATGTGGGGGACGGGGACGAACCCCATCTCCTTGACGGCCTTCGCGGCCGCGACGCGCATCTCGAGGTCTTCGTTGCCGAGGAACGTCACGTTGACCTTCGTCCCCTGCGGGATCGTGTCGCGCGCCTCTTCGAGTCCGGCGATGTCCTTGCCGGTCATCTCCAGTGAGAAGCCTTCGACGAGAGCGGCCGCCGAGGGCGAGGCGGGAGTCGCGTGGGCCATGAGGGAGGTCCTTTCCTCTTCCGCGTGCGTCGCTGCACCGCGGTATCCAGAGAATACCTATCACCATAGGTAATGGCAATAGGCACGCTGTGCGTGCGCACCCATCCTGCGCGGCGCGGGCCGCGACGCACGCGGCAGTTTCCATTGAGCGGATGCCGACAGCCATGGTGCGCGTCTAGTTCACGCAATCCGTGACGGGCGTCACAAAAGCATTGACAATCGATCCGGAGTGGCGCACGATGACTGTGTCCGGCACGCCGCGGTGCCGACGCCGACTCCCGTCGGACGGACGCGGCCGCCGGTGCCCACAGCACCCGCTCCTGAGAGGCCCGTCAATGAAGAAGAGTCTTGCCACCCTCGGTGTTCTCGCCGCCGCCGCGCTCGCGCTGAGCGGCTGCACCGATTCCGCCGCCGATCCCGAATCCACCGCTACGTCCGGCGGCGAGGAGGACTCGGGCGAGCTGACCGCAGTCCGCGTCGCCGCGCTGCCGATCGCCGAGTCCGGCGCCCTCTGGGCCGCCATCGACGAGGGCATCTTCGAAGACCACGGCCTCGAGATCGAGGTCGTCCCCGCGCAGGGCGGCGCCAACGCCATCCCGGCACTGCTGAGCGGCGACATCCAGTTCGCCATCGGCCAGCCGTTCGGCCCCATCCGTGCCGACGCGCAGGATCTCGGCGTCGTGATCGTCGGCAACTACGCCAACAGCCTCGCCGAGGGCGACGACGTCAACGCGGTCGTCGCGCTGGGCGACTCCGGCATCATGCGACCGGCCGACCTCGCCGGCAAGAAGGTCTCGGTGAACACCATCGGCGCCGCCGGAGACCTCACGATCCGCAAGGCGGTCGAGGATGACGGCGGCGACCCGTCGACGATCGAGTTCGTCGAGGTCGCGTTCCCCGACGTGCCCGCTCAGCTCGCCGCCGGCACGATGGACGCCGCGTGGGCGCCCGACCCGTTCCGCGGCATGGTGCTCGGCGACGGCGGCGTCTCGGTGGTCGCGCCGTACCAGGCGACGATCCCCGGGCTCTCGGTGCTCACCAACATCACGACGCAGGCGCTCCTCGACGACGACCCCGAGCTCGTCGCCGACTACTCGGCCGCGATGGCCGAGGCCCTGGAGTGGGCGAGCGAGAACGAGGACGCGGTGCGCGCCGCGATCGCGACCAACCTCGAGATCCCCGAGGAGGCCGCTGCCGGCATCACGCTCCCGACCTTCACGTGGGACCTCGCCGACGCCGGCATCGAGGACCTCGGTGCACTGGCGGTCGAGTACGCCTACATCGAGGCCGAGCCCGACTTCGACCGGCTGCTCCAGCAGCAGTAGCGCGAACGTGGGATGGTGACGGATGCCGCGGCCCGCGGCATCCGCCTCCATCCACGTGCCCCACCACCCGACCGCACCGAACGGAGGCACCGTGACCGCCACCGCTGACGCTCCGGCGATCGCTGCCACGACGCCGCACGCCCGCCAGCACCGCACCCTGCGCAAGCTCGTGCTCGGCGTGGCCGGAATCATCGGGTTCCTGGCGACCTGGCAGCTGCTGCCGACGCTCGGGATCGTGAACCCGGCGTACTTCCCGACGGCGACGGAGACGATCGCGCAGCTGTTCGTGCTCTTCGGCGATCTGGAGTTCTGGCGCAACGTCGGCCGCACGCTGACGTCCTGGGCGCTGGGCCTCGTGATCGCGACGGTGCTCGCCGTCGTGCTCGGCACGATCATCGGCCTGGTGCCGTTCCTCCGCCGCGCCACCCACACCACGGTGGAGTTCCTGCGGCCGATCCCGTCGGTCGCGTTGATCCCGCTCGCGATCCTCATGTTCGGCTATCAGCTGCAGGCGGCGCTCCTCATCATCGTGTACGCGAGCTTCTGGCAGGTGTTCATCCAGGTGCTCTACGGCGTCGCCGACGTCGACGCCGTCGCCCGCGACACGGCTCGCAGCTTCGGGCTGTCGCGGGGATCGCGGATCGTCAACCTCGTCTTCCCGACCGCGCTGCCGTACCTCATGACGGGCCTCCGGCTCGCCGCGACCGTCGCGCTGATCCTCGCCATCACCGCCGAGATGTTCATCAGCATCCCCGGGCTGGGCCGCGCCATCATGCTGGCTCGCGAGTCGGGGCAATGGACGACGGTTTATGCCCTCGTCATCGTGACCGGCATGCTCGGCCTGCTCGTCAACCTCATCTTCCGCGCGATCGAGCGCCGGTCGCTGTCCTGGCACCAGTCCATCCGAGGGGAGGAGGTCCTGTGACCCTCTACACGAGCACCGTCGTCACGCCGCGCCGTCCGTCGCGCGTCTGGGCGAAGTTCGGCGAAAACACCGCCTACGCGCTCGGGCTGCCCATCCTCCTGCTCGTCGTGTGGGGCATCTGGTCGTCCGTCTCCTCCGTCCCGTTCTTCCCGAGCCCGCTCGTCATCGCCGAGGCGTTCGTCGAGACCTGGGTGGGGCCGGCGTTCTTCGACGATGTGCTGCCCAGCCTCGGCCGGCTCGCGATCGGCATCGTGCTGGCGGTCGGCCTGGGCATCGCGGCCGGCATCGTCATCGGCCTGGTGCAGTGGCTGCGAGAGCTGCTCGAGCCCGTGTTCGAGTTCTTCCGCGCGGTGCCGCCGCCGGTCCTCATCCCGATCGTCGCCGTGCTCGTCGGTGCGAACGACCTCATGAAGGTGGTCGTGATCGTCGCCGGCGCGATCTGGCCCGTGCTGCTCAACACCATCGAGGGAGTCCGCTCGACGGACTCGGTGATGACCGAGACCGCACGGTCGTTCGCGGTGACCTCCGGCGAGCGGCTGCGCTACCTGGTGCTTCCGGCGGCGAGCCCGCGGATCATGACGGGCGTGCGGCAGTGCCTCTCGATCGCGCTCATCCTGATGGTGATCTCCGAGATGTTCTTCTCGTCCTCGGGCCTCGGCTATCGAATCGTCTTCTTCCAGCGCAACTACCTCATCGCCGAGATGTGGAGCGGCATCGTGCTGCTCGGCCTCATCGGTGTCCTGCTCGCGGTGATCTTCGGGTTCGTCGAGCGGCGCGTGCTTCGCTGGTACCACGGAATCAAGGAGGTGGAGCGTGCCTGACGCGCTGCGCAAGAGTGAGCCGCTGCTGAACGTCGAGCAGCTGCGCAAGGTGTACGAGTCGTCGACGGGGAACGTCGAGGCGATCGGCGACATCGGATTCCGGATGGATGCCGGTGAGCTGGTGTGCATCGTCGGCCCGTCGGGGTGCGGCAAGACGACCTTGCTGAAGTGCATCGCCGGCCTGCTGAAGCCCACGTCGGGGGTCATCGAGCTCGGCGGCCGGAAGGTCACCGGGCCGCCGCCCAACATGGCCCTGGTCTTCCAGGAGTACGGCCGCAGCCTTTACCCGTGGCTGACCGTCCGCGGCAACGTCGAGCTGCCGCTGAAGCACAAGAAGCTCAGCCGTGCGGATCGGGATCGGCTCGTCGACGACGCGCTCGCCGCCGTCGGGCTCGAGCACGCGACCAAGAGCTATCCCTGGCAGCTCTCCGGCGGCATGCAGCAGCGGGTCGCGATCGCCCGCGCCGTCGCGTACCAGCCCGAGGTGCTCATCATGGACGAGCCGTTCGCCGCGGTCGACGCCCAGACGCGCGCCGACCTCGAAGACCTCGTGCGCAAGCTTCACCGCGAACGCGGGATGTCGATCCTCTTCGTGACGCACGACATCGACGAGTCGGTGTACCTGGGCGAGCGCGTGATCGTGCTGTCGAAGTCGCCGACGTGGGTGCAAGAGGACCTCGCCATCGACCTGGCGCCCGACCGCGACCAGATCACGACGCGCGCACTGCCCCGCTTCACCGAGCTGCGCACCCACGTGTACGAGCAGATCCAGCGCGCCAAGCGCGGCGAGGCCGTGCGCCCGGAGGCCGCGTGAGCGTCGCAGCCGCCAGGGCCGTCGCGGAGCCGGCGCTCTCGGCGGTCGAGACGTCGGTGCTCACCCGCAAGCCGCGGCAGCTGCTCCTGGCGTTCTTCGGTGAGTACGTGTGCGACAGGTACTTCGAGCCGCTCCGCGCGAGCGTGCTGATCGGCGCGCTCGAGAGCGCCGGGGTCGCCGCGTCCGCGGTGCGGACCAACCTCGACCGCATGGTGCACAGCGGGCTGCTGGAGCGCCGGCGCCTGGGTCGTGAGATCGGGTTCGTGCTCACCGGGCACGGCAGCGAGGTGCTGCGCGAGGCATCCGGTCGCGTCAACGGCCCGGCGCCCTTCGAACCCCAGGGCGACGGCTGGACCCTGGTCACCTACACGGTGCCGGAGCACCTGCGCGACCTCCGCCACCGCCTCCGCGCCGCGCTGACGTGGTCGGGCTTCGCCGTGCTGCGCGACGGGCTGTGGATCGCGCCCGGCGCCGTCGACCTCGCCGCGGCGCTCGGGGCGATCATCCCCGACCTGCCGCCGGGGTCGGTCAACGCCTTCTCGGCCGCGGAGCTCGACGGGTTCCCGATGGTCGAGGCGGTGCGGGTCGCGTGGGACGTCGAGCGCATCCGCGAGGCCCACCACGAGTTCATCTCGCACTGGGAACGTGAGGACGCGGCATCCGATCTCCCTCCGCTCACCGCGCGTACGCTGCTGGTCGCCGACTGGCTCGCCCTGCTGCGTGCCGACCCCCGCCTGCCGCGGCCGTACATGGGCGACGACTGGCCCGCCGACCGCTCGGCGGAGCTGTTCACGCAGCGCCACCGCGAGTTCGCCTTCCCCGCCGTCCGCGACTTCGCCGCACTCGTCGGCTGAGGGCGTTTCGTCTCGCTTCGCTCGCTCAACGACCGGCGCTCCGAAGCCGGTCGTTGAGCGAGCTTGCGAGTCGAAACGCAGAGACGAAACGCGTCGAGCCACTCGGAGGGCTTCAGCCGTCGTCGCTGAAGCGCGCGCGCAGGTCGGCCTTGCGCACCTTGCCCGACGCGGTGCGCGGCAGGTCTTCCACCACCACGACGTTCTTGGGGAGCTTGTAGCGCGCCAGCACGCCGTCGAGATGGGAGCGCACGATCTCGGTGTCCACCTCGGCACCCTCCTTGACGGTGACGACCGCCCACGGCACCTCGCCCCAGCGGTCGTCGGGCACGCCGACGACCGCGACGCCCGAGATGCCCTCGATGTCGGAGATGAGGTTCTCGACCTCGGCGGGATAGATGTTCTCGCCGCCCGAGATGATCATGTCCTTCAGCCGGTCGGCGATGAACAGGTAGCCGTCGGCATCGAGGTAGCCGAGGTCGCCCGAGCGGAACCAGCCGTCGTCGGTGAACGCCGCCGCCGTCGCCTCGGGCTGACCGTGATAGCCGAGGAAGACGTTGGGGCCCGAGATCTCGATCTCGCCGACCGTGCCGCGCGGCACCACGTCGCCGTGCTCGTCGGTGATGCGCACGTCGGTGAAGAAATGCGGCAGGCCGACGCTGCCCTGCTTCTCGCGGGTCATCGAGGGCGCGAGCGACGTCGCCCCCGGCGAGGTCTCGGTCATGCCGTACCCCTGCGAGAACGACAGGCCGCGCTCTTCGTACGCATTGAGGATGCGGGTGGGCACCGCCGACCCGCCGCACGTGAGCTTCTGCAGCGTCGAGAGGTCGGTCGACGCCCAGTCGCGGTGGTCGGCCAGCATCTGGTAGGTGGTCGGCACGCCGCTGAGCATCGTGACGCCGTGGCGCTGGATCTGCGCGAGGGCACGGCCGGGCTCGAAGCCTTTCTCGAGCACGAGCGTCGCGCCCTTGAGGATGACGGGGAGCGCCCCCATGCCGAGTGAGGCGACGTGGAACAGCGGAGAGATCATGAGCGACACGTCGGTCGAGACGACGTCGTAGTCGACGATGCAGTTGAGGGCGACCCAGGTGAGGTTGCCGTGGCTGAGCACGGCGCCCTTCGGACGCCCCGTCGTGCCCGACGTGTAGATGATCGCGGCGGGGTCGTCGAGTCCGACGTCGGCCACCGTATGGCCGCCGGGAGCATCGGCGACGAGGCGCGCGAGTCCGGGGTGCTCGGGCAGCCCCTCGCCGGTCACGATGACGTGGGCGATCCTCCCCGCCTCGACGCCCGGCATCGCCCGCTCCAGGAACTCCGGATCGAGGATGACGGCCCGCGCGCCCGAGTCGACGAGCACGTGCTGCATCTCGGGGCCGGCGAGCCGCGTGTTCAGCGGCACGAAGACGGCGCCCAGCTGCGCCGTCCCGAACATGACCTGCAGGAACTGCGGGCTGTTCTCGCCGATGTAGGCGACGGCGTCGCCACGACGGATGCCGCGATGCCAGAGCGCGGCTGCGACGCGGTCGGCGGCATCCGCCAGCTGTCGATAGGTCAGCTCGTCGTCGCCGAAGACGACCGCCGTCTTACCGGGGTTCTTCAGTCGCCGCCGGGCGAGCCAGAACCCGATTCCCTGCGTGTGCATCGTTGCGGTGTCCTCTCCTTCGAGGAAGGCCTGCGGTGTGGCGTTTCGTCTCGGTCGCTTCGCTCCCTCGCTCAACGACCCGGGACCCGGTCGTTGAGCGAGCGAAGCGAGACGAAACGCCTGCTCAGGCGTAGAAGCGGTACAGGCCGCGGGCGACCACCGCGGGCTTGTCGGCGCCCTCGATCTCGATGGTCTGGTCGACGGCGAACTGGAAGCCGCCGCGCACCTCGGTGACCTCGGCGATGACCGCGCCGCCGCGCACGCGCGCGCCGACCTTCACCGGCGAGACGAAGCGCACCTTGTCGAGGCCGTAGTTCACGCGCGTGGTCACGCCCGTGACGTCGAACAGCTCCGACCAGAACTTCACGGTCAGCGACAGGCTCAGGAAGCCGTGGGCGATCGCCCCGCCGAACGGCCCCTCGGCGGCCCGCTCGGGGTCGACGTGGATCCACTGGTGGTCGTCGGTGGCGTCGGCGAAGAGGTTCACGCGCTCCTGCGTGACCTCGAGCCACTCGGTGAAGCCGAGGTCCGTGCCGGCGAGCCCGGCGACGTCGGCGTAGTCGACGGTGGTGGTCATGGGTTCTCTCCTTGGGTGAGGACGGTGACGGATGCCGCGCCCGGCGTCAGCGGGCGAGCCCGAGCAGTCGGGCGGCGTTGGCCTTGAGGATGCCGGGCATCACGTCCGGCTTGAGGCTGGTCTGCTCGACGTCGCGGAGCCATCGGTCGGGGGTGAGCAGCGGGAAGTCCGAGCCGAACAGCACGCGGCTCTTGAGGTACGAGTTGGCGGCGCGCACCAGCTGCTCGGGGAAGTACTTCGGGCTCCACCCCGACAGGTCGATCCACGTGTTGTGCTTGTGCGTCGCGACCGACAGGGCTTCGTCCTGCCAGGGCACCGACGGGTGCGCCATGATGATCTGCAGCTCAGGGAACCGGGCGGCGACCGGGTCGAGCAGCATCGGGTTGGACAGGCCGAGCAGCAGGCCGCGCCCACCCGGAAGACCCGCGCCGATCCCGGTCTGGCCGGTGTGGAAGAGCGCGACGACGCCCGCCTCCTGCAGCGTCTCGTAGAGGCGCGAGTGCGCCGCGTCGGAGGGGTCGAAGCCTTGCACCGTCGGGTGGAACTTGAAGCCCCGCACGCCGTGGTCCTCGATCAGGCGCCGCGCGTCGTCGACGGCGGTGGGCTTGAGCGGGTCGACCGAGCCGAAGGGGATGAGCACGTCGTTGTTGCGCGCGGCGCCCTCGGCGATCGCGGCGCTCGAGAGCGGCGACTGACCGAGGTTGGTCTCGGCGTCGACCGTGAACACCACGGCGGCCATGCGCCGGTCGCGGTAGTACCCGGCGACGCCGTCGAGATCGGGATTCGGTCCGTCGGTGCTGAAGTACTTCGCCGCCGCGTCCCGGAGGTCGTCGGGCAGCGACGAGTGACCCTGATGGTCGACCTCGATGTGCACGTGCACGTCGATCGCCGTGAGCGCGTCGACGTCGATCGCGGGTTCGTAGCGGGTCATGGGCGTTTCGTCTCGCTTCGCTCGCTCAACGACCGGTCGGCGCCGGGCGCTGGAGCTCCTCGGGGAGCGGCGGGAACTTCTCGCCCACCGACTGCAGCTCGCCGGCGGCCTCGGCGAACCCGGACGAGAGGTCGTCGAACGACCAGCCGCCTTCGTGGTACGCGGTCGCGACGGCCTCGGGGTGCGACCACAGCTGCAGCCTGTCGCCGCCGATGCCGATGGCCTGGCCGGTGACGGCGGCTGCGGCATCCGATGCGAGATAGGCGATGAGCCCCGCGACGTCGTCCGACGTGCCGAATCCGAGGTCGTGGCGGAAGAACGCCGGCATCGGCTCGCCCGCCGCCTCGGCCTCGACGGCGGCGGCGAAGTACGGCACGGTCGCGGTCATCGCGGTCGCGGCGACGGGGATCACGGCGTTGGCGGTGATGCCCGCCTTCTTCAGCTCGAGCGCCCACGTGCGCACCATGCCGACGATGCCGGCCTTCGCGGCGGCGTAGTTGGTCTGGCCGAAGTTGCCGCGCTGGCCCGTCGGCGAGCCGATGCAGATGATGCGGCCGGGGATCTCGTTGGCTCGCATGTAGGAGGCGGCCTCACGCACGCAGGTGAAAGTGCCGCGCAGGTGGACGTTGATGACGGTGTCGAAGTCGTCGTCGCTCATCTTCCAGAGCACCGTGTCGCGCAGCACGCCGGCGTTCGTGACGAGGATGTCGAGCCGCCCGAACGTGTCGACGGCGGTCTGCACCAGCTGCTTCGCGGTCTCGGTGGGGCCGACCGGCGCGACCACCGCGACCGCACGGCCGCCCTCGGCCTCGATCGTGGCGACGGCCTCGGCGGCGGTGGCGTCGTCGACGTCGTTGATGACGACGGCGGCGCCGTGGCGGGCGAGTTCCTGGGCGTAGGCGAGGCCGAGGCCGCGGCCCGAGCCGGTGACGATGGCGACCTTGCCGTCGAGCGGGGCGTGCGAAGACATGCGTGAACTCCTTCGTGTCGGGTCCATTGAAGCCCTAACCGTTGAGAAAGTCAATCATTCCGTTCCTCCATGAAGTGGACTACCATCGTGGCCATGCCGAAACCCGCCGACGCCGTCGCGCCCGAGGGGCTCCGGTCGTCGGCGCTGACCGACGACGTGAGCTTCCTGCTGGCGCGCGCGAATGCGATCGCGCTGGCCGCCGGCAACGCGGCGCTCGCCGAGCACGGGCTCAAAGCACGGTCCTACTCGGTGCTCGTCCTCGCCTCGGGCGACGCCCGCCCATCGCAGCGCGAGCTCGCGGAGTTCCTCCGCCTCGACCCGAGCCAGGTCGTCAGCCTCGTCGATGAACTGCAGTCCCGCGGCCTCGTCGAGCGCCGGCCGGATCCGTCCGACCGTCGCGCCAACGTCGTCGTGGCGACGGATGCCGGGCGCTCACTCGTCGCGATCGCACGCGAGTCCGCCCGCGCCGCCGAGGAGCGCGTCCACGGTCAGCTGAGCGCCGAAGACCGCGAGACCCTGAGCGCACTGCTGCGCGCACTGGCCTTCCCCGACGAGTAGCCCGGGCCCCTTCGGGGGGCGCTCAGTGTGGAAACGCGGCCGTCGTTGCCGCGTGTCGTGACACCCGAAGTGCGCCGGCCGAGGTTCGGAGGGCGCACAGTGTGGGAACGCGGTCCTTGTTGCCGCGTGTCGTGACACCCGAACCGATGCGGGGTCAGGAGCGATCGAGCACGTAGCGGTCGCGGCCCGCGAACAGTCCCACCACGGTGAGCGCCGCGAGCACCGCGAGCACCAGGGCGAGGGAGGCCGTCCAGTCACCGGTGGCGCTGTGGAGGGTGCCGAAGGCGACCGGCCCGAGTGCGGCGATCACATAGCCGACCGACTGCGACATGCCCGACAGGGCGGCCGAGGCGTCGTGATCGCGCGCCCGCTGCGCCATCAGCGTCAGCGACATCGCCAGGGTCGCGCCGCCGGTCAGCCCGATGAGCGACGCCCAGAGCAGCACCGCGTCGGGCGCGATCATGAGCCCCGCGACGCCCACGATCGCCAGCGACGGGATGAGCGCCGGCGCCCACCGCTCCAAGCCCCCGCGCAGGATCAGCGGCAGCAGCAGGCAACCGGCGAGCGAGAACAGCTGGTAGACCATGACGTCGATGCCCGCGACCACCTCGGTGCGGCCGATCGACATCGACAGCGGGGCGAGCCACGTCACGAACATGTAGAACATGGATGCCTGCAGCCCCATGTACACCGCCACGAGCCAGGCGGTGGGGTCGGCCCAGATGCCGGTGCGGCCCCGCGGCGCGGTGGCGCGCACGTGCACGTGCGCCGCGCCGCGATGCGCCCACCACCACCCCGCGATCGCGAAGGGCAGCAGCGCCGCGCCCGTCACGAGGAGGGCGAACCTCCACCCGGCGGGATCCCCGTCGAGGGAGATGTGCGAGATCGGCACCACGACGCCCGACGAGACGGCGCCGAGTCCCGCGAGGAGCGCCGTGTAGGCAGCCGTCACCGCCGCGACGTGCCCGGGGAAGCCGCGCTTCACCACGGCCGGCATCAGCACGTTGATGATCGCGATGCCGATGCCGATGATCGCGGTGCCGACCCACAGGCTGACCACCGGTCCGGGAATCGAGCGCACGAGTGTGCCGGCCAGCAGCACGAGGAGCGACCACATCAGCACGCGCGGCTGGCCGAAGCGCCGGCTCAGCTCGTGCGCGAGCGGCGAGAACAGCGCCCAGGCGACGAGCGGCACGGCGGCGAGCACACCGAGCGCCGACACCGACATGCCGGTGTCGGCGCCGATCTGGTCGAGCAGGGGGCCCAGGCCCGTGATCGCCGGCCGCATGTTCGCCGCGACCAGGCAGACGGCCACGAGCAGCATGGCGACCGACGCCGCGCGCGACGGCTCGGGCGGCACGGTCCGCGACGATGAGGCCATAGGGCTCGGACTATAGCCGAGCGGCGGCTGCGGCATCCGTCGATTCCCGTTCAGCGGCAGTCGCGCGGGGTGGGTGTTCACTTGCGCTATACGTACGCTTCACGCCCCCATTCGCGTACGTATAGCGCAAGTGAACAGAGGTGGAGGGGGCGCGGGAGGGCGCGAGCGGGGCACGGGGAGCGGTGCGAGGGGAGGGCGAGGGGCGGCGGAAGAGGCGCGGCGTCAGGCGAGGCCCTCGAGCGGCCACCCGGTGTAGGCCTCGGCGAGGAAGCGGCGGCCGGCCTCGGACTCGACGACCGAGCGCAGCTCGCCGAGCTGGCGCAGGCGGTCGAAGTCCGACGCGTCGGGGGCCCCGGCGCTGCCCGCAGAAACAGGGCTGTGCAGCATGTTGGTCATCCACCACGAGAAGTGCTGGGCCTTCCAGATGCGGTGCAGCGCCGTCTCGGGGAACGCCTCGATGAGCCGGTCGTCGTCCTCGAGCAGCAGCGCACGCAGCGCCCGCTCGAGCACCAGCACGTCGGCGACGGCCAGGTTCATGCCCTTGGCGCCGGTGGGCGGCACGGTGTGAGCCGCGTCGCCGATGAGCGCGACCCGGCCGCGCAGCAGCTGGTGCGCGACGAAGCTGCGGAAGCGCAGCACATCGCGCTGGAAGATCGGGCCCTCCTTCAGCGTGGTGCCGGGCACGCGCGACTGCAGCTCGTTCCACAGCTGCTCCTCGGTGAAGGCGCTGGGGTCGGCATCCGGATCGCACTGGAAGTACATGCGCTGCACCGTGGCGCTGCGCTGACTGATGAGCGCGAAGCCGTTCGGCGAGTTGCTGTAGATCAGCTCGTCGGCGCTCGGCGGCGCCTCGCACAGGATGCCGAACCACGCGAACGGGTACTCGCGGAAGTAGCCGCCGGTGTGTGAGCCGGTGACCGCCTCGCGCACGACGCTGCGCGAGCCGTCGGCGCCGACGACGAAGTCGGCCTCGATCTCGAGCGCCGAGCCGTCTGCGTCGGTCGCGATGAGGCGAGAGCGATCGGATGCCGCGTCCTCGACGCGCAGTGCGGTCACGCCGAAGCGGAGGTCCTGGCCTTTGCCGAGGCGCACGGCGATCAGGTCTTTGAGCACCTCGTGCTGCGGGTACAGCCACACGCCGCGGCCGACGAGCTCGGCGAAGTCGATGCGGTGGCCCGCGCCGGCGAAGCGCAGCTCGATGCCGTCGTGGCGATTGCCGACCGTGCGCACGCGACTGGAGGCGCCGGACTGGTCGAGGATCTCGACCGTGCCCTGCTCGAGGATGCCGGCGCGGATCGTGGTCTCGATCTCGTCGCGCGAGCGCTGGTCGATCACCACGGACTCGATGCCCGCGATCCCCAGCAGGTGCGAGAGCAGGAGGCCGGCGGGCCCGGCGCCGACGATGGCGACGCGGGTGCGGATCGTGGACATGACGTCTCCTTCGACGAGCACGGGTGATGGATGCTGCGGCCCAGTGTGCCGCTGTCGGGCCGGCGTTGCGCGGGATTCCCGTTCATCGGGAAGCGTCGCTTGCCGCTGGGGCGCGGGAGTTCGGTGGCACATCTGAGCGCCGGCGTCCTCAACTGAGGACGTGAGCCGAGATGAGGAGCGGTCTCGCGATCCCCTTCCGCATCTGCGCGCGTTTCCTCAACTGAGTACGCGCCGCGCGCTTCCTCAACTGAGGACGACCCGCGCGCTTCCTCAGTTGAGGCAGTGGCCAGCGGTCACCTCCGTGCTCCTGCTCTTCGCTCGAGGTCAGCGGCGGTCGGCGCGGAGCGCGGCCTCGATGCCGGCCGCGGCGTCGCGCAGGGCGGCGATGGCGGCGTCCGGGTCGGTCTCGCGAGGGAGCACGACCGAGAGCGCGGCGACGACCTCGCCCGCGTCGCGGATCGGCACGGCCACCCCGGTCGAGACGGCCTCGATCGAGCCCGGCGCGACCACCACTCCGGTGCGGCGGACGTCGGTGAGCAGGCGGCGGAGGCGTGCGGCATCCGTCACCGTCTCGGGAGCCAATGCCCGCAGCGGGCCGGTCAGCACCCGCTCGCGGAGTGGCGACGGGGCATGGGCGAGCAGCACGAGGCCCGAGGACGACGCGTGCAGCGGCAGCCGACCGGCGATGCGGGTGATGTTGGCGCCGGCGTCGGGGTGGGAGAGGCGCTCGAGGAAGAGCGCCTCGTCCTGCTCGAGCACGGCAAGCTGCGTGTGCTCGCGGATGCGGGCCTGCACCTGCTCCATGTGGGGGAGCGCCGCCTGGCGCAGACGCAGCGCGGTCGAACCGCGGAGGGCGAGCTCCCACAGGCGCAGGCCCAGGTGCACGCGGCGGTCCTCGTCGCGCTCGAGGAGCCCCGCGTCGACGAGCTCGTCGACGATGCGGTGCGCCGTGGACGAGGGCAGCCCCGCGCGGCGGCCGATCTCCGCGGCCGACTGCATCGAGCGCTCGGCCGTGAACGTCTCGAGCACGCGGACGATGCGGTCGGTCATCGAGTCGCCGGAGGGCGAGTTGGCCATGCGCCCACTCTGCCATCCGGGTGCGCGCGGCGCGTTTCGTCTCTGCGTTTCGACTCGCACGCTCGCTCAGCGATCGGTGCTCAGCTCGCTCAACGACCGGTCCCAAGGTTCGGGGTCGTTGAGCGAGGGAGCGCCAGCGACCGAGACGAAACGCGCCGAACCGAACGGATACCGGGTGCAGGCGTTTCGTCTCGCTCGTTCCTCGCTCGCTCAACGACCGGAAGTGGGGTGGCGTCAGTCGGCCCGAGCTCCCTGACGACCGGGAGGAGCCGTCCTTTCGCCCGGAGCATCCTGCCGAGCGCGGCTGCGGAGTAACGTCGGGCTGGGGAGGATCCATGGCCTACGGCGAGGGTGTGCTCGAGCGCACGCTGCGCGTGCTCGGATGCTTCACGGACGACGAGCCGGCCGCCACCGCGGCCACGCTCGCGGCCCGCACGGGGCTCGCCACATCGACGCTGCACCGCCTGCTCGCCAGCCTCGTGGCGCAGGGGCTGATGACGCGAGGCCCCGGCCACACCTACGCCATCGGCCCGCGGCTGTGGGAGCTCGGCGAGCTCTCGCCGCTGTCGCTGCGACTGCGCGAGACGGCGCTGCCGCACATGGTGCGGCTGTACGAGGCGACCGGCGAGAACGTGCATCTCGCGGTGCTCGACGGCGCCACCCCCGAGACGACGAGCGCGCTGTACGTCGGACGCCTCACCGGACGCCAGTCGATCCCCACCCTGAGCCGCATGGGCGGGCGCGGACCGCTGCACGTGACGGGCGTCGGCAAGGCCCTGCTCGCGACGCGCGACGAGAGCTGGCTGCGGCAGTACTTCCGGGCGCCGCTCGAGCGCGAGACCGTGAACTCGATCACGACCGAGTCCGAACTGCGCGCCGACATCGCCCGCACCCGAGCCCTCGGCTACGCCACGACCCGCGAGGAGATGACCCTCGGCAACGTCTCGGTCGCCGCCGCGCTGCCCCGCGTCGACGGCCTGCCACCCACGGCGCTCGGCCTGGTCGTGCACCTCGAACGCGCCGACGAACGCCGGCTGGGTCCGCTGGTGGTGCAGGCCGCGAAGGACCTCCACCACGACCTCCGCCACACCTGATCGTCGCTAACGACTTCGCTGCGGTGGGCCCAAGCGCCCCGGCATCCTGAGGTCGACGTCGCTCCGGTCCCTCGAGCCGGTGTCCCCTCGGGTTTGGGGCGCATGCCGTGCCGTCGGGGCGCACTTTTCGCGCCCCGAACGCACGATTCGCGCCCCAAACGCCGATGTGGACGGATGCTGCGGGCCAGGGCATCCGTCTCCACCGTCATCCCGACCGTCGGGATCCCCTCCGGTTTGGGGCGCATCCTGTGCATCGGGGCGCACGTTTCGCGCCCCAACGGACGTTTCGCGCCCCAAACCCCGGTAGGGGACGGATGCTGCGGGCCGGGGCATCCGTCTCCACCGTCGTCTCGCGCGCCGGGGTCCCTCGGGTTTGGGGCGCATCCTGTGCGTTCGGGGCGCATTTTTCGCGCCCCGAACGGACGTTTCGCGCCCCAAACGCCGATGGGGGACGGATGTCGCGGGCCGGGGCATCCGTCTCCACCGTCATCCCGCGCGCCGGGATCCCTCGGGTTTGGGGCGCATCCTTGCGTTCGGGGCGCACGTTTCGCGCCCCGAACGCACGATTCGCGCCCCAAACCCCGGTGGGGGACGGATGTCGACGGCCGAGGCATCCGTGATTCCCACTGAGTGGGAATCTACGACGCGGACCCGGCGGGCCGGTGCGAACCTGGGACCACCCGAGTCGTCGAAGGAGACCTCAATGACCGCGACCCAGCCCGATCCCCGGGGCGAGGAGGCGTTCTCGTCATCGGTGGTGCTCGAGCAGCACGCCGCAGCACCGCCCGCCGGCGCAAGCGTTGACGCGGCAGCGCCGGAGTCGCTGCTGGCCTCGCCCGACCAGCTGACGCAGCGCGAGATCACGCAGGAGATCGTCGACTACCACGCCGCCGCCGCGCGCCGGGAGGAGGCGGGAGACAGGCTCAACATGAGCCTCCACGACTTCCCGCCGTACCGCTCGACCCTGCTGCGCCACCCGACGAAGAACCCGAAGCTCGTCGACCCCGAGACCATCGAGCTGTGGTCGCCGGCCTTCGGCCAGCGCGACGTCGCCGCGATCGAGTCCGACTTGACGCTGCAGCACATCGGCGAGCCCCAGGGCGAGCGGATGACGGTCGAGGGCCGCGTGCTCGACTCGTGGGGCCGGCCCGTCCGCAACCAGCTCGTCGAGATCTGGCAGGCGAACGCCGCGGGCCGCTACATCCACCAGCGCGACCAGCATCCGGCGCCCCTCGACCCGAACTTCACCGGGGCCGGCCGCACCGTCACCGACGACGACGGGTTCTACAAGTTCACGACGATCAAGCCCGGCGCCTACCCGTGGAAGAACCACGTGAACGCGTGGCGTCCGGCGCACATCCACTTCTCGATCTTCGGCTCCGGGTTCACGCAGCGCCTCGTGACGCAGATGTACTTCCCGGGCGATCCGCTGTTCCCGCTCGACCCGATCTACAACACCATCTGGCGGCAGAAGGACCGCGACCGGCTCATCGGCCTGTACGACCACGACCTGTCGGTTCCGGAGTTCTCGATGGGCTACCGCTTCGACATCGTCGTCGACGGCCCCGACGCGACCTGGTTCGAGCCCGAAGAAGGAGAGCACTGATGTCGACCCGCACCAAGCGCGACCTGGGCCCGAAGACCCACGAGGCCACCGGCGGGCAGACGGTGGGCCCGTTCTTCGCCTTCGGCCTGGACTATCCGAAGAAGCACGAGGTCGTCTTCCCGCACAGCCCCGGCGCGATCGTGCTCGGCGGCACGGTGTTCGACGGCGGCGGTGCGCCGATCCCCGACGCCGTCGTCGAGATCTGGAGCGCCGACGAGAACGGCGAGATCCCGCGCGCGCACGGCGCGCTCCGCCGCGACGACCACTCGTTCACCGGCTTCGGCCGCGCCGCGACGACGGATGTCGGCCGCTACGAGTTCTGGACCCGCAACCCCGGTCCGGTCGACGGCGGCGCGCCGTTCTACTCGGTGGTCGTCTTCGCCCGGGGCCTGCCCGACAAGCTCGTGACCCGCGTCTACCTGCCCGAGCACGAGGAGCTCCTCGCCGCCGATCCGCTGCTGTCCTCGCTCGACGCAGACGAGCGCGCTACGCTCATCGCGACGCGCCTGCCCGGTGGCAACCTGCACCACGACATCCACCTGCAGGGCGAGAAGGAGACCGTGTTCCTTGCCTTCTGACCGTGACCGGCCCCCACTCGATGAGGGCCTGCTCTCGCCGGTGACCGTGGGTCACGACGAGACGGTGACGGATGCCGCGTACCTCGACGCCTTGGTCACCGCCGAGGTCGCGCTGGCCCGGGCGTATCGCGAGGTCGGCATCGCGCCGGCGGACGCGGTGGACGAGATCGAGACGGAGTTCGGCTGGCAGGGCGCCCTGCGCGGATGCCGCGAGCACGGCGTGGATCCGACGGCGCTGGCTGCGGCATCCGTGTCCGGCGGGAATCCCGTCATCCCCCTGGTCGCGCAGCTCAAGGAGCGGGTGTCGGACGACGCCCGCGGCTGGGTGCACCGCGGCGCGACGAGCCAGGACATCGTCGACACGGCGGCGATGCTCATCGCACGGACGGCGACCAGCAGGATCATCGCGGCGCTGGCGCACACCGAGATTTCACTGCGCTCGCTGGCGCGTTCCCGGCGCGACGAGGTGGCGGCCGCTCGCACGCTCACGCAGCACGCGGTGCCGACGACCGTGGGCCTGCGCGCCGCAGGGTGGCTGCGGGGCGTCGCGCGTGCCAAGGAGCGCGTCGAAGCGGTCGAGCACCGGCTTCCGGCGCAGCTGGGCGGGGCGGCGGGAACGCTGGCGTCGTTCGCCGAGATCGCCGGGCCCGACGTGGCGGCCGACCTTCCCGCCGCATTCGCGCGCGAGCTCGGACTCGCGGCCCCCGACGCGCCGTGGCACACGACGCGCTGGCCCGTCACCGAGCTCGGCGACGCGCTCGTGCAGGCGATCGATGCGGTCGGCAAGATCGCCGGGGATGTCGCCACTCTCAGCCGCACCGAGATCGGCGAGCTCGCCGAGGGCTCGGGCGGCGGGTCGTCGGCGATGCCGCAGAAGCGCAACCCCGCGGCATCCGTGCTCATCCGCTCGGCCGCGCTGCGTGCACCCCAGCTCGGCGCGACGCTGCACCTCGCCTCGGCGCTCGCCGCCGACGAGCGGCCCGACGGCGCCTGGCACGCGGAGTGGCCGACGCTCAGGGAGCTCCTGCGGCTGGCGCTGGGTGCGACGGCGAACGCCGCTGCGCTCGTGGCCGACCTGCACGTCGACACCGACGCGGTGGCCCGCAACCTGGCCGCGACGCGCGGACTCATCGTGGCGGAGCGGCTCTCGCTCGTGCTCGGCCCGGCGCTCGGCGCGCAGCGCGTGACGCGGCTGGTGTCGGAGGCGGCCGCGGGCAGCGACCTCGCGTCGACGCTCGCCGGCACGCCCGAGGTCGCCACGCTCGCCGATGAGCGCGGCGCGACGCCCGAGGCGTTCGTCGCCGACCTGCTCGACCCTGCGAACTACACCGGCCTCGCTGGAGCGCTCGTCGACGACGCCGTCAGGCCTTCCGGCCGGTCGGGCTTCGACGCCGGACCCCGGTTCGGGGCGCACGACGTGCGTTCGGGGCGCGCGGCGCACGCCCCAAGCGGGCACGACGCGCCCCGAACGCCGCTCTCGGACCAGGAGGAGAACCCGTGACCCTTCCCCCCATCGCGGTCAGCGCGCCCGTCGGCCCTTCGACAAGCTCAGGGACCGGGAGTGGCGCCGCCGCCGGAACCGGCTCGGGCGCCGGAACCGGCGCAGGCGTCCGACACGATGCGGACACCGGAATCAGCGCGGGCGCCGGAACCGGCGCAGCCGCCGACGCGCCGACGCTCGTGCTCGGCCCGTCGCTCGGCACCTCGACGATGCTGTGGGAGCGCGTGATCCCGACGCTCGCCGAGCACTATCGCGTCGTCGCGTGGAACCTGCCGGGCCACGGCACGGCGCCGGCGGCGACGGAGCCGTTCACGATGGCGGACCTCGCCGAGGCCGTCGCTGCGGCGATCGACGGGCCGTTCCTCTACGCCGGCGTGTCCCTCGGCGGCTGCGTCGGCCTCGAGCTGCTGCTGCGCCACGGCGACCGGATCGGCGCGGCAGCCATCCTGTGCTCCGGCGCGGCGATCGGCGCACCGCAGGGCTGGCACGACCGCGCCGCCCAGGTGCGGGCGCAGAGCACGTCGAGCCTCGTCGTCGGCTCGGCGCAGCGCTGGTTCGCGCCGGACACCATCGCGCGCGACCCCGACCTGACCGGGCGCATGCTGCACGTCCTGCAGAACACCGACGACGAGAGCTACGCCCTGTGCTGCGAGGCGCTCGCCGCCTTCGACGTGCGCGACCGGCTCGGCGAGATCGCCACCCCGGTGCTCGCGGTGTGGGGCGATCACGACGGCGTCACGCCCGAGGCATCCGCTCGCGAGATCGCCGACGGCGTGCAGCGGGGTGAGGCGATCGGGATTCCGGATGCCGCGCACCTGCCTCCTGCGGACGACCCGGCGGCGACCGCCGCGGCGCTGCGCGCGTTCTTCGACGCCGTCGCCCGGGAGCGTGCCGCATGAGCCGCCCCGAGGGGGAGGGCCTCACCGACGAGGAGCGCTACGACCAGGGGATGACAGTGCGGCGCGAGGTGCTGTCGGACGCGCACGTCGACCGGGCCATCGCCGGCACCACCGAGCTCACCGCCGACTTCCAGGACTTCATCACCCGCGTCGCGTGGGGCGACGTCTGGTCGCGACCGGGGCTCGATCGGCGGTCGCGGTCGGTCGCGGTGATCACGTCACTGATCGCGCACGGACACCACGAAGAGCTCGCGATGCATCTGCGCGCGGGGCTGCGCAACGGCCTGACCGTCGACGAGATCCGCGAGATCATCCTGCAGTCGGCCGTGTACTCCGGTGTCCCGGCGGCGAACACGGCGTTCCGCATCGCGAGCGAGGTCTTCGCCGAGCCCGCCTGACCGTTCGCGGGTCACGTCATGCCGCCGCGCCCGGCATGAAGGCACCTTTCGTGACCGGCGAACGGATGCCGCGGCACCGCGCCGGACGTCGATCCCGTGTGGGAGCCTCTATGCTTCATCGCATGACGGACCCGGGGACCGCATGACGGCCGAGCACGCGCCCCGCATCCTCTATCAGGTGAAGCAGGTCGAACTGGCGGTCCGCGGGCGCCTCGACGCGGTCGTGCGACCCCATGGCATCACGGTCACCCAGTACACGGCGCTCACCGTGCTGGAGCAGCATCCCGGTATGAGCTCCGCTCAGCTCGCCCGCCATGCCTTCGTGTCGGCGCAGGCGATGGAGGGGATCGTGCGGGCCCTGGCCGAGGCCGGACTGATCGAGCGTGCGCGCGACGCCGACAACCGCCGCCGCATGACGATCTCGCTCACCCGGGCCGGCACCGCGCTGCTCGCGGCATGCCGCGACGACGTCGACCGCATCGAGGCCGAGGCGTTCGCGGGGCTGTCGTCGGTCGAGCGCTCGGCCCTCGGCAGATGGCTGCAAGACGCGCGGCGGGCGCTGGAGAAATCGCCGCCTCTCACCGACTGAGATCTGTCCATTGACTGATCATCAGGAAACTTGATAATTGGTCCTAGCTCCGTCGCCGACGTCGGGGCCCCTGTCGATGATGACAACGGAAGGACCACCCCATGTCCCCGCACGTTCGCACGCGCATCCTCGGAGTCGCAGCGGTCGCCGCCGGCGCGCTGCTCTCGGCCGGTCTCGTCGCCCCCGCCGCCGTCGCAGCCACTCCGGGCGATTACTCCGGTTCGCTCCCCACCGGCACGACCTGGCTCGCCTCGGTGCCCGCCGACTGGAACGGCACCGTGCTGCTCTACAGCCACGGCTACCGGCCTTCGTTCGTACCCGGGAATCCGGCATCCGTCGCTCCCAATGAGGCGACGAAGGCACTGCTGCTCGAGCAGGGCTACGCGCTCGTCGGCTCGTCGTACGCCGCGAGCGGCTGGGCGGTTCCCACGGCGGTCGACGACCAGCTGCAGTCGCTCGACGCGATGCTGGACCAGACCGGGCTCGACCCCGAGCACATCCTCGCGTACGGCACCTCGATGGGCGGCCTCGTCACAGGCAGGATCGCCGAATCCGCAGGAGACGTCGTCGAGGGCGCCATGCCCACGTGCGGACTCATGGAAGGCGGGGTCGACCTGAACAACTACCAGCTCGACGGCGCGCACGCGATCGACCAGCTGCTGGCGCCCGCGCAGGACATCGACATCGAGGGCTACGCCACGCTTCCCGAGGCCTTCGCGGCGTCGTCGGCACTGAGCTCAGCGGTGCAGGCCGGCCAGCAGACGCCCGAGGGGCGTGCGCGCGTCGCCCTCGCCGCCGCCCTGTTCCACCTGTCGGACGGCGTTCTCGCGGCAGACGCACCCACCGATCCCGCCGTGGCACAGCAGGCGCTCTTCTCTCAGCTCATCGGCACGATCGGCTTCGTCACCCCGGGGCGGTTCGACATCGAGTCGACCGCCGGCGGCAACGCGACGTGGAACGTCGGCGTCGACTACCAGAAGCTCTTCGCGCAGTCGGCCGACCGCGCACTCGTCGCAGAGCTGTACCGGCAGGCCGGCCTGGACCTGAACGCCGACCTCGCGACGCTGACGCAGACCGCCGACGTCGTCGCGGACCCGGGATCGGTCGAGACGCTCCGCGCGTCGTCGGGCCTGACCGGCGACCTCGAGATGCCCGTGCTGTCGCTCCACACCCTCGACGACGTGCTCGCCCCCGTGCAGGTCGAGGAGGAGTACGCCGAGGACGTCCGCGCGGCAGGCGACCGGAACCTCCTCCGTCAGTACTTCGTCGACCACGTCGGACACTGCAACTTCACGCCGGCGGAGATCGCGGCCGGTATCGAGACGCTCATGGACCGCGTCGAGACCGGGCACTGGGGCGGCCAGTCGGCCGAGCTCATGAACAGCCTGGCCGCGTCGCTGGACGAGAGCGGATCGGCCTTCGTGCAGACGAAGCCCGGCGAGTTCCTCGGCGACCGCGAACGCCGCTGACCCAGGCCGCATCGCGCCTTGCGGGAGGCCGCACCCGAACCCCGGGTGCGGCCTCCTGCGGCTTTTGTCGCGCACCCGGACGGATGCCGCAGCCGAGCGTCGTGCGCTAGACTGGCCGCAGAACGGACGACTGTTCGCAGAGCGAACACAAGGGGATCGCATGATCGACAAGACCGTGGGCTCCGTCGAGGACGCCGTGGCCGGCATCCGTGACGGAGCGACCATCATGATCGGCGGGTTCGGGCGAGCGGGGCAGCCCGTGGAGCTGATCGACGCCCTTATCGCCCAGGGCGCCGGCGACCTCACGATCATCAACAACAACGCGGGCAACGGCGATACGGGGCTGGCCGCCCTCCTCGCCAAGAAGCGCGTGCGAAAGATCGTGTGCTCGTTTCCGCGCCAGCACGACTCGTGGGTGTTCGACGGCTTGTACCGCGCCGGTGAGATCGAGCTCGAGCTGGTGCCGCAGGGCAACCTCGCCGAGCGCATCCGCGCCGCGGGCGCGGGCATCGGCGCGTTCTTCTCGCCGACCGGCGTCGGCACGCAGCTGGCCGAGGGCAAGGAGCTCCGCGAGATCGACGGGCGAACGTACGCCCTCGAGTATCCGATCAAGGCGGATGTCGCGCTGGTGAGCGCGTACCGCGGTGACCGCTGGGGCAACCTCATCTACCGCGAGACGGCGCGCAACTTCGGTCCGATCATGGCCGCCGCCGCGTCCACCACGATCGTGCAGGTCGACGAGATCGTGCCGCTCGGGTCGCTCGATCCCGAGACCGTGGTCACCCCGGGCATCTTCGTCGACCGCGTGGTCGCCGTGGGGGAGCGGGCGTGGCTGCGCGACGGCGCGTTCGTCGGCGGCGTGGACATCGAAGGGCGCCTCCTCGCGGACGCGTCGACAGGCTCAGCGACCGGAGCGGAGGGCGACCAGTGAGCGCCGCAGAATTCACGACGTCCGCCACGCGGATCACGCGCCAGCAGCTCGCGGCGCGCATCGCGCAGGACATCCCCGAGGGCTCGTACGTCAACCTCGGCATCGGGGCGCCGACGCTCGTCGCCGACTACCTGCCGCAGGACCAGGAGATCATCCTGCACACCGAGAATGGGATGCTCGGCATGGGGCCGTCGCCGGCCGTCGGCGAGGTCGACCCCGACCTCATCAACGCCGGCAAGCAGCCGGTCACCGCGCTCGCCGGATCCGCGTACTTCCATCACGCCGACTCGTTCGGCATGATGCGCGGCGGCCACCTCGACGTGTGCGTGCTCGGCGCCTTCCAGGTGTCGCAGGCGGGCGACCTCGCGAACTGGTCGACCGGCGCGCCCGGCGCGATCCCCGCCGTCGGCGGCGCCATGGACCTCGCCATCGGCGCCAAGAACGTCTACGTCATGACCGACCTCCTCACCAAGAGCGGGGAGTCCAAGCTCGTCGAGGCGTGCACGTACCCGCTCACCGGCGTCGAGTGCGTCACTCGCGTCTACACCGACCACGCCGTCTTCGACGTCACCCCCGACGGGTTCGCCGTCCGCGAGGCGTTCGGCGACAACACCGTCGAGCTTCTCGCAGAGCTCACCGGACTGGAACTGACCGATGCATCGGAGACAGCGGATGCCGCGGCCCGCGGCATCCGTGAGGAGAACTGACATGGCCACCTACATCTATGACGCCGTCCGCACGCCGTTCGGGCGCGCCGGCGGCGCCCTGTCGGGCGTGCGGCCCGACGACCTCGCCGCCATCGTGATGAAGGCGACGATCGAGCGCACCGGCCTCGACCCCGCCCGGATCGACGACGTGATCTTCGGCGATGCGAACCAGGCGGGCGAAGACAACCGCAACGTCGCGCGCATGGGCGCGCTGCTGGCCGGGTTCCCGACATCCGTCACGGGCGTCACCGTGAACCGCCTGTGCGCCTCGTCCGTCGAGGCGGTGGTGCTGGGCTCGCGCGCGATCGAGGCCGGCGACACCGACATCGTGCTCGCGGGGGGTGTCGAATCGATGAGCCGCGCGCCGTACGTGGTCGAGAAGTCGCCGCGGCCGTGGCCGAGCGTGGGCAACCAGACGATGTGGAACACGTCGATCGGGTGGCGCATGACCAACCCGAAGCTGCCGAAGCACTGGACGATCTCGAACGGCGAGTCCGCGGAGCTCATCGCGCGTGAGTGGGGCATCTCGCGCGCAGCGCAGGACGAGTTCGCCGTGCGCTCGCACCGGCTCGCCGCCGAGGCATGGGCGGCCGGGCACTACGACGGCGAGATCGTGCAGGTTCCGGGGGCGGAGCTGGCCCGCGACGAGGGCATCCGCGACGACACCTCGGTCGAGAAGCTCGCGGGGCTCAAGGCCCTGTTCGCCGCCGACGGCGAGGGAACGGTCACGGCCGGCAACTCCTCGCCGATCAATGACGGGGCGTCCGCCGTGCTCCTCGCGCGCGAGGGCGCGCTGCCCGGCGAGCCGCTCGCCCGCATCACCGCGCGCGCCGCCCACGGCGTCGATCCCGACCAGTTCCCGATCGCGCCGATCGAGGCCGCGAACAAGGCGCTGGCGCGGGCCGGTCGCGCGTGGGCCGACGTCGACTTCGTCGAGCTCAACGAGGCGTTCGCGTCGCAGTCGCTCGCCTGCCTGGCCGGCTGGCCCGAGCTAGATCCCGACAAGCTCAACGTGCACGGCGGCGCACTCGCGATCGGCCACCCGCTCGGCGCCTCCGGCGGACGCATCATCGGCCACGCCGCGCACGAGCTGCGTCGGCGCGGCGGCGGTGTGGCCGTCGCCGCCATCTGCATCGGCGTCGGGCAGGGCCTCGCCGTCGTCCTGGAGCGGTGACCCGCGCACCGGTCGGTAGGGTGAGCCGGTGACCGCGACCAGCGACGAGCCCACCACGGCCGAGCGCCGCGGCGAGCCGGCCCCGAGCAGGGACACCGTACAGTCCCTCGCGCGGGGGCTCGCCGTCATCCGCGCGTTCGATGCCGACCATCCGGAGCTCACGCTGAGCGAGGTCGCGCGACGCGCCGACATCACGCGCGCGGCGGCCGGCCGGTTCCTCCGCACTCTCGAGGAGCTGGGCTACGTCCGCGGGCGTGACCGGCTCTTCGCCCTGACGCCGCGGGTGCTCGAACTGGGCTTCAGCTACCTCTCGGCGCTGTCGATCCCCGAGATCGTGCAGCCGCACCTCGAGCGGCTCTCGCGCGAGGTCGACGAGAGCGTGTCGGCGGCTGTGCTCGACGGCGAGGAGATCGTGTACATCGCTCGCGTGCCGACTCGCCGCATCATGAGCGTGCGCATCACGATCGGCACGCGGTTCCCCGCCTTCGCGACGTCGATGGGACGCGCGCTGCTGGCCGGGATGCCGGCTGCCGAGCGCGACGCGCTGCTCGCGGCATCCGCTCTCCCCGCCCTCACCGACCGCACCCTCACGAACGCCAGCGCGCTGCGCGACGAGCTCGCGCGGGTGGCGGAGCAGGGGTGGGCGCTGGTGGACGGGGAACTGGAGCCCGGGCTTCGCTCGGTGGCCGTGCCGCTGCACGATCGTCGGGGGGACGTGGTCGCGGCCGTCAACGTCTCGACGAGCGCCACCCGCGACAGCGTCGACCACGTCCTCGCGCAGTACCTGCCGCCGCTGCAGCAGACCGCGGCGGCCATCGACGCCGAGCTGCGCCTGGTCTAGCGGGCGTTGCGCTCCAGGCCGGTGGGAGGAGCGTCGACTGCGACAGCGTCCCGGCGTCGCAGCATCCTTTCGATGCCGTTCAGCACCACCGCGCCCGTTGTGGTGACCGCCGCGACACCCACGAGCAGGCGCACCCAGCCCTCGATCGACGCCACGCCGGCTGCGTCGTAGGTGGAGTAGTCCGTCAGCTGCCAGGTCACGACGGTCAGCATGAACGCGCTCACGAGCGACAGCCCGCCGCCGACCCAGAGGGCGGTGGCCCAGGGATTGTGCGTCATAGGCTCATCCTGCCAGCGGCCACGCGGTCGCGCGCGCCGTCGAGGATTCAGGAACTCCGGCGTCGTCGCGCGCCCGCAGGGCCGAAGCCGCGGCGTGTCTCCTGAATCCTCGACGTCGACGTCGACGTCGACGTCGACGTCGACGTCGACCTGCGGGCCGGCGCGGGCGGCCGCGGCATCCGTCTCAGAAGACGATCGTGTGGTTGCCGTGACGGATGACGCGGTCCTCGGCGTGCCACAGCACGGCGCGCGAGAGCACCTGGCGCTCGACATCGGCGCCGCGACGGGCGAGCTCGGCGGCGGAGTCGGCGTGGGTCACCCGCACGGTGTCCTGCTCGATGATCGGACCCTCGTCGAGGTCGTCGGTGACGTAGTGGGACGTCGCGCCGATGAGCTTGACGCCGCGCTCCTTGGCCTTCTTGTAGGGCTCGGCGCCGATGAAGGCGGGCAGGAAGGAGTGGTGGATGTTGATCACCGGCACGCCCAGCTGCGACAGGAAGTCGCCCGACAGGATCTGCATGTAGCGGGCGAGCACGACGACATCGACGTTCCCCTTGAGCAGTTCGAGGATCTTCGCCTCGGAGGCCGACTTGTCGGGTCCGGGGGTGCTGGGCACGTGGAAGAACGGCACGCCGAAGGAGCGGACGTCCTCGGCGGAGGTGGTGTGGTTCGAGATCACCATCGGGATCGTGACGGGCAGATCGCCCCGACGGTGTCGCCAGAGCAGGTCGAGCAGGCAGTGGTCCTGCTGGGAGGCGAGGATCGCCATGCGCTTCGGCACCGACTGGTCGGTGAGCGACCACTCCAGCTCGAATCCGGCGAGCGTCTGCGCGATCTCGCCCTCGATGGCGGGGCGGTCGGCCGCGAAGCCGGGGCGGTGGAACACCACGCGCTGGAAGTACGCGCCCCCGGTCGGGTCGTCGGAGTACTGGTCGAACGCGACGATGTTGCCGCCGATGCGCGTGATCATCGCCGACACCGCCGCGACGATCCCCGGGCGGTCACTGCCGTGCACGATGAGGCAGGCGTGGTCGGGCTTGAGATGCGGGGAGGCAGCCATTGTTCGATTCTGCCGTGTCGTGACGGGCGCGGTTCGCAGGGGCGGCGGGGAAGGATGCCGCGGCACCGCGTCGGCAGCGGCCCCGCGTGCGATGGCGGATGCCGCTACGCCGCGCCGACGGCGCGCAACAGGTCGCCGTTGCGGGTGAGTGCGAGGTACTCGGCGACGGCGTCGCGGCTCTTCGTGAGGCAGGCGAGGCGCTCGTCGAGGGCGGCGAGCTCGGTCGCCAGCATCTCGGCCAGCTCCCGCGAGCACGTCGGCTGAGCCATGGCGCATTGGCGCTCGACGTCGAGCACCACTTTCGCGAGGCGCGTCGTGAGGCCCGCCTGCACGAGGCCGCGGGCGCGGGTGGCGCGCTCGACGTCCGCCTCGTCGTACGAGCGGTAGCCGTTCGCCGACCGCTCCGAGACCAGCAGACCCTGCTCTTCGTAGTACCGCAGCATCCGCGGGGGGATGCCGGTGCGCTCCGCCAGTTCGCCGATCTTCACGTCGTCCTGCCCCCTCGTCGGTTTCTGTCGCGCGAAAGCTTGACATTGACATTGATGTCAAAGTTTAGCCTCGGTGCATGACCACGTCCACGGCATCCGTCGCTCTCCCTCCCGCATCTGCGGCGACGTCCGCGCCTGCTCGCCTTCCGCTCCGCTCCCTCCTCATCCTGAGCCTCGGAGTGCTCGTCACGGTGACGGCCGAGTCGCTGCCCGCGGGGCTCATGCCCGAGATGTCGGCCGACCTCGGTGTCTCGCCGATGCAAATCGGCCTGCTCATCTCGATCTGGGCGCTCACCGTCATCGTCACGAGCATCCCGCTGGCAAAGACGGTGTCGCGGGTCGACCGGCGCCTGGTGGTCGGCGTGTCCCTCGGCGTGTTCGCGCTCGCGACGCTGGCGACGGCCCTCGCGCCGTCGTACGGCTTCGCCTTCGCCATGCGCATCGCTTCGGCGATGGCGCACGGCGTGTTCTGGGCCGTGGTCATCGTCTACGCGAGCGCGCTGCTGGCGCCCTCGCACCTCGGCCGCGGGCTGGCGCTCGTCACGGCCGGCGGCACGGCGGCGACGGTCGCCGGGCTTCCCGCGGCGACACTCCTGGCTCAGGGCCTCGGCTGGCGGGCAGCCTTCGCCGTGCTCGGGGCCATCGCGCTGATCCTCGGAGTCGTGGTCATGCGCGGGATGCCGCGGTACGTGCCCGAGCCGGCGTCGGCGTCGGCGCGAGCGGCCGGCTTCTGGCGCGACCCGTCGCTGCCGGCACTGATCGCCTTCGGGGCGTCGGCGATCCTCATCGCGGTGGCGCAGTTCGCCTCGTTCACCTACATCAGGCCCTACCTGGATGTCTCGGCCTCCGTCGATTCCGCCTGGGTGGCGGGAGTGCTGTTCGCCTACGGCATCGCGGGCATGGGCGGCGTGGTGGCGGCCGGCTTCCTGGCCGACCGCTTCCCCCGCAGCTCGCTGGTGGTCATCCTGATCGCGTTCGCCCTCGCGTTCACGATGCTCACCCTCGCCGCGGGGGTGCTCGCGGTCGTGATCGGCGCCCTCCTCGTGTGGGGCTTCGCGATCGGGGCGCTCTTCCCGCTGCTGCAGACGACGCTCATGCGGATCGCCACCGAACGCACCCGCACGCTCGCCAGCGCCGGGATCGTCGTGCTGTTCAACGTCGGCATCGCCGCGGGGCCGTGGCTCGGCGGGGTCGTCGGAGGCGAGACGTCGCCGACCGTCACGACCGCGGTCTCGGCCGCGGCGATGGTCGTCGCCGCGCTATTCGGCGCACTCGGCGTGGTGCTCGCCGGGCGCCGGCTCGCCGCGGCGCGCGACTGACCCCTCGGCCGGCTCACCGACCCCGCAGGCGACCGACCCCGCAGGCGACCGACCCCGCACGCGGCCGACCCGCGCCCCAGGCGACCGACCCCGCCGCCTACGTCCCGGCCTGGGCGTGGACGTGGGCTCCGGCATCCACGATCCGTCCCGCCTCGACGAAGAGATCGCGCATCCAGGCGTGCTCGGGATCGCGGCCGTGCACCGGGTGCCACCACAGCGCGTTGGTCAAAGGCGTCGGATCGAACGGCAGCCCCACCACGCGCACGCCGCCGGCGCGCAGGGCCAGGGGCGCGATGGCGGCCTGGATGATGGCGACGCGCGACGTGCCGACGATGAAGTGCGTCATGGAGAGGAAGCTCTCGACGACGACCTCGATGCGCGGTTCGATGCCGAGCTGCTGCACCTGCCGGGCCGCCGACGTGAAGGCGGAACGCGACTGATACGTCATCGCCCAGGGCAGCTCGCCGAGCTGCTCCCGGGTGAGGACGTCGCCCACGGCGTCGTTGGAATCCGCCACGATCGCCACCCAGTCGTCGTGCCAGAGGTCGGCGTAGGGCAGTTCCGACAGTGGCCCGTGCGGGATGATGATGCCGTCGACCGAGCGCAGGCGCGCGGCCGCGTCGTCGACGATCGCGGGGTTGTGCAGCATGAAGCGGAAGCGCACGCCGGGGGCGCGCTCTTCGGCCAGCCTCGACACCACGTTGCCGACCGTCACGAAGCCGTAGTCCGAGCCGTAGATCGCGAACTCGCGCGTGGACTCCTCCGGCGACCACGTCGCCTGGCTCTCGAACACCCGGCGCGCGGCTTCCAGTGCCGCCGTCGTGTGGTCGGCGAGATGCAGGGCGAACGGGGTCAGCTCGTAGGTGTTGCCGCGTCGCGCGAGGATCGGGTCGTTGAAGTGGGTGCGCAGGCGCGCGAGGGACGCGCTCAGCGCGGGCTGACTGAGGTGCAGGCGCTCCGCCGCGCGCGTCACGCTGCGCTCGGTGAGGAGCGCGTCGAGGGCGACGAGCAGGTTGAGATCCAGGCGGGAGAGCAGCGGTCGGTCGGACACGGCGATGTGTTCCTTCGGTTCGGGATGCTGCGATCAGTGTATCCACGAGATTTATGCGGGGGATAGTCGATATCGCGTTGCTGGATGAGCTAGCCGCGGCGAGAGTGGTCCACGGGAACACCGAAGTCGTTGAAGGGATCGAAGATGATCAAACTCCTGTCTCACCTGTCGTATGTGGCGATCACGTCGCCGGACGTCGAGGCATCCGTCGAGTTCTACAAGAACCAGGTCGGTCTCGTCGAGGTCGACCGCATCGACGGCGCCGTCTACCTGCGCTGCTGGGGTGACTACTACGCCTACTCGGTGGTGGTCGTGCCCGGCGACGAGCCGGCCCTCGACACGATGGCCTGGCGCACCTCGAGCGCCGAGGCGCTCGACGAGGCCGCCCGCCGGATCGAGGCCGCGGGCGTCGCAGGCGAGTGGCTCGACGACGTGCCGCAGATCGGCCGCGCGTACCGCTTCAGGGGCCCGTGGGGTCACTCGATGACGCTCCACTGGGACGTCACGCGCCACCACGCCACCGACGCGAACGCGCTCGAGGGCGAGTCCGCCTCGATCTACCCCGACCGTCCGTCACGGCGCAGCAAGGTCGCCGGCGCGCCGCGCCAGCTCGACCACGTCACCATCGCGTGCAGCGACGTCGACGCGTTCGCGGCCTGGTACAACGACGTGCTCGGCTTCCGCATCATGGCCCGCACCGTCCTCGACGAGGCCCCGATCTCGGTGTTCTCGGTGCTCACCACGAACGAGAAGTCGCACGACCTCGGCGTCGTGCTCGACGGCTCGAGCCGCGCCGGACGCATCAACCACTACGCCTTCTGGGTAGACACCCGTGAGGAACTGCTCATCGCGGCCGACGTGCTGGGCGAGAACGGCTACCCGATCGAGTACGGCCCGTCGATCCACGGCATCGGCGAGCAGAACTTCCTGTACTACCGGGAGCCCTCGAGCCTGCGCATCGAGCTGAACACCGGCGGCTACCGCAACTACGTGCCGGACTGGGAGCCCAACACCTGGCGGCCGTCGCAGGGCTCCAACAACTTCTACCGCAACAGCACGATGCCGATGTCGATGACGGAGTCGTTCCCGTCCGCAGACGGCCCGTCGGCCACCGAGGAGGGCGTCCCCGACGAGATCAAGGACGCACTGCTCAATCCCTACGCCAAGCACGGCCAGGGCTGAGACCCGGCCGGGGCGGCGCGGCCGATCGCGCCGCCCCGGCCGCACCATTCGATCCACCAGGAAGCAGACATGACGACGACGTCGACCGGACCCGAAGCCCCCTTCGCCCTCGCCCGCTACCGGGAGGAGGGTGGCGTGCGCCTGGGCCTCGTGGCCGGCGACCGCATCCGCCCGCTCACCTCCGACGACCTCGGTGCGCCGGGCCTCAACGCCTTCCTCGCCGCTCCCGACTGGGACCGGCTGGCGACGCTCGCGAAGAACGCCGACGGCGGGTGGATGCCGCTGGCCGACGTCACGCTGACGGCGCCGGTCGAGCCGCGCCAGGTGCTGCAGACGGGCGCCAACTACCGGCAGCACGTGATCGAGCTGGTGGCGGCGGGGCTCACGAACAACTCCGATCGCACGCCCGAGGAGGCGCGGGAGTCCGCGGCGAAGATGATGGACGACCGTGCCGCGAACGGCGAGCCGTACTTCTTCATCGGCCTGCCCGCGTGCGTGGTCGGCGACGACGTGCCGCTCGCGCTCCCCGCCTACAGCGACGTGCACGACTGGGAGCTCGAACTCGCCGTCGTGATCGGCCGCGAGGCGTTCCGCGTCTCGCGCGAGGACGCTCTCGGCCACGTCGCGGGGTACACGATCGCCAACGACATCACCACGCGGGACCTGGTGTTCCGCAAGGACATGAAGGAGATCGGCACCGACTGGTACCGCGCGAAGAACGCCCCCGGCTTCCTGCCCACGGGGCCGTTCCTGGTGCCCGCGGCCTTCATCGACGGCTCCGACCTCGCCGTGCGGCTGGAGCTCAACGGCGATGTCATGCAGGATGCCTCGACCAGCGACCTGCTGTTCGACATCCCGGCGCTCGTCTCCGGCGCCTCGCAGACCATGCCCCTGCTGCCGGGCGACATCCTGCTCACCGGCAGCCCGGCGGGCAACGGCCAGCACTGGAAGCGATTCCTCCGCGACGGCGACGTCATGACGGGAACCATCGCGGGCCTGGGCGCCCAGGTGGTCCGCTGCGTCGCGGATCCCGTCGCCGTCAGCTAGGCATCCGCCACCATCTCAGCTCACAGAACAGGGAGGTTCTGAAAATGACCGCAGTCCGCAAGGTCGCGATCGCCGGCACCGGCGTCGCGGGTCTGGCCACCGCCATCCAGCTCGCGAAGGCCGGCGTCGAGGTCGACGTCTTCGAGGCCAAGCCCGAGCCGTCGGCGCTCGGGTCGGGCATCTCGCTGCAGGGCAACGCCCTGCGCGTGTTCGACGCACTCGGCGCGTGGGACGACATCCAGCACGCCGGCTACCCCTTCGAGGGTCTGCACCTGCGCGCGCCCGGGCCGGGCGCGCCGGTCGTCGCCGAGCTCCCCGACGTCAAGACCGGCGGGCCGGACTACCCGGCGGCGATGGGGATGCCGCGGCGCGAGCTGACCCGCATCCTGCTGGAGCACGCGAGCGCCGCCGGTGCGCACCTGCGCTTCGGCGCCCCGCTCACCGGCCTCGAGCAGCGGCCCGAGGGGGTCGAGGTGTTCGTGAACGACGAGTCGGTCGGGACCTACGACCTGCTCGTCGGCGCCGACGGTCTGCACTCGGCGGTGCGCGAGCTCGTCGGGATCGAGACGAAGCCGCAGCCGACCGGCATGGGCATCTGGCGGGCGTTCGTGTCGCGCCCGGCGGAGGTGGTGCGCACCGAGCTGTACTACGGCGGGCCGGTGTACATCGCCGGCTACACGCCGACCGGCGAGGACACCATGTACGCGTTCCTCGTCGAGGACGCCCAGGACCGCTTCGGCGTGTCGGATGAGGAGGCCACGCGCATCATGCTCGAGGAGTCCCGCGCGTACGACGGGCCGTGGAACGACATCCGCGCCGACCTCGAAGGCGGCGCCCGCGCGCACTACACGTGGTTCACGCAGCACGTGGTGCCCGCGCCGTGGAACCGCGGCAGGGTCGTCATCATCGGCGACGCCGCCCACTCGTGCCCGCCGACGATCGCGCAGGGGGCGGCGCAGGGGCTCGAAGACGCCCACGTGCTGACCGAGCTGCTCACGACGAAGGATGCCGTCGACGAGGCGCTGTGGGCCGAGTTCCATGCCCGTCGCATTCCGCGTGCGACCGCGGTGGTCGAGGCATCCGTCCAGCTCGGCCAGTGGCAGCTCGACCACAACCGGGATGCGGACGCCGGCGGACTCATCTTCGGCATCGCGCAGCAGATGGCCCAGCCGGCATGAGCGGGGGAGTCAACGAGGATGCCGTGACCGACGTGCACGCGCACCTGCTGCTGCCGTCGCTCCACGCCGAGGTCGAGGCGCGGGTGCCCGAGCTCGTGAAGGAGGCGGCCGCACTCGAGCTCGTCCGCAACGGCGCCGAGAGCCTGGCGGTGTCGGGCCCGATGGTGGGGTCGCGCGTGCCCAAGCTGACGCAGGTGTCCGAGCGGCTGGCCGCGATGGACGCCCAGGGCGTGGGCCGGCAGTGGGTGAGCGCCTCGCCGAACCACTTCTACCCGTGGGCGCCGGAGGGCCTCGCGGTCTGGGCGGCCAACGAGGCGAACCGGCTGGTCGCCGCGCACGTCGCACAGGCACCCGACCGCCTCACCGGGCTCGGGCTCGTGCCGCTGCAGCACCCGGAGCGCATCGTCGAGTGCCTCGACGACGCGGTGCTCGGTCGGGGCCTCGCGGGCGTCGAGATCTCGTCTTTCGCGGGAGACGTCGAGCTGTCGGACGAGCGGCTCGAGCCGTTCTGGGCCCGCGCCGCGGAGCTGGGCGCGATCGTCTTCCTGCACCCGTTCGGCTGCTCGCTCGACGAACGGCTCGACCGGTTCTACCTGTCCAACACGGTGGGTCAGCCCACCGAGAACGCCGTCGCCCTCTCGCACCTGATCTTCGCGGGCGTGCTCGACCGGCACCCCGGGCTCACGCTGGTCGCCGCGCACGGCGGCGGCTACCTGCCCTTCGCGATCGGCCGCTCCGACCGTGCGTGGCGCGTGCGGCCCGAGGCGCAGCGCTGCGCGCACGAGCCGTCGAGCTACCTCAAGAAGCTCTGGTTCGACACCGTCGTGCACGACCCGGCGGCGCTGCGGCACCTCATCGACGTCGCCGGCGCCGAGCGGGTGCTGCTCGGCAGCGACTTCCCGTTCGACATGGGCCTCGACGATCCGGTCGCCTTCGTCCGCGACGCCGGCCTGCCGTCCGAGGTCGCCGACCGCATCCTCGCCGGCAACGCCGCGGCGCTGCTGGCCGCACGCGTACCCGCGTAACCGAACCCCTGCAGACAGTGGATCGCCGCGATCCCCGCGCGGCGGCATCCGACATCACCTGGAAGGAAGCAACACACTCATGGCCGACACCACCACCTCGCGCACCGCCGCCCCCACGGCGCCGTCCGGCGAGTTCCGCCGCGCGTGGCCGACCCTCGTGTTCAGCACGATCGGCGCCGGCGTGGGACTCAGCTCGCTCGGCTACATCCTGGGCACCATGGTGGTGCCGCTGCAGGCCGAATTCGGCTGGGGACGCGGCGAGATCAACCTCGCCTCGCTGGTGAGCTCGCTCGGACTCGCGGCAGCCCTTCCCTTCGTGGGGCGATTCCTGGATCGGCTCGGCGTCAAGCGCGTCGCCCTCGTCTCGATTCCGCTCTTCGTGCTCATGCTGGTCATGATCGGCCTGTTCACCTCGAATCTCGCGACGTTCCTCGCGTTCTACGCGCTCGCCGGAGTCCTGGGCGCCGGCACGTCGGCCGTCACGTACTCCAAGGCGGTGGTCGAGAAGTTCGACCGGCGTCGCGGCATCGCGCTCGGCATCGTCGCCGGCGGCCTCGGAGCGGCCGGTCTGTTCCTGCCGCCGCTCATGGGCATCGTGATCGCCGACAGCGGCTGGCGCGCGGCCTACCTCACGATGGCGGTGCTCGGCGCGCTGCCCTTCGTGCTCGTCTTCTTCGCCCGTCTGAGTGCGCCGGCAGCCGTCGCCGCGATCGATCGCTCCACCCTGCCGGGGCTCACCGTCGCCGGCGCGCTGCGCAACCGCGCGTTCTGGAGCCTCTGCGTGGTGTTCTTCCTGCTCGGCTGGGCGCTGCTCACGATGGTGCCGCACTTCGTGCCGCTGCTGATCGACTCGGGTGTCGACCCGGTGCAGGCGGCGTTCCTGTCATCGCTGGTCGGCGTCGGGACCGTCATCGCCCGGCCTCTGATCGGCTGGCTCTTCGACCGGTTCTACGTCACGTATGTCGCCGTCCCCCTCTTCCTCGCCGCCGCGTTCGGCTGCCTCCTCCTGCTGTGGGCCGGCCCGAGCTTCGCCCCGCTGACCGCCCTCCTCATCGGCATCGGATTCGGCGCCGAGATCGACCTCATGGGGTACCTGAGCTCGCGGTACTTCGGTCCCCGGGCCTTCGGCATCCTGTACAGCATCGTGTACAGCGTCTTCATGATCGGCAGCGCCTTCGGTCCCGTCACCGCCGGCTTCGCGTTCGATGCCACGGGCAGCTACGACATCCCGCTCATCACGGCGGCGAGCATGATGGTGGTCGCCACCGTCATCCTGCTCACGCTGCCCCGCTTCGCCGAGGAGACCGACGCATGACCGATGCCCCGCAGCTGCAGCGGCTCGCCGAGGGAGTCTGGGCGTACGTCCAGCCCGACGGCGGGTGGATGATCAACAACACCGGGCTGGTCGACGACGCGAGCGGTGCGACGAGCATCGACGTCACCTCGACGGCCGCGAGGACGCGCGCGTACCTCGGGGCGGCCGAGGAGGTCGCGTCGTCGCCCGTCCGACGGGTCATCCTCACGCACTCCCACCCCGATCACTGCAACGGCGCCTCCCTGCTGCCCGACGCCGAGATCATCGCGCATCGCCGGGTCGCCGACGATCTGCGCGCGCCCCACCGGCTGGCTCCGCACATCTTCACCCCGTTCGTGCAGGGCGATGTCGCGCCGCGGATCCCGACGCTCGTGTTCGACGACGCGCTGACGATCGCGCCCGAGGGGCGCCGGATCGAGGTGCGTCATCCGGGCACGCCCGCGCACACGACGGGGGATTCGTACGTCTGGCTTCCCGCCGAGCGGGTGCTCTTCACCGGAGACCTCGTCTTCCACGGCGGCACCCCATTTGCGCTGTCTGGATCGCCCGTCGGCTGGCTGCGCGCCCTCGAGCAGATGGCATCGCTGGAAGCCGAGATCGTCGTGCCCGGCCACGGGCCGGTCGGCGGACCGGAGCTGTTCGCTCCGGTCGCGGACTACCTCCGGTTCCTGATCGACGCCGCGGCCGATGCCCGCGCTCGCGGGCTGTCGCCGCTGGAGACGGCGCGCACGCTCGACCTGGGCCGGTTCGCCGGGCTCGCAGAGAAGGAGCGGATCGTGGGAAACCTCCATCGCGCGATCGCCGAGGCGGAGGGCGGGCAGCCCGACATCCCCGCCGCCTGGCAGGACATGTACGAGTACAACGGCGCACAGCCGCTGGACTGCCATGCCTGATCCCTTCATCGCAGGAGAGGAACCGCCCGAATGAGAATCGCCCGCTGGAGTCACGACGGCACCGTCGGCGAGGGGTTCGTCGTGGACGATCGCGTCGTCGCCTTTCGTGACGGACTCACCGTCGCCGAGATCCTCGCCGGAGGAGCGGATGCCGCGCACGCGGCCTTCGCGAGCGTGCAGGGCGACCTCGGCGCCCCGCTCGCCGAGGTGCGGCTGCTCGCGCCGCTGGTGCCGGCATCGGTCCGCGACTTCGTCGCCTTCGAGGAGCACGTCGAAGGCGTGAGCGCCGGTGTCGAGGGCAAGAGCCACGTCGCCGACGAGTGGTACCAGGCCCCCACGTTCTACTTCACGAACCCGCACACGATCCTCGGCCCCGGCGACGTGCTGCATCCTCCGGTGACCCAGCGGCTCGACTTCGAGCTGGAGGTCGCGGTGGTCATCGGGGGCCCTTCGACAGGCTCAGGGACCGGCGGAGCGGGCTCAGGGACCGACGGAGCGGGCTCAGGGACCGGCGGACGGGGCTCAGGGACCGGGGGACCGGGCTCGGAGACCGGCTGGAGCAACCTGACCGTCGAGGACGCGGCATCCGTCGTCTTCGGGTACACGATCATGAACGACTGGTCGGCCCGCGACCTGCAGGGCCGCGAGATGAAGGTGCGTCTCGGGCCCGCGAAGGGCAAGGACTTCGGCACGGCGCTCGGCCCGTGGATCGTCACCGCCGACGAGCTCGAGCCGTACCTCGACGCCGACGGCTTCATCGCGATCCGCGCCGAGGTCTACGTCAACGGCGAGCTCATCGGCGAGGACCTGGTGTCGAACGCCGGCTGGCCGTTCCCCGAGTTCGTCGCCTACGCGTCGCGCAATTCGCGCGTCGTGCCGGGCGATGTGCTGGGCAGTGGCACCGTCGGCAACGGCGGATGCCTCGGCGAGCTGTGGGGCCGCAACGGCGGCCTCGTGCCGCCGCCGCTGCAGGAGGGCGACGAGGTGCGCATGGTCGTCGAGGGCATCGGCGAGCTCGTCGGCACCGTCGGCGCTGCGGTGCCGGCGCCGGACGTGCCGCCCGCACGCCCGCGTCCGCGTCTGCGGCACCGGGAATCCGGCTCCGCCTGAGCCGTTTGCCGTCGGCGCGGTCTCCGCTGCCGACGGCGAACTCCCCTCGGAGCACGAACGAAAGGGCCGGATCGTCCACGGACGATCCGGCCCTTTCGCGTCGATCAGGCGGCTGCGACCCGGGCCGGCTGCTGCCGGCGGAGGACGAACGCGAGGATCGCCGCGACGACCGCCGCGGAGATGCCGACGATGCCCACGGCGACGGGCAGGGGCGCACCGGTGCCGGCGGTGAGCGCGCCCATCACGAGCGGCGTGACGAACTGCCCGAAGAAGAACGCGGCGGTCCACCAGCCGGTCGCGCGACCGCGCTCCTCGAACCGGGTGCGCGAGACGACCCACGTGACGAGCGAGGGCAGCAGGATGCCGGAGCCGTAGCCCGCGACGATCGCGCCGATCAGCACCCCGGCGAAGCCGCCGAACAGCCACACGATGATCATGCCGGCGGCCTGGAGCCCGAACGCCAGCGGCAGCTGGAGCCGCGTGCCCGCCTTCGCGATGCGGGGGAACGTGAAGGCGCCGGCGGCGGTGGCGAGCGATGCGATCGCCGCGACCAGGCCGATCGTGGCGGTGTCATCGGCGGCGACGCCCGTGCCCACGACGAGGTAGCTGACCTCGATGATCATGACGTAGAACGTGAAGCCGCCGAAGAGCGTGACCACGAGCGGCAGTCCGAGGATGCGCCACGGCACGCGCGCCTTCTCGCCGGTCGGCACATGGAGGTCGGTCGAGTCGCCTCGACCCGGCTCCCACAGCGAGAACACCATGGCCACGGCGATCGGGATCGCGATCGCGTAGATCCAGAACGGCGCGTGCCAGCCGGCCGAGCCGACCGCACCGCCGACCGCGATGAACACCGTCGCACCGAGGGTCGTGGCGACCGTCTGCAGGCTGAGGTACCGGTTGCGGCGGTTCTCCTCGTGGAAGTAGTCCACGATGAGCGTCGTGCAGACCGTCATGATGGCCGCCTCGAAGAGCCCCACGAAAGCGCGGCTGATGAGGATGCCGGTCAGGTTGTCGAGCCATGCCGGCACGGTGCCGGCCACGGCGTAGGCGAACATCGCCACGACCAGCAGCGTCTTGCGGCCGGTGCGGTCGATGATCTGCCCGGCGAACGGTGCGAACAGCGCGATCATCAGCGCCGGGATGGCGACGATCATCGGCACCAGCACGTCCGCACCCGGCTCGTCGGCGAAGTGGGCCGAGAGCTGGGGCAGGACAGGAGTGATGAGGACCGACCCCATCACGGGCATGCAGCTGCCGGCCAGCAGGAGGGCGGCCTGCCAGGCTCCGGCGCGTCGGGTCGGCGTCGGGGCGACCTCGAGGTTGGGCTTCGTCATTGAATCTCCTTTGACTCACCTTCATTGAAGGCCGAGCGGGGAGATCAGCGAAGAGCGATGCGGTTATCCAGGGCATCGATGGCATTGATACCGGTGCGGTGACTATCGCACGCCGCGCATCATCTTCAGCACCGGCTTGGCGGCGGCGAGGAGCGCGAGGCCGAGCACGATGGCGATGCCGCCGAGGATCGTGAAGTACGGCACCTCGTTCTCGGGGTCGTAGAACTGCGCGAGCCAGCCGGCGATCGCGGTGCCGAGGGCGATCGAGAGGAAGTACAGCGCGACCATCTGGGTGTGGAACCGCTGAGGCGCGAGCTTCGTGGTCACCGACAGCCCCGGGGGCGAGATGAACAGCTCGGCGATCGTGAACACCAGGAGGATCAGGACGATCGCCAGGAGCGGCGTGGAGTTCGGCGCACCGTTCGCCCACGGCAGGAACAGCAGGAAGGCGACGCCCATGATCATCGCGCCGAGCGAGAACTTCACCGGGGCCGAGGGGGCGCGTGTGCCGAGCTTCGTCCAGATCGCCGCGAAGACGCCGGAGAGGATGATGACGAAGATCGGGTTGATCGAGTTCACCCACGACACCGGCATCTCCCAGCCGAGGATCGTCCGGTCGAGCTGCTTGTCGGAGTAGATCGTCAGCACCGTGAACTGCTGCTGGTACAGCGACCAGAATCCGACGTTCACGATGAACAGCGGGATGAAGCCGATGACACGCGAACGATCGTCGGCGGTGATGGCGCGCGAGGAGATGATGACGGAGAAGTAGGCGATCGCCGCGACGAGCGTGACGAGGATCACGATGCCGGCGAGGTTGTCGGCACGGATCACGCCCGTCAGCACGAGCACCACGATGAGCAGCAGTCCGGCGACGCCGATGCCGATCATCACGCCGCGGCGGTTGGCGGGCAGCGGGTTCGCCACGACGCGCGATGAGGCCGGCAGCTGCTTGCGCCCGAACGAGTACTGGAGGAGGCCGATCGCCATGCCGACCGCGGCGGCGCCGAAGCCCCAGTGGAACCCGACGTTGCTCTGCAGGAAGCCGGTGACGATCGGCCCGAGGAACGCACCCAGGTTGATGCCGAGGTAGAACAGCGAGAAGCCCGCATCGCGGCGCGGGTCCTTCTCGGAGTAGAGCGTGCCCACGACCGCGGTCGCGTTCGCCTTCAGGCCGCCCGATCCGACGGCGACGAGGATGAGGCCGACGCCGAGCCCCCACACGCTCGGGAGCAGCGCGAGCGCGATGTGACCGGCCATGATCACCCAGGCGCTGAAGAACAGGACCCGCTCCGAGCCGAGCAGGCGGTCGGCGACCCACGCGCCCAGGATCGTCGACAGGTAGACCGTGCCGCCGTAGGCGCCGACGATGCCGGTGGCCGTCGCCTCGGGAATGCCGAGCCCGCCGTCCGCGACGGAGTAGTACATGTAGATGAGCAGGATGCCCTGCATGCCATAGAAGCTGAACCGCTCCCACATCTCGACGCCGAAGATGTGCGCGAGCGCCCAGGGCTGTCCGAAGAACCGGGCATCGTGGTCGGCACCGTCGTCTGCCGCCGTGGTTCCCGCCGCGTCCGTGCCGCTCGCCGCGGCGACGGTGCCGGTCCGCGTGGCGTCGCCCGCCGCCGTCGCGCCGTCCGGCGGCCCTACGGGCACCTGCTCGGGCTCGCCACGGCCCGGTCGAGTCCTGTCGTCGTCCTGAAAGCCCTGATCACGCCCGCTCATCGCCCGCTCCCGTCGCCCCGGTTCACGTCAGGCTAGCGACCGGGCGCACGAGCCGATAGACCCACCTCGGGGCCCTAGTCTGAGGACGACCCCTCACAGGACGGCTGCCACATGCGGATCGGGATCATCGGCGGGGGAGCGGCGGGACTCGCGACCGCGTGGCTGCTGGAGCGCGATCACGAGGTGACGCTGTTCGAGAGGGACGACCGCTTCGGCGGGCATGCGCACACGGTCGACATCGAGGTCGACGGGCAGCGGTTCGCCGTCGACGCCGGCTTCCAGTTCTTCGCGCCGAGCGCGGCCTACGCGACCTTCAACCGGCTGCTCGATGCGCTCGGGGTCTGCCGCGAGTCGTACCCGGCGACCCTCACCGTGGTCGGCGGCGACGGCACCGGGCCGACCGCGATGCCGCCGTTCCGCGCGGGGCGTCCCGTGTGGTCGTCGCTCGGTCCCGACGCGATCGGCCGGCTGCTGCGCTTCCGGTCGTTCCTGGCGGAGATCCCGGCGTTCCTCGCCGAGCACGACACCACCGTCACCATCGCGGAGTACCTCGAGCGCAAGCGGCTGCCTCGGTCGTTCGTCGACGGGTTCCTGCTCCCGCTGCTCCTCGCGTTCTGGTGCGTCGACCTCGCCGACTTCCGCCGCTTCTCGGCCTACAACGCGCTCTACTACCTCGGGGCCAACCTCCCGAGGGGTCTTCGGCCGCCGGTGCAGAGCCAGATCCCGGGCGGACTGCGCGTCTATGTCGACGCCCTCATCGGCTCCCTCGAGCGGGCGACGCTGCACGCCGGTTCGCCGGTCGAGTCGGTCACGAAGGACGGCGACGGCACTCTGGAGATCGAGGCGGGCGGGGTGCGGCATCCGTTCGACCATCTCGTGTTCGCGTGCAGCGCCCGCCACGCCCATCTGCTGCTTGCGCACCATCCCGAACTGGACGAGCTGACGCGGCAGCTCGCGAGGTTCGACTACTTCTCGACGACGATCGCCATCCACGGCGATCGGCGGCTGATGCCGCGGGACGAGGCGGCGTGGTCGGTGGTGAACATCCGCGCGGACGCCGCGCACAGCTCGCTGTCGATCTGGGATCCGGCGCGCGGGCTCCCGGTCTTCAAGAGCTGGGTCACGTACGACGAGGTCCTCCCGGAGCCCCTCCATGCCACCGCGACCTACGAGCACGGCCTGATCGACACCGCCTACTTCGACGCGCAGCGGCGGCTGCGCCCCCTCCAGGGGCGCCACGGGATCTCGCTCGCCGGGCTCTACACCGCCGACGCCGACTCGCACGAGAGCGCCATCCTGTCCGCGGTGGCCGTCGCCGAGCGCCTCGCGCCCGGCTCGCGACGTCTCGCGAGCCTGCGCGGCTGACCCGGCTACGTCGCGACGCGCTCAGGCCTCACGCGACGCGGCCGGGTCAGCCGGCCGCGTCGGTCGGGTCACTCTCGGAGGGACGGATGCCGCTCCTCGGGCGCGTGATGGCGCGGGATGAAGAGCGCGACCACGAGCGCGACGATCGCGGCGGCACCGCCGAGGATCAGCGACAGAGTGAATCCGGTCGTCGTCGGGACCGGGACGCCCTCGAAGTCGACGGTGTAGGTGGCCAGCACCGCGCCGATGACCGCCGCGGCGGTGCTGGTGCCGAGGGAGCGGAACAGCGCGTTGAGCCCGTTCGAGGCGCCGGTCTCGCTCTGCGGGACGGAGCGCATGATGAGCATCGGCATCGAGGCGTACCCGAAGCCGATACCGGCGCCGATGAGGATGTTGGAGACGAGGATGTGCCACACCTCGGAGGAGAACAGCAGCGTGAAGCCGTACGCGGCGATCAGCGAGAACGCGCCGAGGAGCAGCAGGAGCTTCGGACCGGTGCGGAAGGCGATGCGCCCGGCGATCGGCGACAGCAGCATCATGACGAGCCCGGAGGGCATGACGATCAGGCTCGCGACCAGCAGCGAGAGCCCGAATCCGGCGCCGGTGGCGACCGGCAGCTCGAGCATCTGCGGGTAGACGACGTTCGAGGCGAAGAGGGAGAACCCCATCGCCACGGAGGCGATGTTGGTCAGCAGCACGGCCGGGCGGGCGGCGACCCGCAGGTCGAGCAGCGGCTCGTCGATGCGCAGCTCGAACCATCCCCAGAGCAGCAGCACGAGCAGCCCGCCGAGCCCGCACACCAGCACCGGCGGGGACGCCCAGCCCCATTCGTTGCCGCGCGAGATCGCCAGCAGGATGCCGATGAGGCCGACGGCGAGGCCCGCGGCGCCGACGTAGTCGAACCGGCCGGCCGTGCGCAGCACGCTGACCGGCACGATCCAGAGGACGAGGGCGAACACGACGATGCCGAGGCCGGCCGCCATCCAGAACAGCAGGTGCCAGTCGCTGCGCTCGGTGATGAGCGCGCTGATCGGCAGGCCCAGCGCGCCGCCGACGCCGAGCGTGGCACTCATGAATGCGATCGCGGAGTCGACGCGGTCCTCATGCAGCACGTCGCGCATGATCGAGATGCCGAGCGGCACGACCCCGACGATCGCGCCCTGCAGCGTGCGCCCGACGATGATGCCGACGATGCCGGGCGACAGCGCCGCGACGACGGAGCCGGCGACCATCACCGCGACGAGCACGAGCACGATGCGGCGCTTGCCGTACATGTCGCCGAGTCGCCCCGAGATCGGGGTGATCACGGCCGCCGCCAGCAGCGTCGACGTGACAACCCACGCGGTGTCCTCGCGGCTGGAGTTCAGCAGCTCCGGCAGCTTGGACTGGATGGGCACCATGAGGGTGAACATGAACGACGAGCAGAGGCCCGCGACCGCCAGAACGGCAACGATGGCGCCCTGCCGCGGCATCCGGGTGAGTCGTCTTCTCGCGTCCTCGTCACCCGTGCCCATCGCTTCAGGCTATCGGCGCTCCGCGGTGCGGGCTCCGCTGCCCGCTCGCTCGACGACCGTCTGATCGCACGGGAGTACCGTGGGCGCATGGCCGAGACCGTGACGCCGCCCGGCATCGACATCCGCCCGCTCGACACCGTCGACGAGGTCCACCGCGCCTCGGAGGTGCTCGCCGAGGTGTGGGGCGGCGACCGCGGCGGCATGCCGCCGAACCTGCTGCGCGCCCTCGCGCACTCCGGCAACTACGCGGTCGGCCTGTACGACGGGGATCGCATGGTCGGGGCATCCGTCGCCTTCTTCGCCGTGCCCTCGGCGCGCTCGATGCACAGCCACATCACCGGCGTGCTGACCGACCACCAGGCGCAGGGGCTCGGGCGCGTGCTGAAGCAGCACCAGCGGGAGTGGGCGCTCGCCCGCGAGGTGGGGCACATCACCTGGACCTTCGACCCGCTCGTCGCCCGCAACGCCCACTTCAACCTCCGGGTGCTCGGCACGCGCGTCACCGAGTACCTCGTGAACCACTACGGCCCGATGGACGACGGCGTCAACCGCGGCGACGAGACCGACCGCATCATGGTGTCGTGGGCGCTCGCCGCCCCGCCCGTGGCGACGCCGAACGATGATCGGGTGGTCGCGTCGGTCGAGATCCCGCACGACATCGAGGCGATGAGGCGCGAAGCGCCGACGGATGCCGCAGCCTGGCGCCTTCGCGTGCGCGAAGAGCTCACCGCGCACCTGGCCCAGGGCCTGGTGATCGGCGGCTTCGACGACGCGCGCGGGTACCTTCTGGTGCGGGCCTGAGCGAGGAGCGCGGACTCCGATCCCCGGTCGTTGAGCGAGTGCGCGCGGACTGCGATCTCCGGTCGTGAGCGAGTGCGCGCGGACTCCGATCTCGGGTCGTTGAGCGAGCGCACGCGGACTCCGATCTCCGGTCGTTGAGCGAGCGAGCGCCAGCGAGTGAGACGAAACGCCTCGAGCACGCCGAAGACGTTTCGTCTCGCTTCGCTCGCTCAACGACCGGGTGGCTCCTTCGTGGGGTCGCCGGGGCGCACGTCGGCGTCGTCCCGGATGTCGATGCGCGTGACGCCCTCGCGATGGGTGACGTCGATGCGCGGGTCGGCGTCGGACTCCACGGCGTCCGGCGCCGACGTGAGCTGGTCGCGGCGCTTCTCCTCGTCGGTCATCCCGGTGCCGTCGGTGTCATCGGTGTTGTCGGGGGCGTTCATGGTCATCCTTTCCGCCACTCGTCGCTCTTCAGGTGCGAACCGGCCTGCGGGCCCATCTGCAGCATCCCGCCGTCGACGCTCCAGCTCGCACCCGTGACGTAACTGGCCGCCGGAGACGCGAGGAACGCGACGACCGCGGCGATCTCCTCGGGCTTTCCCGGGCGCCCGAGCGGGATGCCGGGGCGATGGGTGCGCTCGGCGTCCTCCGGCTCCTGGTCGGTCAACGGCGTCGCGATCTCGCCCGGAGCGACGGCGTTCACGGTGATGTCGTGCTCGGCCAGCTCCTGGGCCATCGTCTTGATCAGGCCGCCGAGGCCGTGCTTGGCGGCGACGTACGCCGCCGACCCCACGCGCGGCTGCGTCTCGTGCACGCTCGTGATCGCGACGAGCCGCCCGCCGGTGCCCGCCCGCACCATGTGCCGGGCGGCCGCCTGCAGTCCGGCGAAGGCGCCGTCGAGGTTGAGCGCGACGACCTGGCGCCAGTCCTCGATCGACACCTCGAGGAAGGGTCCGCCCGAACCGCCGCCGGCGTTGTTCACGAAGACGTCGAGCCCGCCGAGCCGCTCGACGAGCCCGTCGATGGTGCCGGCGACGTCGTCGAGTCTGGTGGCGTCGAACTGCACCACCTCGGCGGTGCGGCCGCGCTCGCGCACGGCGGCGGCGGTGCGCTCGGCGCCTTCCTCGTCGCTGTGCCACGTGATGCCGACGTCGAGCCCCGCGTCGGCCAGTGCCAGCGCGGTCGCCTGTCCGATGCCCGAGTCCGAGGCGGTCACGATCGCGCGGCGTGGTGAGAAGTCGAAGGTGTCCATGAGCCCGACGCTACGAGCCCGCTCGGACGGCGCGCACGGGGTTGCCATCGGGACGACGACCGGCTACCGGTCGCCGGCCCGCCTGCGGGCGGTTCGCACATCCCCGGCGTGGGGCCAGCGCGTGTGCCCGGGTGGCGCCGCCCGGCGCATCGCAGGAGAACTGCCCTTCCACAGGAGGAATCCTGCCCACTTCGTCCCGCGGAAGCGTCGAGCACCTGTGGAAGAACCCGTGCAGTCCTATGCTCTCGCCATGCCTCCCGCACCCGAGTACCGCGCGCACTTCGACTTCGACATCCGCTTCGCCAACGGGGGCGGCCTCTCGGGCACGGGTTTCCGGCTCGACCTGCCCTCGCCCGACCTCACTCAGGACGAGGTCTCGCGCCTGCTGATCGTGCACCTCGGACTCGCGCTCGTCGACGTGGTGGAGCTGCGCGGCCTCCGGGTCGTCGAGGAGCCGCACCGCGGCAGCCGTGGCGTCGAGACGGCTCCGGATGCCGCAGCGCCCGGCTCGCCGACCCGGATCGTGGATCTCAGCCATCCGATCCGGGCGGGTCTCGTGACGTACCCGGGCCTTCCCGCGCCGACCATCACGCCCCACCTCACCCGTGAGGACTCGCGTGCCCGCTACGCGCCGGGCACCGAGTTCGCGATGGACGTCATCCACATGATCGGCAACACCGGCACGTACCTGGATTCGCCGTTCCACCGCTACGCCGCGGGCACCGACCTGGCGGGACTCGACCTGTCGTCGCTCGTCGGCCTTCGCGCCGAGGTGTTCCACCTTCAGGACGCGTGGGATGCCGAGAGCCGCGGCATCCGTTCGTCCACTCTCGCCGATCGTGACGTGCGCGGCGCCGCCGTGCTGCTGCACACCGGCTGGGACCGGTGGTTCGGGCAGCCGGAGTACGGGACGGGCGCGCCGTTCCTCACCGGCGAGGCCGCGCAGTGGCTCGTCGAGGCCGGTGCGGCGCTCGTGGGCATCGACTCGGTCAACATCGACGACGCCGACCCTTCGACAGGCTCAGGGGGCGGCGAGCGACCCGCGCACAGCCTGCTGCTCGGCGCCGGCGTGCACGTCGTGGAGCACCTCACGAACCTCGCCGCGCTGCCGCCGCGCGGCGCCCGGTTCACCGCGGCCCCGCCCGCGGTCGAGGGCTTCGGCACGTTCCCGGTGCGCGCCTTCGCCGAGCTTCCCGCCTGAGCGCGCGCCGCTCCTCGGTGGCCGATGGGCCGGTTCGGATGTCGGAACCCCCTCGTACCGTGAAGACATGGACGCGGTACGCGCGACGTATCAGCCCCGGCATGCGGGCCTCTTCTCGTGGGAACGAGGAGAAGAGATGCGCGAGCACATCGAGACACTGATCATCGCCCTGAGCGACGGGTGGCGGCACACGGAGCACCGCACCGCACCGCGGGAGCCCCGACGCCGTCGGCCCCGCATCGCACGGTCGACCTACATCCCGGTCCGGCGCGACGTCGTCGACGCGCGCTTCGCCCACTGACCGGCTGACCACGGCGGCCGCGCCGCGCGACGAGCGCGTGAACTCGCGGACGCCGATCCGACCGGGCGAGCCCCCACAGGCGGACCCCGAGACGGGGGCGCGGGCCACCCGCAGGCCGGGGGCGTTCACCCGCACGTCACGCGCCGTTCTCCCCGGCGGGTCACGCTCGACGCATGTCTCCCCGTCTGCTGCTCGCGGCCCCGCTCGCCGCGGTGCTCATCACCTCCCTTCCGCTTTCCGCCACGGCCCGGCCGGTCGACGAGCCGGCCCCGCCGGCGGTCGTCACCACCGCCACCGAGACGCCCGTGCTCTATGACGACGACGAAGGCGGCAGCGCCTCGGGCGACGACCCCGCCATCTGGGTCGCCCCCGGCGACGCGCAGGACTCGATCGTCATCGCCACCGCCAAGGAAGGCGGACTCCGCGTCTACGACCTCGACGGCGCAGAGCTGCAGTCCCTGACGGCCGAACCCGCCCCGCGCGCCGACGGCGTCGCGGGCCGCTACAACAACGTCGACATCGCCTACGGGATCGACCTCGGCGCCGGCCCCGTGGATGTCGCCGTCGTCTCGGACCGCTACAACGACCAGCTGCGCTTCTTCGCGATCGACCCGGCGGGGGCGCAGGCGGCGACCCCGGTGCACGAGATCACCGCCGCCGAGCAGCCGTTCCTCTTCAGCGCGGATCGCGCGGAGGTCGACGACGAGCACACCGCGTACGGGCTCGCCGTCTGGCAGCCGGCGGGCAGCGCACCCGTGGCCGTCGTCACCCGTGAGGGCACGACGACCGTGGCGACCGCCGAGCTCACCGTCGAGGGCGGACGCGTCGGCTACACCGCGGTCGAGACGGTCGACTTCCCGGCATCCTTCCCGCTCCCCGACGGCATGACCTGGCAGCCGTGCGAAGAGCCCGGCATCCTGCCGCAGCTCGAGGGGCTGAGCGTCGACCAGCGGTCCGGCGTGCTGTACGCCGCACAGGAGGACGTGGGCCTCTGGCGCCTGCAGTTGCCCCTCGGGTCGGGTGAGCCGACGCTCATCGACCGCGTCCGCGACTTCGGCATCCATGACGCCTTCGACCCCGAGTCCGAGGAGTGCGAGCCGGTGGATGCCGCGGCACCGGGCTTCGGCGGCACGGCCCTCGAGGCCGACGCGGAGGGCGTCGACCTCTACTACGGCCCCGGCTCCACCGGCTACGTCATCGTGTCGAGCCAGGGCGACGACACCTACGCCGTCTACCGGACGCAGGGCCGGAACGACCTCGTCGGCACCTTCCGCATCGCGGGCGTCGGCGGCGTCGACGACGTGCACGGCTCCGACGGCCTCGCCGTCACCAACCGGCCCGTCGGCGACTACCGCGAGGGCCTGCTCGTCACGCACGACGAGCCCGACACCGGCCCCGAGGTCGACGACGAGCGCGACGCGACCAACTTCTCGTACGTCTCGTGGGGCGAGGTCGCCGATGCGCTCGGACTGAAGGTCGACACCGCTCCGCGCAACGACCCGCGCTTCCGCTGAGGCCTCCGCCCGGCCGCCGTGGGGGCGGCGGCCGGGCGTACGCTGAGCGCATGCCCATCGCCCGACCCGCGGCATCCGTCGCCCTCGAAGGATTCGAGCTGCGGGTGCTGCACCTGCCGCTCGTCGCCCCGTTCACGACGTCGTTCGGCACCGAGACGGTGCGCGAGGTCATCGTCGTGCGCGCGCTGACATCCGGCGGCGACGGATGGGGCGAGATCGTCACACAGGCCGATCCGCTGTACTCCAGCGAGTACACGCAGGGCGCGTGGGATGTGGCGCTGCGCTTCCTGGTGCCGGCGCTGCTCGACGGTGCCGCGGGCGACCGTGCCGTCCGCGAGCCCGGCCGGCTCGCGCCCGACGAGGTCGCGGACGTGCTCGAGCCCTTCAAGGGCCACCGCATGGCGAAGGCCGGGCTCGAGCTGGCGGTGCTCGATGCCGCGCTCCGCGCCGAGGGGCGCAGTTTCGGCGAATACGTCGGCGCCGCGCGCGACCGCGTGCCGAGCGGGGTCTCGGTCGGCATCCAGCGCGACCCCGCCGCCCTGGTCGACACGGTGCGCGGGTACCTCGACGAGGGCTACGTGCGCATCAAGATCAAGATCAAGCCCGGCCGCGACGTCGGCGACACGGCCGCGGTGCGCGACGCGTTCGGCACGATCCCGCTGCAGGTCGACGCGAATTCGGCCTACACGCTGGCGGATGCCGACACCCTGGCCGAGCTCGACCTCTTCGACCTGCTGCTGATCGAGCAGCCGCTGCAGGAGGACGACCTCGTCGACCACGCGTCGCTGGCCCGGCGCCTCCGTACGCCGGTGTGCCTGGACGAGTCCATCGTGTCCGACAAGGCCGCGGCCGACGCGCTGGCGCTGGGCTCGGCATCCGTCGTCAACATCAAGGCGGGAAGGGTGGGCGGCTACCTCGAAGCGGTCCGCATCCACGACCGCTGCCTCGCCGCCGGGGTGCCGGTGTGGTGCGGCGGCATGCTCGAGACCGGCATCGGGCGGGCCGCCAACGCCGCGCTCGCCGCCCTCCCGGGCTTCACGCTGCCGGGCGACGTCTCGGCGTCGAGCCGGTTCTACACGCGCGACATCGTGACCGAGCCCGCGGTGCTCGAGGACGGGCACGTGCGCGTGCCGACCGGCCACGGCCTCGGCGTCGAGATCGATCCGGTCGCGCTCGACGATTTCACCGTCGTCCGCGAAACGCTGACGCGGTAGCCGCGGAGTCCCCAGGATGTCCGCCGCACGTGCCGTTCTCAGGAAGGCGGAACGGATGCCGCCCCCGGCCGCCTCGCCGGGCGCGCGTCTCGCGGCGGTGCTGAGAACGGTGCGTGCCCGGCGGGCCGTGGCGGCAGCGGTGGTGGCCACCGGACTCGTGGTCTCGGGATGCGCCGGACCGCCCGCGGCGACTCCCGACCCCACGCCCACCCTGCCGGAGGGCGTGACGGTCGAGATCGCGCAGCTGCGCGCCGACGTGGCGCCGCGGCAGGCGCAGGTGCGCGTCCTGAACGGGTCGGATACGCCGATCATGGTGAGAGACGTGCGGGTCGACGACCCGCGGTTCGACGGCCCGGCCACGCGGGTGATCGCCGATCGGGCGAGCACCGTCCGCCCCGGCGGGATGGTCGACATCCGCGTGCAGCTGCCGTCCGTCGACTGCACTGCGCCCGACGACGCAGAGGCGGAAGTGGTGCTCGAGCTCGTCGGGGAGTCGTCGTCTGCCGAGGTCACGGTGCCGGCTCCCGACGCACTCGGCTTCCTCGCGCCGCTGCACGCCCGCGAGTGCCTTCAGGAGCGGATGGCGGATGCCGCGACCCTGGCATTCACCGGCTTCCAGCCCTCGCCGCCCGGCGAACCCGCCGCGCTCGAGCTGACCGTGACCCCCACCGGCGCCGGCGAGGCCACCGTCGTCGGGCTGGAGCGTACGAACCTGCTGGAGTTCGCGGGCTCGTCCGCGCAGGAAGAGCTGCACCCGCTCGGCCTGACCGTCCTCGCCACGGACACGGAGCCGGTCGTCGTGCAGATCCCGCTGCTGCCGTTCCGCTGCGACCCGCACGCGGTGCTGGAGGACAAGCGCGGCACCATCTTCGATGTGCGTGTGGAGCACGGGGGTGAGTCCGGCGAGTTCACGCTCTTCGTCGGTGACGAGATGCGCGGCCGCATCCTCACCTGGGTCGGCGACTGGTGCGGCTTCGGCAGCTGACCGGCTCGGCCTGCCCTGCGTAGGCTGACCGCATGGCTCAAGGCAGCGCCGCCCCTCCCGACGACCCCGTCGCCGCATCGCGCGGCGTCTCGCGCCGGGCACAGTCCGAGATCTACCGCGCCGGCATCAGCGGCACGCGCCCTCGCGTGCCCGTCGACGCCGACGCCCTCGAAGCCGCCGCCCGCAAGGCGCTCAGCGCCGAGGCCTACGCCTACATCGCCGGGGGAGCGGGCGCCGAGCGCACCGTCGCCGCCAACCGGGCCGCGTTCGAGCGGTGGCAGGTGTGGCCCCGGCCGCTCCGGGACGTGTCGTCGCGCGACCTGTCGATCGACTTCCTCGGGGTGCGACGCCCGACGCCGCTGCTGCTCGCGCCGCTGGGCGTCATGGAGCTGGCCCACCCCGCGGCCGACCTCGCCGTGGCGCGGGCGGCGGCAGCCCTCGGGGTCCCGTGCACGCTCTCGAATCAGGCATCCGTCCCGATGGAGAAGGTGCGCGACGCGGCACCGACCGGATCGCGGCTGTTCCAGCTCTACTGGTCGGCCTCCGACGAGCTGAACGCCTCGCTGCTGCGGCGAGCCGAGGCATCCGGCTGCGAAGCGATCGTGGTGACGCTCGACACCCACCTGCTCGGCTGGCGCTCGCGCGACCTCGACCTCGCCTACCTGCCGTTCACCCGAGCCATGGGCATCGCCCAGTACACGAGCGACCCCGTCTTCCAGCAGCTGGTGCGCGAGCGGTCGCGGTCGTCGGCCGCTGCCGCGAACGGGGGGACGGATGCCGCGGCCCCGCCCGCGCCGCCGGTCAGGCTCACCCCGAAGGCGGTGGCCGCCGGGGTGCGCATCGCCCGCAAGGGCGCCGTGCTGACGGGCTCGACCAGCATGCGCGACAACCTGCGCTCGCCGCTGCCGCGCGCCGCGGTCGAGACCTTCCTCGACGTCTTCTCGACGCCCGCGCTGACCTGGGACGATCTCGCCAAGGCCCGGCAGTGGACGTCGCTGCCGATCATCCTGAAGGGCATCGTGCATCCCGACGACGCGATCCGCGCCCTCGATGCCGGGATGGACGGCATCTGGATCTCCAATCACGGCGGCCGCCAGATCGACCAGTCCGTGCCCACGCTGGAGGTGCTGCCCACCATCGTCGAACGGGTCGCGGGCCGCGTGCCGATCGTCTTCGACTCCGGCGTGCGCCAGGGCTCCGACGTCTTCATCGCGCTCGCCCTCGGGGCCACTGCCGTGGCCCTCGGCAGGCCGTACGCGTACGGCCTCGGGATCGCCGGCGAGGCAGGCGTGCGCGAGGTGGTGCGCAACGTCCTCGCCGAGCTCGACATCACGCTGGGGCTGTCCGGGAACACGTCCGTCACCGAACTCGACCGCCACGCGCTGCGCGAGGTGTGAGCGCCCGCCGTCGGCGTGGTGCGTCGTGTCGGCGCGGGACTTACTCTGTACCCATGGTCCCTCGCCAGCCGCGACCGTCCGTCCCTTCCGCCCCGTCGACGCCGACGCCGAGCAGTCGCCGTGCCGCCCGCGCGACAGCCGTGGGAGCCGTGCTGGTGGTGGCCGCGCTCGCGCTCGCCGCGTGCACGGGCGACGGGCCCGATGGCGGCGGCCTCGGCGACGGCGACTTCGCCGACGACGGCTGCACGAGCGTGGTGGTCGCCACCTCGTCCGAGAAGGTCAACATGCTCGACGCGCTCGCCGACGCCTTCAAGGAGTCGCCGCAGCACGAGGAGCTCGACGAATGCGCCACCGTGCACCCGATCAACGTCTCGTCGGGCGACGCGACGCGGTTCCTCACCTCGGGCGGAGACTGGCCCGACGAGAACCCGCGCCGCTGGCCCACCATGTGGTCGCCCGCATCGACGGTCTGGACCGACCGGGTCGCGGCCGCGGCATCCGCCTCCCTCGTCGGCGAGCCCGAGTCCTTCACCCACACGCCCGTCGTGTTCGGGGTGCCCGAGACGATGGCCAAGGCGCTCGGCTGGCCCGGCACCGAGATCGGCATCGCCGACTTCGAGGCGCTCTGCCAGGACCCGCAGGGCTGGGCCAGCGTCGGCAAGCCGCTCTGGGGCTCGTTCAAGATCTCGAAGACGAATCCGAACACCTCGACGACGGGGCTCTCGGCGATCCTGATGCAGTCGTACGAGGCATCCGGCAAGTCGTCCGATCTCACGGCGGAGGACGTCGCGGCCGCGGCGGAGTTCTCCCGCGTCTTCGAGGAGTGCGTGATCCACTACGGCGACACCACCGGCAAGGTGCTGACGCGGCTGTACGACGAGACCCAGAACGGCGCCGGCGGCTCGGGGTACGTCTCAGCCGTGGCGCTCGAAGAGACGTCGCTGCTCAACTACAACCAGGGCAACCCCGACTCGCACACCGTGCAGCCGGGCGAGACGCTGACACCGCCGAAAGAGAAGCTGGTCGCGGTCTACCCCTCGGGCGGCTCGATGTGGTCGGACAACCCCATCACGGTGCTCGGCGCCGACTGGGTGACGGACGTGCAGGCCACGGCGGGTGCGGCCTTCGCCGCCTTCCTGCAGACGGATGCCGCGCAGGAGATCCTGCCCGAGTACGGGTTCCGGCCGCTGGACGCCGACGCGCCGCTCGGCGAGCTGTTCACCGCCGAGTACGGCGTCGACCCGGCCGGCCCCGCGGTCACCCTGCCCAAGCCCGCCGTGGATGTCGTCTCCGCGGCGATCGACCAGTGGACGCAGATCCGCAAGCCGTCGTCGGTGCTCGAGGTGATCGACATCTCCGGCTCGATGGACGAGGCGATCGGCGACGGCCGCTCCAAGCTCGACGGCGCCATCGAGGGCGCGCAGTCCACCCTCGGGCACTTCCGCTCCTCCGACGAGGTCGGCGTCTGGGCCTTCACGACGGGTGTCGAGTCCGAGGCCGGCCAGAACATCGTCGTGCTGCGCGGGGTCGAGCCGCTCGCCTCCGACCGTGAATCGGTGGATGCCTCGCTCGACGACCTGCGGTTCGCCCACCGCGACGGCACCCCGCTCTACGACGCCGTCGCCGCGGCGTACGACGAGATGATGGCGCGCGCCGAGCCCGGCCGCATCAACGCCATCGTGCTGCTGTCGGACGGCCAGGACACCGACTCGACGATCTCGCTCGACTCGCTCGTCGCCCGGATCGGCGCGTCCGCGCGCGAGGGCGGCGACGAAGCGCCGGTGCGGATCTTCCCGATCGCGTACGGCGAGGGCGCCGACACCGCCGCGCTGCAGCGCATCGCCGAGGCGACCGGCGGCCAGTGGTTCGACGCGTCGGACGCCGCGAAGATCGACCTCGTGTTCGCGTCCGTGATCAACAACTTCTAGGCGTGACCCGGATGATCGTGGCAGCCGACGGGCAGGGGTACGTGGACGATGCCGTCGAGGGCATCGGCGAGGACGGCGTCTACGTCTCGTCCGAGGTGCCGGATGCGGCGGCGTTGGAAGACCAGCTGGAGGCGCAGATCGGCGATGAGTCGATCGGCATCGCGGTGTTCTCCGACAACGCCGGGATCGAGGCATCCGGTCCAGAGATCGTGGCGCAGCTCGCCGCGGCCCATCCCGAATGCCAGACGATCATCGTGGCCGTCGGCGACAATCTGTCGGCGGGCTCGCGCGTGCTCGAGCAGGGCGAGGCGATGCGCATCGCCAACGAGGCGGAGGGACAGGCCGGCGACGTCGAGACCGCACTCATCGAGACGATCCAGGGCGTGGTCGCGACGACGCCGGATTCCCCGGCGGGCCCGAGCGACGCCGGCCCGTTCATCGGCATCGCCCTCGGCGTGGCCGTGCTCCTCGCGGCAGGCGGGGCCGTCTTCGGCATCGCGCGGTCCCGCGCCCGCCGCCGCAACCGGCCCGCCGCCGGCCACGCGCCGCTGCCCGAGCCGGTGCGCACCCACGTGCAGACGCTGCAGGCGCTGACCGCCGAGTACGCGCGCGCCGGCGCGGCCGGCGTCGCCCAGGCGGGCGAGGTCGCCGCGCAGGTCGGACTCATCGCCCAGAACACGACGGAGCTGTTCGAACGCCTGGATCGAAAGGGCGAAGAGGGTCAGCGCCCCATCGCGGCGGTGGAGTACGGCGAGACGTTGCGCAAGCTGACCGGCGCGCTCGACCGCGACTACCTGCTCGACATCCTGACCCATCCCGACCTGTGGGACGACCCCGTCGAGCGCGTCCGCGAAGTCCGCACCGCGCTCTCGTCGTTCTCGACCGAGCTGGTCGAGAACATCAAGCAGGTCAACGCTCGCCGCGGCCTGCACTTCCAGGTGTCGCTGGACGGGCTGATGGGCCGGCGCAAAGAGCTGCAGGACTGGGACCGCGCGTTCGAGCGGGCCGACGGCGACGCCGGCCCCGTGCCGCACGGCGACTAGAATCGACGGATGCCGCGATCCGTGGCATCCGCACCCTCGTGCATCCCCCCACCCGACCATTGGAGCCACCGTGGCCGAGCAGTCTCGCCTCGACAAAGTCATCGCCCTCGCCCGTCATCGCGGGTTCGTGTTCCAGGCCGGTGAGATCTACGGCGGATCCCGGTCGGCGTGGGACTACGGCCCCCTGGGTACGGAGCTCAAGGAGAACATCCGCCGGCAGTGGTGGCAGACCTTCGTGCGCGGCCGGGGCGACATGGTCGGCCTCGACTCCTCGATCATCCTGCCCAAGCGCGTGTGGGAGGCATCCGGTCACGTCGCGACTTTCACCGACCCGCTGGTCGAGTGCCTGCAGTGCCACAAGCGCTTCCGCGCCGACAACCTCATCGAGGACTTCGAGGCGCGCAAGGGCCGCAAGGCCGAGAACGGCCTCGCCGACGTGCCGTGCCCGAACTGCGGCACGAAGGGCCAGTACACCGAGCCCAAGGCGTTCTCGGGCCTCGTGAAGGCCTACCTCGGTGTCGTCGACGACGAGTCGGGCCTGCACTACCTGCGCCCCGAGACGGCGCAGGGCATCTTCGTGAACTTCGCGAACGTGCTCACCGCGAGCCGTAAGAAGCCGCCGTTCGGCATCGGCCAGGTCGGCAAGGCGTTCCGCAACGAGATCACGCCGGGAAACTTCATCTTCCGCACGCGCGAGTTCGAGCAGATGGAGATCGAGTTCTTCACGCCTCCGGCCGAAGCCGGCGAGTGGTTCGACCACTGGGTCGAGGCCTGCTGGAACTGGTTCATCGACCTCGGCATCGAGCCCGCCAACCTGCGCCGGTTCGACGTGCCCGAAGAGGACCGCGCCCACTACTCGGCCGGCACCATCGACGTCGAGTACCGCTTCGGCTTCGCCGGCAAGGAGTGGGGCGAGCTCATGGGCGTCGCCAACCGCACCGACTACGACCTCGGCTCGCACTCCGAGGCCTCGGGCCAGTCGCTGTCGTACTTCGACCAGGCGTCGGGCGAGAAGTACATCCCGTACGTCATCGAGCCCTCGTTCGGCCTGACGCGCGCAATGATGGCGTTCCTCGTCGACGCCTACCACGAGGAGGAGGCGCCGAACGCGAAGGGCGGCACCGACACCCGCACCGTGCTCAAGCTCGACCCGCGCCTCGCGCCGGTCAAGGCGGCGGTGCTGCCGCTGTCGCGCAACGAGCAGCTGTCGCCCATCGCCCGCGAAGTGGCGGCGGACCTCCGCGGCGAGTGGAACATCGACTTCGACGACGCCGGCGCCATCGGTCGCCGCTACCGCCGCCAGGACGAGATCGGCACGCCGTTCTGCGTCACGGTCGACTTCGACTCGCTCGACGACCGCGCCGTCACCGTGCGCGACCGCGACACGATGGGCCAGGAGCGCGTGCCGCTCGAGGGCCTGCACGCCTACCTCGCGGAGCGCCTCCAGGGCGCCTGACCCGCAAGACGACGGATGCCGCGACCCGACCGGGTCGCGGCATCCGTCGCTTCCGGCTGTGGGCGTCCGGCGTCCTGGGGAGTTTGCCCGGAACAGGTGTTCTGGCGTGCGCAGGCCGATCCCGCCCGGATCGTCCTGTTCTCGCCGGATCACCTGATCTCGGCCGCTGGATGTGGCCCCGGCGGCAGTCCTCAGGTGGGCGAGCCCTCAGGTGGGCGAGCCCTCGGGCGGGCGGCCCCAAACAATGCTGTCAGTGTCTACATTTGCGACATGACCGTCATCTACCGCGGCACGACCGCTCTCATCACCGGTGCCAGTGCCGGGCTCGGCACCGAGTTCGCCGAGCAGCTCGCCGCACGCGGCGCCGATCTCGTGCTCGTCGCACGGCGCGAAGAGCGTCTGCGCGAGCTCGCGGAGCGGCTCGAAGCAGCGCACGGCATCCGGGCGACGGTGATCCCGCTCGACCTCTCACGGGCGGATGCCGCCGCCACGCTCCGCGCCGCACTCGACGAGCGCGGCATCCGCGTCCAGACCCTCGTCAACAACGCCGGGTTCGGCATGAAGGGGGCGTTCGTCGAGGCCGAAGCCGGCCGGATCGCCGAGATGGTGCAGGTCAATGTCGCCAACCTCGTCGCGGTGACGCGCGAACTCCTGCCGGAGCTGGTCGCCGACGGCCGCGGCTCGCTGGTGAACGTCGCGAGCACGGCCGCCTATCAGCCGTGTCCGAACATGGCGGTGTACGGCGCGACGAAGGCGTTCGTCCTCAGCTTCACCGAGGCGCTCGCGTACGAGACCCGCGAAAGCGGACTGCGGGTGCTGGCGCTCAGCCCGGGGGCGACCCGCACCGAGTTCTTCGACGTTGTCGGCACCGAGGATGCCGCGGTGGGACGCTTCCAGACGCCGGCGCAGGTCGTCGGGCTGGCGGTGCGCGAGCTCGATCGCGGACGTCGCGCGAGCGTCGTGTCGGGATGGGTCAACGCCGTGGCTGCGAAGCTCGCCGGCCTCCTGCCGCGGCGACTCGCGCTGGGCGTCAGTGGCCGCGTGTTGCGCTGACTTCCGCGGGGCACGGGTGAGGGCCCGCCGGACTGTCGCGTCGTCGGCTGGCCGAGTCGCTCGTGTTACAAGTCTGTGTCGCCGTCGCGGGATCGTATACGGTCTCGCCGGATAAGGGGCTGATCACAACATATATCGGTACGGGGTGGTGCCAGGGCGGATCTACAACGATTGTAAATTCCTGCCGGAACGCTTGCGGGAGCGCTCCCAGCCCTGCTTGAGTCGACCCATCGATCGGCATGGACGCTGACGGTGCGCCGCAGCATCCGGTGACCTCCCCTGCCGAGAGAACAGCCGCCGCGCGTCCGTCTCGTCCGCGACTTCAGGAGTTTCGGCGTGAGATTCAGCACCATCGGCAAGGCGCTCCTCGTGGGCGTGGGATGCGCGGCGCTCGTCGGAGCGGCGCTGCCCGCGACGGCGGCCGCAGGGGGCGGGGGCTTTCAGCTGACGCCGCCCGAGCAGGCGCAGGCGGTGACCCTCATCACCGGCGACCGGGTGACGCTGCACGATGGCCCCCACGGGCCGGTCGTCGAGTTCGCCCCCGCGCAGCGCGATTCCGGCGCGCCGGTCAGCTACGCGAGCTACGGCGACGAGGAGCACTACTACGTCATCCCGTCGGATGTGGCGGAGCTCGTCCCCACGGAGCTCGACCTGAGCCTGTTCGACGTCAAGGCCCTCGCCGAGGTCGCATCCGACGACCGCCTGCCGGTCATCGTGCAGTCGACCGAGCCGACGGACGCCAAGGCCGACGCCGCCGACTGGGAGGCGCTCTCGGTCGACCCCGACCGCACGCTCGAGTCGATCGACGCGATCTCCGGCGACGTGCCCGCCGAGGGCGCCCCTGAGCTCATCGAGGCGGCATCCGAGGGAACCGCTGTCGAGAAGGTGTGGCTGGACGCCCCGACCGAGGCGCTCGACGCGATCTCGGCGCCGCAGATCGGCGCCCCCGCGGCATGGGAGGCGGGCCTCGACGGCACGGGGGCCGTCGTCGCCGTGCTCGACACGGGCATCGACACCACTCACCCCGACCTCGACGAGGGTGTCGTGATCGGCGAGCGCGACTTCACCGGAAGCGGGACGGCGAAGGATGCCGCCGGCCACGGCACGCATGTGGCGTCCATCGTGGCCGGCACCGGGGAGGCCTCGGGCGGCGCGAATCGCGGCGTGGCGTACGGTGCCAAGCTGCTGAACGGGCGCGTGCTCAACGCCGCCGGCTTCGGCGAGACCTCCTGGATCATCGACGCGATGGAGTGGGCGGCCGCGGAGGGCGCCGACGTCATCAACATGAGCCTCGGCGTCCGGGGCGAGTACACCGACGGCAAGGACCCCGGGGCGCTGGCGATCGACTCGCTCTCGCAGCGCTACGACACCCTGGTCGTCGTCGCGGCCGGCAACGAGGGGACTCGAGGCGCCACGACCGTCACGACCCCCGGCACCGCGAACAGTGCCCTGACGGTCGGTGCGGTCGACGAGTGGGACCGGCTCGCGGCCTTCTCATCGACCGGCCCCCGCTTCGGCGATGCGGGCGTCAAGCCCGACGTCACGGCTCCCGGCGCGTGGATCCTGGCCGCGCGTGCGGCGGGAACGCGGCCAGACCTGCCTGCCGGCGACATGTACCTCCACGACGGGGGCACGTCGATGGCGGCGCCGCACGTCGCCGGTGCCGCGGCGATCGTGAAGGCGGCTCGCCCCGACCTCGACGGCGAGGCGCTGAAGGCGCTGCTCATGGGCACCGCTCAGCCCACGGTGGGCAGCATCTGGCAGGAGGGCGCAGGCAAGGTCATCATCCCCTCCGCCATCGCCGAGCCGCTGTACGCCGAACCGGCCTCGCTGTCGGTCGGAGTGTTCGCCTCGCCGCGTTCCACGCAGAGTCCGCGTACGACGACCGTCGACTACACCAACACGTCGGCCACGCCGTTCACGCTCTACCTCTCGACCGCGGCTTCGGGCTCGGACGGCGCTCCGGCAGCGGAGGGAACCGTGACGCTCTCGAGCGATGTGGTGACGGTCCCGGCCTTCGGCACGGCATCCGTCGACGTCACCATCGACCCGCGCGTCGACGACCCCGGCTTCTACACGGGCACGGTGACCGCCGCCGGACCCGGCTTCGCGCCCGTGCGCACGGTGATGGGCTGGCAGGTCGAGCAGAACCTCGCGCACCTGCACTTCGAAGCCCTCCAGCCCGACGGCACGCCGGTCATCTCGGCGAGCTCCGCGACCCTGTACAACCTCGACGACCCGTCGATGGTCCACTCCGTGACGTTCGTGGAGGGCAAGGCCGACGTGCGCCTGCCGCTCGGGCGTTACGCCATCCTCGGCGTGCTCGACAACAGCAAGCCGGACGCGGAGCTCATCAGCGGTGCGACGCTCTTCACGCGCGACCTCGAGGTGACGGAGGTGGGCGACCAGACGGTGGTCTTCGATGCGACCAAGGCCCTGCCCGTCACCGTCGACACCGAGAAGAAGGCGCAGGTGACCAACATCGAGCAGGTGCTCAAGCGCACCCTGCCCGGCTGGGGCTGGCCGGTGCAGCAGGCGACGAGCTTCAGCACGATCGTGACGCGGCCGGGGCTGCCGGAGCAGCTCTACGTGCTGGCCGAAGGCGAGCTGGCAGGCGAGGAGACCCTCACCGAGAGCTGGCTGCTCGGCGCGCCGAAGCTCGACGTCCAGGCGGTCTCCGCGTCGACGACCCTCGATCTGGCCGAGGACCTGCGCTACGCCGTCACGTCTCCCGAGCTCAAGGGCAAGGTGAGTGCCACCATCGTCGATGCGGGCACCGGGTCTCCTGCCGAGCTGCAGAAGGCGGCAGTGGCGGGCAAGATCGCCCTGGTCGAGGCGCGCCCCGAGGCGGTGGGGCGGGTCATGCTGCTCAACGCCCAGGCGCAGGCGGCGAAGGACGCCGGTGCGATCGCGGTGATCGCCTATGGCGCCCACGACGGACCGTACTGGGAGGATGTCGACTTCCGCGCGATGGGGGAGTTCCCCGACAAATCGCTTCCGACGCTGACGCTCTCGCGTGAGAAGGGACTCGAGCTGCTCGCCCTCGCGTCGGCGAAGAAGGGCGCGAAGGTGACCGGCACCGGGTACGGGTACCCGCCGTACGACTACGCGTTCACCAAGGTGGAGCACGGCATCCCTTCGAGCCTCAGCTACACCCTGGACGGATCGAACACGGCATCCGTGCACAGTCCGGTGAAGGCGCAGACCGCGGGCACCTCGCTGCAGGAGTGGCACATGATGGTCACCGACCAGAGCTACATCGGCTTCAACCGGTGGCTGGACGAGCCGATCGCCGAGCGCACCATCCACTACTACGCCGATCCGGCGGCGAGGTATCAGCACTCCGCGGAGGCGTACGCGGGCGGCGCGAACCCGGGCGAGGTGTTCCCGACGGCGTTCGTCGGCGCGTTGCGCTCATACCAGCCCGGCGAGACGGCGAGCGAGACGCTGCTCGGTCAGGTGGTGCACGGCGGGCTTCTTCCGAACCCGGCCTCGCCGGCCCAGTCGTCGGTGCGACGGGAGGGTGACACCCTGATGATCGACCTGCCGTACCGCGTGGACGGCGACGGCAACCCGAACATCGCCGGCCCGGACGGCGGAACCGACAGCCGGTTCCAGCTGTGGGTGGACGACGAGCTGTACGTGACTGGCGAGTATGCGAACGGCTCCGGCGAGGTGCCGGCCGAGGCGCGCACCTATCGCGTGCTCCTCGACTCCGACCGGTACGAGCGGTGGTGGACGCAGTCCACCGAGGTCAGCACCGAGTGGTCCTTCACGAGCAGCACCACCGATGCGCTCACGGTGCTCCCGCTGCTGCAGCTCGACTACGGCGTGCAGGGCCTCGACGCGCTCAACGTCGCCGCAGGAAAGCGGATCAGCCTCACCCCGACCGTGTCGCACCAGGACGGCTCGACGGGTGCGGCGATCAGCGGCCTCAAGCTGTGGGCGTCGTACGACGGCGGGCGCACCTGGACCACGATCGCCGTCACGGGCTCGGCCGGCTCCTACGCGGCCAGCATCACCCCGCCGAAGGGCACGACGAAGATCTCGCTCAAGTCCGAGGCGTGGGATGCGGCCGGCAGCACCTTCAAGGAGACGGTCCTGGACGCGATCGCCCTCAAGTGATCCGTCGCACCCGCACCGCGTACCGGTGAGGGCAGGAAGCAGCACGACCCGGGGCCTCGCGCAAACGCGCGGGGCCCCGAGCCTGCGGCGGCGTATGTCCGGAGGTCAGTCGGTGACGGTGAACACCGTGGAGCCGGTGTCGCCCTCGATCACGCGGCGGTAGTCCTCGGCCACGATCTCTCGCAGGACATCGGCATCGATCGCCTCGAGGTCCTTGATGTAGAGGCAGCCGACACCCGTCTCGTGGGGTCCGAGCGTGCCGAGCCGCTCGGCGTGGGCGCCGGTGTCGAGGAGGTACACCGTGGTGGCCTGGCGACGCGGCGAGAATGCGGCGATCGGAACGTCGCCCTCGGTGCCGGTGGGGTAGCGGTAGTGGCACGAGCCGAAGCCGACGATCGTGCCCCACATCTCGGGTTCGCGCCCCGTGACCTCACGCAGCAGCTCGACCATCGTCGCGGCATCCCGCTGCCGCTTGGCGGGACTCACGCCGGCGACGAACTCGCCGACGTCCACTCCGGTCTTCTTCATCAGACGCCTCCGCCGCCGGATTTCGCGGCGGCCTTCATCGCGCGCTTGTGCTCGCGCACCTTCGTCAGCGACTCCGGCGAGACGATGTCGGCGACGCTGCGGAACGAGCCGTCCTCGCCGTAGGGCGCGGATGCCTCGCGCCATCCGTCGCCGGTGAACCCGTACTGCTTGCCGAGGAGCGCGAGGAAGATCTTGGCCTTCTGCTCGCCGAACCCCGGCAAGCCCTTGAGACGCTTCAGCACGGTCACGCCGTCCGGCTCGTCGCGCGTCCAGATCGCCGCGGCGTCGTCGTCCCACTCCTGGCCGATCGCCGCGCAGAGTGCCTGCACGCGAGCGGCCATCGACCCCGGGAACCGGTGGACTGCGGGGGTGGCCGAGAACAGCCCCGCGAACGCCTCCGGATCGAAGCTCGCGAGGGCGGCGGCATCCAGCGTCCCCGCGCGTTCCGAGATCTTGAGCGGACCGGCGAATGCGGTCTCCATCGCCACCTGCTGGTCGAGCAGCATGCCGATGAGCAGCGCGAGCGGATCTTCGGTCAGCAGGCGATCGGCCTCGTCGTCACCCGTGATGTGGAGCGTCATGGCCCCCAGTCTCCCACCCCGGACCGACGCCCGAACAGGCTGAGCGGGGGCCGGATCGCGAATGGGAGGATGGATGCCGTGACCGACCCGACGCCTCATCCCGACGCCGCCGGCGCTTCCCCGAGGGACTCCGCGCGTGCCGGCACAGCCGCCGAACCGTTCCAGGAACTCGTCGACCATGCCCGGCGCACACGCGTCGTCGTGATCGGCGGGGGCATCGCCGGCCTCGTGGCGGCGTGGGAGTGCGTCAAGGTCGGCATGAGCGTCACGCTCGTCGAGGCATCCGATCGCCTCGGGGGCACGATCGGGTCGACGCGCCTCGCTGGCATCGACCTCGAGACCGGCGTCACCTGCTGGTCGACCCGCGGCGGCGCCGTGCGGCGGCTCGTCGCCGAGGTGCTCCCCGGGGCCGCCATCGTGTCTCCCCGCGACGACCGGGAGTGGATCGCCGGCCTCGCGAAGGGGGCGGCGGCGCCGGTCCCGGTCGAGCAGGTGCTCGGCATCCCGGCGAATCCGTGGGACGAGAGCGTGCGCCGCGTGATCGGCTGGGGCGGCACCTGGCGCGCCTATCTCGATCGCCTGCGACCGCCGCTGACGATCGGCACGCAGCGCAGCGCCGGCCGCCTCGTGCGCAGTCGCATGGGAGCCAAGGTGCACGACCGCCTCGTCGCACCGCTGACCGTCGACCGCTTCGGCCTCGACCCCGACGACGTGGACGTCGAGGTCGCGGCGCCCGGGCTGAGCAACGCGCTGACCCGCACGGGCTGGCTGGGCGGCGCCGTCGCCGATGTGCGCGTCGGCGCCACCGGGTCGGCGATCGAAGGACTGGACGGCGGGATGCCGCAGCTCGTGGCCGCGCTGGCGCAGCGCCTGGCCGAACGCGGGGCCGCTCTCCACACCGGCGCCCGCGTGACCGGTCTCGTGCGTGCCGGTGAGGAGTGGGCCGTGAGTCTCGCAGCCCCGACGCCGGCCGCCGAGGCCACCGCGGCCACCGCCGCCTCGCCGGCCGCCACCGCCTCGCCGGCCACCGCGGAGCCGGGGTCCGCCGGCTCGGTGGCCGACCTCCCCCGAGAGCTGCCCGCCGACGCCGTCATCGTCGCGACGGACGAGGACGCCGCGCGTGCCCTGCTCGCCCCGGCGCTCGGCGTCCCATCGTTCGCCGACGTGAGGGCGGCGGGCATCGCCCGAGAAGTCGTGACGCTCGTCGTCGACGCCCCGGAGCTCGACTCCGCACCCCGCGGCGCGCACGTGCACGCCGTTCCCGGCGCGCTGCGCGCCACGGGGCTCGTGCACGAGACCGCGCGGTGGGAGTGGCTCGCGCGCGAAGCCGGTCCCGGTCGCCACGTGCTGCGCGTCGCCTTCGGCGGGCCGGGGGTCGCTCCCGCCACCGCGACGCTCTCCGACGCCGAGGCCACCGGAGTGGCGCTGGCGGAGGCATCCGCTCTGCTCGGCGTGCATCTCGACGACCACGCACTGCTCGGCGCGCACCGCGACGCCTTCACCCTCGTGCCGCCGGCCTCGGCCCTCGGACAGCGCGACCGCGCCGCCACGGCGCGTGCCACGGTCGGACGCGGGCCCGGCATCGCGGCGGTCGGCGCCTGGCTGTCGGGAAGCGGCCTCGCCCTGGTCGTCGCCGATGCCCGGGACGAAACCGACCGCCTGCGTCGCCAGGTGCTCTGGGGTACGGCAGCGACGGACTGAGCACGCGGCCACGACCCCTGTCAAGGGTGGATGCCGGAATCGGCATACGGGGCTACTCTGAGAGGGTCGTCAGGTGCACACCAAGCGTGAGGAGACCTCATGAGGGGCAAGGCTGGACTCGTCATCGGACTTGCGGTGGGATACGTCCTCGGTACGCGGGCGGGACGCGAGCGGTACGAGCAGATCAAGACGCAGTGGCTGAAGGTGTGGGACACCGAGGCAGTGCAGACGCAGGTGACCAAGGTGAAGGACTTCACGAAGTCCCAGGCGATGGCACTGCCGTCGACCCTGTGGGACTCGGCCGTCAAGGTCGTGCAGGCCGCCGGCTCGAAGGGCAGCGCCGGGCAGAAGCTCGACGCCGCGCTCAAGGTCAGCAAGGACTCCGCCGACGACGTCGGCAGGGCCGCGCAGACCTCCACGCAGGCGGTGAAGGATGCCGTCGACGACGCCACCGACGATCTGCCCGAGAACGGCCGCGGCGGGGCTTGACGTGATGACCACTCCGCGTGGCTTCCGCGACCGCGCGGACGACAGCCTGCTCACCCTCGTCGGGGAGATCCCGGAGCTCGTCCGCAACCTCGTCATCGCGGAGGTCGACGCCGCAAAGGCGTGGCTCTCGCGCACCGCGAAGGACGGCGGGTGGGGTGCGCTGTGGGCGTTCGCCGCCCTGTTCGTGCTGTTCTGGTCGGTGCCGGTCCTCGGCACCTTCGTGATCGCCGGGCTGTCGTCATGGTGGCCGGTGTGGCTGTCGGCTCTGGTCGTGTTCTTCGCGATGCTGGTGATCACGGCCATTCTGGCCTGGCTCGGCATCCTCCGCTTCAAGAAGATCGGCGAGCGGCAGAACCCCGTGCAGTCGATCGCCCTGGATGTGAAGGAGGTGCGCGATGAGCTCTGACGCCGCCGTGCCCGTGCCCGTGCCCCGCACCGCCGTTCCGCTCGGCGTCGGCGACCCGGTCGTGCAGGCGCGTACCGAGCTGAAGGCCGCGCTCGCCGCGATCGAAGAGAAGGCCAACGTGCCCCGCCGAGTCGGCCGTGCGGTCGACGAGGGCGTGGAGCAGGCGCGCGCCTTTCAGCGGCGCAACCCCGCGCTCACCGCGGTCGCCGTGATCGTGGGGGCCGCCGCGATCGGCGCCGCCGTCTGGGGATTCGTCCGTCTATACACCCGCTGAGCCTGCCTGATTCCGCTTCCTCCACAGGCAGGGGTCGCGGCTTCCGAGATCGGGGGTATGCTCGGGATGCAGGCAGTGCAAAGGTGCGTATGCTGCCGATCGCGCGAACCCGATTCGAATCGCGCATCGGTTGCTCGGCGTCTCGGGCGGCCGACTGAGCACCATCGAGAGTCGACCCCCTTATGAACACCGCCGCAGCACAGCACCAGTCCGTCAAACCCTTGACCGGCTGGCGCGTCCTCGTCCCCCGGGGCGGTCCGTGGGGCGACGGCGTCGCGGCCACCCTGCGCCGTCAGGGTGCGACGCCGGTCATCGCCCCCCTCATCAACTTCGCGCCCACCAACGACCAGGCCGCGCTGGACCAGGCGCTCGCCGACCTGGCGGCCGGCAGGTTCGACTGGCTCACCGTCACCAGTGCCACCACCGTCGACGTGCTCTACGCCTATCGGGCCGTCGTCCCGCCGACCACGAAGGTGGCGGCCGTGGGCGAGACGACCGCGGCAGCGCTCCTCGCCGTCGGCTATCGCGTCGATCTGGTGCCCGAGCGCGACAACTCGGCCGCCGGCATGGCGGAGCAGCTGATCGGCCTCGAGCCGCAGGCCCGCGACATCCTCACCCTCCGCAGCGAGATCGCGAAGCCGGTGCTCACGCGCATGCTGACCGATGCCGGGCACCGGGTGCGCAGCGTCGTCGCCTACCGCACCGTCGGGGTGCCGGTGACGGATCGCATCGCCGAGGATGTCCGATCCGGGCGCATCAACGCGATCCTCGTCACCAGCGGCTCGGTTGCCGAGCAGGTGCACGAGCAGTTCCCGCACATCCCTGCGACCACCCTGATCGCCGCGATCGGTCCTCGCACAGCCAAGGACGCGCGCCGGGCGGGCCTCGACGTCGACGTCGTCGCCGACGCCCAGACCGTCGACGCCCTCATCGACGCCGTCGCCAAGTTCTCGCTGCCACACGCGGCCGACGAGTTCGCACCGCGCACCGGGGCGCTCCCGCAGCTCGGCCGCGACACCCGGGGCTGACCCCCGCATGACCGGCACACCCCGCATCGTCGTGCTCGCGGGCGGCGTCGGCGGGTCGCGCTTCGTGCTGGGCGTCCGCGGGGCGCTGCGCGCGCAGGGCCTCGACGACACCGCCGCCGCGCTCACCGTGATCGTCAACACGGGCGACGACCTCTGGCTGTCGGGCGTCCGCCTCCAGCCGGACGTGGACTCGATCACCTACGCCCTCGCCGGCGTGAACGACGCCGAGCGGGGCTGGGGCCGTCAGGGCGACAGCGAGCGCGTCAACCACGAGCTGCAGGAGTGGGGCGCCGGGTGGCCGTGGTTCACCCTCGGCGACCTCGACCTCGGCACCCATCTCGCCCGCACCGGCTGGCTGCGCGACGGCCTCACGCCGACGCAGGTGCTGGAGCGGATGTCGCACCGCTGGGACCTGGGCGCACGGCTGCTGCCGATGACCGACGCCGAAGTCGACACCGTGGTGGTGCTCGAGGACGGCGCGCGACTGCACTTCCAGGAGTGGTGGACGCGGCACCGCGCCACGCTCACCCCCGCGCGCTTCGAGAACCCCGGCATCGCTGCCGCCGCACCCGCTCCGGGCGTCGCCGAGGCGATCGCGGGAGCGGATGTGGTGCTCCTCGCCCCCTCCAACCCCGTCGTCTCGATCGGCCCGATCCTCGCGGTTCCCGGCGTGCGGGAGGCGCTCCGACAGACGGCCGCGCCGATCGTCGGCGTCTCGCCCATCATCGGCGGCAAGGTCGTGCGCGGCATGGCCGACGTGTGCCTCACCGCGATCGGGGTCGAGACCTCCGCCGCGGCAGTCGCCGGGCTCTACGGTGCCCGCTCCGACGGCGGGCTGCTCGACGCCTGGCTCATCGCCGAGGAGGACGAGGCCGCAGCCGGCGAGGTGGCCGGGCTCGGCATCCGTCCGCTCGTCCGTCCGCTGTGGATGACGGACGCTTCGGCTCCTTCGTCGCCCAGTGCAAGTGCCGCACGCCAGACCGCGCTCGCGCAGGCCGCGCTCGCCGCCGCGCTGCCCGACGATCGAGTGCGCTGACGTGCCCGACCTCGCCTGGTGGGCGTGGGCGCTGCTCGCCCTGGGCGCCGTCGTGGTGGGGCTGTCGAAGACCGCCGTCCCCGGCGCCGGCACCATCGCCGTCGCGATCTTCGCGGCCGTGCTCCCGGCCAAGCAGTCGACCGGGGTTCTGCTGCTGCTCCTGATCGTCGCCGACATCTTCGCCGTCACGATGTACCGCCGGCACGCGGACTGGCGGACGCTCCTGCGACTCGCGCCCGCCGTGGTGGTCGGCGTGCTGCTCGGCGTGGTGTTCCTCTGGTTCGCCGACGACTTCTGGGTGAAGAAGTCGATCGGCGTGATCCTGCTCGCCGTGATCGCGATCACCCTCCTGCGCCGCCGGTTCGTGTCGCAGGTCGACACCGGCGGACCGCACCGCATCGCCGCCGCGACCTACGGCTCGCTCGGCGGCTTCACCACGATGGTCGCCAACGCCGCCGGCCCGGTGATGTCGATGTACTTCCTCGCCGCGCGCTTCGAGGTGAAGGCGTTCCTCGGCACGGCGGCGTGGTTCTTCGCGATCGTCAACCTGTTCAAGGTGCCGTTCTCGGTCGGCATCGGCATCATCACGGTGCCCGGGCTGCTCATCGACCTCGTGCTCGTGCCCCTCGTGGTGGCGTCCGCCTTCCTCGGCCGCTGGATCGCCGACCGCATGCCGCAGTCCGTGTTCGAGAAGCTCGTGATCACCTTCACGATCGTCGGCGCGGTCTACCTGCTCGTCGGCTGACCCGCCGTGCCGCAGTGCCCCGCTGTGCTCCCCAGAACAGGTGATCTGGCGAGCACAGGTGGATCCGCGCGCGATCGTCCTGTTCTGACCAGATCACCTGTTCTGGGCAACTGGCGAGGTGACGGATGCCGCGTTCCGCGCGATCACAGTGATCCACCGCTCGATCGCACCGGAGCGGGTGGACTCGAAGACGCGCTCGGGACTCCACCCGGCGGCGCTCAGTGCGTCGCGCAGCTCGTCCTCGGCCCAGTAGGTGAAATGGCGTGGATCGTCGAGCTTCGCGTCCGACCAGCCGGCGCCCGATCCCTTCTTGACGCTCGCGACGAGCACCCCGCCCGGACGGCATGCGCGGCGTGCTGTCGCGAGCACGCCGGGAAGGTCGGGGCGCGGCACATGCAGGAGGACGGCGTTCGCGAAGACGGCATCGTAGAGGCCGCCGAAGTCGTCGGCGCGCACGTCGAGCACGCGCGCGGCATGGCCGCCCGCCCGCAGCGCCGCCACGAACGCGACCGCGCCGTCCGTGCGATCGACCACGAGGCCGGCGGATTCGAGCGCTGCGGCATCCCGTCCGGTGGCACTGCCCAGCTCGAGCACGTGAGCGCCGGGCGACACCAGCGCGACCAGGTCGTCGGCGAGCGGCGATGGATCGGCCGACGTGCGCTCGGCATATCGCGCGGCACCCCGCTCGTAGGCGGCGAGCGTCGCGTCCTGCGGGTTCGCGCCGTTCGGGTTCACGTCCAGGGCGAGGGGCGCTCGGGGGCGCGCCGGCTGTCGTCGGGCAGATGCGGCAGCTCGGTTCCGCCCGCGCGGATGCACAGCCACCGCAGCTGCTCGGGGCTGTCGGGCAGCGCGCGCCAGGTGCGCAGCACGCCCTGGCCGACGCGCACCGCGGTGCCCGGGCCGACGTCGACGATGTCGTCGTCGAGTGCCATCTGCCCGCGGCCGGCGAGGAACACGTAGACCTCCTCGACGCGCGAGTGCACGTGCCAGTAGCCCGCTTCCTCACCCGGCTCGTACGCGTTCGCCGTCATGCCGATGTACTGCATGGTCAGCTCGTGGTCGACCACGCGGCGCCCGGCGCGGGAGCTGTCGGGCCGGAACCCGCCGTAGTGCGCCCGCCACTCGTCGAGCCCGCCCAGCTCCAGCACCTCGTAGTCGCTCATCCGCCCAGGCTACCGAGGCCCGCGGGGCGGGCGGGGGTCAGGCGAGCAGCGCGGCCGTGCGCGGACCCAGGCCCAGCGCGCGTGCCGCTTCGAGCTGAGCGGCGGTGTCGACGTCGCGGCGCAGGGTGGAGGCATCCGGAATCTCGAGCGCCGCGCACCCCAGAGCGACGTGCCGAGCGAACGAGCCGTCGCCGAACGACGACGTCCACCCCACACCCGCCGCCGCGGTGACGAGGGTGGATCCGGTGCCTTCGGCGTCGGCGACGACGGCGCGATCGACGGATGCCGCGGCCCGCAGTGCGTCGGCGAGATCGGCGGGACGCAGGGCCGGGAGGTCGCCGAGCAGGGCGGCGCGCGGCATCCGTCCCTGCGGGTCGATGGCCGCCACACCCGCCGCCACCGCGGCATCGAGTCCGTCCGCGTCGCCCTCGGGGACGAACCGCAGCGCCGGGATCATCGCCGCCTCGCGGGCGAGCGCGGCGTCGTCGGTCACGACCACCACCTGCGCGACGAGCTCGGACGCCGTCGCCGCCGCGAGGGTGTCGAGAGCGATGGCACGCGCGAGGTCTGCGCGGCCGACCCCCGGCACATCGAGCCGGGACTTGGCGCGCGCCGACGGCTTGACCGGCACCACGACGACCCAGCGGGCGTGGCGAAACTCCACGGATTCGGTATTCGTATCGGCGAGAGGGTCCGGGCGCGACGACGGCGACACCGGATCCGTGGAGTTCTGCCGGCGGCGTCGCCCGAACAGCGGGCTCACGCGCCGAACCGCGCGCGCAGGCGCGGCAGGATCTCCTCGCCGTACAGCCCCAGGAACGCACTCTGGTCGTGGCCCGGGTCGTGGAAGACGAGGTGGCGGAAGCCGAGCTCGATGTACCAGGCGATGCGCTCGACGTGCTCGTCGGGGTCGTCCGACACGATGAACCGCGAGGCGGCGCGCTCGATCGGCAGCTGCTCGCCGAGCCGCTGCATCTCGATCGGGTCGTCGATGCCCATCTTCTCCTCGGGCGTCAGCGCGAGCGGCGCCCAGAACCGGGTCTTCTCCTGCGCGGCCTCGAGCGTCGCGTCGAGCGACACCTTCACCTCGATGAGCGTGTCGAGGTCGTCGCGCGTGCGCCCGGCCTTCGACAGCCCCTCGTCGAGCGCGGGCAGCAGCGTGTCGGTGTACAGCTCGCGCTTCTTACCCGACGTCGTGATGAAACCGTCCGCGATGCGGCCGGCGAGGCGCGTCGCCGCGGGTCCGGCGGCGCCGATGTAGATCGGCACGGGCTCCGGCAGCTTGTCGTAGATCGTGATGTTGCGGGCGTGGTAGTAGGTGCCGTCGAAGTTGACGCGGTCTTCCGACCACAGCCGGCGGATGAGGCCGATCGCCTCTTTCAGCCGCTGGAACCGCTCGGGCGGGTCGGGCCACACGATGCCCAGGTTCGCCTCGTTGAGCGCCTCGCCGGTGCCGACGCCGAGGATCACGCGTCCCGGGTACATCACGCCGAGCGTCGCGAAGTCCTGCGCGACGACGGTCGGGTTGTACCGGAACGTCGGTGTCAGCACCGACGTGCCGATGAGCACCCGCGAGGTCTTCGCGCCGAGTGCGCCGAGCCACGGAACGGATGCCGGAGCATGGCCGCCCTCGTGCAGCCAGGGCTGCAGGTGGTCCGAGATGAAGACCGAGTCGAACCCGGCCTCCTCGGCCTGTACGGCGTAGTCGAGCAGCTCGGCGGGGCCGAACTGCTCGGCGGACGCCTTGTATCCGAAGCGCAGCGGAACGGTCATGCGATTCCTCTCAGCGGGGCAGGGGTGCGGGCTCGGGCAGGAACTCGGAGCCGTCGGCGCGGGCGAGCCGCGCACGGAACGCGTCGACGGTGCCGGGCCACAGCAGGGTGAGGCGGCCTGAGCGCTCGTCGACGTACCAGTTGCGGCATCCGCCCGTCATCCAGGGGGTGGATGCCGCGGCCGCCGCGATCTCGTCGGTGTAGGCGTCTTCAGCGCCCGGGTCGACGCGCAGCACGCCGCCGGCGCGGCCGTCGAGCACGCGCGCGGTGTACGCCGCCTGCTCCTCGATCATGAGCACCGACGACGAGTGGCCGAGCGAGGCGTTGGGGCCGTTCAGCACGAAGAGGTTCGGGAAGCCGGCGACCACCGTCGAGGCGAAGGAGGTCATGCCGCCGGACCAGTGGGCGGCGAGCGTGTCGCCGTGCTCGCCGACGACGAGCTCGGCGTAGGGCTGCTGGGTCGAGGCGAAGCCCGTCGCGAGCACCAGGGCGTCGACCTCGTGGCGGGTGCCGTCGGCGGCGACGAGCGTCGTGCCGTCGACGCGCTCCAGCGCGGCCGGCACGAGGGTCACTGCGTCCGACGCGACCGCGGGATAGAACTCGTCCGACAGCAGCACGCGCTTGCAGCCGAACGCGTAGTCCGGCGTGAGCGCGGCGCGCAGGGCGGGGTCGGCGACCTGCGCCTCGAGATGCGCGAGCGCCTCGGCCTGCGCCCGGGTGGAGGCGGCGGCATCCCCGGACCGCGAGGCGAAGCGCAGCTCGCCCTCGGCGTAGAGGTCGGCCCGGAGCGCGGCGAGCTCTTCGGGGGCCTCGGCGAACCGTGCGCGGTCGGCCTCGGAGTACGCCGTGCCGCCGCGCGGCACGATCCAGGCGGGGCTGCGCTGGAACAGCGTGACGTGCGCGGCCGTCCGGGCGAGCTCGGGCACCAGCTGGATGGCGCTGGCGCCGGTGCCGACGACACCGACCCGCAGGCCCGCGAGGTCGGAAGAGTGATCCCACCGCGCCGAGTGGAACAGGGGGCCGGTGAAGGTCTCGAGGCCCGTGACCTCGGGGATCGACGGCTCGGTGAGCCGCCCGCAGGCGAGCACCATCGCGTCCGCCACGATGACACCCGACGACGTTCCGATGTGCCACACCTCGTGCTCGGCATCCCAGTCCGCCCGCTGCATCGCCGTACGCAGGCGCAGCCGGTCGTCGAGGCCCTCGGCGTCGACGACCCGCTCGAGGTACGCGCGGATCTCGTCGCCCCGCGCATAGGTTCCCGACCACGACGGGTTCGGGTGGGCGGCGAAGCCGTACAGGTGCGACGGCACATCGCACGCCACGCCCGGGTAGGTGTTGTCGCGCCACGTTCCGCCGACGGAGGCGCCGCGCTCGAGCACGACGAAGTCCTCGCGGCCGGCTCGACGCAGCGCCATGGCCATGCCGATGCCCGCGAAGCCGGCGCCGACGATCGCGACCTCGACGCGGGTCATCGCGCCTGGCCGTACGTCGTGGTGCGCTGCCGGAACGGCCGGAACATGCGGGCGGCCATGGCCGCGGCATCCGTCAGCGGCAGTTCGAGACCGTGCTCGATGCCCGCCCCGGGCTTGACGCGGCCGTCGAGCAGCGTGCCGCCCAGGTCGTCGCCCCCGGACTGCAGCAGGACGACGGATGCCTCGCGCCCGACGCGCGTCCACGGGATCTGCACGTGCGGGATGCTGCCCGACAGCAGCAGTCGCGAGACCGCCACCATCGCCCGGTGCTCGTCGAGCGGCGCCCGGCCGTCGACGAGCGGCACGCCGCCGGCGGGACCCGGCAGCGGGATGGGCACGAACTCGCTGAAGCCGCCTCCGGCACCTGCGTGCGCCGCAGCGCCCTGGATCTCGCGCAGCCGCCGCAGGTGAGCGATGCGCTCGGCGGAGGTCTCGACGTGCCCGTAGAAGAGCACGCTCGTCGAGCGGAAGCCGGCGCGGTGGGCGGCCGTGATGCCCTCGATCCAACGGTCGATCTCGAGGTCGCCGGGTGCGACCAGGGCGCGAACGCGCTCGCTCAGCACCTTGACGCCCGTGCCGGGCACGGTGTCGACGCCGGCGTCGCGCAGTGCGGCCAAGGCGGCGTCGAGCCCCATCCCGGAGCGGTCGGCGAGATCGCGGACATCCTGCGGACGGTAGGCGTGGAGATGGATGCCGGGAGCCGCGGCCTTCACGGCACGCGCGATGTCGAGATACCCAGAGGCGTCCTGCTCCGGCGGCAGCAGCCCCTGCACGCAGAGCTCGGTGGCCCCGAGGTCCCAGGCGTCGGCGGCGATCGCGCGGACGTCGTCGAGCGTGAAGGTCGCGGGGTCGTCGGTGGCGACGGCGCGGAGTCCGGAGGACGTGAGGTTGCGGTTGACGACGAGCGTGACGGCCTCGCCCACGGTGTAGCGGCGGACGTCGTCGGCGGTGGCCGCGAGGACGTCGAGGTCGTCGCCCGTCGCCTCCAGGAGCGCGACCCACTCGGCGTCGTCGAGCGCGAGCGGGTCGGCGGCGGCGGTCTCGGCCAGGCGGCGGAGGTCGGCCGGGTCGCGTCGAGAATTCAGGAGTTCGGACCGCGACGAGCCCGCGGCGCCGGAGTCCACCGGCGCGTCTCCTGAATTCTTGACCGCACCGTGTGAAGGACCCGGGCCGAATCGGTCGGAACCGGCGCCGCGGGGAGGGAAAGCGGCGATCTCGCCCGGATTCTCGACGTCCATCGCGGCGAGGCCGGTCGACGGGTCGGCGAGCGCGGAGACGGCGGGGCGCAGCTCCGGATCGATCCACGTCTCCGCGGCGACGACGAACTCGGGCTGAGCGGTCAGGCGCTCGCGCAGCTCGAAGCCGAGCTCCGCCGTCATGCGGGCGAGGTCGTCGAGGTGCGGCCACGGGCGCTCGGGGTTGACGTGGTCGGCGGTGAGGGGCGAGACGCCGCCCCAGTCGTCCGCGCCGGCGCGCACGAGCAGGCCGAACTCCGTGGCGTCGGAGAGGTTCGGCGGCACCTGGATCCGCATGCGGGGTCCCATGACGAGCCGCGCCACCGCCACCGCAGCGACGTACTCGAGCAGGTCGGCGTCGGGCGCACCCTGCATCGCGGTGCGAGGCTTCGCGCGGAAGTTCTGCACGATCACCTCCTGCACGTGGCCCTGGCCCTCGACCATGTGCCGCTCGTGCGCGTCGCGGATCGCGACGAGCGACTCGGCGCGGTCGTGCACGCTCTCGCCGATCCCGACCAGGATGCCGGTGGTGAAGGGCACGCGCTCGCGCCCGGCGGCGTCGATCACCTCGAGCCGTACGGCCGGATCCTTGTCGGGCGAGCCGAAGTGCACCTGGCCCGGCTCCTCGAACAGCCGGCGGGAGGTCGTCTCGAGCATCATGCCCATCGAGGGTGCGACGGGACGCAGCATCCGCAGCTCGTCCTCGGTCATGACGCCGGGGTTGGCGTGCGCGAGCAGCCCGGTCTCGGCGGTCACCAGGCGTGCGATGTGCGCGACGTACTCGATCGTCGATGCGAATCCGTGCTCGTCGAGCCAGGCCCGCGCCTCGGGCCAGCGCTCCTCGGGCCGGTCGCCGAGCGTCAGCAGCACCTCTTTGCAGCCCATCGCCTGCCCCTGCCGCACCACGGCGAGCACCTGCTCGGGCGACATGTACGCAGGCTTGTGCTTCTTGAGCAGCTGCCCGGGGGTGTCGACGAACACGCAGTAGTGGCAGCGGTCGCGGCAGAGGGTCGTTAAGGGCACGAAGACCTTGCGCGAGTACGTGATCACGCCGGGACGACCGGATGTCGCGAGCCCCGCATCCCGCACCTCCCCGGCGATCGTGAGCATGCGTTCGAACCGTTCGCCCGTTGCGGCGAGCAGCGCCTCGGCGTCGGCCGTGTCGAGCCGTTCGCCCGCTGCGGCGCGCGCGAGGGCTGCGTCGACGGCGGCGGACGGGGCCGCTGCGGAAGGCGCGGTGACGGAGGGGGACACGACTGTCACCGATCCAGTCTCGCACCGAGCAGGAGACTCGGGGTCGCGGATCGTTGCCCTCCCGTGAGCAAATGAGACCGGTTCCGGGGCGACCCGCTGGCAGACTGGTCGCATGGTGACGCTGCTGCTCGACTCCACGCGGCTCGAGGTCGTGCTGTCGGGCACCGAGCGCGCACTGTCATTCCACAAGGGGAATGTCGTCATCGAACGGTCGACGATCACCCGGGTGCAGCTCACGGACGACGCGTGGACCTGGCTGCGCGGCATCCCGAATCCGGGCACGCACGTGCGCGGCGTCATCGCGATGGGCACGTGGCGCTCCGCGGGCGGCGAGGACTTCGCCCTGATCCGCCGCCGCCGCCCGAGCGCCGTGATCGACCTCGAGGGCCATCCCGAGTTCCAGCGGATCATCCTCACGACCCGCCACGGCCTGGCCCTCATGCAGGCGCTGCGCGTCGAGGTGGCCGAGGAGCCCGCGGACGTCGTCGAGATCGCGGCCGAGACGGGCACCATCCCCGTCGTGCCCGAGAAGAAGCCCCGCAAGAAGAAGGCCCCGGCGCCGGCGCCCGCCGTCTGACCAGCCGGATCCGGGTGCGGAGTCGTGCGCCGGGTACGGGGCGTTTCGACTCGCAAGCTCGCTCAACGACCGGGGACCGGCGTGGAGAGCCCGGTCGTTGAGCGGAGGGCGCTCTGGCGCCCGCAGACGAAACGTCCCGAGCGAACGGCACTCAGCTGACGTCGCGGCGCCAGCTCACCAAGTGGCCGAGCACGACGAACACGACGGCGTAGCCGAGCAGCACGAGGCCGCCCACCCACCACTCGAGCGCTTCCGACGAGCCCTGCGGCATGCTCGCCGCGAGCACGCTCGCGCCGACGAGCGCATCGCTCGCGGCGCCGGGCAGGAAGCGCGTGAAGTCCGAGAGTCCCTCGACGAACGCGGCCGCCGTGCGCCCGATCGGCTCCACGAACTGGGTGAAGACCAGCACGCCGACGATCGCGCCGACCTGGTTGCGCACCAAGGCGCCGACTCCGACGCCGATGAGCGTCCAGAGGACGTAGGCGAGCAGCATCCGTCCGAGCATCGTCCAGGTGTCGATCGAGGTGATCTCGGTGCCGAGACCGAAGCCGGCGAGGAACGCCGCCGACGTGCCGACGGCCGCGGCGATGCCGATCACGCCGAGCACCACGCCGATGAGCACGCCGACCGCGAGCTTCGCGGCGAGCACCCGGCCGCGCCGCGGCGTCGCGAGGAACGTCGGCGTCAGCGTCTTGTGGCGGAACTCGGCGGTCACCATGAGCGTGCCGACGAGGAGCGGGAAGACGTAGCCGACGGCGGTCGCCGTGCTGTAGAGCGTCGCCGCGAGGCCCTCCTCGGGGAGCGGGGGTGCGTCGCCCGGAAGCGAGCCCGTGGCCGCCGCGGCGAAGACGAAGCCGAGCGCCGCCGCGGTGAACGCGACGTAGACGAAGAGGACGATGGCGAGGATCCACCAGATGCTGGTCGAGAACAGCTTCGTGGTCTCGGAGCGTGTCGCGGCGGTGAGGCTCATCGGTCGCCCCCTTCCTCGTGGCGGGCATCCGCCGAGCGGGCGGTGTCGGTATCGTCGTGGTCGGTCGGCGGGGGGACGGATGCCGCGTCCGGCGCCGGTGCGGCAGGCTCGGGCGACGCTTCGTCGGCGGAGTCTGCAGCCGCCGGCTGGGATGCCGACTCTTCGGGCGCGGCGTCGGCGGTGGGCGCGGTCGCCGGCTCTTCCGGGGCGTCGACCTCTGGCTCGGGGGCGGGTTCCGGTTCCGGAGCCCGCTCCTCGGACGCGGGTTCGGGCTCGGGAGCCGGCGCGGGTTCGTGCCCGGGAGCGGCTTCGGGCGCGAAGCCGAGGTCGGCAGCCCGATCCTCGGATTCGGCTGCGGGTTCGGGTTCGGATTCGGGTTCGGGTTCGGCCACGGACGAGGGCTTGGGTTCATCGCCGGGTGGGGCAGCCGCGAGGTCTGGTGTGATGCCGGGTTCTGCAGCCCACCCCTCGGACTCGGGTGCCGGTTCTGATTCGGCGTCGGACTCGGGTGCCGGTTCCGATTCAGCGTCGGGCTCGACAGCGCGGGAGGTGTCTGATTCGTCGGAGTCGTCGGCCGCCGGTGCGGGCTCGGACTCCGGCTCGGGCTGAAGAACGGGCTCTTGGTCTGGTGCGCCGGGAGCATCGGCCTCGGCCGCGGGCTCGGATTCCGGTTCGGGCTGTGATTCCGGTTCCACGTCCGGAGCGGGCGCGACGCGGGGGTTGCCGTCGGCGTCGAACGCCGCGAAGAAGGCATCGGCCTCCATGTCGGAGTCCGTCTTGACGTAGTGCTCCCACGGGCGGTCGTCGTCTGCATCGGCCGGTTCGCGAGCGGAGAGCTCGTCGTCGATCTCACCCAGAGCATCGACGTCGGGGTCTGAGTCTTCGGGCGCCCAGGGGTCGTCGGGGGCGAGCTCCTCGGCATCCGCCGGGATCGCTGCAGGATCCGACGCCCAGTCGGCCGCGGGCTCCGCGCCCCCCGCGGGGGCGAACTCCTGCCCCGGCTGCTCCTGTTCGCCCCCGCCGTGCTGCTCCGGCGCGACATCGCCCTGCTGCTCCGGGAGGCCCTCGCCGTGCTGCTCCGGCGCGACCTCGCCCTGCTGCTCCTGCGCGGCGGCGGGGACGATGTCGATCACACCCGTGCTCGCGACCGCGTACCACGGGGGCGCGGACTCCGTCGGGGCCGAATCGGCTGTGGGCGGGAGGTCGTCGACCGACGCGGTCTCCGCGGCTTCGGCAGTCCCACCCTGCTCCGCGGCTTCCGCATCGCCACTCTGCTCCGCGGCCCGCGGCATTTCGGTGGCGGCGGCAGGCTCATCGTTTCGTGCCTCGCTCGCCCACGCAGCCCCGGCGGCTGCACCGAGAGCAGCGGCGGCACCCGGCGCGCTCGTCCCCTCGGCGTCGAGGACCGCCGTGCTGAGCGCCGACTGCTCGGCCTCGTGCGATCCCGGGTCTTCCTGCTCGGGCGAACCGTCCGCGACCGCGGGCGGCTCCGACTCCGAGGGCTCCGGGTCGGCCGTCACCACCGCCGTCGCCGCCCCCGCCGACGTGGCGCCCGCGGCGAGGCCCGCGGCGGCGGCATCCGTCCCGGGCACATGCGACAGCGGACCGACCCCGCCTGCCGCGCTCGCGTGCACGCGAGCGCCGTTGACGAGATCGAGGAAGACCTCCTCGAGCGCGGGGCCGCGCCGGTGCAGCGACGACAGGGCCACGCCGCCGGCGGCTGCTGCCGCGCCCACGGCGACGGGGTCGAGGCCGCGCACGGTGAGGCCCGAGCGGAGGACTTCGAAGGGTACGCCCGCGGTCTGGAGAGCCGCCGCGAGCGCCGCGCGGTCGGGCGCGTCGACGACGGTGGCGTGCTCGTCGGGGTCGGTGAGCTCGTCGATCGATCCCTGGAAGACGAGCCGCCCGCCCGAGATGATCAGCAGCGCGTCGACGGTCTGCTGCACTTCGGCGAGCAGGTGCGATGACACGAGCACGGTGCGCCCCTCGGCGGCGAGCCGGCGGAGGAAGCCGCGCATCCAGCGGATGCCCTCGGGGTCGAGCCCGTTCGCCGGCTCGTCGAGCACCAGCACGCCCGGGTCGCCCAGCAGCGCGTAGGCCAGGCCGAGGCGCTGGCGCATGCCCAGTGAGAATCCGCCGACCTTGCGGTTCGCGGCATCCGTCAGCCCCACGAGATCCAGCACCTCGTCCACCCGCGTGCGGGGGATGCCGGCGGCCTGCGCGTAGATGGTGAGGTGCGCCGCGGCGGTGCGGCCGGGATGGAAGCTGGATGCCTCGAGCACGGCCCCGACGGTCTGCAGCGGGCGGTCGAGTTCGGCGTAGCGGCGGCCGCCGATCGTCGCGTGGCCGTCCGTCGCGCGGACGAGGCCGAGGAGGATCCGCAGTGTCGTGGTCTTGCCCGCGCCGTTCGGGCCGAGGAATCCGGTCACCTGCCCGGGCTCGACGCGCGCGGTGAGGCCGGCGACGGCCGTGACGGCGCCGAAGCGCTTGGTGACACCTGAGAACTCCAGCGACTGGCCGTGGGGCATGCCGAACCCTTCCCGTGGTCGTGAGCGAGACACCCCGCGGGGCAGTGGTCGGGGTCGCTTCATTGCGGGCTCCTTGCGGAACCGAGTTCCATCCTGGCGGAAATCCAGGTCCGGCGTGGGAGAACTTCAGCCGCCCGGTAACGTTGCGCTCGTGACCGACCTCGCCGACGTCAACGCCGAGCCCACCGTCCTCGTGAGCACGAGCGGCGGGCTCGGGCGGCTCACCCTCAATCGTCCGCGCGCGATCAACGCCCTCGACCTCGGCATGGTCCGGCTCCTGCACGAGACCCTCGACGCGTGGGAGCACGACACCGAGGTCGATGTCGTGCTGCTCGACGGTGCCGGCGAGCGCGGGCTCTGCGCCGGCGGAGACGTGCGCGGCCTCGCCGAGCAGGTCACGAGCGGCCGCGCCGAGGACGCCGGGGTGTTCTTCCGCGACGAGTACGCCATCAACGCCCGCATCGCCCAGTACCCGAAGCCCTTCATCGCGTTCGCCGACGGCATCACGATGGGCGGCGGCATCGGTGTCGCCGGCCACGCGGCGATCCGCATCGTCACCGAACGGTCCCAGCTCGCGATGCCCGAGACGCGCATCGGGTTCACCCCCGACGTCGGCGGCACGTGGCTGCTCGCCCACGCGCCGGGGCGCCTGGGCGAGTACCTCGGGCTGACCGGAGCCGTGATGGATGCCTCGGACGCGATCTACGCCGGATTCGCCGACCACTACGTGCCCCACGCGAACCTCGACGCCGTCCGCGACGCGCTCGAGACGCGGGCCGACCCGTCCACGCCGACCGAGCTCGTGCTGCTGTTCGACGAGACGCCCGCCCCGTCGAAGCTCGAGGTGGCACGCAGGTGGATCGACGACGCGTTCGCCGCCGACACCGTTCCCGAGATCGTCGAGCGACTGCGCGCGCGCCCCGAGCCCGAGGCATCCGCCACCGCCGATCTGCTCGGCGAGCTCTCGCCCACCGGGCTGGCCGTCACCCTCGCCGCCGTGCGCCGCGCGCGCGAACTGCCGGGGCTGCGAGAAGCTCTCGACCAGGAGTACGGGCTCGTGATGTGGTTCGCGACGACCCAGCCCGACCTCGCCGAGGGCATCCGCGCGCAGGTCATCGACAAGGACCGCTCGCCGCGCTGGCAGCCGGCGACGCTCGCCGACCTGCCCGCAGACCTCGGGGAGACGGCCCTCGCCCACCGCCCCGACGTCCCGCTCTGGGGCTGACCGCGGCGGGCGGCGAGGAGGAACCGTGAGCACCCGGCGCCGCGCCTACTCGATCGGGGTCGCGATCGACTGGTTCTTCTTCGTCTTCGCGGGGGCCGCGGCGGTGTGGCTGGCGTATCTGAGCTTCACCGAGACCTTCCGCGTCGGCTGGTGGGGCATCCCGTTCTTCGTGGCGTTCTGGGGACTGCTCGCGTATCTCGTGCTGCCGCGGGTGCACCGCATCCTCACCACCGTCTACGTGCCCGACTACTTCATCGGACGCACGCGGACGAGCGACGGACTGCTGGGAGACCCGGTGAACCTGGCTTTCCAGGGCACCGGCGAGCAGATCCGCGCCGCGCTCGAGGCGGCCGGCTGGACCCGCGCCGAACCCGTGACGGTCGGCTCGTCGTGGCGCATCATCACGTCGACGCTGACGCGGCGCAGCTACGACGACGCCCCGGTGAGCCCGCTGTTCCTGTTCGGCCGTCAGCAGGACTTCGCCTACCAGCAGGAGGTCGACGGCAACCCCGCCCAGCGTCACCACGTGCGGTTCTGGCGGTGTCCCGACGACTGGCTGCTGCCCGGCGGGCGCCGCGTCGACTGGCTCGCCGCCGGGACGTTCGACACCAGCGTCGGGCTGTCGCTCTTCACGCTCCAGGTCACGCATCGCATCGACGCCGACACCGACGTCGAGCGCGACCACATCGTCAGGACCGTGACGGATGCCGACCCCCGCGTCGCGGTCGACGTCATCGCCGATTTCGCCACCGGGTATCACGCGCGCAACGGCGGCGGCGACAGCATCCGCACCGACGGCGACCTGCCGATCGTGGACGTCCGCGCGGTCGAACCCCGGGTCGACGCCTCCGGGGAGGTGACGGCGTGAGCGCGACGCCCGCCCCGCAGAAGCGGCCCGCGTACGAGCCGGCCGGGCGGCTGCTGCGGCCGCCCGCCCGCGATCCCGACATGCGCCGGCCCGGGTCCACGGTGGCCGGCGGCGTGCTGGTGCTGCTGCGTGCGGCGGCAGGCGTCCTGCTGCTCGGCGCTCTCGCCGTCGGATGGCCGGCGATCATCGCCGATCCCGACGTGGTGCTCATCCTCGACGGGGTGGACTCCGTCGACCTCGCGGCGCAGGTGGGGCTGTGGGTCGTGCTCGCCGTCGGCGGCACGGCGGTCGTCTTCGACCTGGTGTGCGCGATCTTCGTGTTGCGCGGCCACAACTGGGCGCGGGTGGCGGTCATGGTCGTGTCGGTGCTGTCGATCTCGACGACGTTCGTCGCATGGTGGGTGCAGGGCCAGGAGATCCGCGTCGATGAGACGTTCGTGTCGCTCGCGCTCGACATCCTGGTGCTGCTCGCGCTGTCGAGCCGCAGCGCGGCGGCCTATGCACGCCGCAACGAGCGGCGCTGACGCGGCCGCGCGGTGCGCGGGTGACGTAGCCTGATCTGCGTTGTTCTGCCCGATCGAACGGGCGGGACCGAAACCTCCGGGAGGGTTCGTGTTCGACAGTCCGCTCTCGGCGTCGGCCTACGAGGTGCTCGCGGTCGACCCCGGTGTCGACGACGAGACCCTGCGCAAGGCCTACCGCCTGCGGCTGCGGCAGACGCACCCCGACACCGGCGGCGACGCGGCCGTGTTCATCCAGGTGCAGCGGGCCTGGGAGCTGGTCGGCACCCCCGACGCGCGCGCGGCCTACGACCGCGGGCACGGCTTCGGCGAGGCGGCGGCTCCGGAATGGTCGGGATGGCGGCCGCCCGCGGCCCGCACAGACACCCGCCCCCGCGCGCGCTCGTACGGCCACCCCGGCGGCTGGCGCCGCGAGCGCTACCTGACCCTCATCCGCGAGTGGGCCGGTCGCGGTGTGACTCTGGAAGACCCGTACGACCCGGCGCTCGTGCGCTCCGCCCCCGTGGCGCTGCGACGCCTCCTCGCCGACGCGCTCGCCGAAGAGGCGACGGCCCGCATCGTGGCCGACCTCGGCATGGGCTACACGGTGTGGCACGACGTCGCGGCGTCCGGACGCGGCGCCGATCCCGATGCCAAGATCGACCACATCGTGCTCGGGCCGAGCGGTCTGTACGGCGTGCTGTCGGAGGACTTCGGGGGTCCGGCGCGCCTGCGTCGCGGCGAGTTCGTCGGCGACGGCGTTCCCGGCGCGCCCCTGGCCGAGCTGCTCGCGCACATGCGCGTCGTCTCACGTGCGGCGGGCGTGCGCTTCAGCGGCGCGATCGTCGTGCTCCCCGACGAGGACGTGGTCGAGCCGATCCAGGAGCTCGGCCGCGTGCGAGGCATGCGTGTCGCGATCACGTCGCGCAGCGCGCTGGCGACGGTGCTGCGCCGCGGCATCACCGGCGCGCGCGACATCGGCGGCAACGAGGTCTTCGACATCCGCACCCGGCTGCAGCAGACCGTCCGCTTCGCGTAGCCGCGCGGCGCCGATCGCGAGCCCGGTCGCCCGGGCGCAGGCGCGGTGGCGCGGGCTTCAGCGGTGCCTTCGTCGAGATCGTGTGCTCTCGCCGACAGCACACGACGTTCACGTGCGTGACGTGTGCGCTCGGTGAGAGCGCATGTTCTCGACGGGCTCAGGCGTGATCGCGCGCCTGTCGCAGCCAGCGTTCGATGCCGGCGATGTGGACCTGGGCGATCGAGGTGGCGAGCTCGGCGTCGTGGTCGGCGATCGCGTCGAGGATCGCCCGGTGCTCGGCGAGGGTGCGTTCGACGGCGCCCGCCTGCGTCAGCCCCCGCCATACGCGTGCCCGCACCGTCTGACTGGTCAGGCTGTCCAGCAGGCTGGCGAGGTACTGATTGCCGGCCAGCAGCGCGATCGCGCTGTGGAAGCGCACGTCGTGCTCGACCAGGGACTCGATGTCGGTGTCGGGGGCGACTCCGCTGATCTCGGCATCCAGCGCCGCGACCTCGTCATCGCTCGCCTGCTGTGCCGCCAGGCCGGTCGCGTGGGACTCGAGCACCCGGCGCACGGCGAAGATCTCGAGCAGCGAGTCGTCGTCGTGCAGGTCGACGACGAACGAGATCGCCTCGAGGAGGAGCTGCGGCTCGAGACTCGTGACGTACGTGCCGTCGCCGCGCCGCACGTCCAGCACCCGGATGACTTCGAGCGCCTTGACCGCTTCGCGCATCGAACTGCGCGAGAGGCCCAGGCGCTCGGCGAGATCCTTCTCGGGAGGCAGCCGGGACCCGGGACCCAGCTCGCCGCGCACGATCATGTCTTTGATCTTCTCGATCGCTTCGTCGGTGACGGCCACGCGCCCATCTTAGACATCGGATGTCAGGCGGGCACGGATGCTGCGGCCGCCGTACGTCCGCGGCACAATGGAGGCCATGCGAGTCGTGGACGGACACCTCCATCTCTGGAATCCAGAGGTTCTGACGTACGACTGGTTGGAAGGACCGCTGCTCCGATCTTTCGGACCGGAGGAGCTCGATCTCGCGTTGCAGGACGCTCCCGACGACGACTTCGGCTTCGTGTTCGTCCAGGCGGAGTGCGCGCCGGACCAGTCGGTCGCCGAAGTCGACTGGGTCGCCTCGCTCGCACCGCACGTGCCGTTGCGCGGCATCGTCGCGCGCGCGCCGCTCGAGGATCCCGCCGCCACCGATGCGCACCTGCAGGCTTTCGCGAGCCGGCCGCTCGTGGTCGGGGTGCGCCGGCTGCTGCAGTCCGAGCCCGACGGTTTCGCCGCGGAGCCCGGCTTTCGCGACGCCGCCCGGGCCGTGGCATCCGCCGGCCTGTCCTTCGACGCGTGCGTGCGCTGGACGCAGCTGGCCGACGTGGTCGAGCTCGCCGACGCCGTGCCCGAGCTCACGATCGTGCTCGACCACCTCGGCAAGCCGCCGGTCGGTTCGGCGGACGACGCGGCCCCGACCGGCGGCACGCCCTGGGCGGCGGAGCTGCGCCGGCTGGCCCGACGCCACAACGTCGTGTGCAAGCTGTCGGGCCTGCCGGCGGAGTCGGAGGGGGAGTGGACCTCCGCGCAGCTGCGTCCGTTCCTCGACGTGGCGCTGGACGCCTTCGGTCCGCATCGCCTGCTGTTCGGCAGCGACTGGCCGGTCTCAGCCCCGTATGGCCGCTGGGTCGAGACCGTGGTCTCCTGGCTCGACGACCGCGTCGGCCCGCCCGATCGTGAGGCCGTGCTCGCCGAGAACGCCGAGCGGATCTACCGCCTCGGCTGAGCGGCGGAGGGTCACGGTCGCTGAGCGAGCGAAGCAGACGAGACGCCGGCGGCCGACGTCGCGCGCCGGGCTGCAAGCGTTTCGTCTCGCTCGTTCCTCGCTCGCTCAACGACCGGAGATCGGGGTGACTTCGTGGGGTGCGGTCGTTGAGCGAGGGAGCGCCGGCGACTGAGACGAAACGCCCCGGATGGCGGCGAGAGGGTCAGGAGCCGGCGGGGCGGAGGCGGAGGGGCGACATCCCGCCGTCCACCTCGATGTAGGTGCCCGTGGTCGAACCGGCGCGCGGGCTGACGAGGTAGAGCACCGCTGCGGCGACCTCGTCGGCCGACACCAGGCGCCCGTGCGGCTGCCGTGCCTCGAGCGCCGCCCGCTCGGCCGCCGGGTCGGGCGCGCCGGCGAGCAGGCGCCCGACCCACGGGGTGTCCGCGGTGCCCGGGTTGACCGCGTTGACGCGGATGCCCTCGCGCAGGTGGTCGGCCGCCATGGCCCTCGTGAGCGACAGCACCGCACCCTTCGACGCGCTGTACAGGGCGCGCTGCGGCAGGCCGGCGGTCGCGGCGATCGACGACGTGTTGCAGATCGCCGCCGCAGGTGACTGCCGCAGCCACGGCAGCGCCGCGGCGCTCACCCGCGCGATGCCGGTGACGTTGATCGACAGCACGCGCGCCCATTCGTCGTCGTCGTTCGCGGCGACGTCGCCCTGCGCGCCGATGCCGGCGTTGTTCACGAGGATGTCGATGCGGCCGAAGCGCTCGCCGACCGCGGCGATCGCGGCGTCGACGCCGGCGCGGTCCGACACGTCCGCGGCGAACGCGGCGAAGCGCGGGTCGGCGCCCGACGTGTCGCGGTCGAGCACGGCGACCTCGGCGCCCTCGTCGGCCATCGCCCGCGCGATCGCGGCGCCGATGCCCGAGGCGCCGCCCGTGACGACGGCGACCAGGCCGTCCAGCTGCCCGCTCACCGCATCGCCTCCCATGCCACGAACTCCTGGCGCTGCGCGCCGAGGCCCTCGATCTCGATGTCGACGACGTCGCCGGCCCTGAGATAAGGGAACTTGCCGCCGAACGCCACGCCCTGCGGGGTGCCGGTGAGGATGAGGTCGCCGGGCTCGAGCGTCGCGAACTGCGAGAGGTGGTGCACGATGGTGCGCACGTCGAAGATCATGTCGCTCGTGTTCGAGTGCTGACGGGGCTCGCCGTTGACGAAGCTCTTCAGTTCCAGATTCTGCGCGTCGACCTCGTCGGGCGTGACCAGCCACGGTCCCGTGGGGTTGAAGCCGGGCGCGATCTTGCCCTTCGACCACTGCCCGCCCGAGACCTCCATCTGGAACGTGCGCTCCGAGACGTCGTTGGCGACGACGAAGCCCGCGATGTGCGCGTCGACCTCGTCGACGCTGTCGAGGTACGCCGCACGGCGGCCGATCACGACGCCGAGCTCAACCTCCCAGTCGGTCTTCTCGCTGCCGCGCGGGATCGTCACGGCGTCGTTCGGCCCGACGACGGTGTTCGGCGTCTTCAGGAAGATGATGGGCACGGTCGGCGGCTCGGCGCCGGACTCGCGCGCGTGCGCGGCGTAGTTCTGGCCGATGCAGATGAGGGCGCTCGGCCGCGCGATGGGGGCGCCGATGCGGAGCGAGCCGGCGTCCGTCAACTCGGGCAGAAGCCCGTCGGCGATCGCGGCGGACGTGCGACCGACGGGATCGTCGGCCAGGAACCGGCCGTCCACATCCGATGTGAGCGGGCGCAGATCGAGGCGACGATCGCCGTCGAAGACGACGGGGATCTCGCTGCCGGACTCGCCGAGGCGCGCGAACTTCATTGCTCTCCTGAATTCTCGATGCGGGTGGCGTCGATGCCGTCGCACCCCGCGGGGCGTGATTGACAGTATAGACATCGGATGTTTACACTGCGAGCGGTTCGATCTCGCGAACCGCAATCGCAGGAGACCGCCCCGTGAGCCGCATCGTCGCGTTCGAGACCACAGACATCCGATTCCCGACGTCGCTCAGCCTCGACGGCTCCGACGCGATGAACCCGGATCCCGACTACTCCGCCGCCTACCTCCGCATCGTCACGGATGCCGCAGACGGCGTCGACGGCCACGCCTTCGTGTTCACGATCGGCCGGGGCAACGACGTGCAGGTCGCCGCGCTCGACGCCCTCGCCGGGCACCTGGTCGGCCGTGAGCTGGAGCCGCTCCTGGACGACATGGGCGCGACGAATCGCGAACTCATCGGCGACTCGCAGCTGCGCTGGCTGGGCCCCGAGAAGGGCGTCATGCACATGGCGATCGGCGCGGTCGTGAACGCGCTGTGGGACATCAAGGCCAAGCGCGCCGGGCTTCCGCTCTGGCAGCTGCTCTCGCGCATGAGCCCCGAGGAGATCGTGGCGCTCGTCGACTTCCGCTACCTCACCAACGCCCTGACTCCCGAGGACGCACTCGAGATCCTCCGCGACGCCGAGCCCGGCCGCGCCGCTCGCGAGCGGGAACTGCTCGCGAGCGGCTTCCCGGCCTACACCACCAGCCCCGGCTGGCTCGGCTACTCCGACGAGAAGCTCGCGCGGCTCTGCCGCGAGGCGATCGCCGACGGATTCGGCCAGATCAAGCTCAAGGTGGGCGCCGACCTCGACGACGACATCCGCCGCCTGCGCGTCGCCCGCGACGTGTGCGGGCCCGACTTCCCGATCGCGATCGACGCGAACCAGCGCTGGGAGGTGTCGGAGGCCGTCGCGTGGGTGAACGCGCTCGCCGAGTTCGGCATTGCGTGGATCGAAGAGCCCACCAGCCCCGACGACGTGCTCGGCCATGCCGAGATCGCCCGCGGTGTCGCCCCGGTGCGCGTGGCGACCGGCGAGCATGCCCAGAACCGGGTGATCTTCAAGCAGCTGCTGCAGGCCGACGCCATCGCGGTGATGCAGATCGACGCCGCGCGCGTCGGCGGCGTCAACGAGAACATCGCGAACCTGCTGCTCGCGGCGAAGTTCGGTGTGCCGGTGTGCCCCCACGCGGGCGGCGTCGGGCTGTGCGAGGCGGTGCAGCACCTCTCGATGTTCGACTTCGTGGCGGTCAGCGGCAGCCGCGAGGGGCGCATGATCGAGTACGTCGACCACCTGCACGAGCACTTCGTCGTGCCGACCGATGTCCGGGGCGGCGTCTACGTCGCCCCGCTCGCACCGGGGATCGGCATGGAGATGAAGGCCGCGAGCCGCGCGGAGTACGAGTGGAGGGCCGCTCGTGTCGCCGTCTGAGCCGCGCACGCCCGCGCTGACCCGCCTCGGCTACGGCGCCGCGAACATCGGCAACCTCTTCCGCGAGGTCACCGACGATCAGGCGTGGGCCATCCTCGACGCGGCCTGGGAGAGCGGCATCCGCTACTTCGACACCGCGCCGCACTACGGCCTCGGCCTCTCGGAACGGCGGCTCGGTGCGTTCCTGCGGACGAAGCCCCGCGACGAGTTCGTGATCTCGACGAAGGCCGGGCGGCTGCTGCGTGCGAACCCCGTCGACGACGGCGGGCTCGACCTCGCCGCCGACTTCCACGTGCGCACGACGCTGCGCCGCGAATGGGACTTCTCCGAGGCCGGCATCCGCGCCAGCCTCGAAGAGTCGCTCCAGCGCCTCGGGCTCGACCGTGTCGACGTCCTCTACCTGCACGACCCCGAGCGTCACGACCTCGACCTCGCGCTGCAGGAGGGCTTCCCCGCTCTCGAGCAGCTCCGCGCGGAGGGTGCCGTCGACGCCGTCGGCATCGGCTCGATGACCGCCGACGCGCTCGCCGCGGCCGTGCGCGGCGCGAATCTCGACCTCATCATGATCGCGGGCCGGTACACGCTGCTCGAGCAGCCCGCCGCCGAGGACGTGCTGCCGGCGTGCCACGAGCACGAGACCGGCGTGGTCGCGGCATCCGTCTTCAATTCCGGCTTGCTGGCGAAGGACGAGCCCACGCGCGACGACCGCTACGAATACGGACGGATGCCGGAGCCGCTGTGGCAGCACCTGCAGCGCATCGTCGCGGTCTGCCGCGCGCACGACGTGCCGTTGCCCGCGGCAGCGGTGCAGTTCGCGCTGCGGGATTGGGCCGTCCGCTCGGTCGTCGTCGGTGGGAGCCGCCCCGAGCAGCTGCGCCGCAACGCGGAGCTCATGGCGGTCGACATCCCCGGCGCGCTATGGGACGATCTGGCCGCCCAAGGCCTCCTCCGCTGACGAAGGAACCGGGCGACCACGTACGGCAACGCACTGCTGCGCACGGGCGTCGGGGGGCACCCGTCCGCCGGCTGACGAGCGGCGCGGCTTCAGCCGTTCAGGCCGAACAGGTCCAGCGGGTGCGTGAGCCGCCACCACGGCGACGGGTCGCTGATGTCGGCGGTGAGCTGCAGGTCGACCGCGGTCTCGTCGAGCGGTCCGGTCACGGTGAGGGAGCCGATCACGTCGCCCGCGTCGCGGCTCTCGTCGAGGTCGTAGGTGGTGGTGACCGTGCCGCTGCCGCCGTTCCACAGGATCACCGACGCATCGCCGGCGGTGATGACGTCGACTTCGTCGCCCCACAGGGTCTCGACCTGTCCGGCGACGGTGTTCGCCGTGACCGAGGGCTTCAGCTGCAGCTCCGCCTCGAGCTGGGCGTAGATCGCGCGGGAGGCGGCCAGCCGGGCCTCGTCATCGGGCTGACCCAGCACCGAGGCGTACAGGCGCACCGTCGTGTCGCCGACCGTGATGTCCTTCGCCGACAGCAGGTTCCAGTCATCCAGCGTTCCGGTCTTGATGCCCACGACGCCCGGATCGGCGAGCAGGCCGTTCGTGTTCTTGACGTTGCCGGCGCCGGGCAGGTCGACGGACTGCTTCGCGACGATCTCGGCGATCACCGGATGCGCGAGGGCCTTCTGCGCGAGCACCACGAGCGCCTCGGGGCTGGCGGTGTTGCGCGGGTCCATGCCTGTCGGCTCGTAGACGGTCACACCGGGCACGCCGTGCGCGGCGAGCCAGGACGACGCCGCCGAGGCGAAGACGGCATCGGAAGGCCAGATGCTCTGCGCCAGGCGGTCGGCGTAGTTGTTGGCGGAGCCCACGAGGATGCCCTCGAGCATCTGGTACTCGGTGAGCGAGCCGTTGACCGGCACGTTGAGGGCCGATTCGCCGTTGCCGAGGTACTGCCAATAGCGGGAGCGGTCGGCCGACGTGAAGCGGAACTCGGGTCCCTGCTCGCCCAGCGCCAGCGGCATCTCTTCGAGGACGACCAGCGCGGTCACGACCTTGGTGATGCTGGCGATCGCGTCGGGGTCGGCGCTGGACGCGAGGGTGCCCGTGATGCCGGCGACCCCTTCGGCAGCACTGCCCTCCGCCGGCCACGCCGGCGCGGCGACGGGTGCCGCGATCGGCTGGACCTCCATCGCGATGACGGTGGGGGCGACGGCGTGCAGAGGCCACAGCAGCGTGGTCGCCGCGTAGGCCCCGAACACCGCGGCGATTGCGAGCGTGGGGACGATGACGCCGGCACGCAGCGGCGAGCGCCGCGGGGCCTGGGACAGCAGGTCCGCGTCGACGGTGACGTAGGGGGTGGCGGCAGCGGCCAGGTCGCCCGGCGCGGCACCGCGGCCGATGGTCGTCTCGTCCACCCAGGCGAGCGCGGTGCGTCCGCCGCCCGCCGCAGTGGCGCCGACCCGGTCATCTGCGGCGTCGGGGAGGACGGCGTGACCGGTGGGGTCCCAGGTCGCGACCGGCGCCGTGGGCTCGGGGATCACCGGTGCGGTCTGCGGCGCCGGCTGGAACACGGGCGCCGCCTGGAACTCCGGCGCGGCCTGGAACGCCGGCGCTCCCTCGAACACCGGCACCGTGGGGCTCGTCGCAGCGGCATCGCCCAGCGGCACAGTGGCGATGGTCGAGGGGACGGCCGGCACGTCGTCCGGAGCGGTGCTGCTGCCGGGTGGGGTGACGACCGTCTCACCGGTCGCGACCGTCAGGATGCCGCTTTCCGAAGGGTCGGACCCGGGAGCGATCGGCACGTCGCCGGTCTGTGCCCGGCGCGCGCGGCGCGTGGGCACAGGGGCGTCGTCGAGGGTCATCCACCCAAAATACCCGGGATCGCGGCGGTATACTGACGTCACACAACCACGGGAGTCCGGTGAGCCGGGCTGAGAGGAAGCGACCCACGCTTCGACCGTCGAACCTGATCCGGATCATGCCGGCGCAGGGAGGAGCTCATATGCACACGTCCACGTCCGCATCCACTCCCGTTGCGGCCACACCGCAGAGCGCGCGCAACCTGCGCTGGCGGGTCGTCGACATCGTCGTCGCCGCCGTTCTCGGCGTCGCCATCGGCCTCGTCTTCTGGGCCTGGAACACGGTGGGCTACGCCTGGTTCACCGCCATGGACGGCCTCACGCCCGGCCTCGGCGGACTTGCCGTCGGCATCTGGCTGATCGGCGGGGTGATCGGCGGCCTGGTGATCCGCAAGCCCGGAGCCGCGCTGCTCGTCGAGGTGATCGCCGCGATCGTCTCCATGCTCATCGGCAACGTGTGGGGCGTGTCGACCCTGCTGTCGGGCCTCGTCCAGGGCCTCGGCGCCGAGCTGATCTTCGCCCTCTTCCTCTATCGCCGCTTCACGCTTCCCGTGGCGATGCTCGCCGGTGCCGGCGCCGCAGTGGGCGCCTGGGTGTTCGAGCTGTTCTACGGCAGCTCGCCCAACATCCTCAAGACGCTCGAGTTCAACGCGATCTACCTGGTGTCGCTCATCGTGTCGGGCGCGCTGCTCGCCGGCGTCGTCGGCTGGCTCGCGGTGCGCGCGCTCGCGGCGACCGGTGCGCTCAACCGCTTCGCGGCAGGACGCGAAGCGCGCCGCGAGGTCTGACGATGGGGGCGACCGGCCCCGCACGCCTCACCGCGGCGGGCTGGGGATGGCGTTACGCCGGCCGGCGGGCACCCGCCGTCCGCGACGTCTCGTTCACGATCGAGCCGGGGGAGCGTGTGCTGCTCCTCGGCGCCTCGGGCGCCGGAAAGTCGACGCTGCTCGCGGGCATGGCCGGCCTTCTGGGCGGCGCCGACGAAGGCGACGAGACCGGTTCGCTCCTCATCGACGGCGAGCGGGCGGAAGCGCACCGCGGCCGCGTCGGTCTGGTGCTGCAAGACCCCGACGCCGGCGTGGTGCTGTCGAAGGTGGGCGACGACGTCGCCTTCGGCTGCGAGAACCTCGGTGTGCCGGCGGCCGACATCCCGGCGCGCGTCGCCGAGGCGCTCGAGGCGGTCGGTCTGGACGTGCCCCTCGCCCGGCAGACGAAGTCGCTCTCGGGAGGGCAGAAGCAGCGCCTCGCCCTGGCCGGGGTGCTCGCGATGCGACCCGGTGTGCTGCTGCTCGACGAGCCGACGGCGAACCTCGATCCCGACGGCGTCCGTGAGGTGCGCGCGAGCATCGAGCACGCGCTCGGCGACACCGGGGCGACCCTCGTGGTGATCGAGCACCGCACGGCGGTCTGGGCCGACCTGATGGACCGGGTCATCGTCGTAGGCGCCGACGGCGGACTGCTCGCCGACGGCACGCCGGCCGACGTCTTCGCCCGTCACGGCGAGGCGCTCGCCGCCGCAGGGGTGTGGGTGCCCGGTCGCCCGGTCGAGCTGCCGGTGCGGGCTGGGGCCTCGGCCGACGCCGCTGCGGCGGTCGAGGCATCCGCTCTCTCGATCTCGCGCGATGGACGCAGCGTCGTCCGCGCCGGGCTCGACGTCCGCGTGCCGCGCGGCGCGGCGACGGTGATCACCGGCCCCAACGGCGCCGGCAAGTCCACCCTGGCGCTCACCCTCGCCGGGCTGCTGCCCGAGGCCGCGGGCGAGGTCATCGCCGCGCCCGAGCTCGCCGGGCGCTCGGGCCGCCGGCCGTCGCGGTGGACGTCGCGCGAGCTGCTCACGCGCATCGGCACGGTGTTCCAGGAGCCGGAGCACCAGTTCCTCGCCTCGACCGTGCGCGACGAGCTCGCGATCGGGCCGCGCTCGCGCGGCGTCGACCCGGCGGCGGTCGACGCGATCGTCGACGAGCTGCTCGAGCGCCTGCACCTCGCGCCGCTCGCGGCCGCGAATCCGTTCACGCTGTCGGGCGGGCAGAAGCGCCGGCTCTCGGTGGCGACCGTGCTCGCCGACGCGCCGCCGGTGATCGTGCTCGACGAGCCGACGTTCGGGCAGGACCGCCGCGGCTGGATCGAGCTCGTGCAGCTGCTGCAGTCCGAGATCGACGCGGGCACCACCGTCGTCGCCGTCACGCACGACGAGGACGTGCTGCGCCACCTCGGCGGCCACCGCATCGATCTCGGCGGCGTGGGGTCGGCCCGTGACCGGGGCGTGGGGCCGCTGCCGGTGGGGGTGCGATCGTGACCGCCGTCGCTCCGCGCACCGGCGCGAACGATGTCGAGGCCGAGCGGAGGGCGTGGCTGGACGGCGTCAACCCGGTCACCAAGATCGTGCTCGCGCTGCTGCTGTCGGTGCCGCTGTTCGCCTCGATCGACGTCACGAGCGCCGTCGTGGCGATCATCCTGCAGCTCGCCTGCATCCCGCTGACGGGCCTCGGCGCCATGACCGTGCTGAAGCGGATGCTGCCCATCCTCTTCTTCGCACCGATCGCCGGCATCAGCATGCTGCTGTACGCCGAGCCGGGCGGGACCGTGTACTGGTCGTTCTGGTACGCCACGATCAGCGACGATTCGATCGCGCTCGCCCTCGCCGTGTGCGTGCGCGTGCTCGCCCTCGCGCTGCCGACGATCCTGCTGTTCGGTCGCACGGATCCCACCGAGCTCGCCGACGCCCTCGCGCAGGTCGCGAAGCTGCCGAGCCGGTTCGTGCTCGGGGTGCTGGCCGGCACCCGCACGCTGGGCCTCTTCCTCGACGACTGGCGCAGCATGGGTCTCGCGCGCCGCGCGCGCGGCGTGGGCGACAGCGGCGCGATCCGCCGCTTCTTCTCCATGGCGTTCGTCCTGCTCGTGTTCGCCGTACGGCGGGGCACGAAGCTCGCGATGGCGATGGAGGCGCGCGGCTTCGGCTCCGACATCCCCCGCACCTGGTCGCGGCCCTCGCGCCTGCATCCGCGCGACCTCGTGGCGCTCGTCGGAGGCGCCGCGATCATGGCCCTGGCCATCGGCGCCGCGGTCGCCGCCGGGACCTTCCGCTTCGTCTGGTCCTGACCCCCGGTCGTTGAGCGAGCGAGGAACGAGCGAGACGAAACGCCTCGGACCGCACGGCTCATTCGTGTCCTGACCCGGGGTGCGGTCCGGACATCGCGGGATTCCGGATGCCGTTGACCGGCGTTTGCTGGACCGCACGGCTCACTCGTGTCCTGACCGGGTGCGGTCCGGACATCGCGGGATTCCGGATGCCGTTGACCGGCGTTTGCTGGACCGCACGGCTCACTCGTGCCCTGACCCCGGGTCGTTGAGCGAGCGAGGAACGAGCGAGACGAAACGCCCCGGACCGGACGCGAACGTCGGCGACGCTGCGTCAGTCGGCCGCGACGAGCCGCTCGTAAGCGGGCTGCAGCGCGGGGAAGTAGTCGTCCCACACCACGGTGCCGGCATCCAGACCGGCCTGGGCGGCGACGAGCCGGTCGAGGTAGTACTCCCACCCCGGACCGATCGAGCCGACGTCCTCGCCGGGATTCAGCCGCTGGCCGAAGGTGAGCACGGTGTCCCCGGGGGAGTCCTCGGCGAGCTCGAACCACAGATGCCACGAGCCACTGCCCTGCGAGGTGTCGCCGGCGAACCGCCGTGGCGGGTCGCACTCGAGGATCGTGTACTCCTCGGGGGCGGCATCCTGGCTCTCCGACGTCATGTAGAACGTGACGTGGCCGGTCTTCGGATCGCCCTCCCACCGGCCGATCCAGCGTTCGAGCCGCGCGGATTCGGTGAGCTCGCGCCAGATCTCGTCGGCACCGGCGCGGAACCGTCGCAGGATCACGAGGTTGGGGTGCCCGTCGATCTTGCAGACGGTGCCGGTGATCGAGGGGCCGTTGTTCTCGGTCATGTCGCGTTCCAGAGGTCTCGGTAGTACGACAGACGCTCGCGGTCGGGTTCGACCCCGTACGCCTCGATGAGGGCGTCCTCCCATCCCTCGCCATAGTTCCACGTCGTCGACATCGACGCCACGGCGATGTCGGCCCAGCGGTCGCCGAGGCCGAGCGTGCCGAGGTCGACGTGCGCCGTCCATCGGCCGTCGTCGCCGATCAGCGTGTTGGGGCAGCAGGCATCGCCGTGGCACACGACGAGGCGGTCGATGGGCGGCGCCTCGCGCAGCGCGTCGGGCACACGGATGCCGCGACCCTCGGCATTCGCGATGCGCGCGGTCACGCCCCAGTCGAACGGGCAGTCCGCCACGGGCAGCGCGTCGTGCAGGGCGCGCAGGCCCTCGCCGACGGCGCGGACGGCGACCGCCGGATGCGCCCGCCACGCGGGATCCACGGCGGATGCGCCCGCCAGCGCCGCGGTGACCATCCACTCGTGAGTGTCGTCGGCTCCCGCCTCGAGGACGCGCGGCACCGCGGTGTGCGCGCCGGCCCAGCCCAGGCGCTCCGCCTCTCCCGCGAACGAGGACTCGGCGTTGCGCGGCCCGTGCTTGACATAGCGGCCGTCGTCGGTGCGGAACGTCAGTCCGCCGTAGTCGTTGCGCCACACCGGAACCAGCGCTGCGCCGCGCGCCAGCGCACGCACCCGTGCGGGCACCTCGACATCGACCGGCGGGATGTTCATCCCTCCATCCTGCCCGTTGCCGTCCGGCGTCCTGCGGAACTCCACGGATTCGCGCTGCGCTCGCGCCCAGAGCGCCGTGACTTCGAGGCCGAAGCTCCAGCTGGGCGGCGAATCCGTGGAGTTCTGCAGCTCAGGCCTGGAGCGCCTCGCGGAGGATGAGGGCGTGGTTGTGCGACTCGTCGGCGACCGCGTGCAGCAGCGTCACCACCGGGCGGGATGACAGCTCCGCGCGCAGCGACTCCACGGCGGCACGGGCCGGCCCCTCGAGCTCGGCCCGGTAGGCGGCCTCGAAGTCGGTCCACGAGAGGTCTCCGAGGTGGAACGCCTTCCGCAGCTCGGTCGAGGGCGCGACATCCTTCGCCCACAGGTCGAGGGCCGCCCGCTCCTTCGACAGGCCGCGCGGCCAGAGCCGGTCGACGAGCACGCGGAATCCGTCGTCCGCCGGGTCGTCGTAGACGCGCTTGAGCCGGACCTCCATGGCTCCATCCAAGCCGCCAGGGCGATCGCGCACCAGCCGCGTGATGGGATGGAGCCATGCCCGCCACCACGCGCGTCACCCGCCGTCGAGGACCGCTCACGGCTCTGGAGGGAGTGGAGCCGGCGCTCGCGATCGGGGATGCCGCGGCCCGTCACGTCCGGCTGACTCCGGACGGGCTGGCGCCCTGGCTGGGCGAATCGCCGGCCGGTTTCGTGCCGTGGGGCGAGGTGCGCCTGCTCGTCGTGGAGCCGCCGACGACGTGGTGGCCCCACCCCGTGATCGGTGACTCGGTCGGACCGCTGCTGGAGGGCCTCCTCAGCGGCGGCGGGTCTTTCGTCGAAGGAACGGAGACGCCGACCTTCCCGGTGCGGGTCGCGACCGACGGCGGCGGGACCGAGTGGGGCGTCACTCAGCACTATCTGTCGGGGTATCGTCGCGCCGAGGCGCGGGCGACCACACGGCTGGCCGAGTACCTGACCGATCGGCCCGAGGCGCGCCTGCTGCTGGCTCGGCCTGCCGAGCTCCTCGATCGCATCGCCACGCTGATACGGGTGCGCCCGCCGACCGCGTGACCGCGTGACCGCGTGACCGCGTGGCGACACGGTTAGCCTGGGTCATGCGCCGGAAGCACTCGTCTGGTACTCAGTCCCGCGTATGCTGATACGCGGTTCCGCCGTTTACGGAGTTCGAAGGAGAATCCCATGGACCTCACCGACGCGTCCGCGCTCGTCACCGGGGGCGCGAGCGGACTGGGCCTGGCTACCGCCCGCCGCCTGGCCGCAGCCGGCGCGGCGGTCACGATCCTCGACCTGCCGAGCTCGGCCGGCGAGGAGATCGCCGCAGAGCTCGGCGGCTCGTTCGCGCCGGCCGACGTCACACATGCGGAGCAGGTGGCAGCCGCGGTCGCGACGGCTGCGGCATCCGGTCCGCTGCGGGTCATGGTCAACTGCGCCGGCATCGCGCCGCCCGCGAAGGTGCTCGACCGCGACGGCAACCCGTCGCCGCTCGAGGGTTTCGAGCGCATCGTGCGCGTGAACCTCATCGGCACCTACAACGTCATCGCGCAGGCTTCCGCCGTCATGGCGAAGACGGATGCCACGGCCGACGGAGACCGGGGAGTCATCGTCAGCACCGCGAGCGTCGCGGCGTTCGACGGCCAGATCGGCCAGCCCGCATATGCCGCGTCGAAGGGCGGCGTCCACGCCATGACCCTGCCGATCGCCCGCGAGCTCGCGCGCTACGGCATCCGCGTCGTGACCATCGCCCCAGGGATCATGGAGACCCCGATGCTGATGGGCCTGCCGCAGGCCGCGCAGGACTCCCTCGGCGAGCAGGTGCCGTACCCGCAGCGGCTCGGCAGGCCCGACGAGTACGCGCGCCTGGTGATGTCGATCGTCGACAACGGGTACCTCAACGGCGAGACCATCCGTCTCGACGGTGCTATCCGGATGGCTCCTCGTTGATCCGCCATCGTGCGATCCGGATGGCACCGAAGTAAGCCCCGCGCCACCCCCGGTGGCATCGAAGTACGCCCACGATCCAAGGAGAGCCATGAGCGAATCGATCCTCGTCACGCGTGACGGCGCCCTCGCCCGCGTGACCTTCAACCGGCCCGCGTCCCTCAACGCGATGGGCTTCGAGATGGGTCGCCGCTGGCGAGACGTCGCGCACGAGCTCACCTCCGACGACTCGGTCGGGGCCGTGATCCTGGATGCCGCAGGCCCGGCCTTCTGCGCCGGCGGCGACGTGCTCGAGATGGCGACGTCGGGGGCGGCCGGCTCCGAGGTCACCGACGCGGCGCACACGATCCACGACGGCATCCGCACGTTCGTCGAGTCCGACAAGCCGATCGTCGCGGCCGTGCAGGGCGCGGTCGCCGGCGGCGGACTCGGGCTCATGCTCACCGCCGACTACATCGTGGCGTCGGAGCAGTCGCGGTTCGTCAGCAAGTACGCCAACATCGGCCTCACCCCCGACCTCGGCGTCTCGACGCTGCTGCCGGCCGCGGTCGGCCAGCGCCGTGCCCTCCAGCTGGTGCTGCAGGACCTCACGATCGACGCCGCCACCGCGCTCGACTGGGGCCTCGTCACAGAGGTCGTGCCCGCGGCGGATGTGGCTGCGCGCGCGGAGGCGGTCGCGCGGTTCTGGCTCGACAACGCCACCGGCGCGTTCGGGCAGGCGAAGCGGCTCGTCCGCACGGGCGCCGGACGCTCGTTCGCCGAGAACCTCGACGACGAAGCCGCCTCGATCGGCGCCCGCTTCGACACCGACGAGGCCCGCGCCCGCGTCGCGGCCTTCGCCGCGGCATCCGCCAAGTCCCGTCCCTGACCCGACCCGCCCACCTGACCCGAAGCCCACCCACCTGACCCGAACGCCACCCACCTGAGCCATCCACCCCGCCCACCCGCCCGCCCGCTACCGCCGCCACCGGCATGTCCCGCTTTCTACCGTTCCGGGCGACCAGAACGACGGAATTCGGGACATGAAGACCCGAAACCGGGACACTGAGGGCGGAAACCGGGACATCACCACCGGAGGAAGACAGTGACCAACCCCTCGACGAGCGACACGTCGCTGGCCGGAAAGACCATCCTGATGTCGGGCGGCAGCCGCGGCATCGGCCTCGCGATCGCGCTGCGCGCGGCCCGCGACGGCGCCAACATCGCGCTGCTGGCGAAGACCGACACGCCCCACCCGAAGCTCGAGGGCACGGTGCACTCGGCGGCCGAGCAGATCCGCGCCGCCGGCGGGAACGCCCTGCCCATCGTGGGCGACGTGCGCAACGACGACGACGTCACCGAGGCCGTGCTCAAGACGCAGGGCGAGTTCGGCGGCATCGACATCGTCGTCAACAACGCCTCGGTGATCGACCTGTCGCGCTCGCTCGAGCTCGATGCCAAGAAGTACGACCTGATGCAGGACGTCAACGTGCGCGGCACGTTCATGCTCTCGCGTGCCGCGATCCCGATTCTGAAGGATGCCGCCAACCCGCACATCCTCTCGCTCTCGCCGCCCCTCAACCTCTCGCCGAAGTGGCTGGGCGGCCACACCGGCTACACGCTCGCGAAGTACGGCATGACGATGGCGACGCTGGGACTCGCGGCGGAGTTCGCCGAGGCCGGCATCGCCGCCAACACGCTGTGGCCGCGCACGACGATCGCCACCGCTGCGGTGCAGTTCGCGCTCGGCGGCGACCGCATGATGAAGGTCAGCCGCACGCCCGAGATCTACGCCGACGCCGCATACGAGGTCGTCACCCGGCCGGCACGCGAGTACACGGGGCAGACGCTCATCGTGGAGGACGTCCTCGAGGCAGCCGGTGTGACCGACTTCTCGGGCTACGCGGCGGTTCCGGGAACGCCCGACTCGGCGCTGTTCCCCGACATCTTCCTCGACTGAGGACTTCTTCCTCGACGGGCACTCCCTTTCTCGACCCATCCGGGCGACGTAGGGTGGGCTTCATGGCGGTCCGGAGCCTGTTCCCGATCCTGCTGGCGCGAGATCTTCCGCGGCTCGTGCGCTTCTACGAGAGCGCGCTCGGCGCGACGGTGGCGTACCGGTTCGGCAGCGGCGACGAGGACGATTACGTCTCGCTGCAGATCGGCGAGGTCGCGCTCGGCATCGGTCGCGACCCCGACGCGCTCCCGCTCTCGGTGGGCGACCGGGCCGCGCTCTGGTTCTACGTCGACGATGTGGATGCGACGTACGCGTCGTGGCTGGATGCCGGCGGCCGGGCCGAGCAGCCGCCCGCCGACATGCCGTGGGGCGAGCGGGTCGCCCAGGTGCGCGACCCCGGCGGCACGCTGGTCAATCTCGGGGCCGAAGCGCCCGCCGTCGAGCCCGCCTGACGACCGGCGCACGCACGCCCCACCGCGCAGAAGCGCGCCTCATCGTGCGGCGGGAGGTTCGTCCCCGCGCGTCGGCCGAAAAGACGAATTCCGCTGAAACACTGGCGTGGTGACGTTACCAGTGTTACCGTTCCCTCGGACTCAGAAGCTGGTGTGCTCACTGGAGAGCGCAGGCGATGCGATGTCGCATCAACCCATGGATCTCCGGGAGCCCTCCGTCTGTCCGGCGTGCGTTCCGACGTGCGCCGGCTGATCCGCCGACGCCCGCACGGCACCATGTGCGGGGACGTGTCGGAAGCCGAGGCACTGCTCGGCACCACCGAATCCACGGAAGGATCTGCAATCCATGAAAAGCTCTGCGAAGCTCGCCGCGGCCCTCACCCTCACGCTGCCCCTCGCCCTCACGCTGACGGCCTGCGGCTCGGGAGGCGACTCCGGCGGCGAAGGCGACGGCGACAACAAGCTCACCGTCTGGACCTGGGACCCCGCGTTCAACATCTACGCGATGGAGGAGGCCGAGAAGGTCTACCAGCAGGACAACCCGGACTTCGAACTCGAGATCGTCGAAGTGCCGTGGGATGACCTGCAGACCAAGCTCACCACGATCGCCCAGTCCCAGGCGTTCAGCGAACTGCCCGACATCTTCCTGATGCAGAACAACGCGTTCCAGAAGAACGGGCTGAACTACCCCGACCTGTTCTCCGACTTCAGCGACTCCGACATCGACTTCTCGGAGTTCCCGGAGTCGGTCGTCGAATACTCGACCATCGACGACATCAACTACGGCGTGCCGTTCGACGCCGGGACCGCGGTCACGGCGCTGCGCACCGACGTCCTCGAGCAGGCGGGCTACACCGTCGACGACTTCACCGACATCACCTGGGACCAGTACCTCACGATCGGCAAGGACGTCCTCGCCAAGACCGGGCAGCCGCTGCTGTCGGGGCAGGCAGGTTCCGCCGACATCCCGATGATGATGCTCCAGTCGGCCGGTGCGAGCCTCTTCGACGACGAGGGCAACCCGACGATCGTGGACAACGAGGCGCTCGAAGCCGCCATCGACGTCTACACGCAGCTGGTCGACGCCGGCGTGCTCATCGAGGTCAACTCGTGGGACGAGTACATCGGCACGATCGTCAACAGCAACGTCGGGGGCACGATCAACGGCATCTGGATCGTGGGCTCGATCCAGACCGCGGAAGACCAGGCCGGCAAGTGGGGGATCACGAACCTCCCCAAGCTCGACACGGTCTCGGGTGCGACGAACTACTCCGCCAACGGCGGCTCGTCGTGGGCCATCTCGTCCAACGCCGACGTCGACCTCGCCTCGGACTTCCTCGCCGCGACGTTCGCCGGCTCGACCGAGCTCTACGACACGATCCTGCCGAAGGCCGGCGCGGTCGCGAACTGGGTCCCCGCGGGTGACAGCGACGTGTACAACGAGCCGATCGAGTTCTTCGGCGGCCAGCCGATCTTCGCCGATGTGGTCGCGTTCGGTCCCGAGGTGCCTTCGAACAACACCGGCGCCTACTACTACGAGGCCCGCGACGCCGTGAGCACGGCCATGACGCAGATCATGGGCGGCACCGACACCGCGACGGCTCTGGGCGAGGCGCAGGCCAACGTCGAGTTCGCGATGGAGTGACCACGACGGAGCGTCCGGCCGGGCGGTGACGCCGCCCGGCCGGACGACCCCCCCCGTGATCCCGACCGCTCGAGGGAAAGAGATGACACCCGTGGCCTCCGACGCGAAGACGCGCACGAAGACACCGCGGCGGAACGATCCGCCGCCGCTGCCGAACTACATCGGCAACCGCAAGCCCTGGTTGAACAACACCCGCCGCCGCAGCCTCACCGGCTGGGGGTTCCTGCTTCCGGCGGCCCTGCTGATCCTCTTCATGAGCTTCATCCCGATGGCGCAGGCCTTCGTGCTGTCGCTGCAGACGGGGCGCGGCACGCGACTCGAGTTCGCGGAGCCGCTCTGGTACAACTACCAGCGCCTGCTGAGCGACGAGATCTTCAAGCTCACGCTCACCAACACCTTCATCTACCTGATCATCCAGGTGCCGCTCATGCTGGCGCTGGCGCTCGTGCTGGCCAACCTGCTGAACAACCCCAAGCTGAAGTTCAAGGCGCTGTGGCGGACGGCGATCTTCCTGCCGTGCGCCGTGTCGCTGGTGTCGTACTCGCTCGTGTTCCGCACGCTCTTCGCCGGCGACGGGTTCGTGAACGACATGCTGACCGGCATCGGCGCCATCGACAGCCCGATCAACTGGCTCGGGCAGGCCGACACCGCGCGCTTCGTGATCATCCTCGGCCTGCTGTGGCGGTGGACCGGCTACAACATGGTCTTCTACCTCGCCGCCCTGCAGAACATCGACCACTCGAGCATCGAGGCCGCGCGCATGGACGGCGCGAACGCCTTCCAGACGTTCTGGTACGTCACCGTCCCGCAGTTGAAGCCCATGATCGTGCTCACCGCGATCCTCTCGATCAACGGCACACTTCAGCTCTTCGACGAGTCGTGGGCGCTGACCCGAGGAGGGCCGGCCTACCAGACGATGTCGATGGCGCACTACCTCTACGAGGTGTCGTTCCAGAAGAACCCCAACTTCGGCTACGCCGCGGCGATCTCGTACGTGATCCTCATGCTCGTCGCCATCCTCTCGTTCATCCAGATGAAGGTCGGTGACAAGCGTGACTAAGCTGCGCAGCCTCCCCGGATACGCCCTGCTGGCGTTCTGGGCGCTCTTCTCCATCTTCCCGCTCTACTTCATGGTCGTCTCGGCCACCAACACCAGCAAGGACGTCCTCGCCTCGCGGATGCTGCCCGGAACCGCGCTGCTGGAGAACATCTCCGTGCTGTTCTCGACGCAGAACGTCGTGGGTGCGATGACGAACTCGTTCCTCATCGCGGTGGGGACGACGGTGCTCGCCCTTGCGGTGTGCTCGGTCGCCGGCTACGGCTTCGAGGTGTATCACTCCCGGGGCAAGGACATCGTCATGGCGATCCTCCTGCTCGCGATGATGATCCCCTTCGCCGCGACGATGATCCCGCTGTTCCAGCTGTTCGCGCGCGTCGGCATGGTCAACTCGCTGTGGGCCGTCGTCATCCCGATGATCTCGACGCCGTTCCTGATCCTGCTGTTCCGGCAGGCGTCGCGTTCGTTCCCGCACGACATCATCGAGGCGGCGCGCATCGACGGCCTGAAGGAGTTCGCGATCTTCGCCCGCATCTACGTGCCGACGATGCGGTCCACGTTCGCGGCGGCCGCGGTGATCACCTTCATGATGGCGTGGAACAACTTCCTCTGGCCCAAGGTGATCCTGGTCAACAACAGCATCCTCACGATGCCGATGCTCACGGCGAACATCAGTGCGGGCTACGTCACCGACTACGGCGTGCTGATGCTCGCCGTGCTGCTGTCGTCACTGCCCACGATGATCGTCTTCTTCCTCCTGCAGCGGCAGTTCGCGCAGGGCATCACGGGGGCGGTCAAGTGACTCTCGACACCATCCAGACGGCAGACGCACGCCCGGACGACGATCGCGCGGCCTTCGACCCGGCGCGCATCGCCGATCCCCGGTTCGTGCGCGAGAACCGCCGCCCCGCGCACTCGGACCACCGCTGGTTCCGCTCGGCGGCCGAGGCCGCCGACGGCGTCAGCGGCTACGAGCAGTCGCTGAGCGGCCGGTGGAAGATCCACTACGCGAAGAACCCGGCGGCGGCGCCCGCGGGCTTCTTCGAGTCGGGCTACGACTGCGAGAGCTGGGACGACATCCCGGTGCCCGCGCACATCCAGCTGCACGGGTACGACCGCCCCCAGTACGTCAACGTCCAGTACCCGTGGGACGGTGTCGACGAGATCGCGCCGGGGCAGGTGCCCGAGCGCTACAACCCCGTCGCCTCGTACGTGAAGAGCTTCGTACTCGACCGGCCGCTCGCGGCCGGCGAGACGATGAGCGTGAGCTTCCTCGGAGCCGAGAGCGCGATCGCCGTCTGGCTGAACGGCCGCTACCTCGGGTACGCGACCGACAGCTTCACGCCGTCGGAGTTCGACCTGACCGACGCGCTCGTCGACGGGGAGAACAAGCTCGCCGCCCAGGTGTTCAAGTTCTCCAGCGGATCGTGGCTCGAGGACCAGGACTTCTTCCGCTTCTCCGGGCTGTTCCGCGACGTGGTGCTCTTCCGCCGGCCGGCCGTGCACGTCGAGGACGTCCGCGTCGACGTGGATCTCGCGCCCGCCAACGACGTCGCGGATGTGGCGCTGCGCCTCGCGCTGCGCGACGGCTCTGCGAACAGGGGCGTCTCGGTGCGCGCGCGCATCGACGGCGTGGGCGAGCTCGAGGATCGCGGCGACGGCGTGCTCGGCATCCGTCTCGACCGTCCCCGACTGTGGAGCCCCGAGGACCCGGCGCTCTACGAGGTCGAGATCGAGGTGCGCGACGGCGCCGGGGACCTGAGTGAGGTGATCGTGCAGCGGGTCGGCGTGCGCCGGTTCGCGATCGAGGACGGACTGCTCTCGCTCAACGGTCGCCGCGTCGTGTTCCTGGGCGTGAACCGTCACGAGTTCGGCCTGGCCGGACGCGTGCAGACGGCGGCCGAGATCGAGGCCGACATCCTCCTGCTCAAGGCCGCCGGCGTGAACGCGGTGCGCACCAGCCACTATCCCAACAGCACGGCCTTCTACGAGCTCGCCGACCGTCACGGCCTGATGGTGATCGACGAGATGAACCTCGAGAGCCACGGCGTGTGGGACCGCATCCGCAAGCTCGGCGCGCCGATCGACGACGCCGTCCCGGGCGACCGGCCGGAGTGGCTGCCCGCCCTCCTGGACCGCGCCGCCAGCATGTACGAGCGCGACAAGAACCACCCGAGCGTGGTGATGTGGTCGTGCGGCAACGAATCGTACGGCGGCACCAACCTGCGCGACGTCGCGGCCTACTTCCGCGAGGTCGACAGCCGCCCCGTGCACTACGAGGGCGTGCACTGGGACCCGCGCCATGAAGAGACGACGGATGTCGTCAGCCAGATGTATACGCCTGCGGCCGAGGTCGAGGAGTTCCTGCGAGAGCATCGCGAGAAGCCGTTCATCCTGTGCGAGTACGCGCACGCGATGGGCAACTCCTTCGGCGCGGTCGACGAGTACATCGAGCTCGCCTACCGGGAGCCGCTGTTCCAAGGCGGGTTCATCTGGGACTTCGCGGATCAGGCGATCGCCCTGACCGATCGATACGGCAACGAGTACTTCGGCTACGGCGGCGACTTCGGCGATGCGCCGAACGACGGCGAGTTCTGCGGCAACGGCATCTTCTTCACCGACCACACTCCGACGCCCAAGCTGCAGGAGGTCGCGTACCTCTATCAGGGCCTGCGCATCCGCATCGGCGACGACGCCATGACGGTGCACAACCGCCTGCTGGCGACCTCGAGCGCGGCGTACCGGTGCGTGGTGACGCTGGCCCGCGAGGGCACCGTGCTGCGCCGGGCGGAGGTCGAGACCGACATCCCGGCCGGCGAGACCGGGACGATCCCCCTCCCGCTCGCGGTGCCCGCCGCGCCGGGGGAGTACACGATCGACGTCTCGTTCCGACTGCGGTCGGCGACCGCGTGGGCGGCCGAAGGACACGAGGTCGCCCATGAGCAGCGGGTGGTGCGGGTCGGCTCGCCGGCGGCCGTCGTCGCGGGCCCGGCTCCCGAGCTCATCCGCGGTGCGCACAACATCGGTGTGCGCGGGCCGGGTTTCAGCGTGCTGTTCTCGACGCTGTACGGCGGCCTCGCCTCGTACCGCTTCGGCATGACGTCGGACGGCGGGCGGGAGCTTCTCACCTCGATGCCGCGCCCGCACTTCTGGCACGCGCCGACCGCGAACGAGCGGGGATGGGAGGCGCCCTTCGAGGACGGGCAGTGGCTGCTCGCGAGCCGGTACGGGCGGGTACGCGATCCGCTCACGAGCACGCGGGTCGAGACGGACGACTCCGCCGTGACCGTGACGCTCTCGTACGAGCTGCCGACGCGACCGGCGACGACGTGCGACGTCGCCTACCGCGTCGACGGTGCGGGGCGCGTCGAGGTGACCCAGACGCTGCGTCTCATCGAGGGCCTTCCGAGCCTGCCCGAGTTCGGCATGCTCCTGACGACTCTGCCGGAGTTCCGCCGGCTGCGGTGGTACGGCGACGGACCGGAGGAGTGCTACGTCGATCGTCGCGGCGGCGCGCGGCTGGGCGTATACGATCGCGACGTGACGACGGAGCTGACGCCGTACCTGCGGCCGCAGGAGGCGGGAAGCCGCACAGGGGTGCGCTGGGCCGAGGTGACCGACGGACGCGGCGTAGGCCTGCGGGTCGAGTCGCCCGACGGCATGGAGTTCTCGGCGTTGCCGTGGACGCCCGACGAGGTGGAGAACGCGCTGCATCACACCGAGCTGCCGCCGATCCACCGGACGGTGCTGCGCCCGGCGCTCATGCGTCGGGGCGTGGGCGGCGACGACTCGTGGGGTGCGCGCACGCTGGCGCAGTACCACCTGCCTACGAGCGGAGACCTCCAGTTCCGCTTCGCGTTCCGAGGGGTGTGAATGGCTGAGCGACGCACATCGTTGCGCGATGTCGCGCAGGCCGTCGGCGTATCGGTGCAGACCGTGTCGCGTGTCGCGAACGGCGAGCCGAACGTGGCGCCCGAGAAGCGCGAGCTGATCCTCACCACGATGCGCGAGCTGGGCTACCGGCCGAACGCCGCCGCGCGTGCCATCCGCCGCGGGTCGTTCCGCACGGTGGGCGTCGTCTACTACAACCTGCACTCGGTCGGCACGCATCGCTCGCTCGAGGAGATCTCGGAGCGCGCCGCCGAGCGGGGCTATGCGACCACCCTGATGCCGTTGGCCGCGACCTCCGGGCGTGCGGCCAACGGCGCCTTCACACGGCTCGGCGAGATGGCCGTCGACGTGCTCATCGTGATCCTGCCCGCACCCTTCGGGGTCGACGAGACGCTGCAGCTGCCCGAGGGGGTGCCGACGGTCGTGCTCGGTCCGCCGCTCGTGGAGGGCGTGGCATCCGTCGACTTCGACCAGGAGGTCGGGGCGCGCGAGGCCGTCGGGCACCTGCTCGACCTCGGCCACGAGACGGTCCACCACATCACCGGGCCGGCGGTGTCGTTCTCGGCGGAAGCGCGGTGCCGCGCATGGATGCAGGTGCTGACCGAGCGGGGCCGGCCCATACCCTCGACCCGGTCGGGCGACTGGAGCCCGGGCTCCGGCTACGAGGCCACGAAGCGGCTGCTGCGCGAGGAGCGACCCACCGCGATCTTCGCAGCGAACGACCAGATGGCGCTCGGCGCCTACCGGGCGATCATCGAGGCGGGCCTGCGCATCCCCGAGGACGTCTCGCTCGTCGGCTTCGACGACATCGACGAGGCCGAGATGTTCGCACCCCCGCTGACGACCGTGCGCCAGGACTGGGGGCTGCTCGGCCGCCAGTCCCTGCGCGTGGCGCTGGAGATGGAGCGCGGCGCGCCCCCCGAGCACGTGCGGCTGCCGACCGGACTCGTGCCGCGGAACTCCACGGCGTCGCCGCGCGCCTCGACGGCGCCGCCGCGCGCCGGCTGAAAGCGCCGCCGCGCACCGGCGGAAGGGCACTCGGCTCAGATGAGGCCGAGCCGGCGGAAGGCGTTGGCGATCCCGTCGTCCAGCACGTCGGTCGTCACGAGGTCGGCGAGCTCCTTGAGCTCGGGTCGGGCATTTCCCATCGCGACCGCGACGCCGCACACCTGGAACATCTCGATGTCGTTCCAGCTGTCGCCGACCGCGACGGCGTCGGCGGCATCCATGCCCAGGTGGGCGAGCAGCAGCTCGATCGCCGAGCCCTTCGTCGTGTCGCGCTCGCTGATCTCGCCGTTCGAGCCGCCGGGCAGCGGCATACTCCCCGGCACGATGAGGAACTCGTCGCCGAGGTCGGCCCGCAGCTCGTCGAGGCCCTCCTCGTGGTCGCTCACGAACACGGCCTTGTCGATGCGGCTGAGGTCGGCCTCCTCCACGCCGGGGAATGTGCGCTGGGCGAGCCCGACGAGGGAGTCCTCGGGGCGCACCTCCTCGCCGGCCCGCTCCCTGGCCTCGAGGGCGAGGGCGTAGTCGCGCATCAGCTCGGCCATGTCGTCGCTCGCATAGACGCCGTCACGTGCCTGCAGGAAATAGCGGATGCCGCGGCTGCGCAGCGCCGTCAGCATCCGGTCCGTCGCCTCCGGCGAGAGGGGCCGTTCGACGACCACCTCGCCGCCCGAGGTCACGAGGGCGCCGGAGTTGGTGACGGCGCCGTCGAACCCGATGTCCGCGACGACCGGGTGGATGTCGGCAGCGGACCGACCGGTGCTGAGGTACACGAGATGTCCGGCCGCCCGGGCGGCGCGGACCGCGTCCGGCGTCGAGGGGGAGATGTGCGAGCCGTGCTCGAGGATCGTGCCGTCGACGTCGAGGAAGACGATGCGTCGCCGCCCGTCCCCGGAACCCGAGCCGGCGTCGGTCCTTGAGTCTGTCGAAGGTGTCATCAGTGCTTGTTCCCGGTGAAGAGGAGGATGCCGCCGAGGCCGATCATGAGGCCTCCTCCGGTGGCGGACAGGGTGGAGATGCGCTTCGGCGAGCGGCCGAACCAGGTGCGGGCGCCTGCGGCGACCAGCGCCCAGACGGCGTCCGAGATGAGCGCGATCACGAAGAACACGAGGCCGAGCTGGATCATCTGCAGGGGCACCATGCCGGCGTTCAGATCGACGAACTGGGGCAGCACCGCGACGAAGAACGCGATCGTCTTCGGGTTGGTGATCCCGACGACGAACCCCTCGCCCAGCTGACGCCAGGCCGAGCGGGGCAGAGCGCCGCCGTTCGCCTCGGCGGCGGCGCGATGGCGGTGGCGGATCGCCTGCACGCCGAGGTACATGAGGTACACGGCGCCGGCGACCTTGACGATCGTGAACAGCACGACCGACTGCGCGACGACGCCGCCCACGCCGATCGCGACGAGGCCGATCACCGGCAGCAGGCCCAACGCGTTGCCGAGCACGCTGAGAAGGCCTCCGACGGGGCCGAGCGCGAGCGCGCGCCCGATCGTGAACAGCACGCTCGGGCCCGGGATCACGATCAGCACCAGGGCTGCGAGCGTGAAGGCGAGGAGGTTCTCGAGGGGGACCACACCGCGAGCCTAGCCGCGGCGCCTCGCGTCGAGCCGCTTGCGGAGGAAGACCTGCTCGGTGCCGTCGTCGCCCGACACCCGCTGCGTCTCGGCGTACCCGAGGCGTTCGTAGAGGCGGATGTTCGCCTCGCTCAGCGAGCCGGTGAACAGTTCCGCCTCCGTGGCGCCCCGGCCGGCGCCGCGGCGCTCGACCGCCTCCAGCAGCGCGCTGCCGATGCCCTCGCCGGCGCGGTCCGGCGCGATCGCGATGCGTCCGACGAGCACCAGATCGCCGTCGATCCGTGCGCGCAGCGCTCCGATCAGGCGCGTGCCGTCGAGCGCGACGACGCCCAGGTTCTCGGTCAGCTCCGCCTCGAGCTCCTCGAGCGTCTGGGTGAGGGGCGGCATGTCCGGCGTGCCGTAGATGAGCGCCTCCTGCACGAAGGCCGCACGCTGCAGCGTCAGCACCTCGCCGGCATCGCGGGGCTGGATCGGTCGGATCGTCAGGTCTGTGTCGTCGCTCACCGAGTCAGGCTAAGGGCGCCGCCGGCTCGCCCGATGGGGGTTGACCACGCGTGGGTACGAGTGCGCGGGCGGCCGTGATGCGCCGGCATCGGCATCCGTCCAGGCGCGTCCCCTACCCTGGATTTCATGACCGATTCGCCTGTGCGCACGACCAAGCCCCGGCAGGTGCGTCCGGCGACTGAGGGATGGACCCAGAAGAAGGATGCCGAGGGGCGGCCGCTTCTCCAGTTCGCGAGTCCCAAGCGCGGCAAGCCGCCGGTGCATCTCGCCGATCTCGCCCCCGAGCAGCGCGTAGAGAAGGTCAAGGAGCTGGGGCTTCCCGGCTTCCGTGCGAAGCAGCTCGAGAAGCACTACTTCCAGCACTGGACGCACAACCCCGCCGACATGACGGATCTGCCGGCCGAGGGCCGCGAGGAGCTCGTCCACGGCATGCTCCCGCCCCTTCTCACCGAGGTGCGGCGCCTCGAGACCGACCGCGGCGACACGATCAAGTTCCTGTGGAAGCTGCACGACGGCGCCCTCGTCGAGTCGGTGCTGATGCGCTACCCCGGCCGCATCACGCTGTGCGTGTCGAGCCAGGCGGGCTGCGGCATGAACTGCCCGTTCTGCGCCACCGGGCAGGCCGGACTCACCCGCAACATGTCGGCCGCCGAGATCATCGAGCAGATCGTGCGCGCCAACCGCCTCATCGCCGAGGGCGGCCTCGGCGGCAAGAAGAAGACCGATCACTCCGCCGAGCGGGTGTCGAACATCGTCTTCATGGGCATGGGCGAGCCGCTAGCCAACTACGCGCGGGTGATGCAGGCGGTGCGCGTCATGACCGACAAGCAGCACGGCCTCGGCATGAGCGCGCGCGGCATCACCGTGTCGACGGTCGGGCTCGTGCCGGCGATCACGAAGCTCGCGAACGAGGACATCCCGGTGACCTTCGCGCTGTCGCTGCACGCCCCCGACGACAAGCTGCGTGACGAGCTCATTCCGGTGAACTCGCGCTGGAAGGTCGACGAGGCGCTCGACGCCGCGCGTGCGTACTTCGACAAGACCGGACGCCGTGTGTCGATCGAGTACGCGCTCATCAAGGACATGAACGACCACGGCTGGCGCGCCGACCTCTTGGCCGAGAAGCTCAACGCCCGCGGTCGCGGCTGGGTGCACGTGAACCCGATCCCGCTCAACCCGACGCCCGGCTCGATCTGGACGGCCTCGGATGTGCCGGTGCAGAACGAGTTCGTGCGGCGCCTCAACGACGCCGGCATCCCCACCACTCTCCGCGACACCCGCGGCAAGGAGATCGACGGCGCCTGCGGGCAGCTCGTCGCCACCGAAGAGGACGAGGCGGTCGCCGCCGTCACCCCGCTCGAGGACTGAGCCCGCCGCCTCTTCGCAGAGCCAGACACACCTGCCGCACAGGTTGGCCTGTCTAGGGTGTCGGGATGTCTTTCTCCGCACACCGGCCCGGCCGATTCGGCTCTGACGGCCGCATCGAGTTCGAGACGGACGGCGAGCGGACCGAGGATCTGTACCTCGACGACGTGCGGGCCCAGCAGGCCGCCGGCGAGCCGAGCGACGAGCGGGTGGATGCCGACGGCCCCGAGGACCCGTATCCGGTGACGCGCGACCTGCTCGAGGACGCGCTCGCGATGAACCCGACGCAGCCGGTCCAGGTGGTGGCGGCGCGGGAAGCTCCTGCCCCCGCCGCGGCAGAGCAGGCCGAGGTCGCGGAAACGGCGCGGATCGGCGAGTGGGGAGCCGTGGACGAGGCGGCGGCCCCCGCGCCGCTCGAGGCGGAGGAGCCCGCCGCGGAAGAGGCTGCTCCCGCACGCCCGGCTCGCGCGAAGCGCGCCAAGCGTCGCAAGGAGCGCGGCTCGGGCTGGCGGAGGCTCGCCGTTCTGGGCGGCGCCGACGCCTCGGTGCTCGACCAGGTGCCCATCGAGACGCCCCGCTTCGTGCAGATGTTCTTCGTGATCGCCGGCACCGCCCTGATCTCGGCGATCTCGATGTACTTCGCGCTGACCACCGGCGTCCGGATCGTCGCCTGGGGTGCGCTGCCGCTGGCGATCGTCTGGGCGCTCATCATCTTCAACCTCGACCGCTTCCTCACTTCGACCATGCGCTCGACGCACAGCGTCGGCAGGCTCATCGGGCTCGCGATCCCCCGCGTGATCATGGCCGCGGTCATCGGCATCGTCGTGGCCGAGCCGCTCGTGCTGCAGATCTTCCACAACGACATCTCGCGCGAGGTGACGGCGACCAACATCGTGCAGGCGCAGTCGGATCAGGACGCGGTCACCGAGGGCCCCGAGAAGCAGGCGCTGGATGCCGCGAGCGAACGTGTCGCCGCGCTCGAGAGCCAGGCGGCCAGCGGCATCGTCGAGGGAGCCGACACCACGTCGGCGGCGACAGCATCCGCGCAGCAGACCGTGGACGATCTGACGGCGAAGCTCGCCGCCCAGCAGCAGGTGATCGACCAGGCGCGCGCGATCTACCAGTGCGAGCTGACCGGCCAGGGCGCCGGTGAGGTGCCGGGCTGCAGCGGCGTCGCGGGCGAGGGCGCGAGCTCCGGTGCCGCCCAGGCGCAGCTCTCGCAGGCACAGGCCTCGTACGACGACCTCGCCGCGAAGCTGCGCACCGCCGAGGCGGATCTCGCGGCCGCGCAGTCGGCGGGCACCGCCAGCGCCGGCGCCTCGGAGGAGCAGAACAAGCAGCAGGCAGAGGACGAGCTGCCCGCGGCACGGGCCCAGTACGAGGCGGCGCTCCAGGCCTACGACGCGCGGGCGGCGGAGGTCGCCGGCGGGAACGCGGGAGCCGTAGGCCTTCTGAGCCAGATCAGCGGGCTGGAACGCCTGTCGCAGCGCGAGCCCACCCTGGCGTGGGCGCACTGGCTCATCGCCGGACTGTTCTTCATGATCGAGCTGCTCCCGGTGCTCGTGAAGGTGCTGACCAGCTGGGGCAACCCGTCGCTCTACGAGCAGGCCGACGCCCTGCGCCGCCAGGTGGCGCTGGATCGGGTGACCGCGCGCAGCTGGCGGGAGAGGGCTGACATCGCCCAGGGCGGGCCTGCCTGAGCCGAGGCATCCGCTCTCCGCTGTCGTGTCCGGGTGGACGAGGCAGGGCTGTGGCTCGCGATATATCGTGTTAGAGTGACCGACGTCGCGGGAACAGCCGCCCGCGAGCCTCGTTCGCCCTCCGTGAACGGGACTGCCGCGATGTCGGGAGCCCGTGCGAAGGTGGATCGGCACCCATGGACACCGCATCAGGCGGCGTTTCGTCATGGCCTCGTCACGTCCGGGAGAACTCCGTGCTCGCCAAGCTCCTCGTCCGCTATCTCAAAGCATCCGGCTGGTTGCTGCTCGGCGTGCTGGTGTTCCAGTTCGCGTCCGCGCTCGCCATGCTGTTCCTGCCGAACCTCAACGCGGACATCATCAACAACGGTCTCGTCCAGGGCGATACCGAGTACATCCTGAACACCGGCCTGCTGATGCTCGCGGTGTCGCTCGGCCAGATCGTGGCCTCGATCATCGCCACTTGGTTCGCGGCACGCGCCGCCATGCGAGCCGGGCGCGACATGCGCGACGACATCTTCGAGCGGGTCTCGGGCTTCTCGGAGCGCGAGGTCACCGGGTTCGGTGCGGGGTCGCTCATCACCCGCAACACCAACGACGTGCAGCAGGTGCAGATGCTGGCGATGATGTCGGCGACCTTCCTCGTGTCGGCACCGCTGCTCGCGATCGGCGGCATCATCCTCGCCGTCTCGCAGGGCCCGAGCCTCTCGTGGATCATCGCCGTGGCCGTGCCCGTGCTGCTCATCGTCGCGGGGCTCATCATCGGCCGCATGGTGCCGCTCTTCCGTTCCTTCCAGGTCAAACTCGACGGCGTGAACCGGGTGATGCGCGAGCAGCTCACGGGCATCCGGGTCATCCGCGCGTTCGTGCGCGAGCCGATCGAGGAGGAGCGCTTCGCCGAGGCCAACACCGACATCATGGTCGTCGGACGCAAGGTCGGCTCGCTGTTCGTCGTGCTCTTCCCGGCCGTCATGCTGATCCTCAACGTCACCGTCGTCGGGGTGATCTGGTTCGGCGGCATTCAAGTCGATGCCGGCGAGATCCAGATCGGCACGCTCTTCGCCTTCATGCAGTACGTCATGATCATCCTGTCGGGCGTCATGATGGCGAGCTTCATGACCATGATGATCCCCCGCGCCGCCGTGTCGGCCGAACGCATCGGCGAGGTGCTCGACACCCGTTCGACGCTCGCCCGCCCGGCGGACGCGCGTGCGGAGTTCCCCGAGCCCGGTGCCGTCGAGTTCCGAGACGTGACGTTCACGTACCCGGGCGCGGAGCGCCCGATCCTGTCGGCCATCAGCTTCCGCGCCGCGCCCGGCGAGACCGTGGCGGTCGTGGGATCGACGGGCGCCGGCAAGACGACGCTGATATCGCTCATCCCGCGTCTGTTCGACGTGACCGACGGCGCGGTGCTCGTCGGCGGCGTCGACGTGCGGCAGGCCGACCTCGACGCGCTGTGGCGCACGATCGGCCTCGTGCCCCAGCGTCCGTTCCTGTTCTCGGGCACGATCGCCTCCAACCTGCGATTCGGCCGCGAGGAGGCGACCGATGCCGAGCTGTGGCACGCGCTCGAGATCGCACAGGCGAGCGACTTCGTGGCGCAGATGGACGGCGGCCTCGACGCGCGCATCGCCCAGGGCGGCACCAACGTCTCGGGCGGACAGCGACAGCGTCTGGCGATCGCGCGTGCGATCGTGCACAGCCCGCGCGTGCTCGTCTTCGACGACTCGTTCTCGGCGCTCGATCTGACCACCGACGCGAGACTCCGGCAGGCGCTGTGGCGTGAGTTGCCGGACGTCACCAAGATCGTGGTCGCGCAGCGCGTGTCGACGGTCACCGACGCCGACCGGATCGTCGTGCTCGATGACGGCGGCATCGTGGGTCTCGGCACCCACGAGGAGCTGCTCGAGACGAGCCAGACCTATCGCGAGATCGTCGAATCCCAGCTCGGAGCGGAGGTCGCCCGATGAGCGACGACAGCAACACCACCTCCCGCGCGTCCCGCCGCAAGCGCGGCGAAGCCGCCGAAATCGGGGCAGCGGTCGCCGAGTTGAGTCCCGAAGAGAAGCTCGAGCTCGAACTCGCCGAGCAGGCCCGCCTCGCCGCGGACGACTGGAGCGGCGGCGTGGCCCCCGGCAAGGCCGCGAACTTCGGAGTCTCGTTCCGGCGCCTCCTCGGGATGCTCAAGCCGCACGCGTTCCCCCTCGTCTTCGTGACGCTCCTGGGCTCGATCGGCGTCGTGCTGACGGTGGCCGCCCCGAAGGTGCTCGGCGAGGCCACGAACATCCTGTTCGAGGGCGTCGTCTCGGGGATGGCTCCGGCCGGCGCGACCAAGGAGCAGGTCGTTCAAGGCCTCGAAGACGCCGGCCAGCAGGACCTCGCGAACATCGTGTCGGCGATGCAGAACTTCGAGCCCGGCGTGGGCGTCGACTTCATGGCGCTCAGCCGTGTGCTCCTCTTCGTGCTCGCGCTGTACTTCGCGGCCTCGCTGCTGACGTGGATCCAGGGCTACGTCATGAACGTCGTGATGGTCCGCGTGATGTGGCGCATGCGCGAACAGGTCGAGGCGAAGATCCACCGCCTGCCGCTCAGCTACTTCGACCGTGTGCAGCGCGGCGAGCTGATCTCGCGCGTCACGAACGACATCGACAACATCACGCAGATGATGCAGCAGTCTCTGTCCCAGGCGCTCACGAGCGTGCTCACCGTCGTCGGCGTGCTCATCATGATGCTGTCGATCTCTTGGCAGCTGACACTCGTGGTGCTCGTGAGCTTCCCGCTCATGGCCGTGCTGTTCGGTGTCATCGGGCCGCGCTCCCAGAAGGCCTTCGGCATCCAGTGGCGCAAGGTCGGTCGTTTGAACGCCCGCGTCGAGGAGTCCTTCTCGGGTCACGCGCTCGTCAAGGTGTACGGCCGCGAGAAGAGCGCACGCGAGGCGTTCCGCCTCGAGAACGAGGAGCTCTACCAGGCCTCGTTCAAGGCGCAGTTCCTGGCGAACATCATGCAGCCGGCGATGATGTTCATCGGCAACTTGACGTACGTGGGCATCGCGGTCTTCGGGGCGCTCATGGTCGCCGGAGGCCAGCTGCGTCTCGGCGACGTGCAGGCGTTCATCCAGTACTCGCAGCAGTTCACCCAGCCGCTTGCGCAGCTGGGCGGCATGGCCGCGGTCGTGCAGTCCGGCACGGCGTCGGCCGAGCGGGTGTTCGAGCTCCTGGACGTTCCGGAGCAGGAGCCCGACGCCGTGGACGCGCCCGAGCCGGTGGACGGCGACGGCACCATCGAATTCCAGGACGTCGCCTTCTCGTACACGCCCGACCGCCCCCTCATCCACGATCTGTCCTTCCGGGTGGAGCCGGGGCAGACGGTCGCGATCGTCGGCCCGACCGGTGCCGGCAAGACGACCCTCGTGAACCTGCTGATGCGCTTCTACGAGCTCGACGGCGGCCGCATCCTCCTCAACGGGCAGGACATCGCGCAGCTCACGCGGCGCGACATCCGCGCCAAGACGGGCATGGTGCTGCAGGACCCGTGGCTGTTCGCCGGCACGATCCGCGAGAACATCCGCTACGGGCGCGCCGACGCCACCGACGAGGAGATCCTCGCCGCGGCCCGCGCGACGTACGTCGACCGCTTCGTGCATTCGCTGCCGGACGGCTACGAGACGCTCCTCGACGAGGACGCGTCGAACATCTCGGCCGGCGAGAAGCAGCTCATCACGATCGCCCGTGCCTTCGTGGCCCAGCCGTCGGTGCTGATCCTCGACGAGGCGACGAGCTCGGTCGACACCCGCACCGAGCTGCTGCTGCAGCACGCCATGGCGGCGCTCCGCGAAGGCCGGACGTCGTTCGTCATCGCGCACCGCCTGTCGACCATCCGCGACGCCGACCTCATCCTCGTGATGGAGAACGGCGGGATCGTCGAGAAGGGCACGCACGACGACCTCATCGTCGCCCGGGGCGCGTACTTCCGGCTCTACAATTCGCAGTTCCAGCAGGCGGCGACCGATCTCGACGAGGAGGCGCGCGCGCTGGCCGAGGCCGAGCACGGCGAGCCGCTCGCCGAGTCTGCGGGCGACGCCGTCGAGGACGAGTCGGCCCCGGTCGTCTGACCTCCTGACGACGGATGCCGCACCCCGCGCTCGCGCGCCGGGTCGCGGCATCCGTCGTGTTGTCTTTGTGACAGGCGAACGGCGGGATCGCGCCGACGACCCCGTGCGGGCAGGTAGCGTTTTCCCATGGTCAATTACCGGTACCTCGGAAACAGCGGTCTCAAAGTCAGTGAGATTACCTACGGCAACTGGGTCACGCACGGCTCGCAGGTCGACGACTCGGCCGCCATCGCCACCGTCCACGCAGCGCTCGACGCCGGCATCTCGACGTTCGACACGGCCGACGTCTATGCCAACACCCTCGCCGAGGAGGTGCTCGGCAAGGCGCTGAACGGCCAGCGCCGTGAGTCGCTCGAGATCTTCACCAAGGTGTACTGGCCGACCGGTCCCAAGGGGCCGAACGACACCGGCCTGAGCCGCAAGCACATCTTCGAATCCATCAACGCGTCGCTCCGCCGCCTCGGCACCGACTACGTCGACCTCTACCAGGCGCACCGGTACGACTACGAGACGCCGATCGAAGAGACGTTCCAGGCGTTCGCCGACGTCGTGCGGCAGGGCAAGGCGCTCTACATCGGCGTCTCGGAGTGGACGGCCGAGCAGCTGCGCGAGGGGCACACGCTCGCCAAGAGCTACGGCATCCAGCTCATCTCGAACCAGCCGCAGTACTCGGCCCTCTGGCGAGTGATCGAGGGCAAGGTGGTTCCGGCCTCCGAGGAGCTCGGCATCTCGCAGATCGTCTGGTCGCCGATGGCACAGGGCGTCCTCTCGGGCAAGTACCTGCCCGGTCAGCCGCTGCCCGAGGGCTCGCGCGCGACCGACGAGAAGAGCGGCGCGCAGTTCATCCAGCGGTTCCTCCGTGACGAGGTGCTCGAGGCCGTCCAGCGGCTGAAGCCCGTCGCCGAGGAAGCGGGCCTGTCGCTGCCGCAGCTCGCGATCGCCTGGGTGCTGCAGAACAAGAACGTGGCGTCGGCGCTGGTCGGGGCATCCCGTCCCGAGCAGCTCTCCGACACGGTCAAGGCCTCGGGCGTCGTGCTCGACGCCGACACCATGGCCGCGATCGACACGGCCCTCTCGGGCGTCGTCTACGACGACCCCGAGGACACCTACACCGTCTCGCCGAAGACCCGCGTGGTCTGAGGTCTCGGCAGCCCACGACCGTGATCACCAGCGCCGGCATCCTGCTCTATCGGCTCGCGCCCTCCCTCGAAGTGCTCATCGCGCACATGGGCGGGCCGTTCTGGGCGAGCAAGGATGCCGGCGCGTGGTCTGTCCCCAAGGGCGAGTTCGCCGAGGGCGAGGAGAGCGCGCTGGATGCCGCGCGCCGCGAGTTCCGCGAGGAGCTCGGCATCGATCCGCCCGAGCCCCCGTACGCCGAGCTCGGCACGTTCGCGTACTCGTCGGGCAAACGGGTGACGGTGTTCGTCGCCGACGGCAGCGGCTTCTCGCTCGACGGCCTCGCGTTCGGCGAGTTCGAGCTGGAGTGGCCGCCGCGCTCGGGGCGGACGGCGTCGTTCCCCGAGGTCGACCGCGTGGAATGGACTGATACGGATGCCGCACGCGAGCGCCTCGTGAAGGGTCAGCGTCCGGCGATCGATGCGCTGGAGCAGCACCTCGCGGAGGCTGCCTCGTCGGGTCGCTGAGCCGTTCGGGTACGACCGAGTCCGCCGGCGGCTTGTTCGGACGGCACCGTTCCGATCGGCGCGGCAGCGGCGAGCGGCCCTTGCGGGGGCCGTGAGGGCGGCGGAGACTGTCCGGGTCGGATCCGCACGAGAGGAACCCCATGGCTCACGGCGACATCACGCACATCGACATCCCCGTCACCGACCTCGGCAAGGCGGCCGAGTTCTACTCCGGCCTGTTCGGCTGGCAGATCGCCGAGGTGCCCGGCTTCGAGGGCTACCCCATGTGGCAGGCGCCCAACAAGATCTCGGGCGGCGGCCTCGCGCCGCGCGAGGAGGGCTTCACGCAGCCCCGCTCGTACGTCGAGGTCGACTCCATCGACGAGACGGTCGCGGCGGCGAAGAATGCCGGCGCCACGGTGCTGATGGAGAAGGACCAGATCTCTCCCACGAGCTGGTGGGCCGTGATCGCCGACCCCGACGGCAACGCGATCGGCCTCTACGAGGGCACGACGGACGCCTGACGCCCTGCGTCGACCGCCGGCCTTCCCGTCGTTCCTCAGCTGAGGTCCGGCTGGTCGGCTGGCGTCCGGGTTCCGAGCTCGCGTCAGCATCCTGGGCCCGCGTCCGGATCCTGGGCCCGCGTCCGGACTGTGAGCCGTCGTCTGCGCCCTGAATCGGCATCCGCATCCTCAGTTGAGGAGGATTGCCGGAATGAGGGAGCTTCCGAGCGAGTCGACCCGCATCTCGGCTCAGATCCTCAGTTGAGGATGCCCCTACGGAAGGACGGGGCTCAGCGGCCGTTCTTGGGGCGGGTCGAGACGTCGATCGGGTCCTGCGCGCCGAGCGACGACCAGGCGCTCGCCGTGCCCTTCGCCGCGTGCTCCGAGGCTCGCACCGCGCGCTCGTCGGCCCAGGCGTTGAGCACGTGGCCGGAGTGGCCGCGCACGTGCTCGAGCACGACGTCGGGCAGGCCGGCGGCGCGGCGGGCATCGCGGGCGACGATGAGCTGCTCGAGGATGTCGACGTTCTTGGCAGGCGCACCGGTCGAGGTCTTCCAGCCGCGGCGGCGGTGGCCGTCCATCCACTTCGTGTAGGTGTCGATCGCGTACTTCGAGTCGGCCTGCACCACGAGGTTCTCCACGTCGGCGTGGTCCTCGATCGCCTTCAGCAGGCCCATCAGCTCACCGACGTTGTTGGTGCCGAGCGGGATCGCGCCGGCGGCCCAGTGGCCGTCCTCGCCGACCCAGGCCCAGCCGGTCGGTCCCGGGTTGCCCTTACAGGCTCCGTCGGTGGCAACGATGTAGCGGGGCGCGTCGGTCACTCGGGCAAGGCTACCGTGCGCCCGACGAGCGCTCGGCCCGCCATTCCTCCGCGAGGTGCGGCATCCGCTCGGAAAGGTACCTCAGGAAGTCGGCGACGTCACGCGCCCGCGCGACCGAGACGGGTGCGCCGTCGTTGTCGTCGGCGATGCTGTCGATGTGCGCCGCGAGCGCCGCGTACAGCGGGGCGTTGGCCGTGATCATGCCCGACCATGCGTCGTCGGTGAGGTCGTACCGGTCGCGACGGTCTCCGGCTCGCGACAGCCGCTGGATGAGCCGCATCGACACCAGGTACCGCACCGCGCCCGACACCGCGGCTGCCGAGACGCCGAGACGGTCGCCGAGCTCGGCCGCGGTGTAGCCCTCGTCGGGTGAGCCGACGAGGGCCATCATCACGCGCGCGGGCATGCGGGCCATGCCCGCCGTGGTCAGCATCGCCGCAGCCTGCTCGGCTGCGTCGACACCCGGATGCTCGCTGGTCACCTGGCCCCCTCGCTGACTATCCTCCCGCTTCCAGTTCCCGGCGGTGCATCAGAGCGAGCGACGCGGCGGCACCGACGCCCGTGGCGAGCAGGAGCCACCACAGCCCGCGAAGGTCGACCTCGTCGCCCACCATCGTCGGTGTCACGGCGATGGGCGAGAGGTGCACCAGCCAGTCGGGGAACAGGAACAGCGGGCCGAACAGGCCGAGCATCATCCCGAGCAGGACCAGGGTCCAGCCGAGCGGGATGGTCAGCCGCGGGACGAGCACGAAGGCCAGCGCCGTCACGACCAGGAACACGGATGCCCCGGCCACCTGTCCTGCGCCGACCACGACGACCGTGCGCATCAGATCCATGTCGCCGTCCTGCGAGGCGATGCCGATCGCCGCACCTCCGACGGCCGCGGCGACCACGAGCACGATCGCGAGCAGGGCGATGACGAGGTAGTCCGCGAGCCACCGCACCCGGCCGACGGGTGCGGCGAGCAGCGGCTCGGCGGTGCCGTGGGCCTCCTCCTGCCGCGCACGGCACACGACCTGCACGGCGGCACAGGCGGCCAGCACCCCGAGCATGGTGAAGAACGTCGTCACGGTGCCCTGTTCGATGCTGCCCTCGCCCGAGATCTGGCGAAGGATGTTCTCGACGGCGGGGTTGGAGGCGCCGACCTCCTGCACGATCGAGGCGAGCGAGGTCGAGAGCAGGCCGACGATGAGCCCGCCGACGACCCAGCCCAGGACGGCGCCCCGCGTGAGGCGCCAGACCAGGCCGGAGGGGGTCGAGAGGGCGGCCGAGGCATCCGCTCGCGCCTGTCGTTCGGCGATGAAGCTGCCGCCGAGATCGCGCGCCGAGACGAGTGCCGCCGACACCACGATGAGGACGACACCGACCCCGAGCGCCAGCCCGGCCGGCCACCACAGGTTCTCGTCGAAGGCCCGCGTGTTCTCGCCCCATCCGAAGGGCGAGAGCCAGGTGAGCCAGGAGCTCTCCATGCGGGTGAGGTCGTCGCTCGGCGTGCCGATGGCGTTGCCGATCCCCGCGAGCACGAACGTGATGACGAGCGTCCACACGGCCAGCGCGTTGGCGCCGCGCGAAGTGCGCATCAGCTGCGCCGCAAGGAGCCCCACGCCCAGGAAGGTCACGCCGACCGCGGCGACGGCGGCACCCGCGAGAGCCGCGCCCTCGACATCGAGGCCGACCGCGAGGAACGCGCCGGCCGTGAGCGCACCCAGGAGCGCGTTGGCGAGCAGCCCGTGCGTCGCCGTCGCGACGAAGGGCAGCGTGCGGGAGGCGGGGGTGGCCGCGACGAGTTCGGCGCGGCCGGACTCCTCGTCGCCGCGCGTGTGCCGCACCGCGAGGAACGTGCTCATGAACGCGGCGAGCATCGCGAGCCAGGGGAAGATGAGGAAGACCATGAACGCGCCCTGATCGGTGCCTGACGGCAGGCCGCGGAACAGCAGGATCACGGGGTTCGCCAGGGCGGCGGCGAGCAGCGAGGTGCGGTCCTGGTCGGTGCCGTAGGCGTCGGCCACGCCGACGTACGACGCGTAGGCGAGCAGTCCGGTGCCGACCGCCCACAGCAGCACTTGCACCCAGTCGCGGCGGATGCGCTGGCCGAGCAGGGCGAGGAATCGGGTCATCGTCCGTCGCCGTTCATGTCGGCCAGCTCGTCGCCGTAGTGGCGGAGGAACAGCTCCTCGAGCGAGGCGGGGGCGATGCGCAGGCCCGCGGCACCGCGGGCCGCGAGCGCGGGGAGAGCGGTTGCCACGGCGTCGCTGTCGATGGTGAACGCGACGCGGCCCTCCTCGACCACGACGTCGTGGGCGCCGGGGATGCCCGTGGCGGCCGCGGCATCCGTCCCGTGGAACGACACCTCGGTGCGGGTCAGGTGGCGGAGCTCGGCGAGCGTGCCGGCCTCCGCGATGCGGCCGGCGCGGATGATCGAGACGCGGTCGCACAGCTGCTCGACCTCCGACAGGATGTGGCTCGACAGCAGCACGGTCGCGCCGGCCGCGCGCACCCGCGCGATCTCGTGGCGGAACATCACCTCCATGAGGGGGTCGAGGCCGCTCGTCGGCTCGTCGAGGATGTACAGGTCGGCCGGCACGGCGAAGGCGGCGATGAGGGCGACCTTCTGCCTGTTGCCCTTCGAGTACGCGCGGCCCTTCTTGCGCGGGTCGAACTGGAACGCCTCGGACAGTCGCTCCTTCTGGGCCATGTACGCCTTGTCGTGGCGTGCGGCGCCGCGCAGCCGCGCCATGAGGTCGATCGCCTCGCCGCCCGAGAGGTTGGGCCACACGCTGACGTCGCCGGGGACGTAGGCGATGCGACGGTGCAGGGCGACGGCGTCGCGCCACGGATCCTGACCGAAGACGGATGCCTCGCCGCCCGTCTTGCGCGCGAGCCCCAGCAGCACCCGGATCGTGGTGGACTTGCCGGCGCCGTTGGGCCCGAGGAAGCCGTGGATCTGGCCCTCGTCGACGGTGAGGTCGAGCCCGTCGAGGGCGTGGACGCGACCGTAGTGCTTGGTGAGGCCGCTGGTGCGGATGACTGTCGACATGGCGCTGACGCTACGCCGAATTCATGAATTCGTGAATACTCCTCACGCTTTCCTCACGCCCGGCGATGGCGTTGTATACCTTCGCCGCGTGTGAGGGGAGGATCGGTGCGTAACCGCCGGTTTATGTATACACTGGCCGAGATGTGGAACGAGGAGGTGATGCGGATGCGGGCCAGCGACCGCGCCTACGCGACTCTCCTCGATGAGATCCAGTCGGGTGTCCTGCGTCCGGGGGCCGTGCTCGGCGAGGTCGAGCAGGCCGCGCGTCTCGGCGTCAGCCGCACCCCGCTGCGCGAAGCGCTCGGTCGCCTGGCGGCCGACGGACTCGTGGCTCAGCAGTCGCCGCGGGTGACGGTCGTGACCGCGATCGACGCCGACGACATCCGCGAGATCTTCGAAGTGCGCCGGGCGCTCGAAGAGTCCGCTGCACGCCTCGCCGCCGAGCGAGGGGATGCCGTGGCCTTCGCCGATCTTGCCCGCGCTTTCGCCCGCGTCGACCTCGACGGTGCCGGCGCCCCCTCCGGCGCGTCCCCGGCATCCGAGGCTGACGTCGCCGCCGGGTCCGAGCGCCGGGACGGTGTCGACGGCCCGGCAGCTGTCAGCAGCACCGACGCCTACTACGCGCTCATCGAGCGGTTCGACCTGGCGCTCGATGCCGCCGTCGCCAACGACTACCTCACCGCAGCCCTGCGCACCGTGCGCACCCACCTCGTCCGGGTGCGGCGACTCGCGCGCGACAATCCCGCCCGGCTCGCGGCATCCGTCGCCGAGCACCATCTGATCGCCTCCGCGATCGGCGCTCGCGACGCGGATCTCGCTGCGCACGCCACGCACGTGCACCTGCACAACGCGCTCCACAGCATCCTCGAATCCCTCGGCGCTTCGACAGCCTCAGCGACCGGTGCGGCCCCCGCGCCCCGTTCGGTCCCTGAGCCCGTCGAAGGGCCGCACCACTGAAAGGCCTGTCATGACCGTCATCCATCACCTCCGCGTCCACCGCAGCGACGAGAACCTCGCCCGCGAGGGTCAGCTCGCGTGGCACATCGCCGAAGTCGCCGCCGATCCCGTGGAGGTCGACGCCGACGTCGTCGACATGATCGTCAACCGCGTGATCGACAACGCCGCGGTGGCCGCGGCATCCCTCACCCGCGCTCCCGTGAGCGCCGCACGCCAGCAGGCTCTCGACCACGCCGTATCGGTGGGAGGCTCGGGCGCGACCGTGTTCGGCTGCGCGCTCGACCGCAAGACGAGCCCCGAGTGGGCGGCGTGGGCGAACGGCGTCGCTGTGCGCGAGCTCGACTACCACGACACGTTCCTCGCGGCCGAGTACTCGCACCCGGGCGACAACATCCCGCCGATCGTGGCCGTCGCCCAGCACGTCGGCGCCGACGGCGCCGCGCTCGTGCGCGGACTCGCGACGGGCTACGAGATCCAGATCGACCTCGTGCGCGCCATCAGCCTGCACAAGCACAAGATCGACCACGTCGCGCACCTCGGCCCGTCGGCCGCCGCCGGCATCGGCACGCTGCTCGGCCTCGACGTCGAGACGATCTACCAGGCCGTCGGCCAGGCGCTGCACACCACCACGGCGACCCGCCAGTCCCGCAAGGGCGAGATCTCGACGTGGAAGGCGCACGCGCCCGCCTTCGCCGGAAAGATGGCGGTCGAAGCCGTCGACCGCGCGATGCGCGGCGAGACGTCACCGTCGCCGATTTACGAAGGCGAAGACGGCGTGATCGCGTGGCTGCTCGACGGACCGGATGCCTCCTACGAGGTGCCGCTGCCGGGGGAGGGCGAGCCCAAGCGCGGCATCCTCGACTCGTACACGAAGGAGCACTCGGCCGAGTACCAGGCGCAGGCCTGGATCGACCTGGCCCGCAAGCTCCACGGCGAGAACCCCGAGCTTCTGGATCCCGCCCACGTCGAGGCGATCGTGCTGCACACCTCGCACCACACGCACTACGTCATCGGCTCGGGCGCCAACGACCCGCAGAAGTACGACCCGCACGCGTCGCGCGAGACGCTCGACCACTCGATCCCGTACATCTTCGCGGTCGCGCTGCAGGACGGCGGCTGGCACCACGTCGACTCCTACGCGCCTGAGCGCGCGGGCCGCGCCGACACGGTCGAGCTGTGGCACAAGATCACGACCGCCGAAGACCCGGAGTGGACGCGCCGCTACCACTCGGAGGATCCGAACGAGAAGGCGTTCGGCGGCCGCGTCGAGATCCGCCTCACGAACGGCGAGACCATCATCGACGAGATCGCCGTCGCCGATGCGCACCCGCTGGGAGCGCGGCCGTTCGCCCGCGAGGACTACGTGCGCAAGTTCCGCCTGCTGGCAGAGCCCGTGCTCACGGCCGACGAGATCGAGCGCTTCCTCGACCTCGCCCAGCGCCTGCCCGAGCTCACCTCCGAAGAGGTGCAGCAGCTCACGATCGTCGCCGACTTCGGCGTGCTCGCCGCTGCCCCCGCCCCGAAGGGCCTGTTCTGATGCGCGCTTCGACTCGCTTCGAGCGAGGAACGCGGTCGTTGAGCGAGGGAGCGCCAGCGACCGAGACGAAACGCTCCGAGCCGACGAGGAACGTCTGATGCTGTACTCCACTGTCCCGGCGCACGAGAAGCGCCGCGCGTTTCGCGAAAGGCTCGCGACTGGCGAGCTGCTGCGCTTCCCGGGCGCGTTCAACCCGCTCAGCGCCCGGCTCATCGAGCGCAAGGGGTTCGAGGGCGTCTACATCTCGGGCGCGGTGCTCAGCGCCGATCTCGGCCTGCCCGACATCGGCCTCACGACGCTCACCGAGGTCGCCGGCCGAGGCCAGCAGATCGCGCGCATGACCGACCTGCCGGCGATCATCGACGCCGACACCGGGTTCGGCGAGCCCATGAACGTCGCCCGGACGATCCAGACCCTCGAAGACGCGGGCATCGCCGGCACGCACATCGAGGACCAGATCAACCCGAAGCGCTGCGGCCATCTCGACGGCAAGGCCGTCGTCGACGAGGACACCGCGATCAAGCGCATCCGCGCCGCGGCCGACGCCCGGCGCGACCCGAACTTCCTCATCATGGCGCGCACCGACATCCGCGCCGTCGAGGGGATGGATGCCGCCATCGATCGTGCGAAGGCCCTCGTGGACGCCGGGGCCGACGCGATCTTCCCCGAGGCGATGCGGACGCTCGAGGAGTTCGCCGCGATCCGTGCCGCCGTGGACGTGCCGATCCTCGCCAACATGACGGAGTTCGGCAAGTCCGACCTCTTCTCGGCGGACCAGCTGCGCGATGTCGGCGTGAACATCGTCATCTGGCCGGTGTCGCTCCTGCGCATCGCGATGGGCGCGGCATCCCGTGCACTCGATACGCTCGTCGAAGACGGACACCTCACCGCGAAGCTGGGTGAGATGCAGCACCGGGCCGACCTCTACGACCTCATCGATTACGAGCAGTACAACCACTTCGACCAGGACGTCTTCAACTTCCAGATCGAGCGCTGATCATGTCCCGAACGCCGCGTCGCATGTCCCGATATCGGTCGCTCCCGCACCCGCGGAACGACCGATTCCGGGACATGCCGCACTCCGAAGGAGAGCAGTCATCATGACCGAACCCGACATCAAGAAGGGGCTCGCCGGAGTCGTCGTCGACTACACGGCGGTCTCGAAGGTGAACCCCGAGACGAACTCGCTGCTGTACCGCGGGTATCCGGTGCAGGAGCTCGCGGCGACGCAGTCGTTCGAGGCCGTCGCCTACCTGCTGTGGCACGGCGACCTGCCGACCGAGGTGCAGCTGGCGCAGCTGCGTGCGACCGAGCGGGCCTACCGCCCGCTGCCGGCCGACGTTCGCGCCGCGATCGACCTCGTGCCGATCGACGCGCACCCCATGGACGAGGTGCGCACGGCGGTGAGCCTCATCGGCGCCCGCGACCTCGCCGGCACCGGCTCGGTGCTCGAGGTGAGCGGCAGCGCGGAGGAGAACCTGGCCCGCAGCGTCCGGCTGTTCGCCGTGCTTCCCGCGATCGTCGCCTACGGTCAGCGCCGCCGTCGCGGTCAGCAGCCGATCGCGCCGCGCGATGACCTCGACTACGCGGCGAACTTCCTGTGGATGACCTTCGGCGAGGAGTCCGACGAGGTCGTCGTCGACGCGTTCAACCGCTCGATGATCCTGTACGCCGAGCACTCGTTCAACGCCTCGACGTTCACAGGCCGCGTCATCGCCTCGACGCTCAGCGACCTCTACTCCGCAGTGGTGGGTGCCATCGGCGCGCTCAAGGGGCCGCTGCACGGCGGCGCGAACGAGGCCGTGCTCCACATCTTCGACGAGATCGGCACCGCCGAGAACGTCGGACCGTGGCTCGATGAGGCGCTCGCCGAGAAGCGCAAGATCATGGGCTTCGGCCACCGCGTCTACAAGCGCGGCGACTCACGGGTGCCGACGATGAAGGCCGCGCTCGACACCCTCGTCGAGCACTACGACCGGCCGGATGTCGCGGCGCTCTACGACACCCTCGAGTCCGAGTTCGTCTCGCGCAAGGGGATCTACCCGAACCTCGACTACCCGTCGGGACCGGCCTACAGCCTCATGGGCTTCGACACGCTGACCTTCACGCCGCTGTTCGTGGCCGCCCGGGTCACCGGGTGGACCGCGCACATCATGGAGCAGCTGGCCTCGAACGCGCTCATCCGCCCGCTGTCGGCGTACAACGGCCCGGACGAGCGCCACATCGAGGGCTACGTTCCGGATGCCGCGACCCTCGCGGCCGCCGACCGCGACGAGGAATCGGCGGACTGACCCGATGGCCCTCTGGCACGGTGCGGATGCCGTCGATCTGGGCGCGATGGCGGCGGGAACGCTCATCGAGAACCTCGGCATCGAGATCGTCGAGATCCGCGACGACGCCCTGGTGGGACGGATGCCGGTCGACCACCGCACGGTGCAGCCCGCGGGTGTGCTGCACGGCGGCGCCTCCGTCGCGCTCGCCGAGACCCTGGCGTCGTGGGCGGGCTACCTCGCCGTGGACCGCGAGCGGTTCCACGTCGTCGGGCAGGAGATCAACGCCAACCACATCCGCCCGATCTCGTCGGGCTGGGTGACGGCGACCGTGACGCCGGTCAACATCGGCCGGCGCGTGCACGTGTGGGAGATCCGCATCGTCGACGCCGCCGGCAAGCTCGTGTGCATCTCGCGCTGCACCCTCGCCGTCATCGAGCAGCGCAGCACGTACGCGACGCCGGATACGCGCGGCTGATCACGGATGCCGCGGCCCGCGGCATCCGCACCGTCTTAGGCTCTTGAGCAGGAGGTCCCCATGCCACAGGCCGTCATCGTCGACGTCGTCCGCACCCCGTCGGGTCGCGGCAAGCCCGGCGGCGCGCTGAGCGCCGTACACCCGGTCGACCTCGTCGCCGGAGTGCTCACGGCGTTGCTCGAACGCAACGGGCTGGAGTCGCGGAAGATCGACGACGTGCTGATGGGCTGCGTCAGCCAGATCGGCGACCAGGCCCTCAACATCGCCCGGCAGGCCGTGCTCGCCGCCGGCTTCGACGAGACCGTGCCGGCCGCGACGATCGACCGCCAGTGCGGGTCGAGCCAGCAGGCGGCGCACTTCGCAGCACAGGGCGTGATCGCCGGCGCGTACGACATCGTGATCGCGGCCGGCGTCGAATCGATGAGCCGGGTGCCGCTCGGCTCGTCGGCCCACGGCGGCACCGTGTCGGACGGCGTCGCCCGCCGCTATCCCGAGGGCCTCGTGAACCAGGGCGTGTCGGCGGAGCTCATCGCGCAGCGATGGGGCTTCAGCCGCGAGGAGCTCGACGCCTTCTCGGCCGAGTCGCATCGACGGGCGGCGGATGCCTGGACCCGGGGTGCGTTCGATTCGCAGGTCGTCCCGGTGCTCGCGGGCGCCCCCGACGCGGTCGCGTTCGACGAGACCGTGCGGGCGGGAACCACGGCCGCGTCGCTGGCAGGCCTGAAGCCCGCCTTCCGCACCGACGCGCTCGCCGCGCGGTTCCCTGACCTCGACTGGCGCATCACAGCCGGCAATTCGTCGCCGCTCACGGATGCGGCATCCGCTGTCCTCATCATGAGCGAGCAGAAGGCCGCCGAGCTGGGGCTGACGCCCCGGGCGCGCTTCCACTCGTTCGCCGTGGTGGGCGACGACCCGATGATGATGCTGACCGGTCCGATACCCGCGACCAAGCGCATCCTCGAGCGCAGCGGTCTCGGTCTCGACGACCTCGACGCGTACGAGGTCAACGAGGCGTTCGCATCGGTGCCGCTGGCGTGGCAGCGCGAACTCGGCGCCGACCCGGCGAAGCTCAACCCGTGGGGCGGCGCGATCGCGCTCGGGCACGCCGTCGGCGCATCGGGCACGCGCCTGCTCGGCACGCTCGTGGCTCAGCTCGAGGCGACCGGCGGCCGCTACGGCCTGCAGACGATGTGCGAGGGCGGCGGCATGGCCAACGCGACGATCATCGAGCGCCTGTAGCGGTGTGACTTTCCGGCCCTGCCAGGATGGCCGGTATGGAAGAGGTCGAGGTCGTCGTCGCCCACAGCCAGCGGGCGACGCTGCGCGTCGGCGACGTCTTCCTGAAGGTGGACGCCGACCCGGCGCATGCCGACATCGAGGTGCGGGCGATGGCGCTGGCGCCGATCCCGACGCCGGCGGTCCTCTGGCGCGAGCCGCCCGTGCTGGCGATCGCCGCGGTTCCCGGCACCGCGCTCGGCATCCTCGGTGAACCGTCGCCCGCGTCGTCGACGGCGTGGGCCGCTGCGGGTGCCGCGATACGGCGGCTGCACGACGCGCCGCTGCCGCCGTGGCCGGGGCCCCGGCTCGACGACCTGGCGGCGGAGCTCGAAACGGAGTCCGCGTGGCTTCTCGAGCACGCCGTTCTGCCCGCCGAGGTGATCCGGCGCAACCGCGAGATCGCCGAGGGCGCGCTGCGACAGTGGAAGCCCGTGTTCATGCACGGCGACCTGCAGATCACCCACGTCTTCGTCGACGGCGACCAGGTCACCGGCATCATCGACTGGTCCGAGGCGGCGCCCGGCGACGCGATGTTCGATCTGGCCATCCTGACGCTCGGGCACGAGGAGCGCCTGGACGATCTGCTCGCGGGCTACGGCCAGGACGCGGACCGCGAGGTGATCCGCGCCTGGTGGTCGCTGCGCAGCCTGACCGCGTCGCGCTGGCTGATCGAGCACGGCTTCGATCCGGATGTGCCGGGCTGCGAGTTCGACGTGCTCCGCGCGCGAATGCGGGACTACTGAAGCGGACCGCGCGCGGCACCGTTTCGTCTCGCTCGTTCCTCGCTCGCTCAACGACCGGTGGGAGCGCGCAATCCCGCGGTGCAAGCGGTTGCGAGAACCGGAACCGAACGGATGCCTCGGCCTCCGGCATCCGCTCCATGAAAGCCTTCTCATCATGTAAGCGCTTGCAGTTCTCGCAAGCCCGGTGCTAGTGTCGGCCGCACATTGCGCCATCCAGGCACGTCGCCGTGCCGCCTCATCCAGGAGCTCCTGTGTCGAAGTCGACCTCAGCCCGTGCCCGCATCCTCGCTGCATGCCTCACCGCAGCAGCGCTCGTCGTGACGGGGGGAGCGGTCGCGATCGCCCCCGCTGCGGCCGCCGAGCGCACCTTCGCGCTGGTCGGCAACCTGCAGTCCGAGCTGGGCTGCCCCGACGACTGGCAGCCCGCCTGCGCGGCGACCGAACTCGCACCGACTGAGACGGCGAACATCTACGCCGCCGAGTTCCAGGTGCCCGCCGGGTCGTACGAGTACAAGGTCGCCGTGAACGACGCGTGGGACGAGGCGTACGGGCTGAACGGCGGCAACGACAACATCCCGCTGACCGTGGCCGGTCCCGCGACGCTGCGCTTCGTGTTCGACGACACCACCCACCGCGTCGGTGTCGAGGTGAAGAGCCTCCGCGCCGGGTACACCGCCGACGACGACGCCCTCGTCGCCGCTCCGGTGCGACAGCCGGGCAGCCAGGAGCAGTTCTACTTCGTCATGACCGACCGCTTCGCCGACGGCGACGCGTCGAACAACGAGGGCGGGCTCACGGGCGACCGCCTCGCGACCGGGTACGACCCGACTGACAAGGGCTTCTACACGGGCGGCGACATCGCCGGCCTCCGCCAGAAACTCGACTACATCGAGGGCCTGGGCACGACGGCGATCTGGCTGACGCCGAGCTTCAAGAACAAGCCCGTGCAGGGCGAGGGCGCGAACGCGAGCGCCGGCTACCACGGCTACTGGATCACCGACTTCACGCAGATCGACCCGCACCTCGGCACCAACGCCGAGCTCCAGGCGCTCATCGAAGAGGCGCATGCCAAGGGCATCAAGGTCTACTTCGACATCATCACGAACCACACGGCCGACGTGATCGACTACGCCGAGGGCCAGTACTCCTACATCGACAAGACGACGAGCCCCTACACGGATGCCGCCGGCACGGTGTTCGACCCCGCCACCCACGCCGGCACCGGCTCGTTCCCGGCCCTCGACCCCGCGACCTCGTTCCCGTACACGCCGAAGTTCGCCCCGGGCGGCGAGGACGCGAAGACCCCGGCCTGGCTCAACGACCCCACGCTGTACCACAACCGCGGCAACTCGACCTGGACGGGCGAGTCCGTGACGTACGGCGACTTCGACGGTCTCGACGACCTCATGACGGAGCATCCGACCGTCGTGAACGGGTTCGTCGACGTGTACCAGGACTGGATCGACCTCGGCATCGACGGCTTCCGCATCGACACCGCCAAGCACGTGAACTTCGAGTTCTGGGAGCAGTGGACCACCGAGGTGCTCGACTACGCCCGCGACGTCAAGGGCAAGGACGACTTCTTCATGTTCGGCGAGGTCTACGACGCCGACCCGGTCAAGCTCTCGCCGTACGTCCGCGACAGCGACATGTCGAGCGTGCTCGACTTCACCTTCCAGTCATCGGCCGTGAGCTTCGCGTCGGGCAACAGCGCGAAGGGGCTGCAGAGCCTCTACGCCGGCGACGACTGGTACACGACGCCCGACTCATCGGCGACGGCGCTGCCGACGTTCCTCGGCAACCACGACATGGGTCGCGTCGGCTACATGCTGCAGTCGACGCCGAACGCCTACGAGCGCGATCTGCTCGCGCACGACCTGATGTTCCTCGGCCGCGGCCAGCCCGTCGTCTACTACGGCGACGAGCAGGGCTTCGCCGGTACCGGCGGCGACAAGGACGCCCGCCAGACGATGTTCGCGACGCAGGTCGCCGCGTACCAGAACCAGAACCTCATCACGGGTGCCACCGCCGGCTCCGTCGACCGCTACGACACTTCCGCGCCGATCTACGAGCGGATCGCCGACCTCGCCGCGCTGCGCGAAGCGCACCCGGCGCTCGTCACCGGTGCGCAGATCGAGCGCTACGCCGACAGCGGCGCCGGCGTCTACGCCTTCTCGCGGGTGGACCGCGTCGAGAAGGTGGAGTACCTGGTCGCCCTCAACAACACCGCCTCCGACAAGACCGTGAGCCTCACGACGCTCACCGACGGCGCGTCGTTCGCGCCGGTGTACGGCACGACCAACGGGATCTCGACGGATGCCGCGGCCGCGGCATCCGTCACCGTCCCGGCTCTGTCAGCCGTCGTCTACCGCGCCGACCGGCCGGTGACCGCGCCCGACGCGCCGCTCGCCGTCACCGTGTCGGTGCCCGGCGCAGGCGCTGCGGTGACCGGCTCGGCGCCGGTCTCGGCCGATGTCGACGACTCGACCTGGACCGAGACGAGCTTCGCGTGGCGGGTCGTCGGCTCGGACGAGTGGCACAAGCTCGGCACGGCAGAAGACACCGACCCCCGCGTCTTCCACACCCTGGGCGACCTCCCCGGCGGCACGCTGGTGGAATACCGCGCCGTGACGACGGATGCCGCCGGCGCCCACGCCGCCGCGTCGACCTACGCCTCTGTGGGCAACGCTGTGACGCTCGACGTGCCGGAGGAGCCGGAGTCGCCGATCTCGATGGTGACGGTGCCCGGCAGCCTCAACTCCGAGATGGGCTGCGCCGGCGACTGGGCTCCGGGCTGCGAGGCCGCGAAGCTCACGCTGCGCGCCGACGGCATCTGGGCCGGCGCGTTCGACCTGGAGCCGGGCGACTACGAGTACAAGGCCGCGATCGACGGGTCGTGGACGATCAACTACGGCGCCAACGGCGTGCCGGGCGGACCGAACATCGCCATCACACACGCGGGCGGCCCGATCTCGTTCTACTTCGACCCGCGCACGAACATCGTGCAGTCGACCGCCGAAGGCCCCATCGTGACGGTTCCGGGCTCGCACCAGAGCGAGAGCGGCTGCGCGGGCGACTGGGCACCGGACTGCCTCGCGAGCCTCATGGCCGACGGCGACAAGGACGGCGTCTACGAGCTGACCCTCGACCTGCCCGCCGGTGCGTACGAGGGCAAGGTCGCGCATGGCATGAGCTGGAGCGAGAACTACGGCGTCGGCGGCGCTCCGGGCGGCTCGAACTATTCGTTCACCGCCGAGGACGGCGTGCCGGTGCTCTTCCGCTACACGGTCGCCACCCACGTGCTGCAGATCGGCGACGGCCTTCCGGGCCTCGGCGAGGAGCGCGCGCACTGGATCGACGAAGAGACGCTCGCGTGGCCGGCGGATCTCGGCGCCGATCCGGCCGAGGCGTCGTGGCAGCTGCACGCGTCGGCGGCGGCATCCCTCGCTCTCGAAGACGGCGAGGTGACCGGCGGCGACACGATCGACCTCACCCGCGTCGACGGTGATCTCACTGAGGCGCAGCAGGAGCGGTTCCCGGCCCTCACGAGCTACGTCGCCCTGCGCGTGCCGGACGGAACGGATGCCGCTGCCCTCCTGCGCGGCCAGCTGCTGGTGTCGCAGCGCGACGCCGACGGCACCGTGCGCGCCTTCACCGGGGTGCAGATCCCGGGTGTGCTCGACGACCTCTACGCGGATGCCGTCGCCGACGCCGACCTCGGCGTCACCTTCGCGAAGGACAAGCCGACGTTCCGCCTGTGGGCGCCGACCGCCCAGAGCGCGACGCTGCTCACCTGGGACCCTTCGACAGGCTCAGGGACCGCCGACGAGGAGCCCGTGCGCCACGAGGCGACGTGGGACGCGGCATCCGGAATCTGGACCGTCAAGGGCGGGAAGGCGCTGAAGGGCGACGAGTACCTGTGGGAGGTCGTGGTCTACGCACCCACCACGGGAGCGATCGAGACCAACCAGGTCACCGACCCGTACTCCGTCGCGCTGACGACCAACTCCGAGCGGTCGGTCGCGATCGACCTCGACGACAAGGACTGGCGCCCGAAGGGATGGGAGAAGACGAAGGCGCCCGTCATCGACCGCCCGGTCGACCGCGCGATCTACGAGCTGCACGTGCGCGACTTCTCGATCTCGGACGAGACGGTGCCCGAGGACGAGCGCGGCACGTACCGGGCGTTCGCGGGTGACAGCGCGGGGACGGCGCAGCTGCGACAGCTCGCGGACGCCGGCATCAACACCGTGCACCTGCTGCCGACCTTCGACATCGCCACGATCCAGGAGGACCGCACCCAGCAGGCGGTGCCCGACTGCGACCTGGCTTCGATGCCGGCCGACAGCACCGAGCAGCAGGCGTGCATCGAGCCGATCGTCGACGCCGACGGCTTCAACTGGGGCTACGACCCGTACCACTTCTCGGTTCCCGAGGGCTCGTACGCGGTCGACCCGGAGGGCGGCGCGCGCGTCGCGGAGTTCCGCTCGATGGTCGGCGCGCTGCACGGCATGGGACTGCAGGTCGTGCTCGACGAGGTGTTCAACCACACGTCGTCGTCGGGACAGGCCGACACCTCGGTGCTCGACCAGGTCGTGCCCGGCTACTACCAGCGCCTGAACATCGCCGGCGGCGTCGAGACCTCGACCTGCTGCCAGAACGTGGCGACCGAGCACGAGGTGGCCGAGAAGCTGATGGTCGACTCCGTCGTGCTGTGGGCCCGCGAGTACAAGGTCGACGGCTTTCGCTTCGACCTCATGGGCCACCACTCGAAGGACAACATGCTGGCGATCCGCGACGCCCTCGACGAGCTCACCCTCAAGAAGGACGGCGTCGACGGGAAGGCGATCTACCTCTACGGCGAGGGCTGGAACTTCGGCGAGGTTGCGAACAACGCCCTGTTCGAGCAGGCCACACAGGGGCAGCTCGGCGGCACGGGCATCGGCACCTTCACCGACCGTCTCCGCGACGCGGTCCACGGCGGCAGCCCGGTCGACGCCGGCTCGAAGTTCTACCAGGGCTTCGGAACCGGCCTCGCGACCGACCCCAACGGCAGCGACCAGTCGGCGCCCGGTGATCCGTTCGCCGATCTCGCCCACAAGACCGACCTCGTCAAGCTCGGGCTCGCGGGCAACCTGCGCGACTTCTCGTTCACGTCGTCGGACGGCACGCTCAGGGCGGGCGACGAGCTGGACTACAACGGCTCACCCGCCGGGTACGCGGACCAGCCCGACGAGGTCATCACGTACGTCGACGCGCACGACAACGAGACGCTGTACGACCTCGGCGTCCTCAAGCTGCCGGCCGATACGCCGATGGCCGACCGCGTGCGCATGAACACGCTGTCGCTCGCGACGACGACCTACGCCCAGACCCCGTCGTTCTGGCACGCCGGCACCGAGCTGCTGCGCTCCAAGTCTCTCGACCGCAACAGCTACAACTCCGGCGACTGGTTCAACCGGATCGACTGGACCGGACAGGAGTCGACCTTCGGCTCCGGGCTGCCGCGCGAGGCCGACAACGGCGACCACTGGGACGACCTCCGGCCGCTGCTCGCCGACCCCGCGAACAAGCCCGGTGCGTTCGACATCGCCACGGCCGAGGCATCCGCTCTCGACCTGCTGCGGGTGCGCGACGAGGTGGGCCTGTTGCGTCTCGGGTCTGCCGAGCTCATCGGGCAGAAGGTCTCGTTCCCGAACAGCGGAACGGATGCCGCTCCCGGCGTCATCGTGATGCTCATCGACGACGTGGTCGGCGAGGACGTCGACCCGAAGCTGAAGGGCGCCCTCGTGGTGTTCAACGCCGGGACCGAGCCGACGACGCAGACGGTCGAAGCGCTCGAGGGTCGCAAGTTCTCACTGGCACCCGCGCTCGCGGACGGCTCCGACCCCGTCGTCAAGACCACGACGTGGGATGCCGCCACAGGGACGATCACGGTGCCTGCCCGCACCGCCGTGGTGCTGGTCGAGACCCAGCGGCGCTGACCATCCGGTGCCCGCCCGTCGCGACGGGCGGGCACCGGACTGCCGGCTACGGAAGCGCGAGCTCGTACACCTCGTCATAGTCGGTGTAGGTGACGGTCACGGTGATCGGCCGTTCGGTCAGCTCGTCGGAGAGCGCGAAGACGTGCGTGGTCGGCGACATGTCCGCCGTGCAGACCTCGTGGGGCGATGGACCGAACTCGATGCGCACCGCGCCGGGGTTCACCACCTCGGGTTCGGAAGGGACGGGCGGGCAGCTGCCGCTGCCCATCGTGATGACCGCGAACTCGTCGTCGTCGATCCAGCCGGCGGACGGCTGGCCGGTGAGGGGATCGGGGGCGGGGCCGTCCCAGCCGTCGGGGATGCCCTGGATGGTGCTGTCGGCCTCGGATCCGTCGCCGCCAGGGCCGCCGTCTGCGCAGCCGGTGACCGCGAGCACGGCGAGCGCCAGCGACGCGATGAGCCCGGCGGCCACGATGGAGCGCCTCGGCGTCACAGGCTCAGGTTGAAGAGGAGTGTGTCGGCGGCGCGCGACAGCACACCGAGTTCGTAGGGCACGACCATCAGGGCGATCACGGCGAAGATCGCGATCGTCGAGACCGTCGCGCGGCGGATGATGCGGTCGACGAGCAACCCCAGCACCGTGGCGATCGCGAGCGTCCCGCCCGCCACGCTCGCGAACGCCATGCGCACGTACGCCTCGGGGTCGGGTGCCGACCAGCTGGTGGTGAGCAGCCCGAGCGTCACCGGTACGACGATCAGGGCGCCGACCAGCAGGATGGGGGCCGAGAAGCCTCGCAGGCTCGTGCCGGGCCGGGGCTTCGTCGCGACGTCCGTCATGGCGCGAGCCTAGCGTCAGAGCGGGCTTCCGATGCGGACGAGATTGCCGCTCCGGTCGACGACGGCGAACTCGCGCATGCCGTACTCGGTGCTCATCGGCGCCTCGATGCGGCTGCCGGTCGCCGGGTCGGGCTCGACCGCGTCCTGCCACTCGTCGAACAGCTGCTGCGCATCGTCCACATAGAGGTAGCACATCGACGAGGTGCGGAGCGGATCGACCGACGGATCCTCGACGAAGTGCAGCTCGGCGGTACCGCGACCGATGATGAGGTACCGCCACTCCTCGGGAGGTGCCCCGCGATTCTCGAAACCCAGCGTCTCGAAGAACGCAAGCGTCTCGCGGAGGTCGCGGCTGAGGAGGATCGGGACGGCGCGCTCGTTCACACGCGCAGGCTAGCGCGGCGCGGCCCTTCCCCGACAGTGGCCAGAATGCGGGTGATCGGAGCGCGTGGTCAGAGGGCGTCGAGGACGGCGGGGCCGAAGACGGCGACGGCTGCGACGGCGACGCCGGCCGCCGCGACGGCGGCGATCGCGATGACGAGGATGTTGCCGCCGATCGTGAGCAGCAGCGCCACCGCAGGGGAGAGCTCGCGGTGACGGGCGACGGGGATCGACGTGGTGCTGGCCATGCTTCGACGCTACGGAGGCGACGGCCGCGAGGCGTCCCTCGCGAGTCGCATCCTGGTCCGCCGCGAGGATGACGCTCGTGCCGCGATCACCCGCAGGATGTCGCAAAAAGATTCTCGGAAGAAGTGTCGACATCGCCCGCCCCCGTGCGACGACCCGAGTGAGGCTGGCGCCGGCCCGCCCGCAACGGAAGGATCACACCATGAAGTACATGATGTTCGTCGTCACCTCGCTCGAGCCCGACGCCGAATCCGACGAGTCCGACGTCGACCTGTGGGTCGATCCCCTCGACGCCAGCGGCAAGCGCGTCATCGGCGAGGTGCTGGCCCCGCAGACGGAGTCCACCGTGGTGAAGGTGCGCGGGGGCAAGGTGCTCACGGCGCGCGGCCCGTACGTCGAGACCGCCGAGGTCATCTGCGGCTTCGACATCCTCGAGGTCGACAGCCTCGACGAGGCCATCGAGATCGCGTCGCGGCATCCGATGGCCCGCAACGGCCAGCTCGAGCTGCGGCCGTTCATGGTGTGGCCAGACGCCGACGCGGCGGCAGAAGACTCCCGCGCGCACGCGGACGTCTGAGCCGCGGCATCCGGGATTCGAAAGGGCGGCTACTGGGGGAGCCGCCCTTTCGGCGCGTCTGCGGGTGCGCGGACGTATGGCCTCCGCGCGATTCGATGGTTTACCTACCAGATAGTTGGAAGTCCATGTAAAATCGCCGATGTGCCAACGTCGGCACGATCGCGTTGATCAGGATGCCCCACGAGGGCGTGCTGCATCCCTGAAGGAGCAACGGTGTCCACGATCACCCCCCTCACCTCGAGCCTCACGACCGAGGAGCGCGACGCGATCCTCGATGCCGTCCGCGACTTCGCGCAGAACGAGCTCGCGCCGAACGCACTGGAGTGGGACGCGAAGTCCTTCTTCCCCCGCGACACGCTGCGCAGCGCCGGCGAACTCGGCCTCGGCGGCATCTACGTCCGCGAGGATCTCGGCGGGTCCGGCCTGTCGCGCTCCGACGCCGCCGCCATCTTCGAGGAGCTGGCGAAGGGCGACCCCGCGATCGCTGCCTACATCTCCATCCACAACATGGTCGTGTGGATGATCGACACGTACGGCAGCGACGCGCAGCGCACCGAGTGGCTGCCGCTCCTCACCTCGATGTCGGGCTTCGGCAGCTACTGCCTCACCGAGCCGGGTGCCGGGTCGGATGCCGCGGCCATCACCACGAGCGCCATCCGGGTCCCCGGCGAGAACGGTGGGGGCGAGAACGGTGGCGACGAGTATGTGCTCACCGGCGTCAAGCAGTTCATCTCGGGTGCGGGCGAGGCATCCGTCTACATCGTCATGGCGCGTACCGGCGAACCCGGGGCTCGTGGCATCACGGCGTTCCTCGTCCCCGCCGACGCCCCTGGACTCTCGTTCGGCGCGATCGAGCACAAGATGGGCTGGAACGCGCAGCCGACCCGCCAGGTGATCCTCGACGAGGTGCGCGTGCCCGCGGCGAACATCCTCGGCGGCGAGGGAGAGGGCTTCAAGATCGCGATGTCGGCCCTCGACGGCGGCCGCATCAACATCGCCGCCTGCTCGCTCGGCGGCGCGCAGTGGGCTCTCGATCGCGCCGTGCGCTACGTGCACGAGCGCTTCACGTTCGGCGAACCGCTGGCCGAGAAGCAGGCGGTCGTCTTCACCCTCGCCGACATGGCCACCGAGCTGCACGCCGCGCGGGCACTGGTGCGGGGCGCCGCCGCGGCGCTCGACGCGAAGGAGCCCGACGCGTCGCAGCAGTGCGCGATGGCCAAGCGGTTCGCGACCGACGCCGGCTTCACCGTCGCCAACCAGGCGCTGCAGCTGCACGGCGGCTACGGCTACCTTCACGACTACGGCATCGAGAAGGTGGTGCGGGATCTGCGCGTGCATCAGATCCTGGAGGGGACCAACGAGATCATGCGCGTGATCATCGGACGACAGCTGCTCGCGCACTGACCATCGTCGATCGTTCCAGAACACCGACGAGGAGATCCGACATGAAGATCGCATTCCTGGGGCTCGGCCACATGGGCCTGCCGATGGCGAAGAACCTGGCGGCGGCCGGCCACGAGGTGAGGGGTTTCGACGTCATGCCCGCCGCCGTCGAGACGGCACGCACGGCGGGACTCGCCGTCGCGGAATCGGGAACGGATGCCGCCACCGGCGCGGACGTCGTCATCACGATGTTCCAGACCGGTGCGCAGGTGCTCGACGCCTACCGCGGCGAGGGCGGCACCACGGGGCTGCTCGGGGTCGCGGCATCCGGAGCACTGTTCATCGACTGCTCGACGATCGCCGTCGACGAGGCCCGCGCCGCGCACGCGCTCGCCGAGGCGGCCGGGCACCGAGCGCTCGACGCCCCGGTGTCGGGGGGAGTCGTCGGCGCCGAGAACGCCACGCTCGCGTTCATGGTCGGCGGGACGGACGAGGACTTCGAGGCGGCCCGCCCGCTGCTCGAGGCGATGGGCCGCCGCGTCGTGCACTGCGGCGGTGCGGGGCTGGGGCAGGCCGCGAAGGTCTGCAACAACATGATCCTCGCCGTGTCGCAGATCGCGGTCGCCGAGGCGTTCGTGCTGGGGGAGCGGCTCGGGCTGTCGCACCAGGCGCTGTTCGACGTGGCGTCGAACGCGTCGGGTCAGTGCTGGGCGCTCACGACGAACTGTCCGGTGCCGGGGCCGGTGCCCACCAGCCCCGCGAACCGCGACTATCAGCCCGGCTTCGCCGGCGCCCTCATGAACAAGGACCTCGGCCTCGCCGAGCACGCGATCTCGGCGACGGGCGTCGACGCGCGCATGGGCATGCTGGCTCGCGAGATCTATGCGCAGTACGCCGCCGGCGAGGGCGCGTCGCAGGACTTCTCGGGCATCATCAACACCATCCGCGCCGAGTCCGCCTGACCCCGGGTGGCCGGACGCACCTCCCGGTCCACCCGATGCCCTGTCCTTGTGCTCGCGTGTCCCGATTTCTTGCGTACGCGCGGCGTCTTGTAGGCGAATCTGGGACATGATGACCGGGAATCGGGACATGCAATCGAGAAGCGGGGACGCGCGTCCCCCTGACGGGAACGGAGCCCCCATGGCCGAGCACGAGACGACTCCGCCGACGACCGAGCACGAGACGACTCCGCCGACGACCGAGCACGAGACGACCGGGCACGAGACGATCGTGTACGAAACGATCCTGGTCGAAACGCGCGGGCGGGTCGGGTGGATCACGCTGAACCGGCCGGAGGCGCTCAACGCGCTGAACACGCAGGTGTGCCGGGATGTGGTGGCGGCGGCATCCGTCTTCGATGCCGACGAGCAGATCGGCGCGATCGTCGTCACCGGATCGGAGCGTGCGTTCGCCGCGGGCGCCGACATCAAGGAGATGGAGTCGAAGTCGGGGCTCGACATGCTGATGGGCGACCACTTCGGCGGCTGGGCGCAGTTCGCCGCCGTGCGCACGCCCGTCATCGCCGCCGTCTCGGGCTACGCGCTCGGCGGCGGATGCGAGCTCGCGATGATGTGCGACATCATCCTCGCCGCCGACACTGCGAAGTTCGGGCAGCCCGAGATCAACCTCGGGGTCATCCCCGGCATGGGCGGCTCGCAGCGGCTCGTCCGCGCGGTGGGCCCCTACAAGGCCGCCGAGCTGATCCTCACCGGACGGATGATGGATGCCGCCGAAGCCGAGCGCTCCGGACTCGTCTCGCGCGTCGTGCCCGCCGCCGACCTGCTCACCGAGGCGCAGAAGACGGCCGACAGCATCGCGGCGAAGAGCCTGCCGTCGCTGTATGCCGCGAAGGCCGTGCTGGACGCCGCGCTCGAGACGTCGCTGGCCGAGGGCCTCCGGCTCGAGCGCCACGTGTTCGCGAGCCTCTTCGACACCGCCGACCAGAAGGAGGGCATGGCCGCCTTCCGCGAGAAGCGCGCCCCCGGGTTCACGGGCCGCTGACGCGTTTCGTCTCGGTCGCTGGCACTCCCTCGCTCAACGACCGAGGAACGTTCTCCCGGTCGTTGAGCGAGCGAGGAACGAGCGAGACGAAACGCCTGCACCCAGGCGTATTCGTTCGGTTCGGCGCGTTTCGTCTCGGTCGCTGGCGCTCCCTCGCTCAACGACCGGGATTACGAACGCCTGCACCCGGCGTATCCGTTCGGTTCGGGGCGTTTCGTCTCGCTTCGCTCGCTCAACGACCGAAAAGTCAGAGGGGGTCGGGCTGGGGCTTCGGCTCGGTGAAGTCGCCGGCGTCCTTGCGGAAGCGCGCGATGATCCGCACGAGCTCTGTCGTGTCGGCGTCGGTGAGCCCGGGGTCTTCGAACACCTCGGCGTTGAGGGCGGCGGTGGCGCGCTCCACCAGCTCGCGGCCGGCGTCGGTGAGCACGAGCATGGCGGCGCGCCCGTCGCCGGGGTGCGGCTCCCGCGAGACGAGACCGTCGCGGGCCAGCCGGTCGACGGTGTTCGTCACGCTGGTCGGATGCACCTGCAGGCGGGCGATGGCGCTGGCCATCGGCATCCGTCCCTCGCGTGTGAAGCCGAGCAGGCGCAGCAGCTCGTATCGCGCGAACGAGAGTCCGAAGGGCCGCAGCGCGGTGTCGATGCGCGCGAACAGGAGCTGCTGCGCCCGGATGATCGACGTCACGGCGGTCATGCCGGCCGCGGCGGGTTCCCAGCCATGGGCGATCCACTGGCGCTTGGCTTCGGCGATCGGGTCGACCGGAAGACGTTTGGGTGCTGCCATGACGACCTCCTCCTTTCACCGTACCGGTAGGCAGTGGATGAGTCGGATTCGGATGCCGCGAACGGGCGTTTATGTATACACACACCGGGTCAGCGGGAGGTCTTGTCGGTGCATTCCCTGCGATTGGGTACATTGCGCGGCGCGCCCTAGACTCGTGCGCAGCGTGAGGAGATCGTCATGAAGATCGTCGTCCTGGTCAAGGAAGTCCCGGATACCTACGGGGATCGCAAGCTGTCGCTGGAGACCGGTCTGGCCGACCGCGGCGCGAGCGAGACGGTGCTCGATGAGATCGGTGAGCGTGCGCTGGAGGTCGCCTTGTCGTATGCCGACAAGACGCCCGGCACCGAGGTGGTGGTGCTCTCGATGACCCCGGCGTCCGCGTCGGCGACCGTGCGCAAGGGACTCGCGATGGGTGCCGCGTCGGCCGTGCAGGTCGTCGACGAGGCCCTTCTCGGCGCCGACCTCGGACTGACCGCCGAGGTGCTCGCGGCCGCGCTGCAGCGGACCGGCTTCGACCTGGTGATCGCCGGCAACCAGTCGACCGACGGCACCGGCGGCGTCATCCCCTCGATGGTGGCCGAGATCCTCGATGTGCCGAGCGCGACCTACCTGAGCGCCGTCGAGATCGGCGACGATGCCGTCTCGGGCGCTCGCGCCTCGGACGGCGCCACGATGCAGGTGACGGCGCCGCTTCCCGCGGTGATCTCGATCACCGAGGCGCTCCCCGACGCGCGCTTCCCGAACTTCAAGGGCATCATGGCGGCGAAGAAGAAGCCGTTCGAGACGCTGTCGCTCGCCGAGCTCGAGATCGACGCGCATGACCCGGCCGCGTCCCGGTCGATCGTCATCGCGCTCAGTGAGAAGCCGCCGCGCGAGGCCGGCGTGAAGATCGTCGACGAGGGCGACGCGGGTCAGAAGCTCGCGGACTTCCTCATTCAGAACCGGCTTGCGTGAGGGTGCGTGCGTGATGACGTTTGCAGATGACTCGATCCTGGTGTTCCTCGACACGACCCCCTCGGGCGGGCTCGCCAAGTCGGCGGCCGAGGTGCTGGGCGCGGCCGCCTCGGTGGGCACGCCGGTCGCGGTGATCGTCGGCGACGCCGCGTTGGCGACGGATGCCGCAGCCCTCGGCGCCGCGTCGGTGCTGGTCGCCGCTCCCGGCGACGGACTCGGCGCCACGGCGGTCGACGCGCTGACGGCGGCTGCCGACGAGGTGCGACCGGACGCCATCCTCGTCTCGCACTCGGTGGAAGGCCGTGAGGTCGCGGGCCGGTATGCCGCGCGCACCCGGTCGGGTCTCGCCGTGGATGCCGTCGGCGTCTCGCGCGACCCCGAAGGCGTGATCGCACACCACTCGGTCTACGGCGGCGCATACAACGTCGACGCCGCCGTCACGTGGGGTGCGCCGGTCATCACGATCCGTCAGGGATCGGTGGATGCCCGCGCCGACGCCGTCGCCGGTGTCGAGGCCGAGCCGCTCGAGGTGCGCCCTTCGGGACGCCGTGCGGCGACGGTGACGTCGGTCGACGAGACCGTGGTGTCGTCGACGCGTCCGGAGCTGCGCGGTGCGACGAAGGTCGTCTCCGGAGGCCGCGGGCTCGGATCCGGCGAGAAGTTCGTCCTCGTGGAGCAGCTCGCCGACGTGCTCGGCGCAGCGATCGGCGCGTCGCGCGCCGCGGTCGACGCCGGCTACGTGCCGTACTCGTACCAGGTCGGGCAGACCGGGGTGTCGGTGGCACCGCAGCTGTACGTCGCGCTGGGCATCTCGGGCGCGATCCAGCACAAGGCCGGCATGCAGACGGCGAAGACGATCGTCGCGATCAACAAGGACGCGGATGCCCCGATCTTCGAGATCGCCGATTTCGGCGTTGTCGGCGATCTGTTCACCGTGGTGCCGCAGCTGATCGCCGCGCTCGAGGCGAAGAAGGCGTAACCGGGGATGGCGACGTTCGGTTCCACGGTGCGGCGCGGGCTGCCGCGCGTGCCCGGCGGCGAGCCCTGGCCGCCCGCCGGTACCGCGCCGGTGCCGAACGGCGACGGGCGCCTTTCGCCGGAGACGGTTCCAGCCGCGGAGTCCGTCGAAGCGTCCGTGGCGGACGGCCCTTCGACAAGCTCAGGGACCGGTGGTGCCGGCGTGGCCGGCGTCGCGGGCCAGACTCCGGTCGTTGAGCGAGCGAGGAACGAGCGAGACGAAACGCCCCGGGTCGACGTGCAACCGGTGGCCGTGGCATCCGCCGGCGCAGGCCGCCCTCTGCGTCGTGGCCTGCCGCGTGTGCCGGGCGGCGAGCCCTGGCCGCCCGCCGGCATCGCGCCGGTACCCGACGACGACGGGCCGGTTGCTGTGGCCCCGGTTGCCGAGTCTGTCGAAGCCCCCGTGGCGGACGGCCCTTCGACAAGCTCAGGGACCGGTGGTGCGGGCGTGGCCGGCGTCGCGGCCCAGGCTCCGGCCGTTGAGCGAGCGAGGAACGAGCGAGACGAAACGCCGGGGGTCGACGTGCAACCGGTGGCCGCGGCATCCGCCGGCGCAGCCCGCCCTCTGCGTCGAGGCCTGCCGCGCGTGCCGGGCGGCGAGCCCTGGCCGCCCGCCGGGTTCGCACCGAGCGTCGCAGCGGTCCCGGTCGTTGAGCGAGCGAGGAACGAGCGAGACGAAACGCCCAGAACCGACGCCGAGCTCGAGGTTCGCGACGTCTCAACGTCGGACACCGAAGCGTCGCTCGCTCCACGAGCGCCCGCCGCTCCGGCCGCTTCCGGCACGGTGACCGGGGTGCCCCTGTCGCAGCCATTGCCGTTCCCGCGCACCGTGTGGGCGGGCGCGGCCGCACGCACGCGCCGCGCGCCGGCGGCGGAGCCGAAGCGGATCGGCCCCTTCACCCGAGGCCAGTGGGCGGGCGCCGTGATCGTCGGGGGCGCCGGCCTCCTCTACGCCGCCGCGATGGCCGTGTTCGCGGTGCGCTGGCTGCTCAGCACGCAGTGGGGTGCCGACTTCCTCGCGACGTACCCGGGGGAGTACCACCTGCCCGAGGGAGCGCCGGTCGGCTTCCCGGCGTGGCTCGGATGGCAGCACTTCTTCAACTTCTTCCTGATGGTGCTCATCATCCGGTCGGGTCTGCGCGTGCGCACCGAGAAGCGGCCGACCGCGTTCTGGTCGCCGCGGAACAACAATCGACGCAAGATCAGCCTGAACCTCTGGTTCCACCAGTCGCTCGACATCCTGTGGCTGGTCAACGGCGTGGTGTTCGTGGTGCTGCTGGTCGTGACCGGGCAGTGGATGCGCATCGTGCCGACGTCGTGGGAGGTGTTCCCGAACGCCCTCTCGGCGGCGCTGCAGTACGTGTCGCTCGACTGGCCCACCGAGAACGGGTGGGTGAACTACAACGCGCTGCAGCAGCTCGCCTACTTCGCCACAGTGTTCATCGCGGCGCCGCTGGCCGTGATCACGGGCGTGCGGATGTCGGGCGTGTGGCCCAAGAACGCCGCCGGGCTGAACAAGGCGTATCCGGTGGAGTGGGCTCGTGCCGTGCACTTCCCGGTGATGCTCTACTTCGTGGCGTTCATCGCCGTGCACGTCTTCCTCGTGCTCGCCACCGGCGCGCTGCGCAACCTCAACCACATGTACGCCGCCCAGGGGTCGGCCGACCCGGACGCCTACGCGGCCAACTGGACGGGTTTCTGGTTCTTCGTCGCCTCGCTCGTGGTGATCGCAGCTGCCTGGATCGCTGCTCGCCCACTCGTGCTCGCGCCGATCGCCCGTCTCTTCGGCAAGGTCTCCGGGCGCTGACGTCCGCTTGACGCCCGAGGCGTTTCGTCTCGCTCGTTCCTCGCTCGCTCAACGACCGGGCCCCACTTGCGGGTCGTTGAGCGAGGGAGCGCCAGCGACCGACGCGTTGTGTCGCGGTCGAGGCGTTTCGCTGGCCCCTCCGCCGCTCGCTCAACACCGGGGCGGAAGCGTCGGGACGACCGAGCGCCGTCTCGAGGGCAGCGACCGCCGTCAGCCGTCGACGCGGATGCCGGCGAGATCGGCGAGCGCCGGTGCGATGAACTGAAGCTGATCGGGCGAGATCGTCGCGCCGCGGAGGCCTTCCAGGCCCACCACCTGAGCGATCTCGGCTCCCCGCAGATCGACGTCGGTGAACCGCGCGCCGCTCGCGTTCAGCGTGGCGATGCGGGTGGCCTCGAAGGCGACGCGGCGGGCCGCGGCATCCATCAGATCGATCTCGTCGATGGTGCAGTCGATGAAGGCGATGTCGAGCAGCTCTGCGGCGCGCAGGTTGACGTACCCGAGCTTGCAGCGGGTGAATCGGATGCCGCGCCACGACGCGTCGTACGCCTCGAAGGATCCGAACCTGCTGTCGCGCACCTCGACGTCGCGCCACCCGCTGCGGGCGCCGGATACCGCGGGGATGTCCGCCCCGGTGATCACGGATTCGAGGATGTGCGCGCCGCGCAGCGTCCAGCTGCCGACGGCCAGGCCGTCGAAGCGTGTGCCCTCGACGGTGTCGCCGACGCGGAGCTCCCACTCCTCGCGGACGACATCGGCGTAGGCCACGCCCTCGAAGCCCGCGGAGCCGAATGACGCCGGGTCGCCGACGGCGAGGTCTGAGAGCACGCTCTCGTCGAAGTCGAACTGGGGAGCCTGCGTCCCCTTGCCTCTGCGCGACGCCTTGGTCCGTATTGCCACCCCTGCACCCTAGCCCGCCGTCACGACACGACGACCGCCGCCGCGTGCCATCCTGGGTCGCATGACCCTGCGCCGCATCAGTCTGGTGATTCCTCCGGTGGGCCCGTGGCGCGCGCAGGCGCGCTGGTACCGCTGGGCCGACGAGGTCGGCTACGACGTCGCCTACACCTATGACCATCTCACCCATGCGACGGCCCGCGGCGAGTGGCTCGGCGAGGCATTCACCACCCTCACGGCGGCGGCGGGGGTCACCGAGCGCATCCGGCTGGGGACCCTCGTGGCCTCCGCCGTGTTCCGCCGGCCGGTCGCACTCGCGCGGGCGGCGATGACCGTCCAGGACATCTCCGAAGGGCGACTGGTGCTCGGGCTCGGCCTCGGAGCGCCCCCGTGCGAGCTCGCCGATAGCGGCGAGAACTCGACCTTGGGCGAGATGTCGGCTCGTTTCGCCGACGTCGTCGAGGGCTATCGGGCGGTGCTCGACGGCGCCACCGAGTGGCAGGGCAAGAGGATGTCGTTCACCGGCCTCGAGACGACGGGCCGCCCGGACGGCGTGGACGCGCCTGAGCTGCTCCTGGCCGCTCACGGACCGCGCGCGCTGGCATTGGCCGCGCGGTACGCCGACACGTGGAACACCTACGGCGGGCCCGGGTCGACGCAGCTCGACGCCGACGAGTACTGGCAGCTGATCGCGCAGCAGGCCACCGGCTTCGCCGCGGAGTGCGACCGTGTCGGTCGCGACCCGTCCACCGTGCGACGCTCGCTGCTGCTGGGCTTCGGCCGCGTGCGCCCGACCTCCGATGTCGACGCCTTCATCGCGGCGGCAGAGCATGCGGCGGGCCTCGGTGTGGACGAGCTCATCGTCTACGGTCCCGAGTCGCCTGCCGGCATGGGCTCCGACCCCCGCGTGCATGAGCGGGCCCTCGGCCAGCTGCGCTGAGGTCATGAACGCTGCACGGCCGCCCCGGGAGATGCGCCCATCGTGTGGCCGGGCGGCGGGTGGGGGATAACCCGAAGACAAGACTCCGGCTGCCTCGGGCGCGCTCGGCGGCTCACGCGCCTACCGTAAGGGGCATGACCTCCTCGGACTCTTCTGCCGTCCACCCGGTGACGCGACCCGCCCAGGTGGCGGGCGCCATCGCGCAGCTCGCCGCGCTGGGCGTGATCGGCGTCGCCGCTTTCTCGCTCGTCGTCTCGCTGCTGGGCGTCGGCGTCGCCCTGGTGTTCGTCCTCGGCATCGGCCTGCTCGTGCTCGTCGGCCTGGTCTACGTGCTGTTCGCGCTCGGGTGGCTCGAGACGCAGCGGGTCGACGGCCTCTACGGCTTCGGGCTCCCGGTGCTCCGTCCGCGCAGGAGCGGACGACCCGGATTCGGCGGCGCGATGCGCACGATCTGGATGCAGGCGATCGACCCCCTCACTTGGCGGGCGATCGCGAACCTCGCGATCGCGACGATCCTCGGGTGGGTCGTGGTGGCCCTCGCCGGACTCCTGGTCTCAGGCGCCGTGCTCGCCTTCACGCCGCTCTTCGCCGAGGCGAGCGCGGTGCGACTGGCACGCACGGGCATCGAGGTCCCGCTCGCGTGGGCGGTGCCGGTGGGCATCATCGCAGTGCTCGTCGCCGCAGCCGGCCTGGTCGGGCTCGGTGTGCTCCACGGCATCATCGCGCGCGCCGTCATGGTGCCGTCCCGCGAGGCGCAGCTCGCCGCGGAGGCGCGCGTCTCGAGCCAGCAGCACGCCGGTGCGGTGCGGGCCGCCGACGTCGAGCGCACGCGCATCGAGCGCGACCTCCACGACGGCGTGCAGCCGCGGCTGGTGTCGGTCGGCATGACGCTGGGCCTTGCGCAGCAGAAGATCGACGCCGACCCGGAGGCCGCACGGGCGCTCATCGCCGAGGCGCACACCTCGACCAAGGCGGCCATCACCGAGCTGCGGCAGCTGGCCCGCGGCATCCATACGTCCGTCCTCGACGATCGCGGTCTCGACGCCGCCCTCTCGGCGCTCGTGGCGCGCTCGGTCGTGCCGGTGCACACCGACGTGCGGCTCGACGGCCGCTGCAGCCGTGAGACCGAAGCGGCGGCGTACTTCGTGATCGCCGAAGCGCTGACCAACGCGGCGAAGCACTCGCGCGCCACCGAGGTGCGGGTCGTCGCGCGGCTGCGCGAGCCAGGCACCCTCTGGGCCCGCGTGGAAGACAACGGCGTGGGCGGTGCGCGGGTGATCGCCGGCGGCGGTCTCGACGGCATCGTCAACCGCGTCCTGGCGGCCGGTGGCGAGGCCCGCATCGACAGTCCGGCCGGCGGACCGACGAGCGTGGAGGTGAGCATCCCATGCGCGTCCTGATCTGCGAAGACTCGGCCCTGCTGCGGGCGGGCCTGGTGCGCGTGCTCGAAGACGCCGGCCACGAGGTGGTCGCCGCCCTCCCCGACGCCTCACGCCTCGACGAGACCGTCGACCGTACCGCCCCCGAGCTGTGCATCCTCGACGTGCGCCTGCCGCCGAGGTGGACCGACGAGGGCATCCGTGCGGCGCTGTCGCTGCGCGCACGGCTGCCCGAGCTGGCGGTGCTCGTGCTGTCGCAGTACGTCGAGGAGCGCTACGCCGCCGACCTCATCTCGTCCAGCGGCGGGGCGCTCGGCTACCTCCTCAAGGACCGGGTGGCCGACGTGACCGACTTCCTCGAGGCGATCGAGCGCATCGCCGCCGGTGCGACGGTGCTCGACCCGGAGGTGGTCGCACAGCTGCTCAGTCGCCGCACGCGGGACGAACGGATGCTGCGCCTCACCGACCGCGAGGCGTCGGTGCTCGCGCTGATCGCGGAGGGCCGCTCCAACCAGGCGATCGCGAAGACGCTGCACGTCACAGAGGGCAGCGTCGAGAAGCACATCACCGCCGTCTTCCAGAAGCTGAACCTCGAACCCGACGAGTCGGGCAATCGCCGCGTGCTCGCGGCGATCGCCCACCTCGAGCACGGCGGCGGGACGCCGCCTCCCCCGCCGGCACCTCCGTCACAGACACTTCCTTCGCAGACACCGGGCGGCCGCGGGCCGCAGACAGGAACGAACCGATGAGCACCACCATGACGCCTCCGCCTCCTGCCGCTCCCGAACGCCCCGCCGACGCGCCCCAGGCGCCTGCGGGCGGGTCGCGCGTCGTCGCGATCGTCATCATCGTGCTGGGCGCGGTCGTGCTGCTGGGCACGATGACGTCGGCCCTGTTCGGGACGATCGCATCGGCATCCGTCCACACCTCGACGCGCTCCCTCGACGTCGCCGGAGTCGGCGAGCTCGACATCGACGCCGCCGCGGGAACACTGCGCGTCGAGTTCACCGACGTGGAGCAGGCCGAGCTCGAGGTCACCAGCTCGTGGGGCGCCGAGAACTGGCGCTTCGAGCGCGAGGGCGACACGCTCGAGGTGGCATCGCCCGATCGGCTCGGATGGTTCGGCTGGCGCGGCTGGTTCGGCGACGGCGGAGCGGATGCCGTGCTGCTGCTGCCCGCCGCCCTCGAGGGCCTCGACGCGGACGTCTCGCTCGCGGCCGGTGAATTCGTCACCGACGGCGACTTCGGCGAGCTCGACCTCTCGCTCGCGGCCGGGTCGTTCGACGTGTCGGGATCGGCGGAGTCGCTGAGAGCCGACGTCAGCGCCGGACGCGGCACGCTCGAACTCGACGGCGTGACCGAAGCCCAGCTGACGGTCAGCGCCGGTTCGCTCGACGCCGTTCTCACCGGGGACGGACCCGACGTGATCGAGGCCGATGTGAGCGCCGGCACGCTGCGGATGACCGTGCCGGAAGGCGAGTACGACGTCACGTCGGACGTGTCGGCCGGTGAGTTCGAGAACGAGATCGGCTCGACCCCGGGCGCGTCCAGCACGGTCCGCGTGCAGGTGTCGGCGGGCCAGGCCGTGCTGAAGGCCGGGCGCTGACGCACTGGACTACTCGGCATCGGGACGTCGTCGCGGCTCTGCGGCGGCGTCCCGGTCCGTCGCTCGGTCGGGCCGACAGGTCAGGCCGAGGAGGCGGCGGCTCCCGCGGCGAACCCCTCGGCATAGGCCTCGTCGGCACCCAGGCGGAACATGTCGCGCTCGAGCGGGCGCACGATCGACCGCGCGCCGGGAAGATCCAGAGCCCCGACGAGGTCGCCGCGCCCGCGGACCACGGCGACGGGACGCCGCGCCGCCTTGCCCTTGACGAGATCGGCCGCCGCGGCCAGCTCGTCGGCGACGCACGGCATCGTGACGACGAGCGGGCGGCCCTCGGCATCCGTCCCGCCGCGAAGGTCCTCGAAGACCTGCACGCCGCCGGCGCCGATGGCGTGATCGGTCTGGCCCTCGCGCCACGCCCGGCCCAGGGTGTCCGACACGATGACGCCGACCTCGACGCCGAGCCGCCCGCGCAGCCCGGCCGCGATCGCGCGAGCCGACGCGTCGGGGTCGACCGGCAGCAGCAGCACGGTGCCGTCCGGGGTGTTCGACGCATCCACGCCTGCCGCCGCCGACACCATGCCGAGGCGGTTCTCGACGATGCGCGTCGTGAAGCCGTTCGGGGTGGTGCGGGATGCCACGACCCGCACGGTCTCGGACGTGATCGCGTCTTCGCGGTCATCTGCCACGACGAAGCGGTCTTCGGCCTTCGACACGATCTTCGAGGTCACCACGAGGATGTCGCCGTCCGCGAGCTCGTCGCCCGCGGCACGCACGATGACGTCGACGAGGTCGGCGCCGGCCTCGATCTCGGGGATGCCCTCGAGGGGCCAGACGGTGAGCGCGGTGCGGAACGGCATGGCTCCAGTCTTCCCGAAAACGGCGAGGGGGCATGCCCGGCGAACCGGACATGCCCCTCGCTGCGAAGCGGACAGCGGTGGATCAGCGCACGAAGCGCACCTCGGTGAGGGTCTCGCCGAGGAAGGGCTCGGTGTGCGAGGCCCCGTCGAGCGTGAAGCCGTTGCGCGTGTAGAAGCGGTGCGCCCTCGGGTTGTCGTCGGCGACCCACAGGTACACGCCCTCGGCCGGCTCCACGACGGCGTCGAAGAGCTTCTGCCCGATGCCGGTGCCGTGGAAGGCGTCCAGCAGGTAGATGAAGTACAGCTCGCGGAACCGCGGCGCGTCCTTGTCCCGGGCCGGGCCGGAGCCGGCGAATCCGACGATCTCGCCGCCGACGAGAGCGGCGAACATCTTGAACTCGGGGCCCTGGACCGCCCAGTGGGTCCACAGCTCGGCGAGGCGCTTGGGTGAGACCGCCTCGAGGGCGGCCTTGCTGATCAGGTGGTCGTACGTCTCGTGCCAGGCGGTCGCGTGTACGCGGCCAAGGGCCTCCGCGTCGACGTCACGCACCGGACGGACGACGATGTCGGTCTGGGTTTCGGCTTCCATGGCCAGACTCTACGCGCGTCGGCGCGAGACCTGAAATCCGGCGAACGGCGGGTGAACACCGGGTGGCGAGACGTGTTGCCGTCCGGTCTCGCAGGCATCAGCACCGCGCAGATGTCGGAATTCGACAATCGAATCGGCGGACCCGTCGCGGATCGCTACCATCGCACCTCGTGAACGTGATGTGGCGGACCTTGCTCGTGATGCTGACCGCGCGCCGGCGCCTGCGTCGTCGCGGGCGCCTCGCGCCCACCGGGATCAGCCGGATTCGGCTGACCACGCTCCTCACCGACATCGACCTGCTGCTCCACATGAACAACGGCCGCTACCTGTCGCTGTTCGACCTCGGCCGCTGGGATCTCCTGGTGCGCACCGGGCTGTGGGACGTCATGAAGGCGCGCGGGTGGTACGCCGTCGTGTCGAGCGAGACCGTCACGTTCCGCAAGTCGCTCAACCTCTGGCAGCGGTTCGACGTCGAGTCCCGCATGATCGGCCACGACGACAAGGCGGTCTACCTCGAGCATCGCGCGGTCGTCGACGGCGAGGTCTACGCCCGGGCCATCATCCGGGCGCGCATGATGAAGCGCTCCGGCGGCACGCTGTCGCATGACGAGCTGTTCGCCGCGATCGGGCGTCCCGAGGGCGTGCCCGAGGTCGACGAATGGGTGCACGACTGGGCTGCGGCATCCGCTCTTCCGCCCACCCGTGCCGAGGCGCCCAGCGTGTGGAGCTGATTCCCGAGTCGGGCGCGCTGTCTGTCAGCGCAGCAGGGCGGTGGCCACCAGCCCGATGGCGGCGATGATGCCGACGTTGATGGTGGTCAGCACGAGTGTCCAGAAGCGATCCGGCTGCACCGTGCTGAGAGGGCGGTGATCGACGGCGTCGAGGGCCGCGCCGAGGGATGGGTACGTGCCGAGCGTGCGGCTGCCGCGCGTGGCGACGTACGCTTCGCCGTCGCGTTTCACCTCGCCGACGACGCGTCCGTGGCGGTCGGCCCGCCACTCTCCTCGCTGAGGTCGCGTCCAATGGACCGCCCAGCTGGTGTCGAGGTCTTCGGCGTGCTGTGTCATACGAAGACGCTAAGCAGGCGTCATTCGCGGCACTGCCTCTTGACGGAACTCGCGCGATCGGCTAAGTGGGAGGCTCAGGCTCGGGGACCATCGTCAGCCCGCCGGGGGAGTTGGCAGCCTTGGTGAGCGCCTCGACCCAGGCGGGGTTCAGGCGCGGCTGCCGTCCGCCGAAGTACTCGAAGGTCAGCGTGACGTTCGGGCTGAGCCAGATCGAGGTGCGGCCGAGGCCGCTGCGCATCGGGTCCGTCCAGGTGAACGGAAACGCCTCGCCACGTCGCAGCTTGGCCCAGATGACTGCCTGCAGGTGCGCGAGGATGCGGTCGTCGAACGAGACGGTGACCCGTGAATCGTAGGTGAGCGTGCCCATCGCCTCCAGAGTAGTCGGCGCGGGGCGAGTCGGCCACGCAGACGTGCTCCTCGGTTTCGATTCGGCCGCGAGAGGCTGCTGACGCGGAGTATAACTAATTCGAGCGCTCGTGTCTGGTGTTGCGCGAATCTATCGACTCGTCGAATCTGGTGGAATGGTCAGCTCGCCTCAACTCACTCGGGACTTGCGTTCGGCGCTCTCAGCCGGCGAGCTGTGGGTCGCGTTCCAACCGCAGTACGACCTCGTCGCGACACGTGCCGCGCTGGGGGCGTCACCGCCTGTGCCCGTCGCGGTCGAGGCGCTCTGCCGCTGGAACCATGCGCTTCTCGGCGCGGTCTCGCCCGAACGGTTCATCCCTCTGGCGGAGGCTGGGGAGTTCCTCGATGAGATGGATGCGCAGGTGTTCTCGCGCGCCGCAGACGAGATCGCCCGCTGGCGTGCGGAGGGGCACCCGCTGTCCCTCGCCGTCAATGCTTCCCCGGCGCACTTCTCGTCGCACTATGCCGAGACGGTGCTCGCCCGACTCGACGAACTCGACCTCGACCCGGCGGTCATGACCATCGAGATCACCGAGGCGCCGTCACCGCAGCTGCGCCCCCCGATGCTCTCGGCGATCCAGTCGCTCCACTCGGTCGGCGTCGCGATCTCGGTCGACGACTATGCCGCGGGCGACACCACGGTCGAGATGCTCGAGGCGCTCCCCATCGACGAGGTGAAGATCGACCGGTCGCTCACGCAGCGGACGGATGCGGAAGCGGATGACGCGATCGCCGCCGTGGTCGAGAGCAGCAGCGACCACGGCTGGCGGGTGGTCGCGGAGGGAATCGAGACCGTCGCCGACCTGGAGCGTGCGGTGGCGCGAGGGTGCCACCGCGGCCAGGGCTACCTTCTGGGGCTGCCGCTGTCGGTGGTCGAGATGGACGAGCTGCTCGCCCGCGTCTGACAGCGGCCGCGGCGGCCGCCATCTCGGTCGGCGGTCAGAGGCCCCCGGTCAGAGGTCGCCGGTCAGAGGCCCCCGGTCAGAGGTCGCTCGTCAGAGCCCGTAGTCGCCGGCGTCGTCGGAGGGGTCATCCGCCGTCGCGCCCGCGTCCCCGACCTCGAACTGCGACCAGGTGACGGGCATTCCGGGCGAGAAGAGGATGTCTACGCCCGGGCCGCCGCGCAGCGGGGGGATGTTCACATACCCGCCACCCGCCTTGATCGCCTCGAGGATCTTGCCCTTGAGCTCCGAGACGGGGTCGGGGAGGAAATAGTCGCGTCCGTCGACAGTCAGCCGGTTCACGATCGCCATGGCCCTACAGTACCTGCCGACGGGGCCGGTTAGGATCGACCGGTGGGCACACTTCACTACGGCTCCCCACCGGCATCCTTCGAGATCGAGGACCGGGCGCTTGCGCATATCGAGCTCGTCATCATGGCGAAGCTGCGTCGACGCGAGAACCTGTCGTTCTCGCTGGTCGACCAGCAGACGTCGGCACGGCAGGCGGTGTGGATCTCACCCGTCACCACTCTGCGCTTCCAGTACGACGGCCCGATGCCCGACATCAACCGGCTGTGGCTGCAGGACCTCGTCGACACCGCGAACTCCTCCACGGGGCTGCGCCTCGTGCCGGAGCCGGAGCTCCCCTCACGCTGAAACCCGGCCGCCCCCGTCGCGCTTTGCGCGATACATCGCGGCGTCCGCAGCGACCAGCAGCTCGCCCGGGGCGGCGCCAGGCTCCGCCCCGACGACGCCCGCCGAGGCGTTCACGGCGATCTCGGTGCCCCGGATCATGATGGGCTGCCTGATCGCCTCCACGGCGCGCCCCGCAATGGCGGCGGCCTCGGCGGCTCCGGCGCCCACGCAGACCATCACGAACTCGTCCCCGCCCAGACGCACCACGGCGTCCGAGGCGCGGGAGACGCCGCTCAGTCGCTTGCCGATCGCGGCGAGCACCGCATCGCCCATCTCGTGCCCGTAGGTGTCGTTGACGACCTTGAAGTCGTCGAGGTCGAGGAACACGAGGGCGACCGGCCGGTCGGGGGCCTGCAGGAGCTCTTCCAGGCGGTCGTCGAGGAAGCGACGGTTGTGCAGGCCGGTCAGCGGGTCCCGCAGCGCGAGTTCGGCAAGTTCGGCCTGCGTCCGCGCCGTCATGGCCACGCGGATCTCCTCGCCCAGGTCCAGCGCGTCCTGAGCGTGCTCGCCCCAGGGAAGGCTGCGCCCGGTGACGCTCTCGCGCCAGGCCGAGAACGATCGGCGCGGCGAGAGCGGATGATCCCGGTTCTCTGAGCGCTGATCGCCGAGCCAGTCGATCGAATGCGCGACCTCACCGCGCAAGAACACGAGCGTGTCGCCGTCGCCGCCCAGCGGGACGATGAGCAGGCCGGCCACTCCCGGCGACTCCACCGCCAGCTCGGGGTGTTCGAGCGGCAGCGCCTCCCAGACGAGCCTTCCCGGCTCGAGCGCGCTGAGCGCGGCGAACAGGCGGTCCGGGGATGGCACGACGCCGACGGTGTGGACAGCTCCGTCTATGCGGAGGAGCGCGCCATCCGACGGCACCACGTCGAGCACCGTGCGCTCGCCTGTCATGAGGACCGCGCCGACGTCGCTGCGACCGTACAGGGGCGCGATGATCGACAGGCGGCGCTCGCGGGCTTCGAGCTGCCGGCGCAGCCGGTGGATCTGATGGGCGGCGGCCAGCTGAGTGCCGACCTGAGCCGCCATCACCTCGATCGCCCGGCGCAGCAGCACCGGTATGCGACGGGGCGAGCGATGCGCGCACGTGAACATCCCGACCAGGCGATCCTCGATGAGGACGCCGAAGGACACCGTCGAGACCTGACCCATGTTCCGCATGAACTGGAGGTGGTGGGGCGAGACCGCGCGCAGTTCGGTCGCGCCGAGATCCACGGCTTCCTCTTCCGGCAGCAGCGTCTGCAGGGCAAGTCCCGCGTCCTCGGTGTTCGCGATCACGCGTGAGCGCTTCTCGATGTAGAGCGCGCGTGCCTGGGAGGGGATGTCGGATGCCGGGAAGTGCAGGCCGAGATACGGCTCCATGTCGGGCTCGCGCTCGTCCGCGACGACCTGTCCGTGGCCGTCGTCGTGGAAGTGGTAGCACATCACGCGATCGAACCCTGTGATGTCCTTGATCTCGCGAGCGGCCTGTCGACGCAGCTCGTCGGGATCGGAAAGGCCGGCCAGGCGCTGGATCGCGCTCACCACGCCGGTGCGGACGTAATCGAGGTCGGGGACGATGGGCTCGAGTTCGACGAGGAGCGGTGTCGTTCCGCGATGCGCGATGACGTCATACAGCGCGCCTTCGAACTCGGCGCGCACGGGGTCGATCGCGACACCGTGCCGGATGGCGGCGAGCAGGGCGTCACTGCCCGACTCGCGCAGGTCGCGGCCGAGCCACCGCTCGACGTTCTCACTGGCGACGACGACGACGCCGGTGGCCTCGTCGATGCCGAAGAGCATCCCGTGGGACTGGATCCGGCCGATGGTGCGCAGCGACTCTGTCGCGCACTCTCGCATCCTGAGGAGCTCCGCGGCTTCGCTTGAGCCATCGCCGTCGAAAAGGAGGGAAGAGAGTTCTGTCAACGCATGACCTTCGGTGCATTCGGGGGGACGGGGGGAACTGCGCTGGCGAGGCAACCCATCCTATGCGCCGGGTGCTCCGGGTATCGAAGCCCCTCAGGCGCGCCCACGCGGCTAGCGCACTGCGCACCACCGCGCAAGCCGTTTGCCGGGGCGGGACAGGTGCGGTTGCCTGGACGATCGAGGGCGTCGGCGAACGTCGGCGCGGGAGGGGGAGTGGGCCGTGGACACGACCACCCTGATCTGGATCATCGTCGGCATCGCGATCGTGCTCGTGATCGTCGTCGTCGCGCTGCTGGTGACGGCGCGCGGGCGTCGCGCCCGGCGCCAGGAGCAGCAGCACAATCGCGCAGAGAAGCTGCGGGCCGACGCGCGGGAGACTGACCTGAAGGCACGTGAGCACGAGGCCGAGGCCGCCCGTGCGCGAGCGGACGCGGCTGCCGCTTCGGCTGCGGCCGAAGCGGCGAAGGCCCGCGCCGCCGAGGCGTCCATCGACGCCGAGCGCCGCGCCGGCACGATCGATGAGCACAGCGGCGAGGCAGACAAGCTGCGACAGCGACAGGCGGAGACCTTGCGCAAGGCCGACGACGTCGATCCCTATGTGGGCGACGACGGCCGGTCGAACTCCGCCACCGCCGTCGATGCAGACGGAAACGCGACCACTCGCAGTGCGAACACGGTCGACGACGCGCGGACCGTCCGCGATGCGAACACCGTCGACGACCGCAATGCTGTGCGTGACGCGAACACCGTCGACGACCGCACCACGGCTTCCGGCGACCCCATCACCCGGCCGCCGGCGCCGCAGACCCGCACCGATCGCACCTGACCGGCGACCGGTACGGCCGCCGGAGCCCTCGACCGCCTAGCGGCCGGGGGCTCCGGCATCCGCCCGGCCAGGAAACGCGTCGCGCAGCGCGCGGCGCACTTCGAGGATGCCGGCCCGAGCCTGCGATGCCGTGCGCTGCGCGCTGAAGATCTCGCGCGTGGGAAGGTCGGGCAGATCGAGCAGGGTCACTGGCGCCGCCGCTCCCTCCCACAGCAGGTCGGGCAGCACCGCGACCGCCTGCCCGGCGGCGACCAGCCGCGCATGGGCCGAGAGATCGGCGAGTTCGTAGCGCACGTCGGGTTCGAACCCGGCGGCGCGGCACTGCTGCACCGCCCAGAGCCGCGCGGCGGTGCCGGCGGGCTCCATCACCCACGGCCGGTCGCGCAGGTCGTCGAGGGAACGGGCCGGGTCGGCGGATGCCACGGCAAGGTGGATCGGATCGGTTCCGAGCGTCTCGCGGTCGAGACCCTCGGTGTGAGCGCGCGTGTGTCCGGGGTACTGCTCGGCGATGACGAGATCCACTCCGCGAGCGGTGAGCTCGAAGAGCCCGCGCTCGGGCGGCATCTCGACGAGTTCGACACGCAGGTGCGGAGCGCGCTCGGCCAGGAGCGCCAGCGCCGCGGGAACGATCGCGAGGGCGGCGGTCTGCATGACGGCGACGCGCACCGGTGCCAGGCCCGGGTGCAGGGACTCGAGCTCGCCGCGCGCCCGCTCGTCGAGGTCGAGCGCGCGGGCGGCGTGCGCGGCGAGGATGCGGCCGTGCTCGGTGAGCCGCACCCTGCGGCCGTCCGGCGCGAGCAGCACCACGCCGGCCTCTTTCTCGAGCTGCGCCAGCTGCTGCGAGATCGTCGACGGGCTGTAGGCGAGCGCCTCCGCCACCGCGGCCAGCGTGCCTCGCAGCGCGAGTTCGTGGAGCAGTCGCAACCGTCGCAGCTCGAACAACAGCATCCCATCGATGAATCCGAACAATACAGATCGTAGATGATCGCTATTCACGAATGAACGGATGCCTCAGCCTGGACCTCATGCAGCAAGTCGACGGCAGAGTGCCCACGGACGCGCCGGCTGGGCACATCGGGGTGCAGGCTGGTCTCAGGGATTCGAACGACGTCACATCTGGAGTGCGAATGGAAGAGGGACCCGAGGGGCGCCTGGCCGCCGAGGCGGTGTCGCTCGCGCAGCGATGGGTCGCCGAGAGCGCCGAGGCCCAGGTCGATCCCGCAGCCGAACGCCTCGCCGGTGTGCTCAAAGATCCCAACGGCCTGCCCTTCACCATCGGCTTCGTCGACGGCGTGATGCGGCCCGAGAGCCTGTCGGCCGCGGCATCCCATCTGCAGCGTGTGGCCCCCCTCGTGCCGGGCTTTCTGCCGTGGCACCTGCGCAGCGCGGTCCGCGTGGGCGGCGCCGTCGCCCCCGTGCTGCCGTCGCCGGTGGTGCCGATCGCACGACGCGTGCTGCGCGGCATGGTCGGCCATCTCGTCGTCGACGCGCGGCCCGACAAGCTCGGGCCGGCGATCGCGGCGCTGCGCGAGAGCGGCGCGCGGCTGAACCTCAACCTGCTGGGTGAGGCGGTGCTCGGCGAGCAGGAGGCCCTGCGCCGACTGGAGGGCATCCACGAGCTCATCCGCCGGCCCGATGTGGACTACGTCTCTGTCAAGGTCTCGGCGATCGTGAGCCACATCTCGATGTGGGCGTTCGACGAGGTCGTCGAGAAGGTCGTCGAGCGGCTGCGGCCGCTGTATCTCACCGCGGCCACCGACGGCACCTTCATCAACCTCGACATGGAGGAGTACCGCGACCTCGATCTCACGATCGCGGTGTTCACGCGGCTGCTCGAAGACCCTCGGCTGCGGCTGCTCGAGGCCGGCATCGTGCTGCAGGCGTACCTTCCCGACGCCCTTCCGGCGCTCGAGCTGCTCACCGCGTGGGCCCGGCAGCGGGTCGCGGCCGGCGGCGCGCGCATCAAGGTGCGGCTGGTGAAGGGCGCCAACCTCGCCATGGAGCGGGTGGAAGCCGTCATGCACGACTGGAGTCTGGCCACCTACGACCAGAAGGTCGACTCCGACGCCAACTACATCCGGTGCCTGCGCTACGCGCTGCGCCCGGAGCACACCGCCGCCGTGCGGATCGGCGTCGCCGGCCACAATCTCTTCGACATCGCGTACGCCTGGCTGCTCGCCCGATCCCGCGGGATGAGCCTTCAATCCCGGTCCCTGAGCCCGTCGAAGGGCACTTCGACAGGATCGGCGACCACTCCCGATGCTTCGACGGGCTCAGCACAGGCGATATCGGGCGCCGCCGGCGCGTCGCCCGATGTCGAGTTCGAGATGCTGCTCGGCATGGCGCAGGGGCAGGTGCAGGCGGTGGCCAGCGAGGTCGGCCATGTGCTGCTGTACATGCCGGTCGTGCGCCCCGACGAGTTCGACGTGGCGATCAGCTATCTCGTGCGGCGGCTGGAGGAGAACGCCTCGAGCGACAACTTCCTCTCCGCCGCCTTCGATCTCGCCGACGACCCCGCGATGTTCGCACGGGAGCGCGACCGCTTCCTGGCCTCGCTCGCCCGCGCCGACGACCCCGGGCTCAGGTCCGGCCCTCACCGCTCGCAGGACCGCCGCGCAGAGGCGGCCGCGCTCGCCGAGGCCGGCGGAACGGGCTCCACGGACCGCGCAGAGTCGCCTCGCGCGCAGGCGCGCCTGCGCCGCGCCGCGGCCGCCTCCGACGAGGCCGGTCTCACGCAGGCCGTGATCGGAATCGCCCGATCGGCCGTGCCCGGCGACACCGCTCCTCTCGAACGGGCCGTCCCCGAGCAGGTCTTCGGCGCCGAGGCGTTCGTCGAGACCGCGGTCTTCGCGCCCCGCGAGGGTGGGATGCGGGCCGCCGGCGCCCCGGGGTTCCGCAACACCGCCGACAGCGATCCGGCGCTGCCGGCCAACCGCACATGGGCCCGCGACATCCTGTCGCGCATCGAGACCTCGCGCGCCGGCGACGCGACCATCGCGGCCGCGCGCGTCACCGACGAGCCCGCGCTGCGGGCGATCGTGGCGGGCGTGCGATCCGCCGCACCCGCGTGGGGCGCCCTGCCCGCCGCCGATCGCGCGGGTGTGCTCACCGCCGCAGCGAAGGCGCTCGAGGCCCGCCGCGGCGAGCTCATCGAGGTCGCGGCCTCCGAGACCGGCAAGGTCTTCGCCGAGGCGGACGTCGAGGTGAGCGAGGCCGTCGACTTCGCCAACTACTACGCCGCCACGGCCCGCGAGCTCGACCGCGTGAGCGGTGCGGTCTTCGAACCGGCGCGGCTGACCGTCGTGACCCCGCCGTGGAACTTCCCGATCGCGATCCCCGCGGGCGGCGTCCTCGCCGCGCTCGCCGCCGGCTCGGGCGTCGTGTTCAAGCCGGCGCCGCAGGCGCGGCGCTGCGCGGCCGTCGTGGCCGAGGCGCTGTGGGCGGCCGGCGTCCCGCGGGACGTCCTCGCCCTGGTCGACATCGACGAGGGCGGTCTGGGGCAGACGCTCCTGTCGCATCCCGACGTCGACCGCGTGATCCTCACGGGTGCGTTCGAGACGGCGGCGCTGTTCCGCTCGTGGCGGCCCGACCTGCCGCTCCTGGCCGAGACCAGCGGCAAGAACGCCATGATCATCACGCCGACCGCCGACCTCGACCTCGCGGCATCCGATCTCATCAAGAGCGCGTTCGGCCATGCCGGACAGAAGTGCTCGGCGGCGTCGCTCGCGATCCTCGTGGGACCCGTCGGCCACTCGCAGCGCTTCGCGCGTCAGCTGGTGGATGCCGCAACCTCGCTCCGCGTCGGCGCGCCGTCCGACCCGCTCAGCGAGGTCGGGCCCGTCGTCGAGGTGCCGCGCGGGAAGCTCCAGTGGGCCCTCACGACGCTGGACGAGGGGGAGTCCTGGCTCGTCGAGCCGCGACGCGTGGACGGTCCGCCGGAGTACGCCGGAAGGCTCTGGACCCCCGGCATCCGCACCGGCGTGCAGCCGGGGTCGCGCTTCCACCGGGAGGAGTTCTTCGGGCCCGTGCTCGGGATCATGCACGCCTCGTCGCTCGCGCAGGCGATCGAGCTGCAGAACGCCGTCTCGTACGGACTCACGGCCGGCCTCTACACGCAGCATCCCGACGACCTCGCGCTCTGGCTCGATCGCGTCGAGGCCGGCAACCTCTACGTCAACCGCGGCATCACCGGTGCGATCGTGCAGCGCCAGCCGTTCGGCGGCTGGAAGCGCTCGTCGGTCGGAGCCGGCGCGAAGGCCGGCGGGCCGAACTACCTCGTCGGACTCGGCCGCTGGCGGCCCACCTCCGGCGCGCCGGCGTCGGCGACGCTGCACCTGCGCGGACTCGACAGCCGGATCGCCACGCTGATCGAGGCGGCCCAGCCGTCACTGGACTATGAGGCGTTCGAGTGGCTGCGCCGTGGCGCCCTCTCGGACGCGATCGCGTGGGACCGCGAGTTCGGCCAGGTGAAGGATGTCTCGGGCCTCGGCGTCGAGCGCAACCTGTTCCGGTACCGCCCGATCCCGGCGGTAGCGCTGCGGGCGACGGCGGACGCCTCGTGGCAGGCCGTGCTGCGGGTGGTGGTCGCGGGTCTGCGCGCCGGATCGGCGCTCACGCTGAGCGCCCCCGTCGGGCTGCCCGCTGCTGTGCGCCGCGTGCTGGCGGACGAGGACGTCGCCGTCTACGTCGAGACCGACGATCAGTGGCTGCAGCGGCTGACCGCCGACGAGGATGTGCTGGCCGCCGTCGCCGACGCCGGCCCGGCACCCCGGCCCTCGCGGGTGCGCCTGATCGGACCGGCGGACTCCGTCGCCGCCCTGCACACGACGGTGGCCCGGGCCGTGGGCGGAGACCCCGACCTCGCCGTCTACGACAACGAGGTGACGACGGCCGGGCGCCTCGAGCTGCTCCCGTTCCTGCGCGAGCAGTCCGTGACCATCACGGCGCATCGCTTCGGCAATCCGGACCGCACCTTCGAGGCCGTGATCTGAGAACTGTTACCTCACCGAGGCCTTCGGGGCTGCTGCTGATCGCTAGTATCCCGCCATGGGCACGTGGAGTGGGGAGCCGTTCGGCAACGACGTCGCGGCAGATTTCGCATGGGAACTCGATGAGCAGAAGCGGTGGAACGTCGTCAAGGATGCACTCCGCGAAGCGCTCGCGAGTCGGGAACCACTTGACGCGGACACCGCCTCGATCGCGATCGCAGCGGCAGAGGTCGTGGCGCACGGGATCGGTCGTCCGACCCAGTCGGACGCCTACACCGAGAGCGTCGAGAGCTTCGTCCGCCGGGCCCGCAAGCCCTCTGGCCGCCTCGTGAGAGCGGCCGAGCGCGCCGTCTCCGTCGCGGCCTCGGCGGACGGTGAGCTCGCCGAGCTCTGGGCCGAGAGCGATGCACAGAACTGGCAGAGCGCGAATGCGCGGTTGTTGGACGCGCTCACGCGCCGCTGAAACCTCTTCGGAAACCTCGACCGCACCCTGAAACTGCGATCTCAAGCGTGCAATCCCCGGCGGCGTCCTTGCGCGCCGCCGATGGTCGTTTCGTCTCGCTCCGTGAACTGGAATCGGGCGTGAACCTGGCTTGGGTGGACCGGGAGATAGGGACCCGTGACATGGGCGCGTTCCACAGATGAGTGATCAACTCATCGTCTTCTGCGTCGGCTTCGCCCTCGGCGCGGTCCTGTGTCTCATTCAGTACGTCCTGATCCGCCTGCGCCGTTGGCGGCGCAACCCTTACATCGGCATTGGGCTTCCCGTTACTCGTGAATCCGACGATGCATGGTGGGGTGTGCCCCAAGCCGCTGCACCGTGGATCGGTTGGGCCGGGCTTTCGGCGGCCTTCGGCGCCGTGCTGGCGGGCTGCGGGCTGTACGTCGGCGCCGATGCCGAGACTGCGGACGCCTTCTCAGTTGCCAGCGCCGTTCTCGGCTACGCCGGGGCCGGGATCTACTGGCTCGGAGTGAGGGCGGGTCAACGCGGTCTTCAGTAGGCCTCGGTCGTGGCTCGAGTTCTGTCGGAATCGCCGACCGCTCGGCAAACCTGCACCGCACCTTCAGACAGGTGATCTGAGGGACGGCGGATGCCGCAGGCCGCGGCATCCGTCATCGCTCGACCGGCGCCGTGGTGAGGCGGGCTAGTCAGCCTCGGTGCCGGGGAATCCGGTCGACTCCCGCGGCAGGATGCGGAACGCCGGCTTGATCGTCTCGGGCGGGCGCCGCTCGCCCTTCTCGCTGATGCGCTCGATGAGCCGATCGACGGCGATCGCGGCGATCTCGGCGCGGCCGGTGTCGACGGTCGACATCGACGGGACGGAGTACTTGCTCTCATCGATGTTGTCGAAGCCGATCACGGCGACGTCGTCGGGCACGCGAAGACCCTCTTCGCGGAGCGCGCGCAGCACGCCGAGGCCGAGCGTGTCGTTGAGGGCGAACACCGCATCGAACTCCACACCCTCTTTCACCAGGAGGTGCGTGGCGGCGGCGCCGCCTGCCCGGTTCCATCGGTGCATCGACGTCGGACGGACGAGAGCCGGGTCGAGCTCGATGCCGGCCTGTTCGAGGGCGCGCAGATAGCCCTTCAGGCGGAGGCTCGCGGAGCTCGCCTCGTCGCCGCCCTCCAGGTCTGCGCCGATCAGCGCGATCCGACGACGGCCGATCTCGAGGAGGTGCTCCACCGCGGCCTGCGACGACGTGGTGTTGTGCATGGTGACGTGGTCGGTCGGTCCGCCGAAGATCCGCTCTCCGAGCAGAACGAGCGGTCCGTCGCCGCTGAGCGCCTCTGCGTCTTCCTGGCCGAGGCTGACGGGGCTGAAGAGCATGCCGTCGAGGAAGCGCGGCCGGTTGCCCGTGACGGCGCGGAGCTCGGTGTCGCGGTCGCCGCTCGTCTGCTCGACCATGACACCCAGGCCGCGCTTCTCGGCCGCCCGGATCACCTCGTCGGCGAGCTCGGCGAAGTAGTTCTCGCGGAGCGAGGGGACAGCCAGCCCGATGACGCCCGTCCGCCCGGAGCGGAGGCCGCGGGCGGAGAGGTTCGGGCGGTAGTCGAGCTGCTCGATCGCCTCATTGACGCGGTCGCGCGTGCCGGGCCGCACATGGGGGTAGTCGTTGATGACGTTCGACACCGTCTTGATCGAGACGCCCGCCACCCGGGCGACGTCGTGCATCGTCGGTCCCATCGGTGCCCCAGCCTTCCGTGCGCTCCCTGCACTCTACTGCGTCCGCGCATGCGGCGACCGGTCCCGAAGAGGGGGTGAGGACAGGATGTCTCCGCGCAATGCAACGTTGTAAACCTAGTGTATCGTGCCGATGTGCGAGTCACGGAGGACCCACGATGCTGACGGCGAACGACTGGCCCATCGCGGCCGCGATGCTTTCCCAGGGCGATGCCCATCCCACCGGCGAGCCCGGCTCGCCGATCGAGCGCTGGCGCGCCGACCTCCTCGAGGTCAGCGACGCCGGCTTCGGCGAGGTGGATCTCACCGACTCCTGGGTGAGATACGGCGACCTTTCACCGCAGCAGGCCAGCGATCTCGGCCAATGCCTCGCATCCACCGGACTCACGGCCGTGTCACTCTCGGCGATCCGGCGCAGCGTCATCGACGAGCGACACGGCGCCGAGCACCTCGCGTATGCGCACCGGACCCTCGATGTCGCCGCCGAACTGGGCGTGGGGGTGGTGTCGGTCGGCCTGCATCGGGCACTGACCCCGGAACAGCGGGCGCAGCTCTGGTTCTGGACCGTCGAGGGCCACCGCGATCCCTTCGACGACGACGAGGCCTGGGCGCTGGCCGTGACCCGCCTCCGCGAGCTGGGCCGCCACGCCGGCGAACTGGGGATGCTGCTCTCGCTCGAGCTGTACGAGCACACCTTCCTCGGCACGGCGGCGTCGGCGGTGCGGCTGGTCGAGGACATCGGCCTCGATGTCGTCGGGCTCAACCCTGACATCGGCAACCTCATCCGCCTCCACGAGCCCGTCGAGGACTGGCGGGCGATCGCCGAGGCGACGATGCCGTACGCCAACTTCTGGCACGTCAAGAACTACACACGCGACGAGGATGCCGCCGCCGGCCTGTTCTCGACCGTGCCGACCTCTCTCGAGCTCGGCGTCATCAACTACCGCGACGCCGTGAAGATCGCGTTGCGCAACGGCTTCCAGGGCGTGATCTGCGTCGAGCACTACGGCGGCGACGGGCTCAGCGTGAGTGCGACGAACCGCGACTACCTGCGCGGCCGGGTCCTTCCCCGCCGGGGGTACACACCGGGAACCAGCCGCGTGCGTCAGGCGCACCAGGGGGAGGTGTCCGCATGACGCGGATCTTCTCCGACCCGGATGCCTTCGTCGCGGACGCGCTTCGCGGCTTCGCCGCCGCCCACCGGGAGGAGGTCGCCCTCGTGGACGGCGGCGTCGTGCGCGCACAGCCGCTCGAGCCCGGCCGGGTGGCGGTGCTCATCGGCGGCGGCTCGGGACATTACCCGGCATTCGCAGGCTTCGTCGGCCCGGGCCTCGCCGCAGGCGCCGTGTGCGGCAACATCTTCACCTCTCCGTCGACGGCTCAGGCGCTGCGCGTCGCCCGCGCGGCCGACGCGGGAGGCGGGGTGCTCTTCACCTACGGCCGCTACGCGGGCGACGTCATCCACTTCGGCGAAGCGGAACGCCGGCTGCGCGCCGACGGCGTCGACGCCCGCACCGTCCTCATCACGGACGACGTCGCGAGTGCTCCGCTCGACGCGCGCGACGAGCGCCGGGGGATCGCCGGCATCCTCTGCGTCTTCCACGTCGCCGGCGCCGCGGCCGAACGCGGTGACTCGATCGACGAGGTCGAGCGCCTCGCGGCGCACGCCAACAGCAGGACGCGCAGCCACGGCGTCGCGTTCGCCGGCTGCACCCTGCCGGGGGCGGACCACCCGCTGTTCGAGGTCCCGGACGGCGTGATGTCGATCGGGCTGGGGATCCACGGCGAGCCGGGCGTGCGGGACGTGCCTCTCCAGACGGCCCCCGACCTGGCGGTCACGCTGGCGGAGCCGCTGCTCGCCGAGCGACCCGAAGGCTGCACGCGGGCCGCCGTCATTCTGAACGGACTCGGATCCGTGAAGTACGAAGAGCTCTTCGTCCTCTTCGGATTCGTCGCCGAGCACCTCGAGAGTCGGGGGATCGAGATCGTCGAGCCCGAGTGCGGCGAGTTCGTCACGAGCCTGGACATGGCAGGGGTGTCGCTCACCGTGCTGTGGCTGGACGACGAACTGGAGGAGCTGTGGCGGGCACCTGCGTCCGCTCCGGGATTCCGCAAGGGTTCCGTCGCGGGGACCGCTTCCCGTGGGCTTCGCCGGGACGGGGCGACGCCCCGGAGGAATGCCGAGGCGGCTCCGGCGACGCGGGTCGCGGCATCCGTCGCCACCGAGGCTTCCCGCCGCGCGGCGCTGACCGTCCGGCGGATGCTGCAGCAGGCGCGGGACGCGGTCGGGGCGCAGGTCGAGCACCTCGGCGAGCTCGACGCCGTCGCCGGAGACGGCGACCACGGCATCGGGATGATGCGGGGTCTCCATGCCGCCGTCGATGCGAGCGGGGCGGTGGACGAGGGGATCGGCGTGCGGGAACTGCTCGAGAGAGCCGGCGACGCGTGGTCGGAGACCGCAGGCGGCACGTCCGGAGCCCTGTGGGGTGCGGCGCTCGCAGAACTGGGGCTGGCGCTCGGCGACCGCGATCGGTACACCTCGGCGGATGTCGCGGCCGCCGTCGCCGCCGCGTGCCGGCGGGTCGGCGAGGTCGGCGGGGCGAAGCTCGGCGACAAGACGATGCTCGATGCGATGGGGCCGTTCCAAGAGGCCCTGACGGCACGCGTCACGGCAGGCGAGGAGCTCGCCGCCGCGCTCGCCGTCGCCGCGTCCGCCGCGCGTGAGGGGGCGGACGCGACGTCGGCCATGACTCCTCGCCTCGGGCGCGCGCGCCCGCTTGCGGAGCGCAGCGTCGGGCATCCCGACCCGGGTGCCACATCGTTCTGGGTCATCGCCGACGCGGTCGCGCACGCCGCGGACGCCGGCACGGAAGTGGAGTGAGACATGGGTCTGAAGATCGTCGTCGGCGCGGATGACGCCGGCTACGAATACAAGGAAGTGCTGCGAGAGCTGCTCTCGAGCGACCCGCGCGTGAGCGATGTCATCGACGTCGGCGTCGCGAGCGCTGACTCCACCCCGTACCCGCGCGTGGCCGTCGCGGCCGCGCGGCTGGTCGCGCGGGGCGAGGCCGATCGTGCGCTGCTCATCTGCGGAACCGGCCTCGGGGTGGCGATCACCGCGAACAAGGTGCGCGGCATCCGCGCGGTGACAGCACACGACAGCTATTCCGTCGAGCGGTCCGTCAAGAGCAACAACGCGCAGGTGCTGACGCTCGGCGCGCGCGTCATCGGGCTGGAGCTCGCGAAGAAGCTCGTCGTCGAGTGGCTGGGTCATCACTTCGACCCCACGTCGCCGTCGGCGAAGAAGGTGCAGTTGATCGAGCGATTCGAGGAGGACGAAGGATGATCGGCAAAGTCGCGGTCGTGGGGTCGGGCTACATGGGCGGGGGCATCGCCCAGGTGCTCGCGCTCGCCGGAAGAGACGTCGTCCTCGCGGACGTCACCGCGGAGCTCGCGGCCGCCAATCTCGAGCGCGTCATCCGCGAGGCGGACGACTACGCCGCCCGGGGGCTCTTCCCGCCGGACGCCCGGGAGACGATCGCGGCCCGTGTGACGGCGGCTCCCTCCATCGAGGATGCCGTCGCCGACGTGGACTTCATCGAGGAGGCCGTGCCCGAGGTGGTGGCCATCAAGCACGAGACCCTGCGTCGGATCAGCACGAACTGCCCGCCGGGCGCGACCATCGGCAGCAACACGTCGACGATCTCCATCGGCACCCTGGCCGAGGCCGTCACCGGGCCCGAGCGCTTCCTCGGCGTGCACTTCAGCAACCCCGCGCCGTTCGTCCCCGGCGTGGAGGTCATCCCGCACGCCGGCACCCGGCCCGATGCGGTGACCGAGATCGTCGAGCTCCTCGGGGAGTGCGGCAAGGTCGGCGTGCCGATCACCGATGTCACCGGCTTCGTGCTCAACCGGCTGCAGTATGCGCTCTTCGGCGAGGCCGCCCGGCTCGTGGAGGAGGGGGTTGCGACACCGGAGGCCATCGACCTCATCGCCCGGACGACGTTCGGATTCCGTCTGCCCTTCTTCGGGCCCTTCGCAATCGCGGACATCGCCGGGCTCGACGTCTACGAGTTCTGCTACGACTCGCTGCACAGCGCCTATCCCGACCGCTTCGCCGAGCCCGAGATCCTCCGGGAGCGAGTGGCGCGCGGCGACAAGGGCCTGAAATCGGGCCGAGGCTTCCTCGCGACTCCGGCCGAGCGGGCGCCCGACCTGGCGGCGTACCGCGACGAGGCCTATGCCGCCCTGCGCGACCTCCTCGCCCGGCTCGGCGACGCGCCCGTCGACTACTGATCGCAGAACTTTCGCCGCCCGCCGAGAAAATTTCGTCCGGCCCTTGACAGTCATCGGGGGCGGTGGAAAAGTGTCTACAACGTTGCTCTACAACGTTGTAGACCAGAGCCGGATCGGACTCGCTTACCCGAGCGGGCGGATCTCGCAGCGGTCGTGCACCGACGAAGAAGTCAGCAATACCGAAAGGAAACTCCAGTGAAGACGAAGCCTGTCCTTGCTGCAGTCACAGCGCTCGCCTTGGTCGGCGCCCTGACTGCCTGCACCGCCGGAGATGGCGGCGACGAAAACGGCGGCGGTGGAGATGCATCCAACTGCTCCAACGAGATCAAGAACCCCGACGCCCCCGTCGTCACCCTGTGGGCGTGGTACCCGAACTCCGAGACCGTCGTCGACAACTTCAACGAAGAGAACGACGACGTCCAGGTCTGCTGGACCAACGCCGGCGCCGGCGGTGACGCGTACGACAAGTTCCAGACGGCGATCTCGGGCGGCAGCGGCGCGCCCGACGTCATGATGGTCGAGGCCGACCGGATCGCGGTCTTCCAGGCCCAGGACGCCCTCGTCGACCTGAGCGACCTCGGCTATGAGGACGTCAAGGACAACTTCAGCGAGGGCGCGTGGAAGGACGTCTCTGTCGGCGACGGCGTCTACGGCGCTCCGATCGACGGCGGCCCGATGGGCATGATCTACCGCACCGACGTCTTCGAGCAGTACGGCATCACGCCGCCCACCACGTGGGAGGAGTTCGAGGCGACGGCGCAGCAGGTCAAGGATGCCGGAGGTCCGGTCTTCGCGAGCTTCGCTGCGAACCAGCCCGCAGCGGTGACGGCGTACATGTACCAGACCGGCGCCGAGCCGTTCACGTACGACCCCGCCAACGAGGGTCAGATCGGGATCAACCTCAACAGCCCGGAGATCAAGCGAGTCCTCGACTACTGGGCGGGCCTCGTCGAGAAGGGCCTCGTGGGCACGGAGGACCAGTTCACTCCCGAGTACATCGCCGGCGTCATCGGCGGCGATTACGCCACGTACCTCTCGGCGGCCTGGGCTCCCGGCTACCTCCAGGGCGCGGGCGTCGGCGAGGGTGCGGACGAAGGCGTGTGGGCGACCGCTCCGCTGCCGCAGTGGGATCCGGCCGACCCCGTCGCGATCAACTGGGGCGGCTCGGCGTTCTCGGTGAGCAGCCAGGCGGACGACCCTGAGCTGGCAGCCAAGGTGGCGTTCGGGGTCTATGCGGACCAGGCGTCGCTCGATCAGGGCTGGCAGGACCAGATCATCTTCCCGCTCAACGTGGACGTGCTGGAGGATCCGGCGTTCCAGGACTACGAGGTGCCCTTCTTCAGCGGCCAGCAGGCCAACAAGGAGGTCTATGTCCCGGCGGCCAATGCCTACAAGGGCATGGTCTACACGCCGCTCCAGCAGTTCTACTACTCGACCCTCACGGAGCAGATCCAGAACATCAACGACGGATCCGCTACGGGCTCTGAAGCCGCGGACGCGCTCCAGGAGGCTGTCGTGGCCTACGCGGAGGAGCAGGGCTTCACCGTCGAGTGACATGGCACGGGGGGCCGGTCCGTGCTCGCGCGGACCGGCCCCCCGGTCATTCCCTTCTGACCCGGAGAAATCATGACCACCTCAACCGCAAGTCCCCCAACGAAGAAGGGGTCGAGCCCCTTCACGAAGAAGGGCGGTCGTCGCTCGACCGCCGCTCGTCAGAACCTCTTCGGATGGCTCTTCGTCGGACCGTTCGGGATCATCTTCCTGGCTCTGCTCGTGCTGCCGATCGGCTACGCGCTCTACTTGAGCCTCTTCCAGAAGTCGCTCATCGGCGGCACCCGGTTCGTCCTCTTCGGCAACTACGCCAAGGCGTTCACAGATCCGAACTTCCTCGACGGCGTCTGGTTCGTCATCCGGTTCTCGGTGGTGCTGATTCCGCTGCAGATGGCGATCTCGCTGGCCATCGCCCTGATGCTCGACATCATCGTGACCCGGTTCGCCCGGTTCTCGCGGCTCATGATCTTCCTGCCGTATGCGATCCCGACGGTGATCGGCGCGCTGATGTGGGGGTTCCTCTACAGCGAGAACTTCGGCCCGCTCGCGGACATTTTCGGAATTTTCGGAGCTGAGGCTCCTGATTTCCTGAGCAAGAGCCTGATCTTCTACGGCCTCCTCAACATCGTCACGTGGCAATGGGCCGGCTATTACATGATCATCCTCTACGCGGCGCTGCAGGGGATCGACCCGACCCTGTACGAGGCGGCACGCATCGACGGCGCCTCGCAGTGGCAGATCATCTGGCGGATCAAGATCCCCCTCCTCTCACCGGCACTCCTGCTCATTCTCGTGTTCGCCCTCATCGGAACCCTGCAATTCTTCAATGAGCCGAAGATCCTCCAGGAGCTGGCGGCAGGATCCATCCCGAACGACTTCACGCCCAACATCTACGCCTTCTATCAGGCGTTCTCACTGGCGAACTACAACTACGGCGCGGCGATCTCGTTCGCCCTCGGTGCCGTCGTCTTCGTCTGCGTCTACATCTTCCTGTTCGCAACCCGCAAGCGAGGGAGCTTCTTCGAATGAGTGCCACGCCTATCGAGATCACCGAGCCCCGCGGCAAGCCGCGCAAGCTCGTCGAGCGACGGTCGGCCCCGCGAACCCGCGGGCGTGCGTCGCTGAACATCGTGCTGGCGCTGCTCGTGGTCTACTTCCTGGTGCCGTTCTGGTGGCTGATCGTCAACAGCTCCAAGACCGCGGCCGGCCTGTTCGGGGGCGAGAATGCCCTGTGGTTCGCGGAAGACATCAACTACCTCGGAAACCTCGTCGACCTGTTCACGTACGGCGGAGGGATCTACGGGCGATGGCTGGCCAACACCGCCCTCTATGCCGTCCTGGGCGGGCTGGGCGCCACGGTGCTCGCGGTCCTCGCAGGGTACGGCTTCGCGAAGTACCGGTTCGCGGGGCGCCGGGCCGCCTTCGCGATCCTGCTCGGCGCCGTCATGGTGCCGACGACCGCTCTCGTGATCCCCACCTTCGTCCTGTTCGCGCAGGTGGGCTGGACGAACACGGTCTGGGCCGTGATCTTCCCCTCGCTGCTCAACCCCTTCGGCGTCTACCTCATGAACGTGTACGCGCGCGATGCCGTGCCCGACGAGCTCCTCGACGCCGCCCGCGTGGATGGCGCGGGGGAGTTCCGCACGTTCTTCCGGGTCGCACTGCCGATGCTGCGGCCCGCGATCGTGACCGTGCTGCTGCTGTCGGTCGTAGCCGTGTGGAACAACTACTTCCTTCCGCTCGTCATGCTCTCGGACAACCGGCTGTTCCCCGTCACGGTCGGCATCGGCGTCTGGCAGTCGACCGCGTCCACGTACGGCGCCGCAGGCGGGCAGACGCTCTGGAGCATCATCATCCTCGGCTCGCTCGTGTCGGTCATCCCGCTGATCATCGCGTTCCTGGCACTGCAGAAGTACTGGCGTGGCGGGCTCGCGATCGGAAGCCTGAAATGACCCCGCGCCCGCCCCGAGACCCGTTTCCCCCGCTTCCTGGAAGAGCAGCATGATCCGCGCACATCTCACCATCGACCCGCACTTCACGATCGGCCCCATCAATCGACGACTCTTCGGCTCGTTCGTGGAGCACCTGGGGCGATGCGTCTACGACGGCATCTACGAGCCGGGACACGAGAGCGCGGACGAGGAGGGCTTCCGCACCGACGTCATCGAGCTGGTGCGCGAGCTCGGGGTGACGACGATCCGCTATCCCGGCGGCAACTTCGTGTCGGGATACCGCTGGGAGGACGGCGTCGGACCGCGCGAGGCGCGGCCGCGGCGGCTGGATCTCGCGTGGCACTCGACGGAGACCAACGAGATCGGGCTGGACGAGTTCGCAAGCTGGTCGAAGAAGGTCGACAGCGAGCTGATGTACGCCGTGAACCTCGGGACGCGGGGGATCCTCGAAGCACTCGACGTCCTCGAATACGCGAACCTGCGGTCGGGCACCCATTGGTCGGACAGGCGTGTCGAGAACGGCCACGCCGAGCCCCACGACATCCGGATGTGGTGCCTGGGCAACGAGATGGACGGGCCGTGGCAGCTCGGCCACAGCACGGCGGAGGAATACGCGCAGCTCGCTGCCAAGACGGCGAGCGCCATGAGGCAGATCGATCCGGATCTCGAACTCGTGGTCTGCGGCAGCTCGAGCGCCCAGATGCCGACCTTCGGCGACTGGGAACGCGTGGTGCTGAGCCACACGTACGACCACGTGGACTACATCTCGTGCCATGCCTACTACGAGCCGAAGGGCGAGGACTACGGCAGCTTCCTGGCCTCCGGGGTGAACATGGACCGGTTCATTGACGCCGTCGTGGCGACGGCGGACCACGTGAAGGCGCTCCGCCACAGCGACAAGACCATCGACATCTCGTTCGACGAGTGGAACGTCTGGTACCAGTCGCGGTTCAACGAGGTCGACAAGATCACCGATGTCGCGCAGTGGCCGGTCGCTCCCCGGCTGCTGGAGGATTCCTACTCGGTGCTCGACGCCGTCGTCTTCGGCAGCCTGATGATCTCGCTCATCCGCCACGCCGACCGCGTGACGGCCGCGAGTCTCGCGCAGCTCGTCAACGTCATCGCACCGATCATGACCGAGCCCGGGGGACCGGCGTGGCGCCAGACGACTTTCTATCCGTTCTCGCTCACGTCGCGTCTGGCGCGGGACGTCGCCCTCGAGCTCAAGCTCGACAGCCCGACCTACTCGACCCAGCTGTACGGCGACGTGCCCATCGTGGACGCGGTCGCGACCCACGACGAGAGCGGCGGCGGGACGACGGTGTTCATCGTCAACCGCAGCCTCGCGGACGAGGTGTCCCTCGAGGTCGACGTCGTCGCCCTCGGCCGCGTCTCGAACGCCACCGCGGTCTCGCTCTTCGACGACGACATCCACGCCGCCAACACGCTCGACGATCCCGAACGAGTGGCCCCTAGGACCAACTCGTCCGTCCACGCCGACGACGGGAAGATCACCGTCACACTCCCTCCCGTCTCGTGGACGGTTCTCACATTCGACTGAGCACGGCGCCCCACGCGCGCCGGCCGCACCCACGCAGGAAGGAATGAGGATGACGCAGCACGTGCTCCGCGTCGAGGGAACCCGCATCGTGGCGGGCGACGAGCCTGTCACGCTGAAGGGCTTCGGGCTCGGCGGGTGGATGAACATGGAGAACTTCATCACCGGCTACGCGGGCGCCGAGTCGCAGCAGCGTCGGGCACTTCGTCGCGTGCTGGGGGAAGAGGCGTACGAGCGCTTCTTCGGGAGGTTCATGGCGGCGTTCTTCACCGCGGAGGATGCCGCGTTCCTCCAGTCGCTCGGAGCCAACTCGCTCCGCGTCCCGTTCAACTACCATCACTTCGAGAGCGACGCAGAGCCCTTCGTCATCCGGGACGAAGGCTTCCGCCTGCTGGACCAGGTCGTCGAGGCGTGCGCGAGTCACGGCATCTACACGATCCTCGACCTCCACGCCCTTCCCGGGGCCCAGAACCAGCACTGGCACAGCGACAACCCGACCCAGTGGGCGCACTTCTGGTCGCAGCGGCAGTTCCAGGACCGCGTCGTGCACCTGTGGGAGAGGATCGCCGATCACTATCGCGGCAACCCTTGGGTCGCCGGCTACAACCCGGTCAACGAGCCCGGGGATGTCGAAGGCACGGCGATCGGGCCCTTCTATCGCCGGCTCGAGGCCGCCATCCGCGCGGTGGACCCCGATCACATCCTCTTCCTCGACGGCAACCGCTACTCCACCCAGTTCGACCAGCTGGGGGACCCGCTCCCGAACTGCGTGTACACGGCGCACGACTACGCCCTGCCCGGGTTCGTGGACGGCGGCCCGTATCCGGGGATCTCGCGCGGGCAGTACGTCGACAGGGATCGCGTGGAGCAGACCTTCCTCGAACGCACCGCGTACATGCGCGAGACCGGCACGCCGATCTGGGTGGGAGAGTTCGGACCGGTCTACACCGGCGACCCCGCGCGTGATGAGCAGCGGTATCGCCTGCTCGAGGACCAGCTCGCGATCTTCGACCGCCACGACGCGAGCTGGGCACTGTGGACCTACAAGGACATCGGCCTGCAGGGGGTCGTCACGGTGGATCCCGACTCCGCCTACCTGCGGCGCATCGCGCCGGTGCTCGAGAGGAAGGCCCGCTTCGGCGTCGATTCGTGGGGCTCGACCGACGCGGGGGTCCGCGACATCCTCGAGCCGATCGAGCGGCTCTTCCAGGAGGAGTTCCCGGACTTCCAGCCCTACCCGTGGGGTGCGCGCCGGTGGATCCACGGGCACGTCCGTCACGTGATGCTCGCGGAAGCCCTGGTGGACGAGTTCGCCCGTGCGTTCGAGGGCGTCGGGCCGGACGAGGCGGAGGCACTCGCCGACGCGTTCTCGTTCCGCCAGTGCCGCATCCGCGAGGACCTGGCGACGATACTCCGGCGCGCGACGAGCTAGCCGGGCGGCGACATGGCACGAACCCAGCGAGTGACGCTCAACGAGATCGCTGCTCAGACCGGGTTGTCGCTCACGACCATCTCGAAGGTCCTCAACGGCGCGACCGACGTGTCGTCGGCGACGCGGGCACTCGTCGAGGAGCACCTCCGCGAGAGCGGGTACCGGCGCAGGAAGAGCAGACAGCGGCGCGAGTACATCGAGGTCGTTCTGCACGAGCTCGAGGGGGAGTGGGCGCTCGCCATCCTCGAAGGCGTCCGCGAGAGCGCCGCCGCGGTGGGACTCGCCGTCTCCCTTTCGGTGAGCGGCGACCGCCACGCGCCGGGACCGGAGTGGCTGGAGTCGGTCGTGCGCCGCGCGCCGACGGGCATCATCCTGCTCTTCGCCGGCATCCCGCCGGAAGGGCGGGAGAGGCTCACCGCACGCGGCATCCCCTACGTCATCATCGATCCCGAGGGCGACCCCGCCCAGGACATCCCCTCCGTCGGCTCGGCGAACTGGTCGGGCGGGCTGGCGGCGACGAGGCACCTGCTGGAGCTCGGACACCGCCGCATCGCGGCGATCACCGGTCCGGAATCGGTGATGTGCGCGCTGGCGCGGCTCGACGGCTACCGCGCGGCGATGTCGTCGGCGCGCATGCCGATCGCGCCGGAATGGGTCCGCTTCGGGGACTTCCAGCGGGACGGCGGGGAACGGCATGCGAGCGAGCTGCTGCGACTGGCCGATCCGCCGACCGCGATCTTCGCGGGCAACGACGCGCAGGCGCTGGGCGTGCTGCATGCGGCGGCGGCCCTGGGGATGACCGTGCCCCACGACCTCTCGGTGGTGGGTTTCGACGACCTGGCCATCGCCGAGCTGGCCCACCCTCGGCTGACGACGGTCCACCAGCCCCTCCGTGAGATGGCCGAACAGGCGACCCGCCTCGTGCTCCAGCTGCTGGAACAGTCCCGGCCGGAGGTCACCCGCATCGAGCTGGCGACACGGCTCGTGGTCCGCGACTCGACCGCGAAGCCCGCGCCATCGCCCCGCGGCTGACGGCCGGCGAAAACGCGGATTGCCGGCAGAGAGGCTCTGCCGGCAACCCGCGTCGGTGAGTGACTACTGCCAGTAACCCACGTTGAAGAGGATCTTCTGGGCGACCGGAAGCAGCGCGGCGGACTGATCCGCCGTCAGCTTCCCGGCGGCGGTGAAGCCGTCCACCTGGGCGACGAAGCCGTTCAGCACTTCGAGGGCGCCCGCACTGTCGCCCTTGGCGACGAGGCTGAGAGCCTGATCGAGCTTGACCGTGAGGGCGTTCTTGTTCCCGCCGTTCAGAGCCGTGCCCGCGACACTCGCCTTGAGGGTGTCGATCTCATCCTTGATGAACGCCTCCGGGTGCCAGAGGTAGTCGCGCGCGAACGTCGTGAACAGCTGGTTCCACGCGTTGAAGTCGTGCGCACCGGCCACGACCACGTTCTCGACGAACCCGACGTTGTCGAGTGCCGCGACCGTGTTCGCGTTCGGCAGGCCGAAGTCCCAGAGCCCGCCGCCGTACAGGATGTAGGGCGCCGCCAGGTTCGGCGTCGTGGTGCGAACGCTCGCCCCGCCGCTCCACGGCCCGTAGTAGCCGAACGCGTCGGCATCGAAGTTGATCAGGTTCTGCGTCACGAAGCTGCCGGCCGACAGACCCGCGAATGCGCGGTCGATCGCGTCCGTCGAGACGTTGTAGTTCGACTCGACGAACGGGATGACGACGTTCCGCAGGTTGGGGTAGCCCTGGTTGGCGGCGCCGAGGTAGTTCGTGTTCGTCGTGATGACGATCGCGGGCTCGGTGTCGCCGTCCTGGATGAGGTTGTCCATGATGACCGGGACGTCGCCGATGTTCATCCAGTCGGACTGATCCTGGCCGCCACCGTGCTGCATGTAGATCGTCTTGTACGGCTCGGCGCGGTCGGGGTCGTAACCCGGCGGGAGGTAGACGCCCATCGTGCGCGTCGTGCCGTTGACCTCGAACGGGACATAGCTCCACGTGCCCTTCGGGGAATCGGCCCGCTCGAGCTCGATCTGACGCGCGGCGAGGGGCTCGTAGTCCTGCTTGGCCGCGTCGTACGGGACGAACACCTTGTTGAACGCGCGCCGAGCCGTGCCGGTCAGCCCGTCGGGCGCGTAGATCGGCGAGTTCGCCGGGTCTGCCACCCACAGGCTCGTGTTGTTGTTCACGTAGAACCAGTACTGGTTCACGCCGGCCGCGAGCGGCACCTCGGCCACCCAGTACCCGCCGCCCGCGTTCGTCATCTCGACGTCGTACGCGCCGCCGCCGCGCATGAGTCCCGGGCGGTAGTCCCACGGGCTGTACACGGTGGTGTCCGTGCGGTCCTCCCAGTTGCGCAGCATGATGTCCGCGACGAAGCGGACGCTGGTCGCGTCGGGGTTGTAGTAGACGAAGCGCCCGGTGTAGCCGGTGGGCGACTCCGGATCCGCGATGATCGTCGGGCCGGGGGTCAGATCCCCCTCGGCGGCTCGGGCCGTGCCCGGCGCCATGGTGAGCAGCATGGCCCACGCGAGAATCACGACGGCCAGTGCCCTCAGGCGCCGGCTGCCGAAGATTCGGTCCTCTTGGACCTCGTGCGGGACCCCCGCGTCAGGTCTGCGCTGTTGCGCGATACTCTCCACCGTTCCTCCTCGAATGGCCGTTGAGCGCCGGGCGGTCCCGCTCGGCGGGGCCACGCTATCGCCGGTTTACGACGTTGTAAAGTTAATCTTTACGACGTTGTACATTTCTCTTGACCGGATGCGAGTGGCTCTGTAAGAGTGAGCGGAGACGGGAGTTACTACGTTGTAAATGCGCACGTCGCCGTGTGCCTGCCCGTCTCAGCCAGTCGACCCCGGGGTCAACGAGCTCCTGGAGTCGGTCGAGTCACACGAGATGAGGAATCGATGGAGATCACATCCGAGGACCGGCGCTCGGGCCGGTTCGGGAGAGCGAGACGAGCCGTCGCGGTCGTCACGGCCGCAGTCCTGGCGTTCGCCGGGCTGATGGCGGCCGCGCCGGCCAGCGCGGCGGACCCGTGGATCGCGCAGCAGGAAGGCGGCTATCTGCGGATCGCCGTGCCGAACGCCGCCGTCGAAGCCGCGGTGGGGCCGGTGTCGCAGGTGGTCGTCGAGGGCAACTTCGGGCCTTCGCACAACTGGGCGCAGATCGGACTGCAGCGCAGCGGCGCGAACTGGACGGCGACGTACGGACCCTTCGAGCCCGGCCTGTACTACTACCAGGTCACGGGTGACGACAGCAAAGTCCTGAAGGACACGAGCAACCCGACCAGCGTCGCATCCGAACCGGAGTGGAGCACGTTCTTCATCCCGGGCGACTCGGCAGCGCTGCTGGCCGACGCCCCAGAGCAGGCCGGCGTCATCCAGACGCTGTCGTACGACAGCGCGGTCGCGGGCGAGGAGCGTCAGGCGCTCGTCTGGGTTCCGCCGACGTACACGCCCAAGGGCAAGAAGCTCCCGGTGCTGTACCTCCAGCACGGAGGCGGCCAGAGCTACCGCGACTGGGTCGAGGTGGGGCGCGCCGAGCAGATCCTGGACAACCTGTGGCTGGCCGGACAGCTCGAGGACATGCTCGTGGTGATGGGCAACGGCAATGTCGACGACTTCTCGGCGGAGCTGCTCGAGAACATCGTCCCGGCCGTGGAGCGCACCTACAACGTCTCGCCCTCCAAGAACCATCGGGCCCTGGCAGGCCTCTCGATGGGCGGCGGGCAGGCGTTCGAGGTGTTCAGCGAGCACCCCGGCGAGTTCGACGCGATCGGCACCTTCGGTGCGGGACGCTTCGGCGACCTCGATGCGATCCCCGTCGACAGGATGAACGACCGCACCGAGCTGTTCCGCGTCTACGTCGGCAACAAGACCGACATCGCCTACAACGATGTGTACGACTCGTTCGAGAAGTTCGACGCCCGGGGGCTGGACTACCAGTTCGACGGTGTGAACCCGGATGCGGGGCACAACTGGAACGCCTGGCAGGAGAACCTCATCGACTTCGCGCCCCGGCTGTTCACCGGTGCGGCCTCGGACCCCGCGATGAGCGAGGGGCACACCGCGCTCACGGAGCGCTTCGAGCCGCCGGCCGCGGGCACGACGCCCACGCCCTGGCTCACCGAGGACGACTTCGTGACCTTCGAGACGACGACCGACTTCGCCGACGCCGAGTACGTCTCGGTGTGGGCGAACTGGGCGCCGGGCGGCAGCTGGCTGCGCGTGGAGATGAACAAGGTCGGTGACCGCTGGAGGGCGACCGTCGGCCCGCTCGAGGAGAAGTTCTACCACTACCGGCTCATCGTCGATCGCCAGTCCGTCAAGGACACGTCCAACCCGACGAAGGTCACGTCGGAACCGGCGTGGAGCACCTTCCTCGTCCCCGGCGAAGGCTCGCGCCTGCTCGCCGACGTACCCCAGGGACAGGGCGGGAACCTGGAGGTCATGACCTACCAGAGCACCGTGGCCGGTCAGCAGCGCAACGCGTACGTGTGGACCCCGCCGGGGTACGACCCCGACCGCGCCGAGCCCTATCCGCTGTTCGTGCTCAACCACGGCGGCGGTCAGAGCTGGACCGACTGGGTGGAGGTCGGCCGTGCGCGACAGATCCTCGACAACCTCTCGCTGGACGGCGCCATCGAGCCGATGGTCGTCGTGATGCCCAACGGCAACGTCAGCAACTACCCACGGGAGCTGCTCGAGAACGTCGTGCCGGTGACGGAGGAGCGCTACAACGTCAGCAGCGATCCCCTCGACCGGGCGCTGGCCGGACTGTCGGCCGGCGGCGCGCGGACGGTGTCGGTGCTGAAGGCGCACCCCGGCGAGTTCGCCTGGATCGGCACGTTCGCGGCCGGCTTCGGCGGGACGGCGGGCGTCGATGCCGCAGCCATCAATGCGGGCACCGAGCTGTATCGGATCTACACCGGTGACATCACGGACTTCACGTACGGGTCGGTGATGAGCTCGCTTCCGGTGCTGGACCAGCTGGGCATCGAGTACGAGTTCGACGGCGTGACGGTCGGCCCTCACGGGTGGGACGTCTGGCAGAAGAACCTGATCGATCTGGCTCCGCGTCTGTTCCAGGACCCGAACGGGTGACCGGGACTCCGCGTCGGGCGCGCAGCGCGCCCGACGCGGAGGCCGGCCCATCGGACGCAGCACCGCCGCCCCTCGCACGCTCGGAGGCGGCGGTGCTGCGCGGTGTGCTGATCGCGCCGGGCTGCGGCATCCTGCGAGACTGACGCGGGTGAGCGGATATCGAGTGATCGGCCGGAGCGGCGGCGTCGCCGTGCGTGCCTACGAGGAAGGCGACCTCGAGGCGCACCGCCGCTGGCTGCAGCCCGAGCAGGACTGGCACCGGTGGGACGGGCCGTACTTCGCGAAGCTCACGGCCTCCGAGATCGACGAGCGCCTCGATCGGTTCCGCGGTCGCATCGCGTCGGGGGAGTACGCCGCCGAATCGCCCCTGGCCCGGGCGGTGATCGTGATGGAAGAGGCGCCCGACGCCATGGTCGGCTCCATCTCGTGGCATTGGGAGTCCGAGGAGTCGGACTGGCGCCGCATGGGCCTGACCGTCTACGACCCCGCGACCCGGGGCCGCGGCGTCGGCACGGAGGCGCTGCGGATCTGGACCGACTACCTCTTCGCGACGACCGAGGTCGTGCGTCTGGACTACTCCACCTGGTCGGGCAACGCCCGCATGCTCGGGGTCGGGCACCGGCTCGGCTTCGTCGAGGAGGCGCGCTTCCGCGACGCCCGCGAAGTGCGCGGTGCGCGCTACGACTCCGTCGTGATGGGTGTGCTCCGGGCGGAGTGGGACGCGCTGCCGGCGCACTCGACGCTCGCATAGCCGGCCACGGCTGTCATGGCGGATGCCGCTGCCCGCGGCATCCGCCATCACCCAGTGTAAAAAATTCTTGACACACCGTCTGGGTGGGTCTACGTTCAGTGTCAAGAATCTTTTACACAACGCTGGAGGAGCCATGGTCTACGAGGAGCGCAACATCTGGGCGAGCCTCATCGTCAGCGTGATCGGGATGGGTGTGTATGTCGTGATCGTGCTGCAGCAGGCCGCCGGCGGGCCGCTCACCGACGTCGACTGGGTGCCGATCATGCTGTGGACGATCGGGGCCAGCATCGTCGGCGCCATCGTGCTCAGCATCGTGTGGGGCATGCTCGCCGGTCTGAGGGATCCTGAGGGCGTCGGCAAGAGCGATCAGCGCGACCGCGACATCGCGCACATGTCGACCCGCGTCGGGCAGGCGTTCCTCGTGATCGCGGGACTGGGCGTCATCGTCCTGTGCGCCTTCGAGGCGGACTGGTTCTGGATCGCGAACACCATGTTCTTCGGTTTCGCGGTCTCGTCGATCATCGGCGGCATCGCGAGTGTCATCGCCTACCGGCGCGGGCTCGTCTGATGGTCAAGCCCACCAAGGTCACGAACTCGATCCGCGCCGTGCGCGAGGCGGCCGGGATCACGCAGGCCGAGCTCGCCCGCCGGATCGGCGTGACCCGGCAGACCCTCATCGCCATCGAGCAGGGCAGGTACTCGCCCACGCTCGAGCTCGCCTTCCAGCTCTCCCGCGCCTTCGGCGTGGGCCTCGACGACCTCTTCGACTACCCGGAGGAATGACATGTCCGCGAACACCCCCACGGCGCTCGGCACCGACACGATGCCCGCCTGGACCCAGCATCGCTACGGCGAGGCCGACGCCGTCAGGCGGGAGACGGTCGACGTCCCGGCGCCCGGACGCGGCGAGGTGCTGCTGCGGCTGCGCGCCACGGGCCTCAACAACGGCGACATCCGCGTGATGCGCGGTGAGCCCCTCCTCGTGCGTCTCGCGTTCGTTCTGCACCGGCCGCGCCAGCCCGTGCGCGGAATGGATGCCGCGGCCACCGTGGTCGCGATCGGCGACGGCGTGACCGGCGTCTCCGTCGGCGATGAGGTGGTCTGCGAGCTCCCCGCCGGTGGGGGACTGGCGGCATACGCCCTCGCACCGGCCTCCCGGCTCGTGTCCCGGCCGGGGGCGCTCGCGCCCGGCGTGGCCGCGGCGCTGCCTGTCGCGGGTGGAACCGCGTGGCAGGCGCTCGCCCGCGGGGATGCGGCATCCGGTCATCGCGTGCTCGTCATCGGCGCCTCGGGCGGCGTCGGCACGTTCGTCGTGCAGCTGGCCGCGCTGCGGGGCGCAGAAGTCTGGGCGCTGTGCGGCGAGCGCAGCCGCGCGGTCGTCGGGGGACTCGGCGCCGCGCGCACATTCGACTATCACCGGGTGCAGCCCGGTGCTCCCGAGCTCGAGGACGGCACGTTCGACGTGGTCGTCGACATCGCCGGCACCGCGCCGCTGCGCGTGCTGCAGCGCCTCGCGCGCGACGGCGGCCGGGTCGTGCTGGTGTCGGGAGAGGGCGGTCGTGTGCTGGGACCGATCGGCAGGATCATGCGCGCCGCTCTCCTGTCGATCGGCTCGCGACGGCCTCTTCGCCCGCTCGCCGCGACGGCGAAGCCCGAGGTGCTGTCCGAACTGGTGGCGCTCGCCGCTGCCGGGTCGCTGCGCCCGGTGATCGAGCAGACGTTCGTGTTCGGCGACGCGCCCGCCGCCCTGGCGCACGTCGCCGCCGGCCACGTGGTGGGCAAGGTGGTCGTGACGGCGGGCTGATGCTGCGGCGCGCGCGTGAACGGGACGGGTGACCGGCTCCCAGGGCGCGCACAACCTTCGTGAGAGAATGGTCGCGGCGTGCCCGGTTGCCGGCTTCCGCAGCTCCGCCGGGCCCCTGGACAGCGTCCGCCGCCCCTCGTACAGGAGCAAGATGTCCACGCAGAACACCGCGCCCGCCCCTTCGACAGGCTCAGCGGCCGTGCCCGCCGCCGACGGAGGCCGCATCCAGCAGGTCCGCCGCTACCTGATGTGCCGCCCCGAGCACTTCACGGTGAGCTACACGATCAACCCGTGGATGGTGCCCACGAACCCGACCGACACCGCCCTCGCGGTGCGGCAGTGGCAGGCGCTGTACGACACCTATGTCGCGCTCGGGCACGAGGTGCACCTCATCGACCCCATCGATGGCCTGCCCGACATGGTCTACACCGCCAACGGCGGCTTCGTCATCGACAACGTCGCCTATGGGGCCAAGTTCCGGTTCCAGGAGCGCGTGCCCGAGGGTCCGGCGTTCATGGACTGGTTCCGCGCCAACGGCTTCGAGGTCGCCGAGCCCGTCGAGGTCAACGAGGGCGAAGGCGACTTCCTCCTCGTGGGCGACACGATCCTCGCCGGAACCGGCTTCCGCTCGACGGGTGACAGCCACCGCGAGCTCGCCGACGTCTTCGGCAAGGAGGTCATCAGCCTCAACCTCGTCGATCCGCGGTTCTACCACCTCGACACCGCCATCTCGGTGCTCGATCCGGTCGAGGGTCCGGGCGGCGTCGAGAAGGCCAACATCGCCTACCTCGAGCACGCGTTCGACGAGCGCAGCCAGGCGATCCTCGCCGAGCGCTACCCCGACGCGATCCGCGTCGCCGACGCCGACGGCGCGGTGTTCGGCCTCAACTCGGCCAGCGACGGCCGCAACGTCATCATCTCGCCGCGGGCCAAGGGCTTCGAGGCGCAGCTGCGCGAGCGCGGCTACAACCCGGTGCTCGTCGACCTGTCCGAGCTGCTGCTCGGCGGCGGCGGCATCAAGTGCTGCACGCTCGAGCTGCGGCGCTGACGGCGGGAAAGAGGAGCACCATGACCGCCACCATCCCCTCGGTCGACGCGGCGATGAGCCAGATCATCGCCGCCGAAGAGGAGCACGTCGCGCACAACTACCACCCGCTGCCCGTGGTGATCTCCCGCGGCGAGGGCGCGTGGGTGACGGATGTCGAGGGCAAGCGCTACCTCGACCTGCTGTCGGCCTACTCGGCGCTCAACTTCGGGCACGGGCATCCGGCGCTCCTCGCCGCCGCACAGGAGCAGCTGAACCGTCTCACGCTCACCAGTCGCGCGTACCACAACGACCGGCTCGGCCCGTTCGCGGCCGCGCTCGCCGCGCTGTGCGGCAAGGAGCTGGTGCTGCCGATGAACACCGGCGCCGAGGCGGTCGAGACCGGCATCAAGGTCGCACGCGCGTGGGGCCGTCGGGTGAAGGGCGTGGCTCCGGATGCCGGGCGCATCATCGTCGCGCACGGCAACTTCCATGGCCGCACGACCACCATCGTGGGCTTCAGCGACGACCCGCAGGCGCGGGCGGACTTCGGGCCGTTCACCCCCGGATTCGTCTCGGTGCCCTTCGGCGACGCCGCCGTCATCGACGCCGCGATCACCGCTGACACCGTCGCCGTGCTCATCGAGCCGATCCAGGGCGAGGCCGGCGTCGTCGTGCCGCCGGAGGGATACCTCCGTAAGGTCCGCGAGATCTGCACCCGCCGCGGCGTGCTGCTCATCGCCGACGAGATCCAGTCGGGCCTCGGCCGCGTCGGCGAGACGTTCGCGTGCGACCGCGAAGGCGTGGTGCCCGACGTCTATCTGCTCGGCAAGGCGCTGGGCGGCGGCATCCTTCCCCTCTCGGCCGTCGCCGCCGACCGCGACGTGCTGGGCGTGATCCGCCCGGGCGAGCACGGCTCGACGTTCGGCGGCAATCCCCTCGCGGCGGCCGTGGGCCTGCGCGTCGTCGAGATGCTGCAGACCGGCGAGTTCCAGCGTCGCGCGAAGCTCCTCGGTGAGCACCTCGAGTCGAGGCTGCAGGGGCTCGTCGGCCACGGCGTCACCGAGATCCGCGTCGTGGGACTCTGGGCGGGCGTGGACATCGACCCCGCCGTGGGCACCGGCCGCGAGATCGCCGAGCGGCTCATCGGCCGCGGTGTCCTCGTCAAGGACACGCACGGCCAGACGATCCGCATCGCGCCGCCGCTCGTCATCCGCGGCACCGAGCTGGACTGGGCGGTCGAGCAGCTCCGCGTGGTGCTCGCCGCCTGACCCGGAACGGCGCCCGCTGCGGCGGTCAGTCGAAGACCGACACCGTGCGCCAGTGCCAGCCGGTGGCCCCGTCCGGAACCACCGGCGCGGTCTCGGGGGTCTGCACCTCTCCTGCCTTGCTCGTGGCGCGGCATTGGATGACGTGGTCGCCCGGCGTCGCGGTCCAGGGGAAGCTCCACTGCACCCACGTGTCGTCCGAGATGGCCGTCGCGAGGGTCGCCGGCATCCATTCGCCCTCGTCGATGCGCACCTCGACGCCCTCCACGCCCACCTGCTGCTGCCACGCCACGCCCGCGACGACCACTTCCCCGGCCTTCAGGTCCTGGCCGCCACGCGGCACGTCGATGCGGGACTGCAGCTTGATCGGGCCCCGCTCCGACCACCCGCGCGTCGTCCAGTACGCGGTGGCGAGATCGAACCGCGTCACCTCGAGATCGACGACCCACTTCGTCGCCGACACGTAGCCGTAGAGGCCCGGCACCACCATGCGCACCGGGAAGCCGTGCTCCGTCGGCAGCGGGACGCCGTTCATGCCGACGGCGAGGATGGCGTTGCGGTCGTCGGTGAGGGCCTCGAGGGGAGTGGATGCCGTGAACCCGTCGATCGACCGGGACAGCACCATGTCGGCATCCGCGGTGGGCCGTGCCCGGGCGAGCAGCTCGCGGATCGGGTACCCCAGCCAGCGGGCGTTGCCGATCAGCGTGCCGCCGACCTCGTTCGACACGCAGGCGAGGGTCGTCCACGACTCCTCCACCGGCAGCGCGAGCAGCTCGTCCCACGTCAGCTCGAACTCGTTCGCCACCATGCCGTGCACGCGCAGGCGCCAGTCGGCCGGATCGACCTCGGGCACGATGAGGGCGGTGTCGATGCGGTAGAACCGGTCGTTCGGCGTGACGACGTCGGCCAGGCCCGGCAGGTCGAGCTCCGCCCCGGTGGGCACGGCGGCTGCCTCGACCGCCGGCTGCGGGAGCTTCACGGCCCGCCGGACGGCCGCGACCGTCGCAGACGTCGCGCCGCGCACGCCGACGACCGTCGCGAGGATGCCGGCCGCCGCCGCGGCGCCCGCCCACGCGAAGAACGTGCGGCGGCTGGGCGGCTCGAGCGGCCTCGGGTCGCGGTCGAGGGTGGTGGTGCCGGCCGGGCGGCCCGGATCCGCATCGGCGGGGAGGTCGGGTGAGGCGCCGGGTGTGGATGTCGCAGCAGCGGGCGCCGCGGCATCCATCCGCACCGGCGGATCAGAAGCTGCGCGCGTGGTCGCGGCCTCCGCGTCCTGGCGCCGGCCCGAGGCGCGGTGCGGTGCGGCCGTCGGATCCAGGAGCCGCACCAGCAGCCAGAGAGCGACGGCGCCCACCGCACCGGCGACGAGCGCCGGAAGCCAGGCGAGCGCGCCGGCGCCGGGTCGGGTCGCGGCCACGAGCGCGCCGGTGATGCCGAAGACGGCGATCAGGACGACGCCCCACGGTGGCCGGCGCGACTGGAGCCAGCCGGCGAGTGCGGCGAGAGCGAGCATCACGAGCGCGATGCCCACGATCAGGGCGATCTTGTCGGCGGTGCCGAACAGCGCGATCGCGGTGTCCTTCGCCCACGGCGGGGCGATGTCGATGAGGGCGGCGCCGATCGCGGCCACCGGACTGGACGCGGGGTTGACGACGACGGCGACCAACTCGCCGAGCCCCGCCGCGAGCAGCACGGCGGCCACGCCCGCGACCCACGTCAGGGGGGCCGGTGCAGGTCCGGCCGATCGGGTCGCAGCCATGGTGCCAGCGTATGGTTCGCGGGCGCGCGGCGGGCGGTGTCGGGATTACGGGGTTCTTACAGACCCTCCTCCGCCCGATGGCACAGGTGGGGCGCGGCCGGCGCCCGATGTCACCTCATCGCCGGGGATCGCACCCCGCGACGGCCCCCGGCATCCGTCGAAACACCGCGGCAACACGGTCCCGGTTAGGCTGTCCGGATGGGTGATCTGTTCGACGGCTACGGCTCCACGCTGGCGCCGCGCAAGACGCCCTCGGGGGTTCCCGCGTTCGACGAGATGTTCGGGAACCCGGCTCACCCGGGTGCACCGGCCGAGTCCCGCGAGGCCTATCGAGAGCTGTACCAGGCGCTCGCCCAGATGACCCAGGACGAGTTGCGCGGCCGCACCGACTCGCTCGCCAGCTCGTATCTCGCCCAGGGCGTGACGTTCGACTTCGCGGGCGAGGAGCGGCCGTTCCCACTGGATGCCGTGCCCCGCGTGATCACGTTCGACGAGTGGTCGCGTATCGAGGCCGGCGTGAAGCAGCGGGTGCGGGCGCTCGAGGCCTTCCTCGACGACGCCTACGGCCACCAGTTCTGCGTGCGCGACGAGGTGCTTCCCGCCGGGCTGATCGCGAGCTCGCAGTACTTCTATCGTCAGGCCGCCGGCATCCACTCCGCCAACGGCGTGCGCATCCAGGTGTCGGGCATCGACCTGATCCGCGACGAGCACGGCGAGATGCGCGTGCTCGAAGACAACGTGCGCGTGCCGTCGGGCGTCAGCTACGTCATCTCGAACCGCCGGGTGATGGCGCAGACCCTGCCCGAGCTCTTCGTCTCGATGCGGGTGCGTCCGGTCGGCGACTACCCGAACAAGCTGCTCGCGGCGCTGCGCGCCTCGGCCCCGGCCGGCATCGAGGACCCGAACGTCGTCGTCCTCACCCCGGGCGTCTACAACTCCGCCTACTTCGAGCACACGCTGCTCGCACGGCTCATGGGCGTCGAGCTCGTCGAGGGCCGCGACCTGCTCTGCATCGGCGGCAAGGTGTTCATGCGCACCACCCGCGGACCCAAGCGCGTCGACGTGATCTACCGCCGGGTCGACGACGAGTTCCTCGATCCGCTGCAGTTCCGCGCCGACTCGATGCTGGGTGCGCCGGGGCTCATGCTCGCCGCACGCCTGGGCAACGTCACGATCGCCAATGCGGTGGGCAACGGCGTCGCAGACGACAAGCTGCTCTACACCTACGTGCCCGACCTCATCCGCTACTACCTGGCCGAGGAGCCGATCCTCAAGAACGTCGACACGTGGCGGCTCGAAGACCCGGGGGCCCTCGAAGAGGTGCTCGACCGGCTCGACGAGCTCGTGGTGAAGCCGGTCGACGGCTCTGGCGGCAAGGGGCTGGTCGTCGGACCGGATGCCTCGCCGGCCGAGCTCGAGAAGCTCCGGCAGCTCCTGCGCGCCGACCCTCGCGGCTGGATCGCGCAGCCCGTGGTCATGCTGTCGACGATCCCCACCCTCGTGGAGGACGGCATGCGCCCGCGCCACGCCGACCTGAGGCCCTTCGCGGTCAACGACGGCGAGGACGTGTGGGTGCTCCCCGGAGGCCTCACCCGCGTCGCGCTGCCGGAAGGCCAGCTCGTCGTCAACTCCAGCCAGGGCGGTGGTTCGAAGGACACGTGGATCGTCGGCGGCTCCGCACCGGGGCAGGTCGAGTACGGCCACGGCCGCGGCGTGCCCGAGCTCGTCGCCGACCAGGCGTCGACGGTGACCGCGGCCATCCCGATCATCTACGACCCCCAGACCGAGCCGACCCACTCGCCGCACGACCGCCCGCGCTCGCGCGTCGAGCAGCAGGAGCAGCAGCAACAGCAGCAGGGTGCGGTCGCGGCATCCGTCTCCTCCCCCCGCCGTGTCCCGATCCCGGCGGAGCATGTCCCAGAATCCTCCGCAGCAGAGCGCGGCAACGACCGAAATCGGGACATGTCGGGTGGTGAGCGGGGATGCTGAGTCGCATCGCGGAGAGCCTGTTCTGGATCGGGCGGTACATCGAGCGCAGCGACGGCACGGCGCGCATCCTCGACGTGCACCTGCAGCTCCTGCTCGAAGACCCGTGGATCGACGAGGACACCGCGTGCCGGTCGCTCCTCAGCGTCATGGGGTCCGCCCCGCCGCCCGGCGTCGAGCACGTCCGCCGCGAAGACGTGCTGGCACGTCTCGCCGTCGACCGCATGAACCCGTCGAGCATCGCCTACGCCCTCACCGCGGCCCGCGAGAACGCCCGGCGAGCGCGCGAGATCGTCTCGTCGGAGCTGTGGGAGACCCTCAACACCACGAATGCACGGATGCCGCGGCGCCTGCAGAACGACCGGGTGCACGAGTTCTTCCAGTGGGTGCGCGAGCGCGCGGCGCTCGCCGTCGGCATCGTGGACTCGTCCACCAGCCGGGACGAAGCGTGGCAGTTCTTCACGCTCGGCCGCAGCATCGAGCGCACCGACATGACGGCGCGCCTGCTCGCGACGCGGTCGCTGACCGAGGCATCCGGTCCGTCGTGGACGACGATCCTGCGCTCGTGCGGCGCGTACGAGGCGTATCTCCGCACGTATCGCGGCATGCCGAGCGCCCGCAACGCGGCCGAGTTCCTCCTTCTCGACCGGCTGTTCCCGCGCTCGATCATCTACTCGATCCAGCGCGCCGAGGAGTGCATGAGCGCCATCGACCCCCGTGCCGACCGGGTCGGCCACTCGAACACGGTGCTGCGGGCGCTCGGTCAGATCCGCAACGATCTCGAGTACCGGCCCATCTCCGAGATCCTCGGCGAGCTGCCGACGCAGATGGACCGCGTGCAGACGGTCACGCGCGAGGCATCCGAGGCGATCCGCGGCCGGTTCTTCCCGACCCAGGCCGAGCCCAGCTGGATCGGAGAGATCTCATGACCCTTCGACCGGTTGGTGAGCCTGTCGAACCACAGCGACCGGGGCGGCGATCATGAAGAGACTCCGCATCGAGCACCAGACGGGCTTCAGCTATCTCGGCGACGTGACGGCCTCGTACAACGAGGCCCGCATGCTGCCGGGCTCCACCGACAGCCAGTTCGTGCTGAACTCGTCGCTGGACATCGAGCCGTCGACATCCGTCAACCAGTACGTCGACTACTTCGGCACGAGGGTCGCGGCATTCGACGTGCTGTCGCCGCACTCGTCGCTCACGATCACCGCCCGCTCGCTGGTCGAGGTGCGCCCGCGTCCGCTCGAGCACATCGACCTCACGTGGGATGACCTCGCTCGCGAGTCGTCCCGCTCGATCGAGACGGTCGAGCAGCTGTCGCAGACCGGGCGCACGCGCCCCCACGCCGAGGTGGCGGAGCTCGCGCGCAGCATCGCCGCCGAGCACGACCACCCCGGCCGGGCGGCACACGCGATCTCGGTCGCGGTCGGTGACGCCGTGGAGTACATGCACGGCATCACCGGCGTGCACTCGACGGCGAGCGAGGCGTGGGAGGCGCGCAAGGGCGTCTGCCAGGACATCGCGCACGTCACCCTGGGCGCCCTGCGCGAGGTCGGCATCCCGGCGCGTTACGTCTCGGGCTACCTGCACCCGCGGCCGTCGGCCGAGGTCGGCGTCGCCGTCACCGGCGAGTCGCACGCGTGGATCGAGTGGTTCGCGGGGGAGTGGCAGGGCTTCGACCCCACCAACAACATCGAGATCGGCGACCGGCACGTGCTGGTCGGTCGTGGACGCGACTACGGCGACGTCCCGCCGCTGCGCGGCGTCTACGCCGGACCCTTCAAGAGCAACCTGCACGTCAAGGTGACCATCACCCGCGAGGCGTAGGGGCGGTCGTCACCGACCGCTTGGTCAGGCCGGGGGGTTGTCGGGATCCAGGGTCTCGAGAGTGTCGGCTTCGACGGGGTTGTCGGCCTCCAGCTGCTCTTCGGTGGTCTCGTCGCCGCCGACCGGGTTCTCGTCGCCGCTGCGGGGCCTCTCGTCGCCGGGGGTGCCGTCGCCGGGCGTCTGGTCTTCGGTTCGCGGTTCGTCCATGCAGACACGCTAGCCCCGGAAGGATGCCCGGGGACGGGGTCTTGACATCGCACCGCTGCGCCCGACGGGGTGTGAGGGCGACCGAGGTGGGCGCCGCTCGCGGCCGCGGCATCCACCGGTCCGCTCTTGGGTCGTGCGAGCAGAACCTTGACGTCACGCATGCCGCGTGTCACCGTAGAGCGGTCTACACATGTAGAGCGGTCTACGGATCGCTCCTCGACGGAGAGGAACGACGATGACGTTGTCCGAGAAAGACCGACGGCCGCGCCGAACGCGCGGGCGTCGACGTGTGATCGCGGTGCTGCTGGGCGCCACGCTGGTGAGCACGGGGGCGGTGGTCGCGGTCGCCGCGCCGGCCGCCGCGGTGGACTGCGCGACGGTGCCGTGGATGGATTCGTCGAAGTCCGCCGACGAACGGGCCCAGGCGCTGCTCGATGCCAGCTCGCAGCACCAGAAGTACCGCTGGCTGGTCGAGCAGCCGGCGAACGACCCCGTCCGCACGACGTGGAATCCCGGGTTCGCGGGTGAGGCGCCGGTGGTGTACCCCGCACAGGTCGCCTGCACGCCGGTGGTCGTCTACGCCAACGGCCCGGACGGCGTCTACCAATCGGCAGGGACCACCGCGTGGCCCGGGCCCATCGCCGTCGCGGCGACGTGGAACCTCGAGCTCGGCGAGCAGAAGGCGACCGCGCACGGCAGCGAGTCCTTCGACAAGCGCAGTGCCGTCGTCCTCGGACCGGGCATCGCCTCGGGCCGCACGCCGTTGTCGGGCCGGGGGTCGGAGTACTTCGGCGAGGATCCCGTGCTCTCCGGTCTCATGGCTGCGGCCAACGTCCGTGGCCTCGAGGACGGGAACCCGGACAAGCCGGTGATCGCGAACCTCAAGCACTACGTGGCGAATGAGCAGGAACTCGCCCGGCAGTCCAGCTCGTCGAACATGGATGAGCGGACGTTCAAGCAGATCTACGACCTGCCGTACGAGATCGCCGTGCGCAAGAGCGATCCCGGCAGCCTCATGTGCTCGTACAACCAGGTCAACGGCGCCTGGGCGTGCGAGAACGAGATCCTCACCACGAGCCTGCGTCAGGACTACCCGTTCGAGGGCTACGTGATGAGCGACTTCGGCTCGGTGCACTCCACCGCTCCTTCGCTGAACGCCGGCCTCGATCAGGAGCTGAACCGGCCGCGCTGGTTCACGCCCGCACGTCTGGATGCCGCACTGGCCGCCGGTGAGATCACGCAGGAGCGGATCGACGAAGCCGCGTTCCGCGTCGTGCGCTCCTACATCGGGGGAGGTCTGTTCGACCACCCGGTGCCCGCGACGCCCGTCGCCGACGTCTCCACGCCGGAGCACAAGGCGCTCGCCCGCGAGATCGCCGAGCAGAGCACGGTGCTGCTGAAGAACGACGGCGCCCTGCCCCTGACCGCGGGGGATCTCACCGTCGCTGTCATCGGACAGACCGCGTCGAGCGTCCCGACCGGCGACGTGAGCGCGAAGACCGGCTGCGGCTGGGACTTCCCGTTCGGCCCGGGCGGACCCGTGCTGAACTGCAACGCTCTCGTCGACCCGCTCTCCGCCCTCACCGAGCGCGTGACCCAGGCCGGCGGGGAGGTCGTGTACGACAACGGGGCCGACGCGGCGCAGGCCGCCGCGGTGGCATCCGCTGCCGATGTCGCGATCGTGTTCGGCCATTACACGATGGGCGAGAGTCAGGACCTGCCCGACCTCCGGCTGGACGGCAACGGCGACCAGCTCATCGCGGCGGTCGCGGCATCCGCTCCCTCCACCGTGGCAGTCATCAACGCGGGCTCCGCAGTCGAGATGCCGTGGATCGACGACGTCGACGCCGTGTTCCACGCGTGGCACTCGGGTGAGCAGTTCGGCCCGGCTCTCGCGGCACTCGTGTACGGAGATGCGAACCCTTCGGGAAAGCTGCCGATGACGTTCCCCGTCTCGCTCGCCGACACGCCGACCGCCGGTTCGGAGGCGCAGTACCCCGGCGTTCTGGACGCATCCGGCATCCGCCAGGTGGACTACAGCGAGGGCCTGCAGGTCGGCTACCGCTGGTACGAGGCGCAAGGCATCGAGCCGCTGTTCGAGTTCGGACACGGTCTCAGCTACACCGAGTTCTCGTACGACAAGGTGACGGTGACCCCGCAGTCGACAACGGGCGACAAAGAGATCCGGGTGCGGTTCAAGCTCACCAACACCGGTGACGTCGCCGGCACCGAGGTGGCCCAGGTCTACCTCGAGCTGCCCGACGCCTCGGGTGAGCCTTCGAAGCGGCTGATCGGCTGGGAGCGCGTGACGCTCGCGGCCGGGGAGCACCGCAACGTGCAGGTGACGCTGTCGGCCGAGGACCTCGCCGACATGCACCTGCTCGAGTACTGGGACGCGGACGCGTCGGCATGGTCGACCGCACCCGGCACCTACACGGTGACGGTCGGCGGCTCGGTCGGCGCCGAGGCCGAGGCGTCCTTCTCGGTGAAGTAGCCCATGGCGCCGGAGAGGGCGGTGACAGCGCGCGCCGTCCCCTCCGGCGTCGCTGCGCCCCCCGCCACTACCCTCGTCTCATGAGTGTCCCTCGACCGCGTGCGGCGACCATCGAAGACGTCGCGCTGGCGGCAGGCGTGTCGCGTGCGGCCGTGTCGAAGGTGCTGCGTGACGCGTACGGCGTCAGCGATGCGATGCGCGCGCGCGTGACGGCGGCGATGACCGAGCTGAACTACCGCCCGCGGATCGCGGCACGGGCGATGCGCGGGCGCACCTACACCCTCGGCATCGAGCTTCCCGACCTCGCGAACCACTTCTTCGCGCGCATCGTGCGGGGTGCGACGGGCGCACTCGAGGGCACGCCGTACCAGCTCATCATCGCCCCTGCCGAGGCGGCTTCACGGGAAGGGCTGCGCGCTCTCGAGGCGCTGGTGGACCGCCAGGTCGACGGCCTCATCGCCGTCTCGCCCCGTGTCGACGAGGCGGGGCTGGAGCGGATCTCGGCGTCGGTCCCCGTCGTGATGTTCGGACGCCACGACACGTCCGACCGCTACGACGTGGTCGCCGGCGACGACGCGGCCGGGGCGCAGGCTGCGATGCAGCACCTGCTGGCCCTCGGGCACACGCACATCGCCCATCTCACCTTGCCCGAGTCCGACCACGCCGAGCCGTTTCCGCACGGCGTGCGCCTGCGGGAGTATGCCGCGGCGATGGAAGCCGCGGGCCACCGCGACCGCGCCGTCGTCTGGCGCACCGACGAAGGGGAAGGGAACTCCTACGAGGTCGTGCGGCGCACGCTGGAGGCGGGCACGCCCGTGACGGCGGTGTTCGCGGCTCACGATGAGCTCGCCTTCGGCGCGATGCGCGCCGCCGCCGAGCTCGGGCGGCCGCTCTCGGTCGTCGGCTATGACGACGTGCCGATGGCATCCCACCCCGCTCTGGGCCTCACCACCGTGCACCAGCCGGGCGAGGCCATGGGCGCGAGGGCCGTCGAGATGCTCCTCGAGCGCTTCGCCGGGCGTACGGAGCCGGTGCACGAGGGCTTCGAGATCGAGCTGAAGGTGCGGACGTCGACGTCGGCGCCCTGACGGGCCCCGCCGAATCGGCTGCCTGACGGGCGGCATCACCGTGCGCGAAGGATCACCGACCGGAGCTGATCATCCGCGTCGCGACGGACCCGGCGGGGCGACCGAGCGCCGGCTATCTGCCCGGAGCCGCTGTCGAACGCCTTACTTCGAGCCGGGGCTGGAAGACGACGTCGTGATCGGGTGTCGAACCCTCGATCAGCGCCCGCATCCGCGCCCAGGCAAGGGCGCCCAGAACCTCGTGGGGTACCGACGCGGTCGTCAGTGACGGCGACATGAAACGCGCGAACGGGATGTCATCGAACCCCGTCACCGAGATGTCGTCGGGGACGTGCACGCCGCGCTCGACCAGTCCGTGCACGAGGCCGACGGCGACGAGATCGTTGAACGCGAGGGCCGCCGTCGCCCGCGTGCGCACGACGGCGTCGACTGCGGCGAGACCGTGCTCGCTGCCCGCGCCGCCGGTGACTCGTTCGACGGTCACCCCCTTCACCGACTCCTGGAAGTCGGCGAGGCCACGTAGCCGCTTCTCGTTCGCTACCCCCGCTGGCCCTTCGACGTACGCTAGGCGGCGGTGGCCAAGTGCGTACACGTGGCGAGCGAGGGCCTCGAACCCGCTGCGCGAGTCGACCGAGAGGGTCGGAGCGGTGACTGAAGTGCTCGACCGGTTCATCAGCACCACGGGACCGAGCGACTCAGTGGCACGCACCAGCGCCTCCTCGGCCATTCGCGGTGCGCACAGCACGAGCGCGTCGCACCGCCGGCGGATCTCGGCGGCGAGGAGCGGCTCGTCCTCGGCAGACTCCGCCGAATCCGCGACCAGCACGCGATAGCCCTCGTCGCCCGCGGCCTTGCTCAGCCCCGACAGCACGGCTTGGAACGACGGGTTCCCCAGATCGGGTACGAGGAACCCGATGGCGTTGGTCTGCCCGAGCGCAAAGCTGCGCGCCAGGTGGTTGGGTGAGTAGTCCAGCTCGCGGGCGGACGCGCGCACCCGCTCGGCGATTTTCGGTTCGCCCAGGAAGCGGTCGTTCATCACGCGCGACACGGTGGCCGGGGAGACCCCGGCGTGATGCGCGACCTCGGCGATCGTCGTCGCTCTGGTGCGTCTGACCACGCGGACCCCTTTCGTGATGTCGGTAACGCCGTCGGGCTGCACGCCCTGGGCTCATCCTATCTGTGCGAAACCGCTTTCACCGGAGAATCCACGGTTCCGGACGCACTGGGATGGTGTTTCGAAGGCTTGTCGAGAAAGCGATTTCTTGTACACTCGGCCCATGCAACAAAATCGGACGGCGATGCTCGACTTCCTCGCTGTGCGGGGCTCCGACCTCGTCGACGCCGGCGGTGCCCCGGTGCGGCTGGCGGGAGTGGGTCTCGGCGGCTGGATGAACATGGAGAACTTCATCACCGGTTACCCGGGGAACGAGCAGGCGATCCGCCGTCTCATGCTCGACCGCATGGGCCGCGAGGCCTACGATGCGTTCTTCGACGCCTTCTCGCGGGACTTCTTCGACGAGGTGGATGCCGCGCACCTTGCGGCGCTCGGGTTCAACAGCGTGCGCATCCCGTTCAACTACCGCCACTTCGAGGACGACGCCGTCCCGTTCGAGCTGAACGAGGAGGGTTTCGAGCGGCTCGACCGTGTCGTGACCCTGCTTGCGCGCCACGGCATCTACTCGATCCTGGACCTGCACGCTCTTCCTGGTCGGCAGAACCAGCACTGGCACAGTGACAATCCCACCCACATCGCCGAATTCTGGAACCAGCGACACTTCCAGGATCGGGTCGTGCATCTGTGGGAGGCGATCGCCGATCGGTTCAAGGACCGCCCCGAGGTCGCCGGCTACAACCCGATCAACGAGCCGAGCGACCCGACCGGCGAGGTGTTGCCGGTCTTCTACGAGCGGCTCGAACGTGCGATCCGCGCCGTCGACCCCGGCCACGTCCTCTTCCTCGACGGCAACCGCTACTCGACCGACTTCTCCTTCCTCGACGCGCGGGCCGAGCCCATGCCGAACACCGTCTACACCGCCCACGACTACGCGCTGCCGGGCATCACCAGCGCGACCGCCTACCCCGGCGTGACGCGCGGCGAGTACTTCGATCGCTCCGTCGTCGAGCAGACGTTCCTGCGGCGCACCGAGTACATGCGCCGCACCGGCACGCCGATCTGGATCGGCGAGTTCGGGCCTGTGTACTCGTCGGATCGCTCCCAGGACCACTGGCGCCTGCAGCTGCTGCAGGATCAGCTCGAGGTCTATCGCCAGCACGGCGCCAGTTGGGCGCTGTGGACGTACAAGGACATCGGGCTGCAGGGACTTGTGACCGCATCTCCTGAGAGTGCGTACCTGCAGCTCGTCGGCGACCTGGTCGACAAGAAGCGGCGGCTCGGCATCGACTCGTGGGGCGGATCGGATGCGGGCATCCGCGAGGTCCTCGACCCGATCGATGCGCTCTTCGACCGCGAGTTCCCCGACTACGCGCCGTATCCGTGGGGCCGCCAGCCGCACATCGCGGTGCTGGTGCGCCACATCCTGTTGGCCGAGCCGCTGGCGGAGCAGTTCGCAGACCGGTTCCGTGGCGCCGACCTCGAGCAGGTGCGCGAGCTGGCGGGATCGTTCCGCTTCGACGCATGCGACCAGCGAGCAGGACTGTCGGAGGTGCTGCGTGCGCATCTGCGTGCCTAGTACGGCCTCAGTGCCGAGGCGGAGTGAATCCCGGCGCGGTGCGAGCGACGATGCGGCTCGACGCCACGGCCACGCGCTCGTTCGGGGCGAGCGTGACGGTTAGAGACGAGGTCTCCGTCTGCAGCTCCCCCGCGACGTTCGACGGCGACATCCCGACGACTCCCGACACCTCGCCGTCGGTGTCGAGGATCACCCGCCAGCCGCGCGGGAATCGCAGCCACGCCGCGCCGTCGCGGTGCACGTGCACCGATGAATCGTCGGCCGCGAGTTCGTAGCGGAAGCCGCCCACGACGCGCGCCGACGCGACGGCCCGGGCGGACCGGTCATGGTCGAGGCGCGTCGGTGCCATGCCGCTGAGCCAGACCTCGCCGTCCGGACGAGCGAGGATCCCGCAGTCGCGCTCCAGCGCGTCGAGCAGCCACAGCATCGCCGGGGAGTACCTCTCGGTGTACCCGGCGTCACCGGACCACGGGTCGAGGCACTGGGGGAAGCGGTCGTGGCCGGCGACCGAGGCCAGCACACTGCGGTGCACCAGTGAGAGTTCGGCGATACGGCCATGGGCCTCGAAGGCGTGGGCGGCGCGGATGAGCGTCAGGAAGTTGACCGGCCCCGCCCAGGAGTTGCGGGTGTGGTCGCCGTCGAATCGGGGATCGTCCATCGAGATGGACGTGAAGCCGGCGCGCGACAGGAAGCGCCGTGTGTTCATCAGGTGGCGCTCGAGCGCGTCGGCGAAGAGCCGATCGTCGCCGATGCCGCAGGCCAGCACCCGCAGCAGCACGTCGGAGGCGAGGCGCAGGTGCGTGCCGTCGGCGAGGCGGTCGAAGAACAAGCCGTCGCCCTGGTCGAAACACTCCTCGAATAGAGCAGCACGCGAGGCCTCGGCCTTCTCTCGCCAGGGCTCGGGATCCTCACCGAGCTCGACGGCGATCAGCGCGAGCGCGGCTCGCTGCGCGGCGACGTTCGCCGTGAGGTCAGGGGCGATGAAGGGCAGCCCGGGGACTTCGGCATCGTAGCGGGCAGCGTCGCCCTCGAAGCAGCGCTCCGGAACGTGCCAGAAGCGAGGCGAGAGGTCGTGGCCGGTGTCGAACGTGCAGAATGCTTCGACCGCCCCCGTGCGGCGGGTGTCGCGATGCTCCGCCAACCACGCGTCGTTGCGGGCCATCGCGTCGTACATGCGGCGGAGGTACACGAGGTCGTGCGCGCCCTCGCGGCCGGTCAGGAGGTGGTGGTTCCAGACGGAGCGCGCGAGGGGCGTGACGGTCTGGATCTGCGAGTACGCCGGGCCGGCATCGGTCACCTTGTAAGGGAGCAGCCCGTCGGCGCGCTGGTGCTCGGCGAAGAGCAGGTGGGTGGTGCGCGTGACCGACGGTGCGAACCGGTCCAGGAGCTCGGCGCTGATGGTCGCGGTGCTCTCAAGCCAGGCACCGTGGTAGACGCCCCCCTCGTGCAGCGCGGGCGTACCTCGCATCGGGCTCACGCATTCCGCCAACTCAGCCAACGCTCGGTGCCAGCGCTCCTCGAGTCGTCCCCCCAGCGCCGCGAACGAGATGCCCCGCCGGGTCAGATCGCTATGGAGCGGATGCCCTTCCCCGATGCCGGCGCGCGTGAGTGGGTCGCCGGCCCGCAGGCGTGCGAACGCCTCGTCGATCGCGGTCATCGTGCCCCCTTGTGTCTCCGCGTGCCTTTGCGTCTGCCGGCTGGCGCCGCCCTGCGGCATCCGTTCGCCGATCTGGGCGGCTCCGCATACGCGGAGCCGCCCAGATCACACTGTGTCGGTCAGTCGGCCGCGAGCGAGGCCGAAAGCTCATCGACCCACTGCTGCGCGCCGGCTTCGACCGGTGTGTTACCGAACAGGATGTCGGACTCGATGCGCTGCGACAGCTCATTGAGGATGGCACCCCCTGCCGGCTGCGGCGGCGCGACCACGCCGACATCCAGCACGGTCTGCAGGTACTCCGCGGACTGGGCATCGGCCGGTGCGAGCAGCGGCTCGACGACCGCAAGGGTATCGGGATTGAACGGCAGGCCTCGGTTGGCGAGGATGATCTCGGCCGCCTCAGGCTGGTTCAGGAGCCAGTCGACGAGGAGTGCGGCCGCCTCAGGGTGCTCGGTGCTCGATGCGATCGACCAGAACTGGGAGGGCAGCACGGCCACGCCTGACAAGTCGGTCGACGTCGGAGGCGTCAGGATCTCGACCTCCCCGCCGGCCCCGGCCGCGTAGGTCGCGATCTGGTTGCTGTAGGCGAAGGTCATCCCCGCCCGGCCAGTGCCGAACAGCGTGAGGTCGGGCGTGACGTTCCAGTGCTCGACGATCACCGAGGGATCGGGCAGCCCACCGCCGGCAACGAGCTCCTCCTCCATCTCGTACCAGGCTTGGATGGTCTCGGCGTCGACAGCCAGCTCCCCGTCCCAGTCGTAGATGCCGGTGTCCACGTACTGCGCCACGTACGTGCCCAGGATGTCCTGAATCCGCAGATCGAGGCCGACGATCCCGTCGCCCGCACCCGCCGAGATCGCATCGGCGGTCTCGACGAAGTCCTCCCATGTCCATGAGCTGTCGGGCAGGTCGACGCCCGCTTGCTCGAAGATCGCCGGATTGATCAGCACGCCGATCGCGTTTCCGCCGGTAGGCAGCCCATACAGCGTGTCGTCCACCGTCGCGTTGGTGAGGGTGAAGTCGGGGTAGTTTTCGGTCGGCAGCTGCTCGCTCACCGTCGACAGATCCAAGAGCGCGCCGGCATCGCCGTACTCCTGCGGCTTGGCGCCGCCCAAGGCGAAGACGTCCGGAGCGGTTCCGGAGGCGAAGTCCGTGGCGAGGCGGTTGAAGAGGTCATCGGGGGCGCCGACGGGTTCCTCCACCACGGTGATGTTCGGGTATTCGTCCTCGAACAGATCGATGGCCTCCGCCATGATCGCGGAGCGCTCGTCGTTGCCCCACCAAGCGATGTGGAGCTCGATCTCCTCTTCAGGGTCGAAGCCGTCGGAGGAGGGCGGTGTCTCGCCGCCGGCCGCGCAGCCCGCGAGTGCGAGCGTCGCGACGAGGGTCGTTCCCAGGGTGACCCGCATCCCGGCGGATCGTGCTTTACGCGTCATTGCGCCTCTTTCGTCAGGTATCGCGTGCGCACCGTCGTCGGCGGCACATCGCCTCGAGAGCCTCAGCCGTCGAGAAGCGGTCGAGAAATCGCTTTCACGGAAAGTAGCAAAGGCGATTGCGCTCTGTCAATTGTTGTCGTATCCCCGTTATCGAGTCGATGCAGGGGTGCTGTAGATGCGAGCCCCGGGATTACGCGACGCGCGCCGTTTGACGTCGCCGAGTTCGTCGGGTAATACTGAGCAATCGGTGAAAGCGGTTTCTCGCTTACCGTGACAAGGAGGTCTTCGTGAGCAGCATCGGTGAGCTGCGCCAGATCGCGATCAACGCCCGGCGTGGTGCGAATGGCGGCGTTCGGTCCAAGAACCCCGACAACAAGGCGGGCTACCTCTTCCTCGCCCCGTGGCTCGTGGGTCTCGTCGTCTTCACCATCGGACCGATGATCGCCTCGCTCCTGCTGGCGTTCACGGACTACAACCTCCTGCAGCCGCCACGGTGGTCGGGTTTCGACAACATCGCCGAGATGATGGGCGATGCGCGTCTGTGGAACTCGCTGCGTGTGACCCTGACCTACGTGGTGGTGTCGGTGCCGCTGCAGCTGGCCCTGGCGCTCGCCGTCGCGGTGCTCCTGGATCGCGGCATGCGGGGTCTGGCGTTCTATCGCTCGATCTTCTATCTGCCGAGCCTCCTCGGCGGATCCGTCGCGATCGCGATCCTGTGGCGCCAGGTGTTCGGCAAGGACGGCATCGTCAACGCCTTCCTCGCGTGGTTCGGCATCGAGGGCCCCGGCTGGATCTCCCATCCGGATTATGCGCTGGCGACGATCATCATCCTCCACGTGTGGACCTTCGGGTCGCCGATGGTGATCTTCCTCGCGGGTCTGCGCCAGATCCCGGAGATGTACTACGAGGCGGCTCAGGTCGACGGCGCCGGGCGGGTGCGACGTTTCTTCTCGATCACCATGCCGCTGCTGACCCCGATCATCTTCTTCAACCTGGTTCTTCAGATCATCTTCGCGTTCCAGTCCTTCACGCAGGCCTACATCGTCTCGGGAGGCACGGGAGGACCGTCGGACTCGACGATGTTCTTCACTCTCTACCTGTACAAGGAGGCGTTCACCGAGTTGAACATGGGCTACGCCTCGGCGATGGCCTGGTTCCTGCTGATCGTCATCGCGGGGTTCACTGCGTTCAACTTCTGGATCTCGAAGTTCTGGGTCTTCTATGACGACTGAACTGCGCCCGCCAGCATCCGCCCCACTCTCCGAAGGACCATCCGCCATGACCGCACTCGACGAGGCTCCGACTCCCGTCGCATCGCCACCCCTCGACGAGGACGCCCTGCGCATACGCCGTCGCCGGCGCTCCGGCGCGGTGCAGTCGGTGCTCAAGCACGCCGGACTCATCGCGCTCTCGCTGCTGATGATCTACCCGCTCATCTGGCTGGTGGTGTCTTCGCTGAAGCCCAACAGCGAGATCTTCACCGACCTCGGCATCTTCACCACCGAGCTGACACTCGAGAACTACGTGCACGGCTGGACGTCGCAGCAGCTTCCATTCGGGCGCTTCCTGATCAACTCCAGCATCCTCGTGGTGGGCGCGATCATCGGGAACCTGGTCTCGTGCTCGCTTGCTGCGTACGCCTTCGCACGGCTGAAGTTCTGGGGCCGCAACGCCTGGTTCGCGATCATGCTCGGCACGATCATGCTGCCCTTCCACGTGGTGCTCGTGCCCCAGTTCATCATCTTCCGCGAGTTGGGGTGGCTGGAGACGTTCCTTCCCCTCATCGTCCCGAAGTTCCTTGCGATGGACGCCTTCTTCATCTTCTTGATGGTCCAGTTCATCCGCGGACTGCCGAAGGAGATCTTCGAGGCTGCCCGCATCGACGGCGCGGGGCACGCGCGGATCTTCGGCCAGGTGACGCTCCCGCTCATGGTGCCCGCCCTCGCGACCACCGCGATCTTCACGTTCATCTGGACGTGGGGCGACTTCTTCGGGCCGCTCATCTATCTGCGCACGCGCGAGAACTTCCCCGTCTCGGTCGCGCTCAAGGGGTTCATCGACGCGCAGTCGTCGTCGAACTACGGCGCGATGTTCGCGATGTCAGTCGTGTCGTTGATTCCGCTCTTCCTCGCCTTCCTGCTCGGCCAGCGGTATCTCGTCAAGGGCTTCGCGACGACGGGCATCAAGTGAGCGCGAATGATGTGAGCGGTCGGCAGCTGGACGGGTGCCCCGTGACCGGCGCCTCTCGTCATCCACGCACCCGCTTCGCGATCGTCGGCACCGGCAGCCGTGCGCAGATGTACCTCGATGCCATCATCGGTCCGCATGCCGAGGTGGCGGAGCTGGTCGCGTGGTGCGATACGAACCCGGGCCGCCTCGACTGGTACGCCGAGCGGCTGCGCACCAGCGGCGTCGCCGAGCCGCCGCGCTTCGCCCCCGAGAGCCTGGCTGAAGCGATCGCCGAGTTCGGCATCGACCGGGTCATCATCACGTCGCCGGACTGGACGCATGCCGACAACATCGTGGCCGCGCTCACTGCGGGCGCGGACGTCGTCGTCGAGAAGCCGCTCACCACGACGGTGGACGGGGTGCGGCGGATCACGGATGCCGTACAGCGCAGCGGCCGGGCCGTCACCATGACGTTCAACTACCGGTATTCCCCGCGCAATTCCGCGCTCAAGCAGGTGGTGAGCTCCGGTGAGATCGGCGAGGTGACGTCGGTGCACTTCGAGTGGGTGCTCGACACGGCGCACGGGGCCGACTACTTCCGCCGGTGGCACCGCGACAAGGAGCAGTCAGGCGGCCTGCTCATCCACAAGGCCTCGCACCACTTCGACCTGATCAACTGGTGGCTGGACGACCAGCCGACGCGGGTCTTCGCCAGCGGCGGACTGCGCTTCTACGGTGCCGACAACGCCGCGCGCCGCGGACTGGGCCCGCGCCCGATCCGCGGATCCGATGACTCGCCGCTGCGCGACGCGTTCAGCCTCGACCTTCGGGAGGATCCTGCCCTGCGCGGGCTGTACTTCGAGCAGGAGGCGCACGACGGCTATCTGCGTGATCGCGACGTGTTCGACGCCGGCATCACGATCGAAGACAACCTGTCGCTCGTCGTGGATTACGCCCGCGGAGCCTCGATGTCGTATGCACTGAACGCGCACGCGCCATGGGAGGGCTACACCGTCGCGATCAACGGCACACACGGCCGAGCGGAACTGAGCGTCGTCGAACGCGGCGAGGTGCTGCTCGCTGCCTCCGGTCGTCCTACGGCGATCGTCGACCCGAGCGCGACGCCGGACGGAGTGGGGCGCGCTGCGGTGCGTGCGGTGGGCGAGCGGCTCGTCGTGCAGAGCCACTTCGGCCCAGCCCGCGAAGTCGCGATCCCGAAGGGTGACGGGGCCCACGGCGGCGGCGACGCGCGCCTGCTGGCGGAGGTGTTCCGCGGGGCGGCGGAGGATCCGCTCGGACACGCGGCGACCTGGCGCGACGGCGTCACCGCGGTCGCGGTCGGACTCGCGGGCAACCGCTCACTCGAGAGGGGTCAGGTCGTCCGGGTCGCTGATCTGGGCTTCGGCCCCCGAGCCGATGCCGTGCCGGCGGCGACAGCGGCGGGCAGCTGACGGCGCCACCGACTGACAGCGGCTCAGACGCCCGACACCACCGCGTTGTCGAGCTCGTCGGCGTCGACGCCGGGCCGTTCGGCCTGGTTCGTGAGCAGCACGTAGGCGACGCCGGCGGTCGGGTGCACCCAGAACTCCGTGCCTGCCCAGCCGCCGTGGCCGAAGACGTCGCGGTCGATGAGGCCGGGCGCTCGCGTGCGGAGGTTGAAGGTGAAGCCCCAGTCCTGGCCGCGCTGGGCCGGGTAGGGCTCGAGACGGGCGATGTCGCCGGTGAGCGGCCGCAGCATCATCGCCAGCGTCGCGGGCTGCACCACGCCGTCCCGCTCGCCCCGTCCGATCCGCAGCAGCGCGGATCCGAGCGCGAGGAGGTCGCCGGCGGTGCCGATCATGCCGGCGCCGGGGTTGCGGTGGCTCGCGAACCCGCGCATGTCGAGACCGAGACGCTCCGCATCGACGACCCGGTGCGGGTCGGCGGCAGGGTCGAGCGTGAGCCCGGTCGCGCCGAGCGCGGGTGCCCACGCCGCGATGTCGGCATCCCATGTCCGCCCGGTGCGCTGCCGCACCAGTTCGGCGATGCCGTCGAACGCCACGGTCGAGTAGCGCGATGCCGTGCCGGCGGCGAAATCGCGACCCGGTGCCAGCAGCGCTGCGCGCAGCCCCTCGGCAGGGTCGAGAGACGGTTCACGGATGCCGGAGGTGTGGCTGGCGAGGTGGCCCAGGCGCACCACGTCGTCGCGGCCGGCACCGAACTCGGGGATCGCCGACGACAGCGGCGTCTCGGTGGTGAGCTGCCCGCGCTCGATGGCGCGCGCCGCGGTCAGGCCCGTCAGCACCTTGGTGATGGAGAACAGCCAGTACGGGTCGTCGACGGTGGCCCGGCGGCCGTCCGTCGCGCCGAACGCGTCGAGCGCGGCCACGCCGTCGGGGGTGGCGACGCCCAGGACCGCCGTGGGCAGGCGCCCCTGGTCGACCTGCCGTCGCGCCCAGTCGAACGCCGCTGCGTATGCGGTCACGTGCTCTCTCCTTCAGCTGCTGCGCGGTGGACGTCTGCGGCACCAGGTCAGGCGCCTGCCGTTCGACGGACTACGCGCGCGGCTCGTAACGTACGGGAGCCGCGACGGCCGAGACCGCGCGGCGCAGATCGTCCAGGGTCGCGTCCGGCCCGAACCAGCCGTGCGCCCGTGCCTGCACGAGCACATTGCCGAGCGCGGTCGCCTCGACCGGACCCGCGAGGACGGGAAGCCCCGAGCGGTCCGCCGTCGCCTGGCACAGCAGCCGGTTGAGGGCCCCGCCGCCGACGATGTGGATCACGTCGATCTCGCGGCCGGTGAGCCGGCCCGCGGTCGCGACGGCGTCGGCGAACGCCTGGGCGATGCTCTCGACGATCGTGCGCGCGAACGCCTCGCGGGTCGCCGGCGCCGGGCTGCCGCCTTCGGCGAGCACGGCCCCGATGCGCGCGGGCATGTCGCCGGGGGCCGACAGTCGCGGGTCGTTGGCGTCGAACAGCGGGACGTCGCCCGCGACGTGGGCTGCGGCATCCAGCAATCCGGGAAGATCGATCGCCGCGCCGTCTTCGGCCTCCCACGTGCGCACCGCCTCGCTGAGCAGCCAGAGCCCGGTCACGTTGTGGAGGAAGCGCACGCGCCCGTCGACGCCGCCCTCGTTCGTGAAGTTCGCCTCGCGCGCCGCGTCGCTGACGACGGGCTCATCGAGCTCGACACCCACGAGGCCCCATGTGCCGCACGAGATGTACGCCGCGTCGGGGGTGCTCAGCGGCACCGCGACGACGGCGGAGGCCGTGTCGTGCGAGCCGACCGCGATCACCTCGAGCGGCGCGCCGACGCGCTCACGCGCCTCACCGTGCAGCGTGCCGAGATGCTCGCCCGGATCGACCAACGGCGGGAGGACGGATGCCGGGATCCCGAGTCGCGCGGCGAGCTCGAGGTCCCACTCGCCGGTGCGCACGTCGACCAGACCCGTGGTCGAGGCGTTCGTGCGCTCGGCCACACGTACCCCGGTGAGGAGGAACGCGATGAGGTCGGGGATGAGGAGCGACACGTCGGCATCGGAGAGTCGCGCCTCGACGGCGTACTGGTACAGCGTGTTGAAGGGCAGGAACTGCAGCCCGTTGCGGCGGTAGAGCTCTTCGAACGGTGCCTCGGCGTGGACCGCCGCAACCCCTCGCTCGGTGCGCTCGTCGCGGTAGTGGAACGGCTCGGCGAGCAGCTCGTCGCGGTGCACGAGGCCGTAGTCGACCGCCCACGAGTCGATGCCGATGCTCGCGATGCCCGGCTCTCGTCGGAACGCCTCGGTGAGCCCGTCGACGATGTGGCGGTACAGCGCGGAGAAGTCCCAGTGCAGACCGTCGGGCCCGGGCACCGGACCGTTCGGGAATCGCGCGACCTGCTCGAGGCGCAGCATCCCGTCGTCCACGTGGCCGAGCATGACGCGTCCGCTGGTGGCGCCGAGATCGACTGCAGCGACCACGCCGCCCGTTGTCATCGAGTACCCCCGAGCGTTTCGTCTCGCTCGTTCCTCGCTCGCTCAACGACCGAGACCTGGGCCCGGTCGTTGAGCGAGGGAGCGCCAGCGACCGAGACGAAACGCACAGAACGCGGGGTCATCGCAGGAACGCGGCGGCGACGCCGGAGTCGACCGGGATGTGCAGGCCCGTGGTGCGGCTGAGTTCAGGGCCGGTCAGCACGTACACGGCATCGGCGACGTTCTCGGGCACGACCTCGCGCTTGAGGATGGTGCGGTTCGCGTAGAACTGGCCCAGGTCCTCTTCCTTGACGCCGTAGGTCGCGGCGCGGTTGGCGCCCCAGCCGGAGGCAAAGATGCCCGAGCCGCGCACCACGCCGTCGGGGTTGATGCCGTTGACGCGCACGCCGTGCTCGCCGAGTTCGACCGCGAGCAGGCGCACCTGGTGGGCCTGGTCGGCCTTGGTCGCCGAGTATGCGATGTTGTTCGGGCCTGCGAAGACGGAGTTCTTCGACGAGATGTAGATCACGTCGCCGCCGAGCTTCTGCTCGATGAGGATCTTCGCGGCGGCCTTCGAGACGAGGAACGAGCCCTTCGCCATCACGTCGTGCTGCAGGTCCCAGTCCTTCTCGGTGGTCTCCAGCAGCGGCTTCGACAGCGACAGGCCGGCGTTGTTGACGACCAGGTCGACACCGCCGAACGCGAGCACTGCGGCGTCGAAGGCGGCCTGGATCGCGTCGGCGTCGGCCACGTTCGCGGCGACGCCGATGGCGACATCCGTGTTGCCGAGCTCGGCGGCAGCCGCCTGCGCCTTCTCGAGGTCGAGGTCGGCGATGACGACGCACGCGCCCTCGGCCGCGAGGCGGGTCGCGATGGCCTTGCCGATCCCGGATGCCGCGCCCGTGACCAGTGCGATACGGCCCTGGTGGGTCTTCGGCTTCGGCATGCGCTGCAGTTTCGCCTCTTCGAGGGCCCAGTACTCGATGCGGAACTTCTCGGCGTCCGAGATGGGGGAGTAGGTCGACAGCGCCTCCGCGCCACGCATCACGTTGATCGCGTTGACGTAGAACTCGCCGGCGACCCGCGCGGTCTGCTTGTTGGCGCCGTACGAGAACATGCCCACGCCCGGGATGAGCACGATGAGCGGGTCGGCGCCGCGGATCGCCGGGCTGTCGGCGGTCGCGTGGGCGTCGTAGTACGCCTGGTAGTCGGCGCGGTACGCCTCGTGCAGTTCCGTCAGCCGCGCGATCGAGTCCTCGACGGAAGCCGAGGCGGGCAGGTCGAGGATGAGCGGCTTGACCTTCGTGCGCAGGAAGTGGTCGGGGCAGCTGGTGCCGAGCTCGGCGAGGGCCGGGGCCTTCTCGGACGCGAGGAAGTCGAGAACCTCAGGCGAGTCGGTGAAGTGGCCCACCATCGGCTTGTCGGTCGACGCGAGGCCGCGGACCGTCGGCGCGAGCGCGGCGGCCTTGGCGCGGCGCTCGGCCTCGGGCAGCGCCTCGAAGCCGCTGCGGACTCCTCCGAACGGGTCGGCCTTGCCGTTGCGTGCGATGTAGTCGGCGGCGGTCTCGATGATCCAGAGCGAGTTCTGCTCTGCCTCTTCGGACGTGTCGCCCCACGCCGTGATGCCGTGCCCGCCGAGGATGCAGCCGATCGCCTGCGGGTTCTTCTCCTTGATCGCGGCGATGTCGAGGCCGAGCTGGAAGCCGGGGCGCCGCCACGGCACCCATACGACCTTCTCACCGAAGATCTTCGACGTCAGCTCCTCGCCGTCGGCGGCGGTCGCGATCGCGATGCCCGAGTCGGGGTGCAGGTGGTCGACGTGCGCGGCATCGACAAGGCCGTGCATCGCAGTGTCGATCGACGGCGCGGCGCCGCCCTTGCCATGCAGGCAGTAGTCGAACGCGGCGACCATCTCGTCCTCGCGCTCGACGCCGGGGTAGACGCTCACCAGGGCGCGCATGCGGTCCAGGCGCAGCACCGCGAGGCCCGGCTCCTTCAGCGTGCCGAGGTCGCCGCCCGAGCCCTTGACCCAAAGCAGCTCGACGGGCTCACCGGTGACCGGGTCGGTCTCGGTGCCCTTCGCCGACGTGTTGCCGCCGGCGTAATTCGTGTTCTTGGGGTCTGCGCCGAGGCGGTTGGACCGGGTGATGAGATCGGAGACGGCCGGGTTGGTCATGGCTGGATTCCTTCTGGGGTGGCTGATGTCGCTCAGGCGAGTGAGGCGGGAGCGGAGGCGGGTGCTGCGGGGCGAGCACCGGCGAGGGACAGGGAGGCGAGGCGGGTCGCGAAGCGATCGAGGGTGACGAATGCCGCGGGCTCCTGCGGGCGGTTCAGATGACCGTGATCGGTGCCCGGCTCGGTGACGACCTCGATCGGACGCCCGGCGGCCCGCAGCGACGCGGCGAACGCCTCACCCGAGACGCGAAGCTCGTCGACGTCGCCGTTGACCATGAGTGTGGGCGGGAACTCCGCGAGGTCGTCGGCGCGAGCGTTCCCGGGGATCGCCGCGAGCGGCGCGTCGTCGATCGGGCCGCCGAGGTAGTTCTCGTACATGGCGCGCACCATCTCCGGCCGGAACCGGTCGGCCTCGGGCTGCGCGTCGAGCGCGGCACGGAGTGCGGCGTCCGGTGCCGGCTGCACCGCGAGCAACGTGGGGTAGGCGAGGAGCACGAGGGCCGGAAGGGTCACCGCGCGCCGTTCGATGAGGCGCAGCGTCGCCCCGGCGGCGAGGTTGCCCCCGGCACTGGTGCCGCCGATCGCCAGCCGCTCGGGATCGATCCGGAGGCGGCCCGCGTTGTCGACGGTCCACGACCAGGCGGCGAGCATGTCATCGGATGCCGCGGGGTAGTGGTCGCCGCCGCCCGTCCGGCCGGCGGCATCCCAGCCTTCCGGAACGGGGGCGAGGCGGTAGTCGACCGAGACGACCGTCGTGCCGCGGGCCGCGAGCTGTTCGGCGACCCAGTCGGACTCGGGCATGTCGAGGTCGCCGAACGCGAACGCACCGCCGTGCGCCCACACGAGTCCGGTGCCGTGGGGCTCACGCGCAGGGTAGACGCGCACGAGGCCGTCGGCGGCGGAGTAGGGCTCGCTCATCTGGATCCTTCGGGTCCGGGCCCGGCATCGGTGCCGGGATCGAGGTGGTGCACCGGGGGAGCGGGGATCGGCATCCCGCACCCCCGGTGGGTCTGGGTTACGGCTTCAGGCGCCCCAGCCGGCCTGCGTGCCGCCGACGCGGTCCGCGGCGATCTGCTGCTGGTAGCCGGATGCCGCGTAGGCGGCCATCGGGTCGGCGGCGAGTCCGCGCGACTCGCGCCACTCGGCGAGGGCGGGACGCACGTCGGTGTAGAACGCGTCCATGAAGACGGCGTTGGCGCCGAGCACGTCGTTGGCCTGCTGCGCCGCGGCGAGGGCGTCGCGGTCCACGAGCAGAGCGCGCGCCGTCATCTCCTGGACGTTCAGCACCGAGCGGATCTGGCCGGGGATCTTGTCCTCGACGTTGTGGCACTGGTCGAGCATGAAGGCCACGTCGGGGTTGTTGAGGCCGCCGCCGCGCACCACCTCGAAGATGATGCGGAACAGCTGGAACGGGTCGGCGGCGCCCACGATGAGGTCGTCGTCGGCGTAGAAGCGCGAGTTGAAGTCGAACGAGCCGAGCTTTCCGAGGCGCAGCAGCTGCATGACGATGAACTCGATGTTCGTGCCCGGCGCGTGGTGGCCGGTGTCGAGGCAGACCATCGCCTTGTCGCCGAGCGACACGACCTGCGCGTAGGACGTGCCCCAGTCGGGAACATCGGTGTGGTAGAACGCCGGCTCGAAGAACTTGTACTCGAGCACGAGGCGCTGCTCGTCCGACAGGCGGTCGTAGATCTTCTGCAGCGAGTCCTGCAGGCGGTCCTGACGCGCACGGATGTCGGCCTGCCCCGGGTAGTTCGATCCTTCGGCGAGCCAGATCTTCAGGTCGCGCGAGCCGGTGGCATCCATGATGTCGATGCACTCGAGGTGGTGGTCGATCGCCTTGTTGCGGATGCGGTCGTCGTGGTGCGTGAGCGCCCCGAACTTGTAGTCCTCGTCCTGGAAGGTGTTCGAGTTGATGGTGCCGAGGCTCACGCCGAGGTCTTCGGCGTGACGGCGCAGGTCGGCGTAGTCGTCGACCTTGTCCCACGGGATGTGCAGGGCCACGCTGGGCGCGAGCTTCGTGTAGGCGTTGACCTGCGCGGCATCCGCGATCTTCTCGTACGGGTCGCGGGGCGTCCCCGCCGTCGTGAAGACGCGGAAGCGCGTGCCGGAGTTGCCGAACGCCCAGCTCGGCAGTTCGATGCCCTGGCCTTCGAGGGCGGACAGGATGTCGGGTGACAGCGTCGTCATGATGCGGTGCTTTCGTTGTCGGATGCCGCGGCCGAAGCTGCGGCGAGTTGGTCGTGGAGGTGGAAGATCTCGGTGAGGGGGGTGGCCGCCTGATCGGGCCGGCCGTCGAGGCCGACGAAGAAGCGGCCCATCTCGGCCTCCCAGCGGCCGGCGACCTCGGAGTTGGCGAGGTATGCCTGGGCCGCCTCGTCGTCGTCGGTCTCGTAGTACCCGATGAGGCGCCCGCCCTCGCCCAGGAAGAGCGAGTAGTTGCGGCGGCCGGAGGCCTCGATCTCGGCGAGCATCTCGGGCCAGACCGGGGTGTGGCGGGCGACGTACTCGTCGAGCAGTTCAGGGTGGACCAGGAGCTGGAAGCAGACCCTTCGCACGCCCGCGCCCTGGTGCGCCGGCGCGCTGGGTGAGGCCTCCGGACGCCCGTGTCCGGCCGGTGTGGTCTCGCTCGTCATGGCGTGGTGTTCCTTCGTGTGCGGCCGTGGTGTCGACGCTGACGGGCCATCCGGTTGCTGAATCGTTTCAACGATACGACATCTTCTCGACACTCGCAACCGGAAAGCGTTTCCCATCCCATCGTAGGCTGTCGGTCGTCTAGGTGTCGGTAGCGTGGTGCCCGACCCGATGCGAGGGAGCACACGTGGAGCAGCACGAACGGGCGCTGGGCGCCTATGTCGATTCGGTCCGCGAGCAGCCCGGCGCTCTGGCGGTCGTGGCGATCGGGTCGGTCGCGCAGGGGCGCGAGCGGTCGGACTCCGACGTCGACGTGTACTTCGTCGTCGACGACGAGCGCTTCGCCGCCGAGACCGCGGCGGGACGATTCGCCTGGATCGAGCGGTACGGGGTGGACTATCCCGGTTCGTACATCGACATCAAGCTCGCGAGCCCCTCGTACCTCGAGACGGCGGCCCAGCAGGCAGACGACCCGACGCGCGCCTCGTTCCGCGACGCCCGCGTCGCCTGGAGCGTGCTTCCCGGGATCGAGCAGACGCTCGAGCGGATCGTGACCCTGCCCGACGACGTGTGGGACGAACGCGTGCGCTCCCACCTTTCGCAGGCGCGGCTGTACGGCGGCTACTTCCTCCGTCAGGCGGTCGAGCGCGACGACGAGTTCCTGCGCCGCCACGCGGGACTGCACCTGACCCTCGCGGCGGCACGCGCGGCACTGGCTGCGGCGCACGTCATGATGCCGGGCCCGAAGTACATCTCGAAGCTGGTGCGGTCCGTCCCCACGCCCGGCGGGTTCGTCGAGGCGTGGGAACGGGCTCTCGCCGATCCGGATGTGGAATCCGGAGAAGCACTGCTCGGCATCCTGTTCGAATGGCTCGGCGGTGGTCTCACTCCGGAGGAGACGCTGTCGATCTTCATCCGCGACAACGAGCTCGCCTGGCTCCGCGGGACGGTGCCCGCGGAGTTCTGGTGAACCCACGGGTGCTCGGCAGCGCACGTCCCATCACCCCTTGACCGCTCCGCTGGTCAGGCCCGCGACGATCTGCCGGTTGAAGAAGATGTACATGATCAGCGGCGGGATCGTGATGAGCAGGATGTCCATGAACAGCAGGTTCCACTGACTCAGATTCTGGCTCTGGAAGTTGTACAGCGTCAGCTGCACGGTCGCGTTCGCATCGCCGGGGAGGAAGTACAGGGGACCCGTGAAGTCGTTGAAGACGCGCACCGCCTGGACGACGATGATCGTGATCATCACCGGGCGAAGCAGCGGCATCACGACCGAGAAGAACAGTCGCATGGGTCCGGCTCCGTCGATGATGGCCGCTTCGTCGAGCTCCCGCGGAATCGTCGAGACGAATGCGCGGAAGAGCAGGATGCAGAACGAGAGGCCGAAGGCCGCCTCGATGAGGATCATGCCCGGCATCGTCTTGAAGAGCCCGAGGCCCTGCAGCACCCAGATCGTCGGCACCACGGCCGGCGGCACGATGAGCCCGGCGAACACCAGGAAGTAGACGATGGCGTTCCAGCGCGATTTGCGGCGCTGCAGGACGTACCCGACAGCGGCCGAGAAGATCACCATGATCGCGACGCTGACCACTGTCAGCACGGTGCTGTTCCAGAAGGCGCGCAGGATGATGTAGTCGCGTGTCTGCAGCACCGTGAGGAAGTTCTCCCACAGGAACCAGCCCTGCTGGGGCAGTGAGAACTCGAAGAGCGAGGCCTCCTGCGGGTTCTTCGCGGCGGTGAGGAAGATGAACGCGAAGGGCACGATGAAGACCACGATCGACAGGAAGATCGCGATGACGCCGACGACGTACTTGCGCAGGAACTTCCGGAGCGTGAGCGGACGACGGTCCTGGCGGACGGCGCGTCGGACGGCGCGTGCGTCCGCGGTCGTGATGGCGCGCGTGACGGTCATGATTCCACCTGCCGACGGTTGATGAAGTAGAAGATCGGCACGACGATCGCCGTGACGATGACGAAGAGCACGACGTTGCCCGCCGTCGACAGGCCGTAGAAGCCGGCCTGGTACTGCTTGTAGATGACCGAGGCGATCACGTCGCTCGAGAATCCGGGGCCGCCTCGGGTCATGGCCCAGATCAGCTCGAACGACCTCAGGCCGCCGATGAGCGAGAGCAGCACAACCGTGCCGGTCGCGGGCACGACGAGCGGGAGCGTGATGTTGCGGAAAACCTTCCAGGCGCCGGCGCCGTCGACACGGGCGGCCTCGAAGTACTCCTGGGGGATCGCGACGATCCCGGCGATGTAGATGAGGGTCGCGATGCCGACGCCCTGCCAGACGTCGACGAGCGACACCGAGTACAGCGCGAGGGAGGGATCCGTCAGCCAGGCAGGCCCCTCGATGCCGATGGCCGCGAGCGACTTGTTGATGAGGCCGTCGAAGGGGTCCATGAGGACCTTGAACGTGATGCCGACGCCGATCGTCGACACGAGCACCGGGAAGAAGATGGTGGCCCGCAGGTAGCCGCGGCCGAGGATCGAGCCCGTCAGCAGCAGTGCGAGGGCGAGTCCGAGCACGACCTTCAGGCCGGAGGTGATGAAGCCGTAGATGAAGGTGTTGATGAGGCTCTGGTAGAGCATCGGCTCGGTGAAGAACGTCACGAAGTTCTGGAAGCCGATGAACTCGACGTCGAAGAGCGACCAGCGGGTGAGGCTGAAGTAGAACGACGCGAAGGTCGGCACGGCGAAGAGGACGACGAAGAGGATCCCCGCCGGGATGTAGAACCACAGCGGGTACATGCTCCTCATCGTGCGCCGCTTGTGCGGCGGGGGTGCGGCGGTCTTCTCCGGCCGCGCGGGTGCGAGCGTCGTCATGTCATCTCCATTGATGTGAAAGGGGGTCGCGCCGCGGACGACGCGACCCCCGGAAACGGATGCTGTTCAGACCCGCGCGCGGATCACCAGCCCTCGAGGCCCAGCTGCTGGGCCTGCTTGACGACGTCCTCGTCATAGAGGGCGGCACCGTCCTCGGCAGAGCTGATGCCCGAGCCGACCTGCACCGTGATGTTCTCGAGGTTCGGTCCCTTGATGGGCGACAGGAACTCGAGCGCGGGGTTGGTGTTGCCCTCGTCGAAGTAGACCTGCATGTCCTTCAGCAGGCCGGGCACGTCGTCGGGCAGGGTGCAGGCGTTCGCGTAGGGGCCGCTGGGCACCATGGCGGTGTTCTGCACCTCGCAGCCGGCTTCGGTCTGCGTGAACGCCACGAACTTCTTCGCGGCCTCGAGCTTGTCGCCCTCGGTCGTCTTCGGGATGTAGATCGCGTTCGGCAGCCAGACCGTGAGCTTCGTGTCGGCCGCGTCCTGAGCGGGCAGCGGGAAGACGCCCACGTTCTCGAGCTCATCGGGGTTGTTCTGCGCGATGGTCGAGACGATGCCGGTGAGGATCGGGTAGTGCGCGCCTTCACCGGTGGCGATCATGCGGGCGCCGTCGTCGAAGAGCGCGGAGCCGAAGTCCTCGTTCCACCAGCCGGCTTCGAAGCCCGCCTGCTGGTTGGCGAAGCCCGCCAGGGCCGGCTCGTCGACGTACTTGCGGTTGCCCGCGGTGTACTCCTCGGCCCAGTCGGGGTCGGCCGCCAGCACGTTGCCGAAGTCTCCCAGCACGAACAGCTGGCTCGTCCAGGTGTCGCCGTAGGTCTGGATGACCGGGGTGATGCCGGCGGCTTTCACCGCTTCGTTGTTCGCGGCGAACTCCTCCCACGTCGTCGGGATCTCGAGGCCGAGGTCGGCGTAGATCGCCTTGTTGTAGACGACGGCGCCGGCCTGGGTGGCCCCCCACGGTGCGCCGTAGACGCCGTTGTCGGTCGAGACGACAGCCGTCATCGTGTCGATGAGGTCGCCCGGCCAGTCCTCATCGTCGAGCGGGACGAGGTTCTGGTCGGGGTTCAGCGCCTGGAACAGCGAGCCCGAGTTGTAGTGGAAGACATCCTCCATCTCGCCGGTGGCGAGCTTGGTCTTCATCAGGTTGTCGCCCTCCGTGCCGGCGGGCTGCGTCTCGAGTTTGACCGAGATGTCGGGGTTCTCGGCCTCGAAGGCCTCGATGAGGGCGTTGGCCGCAGCGACGTTCGCTTCGGCGTTCTGCGTGAGATACGTGATCTCGACCGAGCCGTCTTCGGACCCGCCGCCGCCGCTGCACGCCGCCAGCGGCAGGCTCAGTGCCATGAGGCCCGCACCTGCGAGGAGGACTTTCCTGGTCGGGGAGCTCTTCATCTTTACCTCCTTGTAAAGCTGAGCGGACGATCCGCCCACATTGCCGGAATCCCTGGTGCTTTCGCCGAGTGGATCTTCATGCCTCGGGCATTGAAACCATTCAACCCTCGTAAGGTACGTCCGTTCCGCTCCGGAGGTCAACCATCGGCATACGCCCGAGCATCACAATCGTGTAACGGTCTACACTGCGGTTGACAGATAAGCATGAATCGTTTCACGATTGTGACGCTGGTCGGCGATGCTGCCGACAGCCGAAAGGACTCAGCCATGGCGGCTCTTCCCTCTCCCTCGGCACTGGATGCCGCGACCCGCGTGGTCGCGCTGCGCACCCAGCACGGGCGCGGACTCCTCGGCATTCCGCGTGACGGCCTGCGCCTCAGCTGGCGTGCGGAGACCGACGACCCCCGCGCGCGCATCGTCGGCTATCAGGTCGCCCAGGGGCCTGAAGGCGCGGAGCCGACGCCGGCCGAGCCGGTCGCCGACACGCGCACGGCCGGTGTCGCGATACCCGGATCCCTCGCTCCCCGCGAGCGCCGCGCCTTCGCTGTGCGCCTGGCGACGACGACCGGCTGGACCGGCTGGAGCGAGCCTGTCGTGGTGGAGGCGGGCGTCGACGGAGCCGACCTGGAGGCATCCGTCATCGGCACCGACACGCCGGCGGACGGACCCGTCCCCCTGCTCCGTGCCGAGTTCGTGCTCGATCGCGCTCCGGCGTCCGCGCGCCTGCGCCTGAGCGCCCTCGGCCTCGTCGATGCGTGGATCAACGGCGAACGCGCGAGCGATGCGCTGCTGACGCCCGGCTGGACGTCGTACCAGGAGCGCATCCTCCTCGACACGGTCGACGTCACGCCGCTGCTGCGCGAGGGAGTGAACGTCATCGTCCTCGCCGTGGCCGACGGCTGGTACCGCGGCAGCTTCGGCTTCGCGCGGCGCCAGGCGATCTACGGCGACCGCACCGGCGCACTGGCGCAGCTCGAGGCCGACGGCCAGATCGTGGCGAAGACCGATGCCTCATGGCGGGCCGGCTTCGGAGCCGTGCGCAGCGCCAGCATCTACGACGGCACCGTGACCGACCTGCGCCTTGACGACCCCGCGGTGCACGACCCGGGCTTCGCAGACGAGACGTGGGTCGCCGCATCCGTCATCGATGTCGACCCTGCCCGCTTCGAGCCGCGCTCCGCACCGCCCGTCCGGGTCGTCGCCGAACTGCCCATGGCACTGAGCCATCACGAAGGGCGCACGCGCCTCGACGGCGGGCAGAACGTGTCGGGCTGGGTGCGGCTGGTGGTGAGCGGCCGAGTCGGCGACGTCGTGACCGTGCGCCACGCCGAGGTGCTCGAGCCCTCGGGCGACCTGCACGTCAAGGCCCTGCGGTCCGCGAAGGCGACGGACGTCTACACGCTCGATCGCGACGGTGAGCACACGCTCGAGCCGGCGTTCACGTTCCACGGGTTCCGCTACGCCGACGTCGACGGCGCCGAGGTGGTGTCGGCCACCGCCGTCGCGATCTCGAGCGACCTCGCCCCCCGCAGCACGTTCTCCTCGTCGCACGCGGCGCTGGACCGGTTCCACTCAAACGTGTTCTGGTCGCAGCGCGACAACTTCGTGTCGGTGCCGACCGACTGCCCGCAGCGCGACGAGCGACTCGGCTGGACAGGCGACGCCCAGGCCTTCGCGGCCACGGCGAACACGCTCCTCGACACCGAGGCGTTCTGGCTCTCGTGGCTGAAGGATCTCGAGATCGATCAGACCGACGAGGGCGGGGTGCCGGCCGTCGTGCCCGACATCATCCGCCCGCAGGACATGCTGATGGGCGGCGTGGAGACGCCGAACATGGGCCGGGCCGGTTGGGCGGATGCCGCCACCATCATCCCGCTCGCCGTCTACGAGTCGTACGGCTCGGATGAGGTGCTCGTCCGCCAGCGACGCAGCATGCGGCGTTGGGTGGAGCACCTGCGCCGTCGCGCCGGGGATGACGTCGTGCTCCCTGCCGGCGACTACCAGTTCGGCGACTGGCTCGACCCCGACGCGCCCGGCGACCGGCCGTGGGAGGCGAAGGTCTCGAGCGACTTCGTGTCGAACGCGTTCTACGCGCACTCCGCCCGTCTGCTCGCCCGCGCCGAGCGCATCCTCGGCGATGAGGCGAGCGCCGCGGAGTACGACGCTCTGGCCGACCGCGTGGGCGCGGCGACGTTCGCGCGGTGGGGCGAGGAGGCCATCCTCACGCAGAGCGGCGCGGCGATGTCGCTCGAGTTCGGGCTGGCGCCCGACGACCGCCGCGCCGAGATCGCCGCGGGGCTGGCCGAGAACGTCCGCCGTGAGAACGGCCGGATCGCGACAGGCTTCCTCGGCACGCCGCTCGTGCTGTTCGCGCTGTCGCACAGCGGCCACCTCGACGAGGCGTACCTCATGCTGCTGCGCCGCGAGGCGCCCTCCTGGCTCTATCAGGTCGATCGCGGCGCGACGACGGTGTGGGAGCGCTGGGACGCGATCCTGCCCGACGGCAGCATCCATTCCGGCGCGATGGACGCCCTCCCCACCGAGGACGCCTCGCAGGACGACACCGGCATGCTGTCGTTCAACCACTACGCCTACGGGGCGATGATCGACTGGGTGTATCGCACGGTGGCGGGGCTCGCTCCGGATGCCGACGACCCCGGGTATCGCACCGTGCACGTGGCGCCGCGGCCGGCGGTCGGGCTCGATCACGCGTCGGCGTCGATCGACACCCCGCAGGGCCGTCTCGCGATCGAGTGGCGCGTCGACGGCGGAGTGTTCGAGGCCACGCTCGAGGTGCCGTTCGGCGCGCGCGCCCTGCTCGATCTCCCCGTCACGGCGGAATCCACCGTCACCGTGGGCGCCGCCCCGGCGCCCGCCGAGCTCCGCCACGGCACGCACCGCATCGTCGTCACCGCACCTGCGGTCGCGGCACCCGGCGCCGTCGTGCCCGCCTGATCGCGGCATCCGTCAACGCCACCCGCACAATCCACACCACACCGACCTTCCCCCAAGGAGTGCCATGAGCAGCCCCGTTCCGCACATCATCATCGACGCCCCGCACGGCAGCGACGTCGTCGCGTCGCCCGTCCCCGAGTTGGGCTGGCGCACCGAGACCACGACGCCCGGCTGGCTGCAGGCCGGAGCCGAGATCGAGATCACGCGCGACGGCGAGCCGTCGACTCACCGTGTCGAGGGGCGCGCCTCCACGCGCCTCGCCTGGCCCTTCGCTCCCCTCGCGCCGCGCGAGCAGGCGTCGCTCCGTGTGCGGGTGACCGGGGAGGACGGCGTGCAAGGCGAGTGGAGCGCGCCGCGCCGCGTCGTGGCCGGTTTCCTCGGCGCCGACGAGTGGCGGGCCGCGACCATCGGGCTTCCCGCGCCGTCCGAGACTGCGCAGCCCGGATACCTCCGCACCGAGTTCGAGGCGACGGGTCCGGTCGCCCGCGCCACTCTTTACGCGACCGCGGTCGGCGTGTACCAGGTGGCGATCGGGGGCGTCGACGTGGACGACCAGGTGATGAAGCCGGGCTGGACGCCGTACGAGCAGCGCACGATCCACGAGACGACCGACGTCACCGCTCTCGTCGGCGAAGGCCCCAACGCGATCGGCGTGCGGCTCGCCGGTGCCTGGGCGACAGAGCGGTTCGGGTTCCGCGACAACGCCCGGCCGCTCTACGGCGACCAGCCGCGATTCGCCGCGCAGCTGCTCGTCGAGTACGCCGACGGATCGAGCGAGTGGGTGACGACGGATGCCTCGTGGCAGGCGTCGACCGGACCCCTCACCGCCAGCGGGCTGTACGCGGGCGAGGACTACGACGCCCGTCGCGCGCTCGTCGACGCCGGGGGCAGCGGCTTCGCGGAGGCCGGCTACGACGCCGGGGGCTGGGCGCCGGTCGCCGAGCTCGACGCGATCCGCGCGCCCGAGGCACGCGTGTCGCCGTTCGTGCGCCGCCTCGACGAGCTCGCGGTGCGCGAGGTCATCACGACTCCGAGCGGCAGGACGGTGCTCGACTTCGGGCAGAACCTCGTCGGGCGCGTGCGCATCCGGGTGTCGGGTCCGGCGGGCGCCGAGGTCACGCTGAAGCACGCCGAGGTGCTCGAGCACGGTGAGCTCGGAACGCGGCCGCTGCGCGCCGCCGCGGCGACCGACCGCTACACGCTCGCCGGCGAGGGCGTCGAGGAATGGGAGCCCGAGTTCACCTTCCACGGGTTCCGCTACGCCGAGGTGGAGGGGTGGCCCGGAGAGTTCGACCCGGCGGCCGTCACGGCAGTAGTGATCCACAGCGACATGGAGCGCACCGGCTGGTTCGAGGCATCCGATCGGCTGGTCAACCAGCTGCACGAGAACATCGTGTGGGGGCTGCGCGGCAACTTCCTCTACCTGCCGACCGACTGCCCGCAGCGCGACGAGCGCCTCGGCTGGACCGGCGACATCCAGGTGTTCGCACCCACGGCGTCGTTCCTGTACGACGTGCGCGGGTTCCTCGACTCGTGGCTGCGCGACCTCGCGCTGGAGCAGGTCGACGGCGTCGTGCCGTTCGTCGTGCCGAACGTGCTCGGTGCCGCCCGGCCCGCCGCCGCGTGGGGGGATGCGGCGACCATCGTGCCGTGGGTGCTCCACGAGCGCTACGCCGATGTCGCCACCGTCGAGCGCCAGTACCCGAGCATGAAGGGCTGGGCCGACGCGCTCATCGAGCTCGCAGGACCGCGTCGCCTCTGGGAGGGCATGTTCCAGTTCGGCGACTGGCTCGACCCCGATGCGCCCCCGCACCTGCCGGCGAACGCCAAGACGGATGCCGACATCGTGGCGTCGGCATACCTCTTCCGGTCGGCGGATGCCGTCGCCCGCGCGGCGGCGCTTCTCGGCAAGGACGACGAGGCGCGGCAGTACGCCGCGATCGCCGAGGAGGTGCGCACCGCGTTCCTCGCCGAGTACGTGACCCCGCGCGGACGCATGATGTCGGACGCGCAGACCGCGTACGCGATGGCGATCGTGTTCGACATCGCTCCCGCCGACCAGCAGCAGGCGCTCGGTGCGCGGCTGGCCGAGCTCACGCGCCTGTCGGGCTACCGTATCGGCACCGGATTCGTGGGCACGCCGATCATCCAGGACGCGCTCACCCGCACCGGGCACCTCGAGACGGCGCGGCGCCTGCTCACGCAGACCGAGAGCCCTTCGTGGCTGTACCCGGTGACGATGGGTGCGACGACCATCTGGGAGCGCTGGGACTCGATGCTGCCGGACGGCTCGATCAACCCGGGCGAGATGACGTCGTTCAACCACTATGCGCTGGGCGCGATCGGCGACTGGCTCCACCGCGTCGTGGCCGGTCTCGCGCCGGAGGAGCCGGCGTACGCACGCCTGCGCATCCAGCCGCATCCCCTCGCCGAGTTCGACCACGCGTGGGCCGAGCACCTCACCCCCTACGGCACCGCCCGCGCCGGCTGGACGCGGCAGGACGGCGTGGTGCGCGTCGAGGCGATCGTCCCGCCGAACACGACGGCGGTGGTCGTGCTCCCTGACGGGCGCGAACTCGAGGTCGGTTCGGGCAGCCACGAGTGGGAGGTGGAGGATGCCGCACCGCCGGTCGCCGCCACCCGCGTCGGCCTCGAGTCGACTCTGGCGGAGGTGATCGACGATCGCGAGGCGTACCGTGCGATCGTCGAGGTGCTCGAGGCGGAGAACCCTGATGCGGCGCAGGCCTTCCGCACCCACACCAAGTGGTCCACGCGCCGCGAGCTCGGCGAGGCGCTGTTCATGCACGCCGGTCCCGATACCCAGCGCCTGATCGGGGAGCGTCTCGCCGAGCTGTCGGCGCAGCGCGAGGAGGCGATGGTGGATGCCTGACCGGGCGCCGGGCCGGCGGGCGACCGCCTCCCCGGCGGGTCCTCCTGCGGCCCGGCGGTGCCGCGGGGCAGCCGTGCCCTACACTCGCGGACAGCGGCAGGAAGTCGGAGGAGTGCCATGGTGGTGAGTGTGCGGGACGTCGCGGCTGCGGCATCCGTCTCCGTCGGCACGGTGTCGAACGTGCTCAACCGGCCCGAGAAGGTGTCGCCGGCGACCGTCGAGCGGGTGACGCAGGCGATCGCAGAGCTCGGCTTCGTGCGCAACGACGCCGCGCGTCAGCTGCGGGCCGGGCGCAGCCGCAGCATCGCGCTCATCGTGCTCGACGCGGGAAACCCGTTCTTCGCCGAAGTCGCGCGCGGCGCGGAGGACCGGGCCGCCGAGGCGGGCATGAGCGTGCTGCTCGGCAACAGCGACGAGCGCTCCGATCGCGAGGACGCCTACGTCGAGCTGTTCCGCGAGCAGCGGGTCAACGGCGTGCTCGTGACACCGGTCGACGGCGACCTCGGGCGGCTCGAGCGACTCCGCACCGGCGGTGTCCCGGTCGTGCTCGTCGACCACGAGGACTCCGCCCGGGGGTTCGGGTCGGTCTCCGTCGACGACGTCGAAGGCGGCTACCTCGCGGTGTCGCACCTTCTGTCGACCGGCCGTCGGCGCGTCGCCTTCATCGGCGGTCCGGGTTCGATCCGCCAGGTGGCGGATCGCCTCGAGGGCGCGCGACGCGCCATCGCCGAGGTGCCCGGCGCAGCCCTCGAGGTCATCGAGATGTCCGCCCTGTCGGTGCTGCAAGGGCGCGAGGCGGGAGAGCTGCTGCGCGGCCGGACCGCGGCGGATCGTCCCGACGCGGTGTTCGCGGCCAACGACCTGCTCGCGGTCGGCGCGCTGCAGGCCTTCACCCTCATGTCCGACCTGCAGGTGCCCCGCGACATCGCGCTCATCGGCTACGACGACATCGACTTCGCGTCCGCCACCGTGGTTCCGCTGAGCTCGATCCGCCAGCCGGCGCATCTGATCGGCTACACCGCCGTCGACCTGCTCCTGAAAGACATCGAGGCGCCCGAGGGTGAGCACGAGCGCACGGTGCGCTTCCAGCCCGAGCTCGTCGTCCGCGAGTCGACCGCCGGCTGAGTCACGCATCTGCCGGCGGATCGGTGGTCCGCTCCGGCGCCGGCGACGGGCGTGGGCCACCTCGAGGAGCTCGAGCAGGTGGCGGCACTCGAAGCAGGTCCCGCCTGGGCGCGGCGACTCCTCACTGAGCTAGACTGCAATCACATTCAAGAGAGAATGGATATGCAATCTCCTATGGATATGCAGAGCCCCGTGCCGCAGCACGCCGTCTCCACTGGACCATCCGCTCCGGCTCGGCTTCCCGACGGCGAGCGCTACTGGGAGAGCGTTCTGCCGGGCGCAGGACGACGGTCACCGCGGGCCGACGCGCTGAGCGATGCGGCCGTGCAGAGCCTCAACGGCACCTGGCGCTTCCGCCTTTCACCCACTGCCGAGGGCACCGGGCACGCCTTCCTCGCCGAGGACTTCGACGACGCCGCGTGGGACATCATGCCGGTGCCGTCGCACTGGGTGCTCGAGCAGTTCACGCCCCTCGCAGGCGGGCCGGCCCGGCGGATGCTCGGCACCGAGGAAGGGCCGCTCTATACGAACACGGCGTACCCGATCCCGCTGGATCCGCCGCGGGTCTCGACCGAGAACCCCACCGGCGACTACCGGCTCGTCTTCGACGTCGCGGCCGACTTCGGCCCCGCGGTGCTGAGATTCCAAGGCGTCGAGTCGTGCGCCAAGGTGTGGCTCAACGGCGCCGACCTCGGCTGGTCGACGGGCAGCCGGCTGCCGTTCGAGTTCGACGCGCCGGTGCGTCCCGGCCGCAACGTGCTGTGCGTCCGGGTGCACCGCTGGTCGGCGGGCACCTACCTCGAGGACCAGGACATGTGGTGGCTCCCGGGCATCTTCCGCGATGTCGAGCTGCTCGCGCGCCCGGCCGGCGCCATCGACGACCATTTCGTGCACGCCGATTACGACGCCGCGACGGGGCTCGGCACGCTGCGGGTGGATGCCTCCGCCGAGGCCGTCGTCGAGATCCCCGAGCTCGGCATCCGGATGTCCGCAGGAGAGACCGCGACGGTCGCCGTCGAGGCGTGGAGCGCTGACAGCCCGTGCCTCTACCGCGGAACGCTGCGCTCGAGCGGCGAGGTGGTCGAGCTGGCCGTGGGGTTCCGCCGGGTCGAGATCGTGGACGGCGTGTTCACCGTGAACGGACGCCCGGTGACGTTCCGCGGGGTGAACCGGCACGAGCATCACCCCGACACCGGACGTGCGCTCGATCGCGACACGATGATCCAGGACATCGTGATGATGAAGCGCGCGAACATCGACGCCGTGCGCACGAGCCACTACCCGCCGCATCCGGAGTTCCTGAGGCTCTGCGACGAATACGGCCTGTGGGTCGTGGTCGAGGTCGACCTCGAGACCCATGGCTTCATCTACGAGGGATGGGCGCACAACCCACCTGCCCTGCCCGAGTGGCGCGAAGCCCTCATGGATCGCCTGAGGCGCACCGTGGAGCGCGACAAGAACCGCCCGAGCGTCGTGGTGTGGTCGCTGGCGAACGAGAGCATGACCGGCGACGGCTTCGGCGACATGCGAGCGTGGCTCGATGAGCGCGACCCGTCGCGTCCGGTGCTGTACGAACGCGACCCGAGCTATCGGGACTCCGATTTCTACTCGCTGATGTACCCGTCGCTCGACCTGCTCGAGCAGATCGGCCGGCGTGAGGAGCCGCGCGGCGGCCGGCTCAGCATGCACGGCATGGTGTTCGGCGACGCGGATGCGGTCGCGCCCCTGCCCGATGGCGTCACCGAGGCCGACGAGGAGCGTCGGCGCGGGCTGCCGTTCCTTCTCGTCGAGTACGCCCACGCGATGGGCAACGGCCCCGGCTCGCTGCAGGACTACTGGCGCATCATCAACGCGCACGACCGGCTGTGCGGTGCGTTCGTGTGGGAGTGGATCGATCACGGCTTCCATGCGGTGACCGCCGACGGCGTGCCGTTCGTGATGCACGGCGACGACGTCGAGTACGAGCCCCGCGGCGGTCGTTTCAGCTTGCACGGGCTCGTGTTCAGCGACCGGACGCCGACTCCGGGCCTGGTCGAGCTGGCCAAGGCTCACGAGCCGGTGTCGATCGGACTGGACGGTCGCGGTGTGCGCATCGTGAACAACCGCCATTGCGCGAACACCTCCGATCTGGTCTTCCGCTGGTGCGTGGAGGCCGCGGGCGAGACCGTGGCGAGCGGGAAGCTTCCGGCGACGACGGTGGCGTCGGGCGAGACGGTGGAGGCGGAGATCCCGGATGCCGCGACCGCCGCGATCGCCGACGCCGAGGCATCCGGAGCCGGCGAGATCGTGCTGACGGTCGAGGCCGCGCTCGCCGCCGAAGCGGCCTGGGCTTCGGCGGGTCACGTGATCGCCTGGAGCCAGCGCGTCGCCGCAGCGGTGCTGCCGGGCGAGGCGGCGACCGCGCCCCTCGGCGGCGAGGTGCCGTCACGGCGGGGGATGCCTGCACCGGTCGTTGTCGTGCCTGCGGGCGGTGTGCGCACTGCGGAGGACTGGCGCGATGACGACGCCGCACCTGACCCGGGTCGAGGTTCCGCCATCGCACTCGGGACCGGACGCTTCGACGCTGCGACCGGTCGCCTGGTACGGCTCGGCGACCTCGAGATCGACGGTCCCGTGCTGGACCTGTACCGCGCACCCACCGAGAACGACCACGGGCAGGGCGACCTCAACAACATGGCGGCGGTGTGGCGCAAGACCATGCTGCACCGGCTGCTGCACCGGGTGGACGAGGTCGCCGTGGGCGACGGGCGGCTGCGGGTGAGCGGGCGGACGGCACCGCGGACGCACCCGCACGGGGTGGAGTGGACGATGACGTGGGCCCCGGACGGCGAAGGGCTCGTGCTCGACGTCGAGGTCGACTTCGTCGGGCCGTGGGCCGATACGCCGTACATGCACCGGGACATCCCGGTACCGCGACTGGGCCTTCTCTTCGGGCTGCCGGGTGCTGCGCAGCGTGCGGCGTGGTTCGGCAGGGGCCCCGGCGAGACGTACGCCGACTCCTACGAAGGATCGCGCGTCGGGCGGTTCGAACGCTCGATCGACGACTTGCAGGTGCGCTACCCGGTGCCGCAGGAGAACGGCAACCACGTGCACACGCGCTGGCTGGAGGTCGCCGGTCCCGGCATCCCCTCGTTGCGGGTCGAGGGGCGTCCGCGTTTCGACTTCACCGCCCGCCGCTGGACCTCGCACGATCTCGACCGTGCGTCCCGACCGCACGAGCTGGTCGACTCGGGGCGCGTGTGGCTCAACATCGATCACGCGCAGCAGGGGCTGGGCTCGGCATCCGTCGGTCCGGCTCTCCCCGAGCGGTACCGGATCCCGCGCGAGCGCACCGCGTGGAGCGTGCGGCTCGAATCACGCTGAACGTGGATCAGCCGTCGTTCGGATCAGGACGGGGGGTCGGCGCGGGCGCCGGCGCGCGCCGCAGCAGCTCGCCGGGAGGCACGGCGAAGGAACCGCCGGGGTAGAGCTGGTTGGCCACGCTCTGGATGTCGCGAGCCATCGGCAGACGGATCGTCGACAGGATGCGGCCGTTGTGCGCGACGCGGAAGACGTCGGCCTTCCCGTCGGCGTTGCCCACCCACACCGCGGTCGTCACTCGGGTGCTGGACTCGACGAGCCAGGTCTGGATCTGCTCGTGGGTGCCGGTCTTGCCGAGCATCGGCGTGCCGTCGTTCGGGTTGCCGCCGGATCCGGTGCCGCCGGGAACCATGACGCCCTGCAGCGCGAACGCCGTCGCCGCAGCCACTTCGGGGCTGATGCTCTGCGAGCACCGGTCCCCCGGCACCGGAAGCTCGACGCCATCGGCGTTGACCACACGCTCGATCACCCGCGGCACGCAGTACACGCCGTTGTTCGCGACGGTGGCGAACGCCCCTGCCATGGCGACCGGTGCGATGTTGTTGGTGCCGATGATCGCGGCTGCGCCGTCGACGTCCACCGGTGCGCCGTCGCCGCGCGTCACGCCCATCCGGGCCGCGACGTTCTCGATGTCGCAGAGGTCGAGCCGCTCGGCCATGCCCAGGAAGCCGCTGTTCAATGACTGCGCCGTGAACTGCATCGGCGTCCCGGTGTAGCCGGGCACGTTGCCGAAGTTGCGCACGACGTGGTTCTCGCGGTTGATCCACGTTCCTTCGCACCGATCCTGCAGGCGGGGGATGGCCCGGAGGCTGCCGTTGACGCCCTCGAACAGCGTGTGGCCCTTCTCGAGCCAGTCGACGAGGGTGAACAGCTTGAAGGTCGATCCGGTCTCGAATCCCGTGGAGACGCCGTGCGCGAGGTCGCCCGCGTAGACGAGCGACGTATAGGCCGGGTCGCTGGCGGACACGTCGCGGTCCTCCGTGAACCGGTTGTTCTGGCTGATGGCGAGGATGCGCCCGGTGTTGGCCTCGATGCTGACCGCTGCCGACCCGAAGTCCATGCCGGGGACGGTCTCGGGCGCGTACCGTCGCATCGCCTCCTGCGAGGCGTTCTGCAGGCGCCAGTCCAGCGTCGTGTAGATGTTCAGGCCCTCGCGAGTCAGCGACTTCTGTCGCTCCTGCGGGGTCTCGCCGAACGCCGCGGCGTAGTCCGGGTCGGAGCGCAGGGTGTTGACCACGTACTGGCAGAAGAAGGGCGCCGAGGTCGCCACGCACCCGACATGCGCGGGCTGCAGCGCCGGAGCGATCGGCTCCACCGCGGCCGCGACGTACTGTTCCGCGGTGATGCGGCCGTCCTCGCGCATCCGGTCGAGGACGTAGAGCTGGCGCCCCTTGGTCGCACTGTACGCATCTCCGGCGGCGAGGTGCTGTTCGGGCGTGATCGTGCCCTCCGCGAGCAGCGTGTCCAAGCCGGCGAGAGTCCCCGGTGTCACATCCTCGATCGTGCCGTCGGCGACCTTGTTGTAGGTGCTCCCGTCCGCTCCGAAGATGGACCCCGCGGGCCGGTCGATGCGGAATGTGTTGGGGTTCTGCACGATGCCCGCGAGCGTCGCCGCCTGTACCAGTGTCAAGTTCGCCGCCGTCGTGCTGAAGTAGTAGCGCGCCGCGGCTTCGATGCCGTAGGTCGTGCCGCCGAAGTTCGCGATGTTCAGGTAGCCCAGCAGGATGTCGTTCTTGGAGTACTCCTTCTCGACCTGGACGGCGTAGCGGATCTCCTGGAGCTTGCGCTCGTACCCCTCCGCCCCGCGGGCCTGCGTCGCGTCGAGCCAGCAGTCCCGCAGCACCTCGTCGCGCGTCTGCGTATCGGTCGCGATGGCGTCACGCTCGCACCGCTGCACCAGCACGTTCTTGACGTACTGCTGACTGATCGAGGAGCCGCCCTGGACCGCGCCGCCCTGCGCGTTCCGGATCAGGGCGCGGGTGGTCCCCAGGATGTCGACACCGCCGTGCTGGTAGTAGCGGGGATCCTCGGACGCCAGAATCGCGTCGTACATGACGGGCGCGACCTGGTCGAACGCCACGGGAACGCGGTTCTGGTCGTAGAACGACGTCAGCTCGGTGTCTTGTCCGGTCGCGGGATCGCGCGCGTAGATCGTCGTCGGCAGCATGAGCCGGTCGATCGCGAGGTAGCTCGGCATCCCGTCGAACATCGAAACGGCCGTGCTCGCCGCGTGCCCTGAGATCGCGATCACCGGGGCCAGGGGAGCGACGATCAGCAATCCGGCGATCACGCTGAGCACCACCAGGCCGACGAGGCCGCCGAGGACCCCCGCGAGTGTGCGCCTGTACGGCGGCAGGCCCGCGGTCTGTGGAGAAACCCCTGTTGGCTTCACGACGGCGTCCAATGTCCGGTGGAGGAAAGCATCGCAGACCGCCCGCGATTTCGCGACGGGTTGACGCGTGCGCCGCGACATCCGGCGATTCCCGTCGGACAGCACGGCGCATCGATCGCGGCGGGACCGGCGACCTATCGCGCCGGGTCGTCTCCGAGTCCGGCGATGTCGGTGAAGAGGGTGTCCGAGCCGACCTGACCGCCTTTGAGGAGCAGTTCCAGCCCGTCGATCGCGGCATCGCCCGACCAGGCGCGCAGCAGCACGATATTGGCCCACGGATTCGCGGCGATCGACAGCGACTCGACCCCGAGCAGTCGGGTGACACGGCTCGACGTGTCGCCGCCGCACACGATCACGCGCCGCGATGCGCCGTCACGCGCGACGATGGAGATGACGGATGCCGCAGCCTCCGCGATCGCCTCCAGCACGGGGCGCTCACCCGCTGCTGCGGCGTCGATGTCGTCGGAGGTCAGCACGACACCGCGACCCGAGAGCAGCACGCGGACGACCTCGGCCGCCGTGACGTCTCGTTCGGAGGCGCGAAGGGGGAGGGGCCGGACCAGCCAGCCCGCGGCGGCCGCGGCATCCGCCTGCCGTCGCGTCTGCGCGGAGCGGCTGCCCGAGACGACCAGCACGGGACCGGCCGCCGTGGTCGAGGTCGGCAGCACAGGTCCGTCACCGGGGGCGGCCTCGGCGATGCCGTGGGAGAGACCGCCCGACCCGATCGCGAACACCGGCCTCGGCAGCGCGCCGAGCGCCTTGCCGACCGCGACGAGGTGCTCGTCAGTGAGGGCGTCGAGCACGAGGGCTGCGTGCGGCGCATCGCGCAGTCGCGGCGCGAGGTCGTCGAACGCGAGCAGCGGCACCGAGCCGATCGGGAGCTCCGTCTGCCGCCCGATGTGGATCGCGAGGTCGGCCTCGGTCATCGGCGTCGACGGATGCCGCGACATGGTCGGCTGCCGGTCGAGCCGGTAGACCGTGCCGCGCTCGGCCGCGAAGTGCTGGCCGAACAGGGTGTAGCGGCCGAAGTCCGGCTGCGCGAACAGCATGGGCACCGGGCGCTCGCCGAAGACGTCGCGGCCGAGCTCGATCACGCGGCCCAGGCTCCCCACCCGGGGGGACGAGTCGGCCGTCGAGCACGCCTTGTACTGCACGAGGTCCGGAGCCAGCGTCGCGAACGCCGCGAGCACCGGCCGCAGCTCGGCGTCCATGTCGTCGGGCGACAGGGAACGCGAGATCCCGGCCACCCCGACCACGTCGACCTCGGCGGCCGCGCGTGCCAGGACTGCGGCATCCGGAAGTCGCGTGAAAAGGCGTCCGGTCCAGCCGCGCCGTGCGAACTGCAGGAGCGCGTCGACGCTTCCGGTGAAGTCGTCGCCGTAGAAGGCGACGCGCGCCCTAGGCACGGACGGGACCGAACAGCTCCGCCGCCCTGCGCAGCGCGAAGGAGTTCTCGTAGGCGTCGTCGGCGCTCTCGCCCCGCGCCGCCGAGGCCCACGCCTCACGCATGCTCGCCACTCCCGCGGCGGCGCCGTCGGGATGACCATGGATGCCGCCACCGGCGAGCACGAGCAGGTCGGTGGTGCCCACCGCGGCGTAGGTGGCGTGTGCGAGGCCGCCCCATTGGCCCGACGACAGCACCGGCAGCGTCGGCGTGAGGCCGAGGAGCGGCTCGCGCACCGCAGCAATGGAGTCGAGCACCTGGTCGTCCGTCTCGTAGAACTTGTTGCTGATGCCGTTCGTGTGCAGGTGATCGGCACCCGCCAGGCGCGCGAGCTTCTGCCACGCACGGAACCCTATCCCGACCTGCTCCGAGCGTCCGAACGAGCCGAACATCGCGCGGTGCCCGTGGATCGGGACCACGCTGTGCCGGCGCAGGAACTCCAGGCCCGGCAGGCCCACGAGGTTGATGCAGGCCATCACGCACGTGCCCCCGGCGGCCACGACGAGGTCGTGGTTCGCCTCGAGCCGCCCGATGTCGTCGGTGATGTTGAACGCGTACATGGGCTTGCGGCCGGTGCGATCGGCGTGGCGCTCGAGGACGGGCATGACCGCGGCCACGCGGGCGGCGAGCGGCGAGGTCGGGCCATTGCCCTGCAGCTCGTCGTCCTTGATGAAGTCGATGCCGGCCTCGGCGAGCTCCGAGACCACCTCGGCGAGCTCGGAGGGCGCGAGCCCGATGCTGGGCTTGACGATCGTGCCGATCATCGCGCCGTCCGGCCGGCCCACGAGTCGCCGGGTGCCCTCGACCCCGAATGCGGGACCGGGGTAGCGTTCGGCGAACGCCGGCGGCAGGTCGAGGTCGATGAGGCGGATGGCCGAGAGCTCTTTGATCTCGAACAGGTTGCCCGCGACCGCCGCGAGGAGGTTCGGCAGCGACGGACCGAAGTTGTCGAGCGGAAAGCGCAGGCGCAGCCGGGCGCGCCGGCGCGAGGCGGGGTCGCCGACAGAGCCGGGCAGCGGCGAGGCGCCGGTGAGGGGGAGCTCCTCGATCGACTCGACCTGGGCCGCGAATCGGGCCCGCAGGTCGTCCGACTCGCGCTCGACCCGCACGAACGTGCCCGTGGACTGCTCGCCCGCCAGCACTTCCGCCGCGTGCCGCAGGGGGAGCGAGGTCTCGATGACGTAGGTCGCTGTGACGTGCTGAACTGACATGCGCGTCACCACACCAACGGCAGCCACACCGACATCTCGCCCGCGCCGCGGTTGCCCCACGCGTAGTAGGGGACGAGCCGCGCGGGCGCGGTGGCGAGAGCGGTGTCGGCGACGTCGTCGTACAGCGCGGTCTCGGCGGTGCCGGGCAGCAGGAGCGCCTCGGTCTCGAGCGCGACCACGCGGTGGCCGGCGACGTCCGTCTCGACGGGCGTGAATGCGCCGCCGCGCCGCAGCGCGACCTGCTCCAGCACCACGCCTTCGGGCAGATCCGCGCTCTCGACGCAGTACACGACGGGACCGCGGCGCACGGCGACCTGGTTCGTGGCCTCCTCGGCGAGACGGTGAGCGCGCAGCACGCGGACCGGCATCGGCAGCGTCAGCTCGACGACGTCACCTTCCGTCCATTCCCGCTCGATGCGGGTGTACGTGCCGGGTGCCGACACCGCCACCGAGTCGCCGTTGACGGTGATCGTCGCTCCGGACGACCAGCCGGGAATGCGGAGGTGGAGAGGGATGCCGCCGCCCGCGGCTGCGGTCACCGTGAAGGTCAGCCGTTCCGACCACGGGTAGTCACCGTCCTCGCGCAGGGCGAGCCGACGGCCGTCGTCGGTCGTGATGTCGAGCGCGCTGCCTCCGTAGAGGTGCACGAAAAGTCCGTCGTCGCCGACGGATGCCGCACGCTCATGGAACCTCGCGAGTGTGCGCGCGATGTTGGGTGGGCAGCAGAAGCAGCTGAGATACGACTCGCGCAGCCGCTCGTCCGACGGCGGCGGAGGCGGGGTGGGGTGCAGGGCCGTGTCACCCGGGCGGCGGAGTGGATAGGGCAGCTCGCGCACCTGGCGCAGCGGGTTCGTATAGAAGTACTCCGAGCCGGCGAGGCTGATACTCGACAGCAGGCTGTTGAAGGCGACCTGCTCTATGACGTCGGCGTATTGCGCATCGCCGGTGAGGGACAGCATCCGCTCACCCCACAGGATGAGCCCGATGTTCGCGCACGATTCGTTGTGCGCGGTGGTGTGCGGCAGCTGGTACGCGCGGCCGTATGCCTGGTGCACGCGGCTGATCTGGTGCTGCCACGGCGAGCCGTCGGGCGATGCCCCGTCATAGAGCGCGCCGGCGCCGCCGGTGATGTACAGCTTGGTGTCGACGACGTCGCGCCACAGCCGCTCGAGCACGGCCTCGATCTCGTGGTCGCCGGTCTCGGCGACCAGATCCGCGAGTCCCGCGTACAGGTAGTTGGCCCGCACCGCGTGCCCCGCGACGACCGTCTGCTCGCGCACGGGAAGGCGGTCCTGGTTGTCGTCCCCGCCCTCGAAGTCATCGCGCACCCGGACGAACGCCTCCGACAGGCGCAGGTACTGCTCGTCGCCGGTCGCGCGGTAGAGGTCGATGACAGCCATGTAGTGCGACGGGCAGATGGCGCTGCGGGCGAGCTCCAGCGGCTTGTTCGTCGCGAGATCCTCGAGGAAGCCCGCGGCCTTGCGGGCGGCATCCAGCAGAGTCGTCGATCCGGTCACCTCGTGGTGACGTACACCTGCCGTGATGAGGTGGCCCAGGTTGTACGTCTCGAAGTTGAACCGGTCGGCCAGCGCGATCGCGTCTTCGTGGTTGCGGCTCGAGATGATGGTCGGCGTATGGAGGTAGCCGTCGTCGCGCTGCACCGAGGCGATCAGCTGCGCGATCTGCTCGATGCGCGCCGCCAACTCGGGGTCGGGGTCGGTCTCGAGGCGGGCGATCGCCGCCTCGAGCCACTTGTAGAAGTCGCCGTCCATGAACGGCGGGCCCGAGTGCTCTCCGGTCTCGAGGCCGGCGGCGATGCGGAAGTTCGTGAGGCCGGCGCTGATGGCGGGGTCACTCAGCGAAGACCAGATCTGCGGGATCGTCACGTCGCGCGTGCGGTCGTGGATGTCTCCCCAGAAGCCGCTCGTCCAGCGCGCGCTCTCGGCGCCCAGAGGTCGCAGCCGGGCATGAGCCCGGATCGCGGTGGTGGCGGTCATGGCGGTTCCTTCCGAGTGGCGTTCAGTCTCGTGCTCGTCCCGGCATCGCGGCAAGCCGGCGACGATGCGGGTCAGACTAGACAGCGCTGAAAATTCTCGCAACGCTGCATGGAAATGCAGTCTAACCCCTGAATCGTCTCAAAGTGAATAGAATTTCAGTACTGACTGTTGACACACGTGGAAATCGTGCCTACTGTCGTGCTCGTACCTTTCACCCGCATGGTCGTCGTCAAGGAGGACGCTATGAACACACGCAGCAACCGTCGCCGCATCGCGGCGCTGGGCATCGCACTCGCCGCGGTGCTGCCGCTGGCCGCCTGCGCCGGCGGAGATGCCGGCACCGACAACGGCTCCTCGGAGGGCGGTGCGGGCGCCGGCGGGACCGACCCCGAGACGTTCACCGTGATGACGGCGAACGAGAACCCCGTGCTCGAGGAGCAGCTCACCGCCCTCTCCGAGGGCGCGTGCGAGGCCGAGAACGAGGCGCTCCCGCTGGAGCACCAGAAGGTCGCACAGGCCGACACCGTCCAGAAGGTCACGCTGCTCGCCAGCCAGGGCGCACTGCCGACCCACACGATCGCGGGAACGGCCCTCATCCGTCCCGATGGGGATCTGAACGCCGCCGGCCTCGTCGGTGATCTCAAGGCCGCCCTCGAAGACGCCGGCACATGGGACAACGTGCTGCCGGCCGCGGCCTCCACCGTCGAGCAGGTCTACGGCGGCGTGTACTCGATGCCGTACCAGTACAACATCGAGGGCATCTTCTACAACAAGGAGATCCTCGCCGACAACGGCATCGAAGAGCCGCAGACCTGGGATGAGCTCGTCGAGGCGGCGGACACCCTCGCCGGCGCCGGCGTCGTGCCGATGACCGAGGCCGGCGCCAACGGATGGCCGCTCACGCGCATCATGGGCATGTACATCTTCCGCAACGTCGGGCCCGACGCCATGGCCGCCGTCCGCGACGGCGACGCGAAGCTCACCGACCCGGAGTACGTCGCCGGCGCGCAGGCGCTCGCCGACTTCGCCGAGGCCGGCTACTTCGGCGAGGGCTTCTCGACCCGCGACGGCGACACCTCGTCGAACATGTTCCTCACCGGCCAGGCCGCGATGACGTACGACGGCTCGTGGCTGCTGAGCGCGATCAACGATCCCGAGCGCAATGAGATCGGCGGCGAGAACGTGGGCTTCATGCCGTTCCCCGAGGTCGAGGGTGGCGAGGGCTCGATCGACCAGTACGCGGCCAACGCGGGCGCTCCGATGATCATCAACGCCGAGCAGTTCGGCCCGAAGGTCGTCGACTGGGTGAGCTGCATCGCCGAGAACTACGGCCAGCAGGCACTGCAGGATGCCGGCGTCATCTCGGGCTTCAAGGTGAACGGCGAGGTCACCGACATCTCGGAGAACACCGCCGAGATCCAGGAGCGGATCGCGGGCATCGACGAGACCGTACTGTGGTTCGAGGCCCTGATGGATTCGAAGAGCAACTCGCTCGCGTCGACGAACGCGACGCTCCTCACCACCGGCCAGATGACCGCCGAGGACTACATGGCCCAGCTGCAGGCGAGCATCGACGCCAACGGCTGAGACCCTTCACCGGCTCCCCGGGCAGTCGCCCGGGGAGCCGGTTCCCGAGAGAAAGCAGTTCGCAGATGAACTCGATCTTCGGAGATCGGAAGACGATCTTCATCCTGCTGGCACCGGCCCTCGTGCTGTACACCCTGCTCAAGGTGGTGCCGGTCGGCTGGTCGCTCGGCCTCTCGTTCTTCGAGGGCAACTCCCTCCGCGGTTTCGAGTGGGTCGGAGTCCAGAACTTCACCACCTTCTTCACCGACCCGGCCGCTCTCCAGTCGATGTGGGTGAGCGTCTTCTTCGCGATCGTGGCCACCGCCCTCCAGGTCGCCCTGGGCTACGCGCTGGCGCTCCTCTACGTCTTCGTCCTCCGCAAGGGCTCCACTCTCGTACGGACGCTCGTCTTCTTCCCGACCGTGCTCCCGACCGTGGCCGTGGCGATGCTGTTCCGCAGCTTCGTGGCCGTCGGCGAGAACCAGGGTCCGATCAACGACATCATCAACTTCTTCGGCGGCGAGAGCGTCGAGGTGCTGGCGTCGACCGTCGGCACGATGACCACGGCCATCGCGATGACGCTGTGGAGCTCGATGGGCTTCTACGCCGTGCTTCTCTACGCCGGCCTGCTCGACATCCCCGAAGAGGTCATCGAATCGGCCCGGCTCGATGGAGCCAACGGGTTCAAGCTGGTCCGTCACATCGTCGTGCCGCTGTCGCTGCCGATCCTGCTGTCCTCGATCATCTTCAGCCTCAATGCGACGCTCAAGGTCTTCGACAGCCTCCTCGCACTCAACGGCGGCGGACCCGGCACGTCGACCGCGCCGATGACGCTGTACATGTACCGAACCGCCTTCGAGTACGCCGAGTACGGCTACGGATCCACCATCGCGGTGATCCTCACCGCGCTCTGCCTCGTCTTCACTCTCGCGATCTTCCGATCGTCGCGCCGCAAGGCGGAGGTCTGAACATGACTCTGACGCACACCGACACCGCGTATACGGTCGCCACCCCCACGGTCCGCAAGACGGGTCCGAATCGCACCCGGCGCGGGCTCACGAAGGCCCTGCGACGGCTCCCGGTGTGGATCCTCGTCGCTGTCCTCATGATCGTGGTGCTGTACCCGCAGGTCTGGATGGTGCTGGGCTCGTTCAAGACGCAGTCCGAGTTCCTCTCGAACCCCGCGCTGTCCCTCCCCGAGACGTGGAACTTCGACAACTACGTCACAGCGCTGACGAACGGCAACGTCGCGCGCAACTGGCTCAACAGCGTGCTCGTCACGATCCCCTCGGTGCTGCTGATCGTGTTCATCGGCGTCGCCGCGGGGTACGCGCTCGAGGTCATGATCTGGAAGGGCCGCAACGGGGTCCTCCTCTACATCCTCGCCGGCATCATGGTGCCGGGTCAGATGATCCTCGTGCCGCTGTTCATCACCTACTTCCGCATCGGCATCACCGACACGCTGTGGCCGCTCATCATCACGTACACCGTGATGGGCCTGCCCCTGACGACGTTCCTCATGGCGACCTACTTCCGGTCGGTGCCGCGCGAGATCTTCGAGGCGGCGACCGTCGACGGGTCGGGGCCGCTGCGATCGTTCTTCGTGATCGGCATCCCGATGATGAAGAACTCGATCATCACGGTCGCGCTGGTGCAGTTCTTCAGCGTGTGGAACGACCTGCTCATCGCGCTGACCTTCACCACGCGGCCCGATCTCGCGACGATCCAGGTGGGTCTGCTGAGCCTGAGCGACGAGTACGGGTCGACCCAGTACGGTCCGCTGTTCGCCGCCGTGAGCATCAACATCGTCGTGCTGCTGATCCTGTTCCTGACGCTCAACAAGAAGATCATGGCCGGCATGGCCGGTGGCGCCCTCAAGGGCTGAGAAGCTGGAAGGCTTGTTTCCATGACCTCGTCCGCACCCCGCATCGCGTTCCTGCACACCGGCGCCGTCAACATCGCCCCCTTCGGGTCGCTGGCCGCCGAGTTCCTGCCGGATGCGACGATCGTCAACTACCTCGACGACCGCATCGTCGCCGACCTCGGCGACGAGGAGCGAGCGGGGTCGGTGCCCGAACGAATCGACGACCTCGTGCGCGCGGCTGCGGCCGGGGGAGCGGATGCCGTCATGTTCACGTGCTCCTCGATCTCGGAGCTCGCCGCGCCCGCCGCCGCGGCCGCAGGGGTGCCGGTGCTGCGTGTCGACGAGGCGATGGCGGATGCCGCGGTGCGGGCCGGACGCCGCGTGCGGGTCCTCGCGACACTGCCGACGACCTGCGGCCCGACGCTGCGGCTCCTGCAGGAGCGCGCGGCGCTCGCCGGCGTGGAGCCGGAGTTCTCGAGCGAGGTGATCGAGGGTGCCTTCGCGGCGGTCGCGAGCGGGGACCGGGCGACGCACGACCGTCTCGTCGCGGCCGCCATCGAGCGCGGTGCGGCCGAGGTCGACGTGGTCGTGCTGGCCCAGGCATCGATGGCGACCGCCGCCGAGGCCGTCTCGGTCGACGTGCCCGTGCTCACCAGTCCGCGGCTGGGCGTCGAGCGTCTCGCGGCGTCGCTTGCCACGCGCTGAGGCCGAAAAGTCCGGCGTCGCAGCCGTGTTCGGGGCGTTTCGTCTCGCTCGTTCCTCGCTCGCTCAACGACCGGGATGAGGCGTGACGTCTTGCTCGCTCAACGACCGGGATGAGGCGTGACGTCTTGCTCGGTCAACGACCGGGATGAGGCGTGACGTCTTGCTCGGTCAACGACCGGGATGAGGCGTGACATCTTGCCCGCTCAACGACCGGGATGACGCGTGACGTCTTGCTCGCTCAACGACCGGGGTTGAGGGGGAGGGCGTCGGTCGTTGAGCGAAGGGCGCTCTGGCGCCCGAAGACGAAACGCCATGACCGACGGGGAGGCGCGGGCCCCGCGGTCAGCGCGCGGCGAGGGACTCGGCCGACCGGAGGTCGGTCACGAGCGTCGTGACCCAGTCGCCGGCGAGCGCGCCGTGGATCGCCTCGAGCTTGCGGTCTCCGCCGGCGATGCCGACGCGACGCGGGATGCGCCGCAGGTTCTCGACGGTGATCGCGATGATGCGGTCGTCGACGGCGCCGCGCACGAGCGAGCCGTCGGCGCGGAAGATGCGGTGGCAGATGTCGCCGACGGCGCCCTGGTCGAGCAGGTCGCGGCGCTCCTCGGCGGCGAATGCGTTGCCGCTGGTCGCCAGCACGTCGGACGGTTCGATGCTGCCGATCCCCATGATCGCCATGGTGAGCTCGTTCCAGTGGCGTGCGACCTCCTGCATCGACGGATCCCGCAGCAGGCTGTCGCGGATCGCCGGGTCTCCGACGATGCCCGGCGCCTGCACGTAGACAGGCTCGGCTCCGAGCGTGCGGGCCAGCTCGCCGAGGATGCGGTTGGAGTGGCTCTGCGCCTCGGGGGCGCCGACGCCGCCGAGCAGCTGCACCACCTCCGTCGCCCCGCGCACGGTGAAGGGCCGCATGCGGTCGACCATGGCGAGGATCGTCTGGCTCCACGACGAGACGCCGATCCGGTCGCCCCCAGAGAGCGTGGCCTCCAGATAGGCGGCCGCTCCGGCCCCGAGCGACGCGAGCAGCTCGCCCTCGTCGGCGTCGTGGTCGACGTCGACGACGACTGCCTCCGCCAGCCCGTACTTCTCCTCGAGCTGCTCTTCCAGCTCGGCGTAGACCCCCGGCGCGACGGTGACGATCGTCCGCACGATGCCGACGGATTCCGCGCGCTTGAGCAGACGCGAGACCTTCGCCTGTGAGATATTGAGCGCGGCCGCGATGTCGGCCTGGCGCACGCCGCGCTCGTGGTACATGCGCGCGACCTTGGTGAGCAGGCGCACGTGGCCGTCTGCGGGCCGGGTGTAGGGCGTCAGGGGCACGGCGTCTCCGATCGTGGCGATCCGAGTGTGTATTCGGATTCGCTAACGAAAGGATATTCACTATTCGTGCGTCGCACCAGTGCCGCCGCCCGTGATGGGTCGCCACAATCCGCCGTGAGCGGCGGCGTTTCTTGGCGACTTGAGGGCGGCGTGGCGTCTCGGGTGGTTTGCAGTTGCGGGGGGTCGCGGCATCCGTCCAACGACGCCTCAGTCCGAGGGTGTCGTCCGCCCCGCCGCTGGCGACTCGCCAAACATTCCGGCCTCGCACGGCGCGGCTGGCGACTCGCCAAACATGCCGGCCTCGCACGGCGTGGCTTGGCGACTCGCCGAAATGCGCCGGGTGTGAGCGGGGGGCCGGGGAGGGTGCGCCGGGATCAGACCGGGACGGCGGCCCTTGCCGGCAGCTCCACAACACGGATGTGCGTGCCCGGGGTCAGAGGCTCCTCGGCTGCGCCTTCGAGGTCGAGGACGGCCTCGGCGCCGACGGGCACGGTGGCCTCCACGCGGAGCCGCCCGTCGGCGATGCGCCACGAGATCGCCGCTTCGCCGTAGGCGGTGACCTGGCGGGCCGAGGCGGAGGTGAGCCCGCCGCCGGGGCGCGGAGCGAACCGGATGCGCCGGTAGCCGGGGGCGTCGGGGGCGAGGCCGCCGATGACGCGGTGCATCCAGTCCACGACGGCGCCCAGCGCGTAGTGGTTGAACGAGGTCATCTGGCCGGGGTTGACGGTGCCGTCGGGCAGCAGCGAATCCCATCGCTCCCACACCGTGGTCGCCCCCTGCTCCACCTGGTAGAGCCACGACGGGCATTCGCGTTCGAGGATCAGATCGTAGGCGGTCGGCACATGCCCGCCCGTACTCAGGGCATCAGAGACGAGCGGCGTGCCGACGAAGCCGGTCGCGATGCGGTTGCCCGCCTCGTGCACGAGCCGGGCGAGACGTGAGGCCGCGGCATCCCGTTTCTGCGGGTCGGTGATGAGGTCGAATCGCAAGCCGAGGGCGTACGCGGTCTGGGCGTCGCTCGTCATGGTGCCGTCGTCGTTCACGTAGGCGCCGTCGAAGGCGGCCACCACCTCGTCGGCGAGCGCGTCGTAGTGCGCCCGCTCGTCGCCGAGCCCCAGCACCTCCGCGATGCGCGCGACCGTACGCGCCGACTTGGCGAAGTAGGCGGTGGCGACGAGGTAGCGGTCGGTGAGCGCGTCGGCGGGGTCGTCCGGCGGGGCGGCCGGGTCGAGCCAGTCGCCCAGCTGGAAGCCGGAGTCCCAGAGCCGTGAGGGGCCGGAGAGGCGCTCGAGCAGGTCGACCCAGCGCCGGGCGCTGTCGAACTGCGACCGCAGCACGCCGACATCGCCGAAGCGCTCGTACAGCGTCCACGGGAGCAGGGTCGCGACATCGCCCCACGCGGCCCCCGGTCGCATCGGCGTCCACTTGTCGACGGCGGGAATGACGGGCACGTACCAGGGCACGGTGCCGTCGGGAAGCTGCTCGATCGCGAGGTCGCGCAGCCAGCCCGAGAGCATGCCCGAGACGTCGTACAGCGTCGAGGCGGTGGGGCCGAAGACCTGGATGTCGCCGGTCCAGCCGATGCGCTCGTCGCGCTGGGGGCAGTCGGTCGGGATGTCGACGAAGTTGCCGCGCATGCCCCACACCACGTTCTCGTGCAGGCGGTTGAGGGCGGGGTCGGACGACTCGAACCATCCGGTGCGCTCGAGGTCGGTGTGGTACACCCGGGCCACCAGTGCGCCGGCCGCCGCATCGGCATCGAGGTCGCCGGGCCACCCCGTCACCTCGACGTAGCGGAATCCATGGAAGGTGAACCGCGGCTCCCACTCCTCGACGTCGCGGCCGGCGAGGGTGTAGTTGTCGGTCGAGCGCGCCGCTCGGAGCGGTCGCGTGTAGATCTCGCCGTCTTGCATCACCTCCGCGGTGCGCAGCGTCACCGTGGTGCCGGCGGCGCCCGAGACCCGGATGCGCACGCGGCCGACGAGGTTCTGCCCGAAGTCGAGGATGCGCGAGCCGCTCGGCCCGGTGAGCACATCGACGGGGCGCAGCTCCTCGGTGGCCCGCACCGGGGGGGCCGTCGGTGCGACGAGCGTGGCGGGGTCTCGGTGGCGCAACTGCACCCCTTCCCAGCCCGAGTCGTCGAAGTCCGCCGTCGACCAGCCGGGCTGCTCCTCGCGCGCGTCGTAGTCTTCGCCGTCGTAGAGGCCGCTCTGCAGGATCGGGCTCGGCGCGGAGCGCCACGACACGTCGGTCGCCACGACCTCGCGGCTGCCGTCCGCGTAGGTCAGCTCGAGCTGGCCGAGGAAGGACTGGTCGTATCCGTAGACGTTGCGGAAGCCGCCGCGCCAGCCGAGCCGCCCGCGATACCAGCCGTCGCCGAGCCAGGCGCCGAGCGCGTTCGCCCCGGGGCGCACCAGGCCGGTGACGTCGTACGTGTAGTAGCGCAGGCGCCGGCCGTACACGGTCCACCCGGGCGAGAGCGTGTCGTCGCCGACGCGCTCGCCGTTGAGTTCGGCCTCGTAGACGCCGTGCGCAGTCGCGTAGAGCCGCGCGCGCACGATGTCGTCGCGCACCGCGAATGCGCGGCGGACGAGTGACGGCCGCCGGTCGTCGGTGTTCGGATTCTCGTTGCGTGTCGCACCCACGGGGCGGGCGACCCAGTCGGCCGGCTCGAGCAGTCCCGCTTCCAGGACGGTGGGGGCGGATGCCGTCGACCACGCGCCGTCCTCGCCCCTGACGGCGATGCGCACCGTGACGATCTCCCGCGAGTGCAGGGGGTCGGCCGGCCAGTCCACGAGCACCTGCTCGGGCGAGTCGACCACGTACGTCGTGACGTCGCCGCCGCGGTCGACCTCGACGGAGTATGCCGTCTGCCGCCAGCCGGACGGCGCGGCGGAGACGCGCCACGAGAGGCGCGGCATCCGCTCGCCGATCCCGAGGGCTTCGCGATGGTGCTCGATGCGGGGTGCGTCGACGGTGACGGACATCCGTGGCCTCTCTCGGTGTGCTCGCCAGCCGCAGCCGCGTGGGGAGTGCCCAGGAGTCGCGACGGCGAGCAGAACTGAAACGTTTCGGTTTGGTGTGTACAGTGAGTGTGTCACTCCGTTCGAAACGTTTCAAGTCGAACGATGGATTGCGGCACAGAGGGGTACGAGATGCGGATCGGCGTCACCGGCAGCGGAGGCAAGCTCGGGCGGGCAACGGTCGAGCGGCTGCGCGCCGCCGGCCACGACGTGATGGGGTTCGATCTCGCCGGAACACCGGGGCCGGGCTTCACGCGCGTCGACCTCACCGACTTCGGGCAGACGCTCGACGCGTTCCTCTCCGTGACCGCGCGTCACGACGGGCTCGACGCCCTCGTGCACCTCGCGGCGATCCCGGTGAACGGGCTGGTGCCGGATGCCGCCACCTTCCACAACAACATCACCGTCTCGTTCAACGCGCTGTTCGCCGCCCATCGCGCGGGCATCCGCACGATCGTGCTGGCATCGAGCATCACCGCCATGGGCTTCCCGTTCGAGGAGGCGCCACCGTCGCTCCCCGTCGACGAGGCCTACACCAGCGCGAACAACACGTATGGGCTCGGCAAGGTGGCCGAGGAGGCGATCGCGGCCCAGCTCGCTCGGTGGCATCCCGACACCTCGATCACCGCCCTGCGGTTCACCAACGTGGTGGCTGAGGACGAGTACGCGACGTTCGACCGTGCAACGGAGCCGGACTACCGCCGGGATCTCGTCGGCTCCTGGATCGACGCGCGCGATGGCGCTCTGGCCGTCGCGATGGCGCTCTCCGCAGCACAGCCGGGCTTCGAGGTGTACAACGTGGCCGCTCCCGAATCGGGCAACACGCAGCCGTCGCGCGAGGTCGCGGCGCGCTGGTTTCCGGGCACCCCGGCCGCCGACGATCTCGGCGAGTTCGAGTCGCTCATGTCGACCCGCAAGATCCGCGAGCGACTCGGCTTCGCCGCCGAGCACGACTGGCGCTGACATGCCGCGGCAGGGGATGGGGCAGGGCGCTCGGCCGGGCATCCGACAGGTCGCCGCTCGTGCCGGCGTGGCCGTCGGCACGGTCTCGGCGTACCTCAACCACCCCGATCGCGTCTCCGCCGAGCGGGCGCGGCGCATCGCCGAGGCGATCGACGAGCTGGGGTTCGTCCCCAGCAGCGCCGGGCGGCAGCTGCGGCTCGGGGTGAGCAGTCTCATCGGGTACCTCTCGCCCGACGTCAGCAATCCGCACTTCAGTGAGATCGCGCAGGAGGTCGAGTACCGCGCCGAGCGGCTCGGCATGACCGTCTTCTTCGCACACTCCCACGGCGACCCCGAGCGCGAGGACGCCTACCTCGAGGCATTCGAGCAGCGGCAGGTCCGCGGCCTGCTCGTGTCGTCGTTCGAGCCGATCGAGAGCCGGCTCGCTGCGATGCGCGAGCGCGGCACGCCGTCGGTGCTGGTCGGCCGGCGCGCGTGCGACGAACGTCAGCCGTCCGTGTCCATCGACGACGTGTCGGGCGGGCGTCAGGCAGCCGAGCACCTCATCGAGCAGGGATGCCACCGCCTCGCGTTCGTCGGCGGCCCGCTGCCGGTGCAGCAGGTCGCCGACCGGCTCGACGGCGTGCGGCAGGCCACGGATGCACACCCGGGCGTCGGCGGCCCGGAGGTCATCGAGGTCGCGGAGCGCTCGATCGCAGCCGGCCGTGCCGTGGGCGCCGCTCTTGCCGCCCGCTCTGCTGCCGACCGCCCCGACGGCGTGTTCGCCGCGAACGACGTGCTGGCCCTCGGCGTGCTGCAGGCGCTGGTCGCCGGCGGCGTCTCGGTGCCCGGCCGGGTGGCCCTCGTCGGCTACGACGACAACGAGTTCGCCGAGGCGTCCCTCATCCCGCTCACGAGCGTCCGTGCCCGCCACGGCGACTTCGGCGCCGCGGCCGTCGACCTCCTCTTCGAGGCGATCGGGCGCGAGACCGGCGCATCCGCCGGGACCGCGTCGGCGCAGCATGAGGGGGCCGTCGGGCAGCGCGTCTTCGCCCCCGAGCTGATCGTGCGCGAGAGCTCTCGCCGGCTCACTCCCTGACTTCGCACCACCGCCCACGGATACGACATCGAAGGAGAATCCCCGTGTCCTCTGCGCATCGCGCTCCCCAGTCTTCCGAGCTCCACCGGCCGATCGAGCTGACCTTCGAGGGCGCCGACCTCATCCCGGCCGATCGCACACCGCTCGCACTGCGGGTCCGGCACGAAGCATCGGGTGCCGAACGGGTGGTGCCCGGTTTCTGGGACGGCGGCACCACCTACCGGGTCCGCTTCGCTCCGGATCTGGAGGGGGAGTGGTCGTGGACGACCGAGAGCGCGGATGCCGCACTCTCCCGCCGTTCGGGCACCTTCGAGGTCTCACGTGGCGCGGACCACGGCCCCGTCCGCGTCGCCCACCGCTTCCACTTCGCGCACGCCGACGGAACGCCGTTCCGCCCGGTCGGAGCGACCGCGTACAACTGGCTGCACCAGGACGAGCCGCTGTTCTCATCGACCGTCGATGCGATCGCCGAGGCGGGCTTCAACAAGTTCCGGTTCATGGTCTTCCCGCAGGGCGGCGGCTACATCGAGCACGTCCCGCGCCTGATGCCTTTCGAGAGGACCGACGGACGCTGGGACGTGACCAAGCCGGTGCCCGAGTTCTTCCAGCGCCTCGACCGCGCCGTCGAGGTGCTGGGCGAGCGCGGCATCCAGGCCGACGTGCTCATCTACAACGCCTACGACCGCGGCCAGTTCGGTCTCGACGAGCTCACCGAGGAGGAGGATGCCGTCTACCTGCGCTACCTCGTGGCGCGGCTGAGCGCCTATCCCCACGTGTGGTGGTCGCTCTGCAACGAGTTCGACCAGCTGGAGCGCCCGGCCGAGCGCTGGGACCGCACCGGCGCGCTGCTGGCCGAGATCGACCCCTCCGACCATCTTCGCTCGATCCACAACTGGATCGAGCTGTACGACAACAACCAGCCGTGGGTGACCCACGCGTCCCTCCAGAACGGCTCGGCCACGACGGACTTCGGCCGCGCCAACCTGTACCGCGACGTATACGGCAAGCCGGTCGTCCTCGACGAGATCAAGTACGAGGGGGACATCCCCGAGCGGTGGGGTCACCTCAGCGCCGAGGAGCTGGTGCACCAGTTCTGGATCACCACCGTGGCCGGGTGCTACGCCTCGCACGGCGAGAGCTTCGCGACCGAGTCGGGGAGTCTGCACATGGTCGAGGGCGGGCCGCTCCGGGGCGCATCGCCCGCGCGGCTGGCGTTCCTTCGCCGCGTCCTGGAAGAGGTCGACGGCGCCGGGCTGGATCCGATCGACAAGTGGGACGACCCGGCGCATGTTGCCGGCATCCCGCGCCGTCTTTACGTGCAGTACCTCGGGCGGTCGGCGCCGGCGACGTGGCACTTCCGGCTGCCGATCGGGTTCCCGGGCGAGCGGCCCGAGCCGGGCGATGCTTTCGAGGTCGACGTCATCGACACCTGGAACATGACGATCACGCCCGTCGGCCGGCGCTTCACGCTCGACGACGTGCAGCGCAACGACGCCTACGATCGTGCCTCCGCGGCGGTCGAGCTGCCCGCGGGCGAGGCTCTGGCGCTGCGCATCACGCGCGTGGCGGGCTGACGGGTGGTCGCGGCATCCGGTCGCCTGAGAGCCTGGCGCGGAGGACCGCGCCTGGGGACGGCGTATTACAACGAGTACCTGCCCGACCCGTCGCGGCTCGAGACCGACCTGCGACTGATGACGGATGCCGGCATCACCTGCATCCGCGTCGGCGAATCGGTCTGGTCCACCTGGGAACCGCGCGACGGCGAGTTCGATCTCGAGTGGCTGACGCCCGTGCTCGACGCGGCGCACGCGCACGGGATCGACGTGATCCTCGGCACGCCTACCTACGCCGTGCCGCCCTGGCTCGCGCACGCACATCCCGAGCTCGCGGTGGTGCGCAAGGGCGGCAGCGCCGTGCCGTGGGGCGGCCGGCAGGAGGTGGACTACACCTCGGAGCTGTTCCGGGGTTACGCCGAGCGTGTCATCCGCGCCGTCATCGGCCGGCACGGCCGGCACCCGGCGGTCATCGGCGTGCAGCTCGACAACGAGGCCGGCCTGCATCTGATCCACAACGACCACGTCGTCGGGCGGTTCCGCGAGTGGGTCGCCGACCGCTACGGCGATGTCGACACGCTCAACCGCGCGTGGGGGCTGACGTACTGGTCGCACCGCATCGCCGCATGGGACGAGCTGTGGGCGCCGTCGGGCAACACGACGCCCGCGTACGACCTCGCGTGGCGGCGGTTCCAGGCCGAGCTGACTGCGGACTTCATCGGCTGGCAGGCCGACCTCGTCCGCCCGCTCGTGGCCGACGACACGTTCCTCACCACCTGCATCGCCTACCAGCGGCCCGCGATGGACGACGTCGCCGTCGGCGCGAGGCTCGACGTCGCGAGCGGCAACGCCTACTACCTCGCCCAGGACGCCCTGGACCTCGAGCGCGACGGCTCGGGCGGCCAGTGGTACGCCGACGATGTGCCGCAGCTCGTGCTCATGGCCGACCGTATGCGGGCGACCCGGCAGGGACCGTTCCTCGTCACGGAGACCGGTGCCGCCTCCATCGGCCCTGCCTGGCTCACGCGTCCGCCGTACGACGGGCAGCTCGCCCAGGCCGCGTGGCTGCTCGTCGCGCGCGGGGCCCGGCTCGTGTCGTACTGGCACTGGCACACGCTGCACTCGGGCGCCGAGGTGCACTGGGGCGGCATCCTCGGTCACGACCTCGAACCCGGGCGCATCCACTCCGAGATCGCTGCGATCGGCCGGCAGTTCGCTGCGGCGGCGCCCTGGCTGACGGATGCCGAACCCGCCGCCGACGTCGGCCTCGTGTACGCGCACGACAGCGAGTGGATGATGGCGTTCGAGCCGCCGCTCGCCCACGGCGCCGATGCCGACCGCGGCTCTTACGCACGGATCGTGGGCGCATTCGGACGCGCGGCCGTCGACGCCGGATTGCAGGTGGGCTACGTGAACGAGCGGCAGCTGCCCGAGGCGGCCGACCTCGTGCGGCGCTTCCCCGTGCTCGTCGTGCCGGGGCTGATCGCGGCATCCGATCCGACGCTCGAGACGCTCGTCGAGTACGCCCGCCTCGGCGGGCGGCTCGTGATCGGCCCACGCACCGGGTACGGCGACGACGAGGGCCGCATGCGCGCCGTGCGGGCGCCTGCGATCGTCGGACCGGCGGCCGGGATCGGCTACCGGGAGTTCGCCGCCCTCGCCGGGCCGGTCGACGTCGTGCGCGATGGGAACGTGGTCGGTTCGGCGGGCGGGTGGGTCGACGGGCTCGAACCGTCCGGTGCCGAGGTGATGCTCGGGTACCGGCACGAGCTCTTCGGCAGGTGGGCGGCCGTGACGCGACGCGACGTCGGGGCGGGGTCGATCACGGTGGTCGGCACGCTGCTCGACCGCGGCCTGCTGGCGTGGGTCGTATCCGAGGCGGCGGGACCGGCCCGGACGCCGCCGATCCTCGTGTCGCGTCCCGCCCCGGTCACGGCGCACTCGCTCGACGGGACTCGCGGGCGGGTGTGGGTGGTGCACAACTGGTCGCCGGAGAGTCGCACGGTGGAGGTGGCGCGGGATGCGGCATCCGTCATCGACGACGCCGTGCACGCAGCGGGGTCGCGGGTCGCGCTGAAACCGTGGGACGTGCGCGTCTGGCGCGAGGCCTGAAGCGCGACAAGCGTGCAGTCGGTGGAGAACCCGGGCGCGATCGCTGGTTCCGGGCGGCTCAGGATGCGTCAGGGACCGCTTCGAACCCGGGTCTTCACGCCGGACCTCGAGAGATCCGTCGGACCCGACGGAAGGTGCCGGCGTGCACGTCGGCGACGCGGGTCTCGCCACCGGGCAGCTCGACCTCCACGGATCGTGTCCGACGGTCGAGGTTGGCGACCAGGACGGCGTCACCGTCGTCGGTGCGTGCGCCCACCGCCCACACGAGGCCGTCGGGGGAGTCGCCGCGCAGGCCCCGCTTCCCCGAGAGCTCGGCGAGCGCGGTGACGGCGTCGAACACCGGGTAGGGCGTGCCGTCCGGGGCGCGGACCCCGCGCGGCCCCCATTCCTCGAAGTACGCGAGTGTCGCGACCCCCGGCACCGCGAGGGCGGCGGCGCTCGCGACGGTCCACGCAGCCAGCTCGGGGGCCGACTGGCGCGGGTCCGCCGAATCCGTCAGCGCCGACCCGTAGCCGTCGCGGAGGTCGTCGTGCTCGGGCAGCCGCGCGGGCGTCGTCGCGACGTCGTTGAAGTGGGGGCGCAGCGAGATCGGGCCGACGTGCACGGGCGGGCCGGCGGCGAGCTCGACGCCCTGTGTCGCGACGAGGCGCTGTATCGGCAGCGACTCGACCAGCTGCGCCGTGCTCAGGCTGTGGAACAGCGGCGTGCTGCTGAACACCAGACCATCCAGCCGTCGAGGGAGACGCTGGTGCTCGCGGTTGAGCTCGGTGAAGTGCGACCGCACGCCTCCGACGATGGGGGCGTCCACGCCGGCTTCCGTGAGCGCGTGGCGCAGGAGCGCGATCGCCTCCAGGTCGGAGACATGCCGCGCCGGTCCCGTCGGCCAGAACGCGGTGACGCGCGCGATCGGCAGGCCGTGAAGCGCGTGAGCGGCTTCGTCGATGCTCGTGGGGTCGTCGTCGGCGAGGACGAACCGGATGTCGAGGGGCCGAGCGCGTGTCGCCGCCCGGTCGAGCGCCGCACGCCAGTTCGGCGTGGCGAGGTCGAGCTCGACGAGCACCGCGGCGGGCCAGGCACCGCTGTCCGCTCCGGCGGGCGAGACGGCAGGGGACGGGGTCGGATCAGGCGCCGTGGATGCCGACACGGCGATGGCGGGCAGCGCGGCGCCCTCCTCGAGTCGGAGGCGGGTCACGGGCGGGAGGGCGGTCGGCGCCGGCGTTCCCGAGACCGACACGTCGATCGACTGGACCACCCTTTCACCCGCCTCGAGCGTGTAGGGAAACGGCAGCGCGAGCGGACGGCTGTACGTCTTGTACGAGGCATCCGTCCAATTGCGCTGGTCCTCCATCTCGAACACGTCGCCCGCGAAGCGCAGGTCGACGTCGAGACCGCCGTGCGACCAGGAGAGCCCGGCGATGTCGAACGCCGGCTGGTGCGGGCTGATGGGGACGGGGTACCGGGAATGCTCGACGGCCCCGCCGGAGTGGCGGATGTGGAGCGCGGTTCCCGCGAGCGCGGGCGGGTGCAGGACCACCAGGCCGGTCCGAGCGGTCTCGAATGCGGTGGCCGACTCGAGGTCCGCGAGCAGCCGCAGCCTGCCCGGCCCCCTCAGCTCGGCGCGGACGATGCCGCGCAGGTCGGAGCCGAGCCCTTCGGAGTGCACGTGCAGCGTCAGTGCGATGCCGGATTCGTCGACGCGGTCGACGACCAGCGCCGCGCTGTCCCAGTTGCGGTCGCGTATGACCGCCCGGACCGACCGCAGCACCACATGGCCCCGGTAGGCGAGGTCTGCGAACTCGTCGCCGCGCAGTTCCAGCGACCACGGGCCGCTGTGCCAGGTTCGATCCTGTTCGCCGCTCCACACGTTCGTCATCCTGCCCGTCTTCGCCCGGTCTGTCACGGCCCGCGGTGGTGACGCCGCCGGCCGTGACGCAAAGAGCGGTGTCAGATCGTCGTCATCCCGCCGTCGACGGCGAAGAGCGCACCTGTGGCGAACGCTCCGTCGTCGCCGGCGAGGTACACCATGATCCCCGCGACGTCGTCCGGCGTGCCTGCGCGCCCGAGCGGGATGCGGCCGATGATCGCCGCCCGCGACTCGGGGTCCTCGCTGATGGCGGACACCAGCGGGGTCTCGGTGTAGGCCGGCTGGACCGTGTTCACCCGGATGCCCCGCGACGCGTAAGCCGCGGCGACGGTGCGGCCGAGGCCGTGGATACCGGCTTTCGACGCGCTGTACGCGGTGAAATCCTTCCCCTCGCCGTTGACGCCCGTCGGGCTGCCGGTGAGGATGATCGACCCGCCGCCGCGCGGCAGCATCGAGCGCACCGCGTGCTTGACCGTCAGGAACGTGCCGGTCAGGTTGATGTCGATCGTCCGCCGCCACACGTCGAGGTCGAGCTCGGCCGCCTGGGCGTCCTGCCCGAACAGCTGGACGCCGGCGTTCGCGACGACGACGTCCGGTGCCCAGCCCGCGGCCTCGATCTCGGCGAAGCCCGCGGCGACCGCGTCCTCATCCGAGATGTCCATCGTGACGGCCCGCGCGCTGTCGCCGATCCCGGCGGCGGCACGCGCGGCGCCTTCGCCGTTGCGATCGGCGAGCACGACGCGCGCGCCCTCGCGCGCGAACCGGGTGGCGACGGCCAGGCCGATGCCCAGCGCCGCGCCGGTGATCAGCGCGGTCTTGCCCTCGAGCTGTCCCACGGTCAGCGCTCGATGTGGTCGAGGTGCAGCATGCGCGCGAGGTTCTTGTCGAGCTCGTCGTCGCGGAAGATCTTCTTCCAGTCCTCCTTGACGATGCTCTCGCGTCCGTAGTCCATCGCGATGAGGCACGCGTCCGAGAACGGGTTGTCGCCGCGCAGGCCGTTGGCGAGCGCCACCTGCGTGTGGCCGTACAGGATGCTGCGGGCCGCCGCCTCGGGAACGCCCATGGTGTTCACGGCCTCCTGCAGGGCCTCGTTGAGGAGCGCCCCGATCATGCACGCGACCGTCTCGACGAGCGTCGGCTCGAGCTGTGCGAGCTGCTTGATGGTGACCCAGTGGACGTCGATCACGGGCGCGTAGATGGCACGGACCGTCGCCTCGACGATGGCCTGCTTCTCGGGGTCGTCCGACTCGATGGCCGCGATCGCGTCCTGCGGGGCCGCGATGCCGCCGAAGGTGTCGGCCCACTCCTCGGGCGTCTGGCGCTGGAGGAAGATCGACGGGTGGCAGGGGTGGGCGACGGCCTGGATGACGTCCTCACGCGTCGTGAGCAGACCCGCGTAGGCGGCGGCGGGGTCGAGCGTGAGCACGATCGCGCCCGACTTGAGCTGCGGCACGAGGTCGGCGGTGACCGGGCCGAGGGCCAGGTCGGGCACGGCCAGGACGACGATGTCGGCGTCGGCGACGGCGGTCGCGGCATCCGTCAGCTCACGGCCGGCGTCGATCGTGCGCTGCTGGCCCGCGGGCGAGTTCTCGACGTACGCGACCTGGTGGGCGGTTTTGACGAGGTTGTCGGACACGCGCATGCCCATCTTGCCGCCGGCGCCGACGACGGCGATCTTGTACGTGCCTGAGCTCGTCGAAGGGACTGTCGAGGTGGTGCTCATGTCGTGCTCCTCAGATATTCGATGGTTCGGCGGGTCCATTCCCGCTCGGTGCGGATGGTGGTCTCGGCGTCCTCCTGCCAGGAGAGCCAGTGCTCGACGATCTCGTTGACCCCCCGTTCGCGGGGCCCGACGGTCTCGAGCAGGTGGGGGTAGTCGTGCAGGCCTTCGCCCATCGGCGCGCCGCCGTAGGTGAAGCCCACCCAGCCGGGCTGGCGGGCGAACGCGAAGTCCTTGACGTGGACGTTCTTCACGTGGGGCGCGGTGGCCTCGACGCAGCCGCGCGGCAGTTCCAGGCGTGCGACGACGTTCGCCGGGTCGAGGCAGATGCCGAGGCGCGGGCTGTCGATGCGCTCGACGAGACCGACGAGGTCGGCGGTGGAGACCTGCTCGTACGTCTCGAGAGCGAGGTCGACTCCGGACGCCTCGTACGCGGGCAGCGCCGAGCGCAGCCACTGCTCGGCCACCGCGAGTGTCGGGCGGTTGTCGGGGGAGGAGAGCATGCTCCGCACGAGCCGGGCGTCGAAGACGCCGGCGAGCTCGAGGAAGCGCGCGAGGCGGTGGGGCTCGATGCCCTTCGTGCCCAGCTCGATCGTGAGACCCAGCTCGCGGGCGGCGGCGGCGGCATCCGTCAGCTCCGCGTCGTCCATCGCGTCGAGCGGGGCGTAGTCGCAGATCTGGAAGAGGTCGACGCCGAGGGCCTTCGTCGCCTCGAACGCGCCCACGAGCGACAGCGGCGCGGGGACCCTGTCGGAGTGCTGCCAGAAGAAGGCGTACGTGCCGAGGCCGATCATGCGCCGCCCCCTGCGCCGTGTCCGGTCGTTGAGCGAGCGAAGCGAGACGAAACGTCTCCCAGCTGCCCGGTGCGCTTCGTCTCGTCGCTGCGCTCCTCACCCGACGACCGACGGGCGAGAGCGGATGCCTCGTCCAGCACTGCGAGGAGGGCGTCGGGTTCGTGCGCGAAGCGGCCCAGGAAGAGTCCGTCGACGCTGTCGCCGAGGCGCGTGAGAAGACCCGGGCCGGCGGAGCCGCCGTAGATCACGACGCTGCCCGCGCGGTCGGCGTCGGCGTCGATCGCGGCGCGAAGGGCGCGCGTCACGGTCACGATGTGGTCGTCGGGAGCCGGCTCGGCGGCGCCGATCGCCCACACCGGCTCGTACGCGACGATGACCGGGCCGGCGAGGACGCCTTCGAGGTCGGCGGCGAGCTGCTCGACGTTGGCCCGCGCGGCGGCGGGGCTGTCCAGGCGGTCCGCCTCGCCGATGCACAGCACCGGCGTGATGCCGTGGGCGAGGGCCGCAGCCGCCTTGGCCGCGGTGACGGCGTCGGTCTCGCCGAACAGGCGGCGGCGCTCGGCGTGCCCGATCTCGGCGACCGCCACACCGACCTCGGCGAGCTCGGCGGCGGCGACCTCGCCGGTGTACGCGCCGGGCTCGAACTGGGAGACGTCCTGCGCGCCGACGAGCACCGGGGTGCCGGCGAACGCCTCGATCGCCGAGGGGATCTGGAGGTAGGTCGGGATCACGAAGAACCGGACAGCGCCCGATGCCACGGCGGGGTGCGCGCCGGCGTGGCGAGCGACGTCGGCGAACCACGCCCCTGCCCGCTCGTGCCCGAAGTACGTCTTCAGGCTCACCCCCACCGTGACCTGCGGCATCAGCAGGAACCCGTGGTCTCGTACTCGTCGATGACGGCGACCTTGTCGGCCGACGCCGACGACGTGTCGAAGCGGTAGGTCAGCCATTCGCGCACCAGGCGGCGGGCGAGCTCGACGCCGACGACCCGCTGGCCCATCGTGAGCACCTGGGCGTTGTTGGAGAGCACACCGCGCTCGACCGAGTACGAGTCGTGGGCCGTGACGGCACGGATGCCGGAGACCTTGTTCGCCGCGATCGCGACGCCGAGCCCGGTGCCGCAGATCAGCAGCGCGCGGTCGGCGGTGCCGGCGGCGACCTGCTGGGCGGCCTCGATGGCGACCTTCGGGTACGGCGTGTGGCCGTCGGCGTCCACACCGACGTCGATCACGGAGGCGACACCGGGGTTCTGTTCGAGGTCCTTCTTGAGGATCTCCTTGTAGTCGAAGCCGGCGTCGTCGGCGCCGATCACGATCCGCAGCGGCTCTGCGTTCTGGGACTCAGGCATGTGCGTTCTCCTTCGGGGAATTCCGGGCCGCGAGCAGCTCGCCCACGGCGGTCACGATGAGCGCGAGCGAGATCGCGCCCGGGTCGGGGGTGCCCACGCTGTTCTGGCCGTGCGCGCGGGCGCGGCCCATGCGGGGGAGCAGGTCGGCCGTCGCGGCGGCGGCCCGGGTCGCCGCGTCCGCGGCCGTCCGCCAGGCGTCGGTGAGACTCGCGCCGGCATCGACCGCCTGGGTCAGCGTCGAGGTGAAGGGCACGAGTGCGTCGACGAGCGTCTTGTCGCCGACCTCTGCCTTGCCGTAGTCGGTGACGCCGCGTGATGCGGCGGCGACCCCCGCAGCCACGGCGGCGGCGTCGGGGCGGCCCTCGTCGCCCAGCTTCGCGGCGATCGCGTTCAGGATGACGCCCCACAGCGCGCCGGACGTGCCGCCGGCCTTGTCCGCCCACGCGTCGGCCGCCCGGGCGAGCGTCGTGCGGGCGCCTGCGCCGGCATCCGCCGCGGTGGCCGCAGCGGTGAGCGCGGCGCGCGAACCGCGCTGCATGCCGATGCCGTGGTCGCCGTCGCCGGCGATCGCGTCGAGACGACCGAGCTCGTCGACGTGTGCGTCGACGGTCTCGGCGATCGTGCGCACGGCGGCGAGGACGGTCTCGGCGGCGGAACGGGAGGCCTCGTCGCCGGGCTCGATGACGTCGGCGACGGCGGCAGCCGAAGCTGCGGCATCCGTTCGCTCCTGCGGTGCGACCGAACCGCGCCGGTACGCGGGGGTGTCGACCGGGGTCTGCCACAGCGTCGCGAGCTGGTCGTCGAGCCAGAACAGGGTGAGCGAGGTGCCGGCCATGTCGAAGCTCGTGCAGTACTCGCCGACATGCGGGTCGACGAGCTCGAGACCCGCGTCGATGAGCAGCTCTGCGATGCGTCGGTAGACGACGAACATCTCCTCGTACTTGAGCGAGCCGAGTCCGTTGAGGATGGGGACGACGCGGGCCCCCCGGACCGCGTCGACCCCATCCGGCACCTCGGCGAGGAGCTTCTCGACGAGCAGCTCCGCCAGGCCGTCGGCCGTGGGGATGTCGGTCTCGTCGATGCCGGGTTCCCCATGGATGCCGAGGCCGATCGCCATCCGGCCCTCGGGCACGGAGAACAGTGGCTGCTCGGCGCCGGGCAGCGTGCAGCCGGTGAAGGCGACGCCGAACGATCGCGTGCGCTCGTTGGCGTGACGTGCCAGGCGCGCCACCTCCGCGAGGTCCGCGCCGGCAGCCGCCGCGGCTCCGGCGATGCGGAACACGGTGAGGTCGCCGGCGATGCCGCGGCGCTTGTGCTTCTCGTCCGCCGTCGCGCTGAAGATGTCGTCGGTCACCGTGACGGTCTCGCACGCGATGCCCTCGGCGCGCAGGCGCTCCTGCGCGGCGTCGAAGTTCAGCACGTCGCCGGCGTAGTTGCCGTAGCTGAAGAACACGCCCCCGCCGTTGTCGGCCGCCCTGGCGACCGAGAACACCTGCTGCGTCGACGGCGAGGCGAAGAGGTTGCCCATCGCCGCGCCGTGCGCGAGGCCGGGGCCGACGAGTCCGCCGAAGGCGGGGTAGTGGCCCGAGCCGCCGCCGATCACGACCGCGACCTGGCCCGCAGGCGATGCGGTGCTGCGCACGACGCCACCCGGGACACGGCGCACGTAGCGTGCGTTGGCCGCGACGAAGCCGTCGATCATCTCGTCGGCGAAGTCCGCCGGCTCGTTCCACAGTCGGGTCATCGCGCGTCGCCCTTCGGGTCGGCAGCCGCACCGAGGACGGCCGCGTCCACCGTGGGCACGTCGTCGGCGGCCGCGTCGTCGACGGTGACCGGGTTGATGCGGTTGCTGCGGGCGAGCAGCACCATCAGCACCGCCGACACGAGCATGACGAAGCCGACGATGAACATCGGGATCTCGTAGCCGCCGGTCCAGTCGCGCACGGCGCCCGTGATGAACGGCGCCGAGAACCCGGCGAGGTTGCCGATCGTGTTGATGAGCGCGACTCCGGCAGCCGCGGCGGCGCCGGTCAGGAAGCGGGTGGGGAGCGTCCAGAAGTTCGGGAGTGCCGCGAAGATCGCCGATGCGGTGATCGTGATGACCGCGATGGTCGCGGCGGGGGAGCCCGCGAACAGGGCGAGCGGGATGCTGACGGCGCCGGCGAGCGCGGGGATCGCGATGTGCCAGGTCTTGAGGCCGCGCTTGGAGGCATCCCGCGACCAGAAGTACATGATGATCGCGGCCGGCAGGTACGGGATGGCCGTGATGAGGCCCTTCTGGAACACGTCGAAGGTCTGGCCGGTCTGCTCCTGGAAGCCCTCGATGATCGTGGGGAGGAAGAAGGCCAGCGCGTAGAGGCCGTAGATGAAGCCGAAGTAGATGAACGACAGCACCCACACGCGACCGCTCTTGAAGGCGAAGCGGGCCGAGACGTGGCCGTGCTCCTTCTTCTGCGTGGCGGCCTTCTCGCGGTCGAGGGCATCGGTGAGCCAGACCTGCTCTTCGCGGGTGAGCCACTTGGCGTCGGTCGGCTTGTCCTTGAGGTAGAACCACGCGATGACGCCGACGACGATGGCCGGGATGGCGACGCCGAAGAACATGAACCGCCAGCCCTCGAGGCCGAAGAACACCTCGTTCTGCTGGATGAGCCAGCCGGCGAGCGGCGCACCGATCACCGTCGTGAGGGGCTGGGCCAGGTAGAAGAGCATGAGGATGCGGCCGCGGTACTGCGCGGGCACCCAGAGGCTGAGGAACAGGATCGCGCCGGGGAAGAACCCGGCCTCGGCGACGCCGAGGAGGAAGCGGAGCACGACCAGCTGCTCGAAGTTCTGCACCCAGGTGAACAGCAGCGCGACGATGCCCCAGCTGACCATGATGCGCGACAGCCAGCGCCGGGCGCCGAACTTGTGCAGAGCAAGGTTCGACGGCACCTCGAGCAGGATGTAGCCGATGAAGAAGACGCCCGATGCGAAGCCGAACTGCGCGGCGCTCAGTGCGAGGTCGTCGTTCATGCCGTTGGGGGCGGCGAACCCGATCGCAGTGCGGTCGAGGTAGTTGATGAAGAACATCAGCGCCACGAACGGCACGAGGCGGATGGACACCTTGCGGATGGTCGAGCGCGCGACGGTCGGCGCTTCCGCGGTGTTCTGGTTCTGGTCCACAGTGACTCCTGCTCGTCGACGGCGATCGAGGTGATTCGCGTCAATTGTGGCAAACCGGTTGACCAATTGCAAGCGGAACATCGGATGCCGGAGTCAACTCACCCGGGGACGGAGGCGTGCGCGATCTCGAACTCGAGCGTCTCACCGCCCGCGCTCGCGGCGCGGATGCGCAGCTCCGCATCGCCGAAGCGCTGGGTCCACACGTCGGGAGAGCCCGCGTGGGCGGCGATCGCCTCTTCCGCGTCGGGGTCGTCGAAGCTCTCGTACACGACCCAGCTCCCGTCGCCGACGCGCTCGGTCGCCGGGTACTCCCCGCCGCAGAGCCAGTCGGCGATGAGCACGGTCGCTCCGGCCTGCGCCCGTGCCCGGAGCGCGTGCCGTGTGGCGGGGGGAAGCCGGCTGCCGGCGACGACGACGAGTCCGGCGCCCGCGAGCTGATCGGATCGCACGTGCTCGTCGAACACGAGAACGCTTCGCGACGCCTGGAAAAGGCCGTGGAGGTGCGTCTGCGCGGCGGCTCCCGTCTCGAGCGGGAACTGCGACCGCGGGACCGCGTCCAGCTCATGGCGCGGGAACTCGTATCCCGGGATGTGCAGGCAGCTGCCATGGTCGGGGAGCTGCCCGTGACTCAGCGCGTGCCACGCGGCGAAGACGCTGCGCGATGTGGCGGGAGCGGTCGCGTCGCGGTTGCCGAACGGCCGGTGGCCGCGCCCGAAGTCGCTGTCGTCGGCGTGGACGAGTGCGATGTCGGCACGCGCATCGCGGTGGCTCCAGTGGAGCGGATGCCGCGGCACGAAGTCGTGGACGAACTCGCGCCACACCTCCCCATGGGCGGTGCGCTCGAACGCACCCGATGCGCGGTGGCGCACCAGCACGTCGATGTTCTCGACGAACAGCCGTGTGGGTCCGAAGAGGTAGGCGAGGCGGAGGGCCGAGGCGAACTCCGCGGGCGAGTGGCCGGGGAATCCGGGGGCGCGGGTGAGCCACGGCCCGATGTCGGGGCCCCACAGGTCGGCGCAGATCCACAGCTCGCGGTCGTACTGCACCGCCGCACCGAGGGCGGTGCCCAGCTGCAGCGGCTGGAACGACTCCTTCATGACCTTCGGCGCCGGAGTCATCCCCGCCCGCGCGAGCGTGTGGAACATGACCGGGAACACCTGCTCGGCGAGCACGGGCACCGGAGCGCCCCCGCCCTGCGCCGTCGCCGCGTCGACGTCTCGCACGATGGCCCGCACCGCGGCGTCGATGACGCCGATCGCATCCTCCGCGTCGAGCCCCGCGGTCTGGCCGAAATGCGGCAGGTGCGCGTCCCGCCGGTACTGCTCGGCGTGGATCTGCAGGTGCTCGGGCTCGTCGTACAGCACGCCGGCGAGCCGGCCTGAGGCCGCCGCATCCCGAACCAGTTGCGCGGACAGGTCGAACCGGTTGGTGCCGTCGACGTAGGGACCGTTGATGTTGCCGTACTCGTTGCCCAGCACGACGTCGATTCCGGCCTCGTCGAGGTCTCGCAGCAGGGCGGCGTGGTCGTCGACGGGCGGGATGACGTGATGGACGTAGAAGTCCGCGCCGAGCTCGTGCAGCGCCGACACGAACTCCCGGGGCGTCGGCGCGGGATCCTGCGAGGCGATCGGGATGCCGGTGCCCGTGCGCATGACGGCGTCCGAGGCGTCGCCCGCCCACGGGTCGTGGAAGGCGACGACGGGACCCTGGATGCCGAGCGACGGCCGGGATGCCGGCGCGCGGTCGAGGGGATCGGGAAGCGGATCGGACGTGGGCACGCGAGGGTCCTCCGGGTCGGTGACGAACGGGAGCGGAGACCGGCCGTGGCGGCCGGCCTCCGCATCGCGTGGACTACTGGCTGCTGACGACGACGTCCATCTCGGCGAAGAACTGCGCGACCGCATCGTCCACCGAGATCGTGCCGAAGTTCAGCTCCTCGCCGAGTTCCCGGAACTTCTCGTGCAGCGAGCCGTAGCCGACGATCGGCACCGGCGGAGCGTCGCCGAGACGGTCGGCGATGGATGCCTCGTAGTCGGCGATCGTCTGGCTCAGCTCGTCGAGATCGGCGGCCTCGCGTGCCGTCTCCGAGGCCGGCAGACCGCGGTTGGTGCCGAAGATCTCGCCGGACTCAGGAGAGTTGATGAGGAAGTCGATCAGCGTGGCCGCCGCGGCCGGGTGCTCGGAGTTCGCGGCGATCGAGTACATCTGCGACGCCTTGAGGTAGAGGTCCTGTCCCTCCTTCACCGAGAGCGGGGGAGCGATCAGCTGGATCTCGTAGCCCTCCCCGAGGTTCGCGAGGAAGCCTGCGCCGGTGTTGTCCCAGGTCGCGTCGCTCGCGCTGAGCGCACTGTCGAAGGCCGTGAGCGGCTGCACCTCCGCGATCCGCTGCTGGGGAACGAACTCACCGCCCTCGCGGGCGGCCGAGGCGGAGTCCCAGAACTCCGCGAGGCGGTCCTCGTCGAAGCCGGGCGTGCCGTCTTCGTCGAACAGGTTCGCACCCTCTGCGCGCAGCTGCAGCTCGAAGTTCTCGATGCGGGTCGTCGGATCGACGCCGCCCCACGCGTCGACGCCGGCCGACGCCGCCGCGTCGCTCACCTCGGCGATCCACTCGTAGTAGTCGTCCCAGCTGCCGTCGGTGAACGGCTCCACGCCCAGCTCGTCGAGCAGGGTGGTGTTGAGGAACATGCCCCACGAGTTGGTGGACAGCGGCACGGCGGTGGTGACGTCATCCACCACGCCGGCCGAGAGCACCTGCGGCTCGATCGTGTCGGTCTGGATGATGGTGCCGAGGTACGGCTCGAGGTCGAGCAGCGACCCGCTCTGCGAGTACTGCCGGAGGTAGGCGAGGTCCATGGTCACGACGTCGGGCAGGCCGTTGCCGGCCGCCTCGATCTGACGCTTCTCCCAGTAATCGGTCGGCGCGAGGAACATGATGTCGACGTCGATGTTGGGCTGCTGTTCCTCGAAGACGGCGATCGCCTCGTTGTAGAGCTCGGCGCGCACGTCGTTGCCCCAGAAGGTGAAGGTGATCGACACCTCCTCATCGGGGTCGAGGGTCGGCTGCGTGCTCGCCGGCGCGCTCGAGGCGCATCCCGTCAGTCCGACGAGGGCTGCCAGAGCCACCCCCGTCGTCGCGGCCATGGGCTTCTTGCTCCGGAACGTCATCGTTGTCGCCTCTCGTCTTCGAGTCTCAGGAAACGATTTCTCACCATGCCGTGAGAAAGGCGACTGACGTCGCCTCGCCACAGTCTGACAAACCGGTTGACCGAAATCAATCCCAGATCTCACGCGACTGCCGTAGGTTGTTCGCATGCCCGCCTACCCCGACGACCGCTCGGCCGAGATCACCGCCGCGCTCGGCGCGCTGCCCAGCGGTACGCCGGTGTCGGAGGTCGCCCGTCGCCTGATGGACCTCTTCACGACCGGCGACCTCGAAGCCGGCACGCGGCTGCCCCCCGAGCGGCAGCTCGCCTCGACGCTGGGCGTGGGGCGTTCGGCGGTCCGCGAGGCCCTCGCCGCACTCGAGATCCTGGGCATCGTGGACGTCCGCCCCGGCTCGGGTACCTACCTTCGCGGCACGGCCAGCGAACTGCTGCCGCAGACGCTCCGCTGGGGGCTGCTCATCGGCAGCAAGAACACCGCAGAGCTGCTCGAACTGCGCTCGGGGCTCGAGATCTACGTCGCCCGGCTGGCCGCCGGCCGGGCCGCGGCATCCGATCTGTCCTCCCTGTCGGGCTCGCTCTCCCGCATGCGCGGCGGCGTCAGCGACCTGAAGGCCTTCGCCCGGGCCGACCTCGACTTCCACAACGCGCTCGCGACCGCGGCCGGCAACGACACGCTCGTCGACCTGCTGCACGTCGTGCGCTCGCTGCTGCAGGTGTACGCCGACCGTGCAGTGCACGACGACGCCGAGGCGCGCATCGCCGTCGACGAGCACGCTGCCGTCTTCCGGGCCATCGAGGCGGGGGACGAGGATGCCGCGGCCTCCGCCATGGCGACCCACATGGCGACCGCGTCGCAGCGCCTCGCCGCCGAAGCCGCTCCCTGAATCCGCATCAAGCCGTAAGGAGGCGCGATGCCGCGCAATTGGGCTGGAACCTATGAGTACACCGCGCCGCGGATCGTCGACGCGACGTCGGTCGACGACGTGCGCCGCGTGCTCCGCGAGCCGGGGCGCGTCCGTGCCCTGGGCACGCGCCATTCGTTCACCGATCTGCCCGACACGACCGGCACGCTCGTCGACGTGACCGGGTTCGCCGCCGAGTTCGAGCTCGACGAGGCCGCGCGGACGGTGACGGTGCCCGCCGGCATCCGCTACGGCGTGCTGGCGGTGTGGCTCGACGACCGCGGCTGGGCGCTGCGCAACATGGGGTCGCTCCCGCACATCAACGTCGGCGGCGCGACCGCCACGGGCACGCACGGATCGGGCGATGCGAATCCGGTGCTCTCGGCATCCGTCCGCGCCCTGCGCTACGTCGGCGCCGACGCCGAGGTGCACGAGGTGCGCCGGGGGGATCCCGACTTCGACGCGCTCGTCGTCGGTCTCGGCGCCTACGGCATCGTCGTGTCGCTGACGCTCGACATCGAGCCCGCCTTCCGCGTCCGTCAGGACATCTACACCGGCGTGAGCTGGGATGCCGCGCTCGCCCATTACGACGAGCTCACCTCGGCCGGCTACAGCGTGTCGGTGTTCTCCCGGTGGGAGGAGCCGTCGGTCGGCTACGTGTGGATCAAGACGCGCCTCGACGCCGACGACGACCTCGTGCCCGACACGATCTTCGACGGCGTGCGCGCGCTCACCGGCGACTCGCCGCTCGGGGTCGAGGACAACGTCACCGAACTCGCCGGCGTCCCGGGGCCCTGGATGCTGCGGCTGCCGCACTTCCGCCTCGACGCCCAGCCCTCGTTCGGCGACGAGATCCAGAGCGAGTACTTCGTCGCCCGCGCCGATGCGCCCGCCGCGCTGAACGCGGTGCGCGCGCTCGGTGACGGCATCCGTCCTCACCTCATCTGGACCGAGCTGCGCACCGCCGCCGCCGACGAGCTGTGGCTGAGCCCGGCCTACCGCCGCGACGTCGTGATCATCCACTTCACGTGGTTCAACCACCCGGACGAGGTCGCTGCCGCGCTCGGGCGCATCGAGGCGGCGCTCGAGCCGTTCGACGCGCGGCCGCACTGGGGCAAGCTGCACGGCTTCGACCGTGCCGCGATGGAGCGGGTCCACCCGCGGCTGGCCGATGCCCGCGCCGTCTTCGAGCGTCTCGACCCCGACGGGCGGTTCACCAACGCGCACCTCGAGCGCGTCGGGGTGCGCGAGCGGCGCTGACGCCGGCACGTCGCGCGGGTCACGGCCCACGTCACGCAGATGATCGCGATTGGTCAACCGGTGTTACAGTTTCCGACGAGATCGTTCGTGACGCCGCGACGAAAGGGAAGTCGACGATGACGCAGATTCCGAGCGGGAGCATCCGCCCGACCGACCGCCCCGCCCGCACCTGGAGCCTGGGCGAGACGCCGTGGCAGCAGATCCCGCCCGCCGGCCGACCGCGTGCGCGCGTCATCATCGACAACGACTTCGCGGGCGACCCCGACGACCTCTACCAGCTGGTGCATCACCTCCTCTCGACGAGCGTCGACATCCGGCTCGTCGTGGCCTCGCACCTGCGGGGCGACGACCCGTTCGACTCGTCGGGCCGCAGCGCGCAGAACGCCGAAGCCGTCGCCCGTGACGTGTTCGCGCGGATGGGGCTCACGTCCACGGAGGTCATCGTCGCGGGGTCGGACGACCCCCTGCCCGACCGCTCGACCCCGCAGCCCGCGCCGGCCGTCGACGCCATCATCGCCGAGGCCCGGCGCGACGACGTCTCGAGCCCGCTCTTCTACGTCGCCGGCGGCGGCCTGACCGACATCGCCTCGGCGTACCTCACCGACCCGCGGATCGCCGAGCGACTGACGCTCGTGTGGATCGGCGGGGCCGAGCACGAGGGGCTCGCCGTGCCGCCGCCCGACCCCATGTCGGTCGAGTACAACCTGCTCATCGACCCGGTCGCCGCGCAGGTCGTGTTCAACGACTCGACGATCCCGCTCTGGCAGGTTCCGCGCGACGTCTACCGGCAGTGCCTCGTGTCGGATGCCGAGCTGCGACTCCGGGTCGCGGCGGCGGGACCGCTCGGCCGCTATCTGTACGACGAGGTCGCCTACGTGTGCGCCATGGTCGCGTCCCACGCGGGTGGTGCGTCGGAGACCTATGCCCTGGGCGACTCCCCGCTGGTGCTGCTCACCGCGCTGCAGTCGGTGTTCGAGCCGGATCCCTCCTCGAGCCGTTACGTCGAGCGACCGACGCCGGCGCTCGGCGAGGACGGGGCGTACCGCGACGCTGAAGGCGGTCGTCCGATGCGGGTGTACACGTGGGTCGACACGCGGCTGATGTTCGAGGACATGTACCTGAAGCTCGCCGAGTTCGAGCGGTGGCAGGCGGCCCCGCATGTCACCCCGGGGGAGCCCGGGGTGCTCTCATGACGTCGCCCGCACCGTTCGCGTCGACGATTCCCCGGCCGCGGACGATCGTCACCGCCGATCCGGAGCTCGACGACCTGAACTCGATGATCCGGTTCCTGCTCTACGGCAACGAGGTCGAGATCGAGGGCCTGATCTACGCGAGCAGCCGGTTCCACTGGCGGGGCGACGGAGCGGGCACGACCTTCTTCCTTCCCGACCGCGAGTACGACGAGCCGCAGACGTCATGGCGGTGGGCGCCCGGCGAGAGGTTCATCGACGACGCGGTCGACGCGTACGCGGAGGCGCACGCGAATCTCGTCGCGCACGACCCGCGCTTCCCGAGCCCCGAGCGGCTGCGGTCGGTGATCCGCGAGGGCAACGTCGACTTCGAGGGCGACACCTCTGCCGAGACGCCCGGGTCGCGTCTCATCGCCGACGTGCTGCTGGACGATCGCCCCGGGCCCGTCTTCCTGCAGCTGTGGGCGGGGCCGAGCACCGTCGCCCGTGCGCTGCGGTCGATCGAGGAGCGGTTCCGCGACACCCCTGAGTGGGAAGCCGTGCACGCCGCCGTGTCGGCGAAGGCGGTCATCACCAAGTTCGCCTCGCAGGACGGTACGTTCGACGATTACATCGCGCCCGTGTGGCCCGGCATCCGGGTGATCGAGGTCGCCACGCTCGCGTGGGGCTACATGGCACGCTGGACCGTCCCCGCCGCCGATCACCGGCTGCTGAGCGCCGAGTGGATGCGCGACAACGTCACGAGCGTCGGCCCGCTCGGCGCGCTGTACCGCGTCTGGGGCGATGGGCGGCAGATGGTGCCGGGCGACATGACCGACTACTTCCACCTGTCGGGACTGTCCGCCGACGAGCTCCGCGCGCAGGGGTACAAGGTGTGGATCGACCCGCAGCCCGCGGGCGAGTGGATCTCGGAGGGCGACAGCACGAACATGCTGAACCTGCTGATTCCCGGCCTGCGCGGGCACGAGCATCCGTCGTACGGCGGGTGGGGCGGCAGGTATGAGCAGACGTCGGAGGGTGCCGACACCTGGGGTCTCGCCGACGCGGCCTTCGATCCCGGCGGCGGTTGGGCGAACAGTCGTCCCCGCGGCGACGAGGGGTCGGTGGTGCGCTGGTTCGCCGATGCGCAGGCCGACTTCGCCGCGCGCCTGCGCTGGAGCGTCACGCCCCGCTTCGAAGACGCCAACCACCACCCGGCGCTCGCGATCGAGCAGGGCATCGACCTCCGCGTCGCAGCGGGCCAGGACGTGCGGCTGTCGGCGCGGGTCGACGATCCCGACGGCGACGACGTGCAGGTGCGCTGGTGGATCTACGGGGAGGCAGGGACGACGGATGCCGCGCTCGCCGCCGTCGACGGGCCCGAGACGACCGTGCAGGTACCGGCCGACGCGCACGCAGGTGACACGATCCACGTCATCGCCGAGGCGTCGGACGACGCCGCCGAGTACCCGCTCAAGGCGTACCAGCGCGTGGTCCTCACCGTCACCGCCGCCTAGCGCCTCGACCGTCTCGCGTCGCCGCTCGGGCATCGGGTGGCACGACACGCCGCTACAGCGGGCTCGATGTCGCGTGTTGCGACCCGCGAAGGATCGGGCTCGGGCTTCGGGTGGCACGACATGCCGCGACGAGGGGTGGGATGCCGCGTGTTGCGACCCCCCCCGAACGGGCCGGGGTCGCCGGGGCGCCGTGAAGGCGACGAGCGCCGTGCGCGGCATCCGTCAGTCGTCGTCGCCGTCGGCCACCCAGCTCGACACGGCCACCTCGCCGGCGACGGCGTAGACACCGATGACGCGGCCGGTGAAGGACTCGGTGACCTCCGACGACAGGAAGCGCCCGTCGATCCGGGCGAGCTCGATGCGCTCGCCGTCGACGGTCGCGGAAAGATGGAAGACGTCGCTGGTCGGAAGCATGCCGCCCCCGCCGACCGGCCTGCGGGAAGCGAGGTGGAGGGCGACCGATCCGCCCCGCAGCGGATGCGCCCATTCCTGCCGCAAGCCGCCGATCACTGCACGGGCGGTGATCGCCCCGCCACCGGCCTCGAGCTCGATGCGGAAGCTCTCGTCGTACCGGACCGCGAGCCCGCCGACGCCGTTCGAGACGTCGAGAGCCACCGTGACCTCGTTGGTCAGGTGCTCCTGACGGCGTCCGACGAAGACCGGCTGCGGGTCGGCGAGGGTGCTGCCGTCCGCGGTCAGCACCAGGCGTCCGTCGGTGAGGGCCGAGACGTCGGCCGGCAGCCGGCGGACCGCGATCCACTCGCCGTCGAGAGGCTCCGAGAAGTCGATCTCGACGTGCGTGCCCTCACGCGGGGCGAGCTCCACCGGCGCGATCGATGGCCACCCGCCGGTCCAGGTCACCGGTGTCACGAAGGTCTCGCGGCCGAGCGCCGAGAAGGCACGGGTGCCGCTGCGCGGGCGCACGCCGAGCAGCACGCAGAGCCACTCGCCATCGGGGCCGCGCACGAGGTCGCCGTGACCGGTGTTCTGGATCGGGCGCGGCGTCGACCGGGCCGAGACGAGCGGGTTGTCCGGGGCTCCCGTGAACGGCCCGGTGGGCGACTCGCCCCGCGCGATCGAGATGGCGTGACCGCGCTCGGTGCCGCCCTCCGCGATCAGGAGATACCACGCGCCCTCGATCTCGTAGAGGTGCGGCGCCTCCGGGAACATCAGCCCCGTGCCCGACCAGAGCGAGCGCGGCTCTTCGAGGGCCCGATGCGATGCGAGATCCACCCGCACCTGCTGGATGCCGAGGTGCGCCGGCTGGTTCGGATCCAGAGCGCCGCTCAGCTGCAGGCCGGAGAAGGTGACGTAGCAGGTGCCCGCGGCATCCCAGGCGATGTCGGGATCGATGCCCTCGATCGTGCCGGAGCCGTCCGCCTTCCGCAGGAGGTCGCCGTCGCTCCAGGGCCCGGCGGCGTCCGTCGCCGTGAAGTGCAGCATGCCCCGCCCCATCGCATCGGTGATGACGAGGTGGAACACGCCGCCGTGGTGGCGGATCGTCGGAGCCCACGCACCGCCGCCCGTCGGCACGGCGTCCACGCCGAGCTGTCCGGGTCGCGTCGCGACGTGCCCGATGAGCTCCCACGTCTCGAAGTCGGTGGACCGGTGGATCGGGATGCCCGGCAGGTACTCGAACGTCGAGGTCGCGAGGTAGTACACGCCGTCCACGGCCACGACGGAGGGGTCGGGGTGGAAGCCGTTGATCAGCGGGTTGTGCAGCGTCGTCACGGGTCTCTCTCGGATCGGGCGGGGTGGATGGCTCAGGCCGGCAGGATGCGGCCGAGCTCGGCGGCGAGCGCGGCCGCGCGCGGGTCGGCGCCGCCCGGCCATGCGCCCCGCGCGATGGTCCACGCGAAGGCGATGCCGGTGTCGGGATCGACGCAGGCCAGCGCGCCCATCGCGCCGTCGTGGCCGAATGCGCGCGGACCGCCGAACGCGACCGTGGACGTCGACTTCTGGAAGACGATCGCGTGGGCGCGATCCGGCAGCCCCAGCACTTCGTCGATGCCGTGCACCTGCTGCTGGCCGATCTGCCAGACGGTGTCGGCGGAGAGGAACGGCGCGTTGCCGTCGACGCCGGTCACGGCGGCGGCGAAGAGGCGTGCCAGTCCGCGCGCGGTGCCGGTGCCCGAACCCGAGGGATGGCCGTATCGCCAGCTCGCCTCCTCGTTGGCGAGATCGACCTGCGGCCCCGGTGTCACCCAGGTGTGCAGGCCGATGGCGGTCGGCTGCATCGCCGTCGTGTCGGACACGGGACGGATCATCGGCAGGACCGGCACCAGTCGGTCCTCGTGGCCGGCCGGCAGGCCGAGGAAGAAGTCGATGCCGTGCGGAGCGCGGATCTCCTGCTCGTAGAACTCGTGCAGCGTGCGGCCGGTCACGCGGAAGACGAGCTCGTCGCCGAGGTTGCCGATCGTGACGGCGTGATAGCCGAAGGCCGAGCCGGGGTGCCAGAACGGCGGGCTGGCGGCGAGCCGCTCGGCCGCGGCGTGATGATCCAGCAGCTCCTCCCAGGTGAGGGGAGGGGTCGCCTGCGGGATGCCCGCCTGGTGCGACAGCAGCTGACGCACCGTGACGGCGCCCTTGCCCTTCGCGGCGAACTCGGGCCAGTAGTGCGCGACGCGTTCGTCGAGGTCGAGCTCGCCGCGCTCCACCAGAAGCCCGACGGAGAGGCCGATGGTGTTCTTCGTGACCGAGTACGGCACCATCACCGAGTCCTCGGCGAGGTGCGGGCCGCCCCAGGCATCCAGTACTGCGACGCCGTCGTGGAATGCGGCCACCTGGAACGACAGATCCGGGTCTGCGGCGAGGTAGCCGTCGAGGCGGGCGACGATCTCGCCGAGGCGCTCGTCGGCGCGGCCCTGCAGCCGCTCGGAGGTGAGGTCCTTCATCGGATTCCTTTCGGCGCGGTGGGAGAGGCGCGGTGGTCGAGACGAGCTGGTCGAGGGCGGGCGCGGGGCGATGCGCGGCGTTCGGTCCGCCGCGCACCCGGGACGCCGGGAAGCTCGCTCAGCCCATCTTCCACGGTGTGGACAGCGGCAGGTCGGCGACCGAGGCGCCGGCGCGCAGCGTGTACTCGCCGGGCTCGATGACCCATTCGCCGTCCCAGTGCGCGAGGCGTCGCTCCGGCACCGCGATCCGCGCGGTGACGGTCTCGCCCGGCTCGGCCTGCACGGTCGCGAACCCGACGAGCCAGCGCACGGGGCGCTCCACCGCGGAGCCGGCCCGCTCGGCATACACCTGCACGACCTGCTTGCCGGCGCGATCGCCGGTGTTCGTGAGCGTCACCTCGAGGGTGTCGCCCTGGCGGTGCGCCGCACCCCACGACCAGGTCGTGTAGCCGAGGCCGTGGCCGAACGGGAACGCCGGCTCGGCATCCGTCTTCAGCCACGCGCGATAGCCGATGTGCAGGCCCTCGCGGTACTCGAGGCGGCCGTCGGTGGGCACCACCTCGGTGACGGGCACGTCCGCGAGCGCGGCCGGCCACGTCGTGGGCAGGCGACCGCCGGGCTCGGCGGCGCCGGTGAGCACGTCGGCGATCGCGTGCCCGAACTCCTGCCCGCCGAAGTAGCCCTGCACCACCGCCGCGACGTCGTCGGCCCACGGGAGCACGACGGGCGAGCCCGCGTTGACCACGACGACCGTCGGCGTGCCGGTCGCCGCGACCGCGCGCACCAGGTCGTCCTGGTGGCCGGGCAGGTCGAGGCTGGTGCGGTCGTAGCCCTCCGACTCGACCTTCGCGTTGGTGCCGACCACGACGATGGCGATATCGGATGCCGCGGCCTCGGCCGCCGCACGGGCGATGAGCGCTGCGGGATCGGTGCGCTCGGGGGCGATGCCGAGCGTGGCGCTGAGCGCGCCCGACAGCGCACCGGCGGCGGCGCGCGTGAACTCCACCCGCACGGCCGTCTCGCGGCCGGCTTCGACGGCCACCGTCGCGGTGAGGGACGGCGGGTTGAGGAACGCGGCGCCCAGGTCGGAGCCCTCGATCACGGGTGCGTCGTCGAGCACGAGGCGCTCGTCGACGAACAGCCGGCCCGGGTTCGCGCCGGCGAAGCCGAGCTCGATGTCGCCGGACTCCGCGGGGGTGTACAGCGTCTCGAACACGACGGTCGCGCTCGCCGCGATGGGGGCGTCGCCGCCGAACCAGACCAGGGCGGTCGAGCGGCGATTCTCGGCGAAGAGCTCGGTGCCGTCGGCGTCGAAGAACGCGACGCGCATGCCGGCCTCGCCCGTCGCCGGGTTGCGCAGGTGTGCCAGCGGGATGTCGGCGACGCCCTCCTGCACGACGGCGCCGATCTCGTACCGCACGTCGGCGCCCGGAAGGGCGGCGCGGATCGCGTCGAGCGGCGAGACCACGGCTTCGGGGATCACCGTGGCGCTTCCCCCGCCCTGCGTCCGGGCCTCGCGCGCGTTCTGACCGATCACGGCGACGCGACCGAGCGAGGCGGCATCCACGGGAAGAACGCCCTCGTTGCGCAGCAGCACGGTGCCCTCGATCGCGGCGGCGCGCGCGAAGGCGGGGCCGTCGAGCGGGGCGGGCTCGATCGGGGCGGCGTCGCCGAGTGCGCCGACCCGCTCCGCGAGCAGCAGCAGGCGCAGCACCTTGCGGTCGAGGTCTGCCTCGTTCAGCCGCCCGTCGCGGATCGCCGCGACGAGGTCGGCCCATGCGGGGGCGGGGCCGGGCATCGCGAGGTCCTGCGCGGCGGGCACCGCGTCGAGCGAGCGGACCGCGGTCCAGTCGCTGATCACGACGCCGTCGAAGCCCCACTCGGAGTTGAGCGGCGTCTCGAGCAGGTCGTTCTCGCTCATCGTGACGCCGTCGACCGCGTTGTAGGCGCTCATGAGGGTCCAGGCGCCCGCCTCGACCGCGCGTTCGAACGGCGCGAGGTAGAGCTCCCGCAGCGCCCGCTCGCCGACCTGGACGTCGACGGTGAAGCGGTCGGTCTCGGAGTCGTTGGCGACATAGTGCTTCGGAGTCGCCGCGACGCCGTTGTCCTGCAGGCCGCGCACGTAGGCGGCGGCGAGCTCCGCGCTGAGCTCCGGGTCTTCGCTGAAGCACTCGAAGTGGCGGCCGCCGAGGGGAGAGCGATGCAGGTTGATCGTCGGGCCGAGCACGACGTCGACACCCTTGCGGCGGGCTTCGGATGCCGCGGCCGCCCCGTACCGGTACGCCAGGTCCACGTCCCACGACGCCGCCAGCGCCGACCCCGACGGCAGGTTCAGCGACGGCTCGCGCTCGTCCCACCGCGGGCCGCGGACGCCCGCGGGGCCGTCCGACAGGGTCATCGCACGCAGCCCGATCTCGGGAAGCGGGACGGTGGTCCAGAAGTCGGCTCCCTGCACGAGCGCCGCCTTCTGCTCGAGCGTCAGGCGATCGAGCAGGGGAGCGAGGTGGCGCACCGCGTCGGGGTGCGTGGCGATGTCGGTCATCGGGGGAGGTTCTTTCTCGAAAGGAGGGTCAGGAGGACGGATGCCGCAGCCCGCCACCCACGGGACGGGCCGGGCTGCGGCATCCGAGTCGTCAGACGGCGCCGGCGGCCGCCTCGGAGGCGAGCAGGGCGCGCCGGGCGATGCGGCGCTCCTGCTGCTTGTCGGGGTCGGGGACCGGAGCGGCCATGAACAGGCGCTGCGTGTACGGGTGCTCCGGCTGCGACGTGACACGCTCGCCGTCGCCCGACTCGACGATCTCGCCGCGGTACATCACGGCCACCCGGTGGCTGATGTGGCGCACCACCGCGAGGTCGTGCGTCACGAACAGGTAGGCGACGCCGGTGCGGTCCTGGATGTCGATGAACAGGTCGAGCACGCGCGCCTGGGTCGAGAGGTCGAGCGCCGACACCGGCTCGTCGCACACGATGAGGCGCGGCCGCAGGGCGAGGGCGCGGGCGATCGCGACGCGCTGGCGCTGGCCGCCCGAGAACTCGCGAGGCAGGCGCCCGCGCGAGTCCGCGGGGAGGCCGACCTGGTCGAGCAGGTCGTGCACGCGGGTCTTCGCCTCCTTCCCGGCGACGCCGGCCGCGGTCAGCGGCTCGGTGAGGATCTGCTCGATCGTCATCGACGGGTTGAGGGACGAGTACGGGTCCTGGAACACCACCTGGATCTCGGAGCTGAGCGCGCGCCGCGCCTGCCGCTTGAGGTGGGCGATCTCCTTGCCCTCGTACGTGATGGAGCCCTCGGTGACGGGTGCGAGGCCCAGGGCCGCCCGGCCCAGCGTCGTCTTGCCCGATCCGGACTCGCCCACCAGCCCCACGGTCTCGCCCGGCAGGATGTCGAGCGAGACGCCCTTGAGCGCCCGGAACGGCTGGGCGCGGAAGCCCTTGCCCGGGTACTCCACGACGAGGTCCTTGATGTCGAGCAGCGGCGTCTGCGGCGTCGAAGTGCTCATGCCCGTGCTCCCTTCTCGGTCGACGGCACTGTGCTCGAGGGCACCGTGCGTGACGATGCTGCGACGAGCGGGCCGCGGGCGGGACCCTCGTCGAGGATCGCGTCCAGCAGTGCCCGCGTGTACGGGTGCTGCGCGTCGTTGAAGATCGCGCGCACGGGTCCCTGCTCGACGAACAGGCCGCTCTGCATGACCGTGACGTGGTCGCAGAGGTCGGCGACGACGCCGAAGTTGTGGGTCACCAGGAGCATGGCCATGTGCCGCTCGGCCTGCAGGTCGCGCAGCAGCTCCAGCACCTCGGCCTGCACGGTCACGTCGAGGGCCGTGGTCGGCTCGTCGGCGATGATCAGGTCGGGGTCGGTCGAGACGGCGCCGGCGATGAGCACGCGCTGCGCCATGCCGCCGGAGACCTCGAACGGGTACGCGTCGAACGTGCGCTTGGGGTTCGGGATGCCGACCCGGGCCAGCAGCTCGAGCGAGCGGTCGGTCGCGGCCTTCTTCGAGAGCCCGAGGTTCTTACGCAGCGGCTCGACGAGCTGGGTGCCGATCGTGAACGCCGGGTCGAGGTTCGACATCGGCTCCTGCGGGATGTAGCCGATGCGCTGGCCGCGGATGCCGGCGTAGGCCCGGTCGTCGCCGTCGGCGAGCTCGGTGCCCTCGTAGAGGATCGAACCGGCCGTGACGTGACCACCGCGGGGCAGCAGGCCCAGCACAGCGAACGCCGTCTGGGTCTTGCCCGAGCCCGACTCGCCGATGAGACCGTGCACCTCGCCCTTGCGGATGTCGAGCGAGACGCCGTGGACGACCTCGATGTGCGAGCCGTCCGGCTGGTCGTAGCCGACGCGCAGATCGCGCACCTCGAGCACCTTCTCGGTCGCCTTGCTGCGCACGTCGTCCTGGTGGACGATGACGCCGGAGCTCTCGAAGATCGGCGGCTCGTCGAGGTCGACGACGTCTCCGCCGCCGGTCGAGATCGAGGTGGTGACGGCGGCGATGGAGCCGGTGGCGGTGGCGACGGCGCGGCGGCGCTTGCGCCGGACCGACACCGTGCGCTCGAGCTCGTCGCGCATCACGTTGGCCAGGAGCGTCAGCGCGATGCACGTGAGCCCGATCGCGAGCGACGGCCAGAGCATCAGGATGGGCTCCTTGTAGATGTTCTTGAATCCGTCGTTGAGCATCTGGCCCCACGTGGGGACGCTGATGTCGCCGAGGCCCAGGAACTCCAGCCCCGACTGGATCGCGATGGCGATGCCCGCGATGATCGCGCCCTGGATGATGATGGGCGCGCGCACGACCGACAGCACGTGGCGGCCGATGATGCGGGTGTCGCTGAGTCCCGAGACGCGTGCGGCGTCGACGTACAGCTCCGAGCGCACCGCGGTGACCGAGGCGTATACGAGGCGGTAGAACGCCGGGGCGAGCAGGATGCCGAAGATGAACATCGAGATCCACACCGAGGGGCCGAGCACCGCCCGGGCTGCCAGCAGCACGACGATGCCGGGAAGCGCCATGTTCAGCTCGGTCACCCAGGTCGCGGCGCTGTTGAACCAGCCCTGGTAGTAGCCCGCGATGAGGCCGCTGGTCACGCCGAGGACGACGGCGACGACGAGAGCGAGGAGGGCGGCGGAGACGCTGATCTGCGTCGCCACCAGCAGGCGCGACAGCACGTCGCGACCGCTGCCGTCGGTGCCGAGGATGTGCTCGGCGCTGGGCGGCGAGAGCACGTTGCGGATGTCGGCGTAGTTGGGGTCCTGCGGGGCGATCCACGGTCCGATGATCGCGATGACCGCCACGAACGCGAGGAAGAGGAGGGAGGCGAGGCCCAGGGGGCGCCGCACGAGACGTCGCCAGAGCGCGACGCGCACCGGCGCGACGGGGACGGCGAGGGGAACGTCGACAGCGGTCATGACAGTCGCACCTTGGGGTTCAGCGCCGCTTGGGCGAGGTCGATGAGGAGGTTCACGACGACGACGATGATCGCGAAGACGATCACCAGGGCCATGACGACGGGGATGTCGCCCAGCGTCGTCGCCCGGACGGTGAGCTGACCCATGCCGGGGATGGCGAAGACCTGCTCCACGATCACCGCGCCGCCGAGCAGGCCGATGAACTGCACGGCCAGCACGGCGAGGGCAGGGCCGCCGGCGTTGCGGAGCACGTGGCGGTAGACCACCGAGTTGGTGCTCAGCCCGCGCGAGCGGAGCGTCCGCACGTAGTCGCGCGACATGGCGTCGATGACAGAACCGCGGATCTGCTGTGTGACGGTGGCGATCGCGCCGATGGACAGGGCGATGATCGGCAGCGTGACCGACGACAGCCACCCTGCGACCGAGGTGGTCAGCGGGACGTAGCCGGTCGCCTTGAACCAGCCGAGGTTGATCGCGAAGACGAGCACCAGGAAGAGGGCGATGAGGAAGCCGGGGATCGCGAAGCCGATGAGCGAGAACACCTGGACGGTGCCGTCCACGGCCCCGCCGCGCCGGGCGGCCAGAACCCCCACGACGACGGAGATGATCGCCGAGATCACCGTCGCGCCGATCACGATCGACAGTGTCACGGCGACGCGATTGGTGACGCTCGTGGTGACCAGCTCACCCGTGAACCAGCTGCGGCCGAGGTCGCCGGTGAACGCCGACGTCAGCCAGTCGAAGTACTGCGTGAGCAGCGGCCGGTCGAGGCCCAGCTCTTCGGCTTTCTTTGCGACGGTGTCGGCGGTCGCGTTCTCTCCGAGGATGCGGCGGGGGATGTCGCCGCCGGCCGCGTAGAGGAGGAGGAACGCGAGGAAGGAGATCACCGCGATGAGGATGACGCCGGACAGCAGGCGTCTGAAGATGAATGCAAGCATGTCTGTCGCTTCCCGTGGGTGGTGTCGCCCCGCCCGCGCGCGACGCGCGGGCGGGGCGAGGACTCAGTTCTTCGGCGAGAATCCGAAGATCGAGGGGTAGGCGTTCGACGGCCAGAACTCGAGGTCCGTGTCGGCGTCGACCGCGTAGGTTCCCTGCACCCGGAAGAACGGGGCGAACCAGGCGTTCTCGACGATCCAGGCGTTCAGGTCCTTCGTCGCCTGGTCGGCCTCTTCCTGCGTGCCGTTCTGGATGGTGCTGATGTATTCGTCCACCTGCGGGTCCTGCGAGCCGAACGGGTTGAAGGTCGCCTCGGGCGCGATCATGAAGTTGATCAGCTGCCAGTCGGGGTTCTGCTCCAGCGCCATCCACGTCGCCGGGTACTTCGGCGCGAGCATGTCGGTGATGAAGTTGCCGGTCCCGGGGTCGGTGTAATTCACCGTGATCCCGATGTCGGCCAGCTGCTGCGCGACGAGGTCGAACGTGGTCTGGAAGGCGGCGGTCGACATCATGTTCAGCGTGAACCCGTCCGGGTAGCCGGCCTCGGCCAGGAGCTCCTTGGCGCCCTCGGGGTCGTACTCGTAGGTGCTGTCGAGCGCCTCGTCGTAGCCGACCGACGTGGTCGGGAACACCTGCTCGGTCACCGTGCCGTAACCCGCCTGCAGCGCCTCGAGGAGAGCCTCGCGGTCGAACGCCATGTTGATCGCCTTGCGGACGTTGACGTCGGCCAGCTCGGGCGCCATCGTGCCGGCGCGGTCGAACAGCAGCAGGCCCTGGAAGTCCAGCTCATTCGCCTCGATGGTCCAGCCGGATGCCTCGATCTCGGGGATCGTGTCGTTGTTGACGATCTTCGCGCCGTTGGCCTCGCCCGCCTTGAGGGCGTTGAGGGTGGCGGTCGGGTCCTCGATGACGTTGATCGTCAGGTTGTCGTACTTGACGACGTCGGGGTTCCAGTACTCGGGGTTGGCGGTGTAGACGTACGTGGTGCCGGTGACGCTGGCGGCCGTGTCGAGCACGTAGGGGCCGGAGCCGATCGGCTCGGTCGCGGAGTCGGGGTCGTCGAACGTCGAGGGCGCCTGGATCAGCCCGGGCGCGATCGACAGGAGGTTGACGAGCGAGGGATCGGGGGCGGGCTGGGTGATCGTGACGGTGGTGGCGTCGGTCGCGGCGAACTCCTTGCCGGCGAGCGTCGCGGCCTGCGGCGCGGTGCCGTCGCGGAAGCGCTCGAGGCTGGCGACCACGGCCTCCGCGTCGAGGGGAGTGCCGTCGGTGAACTCGACGTCGTCGCGGAGCGTCAGCGTGAGCACCGTGTTGTCTTCGTTGTACTCCCAGTCGGTGGCGAGCCAGGGCTCGATCTCCCCCTCGCCGTTCTTCTGCAGCAGCGTGTCGAACACCGCCTGGAAGAACGGGCTGCGGTTGCCGTACTCGGCGCCCTGACCGATGTCGTAGCTCGTCGGGCCGATGATGGCGGTGAGGGTGAGCCGGTCGGCTCGGCCGGAATCGCTCGTGCCGGAGTCGTCCCCGCCACCGGCGCAGCCGGTGAGGGCGATCGCGGCGATCGCGATGGTGGCTGCTGTGGCCTTCCAACGGAACATCCTTGGTCCCTTCATCTGTGGCGATACCCCTGCGGATCGCCTACTGCCGGGAGACGCTAACAGCAATATCGAGTGAGCGCTAGGTTTTTAGAACAAAAAACTAGCGATCACTCGGAATTCGTTATACAACGGAGAGGAAGGACCCCGGCGGGCACCGATGGAGGTGCGCGAGACGACCCGGGGATACGGTGAGACGATGACCGAGACCACCTCCGCCGCGAAGCGGGAAGGGACCGCTCCCACGAGGATGCGCAAGCCGCGCGGCGAGTATGCGAAATCCGCGGCGACCCGCACGGCGATCCTGGACGCGGCCCTCGAGGTGTTCGCCGAGTCCGGCTATCGGGCGGGCTCCCTGCGAGAGGTCGCCGAGCGCGTGGGCATGAGTGAGGCCGGACTCCTGCACCACTTCCGCAGCAAGAGCGCCCTGCTGATGGCGGTGCTCGATCACCGTGACGAGCTGGCGCGCTCACTCGTCGACTTCGACCTGCCCGACGGCATCGAGGCGCTGCGCGGCCTGGTGACCCTCGCCGAGCACAACGCGTCGATCCCGGGGGTCGTCGAGCTCTACTGCACGCTGTCGGCCGAAGCCACTTCTCCGGCTCATCCCGCGCATGCGTACTTCGTGAATCGCTACGAATCGGTGCGCGAGAGCATCACCGCGTCCTTCCGGCGCGTCGCCGAGGCGGGGCGCCTCAATCCCGGCGTCGACCCGGGCCGCGCCGCGGTCGCGACCATCGCCCTCATGGACGGGCTCCAGGTGCAGTGGCTGCTGGACCCTCAGTCCACCGACATGGCGGAGGCGCTCGCCGAGGCGTTCCGCAGCATGGTCAGCGGGTACGACCTCGTCGGCCTGGAGCAGGTGCTCGACGCGCGGTCGGCGGCTGAGGCATCCGTCGACGCCGTCGAGGCGCCCGGGGCCGTGCTGCCGGCGACCGACGAGGCCGCTGAGGGGGACGAGGCATGATCCGCGAGCTGTTCCTCGAAGGCTGGACGGTCGGCCCGAAGCTCGGCGCGTTCGAGGCTGCGACCGCCGAGTCCGCACCGCGGCCTGTGCGACTGCCGCACGACGCCGTGCGGGATCTGCCCCGCTCGGCCGACAGCGACCAGGGCGTGCACACCGGCTACGTGCCGGGGGGCGTGTTCGAGTACGCGAAGACGTTCGAGGTGCCGGACGCCTGGCGGGAGAAGACCGTGCGGCTCGAGTTCGAGGGCGTCTACCGCGACGCGGTCGTCTTCCTCAACGGCGACGCGGTCGTGCACGAGCCGAACGGCTACAACGCGTTCGAGGCCGTGCTCGACCCCTACCTCCGCTACGGGGAACAGAACCGGATCACCGTCGAGGCCCGCGTGCACCGCGACAGCCGGTGGTATTCCGGAGCGGGCATCTATCGCCCCGTGCATCTCGTGGTGGCCGACCCCGTGCACCTCCCGCTCGACGGCACGCGCGTGGCGACGCCCGACATCGACGCCGACCGTGCGATCGCGAGCATCGCGACGACGGTGCGCAACGGCTCGCGCCGCACCCGCACGCTGCGCCTCACCTGGACCGTGCTGGGTCCGGGCGGCACCGACGTCGCGTCGGGCACGGCGCCGGTGACGGTGCTGCCCGGCTCCGAGGCGGTGGCGCGCGTGCGCCTCGCCGTCGAAGACCCCGCGCTCTGGAGCGACGAGTCGCCCTCGCTCTACCGGGTGCGCACCAGCCTCGCCGACGAGGACGGGCACGTGATCGACACGGATGCCGCGGCCTTCGGCATCCGTCGCCTGCAGGTCGATGCGCGGCGCGGACTGCGGATCAACGGCGAGACCGTGAAGCTGCGGGGCGCCTGCGTGCACCACGACAGCGGGCCTCTCGGGGCGGCGACCTTCGCCGATGCCGAGGACCGCCGCGTGCGCCTCCTCAAGGAGGCGGGCTTCAACGCGCTGCGGAGCGCGCACAACCCGATGAGCCGCGCGATGCTCGACGCGTGCGACCGGCACGGCGTCTTCGTGATGGACGAGCTCACCGACACCTGGACCCGCTCGAAGGTCGCCTTCGACGCGGCTCCGGGCTTTGCGGAACGCTGGCGGCACGACGTCGACGCCCTCGTCGCGAAGGACCTGAACCACCCGAGCGTCATCATGTACTCGATCGGGAATGAGATCCTCGAGCTCGCGACGCCGGCCGGGTCCGCGTGGAGCCGGCGCCTCACCGAGGCGATCCGCGACCTCGACGACACCCGCCTGGTGACGAACGGCATCAACGGCATCATCGCGAACCTCGGCGGCTTCGAGACGGATGCCGCGCCCGGCGACGAGGCCCCGGCAGACGCCTCCGATCCGAACACGATGATGGCGGCGATGGGCGACATGATGGCCGCGGCCAACGCGTCGGAGCTCGTGACGCGGTCGACCGAGGAATCGGCATCGGTGCTCGACGTCGTGGGCTTCAACTACGCCGAGTCGCGCTACGAGCTCGACGGCGAGCTGTTCCCGAACCGCGTCATCGTGGGATCCGAGACGTTCCCGTCGCGCATCGAGAAGATGTGGGAGCTCGTCGAGCGCCTCGACCACGTCATCGGCGACTTCACGTGGACCGGCTGGGACTATCTCGGGGAGGCCGGCATCGGCCGCGTCGACTACACCGACGAGCCCGGCTACGAGCCGACCGGCACGGCAGGGCCGTACCCGCACCTGCTCGCCGGCTGCGGCGACATCGACATCACCGGGCACCGCCGCCCGGTCTCGTACTACCGCGAGATCGTGTTCGGGCTGCGCACCGAGCCGTACCTGACGGTGCATCCGCCGCGACACCACGGCCGACCGACCGCGACGACGCCGTGGTCGTGGGACGACTCGGTGTCGTCGTGGACGTGGGATGCCGAGCCCGGCGCCCCCGTCACGGTCGACGTGTACGCCCCCGCCGAGGAGGTCGAGCTGCTGCGCGACGGCGTCTCGCTCGGCGTGGCGGAGGTCGGGGCCGAGAAGGCGTTCCGCGCGCGGTTCGAGACCGAGTACCGCCCCGGCGAGCTGGTCGCGATCGGGCGGACCGGTGGCCGCGAGGTCGGCCGGACGGCGCTGCGCACGGCCGGAGAGCCCGTGCTCACGGCATCCGTCGAGCGGTCCGAGATCACGGTGGACGGCCTCGGGTTCGTGGCTGTCTCGCTTGCCGACGTCGAGGGAGTCGTCGCGTCCGACGCCGATCGCCTGATCACGGTGTCGGTCGAGGGCGATGCCGAATTGGTGGGCCTCGGCACCGGCCGCATCCGCACGGAGGAGTCGTTCGCGGGTCCGTCGGTCACGACCTTCGACGGGCGTGCGCTCGCCATCGTGCGGCCGACGGGGCTGGGCCGGGTGACCGTGACGGTCACCGCCGAGGGACTCCCACCCGCGACGGCGTCGCTCGCCATCTCGGGGCCGGCGTCAGGCTGAGCCCCTCGGGCATCGCACTCCGCGGACAGCGGGGGAGGGGTCAGCTCGCGGCGCGGGTGCGCGCGGGCATCTCGTCGTCGTCGTCCCGGGGCAGCGGGATCGGCGTGGTGCCGGCGACCTCGTCGCTGAACTCCTCGGGGACGACGACGCTGAGAGGTCGCGTCTCGTCGAGCGTCAGGCGGAACCGCTTGCGCTCGTGGCGGTGCAGGCGACCCGAGACGAGCAGCCACGTGGCGCCGATCGCGAAGGCGACGAAGGCGGCGACAGCGCCGACCAGGATCGCGGCGCGCGGGCCGAACTCAGCGGCGACCCAGCCGACGATCGGCGCGCCGATCGGCGTGCCGCCCATGAGGATCGCCATGTAGAGCGCGAGCACGCGACCGCGCAGCGCCGGGTCGGTCGTGGTCTGCACGTAGCCGTTCGCCGTCGCCATCATCGTCACGACCGAGAAGCCCGTGAACACCAGCGTCGCCGCGTACAGCCAGTACGTCGGCATGAACGCGGACACCAGCGCCGCGACCCCGAACATCGCCGTGCCCACGATGAGCACGCGCAGGCGCGCCCGATCGCGACGGGCGGCCAGCAGCGCGCCGGCGACCGAGCCGATCGCGAGGATCGAGCTGAGCAGACCGAAGCCGTCGGCCTCCTTGCCGAACTCGACCGCCATCGTCGACGCGAGGATGGGGAAGTTCATGCCGAACGCGCCGATGAGGAAGACCATGGCGAAGGTCACGATGAAGTCGGGACGGCGGGCGACGTACCTGACGCCGTCGGCGAGGCGCGACGACTGCGGCGCCTTCACGCGCGGCACCAGCTCGTTCGTGCGGATCAGGACCAGGGCGCCGAGCATGGCGAGGAAGGTCACGGCGTTCGCCACGAACACCCATCCGGTGCCGATGGCGACGATCACGATGCCCGCCACGGCGGGGCCGATCATGCGCGCGCCGTTGAACGACGCCGCGTTCAGGGCGACCGCGTTGGAGGCGTTCTCACGCGCGACGAGGTCGGAGACGAACGCCTGTCGTGCCGGGTTGTCGAAGGCCGCGACCACGCCCAGGGCGAGCGCGAAGCCGTACATGATCGGCAGCGTCATCGCGCCGGCGAAGATGAGCGCCCCGATGGCGACCCCGAGCAGCAGCAGCAGGCTCTGCGTGAGGAGCAGGAGCTTGCGGCGGTCGAAGCGGTCTGCGACGAGCCCGGTGACGCCCACCAGCAGCAACGGCGGAGCGAACTGCAGCGCCATCGTCACGCCCATGGCGGCGGCGTCGTTGGACGTCAGCTCGGTCAGCACGACCCAGCTGATGGCGGTCGCCTGCATCCATGCGCCGATGTTCGACACCAGGGCGCCGATGAACCAGACGCGGTAGTTGAAGGCCGAGAACGAACGGAACATGGCGCTCATCGCGCGACCATCCGCTGCATGATCTCGGCGGCTGCGGCGATGGTGTCGCGCTCGGCGGGCGTGAGTTCGGCGAGGGATGCCTCGACCCACGCGTCGCGTCGGCGGGCCGTCTCTTCGACCACGGCTTCGCCGTCGGGCGTCAGCGAGATGACCACCTTGCGGCCGTCGCGTTCGTCGGCGGCGCGGACGATGTAGCCGGATTCCTGCAGGCAGTTGACCGTGCGGTTCATCGAGGGGGCCGACACGCGCTCGCGCTCGGCGAGCTCGCCGAGGGTGTGGGCGCCGTGGACGCGCAGGGCTGCGAGCACGGCGAACTGGCCGTCGCTCATGGAGTCGACGGCACGCTGCGTGCGCATGCGCCGGGCGAGGCGGAACGTCGCGATCCGGAGCTGCGATGCGGCGGGCGACAGGTCGGGGTGGTCTCCCGCGGCGGCGGGAGCGGGTGTGGGGGTCGTCAGGGTCTCGTTGCTCATCCGGTTGCTTAGCCTAGCTTATTAGCTTTGCTAAATAAAGTCCACGGTGCCGCGACGAGCGTGTGCGCGGGGCTTCGGTGTCTCGCACCTAGACTTCTGCGCATGCCCGAGTTCATCGATGCGTACGGCATCACGATCTTCTTCGACGTCCATCCGGCGAAGACCGAACCGCGGGCGGTCGTGCAGCTGCTGCACGGCGTCGGCGAGCATGCCGGACGGTACGCCGTGCTGATCGACGCGCTCACCTCGCGCGGCTACACGGTGTGGGCCGCGGACCACCGCGGCCACGGTCGCACCGGCATGCAGCAGCACCGTGGCGATGTCGCCCTGCTGGGGCACCTCGGTCCCGGCGGCCTGCGCGCGGCGCTCGCCACGATGTGGCAGTTCACCGAGCAGATCCACGCCGAGAACCCCGGATTGCCGATCGTGCTGCTCGGTCACTCCGGCGGCTCCGTGCTCGCCCAGATGCTGGTGAACGCCCACCCCGAGGCGTACGACGGACTGGTGCTGACCGGCTCCGCGCTGCGCATGCCGGGGTCGATCCACACGAGTGGGCTCAACAAGCCGTGGGCCGGTCCCGACGCGACGGGAACCGAGTGGCTCTCGAGCGACCTCTCGGTGGGGCGGGCCTTCCTCGACGATCCCCTCACCACCAGCGAAGACCCGATCAAGCTGATCGGGGTGCTGGATTCACTCCGCATGTACGGTCTTCCCCGCCGCAACCTCGGTCGCGACATCCCGACGCTCCTCATGGTCGGTCGAGACGACACGGTCGGCGGTCCGCGCAGCGTGCACCGGCTCGCCGATGCGTATCGCACCCGCTCCGGATTCACCGACGTGACGACGCTCGTCTACCCGGGAGCGCGGCACGAGATCTTCAACGAGGTCATGCAGCAGGACGTCCGCGCCGACCTGCTCGCGTGGCTCGAGCGGATCGCTCCCTCGAGAGTCTGATCCGGACCGCCGCCCCGATCGCCGCCTCCTGCCGGCCGATTCCACCGTTGACGACCGGCGCCGGATGAGTCATCCTGGCCGCAGTGGTCACTGTGGGAGCGCTCCCACGCCGGGCTCGGATGCTCGGCGAGCCGTCGGTCCCGCAGTGCCGCTCCCCGGGCGACGGTGCCCGGAGGTCGACGACGACCAGGAGATCCACATGACCCACCCATTCGCCAGCCTCCGCGCGCGGCCCCCACAGCGGGCCTGGGCACTGGGCGCCGCCGCCGCACTCGCGGTCGGGCTCGCCGTGCCGCTGAGCGCGACCTCGGCCGCCGCCGACGAACCGGACGGCGACCTCGTCGGCTCAGAGCTCTACGTCAACCCGTGGAGCACGACCCTCGAAGCCGCCCAGTCTCTGAGCGGGCAGGCACGGGACGACGCCCAGCTGCTGGGCTCGATCCCGTCCGCGGACTGGTTCACCTCGGGCACGCCGGCCGAGGTCGAGGCGGCCGTCGACGACGTCGTCACCGCTGCCGCCGCGCAGGGCCGCATGCCCGTGCTCGTCGCGTACAACCTGCCCTTCCGCGACTGTGCGCAGTACTCGGCGGGCGGAGCGGCGGACACCGCGGCGTACAACGCCTGGATCGACGGGTTCGCCGCCGGCATCGGAGATCGTCCCGCCACCGTGATCCTCGAGCCCGACGGCCTCGGCATCATCCCTCACTACGTCACGCTCGACGGGCAGATGGAGTGGTGCCAGCCGGCCGAGGTGCCCGCCGACACCGCCGCGGCTGACCGCTTCGCCCAGCTGAACCACGCCGTGGATGCGATCGGCGCTCTGCCGGAGGCATCCGTCTATCTCGACGGCACCAGCTCGGCGTGGCTCAACGTCGGCGAGATCTCGGACCGCCTGATCAAGGCCGGTGTGCAGGACGCCGACGGGTTCTTCCTCAACGCGTCCAACTACCAGTTCACCGCGAACAACACCGCGTACGGCACCTGGGTGTCGCAGTGCATCGCCTACGCCACGCAGGTCAACCCTGGCGACTTCGGCTCGTGCGGCAACCAGTACTGGAACGGCGGCCCCGCGACCGATTGGCAGGGTGTGGGCATGTCGCCGTACGGCGAATGGAGCGCGGATGCCGCCGACCCGGCGCTGAACACGAGCGGCGTCGACTCGCGCTACGCGGCGATCCTGGGCGGCGTCGAGGCGAGCACGCACTTCGTCATCGACACCAGCCGCAACGGCCTCGGGCCCTGGAACCACGAAGGGCAGTACGGCGACACGCACGAAGACTGGTGCAACCCGCCGGATCGCGGCCTGGGCACTCGCCCCGACACGACGACGGGTACGCCCCTCGTGGACGCGTACCTGTGGATCAAGGTGCCGGTCGAGTCCGACGGCAAGTGCTACCGCGGCACGGCGGGTCCGCTCGATCCCGAGCGCGGCATGGAGGATCCCGCGGCCGGTCAGTGGTTCGTCGAGCAGGCGCGCGAGCTCATCGCTTTCGCGAACCCGCCGATCGCGCCGCTCGACTGCCACGTCGAGTGGGTCGCCGACGGCGACGAGGATGCCTTCTCGGCGACGGTGCGCCTGTCGGGCGCCGTCGCCGACCGGTGGACGCTCGCGTTCGCCGTACCCGACGGGCAGACCGTGACCAAGGCCACGCGCGCCACCGTCACGCAGGCCGACGGCACGGTGAGCGTCTCGGGGGCGACCAAGAAGGGCGGCAACGCGCCCGACACCGTGATCCACGCGAAGGGCGCGGCGAGCACGCCGTGGCAGTTCCTTCTCGACGGGAGGGCGTGCACCTCATAGCGAGGGGCGCGCTGCACTCCTGAGAGGCGGCGACGACGGATGCCTCGCCCCGTCGTCGCCGCCTCTTACCAGTCCCGCGGGTGTCGCGTCCAGCCCCAGCCCGCTTCCGAGGCCCGGGGGCGCGCGTCGATAGGCTGACCGGCGCCGCGGTGGCTGCCGCGGCATCCCTCGCGAAAGGTTCCCCCCACCTTGATCACTCTCAGCTGGCTCCTGCTCATCGCGCTCATCGGCGGCGCGCTCGCCCTCTTCGACGGCATCCTCCGGGTGCGCGGCAAGGGCAACACCGTCGTGGGCATCATCGAGATCGTCGTCGCGGCGCTCTTCATCCTGTCGCTGTTCCTCCCCGGCATCCCGTTCGGGTCGCTCGTGCTGGCGATCGCGACGCTCATCGTGATCGTCGTGGGGCTCCTGCTCCGCGGCCGTCAGGGCATCGGCATCGCGATCGCGGCCCTCGCCGTCATCGCGCTGTGGATCGTGCTCGTCAACCGGTGGCTGGTCATCCCCGGGATCAACTGATCGGTCGGCCGGGCGTCGCCTTCGGGAGGCGCCCGGCCCGCGCGCCCTGGGTGGCCGCCCGGCCTGCGCGCTCTGGGTGGCGCCCGGCTCCGGCTCCCGGGTGGCGCCCGGCCTCCGTGCCCTGGGTGGTGGCGCCCGGCTCCGGCTCCTGGGTGGCGCCCGGCCTCCTTGCCCTGGGTGGCGCCCGGCCTTGCGGCGCCCCGGCAATAGGCTGAACGCATGCACGGCGAATACAAGGTGCCCGGCGGAAAGCTCGTCGTCGTCGACCTCGAGGAGCGCGACGGGCGCATCGCGGACTTCCACCTCGCGGGCGACTTCTTCCTGGAACCCGACGACGCGCTCGACGACATCGACGCCGCCGTCAACGGACTGCCGATCGAGTCGGACGTCGCGACCATCGCCGCCGCCGTGCGATCGGACCTTCCGAGCGGGGCGCAGCTGCTGGGCTTCACCCCCGAAGCGGTCGGCACCGCGGTGCGCCGGGCCCTCGTGACCGCGCCCGGCTGGCGCGATTTCGACTGGGAGATCGTGCACGACAAGCCCGTCTCGCCGCGCATGAACCTCGCGCTCGACGAGGTCCTCACCGGCCGTGTCGGCGATGGCCGACGGCGTCCGACGCTGCGGATCTGGGAGTGGGACGAGAACGCCGTCGTGATCGGCTCGTTCCAGTCCCTCCGCAACGAGGTCGATCCCGAGGGAGCCGCGAGGCACGGCTTCGACGTGGTCCGCCGCATCTCGGGCGGCGGCGCCATGATGATGGGCGCCAACTCGATCGTCACCTACTCCCTCTACGTGCCGGCATCCCTCGTCGCCGGACTCACGTTCGCCGACTCGTACGCGTTCCTCGATGACTGGGTGCTGCAGGCGCTGCGGGCGCTGGGTGTCGAGGCGACCTACCAACCGCTCAACGACATCGCCTCGCCCCAGGGCAAGATCGGCGGCGCGGCGCAGAAGCGGCTCGCCAACGGGGGAGTGCTGCACCACGCGACGCTCAGCTACGACATGGACGGTCAGATGATGACCGAGGTGCTGCGCATCGGCCGCGAGAAGCTCAGTGACAAGGGCACGACCTCTGCGGCCAAGCGCGTCGACCCGCTGCGCCGCCAGACCGGCCTGCCCCGCGAGGCCATCATCGCCAAGCTCGAGGAGACGTTCGCGAACCTCTACGGCGCCGTGCCCGGTCACATCACCGACGACGAGTACGCCGAGGCCGAGGCGCTCGTGGAGTCCAAATTCGCGACCGACGCGTGGCTGCGCCGCGTCCCGTGACGGGCCGGTGCGCGTGAGCTCGGCGGTGGGCGGAACGGATGCCGCGGCCCCCGGCGGCGCGACGGCGCCCGGCAGCGCGACGGCTCTCGGGAGCGCAACGGCTTCCGGCGCAGCACGAAGTGTGGGTACGGCTCCGGTTGCGGGCGCTGCTCCGATTGCGGGCGCGGCCCCGCTGTCGGGCGCGGCTCCGGCCGGCGCCGCTTCGGTTGCGGGCGCCGCTCCGGTTGCCGGCGCCGCTTCGGTTGCGGACGCGGCTCCGGGTGCTGCCGCCGCTTCGGTTGCGGGCGCGGTCCCAGTGCCCGGCGCCGCCCCTGTTCCCGACGCCGCTCCGGCCGCGGCCGCGGCTCCCGGGTCGGTGGAGATCCATGAGGGCGACAACCTCGAGGTCATCCGGCGGCTGCCCGACGGCGCCTTCACCCTCATCTACCTCGACCCGCCGTTCAACACCGGTCGCCCGCAGGAGCGTTCGATCGAGACGGCCAGGTCGCGGCATCCGTCCCCCGTGTCCGGCTCCGAGCAGCCCGCGACGGCTCCCGGCATCGTGCGTCGCGGGTTCCACGGGCGCGAGTACGAGCGGATCCGCGGCGACCTCCGCGCGTACGACGACCGGTTCGACGACTACTGGGGCTTCCTCGAGCCCCGGCTGCTCGAGGCATGGCGGCTGCTCGCCGACGACGGCACGCTGTACCTGCACCTCGACTACCGCGAGGCGCACTACGCCAAGGTGCTGATGGACGCGCTGGTCGGGCGCGAGCGGTTCCTCAACGAGCTGATCTGGGCCTACGACTACGGCGCGAAGACGCGCAAGCGCTGGCCCACGAAGCACGACACGATCCTCGTCTACGTCAAGGATCCGAAGGCGTACTGGTTCGACTCCGAGGCCGTCGACCGAGAGCCCTACATGGCGCCCGGGCTCGTCACGCCCGAGAAGGCCGAGCGCGGCAAGCTGCCGACCGACGTGTGGTGGCACACGATCGTGCCGACGACCGGACGCGAGAAGACCGGCTACCCGACGCAGAAGCCCGAGGGCGTCCTCCGCCGCATCGTGCAGGCCTCGTCGCGGCCGGGCGATCGCGTGCTCGACTTCTTCGCGGGCAGCGGCACGACCGGCGCGGTCGCCTCGGCGCTCGGTCGCGACGCCGTGCTCGTCGACCACAACCCCGAAGCGGTCGCCGTGATGCGCGAGCGGATGCCGCACGCCCGCGTCGTCCCCGCCGGCTGAGGCGCGGAGGCCGCGGGCGGGCACGTCTCCGCGGGGCGGTGCCGAGCCGGAGGGGCGGACGCCGCGGGCGGGCACGTCTTCGCAGGGCGATGCTGTGCCGGAGGGCGGACGCCGCAGCGGGCACGTCTTCGCAGGGCGATGCTGCGCCGGAGGGGCGGAAATATACCCTTTCGCCGCTCCGGCGACGAGGGTCCGGTGGCGCAAGGGCGAGGCATCCGTCATCCCCATAGGCTGAGCAGCATGCGCTTCGGAACCTTCATCCCCCAAGGCTGGCGATTCGATCTCGTGGGCATCGACCCCGCTGAGCACTGGGCCGTGATGAAGGGGCTCGCGCAGCGCGCCGACCAGGGCCCGTGGGAGTCGCTGTGGGTGTACGACCACTTCCACACCACGCCGGTGCACTCCGACGAGGCGACGCACGAGGCGTGGACGCTCATGGCCGCGTTCGCCGCGACGACCGACCGCATCCGGCTCGGCCAGATGTGCACGTGCATGGGCTACCGCAACCCCGCCTATCTGGCGAAGGTCGCCGCGACGGTCGACATCGTCTCGGGCGGGCGCACCGAGATGGGCATCGGCGGCGGCTGGTACGAGCACGAGTGGGAGGCGTACGGCTACGGCTTCCCGCCGGTGCCCGAGCGGCTGCGCATGCTGCGCGAAGGCGTCGACATCATGCAGCAGGCGTGGACGACCGGCCGGGCCACCCTGGACGGCAAGCACTACCAGGTCGACGGCGCGATCGTGCAGCCGCTGCCGCTGCAGGACGGCGGCATCCCGATCTGGGTCGCGGGCGGCGGCGAGAAGGTGACGCTCAAGATCGCGGCGAAGTACGCCTCGTACACCAACTACGCGGGGTCGCTCGAAGACATCGACCGCAAGAGCGCGGTCCTGCGCGAGCACTGCGACGCGCTCGGCCGCGACTTCTCGGAGATCACGCGCAGCTCGAACTTCAACACCATCGTGGGTGCGACCGAGGCCGAGGCGCGCGAGCGCCTCGCCGTCGTCAAGGAGCGGCTGCTGCCGCACGTCGGCCAGGAGCGCGCCGACCGGATCGAGCACGACTACGTGACCTCACCCGCCTTCGGCGCGGTGGAGCAGGTCGTCGAGCGTCTCGCCGAGCGCGAGCGCCACGGCATCGCCTACGCCATCCACTACTTCCCCGAGGCGGCCTATGACCTGTCGGGCGTCGAGCTGTTCGAGCGCGAGGTCGTCAGCGCGCTCGCCTGACCCTCCGTCGTCGAGGATTCAGGAGAACCCGTCGCCGGTCGCCGCTTCAGGTGGGCGACTGCGGCGAGTCTCCTGAATACTCGACGGCGCGCCGCCTCGATGCTCCGGCAGGTCGGGCGTGGGCGCTCAGCTGACGTCTGCGTCGAGGATTCAGGAGAATCGGGCGAGCGGGCTGGCTGGCGGCGCTGCCGGTCGGCGTTTCTCCTGAATCCTCGACACGGCTCCCCGCGCGGCGCCCGCCGCCGGGCGGCCTTGCGGTGCTGCGCGTGGCACTCGTGCGAAGCGCTGCCGCCGTCGAGACTTCAGGAAGAACCGGCGATCCTGGTGCTCACCGCACCGCCTGCGGGCGGTTTTTCCTGAATCCTTGCCGGTTCTCGCCCTTCCTCCCCGGACGGAGGTTCGGGCGCAGTTGTCCACATTCGCCGGGAGATCCGTCATCCGACAGGATGCCGTCCTTCACTGTGGGCGGATGCCGCTCGCACCCGCTTGCCCTTCGTTCCGCCGGTCCGATCTCGTGGAGGCCGGCTGGAGCGATCGAGCGCTTCGGAACGCGGTGCGGGACGGCCGGTTGCTCCGCGCCCGGACGGGGGTGTACCTCACGCCCGACGCTGCGCCCGAGGTCGTCGACGCCTGCCGCGTGAGCGGACGGGTGGCCTGCACGAGCGCGCTGGCTCAACTGGGCGTCTTCGTTCTGGACACCGCGGCCCTTCACGTCCACCTCCCCGCGAACTCGTCGAGACCCAGGTCGGTCGGCCGCGCGCTGCGACGGCATTGGGGTCGGCTGCATCGATGCCCGCACCCGAGATCCACGCGGGTGGAACTCTTCGATGCGCTCGCCCAGGCGGTTCGATGTCAGCCGGCGCGCGCCGCGGTCGCCACGCTGGACTCCGCTCTGAATACCGGCGTGCTGGATTCGGATGAGCTCGACGAGCTGTTCCGGGTGCTTCCTCGCCGGTACGCGGTGATCAGGCGACTGCTGGATGCGCGGTGCCAGTCGGGTCCCGAGTCGCTCGTTCGCCTGATGCTCCGATCGGCGGGCCTGCGGTTCGAGGTGCAGGTCTCGATCCCGGGTGTCGGCATCGTGGACTTCCTCGTGGAGGGCTGGCTGATCGTCGAATGCGACAGCCAGGCTCATCACTCGACGTGGGACGCCCAACGGCGCGATCGCCGTCGTGACCAGGCGGCGGCCATCCTCGGGTACGCGACCTACCGTCCCATCGCCGAAGACATCATGTGGAGCCCCGAGGTCGTCTCGGCAGCCCTGCGCGGGCTGGCGCGACGCGGAAGCGCCTCGTCAAGCTTTCAGGAGAATCGGACTCCGGTCGCCGCTTCCCGTGGGCCGCTGCGGCGTGTCTCCTGAATTCTTGACAGGCGCGGCGGCCCGACCCCGGCCGGTCAGACGAGGGCGCGGACGCTGCGGTAGCCGTCGGCGACGACGTCGGGAACGGATGCCTCGCCCCCGAACACGCGCGTGGTTCCGGGCGCGTCCGACCAGGCGCGCCAGCCGGGGTCGTCGCCCCGGACGAGCGCGACGGCGGCGCCGTGGATGGCGGCGGCGAGCCGGCGCGGGGGAGCGTCGCCGGCGATCGCCGCAACGTGCGGCTCGTCGAGACAGTCGAACCAGAACGGCACGTCGAGGCAGTGCAGGGCCCACCGCCGCGTCGGTGAGGGCCAGGAGAAGCGGTACACCCACGTCGGTGCGGCTCCCCGCGCGTCGGCGACCTTCACCACGGTCGAGCGGAAGACCACGTCCGTGACGTAGCGCCCGAGGACCGCCGCGGTCCCCAGGCGACGCTGGGCCGCGTTGTCGGCGAGGTAGGCCCGTCGACGCTCGCGCGGCACCTCGAGCTTCGCGAAGGCCAGGGATGCGGGGATGAAGCGGAGCTTCCGCTGCGCCGAGTCGAGCACCATCGTGAACTCGTCGTCCGTCGTGCCGAGGACGAGGGGCTTGTCGGCGCCGACACCCGAGCGCAGGGCGGCGATCGTCGGCTCCGGGACGAGGTCGCCGTCGATCATCGGTCCCCACGAGAGACCGTCCTCGAGCAGCCCTCGCACGCCGGCGAGGCGGTCGCCCGAGTCCGGCTCGGTGGCCTTCGACTGCAGCACCTGCAGCGTCGCCTCGGACGCGGAGGCGAAGCCCTCGCGCGTCGGTGCGACGCCCGCGAGCGCAGCGAGCTTCGTCGACGCGGCGCGGGCGCGGTCGGGCGAGACGTCGGCGATGGCGGCGGAGAGAGCCCACACCGAGTGGAAGAGGTGCTGGGCGGCGGGCAGCGCCAGCAGCCGGAGCACTGCGCCGCCACCGGCGGACTGGCCCGCGATCGTGACGCGCGACGGGTCGCCCCCGAAGTTGGCGATGTTGTCCTGCACCCACTGGAGTGCGGCGAGCCAGTCCCGCACTCCGCGGTTCGACGGGGCGCCGTCGATGTGCCCGAACCCGTCGAAGCCCAACCGGTACGAGATCGTCACGGTCACGACGTCGTCTCGGTTGAACGACCGGCCGTCGTACCAGGGGCTCGCCGGCGACCCGGAGATAAAGCCGCCGCCGTGGATCCAGACGAGCACCGGCAGCGCGGCATCCGTCGGTCCGGTGACCGGCGTGAAGACGTTGACGTTGAGCGTCGCGTCACCGGGCATCGACGGCTCAGGAATGAGCGTGATCCCGGGGTCGCCCCGCTGCGCAGTGGGCCCGAACTCGAGCGCGTCGCGCACGCCCTCCCACGGCTCGACGGGCACGGGAGCGGCGAACCGCAGCGGCCCGACGGGGGGCTTCGCGAACGGGATGCCGAGGAAGGCGGCGGAACCGCCGGCGCCCGGTTCGCCCCGCCACAGGCCGCGCACCCTCCCGGTGACGGTGTCGGCCTCCGCGTAGCGGGTGATCGCCGTGGTGTCGGTCATGCACTCTCTCCTAGCGCCGCTGTTGGATGTCGTTCGTACATTCCCGGCGAGACTGAAACCTAGCGACGTTCGGTTTCATTGCGAAGGGGTGATGCGCAATCGTTACGGGGCCGAGCCCGGCTCGTCGGGGCGCGCGGCGGGAGGCGTGAGCAGGTCGAACAAGGCGTCGACCGTGGCGGCCATGTCGACCTCGGGTTCCAGCATCCACTGCACCTGCAGGCCGTCCGCGACAGCCTGGAAGATCCGCGCGAGGGTGTCGGCGTCGACCCGATCGGTGATCGCGCCGGACGACTGCTGGGCGGCGATGGCCGTGGCGAAGAAGTCGCGCAGGCTCTCGCCGCGCGTGACGAAGAACTGGTGGGCCGGATGCCCCGGATCGGCGGCGTCGACCGACAGGCGGGCGAACAGATGCACGAGGCCGGGGACGTCGGCGTTGTGGCGGATGACGCTGAGATAGCCCTCGCGGATGTCGGGAAGCGACGTTGTCTCCGCGGCCAGACCCTGCTGCAGATCGCCGGCGAACCCCTGATCGACCGAGTCCAGCTCGTCGCGCTTTCGGAGGATCTCGGTGAAGAGCTCTTCCTTGCTGCCGAAGTAGTGGAGCAATCCGGCCTGACTCAGGCCGACGGCATCCGCGAGCTCTTTGATGGAGGCCCCGCTGTACCCCTCGCGGGCGATGACGTCGAGTGCGCGGGTGAGGATCTCCTCGCGCTTGGCGACGCCCTTCGCGTAGGAGCCTCGTCGCCCCGTGCCGCTGTCTCTCATAGGGAAAGTAAACCCGAACAACGCTTGATTTTTCAAAACCAAATGACATAAGGTTTTCCGCGAGTGGCTCATCGTCGAGTCGCTCGCTACCCGAAAGCAAGGATCCGCCCATGACAGCGCCGTCTGAAACCGCTGTCGCTCCTGCGACCACCAACACCTTCGTCGCGACCGCCTCCGGAAATGACGACCCGCCCGCACTGGTCGAGGGCCTGCGGTGGCTGATGTGGTCGATCTTCGCGATCTGGCCGATCAAGGCCGTCCGCTGACCTGAACCCCGGGCGCCCCGCGACCCGAACCCCGACCCGCATTCCCCACGAAAGGAACCCGATGAGCATCCCGGATGTCACGGAACTGACCCTCGAAGAGAAGGCGTCGCTCACCAGCGGCGCGAGCTTCTGGTACACCAAGCCCGTCGAGCGCGTGGGCGTGCCGGCGATCATGGTCACCGACGGCCCGCACGGTCTGCGCAAGCAGCGCGAGGGCGGGGACCACCTCGGCATCGGTGACAGCGTGCCGGCCACCTGCTTCCCGCCCGCAGTCGGGCTCGGCTCGTCGTGGGATGTCGACCTGATCCACCGCGTCGGCGAGGCGCTGGGCACCGAGACCTCGATCGAGAACGTCGCGGTGCTGCTCGGCCCCGGCATCAACATCAAGCGCTCGCCGCTGTGCGGCCGCAACTTCGAATACCTCTCGGAGGACCCGATCGTGTCGGGCGTGCTCGGCGCCGCGATCGTGAACGGCATCCAGTCGAAGGGCGTCGGCACCTCGCTCAAGCACTTCGCCGCCAACAACCAGGAGAACGACCGCATGCGGTCGTCCTCCGACGTCGACCCTCGCCCGTTGCGCGAGATCTACCTGCGCGGATTCCAGCGGGTCGTCGAGGATGCCCAGCCGTGGACGGTCATGTGCTCGTACAACCGCATCAACGGCGTGTACGCGTCGGAGGACCCGTGGCTGCTGACGCAGGTGCTGCGCGACGAGTGGGGCTTCGAGGGCCTCGTGGTCTCGGACTGGGGCGCGGTCAACGAGCGTGTGCCGGGTCTCGCCGCGGGCATGGACCTCGAGATGCCCTCGTCGAACGGCGCGACCGACGCGCAGATCGTCGCGGCCGTGCAGGACGGCTCGCTCGACGAGTCGGTGGTGGATGTCGCCGCCGGCCGCGTGCTCGACCTGGTGCGCAAGGCGACCGACGGTGCCGGTGCGGTCGCGGGACCGCTCGACGTCGACGCGCACCACGCGCTCGCGCGCGAGGCCGCCGGCCGCTCGATCGTGCTGCTCAAGAACGACGGCGTGCTGCCGCTGGCGAAGGACGCGAAGCTCGCGGTCATCGGCGAGTTCGCCGAGAAGCCGCGCTACCAGGGCGCCGGATCGTCGATGATCAACCCCACGCGCCTCGACACCGCCCTGGACGAGATCCGTGCGCTCTCGACGGGTGAGGTCGCGTACGCGCAGGGCTTCAGCAACGCGCTCGAGGTCTCGGCGGACGAGACCGCGGCGCTCCGCGACGAGGCCGTGGCCGCGGCATCCGCTGCCGACGTCGCCGTGGTGTTCCTCGGCCTGCCGGCCCGTCTCGAATCCGAGGGCTACGACCGCGAAGACATCGATCTGCCGGCCCCGCAGCAGGAGCTGCTCGACGCCGTGCTCGCAGCCAACCCGAACACCGTCGTCGTGCTCTCGAACGGCGGCGTCGTGGCGCTGCCGTTCGCCGGACGGGTGCCCGCGATCCTCGAGGCCTGGCTGCTGGGCCAGGCGGGCGGCGGCGGAAGCGCCGACGTGCTGTTCGGCGAGGTCAACCCGTCGGCGAAGCTCACCGAGACGATCCCGGTGCGCCTCGAGGACACCCCGGCGTTCCTCGACTTCCCCGGCGAGTTCTCGCACACCCGCTACGGCGAGGGCCTGTTCGTCGGCTACCGCTGGTACGACGCGCGCCGACTCGAGGTGGCGTTCCCCTTCGGTCACGGCCTCTCGTACACGAGCTTCTCGTACGCGGATGCCGCAGCCGCGGTCGACGCGGACGGCGACGTCGAGGTGACGGTCGCGGTCACGAACACCGGCGACCGTGCGGGCCGCGAGGTCGTGCAGGTCTACACGTCGCTGCCGGGCTCGTCGGTGCAGCGCGCGCCGCGGGAGCTCAAGGCCTTCGCCTCGGTCGCTCTCGAGCCGGGCGAGACCCAGGTCGTGACGCTCACGGTGCGTCGCAAGGACCTCGCGTACTGGGACATCCGCGCCGACCGCTGGGTCGTCGAGGGCGGCGAGTACACGGTCGATGTCGCGGCCTCGAGCCGCGACATCCGCTCGACCGTCTCGGTGGCGGTCACCGGCGACGAGTTCACCCTGCCGTTGTCGCGCACGTCGTCGATGGGCGAGGTGCTGCGCCACCCGGTCGCGGGCCCCGTCGTGCAGGCCGCGATCGCGCAGATGATGGGCGGTCTCGACCAGAGTGCGGCGTCCATCATGCCCGAGGGCGTCGACATGTCGAAGATGATGGAGTCGTTCCCGATCGGCCGCATCGGCATGATGGGCGCGCTCGGCGGCGGCGACGGCGCGGGCACGAGCGCCGAGATGATCGACGGCCTCATCGCGATGGCGAACGCCGGCGGCGCGCCCCAGGCCTGAACGCCAGACAGGATGCCCCGGCACAGGCTGTGCCGGGGCATCCGTCGTCGCGTCATGCCGCTGCGCCGCGCGCGGTCGCGTCCCGCATTGGCGCCTCATACTCCCGACGTTCGCGCGTCGTTCACCTCTCGTTCTCCCCGCGCTGTGACGCTCCAGGGGTCCATTCGGATGCCGGTCTGGGGCCGGCACGACTCGCGAGGAACCCCCCGTGCACACGCATCACCGCGCCATCGCGGCCGCCCTGGCCGCGCTCATCGGCTTCGTCCCGCTCACCGTGTTCGCGGCGGCGCCCGCGTCGGCGACGGTAGGCGACCAGATCCGCATCAATGAGGTCAGCTCCGACCCCGAGGACTGGATCGAGCTGACGAACACCGGCAGCAGCGCCGTCGACATCTCGGGCTGGCTGCTCTCCGACAACGCCCGCCTCGACGACGCCACCCACCTTCAGCCGATCGCAGCCGGCACCACCGTCCAGCCCGGCGGCTTCGTGAGGCTCGACTACACCGCGGCCGGATTCGGCAAGGGCGACGAGGCCAACCTCTATCTGCCGGACTCCGCGACCCTCGTCGACACCGCCACGTGGCCGGCCGGCGTCCACGCGACCACGTGGGGCCGCTGCGCCGACGGGGTCGGCGCCTTCCAGGCCACGACGCCGAGCCCGGCCGCCGCCGACGTGTGCACGGTGACGCCGGGACCGACGCCGACACCGACGCCCGCGCCGGCGCTCGACCCGAACTGGGACGACATCGAGATCAACGAGATCGCCTCGCTCAACGACGACGACCCGGGCAATCCGGGCTTCGGCGACGCCGTCGAGCTGGTCAACACCGGCTCCCACGACGTCACCATCGAAGGCTGGCACCAGACCGACAGCGGTGCGGCCACGGGCGCCTCGCCGCTGACCCTGGCGGACCTCAAGGTGTGGGACGGCGATTCGTTCGAGCCGGCCGGCTCGTGGATCATCCCCGCCGGCGGCTACGTCGCCTTCAGCTCGAAGAAGGGCCTTTCGGGCGAGGGCGACGCCGTGAAGCTGTACGGCCCCGGCGCCGACGCGGCCACCCGCCAGCTGATCGACCAGCAGGCGTACGGTGACGGCGACGGCGGCGTGTCGGACACGTACGAGTCCGACGCGCGCGCGTTCGCCGCATGCCCCGACGCGTCCGACGACTTCTGGCGCGTGACCGCGAACAGCTTCGGACAGGACAACAGCTCGTCGTGCGAGACGAAGTCGCGGCGCCTCACCACGGCGGTCGTGCTCAACGAGGTCTCCAACGTCGGCGGCAAGGCGGAGCTGCTCAACACCGGTGCGGAGACGGCGGACATCTCGGGCTGGGAGCTGGTCGACTCCGACGGCGGGGTGGTGCACACCGTTCCCGCGAACACGACGGTCGCGGCCGGCGCCTTCTACGTCGGCGAGGACATCGTCGGCCTCGACAGCGCCGACTCGCTCACCATCCGCCGGGCCGTCGACGGCGCGAGCGTGGTCGCCCACACCTGGTACGAGGACGGCATCGCCTCGTACAGCCGGTGCGACCTGTTCGGCACCGTCTCGTATATCGAGACCCCGACCGCGACCTGGGGTGCGGCGAACGCGTGCCCCGGGCTCGTCACCGAGGCGTGGCCCGGCGCGGCCGAAGTGTCGGTCGTGGACGCGGTCGACGCCTTCACCGACCTCGACGCGAACGACGAGGGCGATGTGTCGGGCGCGGCCTTCGATCCGGCTGACCCGAGCACCCTCTGGGTCGTCATGAACAAGGGCCGCCTCTTCAAGATGCACAAGGTCGACGGCGTGTACGCGGCGTTCCCCGAGTGGGACGGTGGCCTTCCGCTCCGCTTCGCCGACGGGGGCGGCGAACTGGATGCCGAGGGAGTGACGATCGGCCCGGACGGCGCCGCCTACATCACCTCCGAGCGCGACAACGGTCGCGCCAAGTCCACGTCGTACAACAAGGTCGCCCGCTTCGACGTGGGTGCCGTGACGCCGGCCACGACCGAGCTCGTCGCGACCCACGAGTGGGACGTGAACGGCTTCGTGTCGACCGGCACGAACCTCGGGCTCGAAGGCATCACCTACGTGCCCGATGGGTTCCTGGTCCAGTCCGGCTGGATGGTCGACGGCGTCCCCTACGCGGCTGCCGCCCATGCCACGCCCGGCCTGTTCGTGACGGCCGTCGAGGCCACGGGCGCACTGCACTTCCTCTCGCTCGCCGCCGGTGCGGCACCGGTCGAGGTGAAGGTCGAGAGCTCCGGCCTGCCGTGGTCGATGGATGTCGCGTACGACTCGGATCGTGGGGCGCTGTGGGCGCTGTGCGACGACGGCTGCGGCGGCGTCTACAACCTCCTGACCGTGGTCGACGGCGACTTCGACGTCGCGCACTCCTATGTGCGGCCGGCCGGGATGGCGAACCTGAACAACGAGGGCATGGCCGTGGCGCCCGCGTCCACGTGCGCGGAGGGCTTCCAGGAGGTCGTGTGGGCGGACGACGGCGACACCGACGGCCACTCGCTGCGTGCGGGCACCCTGCCGTGCCCGTCGACCGGTGGCCCGGGTGAGCCGGGTGAGCCCGGTGCGCCGGGCGGTCCCACCCCGACCCCGGGTGCGCCCGCAACTCCCGGACCGGTGGCGGACGGGCAGCTCACCGACCCGACCCGCGGGTCGGTCGACGCACCCACCACGGCGGCGCCCGGGCAGACGGTGACGCTCTCGGTGGGCACGCAGTACGCCGGCGACACCGTGTGGGTGTGGCTGCACTCGACCCCGATCCTGCTCGGTGCCCACGTGGTGAGCGCCGCAGGCACGGTGACGGTGACCCTGCCCGCGGGCGTCGCCCCGGGCGAGCACCGCCTGGTCGTGCTGGACGCCGACGGCAACGTGATCGGCTGGACCGAGGTGACCGTGACCGGCCCCCTGGCCGCAACCGGGGCCGACGGCTCGGGGCTGGCAGCGACCGCCGGGCTCGCCGCCGCCCTCATCGCCGCGGGCGCGTTCGCGGTCGTGCTGCGCCGCCGCCGCGTGCACTCCTGACGCCGGAACGACGGATGCCCCGGCACCTGGTGCCGGGGCATCCGTCGCGTCGTGCGGTCAGCTGTGGAGGAACGCCAGCAGGGCCTCGTTGACCTCGGCGCCGTGCGTCCACAGGAGCCCGTGCGGGGCGCCCTCGAGTTCGACGTACGTCGCGTCGGGCAGGAGCTCCTTGAACCGGCGCGCGGTGACGTCGATCGGCAGGATGTTGTCGGCGGTGCCGTGGAGGATGAGCGCCGGCACGTCGACGGCGCCGATGTCGGCCCGGAAGTCCGTCGGCCACGTCAGCGGTGCGGCGGCGATCGCCGTGTTGCCGGCGAGGTTCGCCACCTGCGCGCTGGCGTCCACGGCCTCCTGCGAGATGCGAGTGCCGAGGCTGTCGTCGAGGTTGTAGAAGTCCTTCAGGAACCCGGTGATGAACGCGTAGCGGTCGTCGCGCACCGATTGGGCGATGCCGTCGAAGAACTCCTGCGGACCCGCTCCGTCGGGGTTGTCGTCGGTCTTCAGCAGGTACGGCTCGAGCGAGCCGAGGAACGCCGCCTTGGCGATGCGGCCGCTGCCGTAGCGCGAGAGGTAGCGGGCGATCTCGCCGGTGCCCATCGAGAAGCCCACGAGCACCGCGTCGCGCAGGTCGAGGTCTTCGATGAGCGCATGCAGGTCGGCCGCGAACGTGTCGTAGTCGTAGCCCGTCCCCGCCTTCGTCGACGCGCCGAACCCGCGGCGGTCGTACGCGATCACCCGAAACCCGCCATCGAGCAGCGCGGCCTGCTGCTTGCCCCACGACTCGCCGTTCAACGGGAAGCCGTGGATCAGCACCACCGGCTGGGCATCGGAGGGCCCTTGGTCGGTGTAGTAGAGGTCGACGTCGACCGAGTTCTCGGTTCCGACGGTGATGTACGCCACGATCGCTCCTTCCGCGCCGCGAACGGATGCCGCGGCCCTGGGTTCGACGCTAGGCCGCGGCATCCGTCATCGCCAGTCCTTGCGCAGGTGCGTCGCGAGCGTTCACAAGGCGTTCAGCCATGGAGTGTCGGCGCCGCACTCGGGGCGTTTCGTCTCGGTCGCTGGCGCTCCCTCGCTCAACGACCGAACCACGCGCGCTGTCGTCGAGCGATCGAGGAGCCCGCCATTGAGCGATCGAGAACCCGGTCGTTGAGCGAGCGAGGAACGAGCGAGACGAAACGCCCCGGACCTTCCGGAATCTCGGGCGGAGAAGCTCAGTCGCGGGCCGCGCCGGCGGAGGGGGTCACCGTGAAGATCGTCGGTGCAGCGAACCCCGCCGCGGCGAACGCGGCGGTGGCGGCATCCGTCACCGCCTGCACACGGTCGTGCGACACCAGCGCGATCGCGGCGCCGCCGAAGCCGCCGCCGGTCATGCGCGCCCCGACGGCCCCGGCCGAGAGCGCGGCCTCGACCGCCGTGTCGAGCTCGGGCACCGAGATCTCGAAGTCGTCGCGCATCGACGCGTGCGAGGCGACGAGCAGGTCGCCGATCGCGGCGGGCCCGTGCTCGCGCAGGGTGCGGACGGTGTCGAGCACGCGCTGGTTCTCGGTCACGACGTGGCGGACGCGGCGGAAGGTCACGTCGTCGACGAGCTGGGCGAGGCGCGGCAGGTCGGCGGGCGTCACGTCGCGCAGCGCGGGAACGCCGAGCGCTGCGGCGCCCCGCTCGCATGCCGCGCGGCGCTCGCCGTAGCCTCCGGTCGCGTGCGAGTGCTTCACGCCGGTGTCGATGACGACGAGCTCGAGGCCGGCGTCCGCGAAGCCGAGATCGATCACCTGCGCGTCGAGTGAGCGGCAGTCCAGGAAGATCGCGGCGTCGGCGCGGCCGAGCAGCGACGCCATCTGGTCCATGATGCCGGTGGGCGCGCCGACGGCCTCGTTCTCGGCGCGGCGGCCGACCTTCGCGAGCGCGACCCGGTCGAGGTCGACGCCCCACGTCTCGGCGAGGGCGACGGCGGTCGCACCTTCGATCGCCGCCGACGACGACAGGCCGGCGCCGATGGGCACGTTCGAGGCGAACGCGAGGTCGACGCCGGTGACGGTGGAAGGATCGCTACCGGATGCCGCCAGCAGCGCCCACGCCACGCCCAGGGGATAGCGGGCCCACTCCGGGACGTCGTCGCGCCGGCCGGGGAACAGCGCGTCGAGTTCGCCCAGTTCGACCTGGGCCGTCGTGTCGTCGAACGTCGACGCGACGCGCACGCGGAACAGGCCGTCGGTGCGCGGCGCGAGGGCGACGTGGGTGCGGTGCTGGATCGCGAACGGCAGCACGAACCCGTCGTTGTAGTCGGTGTGCTCGCCGATGAGGTTCACGCGGCCGGGGGCCGACCAGGTGCCGACGGGCTCGATGCCGAAACGCTCGGCGAAGAGCGCGCGGGCGGCTTCGGCGGTGCGGGTGTCGGTGGCGGTCACAGGGTCTCCTCGGGAACGGACGCGACGGCCTCGCGCAGCCTTGCGGCGGCCGTCTCTGGTGGGATGTCGCCGATCCAGGCGCCCATGGCGGCCTCGGATCCGGCGAGGTACTTGAGCTTGTCGGCCGCGCGGCGCGGCGACGTGAGCTGCAGGTGCAGGCGTGCGGTGTCGCGCCCGCGGTGCACGGGCGCCTGGTGCCACGCCGCGATGTAGGGAGTGGGGGAGTCGTAGACCGCGTCGACGCCGCGGAGCAGCCGGAGGTAGAGCGGTGCGAGTTCGTCGCGCTCGGCATCCGTCGTCTCGGCGAAGTCGGCGACGTGGCGGTGCGGCAGCAGGTGGATCTCGATCGGCCAGCGCGCCGCGAACGGCACGAACGCGGTCCAGTGCTCGCCCTCGAGGATGACGCGCTCGCCGGCACGCTCGAAGTCGAGGATGCGCGCGAACAGGTCGGGGCCCTCGCGATCGATCGACGCGAGCAGGCTCGTCGTGCGCGGCGTGATGTACGGGTAGGCGTAGATCTGCCCGTGCGGGTGGGGGAGCGTCACGCCGATCGCCTCGCCGCGGTTCTCGAACGGGAAGACCTGCTCGACTCCGGGCAGCGCCGACAGTGCGGCCGTGCGGTCGGCCCAGGTCTCGATGATCGTGCGCGCCCGGGTCGGGGTGAGCGAGCCGAACGAGCCGGAGTGCTCGGGGCTGAAGCACACGACCTCGCAGCGACCGACGCTCGTGCGCGTGCGGCCGAGTCCGGGAGCGACGAGGTCGTCGAGATCGCGCGGAGCGTCGGTGCCGGCCGGTGCGTCGCCGTGGGCGACGGCGAGTGCCGGGCCGAACGACGGCGACTTGTTCTCGAAGACCGCCACGTCGTAGCGCGACGGGATCTCGGAGGGGTTGGTCGGTGTCTGCGGGGCGAGCGGGTCGAGCTCGGCCGGCGGAAGGAACGCGCGGTTCTGGCGCGCTGCCGCGACCGACACCCAGTCGCCCGTCAGCACATCGCGCCGCATCGTCGCGGTGTCGGGGCGGGGGGCGAGCTCCCGGGCGTCGACCGCCCGCTCGGCGCCGAGCGTCGTGCCGGGGTCGTCGTAGTAGATGAGCTCGCGCCCATCGGCGAGGTGCGTCGAGCGCTTGACGACGCCGGCGCCGAGCGTCTGCGTCGTGATGTCGGCGGCGCGGACGGCGCCGTTCGACCCAAACTCAGCTGTGTTCACGTCAACACGCTACCAACGACGCTATGTTAGCGTCAACATGGACGAGTGATGCGGAGTTCCGACAGAGCTGACGCCCGGGACATGCTCGGCCCTTCAGGGGCAGGAAAGCGGGGGAGATGACGGCGAGACGGGTCTCGATGGCCGATGTCGCGGCGCGCGCCGGCGTCTCCGGCCAGACCGTGTCACGCGTCGTCAACGGGAGCCCCCGCGTCGACCCCGAGACGCGGACGCGCATCGAGTCGGCCATGGCCGAGCTCGGCTACCGCCCGCACCGCGCCGCCCGCGCGCTGCGCACCGGGCGCACGCAGACGATCGGGCTCGTCGTGTCGACGCTCGCCTCGGTCGGCAACTTCCGCATGCTGCAGGCGGTGGCGGATGCCGCAGCCGCCCGCGGCTACGCCCTCACCGTCGTGACGCTCGGCGTCGACGGCGACGTGTCGGACGCCTTCGAGCGCCTCTCCGACCAGGGCGTCGACGGCGCGATCGTGTTGAACGAGGCCACCGAGCGGGTGCGGGAGGCCGACCTCCACGCGGCCGGACTGACGCTCGTGGTGGTCGATTCGCCGCGCGACGACCGCTTCGGCGTCATCGAGACCGATCACGCCGGCGGCGCGCGCGTGGCCGTGGGCCACCTCCTCCAACTCGGGCACGCGACGGTCCACCATCTGGCCGGCCCCGCGGGCTCGTTCGCCGCTGCCGAGCGCGAGCGCGGCTGGCGTGAGGCGCTGGAAGCCTCGGGTGCGCGTGTCCCCGCCGTGGTGCGGGGGGACTGGACCTCGGCGTCGGGTTTCGCCGCGGCATCCGCTCTCGTCGATGGCGACGTCACCGCCGTCTTCGCGGCCAACGACCAGATGGCGCTCGGCCTCCTGCGCGCGTTCGCCGAGGCGGGCCGCGCGGTGCCGGGCGACGTGAGCGTGGTCGGCTTCGACGACGTGGCGGATGCCGCCGACTACCGTCCGCCCCTCACCACGGTGCACCAGGACTTCGACGCCCTCGGCGCGCGTGCGGTCGCAGCCCTCGTCGACGGAATCGAGGCCGGCGCACCTGCCGCGTTCGAGACGGTGCCGACGCGGCTCGTCGTGCGCGCGAGCACCGCGCCCGCCCGCTGACTTCGCCCACGCACCGCGCCGGCACCGCGTCGCCCGCACGTCGCGGCACCGCGTCGCCCGCACCTCGCCGGCGCCGCGTCGCCCGGCGCGCCGAGCGCCCGGTGCGCCGAGCGCGGAGCCACATCGTCGGCGCGTCTTGCGAGTCGCCATGGTCTGCGGGTGCTGGTTGCGTCTCTTGGCGAGTCGCCAAACGTGCGCTCAGCGGGGGTTGTGTCGCGTCGCCTGGCGTCGTCGGCGGGTCGCCAAGATCTGGGGTTTCTGCTGCGCTTCTTGGCGAGTCGCCAGGAAGCATGCGGTGGATGAGGACCTTTTGGCGAGTCGCCGGGAATTGCGCCGTGCCACGTCGCGCTCGGGTCAGCGACGACCGGGCTCAGCGAGCGGCGCGGCGGGCCTCCCAGCCCGAGCGGACCATCTCGTCCACCGTGTAGCGGTTCTTCCAGTCGAGGTCGCGCGCCGCGAGCTCGCCGGTGGCGACGATGCGGTCGGGATCACCGGCGCGGCGCGGGGCGATCTCGGGCGTGAAGTCGACCCCGGTCACGCGGGCCATCGCGTCCATGATCTCGCGCACGCTCAGCCCGTTCTGCGAGCCGAGGTTGTACGCCGGCTCGATCGGCTGGTTCGCGAGGAGGCGCTGCGCCGCCGCGACGTGGGCCGCCGCGATGTCGGCGACGTGCACGTAGTCGCGCACGTTCGTGCCGTCCGGGGTGTCGTAGTCGTCGCCGTTGATGCGCGGGGTGCGCCCCTCGATCAGCGCCTCGAAGACGAGCGGGAACAGGTTGTGGGGGCTGGTGTCGTAGACGCTGGGGTCGCCCGAGCCGACGACGTTGAAGTAGCGCAGCGCGGTGTAGCGGAGCGCATGCTCCGACGCGGCGGTCGCGATCGCCTGGTCGCGGATGAGCCACTCGCCGATGAGCTTGGACTCGCCGTACGGCGACGCCGGGCGCTTGGGCAGGTCCTCCGTCACGAGCGGCACGTCGGGCGTGCCGTAGACGGCCGCCGACGACGAGAAGACGAGGTTCGCGACATCCGCCGCCTGCATGGCCTCGAGGAGCACGCGCGTGCCCTCGACGTTCTGCGCGTAGGTGTGCAGCGGGCGCTGCACCGAGACGCCGGCGTACTTGAACCCGGCGAGGTGGATGACCCCGTCGACCGCGTGTTCACGGAGCGTCCGCTCGACGAGCTCGCGATCGAGGATCGAGCCGCGCACGAACGCCACGGTCTCGGGCACGAACGTCGCGTGTCCGCTCGAGAGGTCGTCGATGACGACGGGCGTCAGCCCGGCACCGGCGAGAGCGCGGACGATGTGGGCGCCGATGTAGCCGGCGCCTCCGGTCACGAGCCAGGTCATGTCACTCCGTGGGGTTCGGGTCGCCGAGCGGCGTCGCGTTCCATTCTGCCCGCTCCGGTGTGGCGTCCCTGTCGCGCGACAGGGACGGACGGATGCCGCGGCCCGGGTTCCGACAGGTCAACCGGCCTTCTACAGGAGGTTGATTCCTTTCATTCTCCTGTGGAAGCGCGGTTGACCTGTCGAGGACGTCCCGCGTCGGCGGCAGGCGTCAGCCGAGAGGCGGATGCCGCGGCCGGCGTTCTGTCGAGGACGTCCGGCGTCGGCGCCGGCCGCGGGTCAGACGCGGGTGGCCCAGCGGGCGTTCCGACAGGTCAACCGGCCTTCTGCAGGAGGTTGACTCCTTTCACTCTCCTGTGGAAGCGCGGTTGACCTGTCGAGGACGTCCGGCGTCGGCGGCAGGCCTCAGCCGAGAGGCGGATGCCGCGGCCGGCGTTCTGTCGAGGACGTCCGGCGTCGGGGGCAGGCGTCAGGCGAGCGACGGATGCCGCGGGTCAGAGGCGGGCAGCCCAGCGCGCCGCGCGCTGGATCAGCGCCACGAGCTCGGGGGAGTCGTACGCGCGCGCGTCGTGACCGAGCGACGACACGACCGCGCGGGTCGGCTGCTCGCGCGCCCAAACCGCCGCGTGGGCGGTGCCGTCCACGTCGTGCTCGGCGAGCACACGGGCTCCGTCGTCGACGGCGAGGTCGCTGTAGCGCTCGTCGAATACGTCGATCCCCGGCATCCCGTTGCTCACCGGATGAGAGGCGTCGACGATCCGCACGTGCGTGTCCGCGATGGGCGGGTGCCAGGAGCGTCCGGGCTCCCACTCGCCGCCGATGGCCTCACGCCAGGCGGGATGGTCGCGCAGCGTCGACAGCGAGGCGTGCACGGCGACGATACCCATGCCTCGGGCGATCGCGGCCGTCAGTCCCGCATCCGCGGCGGGGTCGGCGAAGTGCTCGAGCTCGACGTCGCCGTGGCGCCACGGGTCGCCGGCGTTCACGACGAGCAGGTCGACGCCCTCGAGATGGGCGAGGGCGTGGTCCACGTCGTCGTCGTTCGTGACGTCCCAGCCGTCGTCGCGCAGGGCTGCGGCGATGCGCGCAGATGTCTCGGGGAACGGATGCCACGGGTCGGCGTAGCGCCCGGTGCCGGTGGCGATCGTCGCGCGAGGGCGCTCGGGCTGGGTTTCCGCAGAGTCCATGGATACCATGTTCGGCAGGATAACGCTTTCCCGCATGAATGTCTCCGCCCCGTCGTCACTCGCGGCGAGTGACGCGCCCGAACGCCCGAGGAGAATGACGCCATGACCCGCACCGTCGTGATCGCGCCCGACTCGTTCAAGGGGACGATCGGAGCCGCGGCCGCGGCCGCAGCGCTCGCCGCCGGATGGCGCGCCGAGCGCCCCTCCGACCACGTGCGGCTGCTGCCGATGGCTGACGGCGGAGAGGGCACGGTCGACGCGTTCGCCGCGGCCGTGCCGGGGGCACGCCGGATGCCGGTGACCGTGACCGGTCCGGAGGGCTCGGCGGTGACGGCATCCTGGGTCCTCCTCCCGCCGAGCCCCGACGCGCCACGCGGGACCGGCGTCGTCGAGCTCGCGAACACGAGCGGCATCGAGCTGCTCGGCACCACGCCGCGCCTGCGGGCCTTCGATGCGCACACGCGCGGCTTCGGCGAGGCGATCGCCGACGCCCTCGCCCACGGGGTGTCGCGGCTCGCGCTGGGCATCGGCTCGAGCTCGTCGACCGACGGCGGCACGGGCATGCTCACGGCGCTGGGCGCGCGATTCACGGATGCCGCGGGCTCGCCGATCGCCGACGGTGCCCGTGGGCTCGGCACGGTGTCGGCGGCCGACCTGTCGGGACTCGCGCCGCTCCCGTCTCACGGTGCGACGGTGCTCAGCGACGTGACGAACCCGCTGCTCGGCGTGCGGGGCGCGGCGGCGGTGTTCGGCCCGCAGAAGGGCGCGGCGGCGGACGACATCGCGACGCTCGACGCCGGACTCGCGCGGCTCGCAGGGCTGGCCGCGTTCGCTGGCACGGATGCGGATGCCGCGGGCGCAGGCGCCGCCGGTGGCACCGGGTTCGGCCTGCTGGCGTGGGGCGCGACGCTCGTGCCGGGGTCGGCTGCGGTGGCGGACCTCGTCGGCCTCGACGCGGCGGTGGCCGGCGCAGACGCGGTGGTCACCGGCGAGGGCTCCTACGACGGCCAGTCGGCCGGCGGCAAGGTTCCGGCGCATGTGGCGGCGATCGCCGCGGCGGCGGGCGTGCCGGTCGCACTGGTCGCGGGTCGGATCACGGCGGATGCCGACGTCGCGGGCTTCGCCGCGACCGCGTCGCTCACCGAGCTCGCCGGCTCCGGCGCCGCGGCAATGGCCGATGCCGGGCACTGGCTCGAGCGGGCCGGCGCGCAGCTCGCGCGGGCGGTCGCTGACCGCTGACGGCGCACCCGATCCCCGGTGTCGTGAACGTTCGAGGCGTTTCGTCTGCGGGCGCTGGAGCGCCCTCCGCTCAACGACCGGATTCCCGCGTGTTTCGAGCGAGATCGACGGCGTCCGCAGTCCCGGTGCTCCGGGCCTGCGGTCCTTGGCGCCGCGAGACGGATCGCGTCCGGACTTCCACGCGCTCCGCTGGTTCCGGTCGTTGAGCGAGCGAGGAACGAGCGAGACGAAACGCGTCGGAGATCCGCGTGCTCCGGGATCCGGTCGTTTGCCGAGTGAGGGCTACGCCGGCGGTGGGCGCACGCCGTCACCGCCGGTCGTTGAGCGAGCGAGGAACGAGCGAGACGAAACGCGTCGGGGATCCGCGTGCTCCGGGATCCGGTCGTTTGCCGGGTGAGGGCTACGCCGGCGGTGGGCGCACGCCGTCACCGCCGGTCGTTGAGCGAGCGAGGAACGAGCGAGACGAAACGCGTCGGAGATCCGCGTGCTCCGGGATCCGGTCGTTTGCCGAGTGAGGGCTACGCCGGCGGTGGGCGCACGCCGTCACCGCCGGTCGTTGAGCGAGCGAGGAACGAGCGAGACGAAACGCGTCTGGGGTCCTGAAGCGCCGACCCTGCTCCCTGGGCGCCCTTCGACAGGCTCGGAGAGCGATCCGGTCAGGGCCGCCCGGCTCAGCGCCCCGTCTGCAGGACGCCGTTGCGGCGGTGCGGCAGGCGCTCGAGCGACTCGTCGCGGAGCACCGGCGGCAGGAGCGCCTCGGGGGCGTCCTGGAACACCACCGGCCGGAGGAACCGGCGGATCGCCGTGGCGCCCACCGACGTGTGCAGCGACGTCGTCGCGGGCCAGGGGCCGCCGTGCTGCTGCGACCACGTCACCGCGACGCCGGTCGGCCAGCCCGCGAAGAGCACGCGCCCGGCCTTGCGGGTGAGCACCTCGAGCACGTCCGCCACCTCGTCGGACGGCTCCGAGTGCAGCGTCGCGGTGAGCGATCCGGGCACCGCCTCGAGCGCCGCGTGCAGCTCCTCGGCCGAGGAGTACCGCACAAGCAGCGTGACCGGGCCGAAGCACTCCTCGAGCAGCGTCTCGGGGCGCGCGGCGACGGCTGCGGCATCCGTCGTCAGCACCACCGGCTGCGCCGCACCCGCCTCGGCGGGAAGCCCGTGCGCGACGACCGACACCGACGGGTCGGACTCCAGGTGCTCGATGCCGGCCGGGAAGGCGTCGGTGATGCGGTCGGTGAGGAGTGGCCCGCCGGCCGCTCCGGCGGCGAAGCCGGCGACGAGCTCTTCGAAGCCCGCATCGGCGGGCACGAACACCACGCCGGGCTTCGTGCAGAACTGCCCGACGCCGAGGGTGAACGATCCGACGAGCCCCTGGGCGAGCGCCTCGCCGCGTGCGGCGACCGCCGCCGAGGTGATCACGACGGGGTTCACCGAGCCGAGCTCGCCGTAGAACGGGATCGGGTCGGTTCGCCCCGCCGCGAGGTCGAAGAGGGCGCGACCGCCGGTGAGCGAGCCGGTGAAGCCGGCCGCCTGGATCACCGGATGCTGCACCAGCGCGTTGCCCGCCTCGCGACCTTCGACGAGCGCCAGCGAGCCCTCGGGCGCACCTGCCGCCACGAGCGCGGCCGAGACGATCGCGGCCGTGCGCTCCGACAGGCGGGGGTGCCCCGAGTGCGCCTTGACGATGACCGGGTTGCCGGCCGCGAGCGCCGACGCCGTGTCGCCACCGGCGACCGAGAACGCGAACGGGAAGTTGGAGGCCGAGAACACCGCGACCGGGCCCACGCCCACGAGCATGCGGCGCAGCTCCGGCCGCGGCGGGGCGGCCGATGCGTCGGCGTCGTCGACGGTGAGCTCGAGGTACGAGCCCTCCTCGACCACGCTCGCGAAGAGGCGCAGCTGGCCGGTGGTGCGTCCGACTTCGCCGCGCAGACGGGTCTCGCCGAGGCGGGTCTCCTCATCGGCGATCACGACGAGTTCGTCGATGTGAGCATCGAGCGCGTCGGCCGCCGCGCGCAGCCACGACGCGCGGGTCGCGGCATCCGCTGCCCGCCACACGGGGGCCGCCGCAGCGGCGGCAGCGGCGAGGGCATCGAGCTCGGTGGCTGAGGTGGTGGTGATGGCGGTGGTCATGAGAGTCCTCCGGAGGCTCGCAATTCGGTCATGAGAAGCGGATGCCGAGACCGGCGTGGTCGACCTCGGTGAGTATGCCGTCCACGATGCGCACGGGCGAATCGTCGACGAGAGCGCCGAGCGCGCCGAAGCCGGCGTCCTCGACGTCCTCGGTCATCGGCTCGGGGACGCCCGGCACGGCGCGCAGGCACAGGGCGAGCTGGCCCGACAGCTCGGGCAGCAGATGGGGGTGCACCGCTGCGCCGTGCTCGGCGGCGATCGCGGCGATGCCCAGGAACGGGGTGATGCCGCCGACCCGCACGATGTTGGGCTGCACGATCTGTGCGGCGCCGGTGCGGAGGAAGTCGTCGAACCGGAAGACGTTGTGCAGGTTCTCGCCCACCGCGATAGGGATGCCGCTCGACGCGGCGAGACGCTGCGAGAGCTCGATGTGCCCGTGCAGGTCGTCGGCGCGCAGCGGCTCCTCGATCCATGCCGGCGACACCTCGGCGAGCACCTCCAGCGACCTCGTGGCGCGCTCGAGCTCCCAGCGCTGGTTCGCGTCGATCATGAGCGCGCGATCGGGGCCGAGCACCTCGCGGACGGCTCGCAGGCGGTCGAGGTCCTCGGCGACGTCGGGCTTTCCGACCTTGACCTTGACGGCATCGAACCCGGCATCGACCCAGCGCCGCACCTGGGCGACCAGCTCGTCCTGCGTGTAGTGGAGGTTCACGCCCGAGCCGTAGGCCCGGACGCTCTTGCGATGGGCGCCGAGGAAGCCGGTGAGCGACGTTCCGGCATCCCTCACCGCCGCGTCCCACAGGGCGAGATTTAGCCCGGCCATCGCGATGGTGGTGATCCCGCCGCCGCCGGCCTCGTGGAGGTGCTGCCAGAGCGCGAGCCACTCCGAGCCGGGATCGGCCGGCCGGCCGATGGCGAAGGCGGTGATGTCGTTCGCGAGCAGGGCGTGCACGGCCTCGGCGCCGATCTGCGGCGTCCACGAGAACCCCCAGCCCTCCGCGCCGTCCGACCGGACGACGTGCGTCGCGATGACGCCGACCGACGTGACGTCGGCGCCCCACGGGCGCGTGAGCGGCACCCGGAGCAGCCGTGCGTCGAAGGCGGCGATCGTCGGGGCACCGTCGAACGCCGCCGCACTCGCGCCGAGCGCGGCCGCGGACGAGGCATCCGCCAGCACGCCGGCCTTCGCAGGGTTCGTCATGAGAGCAGCGCCCGCCCGGCCTCGAGGATCTCGGCGAGGCGCTCCTCCTGCGCCGGGGTGGGGTCGACCAGCGGCGCACGCACCGAGCCGACCGGCAGACCGCCGAGCCGCAGGCCCGTCTTGATCAGCGAGACGCCGAAGCCCGGGGTCTCGTCGCGCAGCTTCACGAGCGGCGAGTAGAAGCCGTCGAGCAGCGCCGCGCGGCGCCCCTCGTCGCCGTCGACGTACGCCCGGTAGTACGCGTTCGCGACCTCGGGGATCATCGCGAACGCCGCCGACGAGTACAGCGGGATGCCGATCCCGCGGTACGCGCCCTGCGTCAGCTCCGCCGTGAGGAGGCCGTTGAAGAACGCGAAGTCGTCGCGCCCCTCGGCGGCGACGGCGCGCACGATCTGCTGCGCGAGGCCGACGTCGCCCACGCCGTCCTTGAAGCCGACGACCTTGGGGTTCTGCGCGAGCCGGCGCACGGAGTCGACCGAATACTGCGCGGTGCCGCGGTGATAGATCACGACGGGAACATCGGATGCCGCCGCCACCGCTTCCACGTAGGCGACGAGTCCCGCCTGGGGACCGCCGACCAGGTACGGCGGCAGCACGAGCAGCGCGTCGGCGCCGGCGTCGGCGGCCGCCCGGGCGAGGGTGGTGGCGTGGCCGAGGGGTCCGCCGGTGCCGGCGACGACGGGTACGCGCCCCGCGACCGTCTCGGTCGCCACCCGCACCACGCGCGTGGCCTCCTCGGTGGAGAGGGCGTGGAACTCGCCCGTGCCGCACGCAGGGAAGACGCCGCCGGGGGCGTGCGCGAGCGTCGTGTCGAGGTGCTGCCGCAGCAGGTCCTCGTCGACGCGGTCGCCGCTGTCGAACGGGGTGACGGGGAAGAAGAGGATGCCGTCGAAGTTCACGCCAGCACGTCCTTTCGGGTTGAGGCGGAATCTGCGTCCGGGGCGTTTCGACTCGCAAGCTCGCTCAACGACCGGGGGTCGGCGTCCGTGCCTGGTCGTTGAGCGAGCGAGGAACGAGCGAGACGAAACGCCTCGAACCCGGCGTCGGCGTCGGTCTCGCCCAGTTCGCCGCGCCAGGTGTGGGCGGGGCGCCAGCCGAGCACGCGGCGGGCCTTCGCGTTGGAGAACGCCGGCGCGGTGCCGGTCAATTCCGCCGCGAGCTGATCGGTGCCCGGCACGAACTGGGGGAGCAGCTCGGCGAGCGGGCGGCGGGCCAGCGCGTCGTCGGCGCCGACGAAGAACACCTCGGCGTTCGGGATCTCGGGGAGCGCCACCAGGAGCGTGTCGATGAAGGTCGCGACATCCCGCGCGTCGACGTAATTGAACAGGGCGGGCGCCGACAGCGCAGGGTCGTCGAGACGTTCGGCCACCGTGTGGCCCTGCTGGGTGGGCGCGCCGTCCCACTCTTCGGGCGCGATGACGTAGCAGGGGCGGAAGGCCGCGAACCGCGTCGCGTCGCCGGTCTGGCGCGCGAGCATCGCGACGGTCTGCTCGGCGAGGTGCTTGGACAGCGCGTAGGCGTTCCAGGGCTTCGGCACCGTCTCCTCGTCGAGCGGGAAGCGGTCGGGAAGCCACCCTCTCGGCGCGCCGTAGCCGAGGACGGTCGGGCTCGACGCCGCCACGATCTTCGGGACGCCTGCTGCGACGCCCGCCGACATCACGTTCAGCGCGAGGGCGGCGTTGGTGCGGAGGATCACGTCTTCGGGTGCGCTGAACGGCACGGCGATCGCAGCCAGGTGGATCAGCGCGTCCGCACGGGCGGCCGTGATCGCGCGGGACGCGGCATCCGGATCCGTCAGATCCACCGCGACCTGCTCGACGTCCGCCAGCTCGACGGCGTCCGAGACGGCGCGGTCGAGCGACACCAGTTCGTGGCCGGCGCCGGCCAGCCCCGCGACGAGGCTGCGGCCGAGGCGCCCGGCGCCGCCGGTGACGGCGATGCGGCTCATGCGCGGACGGCGACGGCGGGAGCGCCGTCGGCGGCGAGGAAGCGGATGCCGAGCTCGGCCACCTGCACCGGCAGGCCCGTCTCGAGGGAGCGGTTGCCGGCGATGCCGACGGCGATGGAGCGGACGCCGTCGCGCCAGTCGGCGGGGCGGGCGAGCGGGTCGTCGCCGGGGCCTTCGAAGACGTCGGCGAGCAGCAGTGCGTCGCCGCCGCCGTGACCGCCTTCTCCGGCGGCGACGATGGGCACCTCGTAGGCGGCCTCCCAGTGCTTCTGCACGATGAGGCGCTCACCCTCGGGGCGGAGCGACCCCGAGGATCCGGCGTCGACGGCGGAGGGGTCGAGCACCGGGTGCAGCCCCTCGTCGGCGAGCACGGCGCCGCGCTCGACGACCTCGAGCTCGGCGCGACCGAGGGTGCCGTTGACCGCGACGCGGTAGCCCTCCCAGGGCGAGTGCGCGTTCAGCGAGTAGCTGAGGGTCGCGCCGGAGGCGTAGTCGACGACGAGCGCGAGGTTGTCTTCGATCGTGATGCCCTCGCCGAACACGTCGCGGTCGCGCAGGTAGCCGTCGTGCTGCTCGGCGTCGAGGTACAGCGCCTTGAGGCGCTCGTCGGAGCGCAGGTCGAGCTCGAAGGCATCGGATCCGTCGTGGGTGCCACGGGCGGGACGGTCATGGATGCCGCGTGCCGTGGCGTTCTCGGCGCCGTAGAAGCGCAGCCCGCCCGAGGCGAAGACGCGCCGCGGTGCCGAGCGGATCCACCAGTTGACCAGGTCGAAGTGGTGGCTGGCCTTGTGCACCAGCAGACCGCCCGAGTGCTCCTTCTCACGGTGCCAGCGGCGGAAGTAGTCGGCGCCGTGCTTGGTGTCGAGCACCCACGAGAAGTCCACGCTCGTGACGTCGCCGATGGTGCCGTCCTGGATGACCTGACGGAGCGCGGAGTTGCGGGGCGAGTACCGGTAGTTGAAGGTGATGACGACCTCGCGGCCGGTGCGGTCGATGGCGTCCTCGATGGCGGCGGCCGACGGCCCGTCGATGGTCAGCGGCTTCTCGACGACGACGTCGGCTCCGGCATCCAGCGCCCGCACGATCAGCGGCGCGTGCAGGTCGTCGCGCGCGCAGATCACCACGCGGTCGACACGCTCGGCGCTGATCATCGCCTCGAGGTCGTCGGGTCCGTAGACCGCCGGCGCAGGGAAGCCGGCCTCGACGACGCGGTCGACGTAGTACTGCGCGCGCACCGGGTTCGGCTCGCAGATCGCAACGAGCACCGCGTCATCGGAGTACCGCCCGACGATGGCGTCGACGTACATCTGGGCGCGGTGTCCCGCACCGACGAGGGCGTACCGGCGGTGGCTCATCTCACTCCTTCAGGAAACGTTTTCTCAGGATATCACGCGGCGTATGCGGTGCGGCGACGTGTTGCCCGGAGCAGGTGTTCCGGGGCGGGCACGTGTTGCCCGGAACAGGAGTTCTGGGGGGGAGGTGTTGCCCGGAACAGGTGTTCCGGCGCACGCAGGTCAGACTGGCGCTGATCGGCCTGTCTGCACCGGAACACCTGTTCCGGGCCAACGGTGGGGGAGCGGAGGCGGCCGGATGCGCCGGCGCCGACCCGCCCCCGCCGTGACCCGGACCCGCACGACCTGTCAACCCGCTGGAGCGGCCCCGCACGGCGGCTCAGGCTGGAGCGAAAGAAAGGCGAAGAGATGAGCGATCTGAACAAGCCGCACGACAAGCACTCCGACGACGCCGCGGCAGACGACGCGCCACCCACGGATGCCGTCACGGACGAGGTGCGCGAAGACGCCGCGCGCTCGGAGAACGTCGGTGGCGGTGATCTCCCGGACGAGCCCGCCGTCACCCATCCCTAGCCGCCGGCGGACGCGGCGCCCGCCCCGGCAGGACCGCTCGAGCCGCGCACCGTCAGCGTGGGCAGGACGGTGAGCGGATGCCCCGGCTCGGCGCCCTCGAGCAGCTCGCGCATCCGCTCCCATGCCTGAGCACCGAGCTCGGCGGCGGGAACCGCCGCCGTGGTGAGCGGGGGAGTCGTGTACTGCGCGAACGGGATGTCGTCGAAGCCGACGATGGAGAGATCGCCGGGGACGCGGCATCCGCTCGCCTGCACGGCGCTGAGCAGGCCCATCGCCACCAGGTCGTTGAAGGCGACTGCGGCGGTCGCGCCGGAGGCGAGCACGGCGGGGCCGGCAGCGGCACCGGCTTCGAAGTCGACGCCGCACGGGATCTCCGAGACCTCGGTGTCGGGGTGAGCGGCGACGAACGCGGCGATCGCCTCGAGCCGGGCGGCGTTCGCGACACTGCGTGGCGCGCCCGCCAGGAACACGATGCGCCGGTGGCCGAGTTCGTGCAGGTGGGCGAGTTCGTCGGCCAGGGCGCCGCCGTAGTCGGCGCGCACCGACGGCACCTCGCCGGACGTGCGGTTGATGAGCACGACGGGCCGCAGCCCGCCGACGAGCCGGTCGAGCTCGTCCTGTGGCAGGCGCGGGGAGCACAGGATGATCCCGTCGGTGCGTCGTCGGGTCGCGCCGGCGAGCACGCGCTCCTCCTCGACCGACTCCGCGGAGTCGGCCACGAGCACGTGGTAGTCGTCGGCCGCCGCGGCGCGGCTCAGCCCGCGCAGGATCGCCTGGAAGGTCGGGTTGCCGAGGTCGGGCACGATGACGGCGACCGTCTGCGTGCGGCCGAGCACGAGGCTGCGCGCGACGGGGCTCGCGGTGTAGTCCAGGGCGGCCGCGGCATCCTTCACCCGCTCGGCCAGTGCCGGGTCCACCGTCGGATTGCCGTTCAGCGCGCGCGACACGGTGGACAGCGAGACCCCGGCGCGGGCGGCGACGTCGGCGATCGTGACGCGCGTCATTCCATCGGCGCGGGGCAGTCGAGGCATCCGTGACTCCTTCGCTCGCACGGCGCGCTCAGCCTACCGGGGAACGTTTCCTGAGCGATTTCAGCGCACGCGGCGATCTCGCTCGCCGCCGGCGGAGCGTCAGTCGCGCGGCGGGGTGCTGCCGCGCACGATGACCTCGAGCGGCAGCTGCGGCTCGGCGGCCTCCCACCCGGGGTCGGTCGCCGCCTGCAGCGCCCGGTATCCGAGATCCTCGAGCGGCACGCGCACGGTCGTGAGGCCGGGACGGATGTCGCGACCCGTGGCGATGTCGTCGAAGCCGGCGACGGCGATGTCGGCGCCGACCTGGCGTCCGGCGTCGCGGACGGCCGACATGATGCCGATCGCGACGACGTCGCTGATGCCGAAGATGAGGGTGCCTGCGGGGACGTCGCCGCTGAGGAGGTCGGATGCGGCCGCGTAGCCCGCATCTCGGGTGAAGCCCGACCGCCGCACGTCGCGGATGGCGCCGCCGGCCCCGGTGAAGCCCTCGGTGAAGCCGGCGAGGCGATCGTCCGAGGTGCGGATCCCCTCGGATGCGGCGACCACGATGGCCTCGCGGTACCTGAGACCGGCGAGCTCGGCGCCGAGCGCTCGCGCGCCGCCGTGGTTGTCGACGGCGACCGATCGCGCGTCGCCGCCGCCCGGGCCGACCACGACGACGCGGCCGCCCATGTTCGCGAAGGCGTCGAGTTCGCCCTGGAGGCCGACCGCGTCCGGTCCCTCGACACGGGATGCGGCCAGGATGAGTCCGCGCGGGCGCTGACCGCGGAGCGCGCGCACGAGCTTCACCTCGCGCTGCGGGTCGCGCTCGGTGATCGCGATCGTGACGACGAGCCCGGCTTCGTCGGCGCCGCGTGCGACGCCCGAGGCGAGCTGGCCGAAGTACGGGTCGGCGATGTCGGCGACCAGCAGCGCGACGATCGCCGATGTGCCGCGCGCCGTGGCCTGTGCCGAGAGGTTCGCCGAGTAGCCGAGCTTCTCGGCGGCGGCCTCGACGCGCTCGCGGTAGCTCTCGGCCACCTTGCGGGTCGAGCCGTTGAGGACGCGCGAAGCGGTCGCCAGCGAGACTCCTGCCTCACGGGCGACGTCGTGCAGGGTGGCGGCGCCTCGGGTCGGCGCGATGATGTCGCTCACAGGCCAGAGTCTAAGCCCTGTCTGTCCGGTTCGGCGGGATCCGCGAGCAAGCGTTTACCGTCGATCATGGGCTCGACACGGGCGCCCGGCGGGATCACCCCTTCAGCCCTGTCTGCGCCAGCCCTTCGACGAACTGCTTCTGCGCGAAGACGAACACGATGAGCACCGGGAGCGCCGTCATCGTCGAGGCGGCCATCTGCACGTTCCACATCTCGCCGCCGTACGCGTCGGTGTATCGCGTGAGCGCCTGAGGCAGGGTGAAGAGCTCGGGTGAGAGCAGATACACGGTGGGCTCGAGGTAGAGGTTCCAGACGTGCAGGAAGGTGAAGATCGCCACCGCCGCGAGCGCGGTCTTCGAGAGCGGCAGCGCGATGCGCCACCAGATCGACCAGCGGCCCAGCCCGTCCAGACGGGCTGCTTCTTCCAGTTCCACCGGCAGCGTCAGGAAGAACTGGCGCATGATGAAGGTCGCCAGCACACTGGGGGCGCCGAAGGTGGTCACCAGCAGCAGCGGCCAATGGGTGTTCACCATGCCCCACGAGTTGAACATCTGGAACAGCGGGACGATCGTGACCTCGCTGGGGATCAGCAGGCCGACCAGCACCACCATGAACAGCAGGTTCTGACCGGGGAACTTGATGCGGGCGAACGCGTAGCCGGCGAGCGCCGCGACCAGCATCGTGCCGGCCGTCACGAGCACGGCGATGTAGACGCTGTTGAAGTACTGCCGCGCGAACGGCTGGATGGTGAACGCGTCGACGTAGGCCTGGAGGGTCGGATCGGCGGGCCACAGCGACGGCGGGAACGCGAAGATCTCGTTGACCGGCTTGAGCGACGACGTGATCATCCACCACGTGGGGAAGACGAAGGGGATGGCGATGAGACAGAGCGCGCCGTAGAAGATCACCTTCTTCCAGGCGGGCGCCAGCCGCCGGGGTGCCCGCGAGGGGCGGTCGGCGAGTTCGTCGAGGTTCGGGATGAGGGATGCCGCCGGCTCGGCCGCCGGAGCCGTGTCAGTTCTCATAGAAGACCCATCTCTTGCGCAGCTGCCACTGGGCGATGGTCAGCACCAGGACGATCAGGAACAGCAGGAGCGCGAGCGTCGAGCCGTACCCGAAGTGGTGGAAGTCGAACGCCTGCTGGACGAGGTAGTAGACGAGGACCGTGGTGGAGATTCCCGGGCCGCCCTGCGTGAGGACCGCGATCTGGGCGTAGACCTGCAGTGAGCCGACGATCGTGATGATGAGGGTGAGCAGGATCGTCGGCGAGATGAGCGGGAGCACGATGCGGCTGAAGATCTGGCGATCGTTCGCGCCGTCGACGCGCGCAGCCTCCTGCAGTTCGCGGGGCACGCCCTGGAGCGCGGCGAGGAACAGCACCATGTTGAGGCCGACATTCTTGAACACCTGCACGACGATCACGCTCAGCATCGCCGTCGGGCCCTCGCGCAGCCAGTTGGGGCCCTCGATGCCGACCATCGCCAGCAGGCCGTTGATGCCGCCGTTGTCCTGCAGCAGGAAGCCCCACACGATCGTCCAGGCCACCAGTGAGACGACGACCGGAGAGAAGAAGATCGTGCGGAAGACCGTGATGCCGCGCCACCGCCGGTTGAGCATGACCGCGAGCAGAAGCGCCAGCGTCAGATTGAAGACGACGAGCCCGACTGAGAACACACCCGTGGCAGTGAGCACCGGCGCGAGCTGCGGATCGCTGAACAGCTTCTCGACGTTCTCGAGCCCGACGAACGTGAAGGTGCCCGCGAGGACGTTCCACTCGTGGAAGGAGTAGTAGAAGACGAGCACCAGCGGCACGAGGACGAACAGCACGATGCCGGCGAGCTGCGGTGCGATGAAGAGGTACCCCGTGAGCGCGTCGCGTCGCTGGTATGTCAACCACGGTCGTCGCGCCGGGCCGGGGGCACCCCCGGGCCGCGCGGTGCGGCCCGGGAGTGCGTCCGTTGTGACGGTCATGTCGTCCTTCGCCCGCTACAGGAGGGGTTCGATCGCGGAGCAGGTCGACTCGAGGACGGCGGGGATGTCCGCGTCCGCCACCCACAGGTCGTCGAGCGAGGCGCGGACCTGCTGCCCGATCTCGGCCGAGTCCGTGTGGCTGGGGCGCACCTGCCCGTTCTCGATGCCGGGCACGACGACCGACTCGATCTGCTCCTCGCTCAGGAGCGGGTTGGCGGCGGCGAGCGTCTCGGCGTTCAGCAGCGACGTGCGAGGGGGCGGGAAGTAGGCGGCCAGCTTCTCGGCGTTCTCGGGGTTGGTGAAGAAGGCGAGGAACTCCGCGGCGGCCTGCGTGTTGTCACCCTGGCTCATCACACCGATACCCGCCTGGCCTGTGACGGCGTACTCGCCCACGGGACCTTCCGGGAGCGGCAGCAGGTTCCACGCGAAGCCGCCCTCAGCGAGCAGGTTCGCCCGTGAGATCTGCGTCACGGTGAAGGCGGCCTCTCCGGCGAAGAAGTCCGCCGTCGTGCCGGGGCCCGGCATCGACTGCGAGGTGAAGGCCGCGCCGTGCAGGAACTCGAACGCTTCCACCATCTCGTCGTCCGCGAACGTGCACGTCGCACCGTCTTCGGTCCAGGGCGCAGCGCCCCAGCCGTTCCAGACGGTGCTGAGGTAGTCCCAGTTCAGGTAGTCGAAGTCGCGCACGACGAAGCCGGCCTTTCCGGTGGCCTCGCGCACGGCCGCACCGATGGCATCGACGTCCTCCCACGTCCACGAGCCGTCGGCGAGGAGCTGGGCGGATGCCGGCTGCCCGGCCTGGGCCAGCAGATCATCGTTGGCGAACACGACGAACGGCGACGTGCTGAACGGGTAGGCGAGCAGCTCGCCCTCGCTCTCCCACAGCGCGGTGGCGCTCGGGGCGAGGTCGTCGAACTCGTAGCCCTCGGTCGACTCGAGGACCTCGTCCAGCGGCACCAGCGCCCCGCTCGAGACGAAGTCCGGTGCCGCGTTCTCGAGGATCCACGCCAGGTCTGGTGCGTTGCCGCCGGCCAGCTGCGTCGTGACCGTCGAGGTGTAGTCGTCGAACGGCAGCGGATCGAACGTGATGGACGCGATCTCCGGATGGTCGGCCATGTACTCGTCGGCGATCGAGTCGAACAGGGCGAGGTGATCCTCGTTAGAGGTCCACACGGTCATGCGCAGATCGATGTCTTCTGCGGGTTCTGCATCGGGGGCAGGGCCGCCCGCGCAGGCGGTGGCGACGAACGCTGTCGCCGCGAGCAGGGCGGCGGCGGTCAGCGGCTTTGCTGATCTCATTCGGATTCTCCTAGTAGCCGGTGACGTCGGGCCAGTGGAGCTCGACGCCGGTGTCAGTGAGCAGGGACTGGAACTCCTGCAGGAGCGCAGGAGTGTTCCGCACCGCACGGGGGGTGGTCGTGCGATGCAGGCTGAAGGCGGCGAGCGACCCGGCGGCCTCGCCGATGTTCCACTCCACGGGGTGGAGCCGGAGTGCGCCGTTGGTGATGTGCGTGGTGCCGGCGTTCTTGCCGGCGGGCAGCAGGTTCTCGAGCCGCCGCGGGATCAGGATGCCCAGCGGGATCTCGAAGGGCGCGCTGGCCACGTCGAGGTAGTTGTCTCCGCCGGTCGAGGGGTGGAGATCGATCCGGTACATGCCGACGCCGACGGACTCCGGGGTCGTGAAGGGCCGCCCGTGACCGCGGAGTGCGATCGAGAGGTCGTGCTCGGTCACGCGCTGCTCCGTGAGCAGCCGGCGCGACTCCCGGATGTAGGGAGCCATCGCAAGTCCGTCAGGACCCTCGGTGACGTCGCCGCGCAGCCGCAGTCCGGGAAAGCCGGTGCCGCCGTCGGGCCGGGGAGCCTCGGTCTGCAGCCAGTAGAGCATCGACAGGGACTGCTGGCGTGCCCGGCTCTTGTGCCGTTCGGCCTCCTCGGTCGAGACATCCACCAGTGTGCCGCCGAGGTAGTCGATCATCGGCCAGTTCACGAGCACGAGGTCGCTGGGGAACGCGCCCGGTGTGAAGTTGTCGCGCGCGAGGATGCGGCGGAAGGTCCACAGCTCGCGATCGCCGGGATCCTTGCCCTGATCCGCCAGGACGGCCGGTCGAGCGGCGTGAGGGGTGAAGGTGCGCGTGAGCGTCTCGAGGGTGCGGGGGTCGGGCCCCGTGAGGGACAGCATCGGCGCTCCCCAATACGACGGCTGCTGGGTGCGCCACATGTCGTATTCGGCCGGGCGATCGATGGTGTGGTCCCCGTCCACGTGGTCGACGACGAAGCACCAGCTGAACGCCTGCTGGTTTGCCGGCTGCGGCTCGTCGGGTGCGCTGGGTTCGCCGGTATCCGACCGTCCCTCGAATCCGGTGGCGTACTCGGCGCCGGTGAGGGGGAGCAGATCGCCGAGCTCTGTGGCGTCGATGACGTAATCCGCCGCCACCACGACCTCGGAGCCGTCATCGAGACGCCGGAGGGTCACGGCCCGGACGCGGTCGCCGTCGACGTCGGCGGCGACGGCGACCGCGGGCTGGATGAGGGTGAGCCGCCCGGCCGCCCGGTGCGGGGCGAGCAGCGCCTCGATGACGGCGACACCGGCGCGGGGCTCGGCGCACAGCCGGCTGACCATGCCCTGGCCGGGGTTGAGTGTGGGGTCGGCCATGGCCCGGGCGGTGAGGGGGTACCAGCGCCGGTAGTGGTCACGGATGCCGTCGCGCACCCGCCGGTACCGGGCTGTGGCTCCGAACTGCTCGATCCAGCTGTGCTCGTCCATCGGCACCGCCTGGCTGGTGAGCTGTCCGCCGAGCCACCGGTACTCCTCGCTGAGCACCACCTGCCGGCCGGCATCGAGTGCCGCCAGTGCCGCGGCGACGCCGCCGAGGCCACCTCCGACGATGAGGATCTCGGTGCGAAGTTCGGTCATCGGGTGGTCTCCTGAGCGGTGCGGGGGCGGGCGAGGGTGGCTCCGTCGGTGACGGTGCAGTCGAGGGTGATGCGCAGTTCCGACGCGTCGACCTCGGCGGACGGATCGAGGATGCGCGACAGCAGGGTCAGGGCCTCCGAGCCGAGCCGTGTGCGCGGAGGGCTGAGTCGTGTGAAGTCGAGGTCGCTCTCGGATGAGCGCGAGGGATCGGCCAGCGCGACGATCGAGAGATCGTCGGGGACCGACAGGCCGTCCCGGACGATGTGCGGGAACATCCCGATCGCATAGGTCGGGTTCTCGACGAAGAGCACCGTCGCACCCGAGGCGCGCACCTGCCGCCAGTCAGCCGCGGCATCCTCCCCAGCGCTCGCGATGAACGTGGTCGCGTCGTCGGCCGCGATGCCCCTGCGCTCGAGCTCGGCGCGGAAGCCGCGTTGACGGTCGAGCACCGACTCGCCTCGGCTGTCGGGATGGACATATGCGAAGCGGCGGTGTCCGAGTTCGATGGCACGAGCGGCGAGCGCCGCTGTGCCCGTCACATAGTCGGCGGCGACATAGGGCACGCCCTCCGCCTCGCGACGGCCGATGGCCACGAAGGGGAACCCGCTCGCGACGAGCCGCTCGAGCTCTTCGGTGTCCATCTCCTGTCCGAGCAGCAGGCAGCCGTCAGCCAGTCGCAGACGGTTGTTCTCATGGAACAGGCGACGCCGGGAACCCTCGACCGGCGCGCTCGTGAACAGCAGCAGGTCGCAGCCGAGCACCTCGGCCTCGGACTCGATCCCCGTCAGCAGAGCCGCGTAGAAGTCGAGGCTGGCGCTCGGAAACGCCGGCTCGTAGGTGAACACGCCGATGATCTTGTTCCCCACGCCGGCCAGCCGCCGGGCGGCGGGGTCGGGGACATAAGTCGTGCTGTTGATGACGTCCAGCACGCGACGGCGCGTCTCTTCCGGGATGCGCGTCGACGCATCGGCCTTTCCGTTCAGCACGAGCGAGACCGTCGCCTGGCTGACGCCGGCGAGCTCGGCGATGCGCCGCTGGGTGATGCGCCCGTGCGCGCTCGGTGGTGTCGTCATCGATCTTCCTCTGGTGAGACGGCGTCCTCGCCGTACCTGCCTGACCCTCGGTGCGAGAAATCTCTAGCCGAAGCGGGTTATACGCATTAGCATAGCGAACCGTCGGTGGTAATGCGCATTAGCAGGTGCCGCCGAGTATACGCACAGACCGCAGGGACGTGTCAAAACGGGCACGGCGACGGCGGTGACGCATCAAGGGAGATACGGATGAGAACAACCGCGAGACGCCGCTCGAGCGTCATCGCCGCGCTGGCGACAGCGACGGCAGCCCTCGTGGTCGGGGCGCTGGTGGCCCCGTCCGCTTACGCGGCACCGGCGGGGCCGAGCGCACCCGCAGCTGCGAACGGGATGGTGTCGACGGCAGTGGCGCCGCCGCCCGAGGGCTGGCCGGAATTCGGCTACCAGGGCGTCATCACCGACAAATCCCAGATGGACTACAACCCGACGAACGAGTACATCTTCCCGAGCGTCTTCCACGCCGGAGCGCACTTCGAGAACCCCCTCGGCGAGTGGTACCTGTACACGGCACCGCACGATTCGCCCGCGGGCGTGCTCCTGATGTACGCCGACAGCCTCGAGGGCCCGTGGATCGAATACGGGTCGAACCCGATCATCGCGAGCGAGTGGCTGCCTCACTACGACGTGAGCCACACCTCCAGTCCGGACGCGATCTGGAACGAGGAGGCCGGGAAGATGTTCATGTACTTCCACGGCGAGAACTCGGTCACCCGGTATGCCACGTCGGATGACGGCATCCATTTCGAGTACGGCGACATCGTGGTCTCGAATGCCATGGGGGGACCGAACGTCACCGAGACGAGCTACGCCAGGGTCTTCGAGCACCCGGACCCCGCCTCGGGCTTCGCGTACGGCATGTTCTACATGGGCAACGAGCGTGACAACATCCGGCGCATCCGCCTCGCTGAGTCCGTCGACGGGATCACCTGGACCGTTGACCCCGACTACGTCGTAGCCCCTGGCCCGGAGGAGGGTCAGAACGTCTCCGCCGGCAATCTCTGGGAGTGGAACGGTCAGCTGTACGTGGTGTACCACGCGTCGAGCGGCAAGAGCTACGCGCGCACGATCGACAAGACACTCCGTGACGTCGGCGAGGTGCCGATCGTCCTTCACCAGGCGAGCGGTCTCGGCGCGGATGTGGGCCGCGTGGCGTCCCCCGAGATCGTGACGCATCAGGACGAGACGTACCTGTTCTACGAGTCGGGTGACCGCCTGGGCGCGACGATCGCATGGGCCAAGGACGGCGCCGAGCCGGTCGTGGAGGTCCCCGGAGAGTTCCCGGTCGATCCTGAGAACCCGGTGTTCGAGACGTGCGCGGCGGAGGGCTCGGACGAATTCCAGGGCGGCCTGGGAGATGTGTGGGACCGCGTGGTGCGTGAGCAGTCGGCGCGTCACGCCGTGGTGGACGGAAAGCTCGCCATCCCGACCTACTCCGGCGGGGTGGCCGCGGCGCCGCTGCTCCAGCAGGAGCTTCCAGAAGGTCCGTGGCAGCTCACTGCCCCCGTCGAGATCGACCCCACCCAGCCGTTCCAGCAGGCCGGCCTGCTGCTGTACGCGACCGACACCCACTACGCCAAGTTCGATCTCGGACGAGCGACACCCGGCCGCACGGTCGAGTTCGTGTACCACCGCAACGGATCCAACCGCCAGGACTCCTCCCCGCCCGCGGTGGCGGGCGCGACCAAGATCTGGCTGCGTCTGACGAGCGACGGCACGCAGATCACGGCGTCGGTGTCGTACGACGGCGCAGCCTTCTCGGCGTTCGGTCGTCCGATCCTGGTGGCTGATGCGCCCTTCACGCACGTCGGACCGTTCGCCTTCCGCGGGTCGACCGCCGCCGCGGAGATCACCGGAGCGTTCGACTGGTTCCGCTGGTCACCCACGCCGGACGAGTACGAGGAATGCCTGGCCCAGGAACCCCCGCTCCCGCCCGACACCGAGACGGCTCCGCCGGCTCCCGGCGTGCTGTCGTCGACGAGCGGATGGGCGCACGGGCTGCATGACGGGAACTTCGAACTCCGCTGGAACATGTGGTGGGGTCCGAACGCGGCTCGGCTCAAGGTCTACGAGAACGGCGCGCTGATCCACACGGCAGACCTGGCCGCCGCCGGACCGGCGGCGCAGTCCGTGGTGGTGCCCCTCGCGGGACGGGGGAACGGCGAGTACGTCTACACCGCCGAAGCGATCAACTCGCAGGGCGTGACCAGTCCGTCGCCGCTCACTGTGAAGGTGACGGATGCCGCACCCGGCGTCCCGCGTCTCTCGGCCGCCAACCGTGACGGCGACGGCACGTTCACCGTCACCGCGAACCTGTGGTGGGGCACCAACGCGAGCGCATGGCGCCTGTTCGAGAACGACGCCGAGGTCGCCTCCGGCTCCCTCTTGCCGGCGAGCCCGGCTGCGCAACGCGTCGACGTGCCTCTCGAGGGACGCGCGGCCGGCGAGCACCGCTACGTCGTCGAGTTCTCGAACCCCGCCGGTGCGACGCGCAGCGAGGTGCTGGTGATCCGGGTCGACGGCGAGTGAGCCGTCTGGGTGCGGACCGCGGGCGGGAGCGCGTCCGCACCCACGTCTCCCCGGGGGTCAGTCCTGCGGCACGGCGGCCGCGAACCCGGCACCGTCACGCGGGCGACGCATCAGGCCGGCGGCGCGGTCGACGCGCGCACGATCAGCCGGGGATCGACCTGAAGCTGCAAAGGCGGCTCGGCCGTGCCATGGTCGATCAGATCCAGCAGCATGCGCACCGCGTGCGCCCCCACCCGGCGTCGGTCCGGCGCGACAGCGGTGATCGGAGGGTCGGCGTGCGCCGACACGTCGTCGTCGTAGGCGACGATCGACAGCTTCTCAGGCACGGAGAGTCCGCGGCTGCGGGCATTCTGCACCAGCCCGAAGAGCGAATTCTCGTCGCCGTGGCTGAACACCGCGGTGGCACCGAGCCTCTCCACCGTGTCGAGCACCACATCCGCGCTCCCACGCTCCCACGTCGGGCCGGCTCCCAGCTCCCGCGGTCCGAGGATGACGCTCTCAGGATCGAACCCCAGTCGCTCGACCGCATCGCGCCAGCCGCGTCGCACGAACTCGGCGCTCTGCGAACTGCCGCGGCTGACCATGACGAGCCGGCGATGGCCGAGTTCGCGCAGGTGCCTGAGCGCGCTGACGACGCCGCGCTCGTGCGCCGAACGGACCGAGGAGACGATCGCGAGCCCGCCGCCCGGAGTCTCGCGTTCGACGAACACGACGGGGACGCTCAGCGCGGACGTGAAGGCGGCGAACTCCGGAGCTTCCTCGAGCTCCGACACCGTCGGAACCCACAGCAGCCCGTCGACGCCTGCCTCCACCAGCTCCTCGATCAGTCGATACTCGACCTCGAGGTCGTACTCCGAGATGACCAGCTTGAACTCGCCGACCCCTTCGAGAGCATCGCCGATGCCGTCGACGACATAGCGGTAGTAGTACGACGTCGGGACGACGACGCCGATCGTCGCCGACGATGTGCGGGGCGGTGGGGCATGTCCGGCCGGGAGCATCGCTCCGCCACGCACTTTGTCGAGGGCCTTCTCGGCGACGAGGGTGTCGAGATCCCGCCGCACCGTCACGTGCGAGACGCCGAGGTCCGCTGTCAGCCGCGAGATGCTGACGGCGCCGTCCTGTTGCGCGAGCTCGAGGATGCGCGCGCGTCGTTCCGCTGCGAGCATGTCGCCCCTCCCGTCGCCATAGCCACGCTCAGACTAACGTTCCTCACGAGAACTCACAGGATTCTCGAGATCGCTCAGGATCGATCATGCGATGTGGCTGAGGCTCCGTCGGTCGACACGGTGAAGCGGTGGCTGGGATTCGCTGATCCGCCGCAGCTCCTCCAGCACGGCATCGGCGAGCCGGTGGGTCTCGGCATGCATGGCGCCCGCGATGTGCGGCGTGAGCACCACGCCGGGGGTCGAGAAGAGCGGCGAGTCGGCAGGGAGCGGCTCCGGCTCGGTGACGTCGAGGATGGCACGAAGCGTGCCCTCCCGACAGCGGGCGATGAGGGCCTCCCCGTCGACGAGGGAGCCGCGCGCCGTGTTGATGAGGACGCTGTCCTGCCGCAGCAGGGCCAGACGCCGCGCATCGATGAGATGCCGCGTCTCGGGGAGCTCGGGTGCGTGGATCGTCACGATGTCGCTCTGCGCCATGAGATCGTCCAGCCCTGTGAGCTGCGCGCCCGCGAGTGCGGCACCCCGCGCATCTTGCAGGGGGTCTGCGGCGAGCACCCGGAAATCGAAGGGACGCAGCAACTCGGCCACGCGCCTGCCCACCCGCGAGAGTCCCACGATGCCGACCGTGCCTCCGAATCCCAGGGCGGGCGGAAGGTCATGTCGCCACGTACCCGCGACATCACGCGTGCGGGCATAGCCGTCGATGTATGCCGGAACCCGCTTGGCCTCCAGCAGGATCGTGGCCACCGTGTACTCCGCCACCGGTATCGCGTTCGCGTCCGCGGCGCTGGTGACCAGCACGCCGGCGTCCCAGAAGGCCTGGCTGATCTGACCCTTCACGGATCCTCCGGCGTGCAGGACCGCGCGGAGGTGCGGAGCGGTCGCCAGCAGCATCGGTCCGAGCCGCGGCCCGCCCCACCCGGTGATGAGCACTTCGACGTCGCGCAGGCGGGCGAGCACGTCCGGCGACGTCAGGTCGTCGACGCGGACCGGGTCGTCGATCCGCGAGAGCTCGCGCAGCGCCGCCAGCCGCGGTGGGTCGAACAGGTCCGCGAATGCGGAGGCGCCCATCGCAACGAGCGCTGCGGGGCGGCTGGGGGACATCGATGCCATGCCGAGATCACATCACAATCAACCCGTACTTCACAACTTTTAAAGTTGGAGTTAAGAAAATGAGAGAAATGCTTGCGTAACGCAAAGTCAGCACACATACTGGCCACGACGCACGACGGAGTGTGACCGGATCCTCTGATCCCGCCGTCCGCGAAACCGCGGCACCGCCGCACCTGTCCCTATCGGAGGAAACATGCACCAGCGAACGCGCCGGCTCCTCGCCGCGCTCATCACTGTTCCGCTGCTCGCAGGCACAGCGGCCTGCAGCAGCACGTCGGGCGGCGACCCCGATCCGACCACGGCCGGTGAGCCCGAGGACGTGACGATCACGATCATGGGCAAGCCGGCGGCGACGAACACCGCGGCGCTCGCCCTCTTCGAGCGCCAGGTCGAGGAGTTCGAAGAGGCGAACCCCCACATCACCATCGAAGCGTCCGATGTGCCGTGGGATGCGAAGACCTTCGCCACGCGGCTCGCGGGCGGCAGCGCGCCGACGCTGCTTCGTGTGCCCCTCACCGAGCCCCCGGCGCTCATCGAACGAGGGCAGGTCGCAGACCTGGCCGACGTCACCGACGAAATCGAGGGCTTCGACGAGCTGAACCCCCGGGTGATGCAGTTCCTCGAGCGGGACGGCGCCGTCTACGGCATCCCGGAGAAGAGCTATGCGTTCGGCCTCGTCTACAACCGTGATCTCTTCGAGCAGGCGGGACTGGACCCGGATTCTCCGCCGACCACCTGGGACGAGGTACGCGAGTATGCCGCGCAGATCTCGGAGAAGACCGGCAAGACCGGCTTCGGCGAGATCAGCACCAACAACAGCGGGGGCTGGCACCTGACCGGCTACACGTACACCAACGGCGGTTCGATGATCGAGCAGGGCGCGGATGGCACGTGGTCGGCGTCCTTCGATGACGATCCCGCGAGCGACGTGCTGGAGCTGTGGAAGCAGATGCGGTGGGAGGATGACTCGCTCGGAGACAACGTCCTGGGCAAGCAGGAGGATCTCGTCGCCGACTTCACGGCCGGGAACGTCGGCATGTGGGTGTCCGCACCGCCGGACGTGTACCCCAACTACATCGCGCAGGGCGGGGATCCGGACGCGTTCGGAGCCGGGCCCATGCCGCAGGGCGGCGCGGACGCCACTCTGGCAGGTGCCACGGTGCTCATGGTGAGCGCCACCGCCACCCAGGCTCAGAAGGAGGCCGCTGTGAAGTGGATCGAGTTCCGGGCACTCCGTCCGAACTACGACTTCGATGTGGCCGCCGAGATCGCCGAGGCGTCGGCTGCCGATGGGTTGCCCGTCGGCGTACCGGTGCTGCCGATCTTCAGTGACGAGACCTATGCGGCCTATCGGGACGCGATCGATGAGTTCGTGAATGTCCCCGTCGAGAACTTCGCACCGTACGTCGCGTCGCTCTCGGAGTTCGAGTACGTGCCCGAGCCGGTGGTGGCGTCGCAGGAGATCTACGCGGCGCTCGACCCGGTGGTCCAGGCGGTCCTCACGGATCCGAACGCGGACATCGACGCCCTTCTCGCCGACGCTGAGAGCCGGGTCGAGACGATCCTCGCCCAGCACGCGCAATGACGGTCGCTCCCGAGCGCCTGGGCGGCACGGTCACGCACCGTGCCGCCCCGGCGGGCCGCCCGGCGCGCCGGCCTCCACGCCGAACGATGTCGATGCGTCACCGCGCAGCCTGGGCCGGGCTGATCTTCCTGCTGCCGGCGCTCGTCGTGTTCGCCTACTTCGCGTGGTGGCCGATCGCGCAGAGCGTGCTGCTGGCATTCCAGCAGACCAATCTCGTCACCCCCGCCGAGTGGGTCGGCTGGCGCAACTTCGAGGTCCTGTTCGCCGACCCCCTCCTGCCCACGGCTGCGCTGAACACCCTGTGGTTCACCGTGCTCTCGCTGGCGATCGGGCTGCCGATCCCGCTCCTCTGCGCGGTGCTCATGTCGGAGCTGCGCCGTGGCGGCACGGTGGCGCGCGTGCTGGCCTACCTTCCCGTCGTCATCCCGCCGGTCGTGGCCGTGCTGTTGTTCAAGGTGTTCTTCGCGCCCGGAGAGTCGGGCGTCGCCAACAGCCTCCTCGCGGTGGTCGGACTCGGGCCCCTGCCGTGGCTGCAATCCGCAGAACTCGCGATGCCGAGCCTGGTCATCGTCGCGACGTGGTCGGGCGCCGGCACCGCCATCCTCATCTATCTCGCCGCCCTCACCGGCGTGAGCACCGAGCTCTACGAAGCTGCCGAGCTCGACGGCGCATCGGTATGGCGGCGGGTCTGGCACGTCACCCTGCCGCAGATGCGCGGCGTCATCCTGATCCTGCTTCTGCTGCAGATCATCGGCGCCATCCAGGTGTTCACGGAGCCCTACGTCATGACCGACGGCGGACCGGCGAACGCCACCGTCACGGTGATGCTCATGATCTACCGTTACGCGTTCCTGTTCGGCAATTACGGCGTCGCGACCGCGTTGAGCGTCCTGCTGGCGATCGTCCTGGTGCTCGTGTCGGCCGTCTACCTTCGCCTCACCCGATCCTGGAGCACCCGATGACCGCGCCGACCCTCACCGCCCGCCGACGGCGGACACGTGGCGAGCCCCGTGACCGCGGCATCCTCTCAGCCCATGACTGGCGCCGCCCCGCCGTCGGGACCGGATGGCGACTGGTGCACATCCTCCTGTTCGCCGGGCTGATCGGCTTCGGGGCGATCCCGCTGGTGTGGATGCTGCGCGCGGCGATCTCCACGACCAGCGATCTGGTGAATCGGCCGCTGAGCCTCATTCCCGAACCGGCGCTGTGGGAGAACATCCCCACGGCGTGGAACCTGCTCGACATCGGCCAGTACCTCGGCAACACCGTGGTGCTCGTGCTCGGCTCGTGGGTCGTCCAGCTCGTCGTGTCGACCACCGCCGGGTTCGCCCTCGCGGTGATTCGGCCCTGGTACGGCCGGTTCGTCTACGGCGCGTTCCTGGTCACCCTGTTCGTGCCGGCCACCGTCACGCTCATCGCGCTGTACCTGACGGTGCTCGACCTCCCGCTCCTCGGCTTCGGCATCACCGATACACCCTGGGCGGTCTGGCTCCCCGCAGGCGCGAACGCGTTCACGATCCTTCTCGTCAAGCAGTTCTTCGAGGAGATCCCGCGGGAGCTCTTCGAGGCCGCGCAGATCGACGGCGCCGGCTGGTTCACCGTCTTCTGGCGGATCGTCCTGCCGATGTCACGGCCGATCATCGCCGTGGTCTCGCTGTTGTCGATCATGTCGGCATGGAAGGAGTTCCTCTGGCCGCTGATCGTCCTGACGGACCCGGAAACCCAGCCCTTGGCGGTCGCGCTGCCGCGCTTGGCGCAGGCGACGAACCCCGCGTATCTGATCTCGGGGCTGCTCATCGCCAGCATCCCGCCCATCATCATCTTCCTGATCTTCCAGCGGTCGATCGTCCGGGGGATCGGCTTCACCGGTCTCAAGGGCTGAGGCCCGTGCCGCCCCTCGCCCCCGCAGAAAGGACCTCCGTGCCCGTGCCCGCGCCCGTCCCCACGACCACCCCGATCCCCGCAGCGACCCCCTGGCGAGACCTCAACGGCAACGGCGTGCTGGATCCGTACGAAGACCCTCGGCTCGATCCGGCCGCACGGACGGCCGACCTCCTCGGCCGTCTCTCCATCGAGGAGAAGGTGGGCCTGATGTTCCACACGGTCATCGAGAGCGGACCGAACGGGACGCTCCTGGATGCCCCGGGCGCATTGAGCAAGTCCTCGACGCGCACCGTCGTGCTCGAGAAGCATCTCAACCATTTCAACGTCCACGCCCTGGGAGCGGGCCGGGATGCCGCACGGTGGGCGAACGCCCTCCAGCGGCTTGCGGAGCAGACGCCCCACGGCATCCCGGTCACGATCAGCACCGACCCGCGTCACGCGTTCGTCGAGAATGCCGGCACGTCCTTCACCGCCGGCGCCTTCTCCCAGTGGCCGGAGCCGCTCGGTCTCGCCGGACTCGACGACGACGACATCCGGGCGTTCGCCGACGTCGCACGCCGGGAGTACCTCGCCGTCGGCATCCGGATGGCGCTTCATCCGCAGGTCGATCTCGCCACCGAGCCGCGTTGGGGGCGACAGCTGCACACGTTCGGGGCCGATCCGGAACGGACCACCCGGGCGCTCAGCGCCTACATCGAGGGGTTCCAGGGGACCGAGATCGATGAGTCATCGGTGGCATGCGTGACCAAGCACTTCCCCGGAGCAGGCCCCCAGCAGAACGGCGAGGACGCGCACTTCCCGTACGGAAGGGAGCAGGTCTACCCCGGCGGTGCCTTCGACCTGCACCTCGCACCCTTCCGCGCGGCCGTGGCGTGCGGCACCGCTGGGATGATGCCGTACTACGGCATGCCGGTCGGTCTCGAGCTCGAGGGCCGGCCGGTGCCGGCGGTCGGCTTCGGCTTCAACCGTCGCATCGTCACCGGTCTGCTGCGCGAGCAGCTCGGGTTCGACGGTCTCGTGGTGACGGACTGGGAGCTGGTCAACGACAACGTCGCCCACGGGCAGGCGCTGCCCGCGAAGGCGTGGGGCGTCGAGCATCTCGGCCCGGCCGAGCGGATGCTGGCGATCCTGGATGCCGGATGCGACCAGTTCGGCGGCGAGGAATGCGTCGAGATCCTGTGCGAGCTCGTCCGCGACGGTCGCGTGCCGGAGGCGCGCATCGATGAGTCCGCCCGTCGGATCCTCGAGCTCAAGTTCCGCCTCGGGCTGTTCGACGATCCCTTCGTGGACGAAGAAGAGGCCGAGCGGATCGTCGGCAACGCCGACTTCCGCGCCCTCGGATTCCGGGCGCAGGGCGAATCGCTCGCCGTCCTTCAGGACGAGGGGTCGATGCTGCCCCTCTCGGCGGACGCGCGTGTGTATGTCGAGGGGTTGTCGCACGCGGCGGCGGCGGCGCTCGGAACGGTCGTCGATCATCCGGGGGACGCCGACATCGCTGTGGTGCGACTCGCCGCACCGTATGAGCCGCGCGACGATCTGCTCTTCGAATCGCTGTTCCATCAAGGCTCGCTGGAGTTCCGCCCGGGACTGGTCGCGCGACTCGCCGCCATCGCCGCCGAGGTGCCCCTGGTGATCGACGTGTCGCTGGAGCGCCCGGCGATCCTCGAACCCATGGCCCGGATCGCACGCGTTCTCACGGCGAGCTTCGGCACCGGCGACGAGGCGTTCGTCGCGGCGCTCAGCGGCGTCATCCGCCCTCGGGGCAGCCTGCCGTTCGAGATTCCGCGCTCGATGGAGGCCGTGCGTCGATCGCGCGAAGACGTGCCGCATGACACCGTGGATCCGCTCTTCGCGTTCGGCCACCGCGTCGTTCCGGCTGCGGTCACGCGATGAGGCGTGGGGGGTGGCGGACGGAGCCGGACCGCGTGGCCGAGCGGCTCGACAGGCTGGTCGGCGAGTCGTTGACGGCGGCCGTCCACACGCGGACCGCGCCGCTCGAGCTCCTCGCGTGGGAGGCGCCGGGAGAGCCCGTCCCGTTCGCCGACGCGGCGCGTCAGCGGTACGCGCCGATCGCGGTGGGGGAGCCGTGGGGACGACCATGGAGCACCCTGTGGCTGCGCGTGCGCGGCACCCTGCCGGGCGAGTGGCCACGGGACGCCCGGCATCGCCCCGAGGTCGTCGTCGATCTGGGCTTCGACGGGCTCATGCCGGGGTTCCAGGCGGAGGGTCTCGCCTTCCGGCCAGACGGCACCGTCGTGAAGGCGGTGTCGCCCCGGAACTCGCATCTGCCGGTCGTGGGTGCAGAGATCGACTACTTCCTCGAGCTCGCGGGGAATCCCGGCATCCCGCCGGAATCGCACTGGCGATCGACGCGCCTCGGCGACAGGGCGACGGCCGGCGTCGAGCCGCTGTACCGGCTCCGCCGGCTGGAGATCGCGCTCGTCGACGTCGGCGTGTGGGAGCTTCTGCAGGACATCGAGGTCGTCCGCGGGCTCGCGGAGCAGCTGCCGGCGGACGGTCCGCGCGCCCTCCAGCTGTGGAGCGCGCTCGACCGGATGATGGACGCGATCGATCCGGACGACGTGAGCGGCACCGTGCTCCTCGCCCGACGCGCCCTCGCGCCGGCGCTGGCGGCTCCGGCCGCGGCCAGCGCCCACACGGTACTGGCGACCGGTCACGCGCACATCGACACCGCGTGGCTGTGGCCGGTGCGCGAGACCGTCCGCAAATGCGCCAGAACGTTCTCGAACGCGCTCGCACTGATGGACGAGCATCCGGACTTCCGCTTCGCGTGCTCTTCGGCGCAGCAGCTCGCGTGGGTCAAGGAGTCGTACCCGGAGCTGTTCGCACGCATTCGCGAGAAGGTGGCGTCGGGCCAGTTCGTGCCGGTCGGCAGCCAGTGGGTCGAGCCCGACACGAACATGCCCGGAAGCGAAGCCACGGTGCGGCAGCTCGTGCACGGCAAGCGCTTCTTCCTCGAGGAGTTCGGTCTCGAGACGCGTGAGGTATGGCTGCCCGACACGTTCGGCTACTCGGCAGCGCTCCCGCAGATCATGAAGCTCGCCGGCGTCGACTGGTTCATGACGCAGAAGATCTCGTGGAACCAGACCAACGCCATGCCGCACCACACCCTCGCCTGGGAGGGCATCGACGGCACTCGGATCTTCGCGCACTTCCCGCCGATCGAGACCTACAACGCCGAGCTGTCCGCGGCGGAACTGGCACACGCCGAGCGCACTTATCGCGACCACGACGCGGGCACGGTCTCGCTCGCGCCGTTCGGCTGGGGCGACGGTGGCGGCGGGCCCACACGCGAGATGCTCGCGGCTGCCCGCCGGCAGGCGGACCTGGAGGGCTCTCCCCGCGTGCGCCTCGGAAGCCCTGGCGACTTCTACACCGCTGCCATTCAGGAGGTGGACGAACTCCCGGTCTGGCGCGGCGAGATGTACCTCGAACTCCACCGCGGCACACTGACGAGTCAGTTGCGCACGAAGCAGGGCAACCGCCGCTGCGAGGAGCTGCTCCATGAGGCGGAGCTGTGGGCGACCACCGCCGCCGTTCAGGCGGGGGCCGGCTATCCCTACGACGCGCTCGACCGCCTGTGGAAGCGGGTGCTGATGCTGCAGTTCCACGACATCCTGCCGGGCAGTTCGATCTCTTGGGTGCACCGTGAGGCCGAGGCCGACCACGCGGCCATGGGACGAGAGCTCGAGGGCATGGTGGCGGCGAGCCTGGACGCTCTCGGCGTCCCGGGTGAGGACACGCCGCTGCTGCACGCGAACGCCAGTGCCGTCTGGCTGGCCGGTGTGCCGCCGCACACGGTCGCCGCATCACCCCGCGTGGCCGAGGCGGCACGGTTCGAGGAGACCGCCGACGGGTGGGTGCTCACGAACGGCATCGTCCGGGCGGTGGTCGACAGGCGGGGACTGCTGGTGTCGCTGCAGGGGCCGGACGGGCGCGAGGCGATCCCCGCCGGCGAGGCGGCCGCCCTGTTGCGGCTGCACCGGGACGCGCCCGGCAAGTGGGACGCCTGGGACATCGAGCGCGGCGACCTCCGTCGCGCCGTCGATCTCGCCGAGCTCGAGCAGCTGGACGTCGTCACGGAGGACGGCGCGGTCGAGGTGAGATGCGTCAGGCGATTCGGATCCTCCTCCCTCACGCAGGAGCTGACACTGGCACCCGGACGGGCGGCGGTCGACATCGCCCTCGACGTGGACTGGCAGCACCGCGGGCGCCTGCTGAAGCTGATGTTCCCGCTGGATGTCCATGCCGAGGAGGCGCGGAGCGAAACCCAGTTCGGTCACCTTGCGCGGCCCACTCACACGAACACCTCGTGGGATGCCGCGCGGTTCGAGGTGTCCGGACAGCGTTGGATCCACGTCGGCGAGCCGGGCTACGGCGTCGCGATCGCCAATGACTCCACGCACGGGCACTCGGTGCATCGGCGGACGAGAACGGACGGCGGCACGACGACGACGATCGGGATGTCGATCATCAGGGGACCCCGCTTTCCGGATCCGGAAGCCGACCGTGGACGGCATCGGGTGCGGTTCTCGCTGCGCCCGGCGGCCGATATCGCCGATGCGCGCGAGGAGGGCCTGCGCCTCGCTCATCCGGTGCGTCCGGTGCGGTCGTCCCGCCCTGCGGAGGCGCTCGTCACCTGCACCGACCCGCATGTGCTCATCGAGGCGGTGAAGCTCGCCGATGATCGCAGCGGAGACGTCGTCGTGCGTCTCTACGAAGCGTCCGGGGGTCGACGGCGGACGACGGTCCGCGCTTCGTTCCGCGTCGCGGGCGTGCAGCGCACCGACCTGCTCGAGCGCCCGCTCGAACCCCCGCTCGGAGCGTCCGAGCCTTCGTCCGTCGCGCTCGAACTCCGCCCCTTCGAGATCGTCACGCTGCGGTATCGCCGCGCGCGGGTGGGAGGAGCGCCTGCGCCAGGAACGCCCGCGCCTCGTCCTGCATCGCGGCGGTGAACTCGTGCCCGGCGTCGTGCAACGCGCCGGTGTAGCGGGCACCGAGCAGGGTGCGGAGCCGGGTGTCGGCATCCGTCATCCCCTGCCGGGGGAAGAGCTCGTCGCGCTCGCCGTACTGCACGAGCACCCGGCGGCCGAGGGCCGCGATGTCGGGCAGGTCGAAGCGCGCCGCGAGACCCGGGCTGTGCAGCAGCCACGAGTGGGTGTCGAGGTAGTCCGGGATGAGCGAGGCAGAGGTCGCCATCATGCCCGCGACGACGGATGCCGCGACCCGGCCGTCGAGCGCCCCTGCGAACAGCGCCCGGCCGCCGCCGCCCGAGAAGCCCATCGCGCCGAGGCGTCCGGCATCGACGCCAGGCCAGCCCGCCAGCACGTCCAGTGCCGCCAGATCGTCGGTGGCGACGGCGCCGGCGAAGGTCGTGCCGAGTGCACCCGCGGCCTTCGCGATGCCGTACTCGTGCAGCGACGAGAGCTCGTCGAAGCGCTCGTCGGCCGACAGCGTCTCGCGGCGTTCGCGGTGCAGGGCGTCGAGTGCCGCACCCAGGCGCGCGAGCACCTCCGGCGGCGACGACAGGTCGAACGCACGACTGGCCCACGAGAACGCATCGGGCACCAGCACCGCGAAGCCGTCCCGGGCGAGGTCGTTGGCGGGAGTGCGTCCCGCGTAGCAGCGGGCGCGCAGGCGGGCCGCGGAGGGGCTGGGTGCCCGCCCCGTGTCGACGAGCTGCTCGGCTCCGGTGGACCGCACGCCGCCGTGCGCGTGGAGCGCGAGCACGCCGGGGAGATCGCCGTCGTGCTCGGCGGGTTCGAGCAGGTAGGCGCGCGTCCGTGGGCCGAAGCCGAGCCACCAGCTCAGCTCACGGCCGCGCACGCCGTCGGCGACCCACTCGCGGTCGACCTTCAGGTCGGCGGCGCTCGCCGCGCGCACGCCCAGCACCTCGCCCAGGGCGCGGCGGGCGTGGGCTCCGGTCGCGACGCCGTTCCCTGGTGAGGCGTCGAGCCCTGGCGGAGCTGTGCCGCCCTCGCCGCCGGCGTTGCGGCATCCGTCGAGACCGACCGGCACGAACGCCGAAGCGCCCGCGAGGTACGCCGGCCAGTCGGCGTATCCCGCGAGCGCTCCCGTGCTCATGGCCGAGTGCTCAGCTCGCGACGCGGGTGCGGAGGTGGGGCGAGACGGATGCCGCGAACCCGGCGGCCGCGCGCTGCACCGCGACGAGCGGGGCGGTGGCCCAGATCTCCTCGTTGAAGATCTCGACCTCGATGTCGCGGTCGTAGCCCGTCGCCTCGACGGCGGCGGTCAGCGAGCCGAAGTCGATGACGCCGTCGCCCGGGTAGTGCCGGCTGAGCAGCACGTCCGCGGCGAGCGGGGTCTTCCAGTCGCACACCTGGTACGTCGCGATGCGGCCCTCGCGGCCCGCGCGCTCGATCGAGGCGAGGACGTCGGGGTCCCACCAGATGTGGAAGGTGTCGACGGTGGCCCCGACGACGGCCGGGTCGAAGTCTGCGGCGATGTCGAGCGCCTGCCCGAGGGTGGAGACGACGCAGCGGTCGGAGGCGTACATCGGATGCAGCGGCTCGATGGCGAGCGTCACACCGGCGGCCGCGGCATCCGGAGCCAGCTCGCCGATCGCGTCGCGCACCCGCTCACGGGCGCCGACCAGGTCGCGAGACCCCTCGGGGAGGCCGCCCGCGACGAGCACGAGGATCGCGGTCGACCCCTCGGCGCCCGCAGCGGCGAGGGTCGCCGCCTCTTCGATCGCGACGCGGTTGTCGTCGATCGACGCGCGGCGCGCCGGGCCCTCGGGCATCGTGAAGAAGCCGGATCGGCAGTGCGTCGTGAAGCGCAGGCCCGAGTCGGCGAGCATCTTCGCGGCGGTCGCGAGGCCGACCTCCTGCACGGGCTCGCGCCAGAGGCCGATCGCCTCGACGCCCGCCTCGGCCGTCACGCGCAGTGCGGTGGCGAGATCGGCGTGTTTGATCGTGGCCTGGTTGATCGACAGGCGCGGGTCGACAGCAGTCATCGTGCGTTCCCTTCTGCCATGTCCCGATTTCGCTCGCTCATGGCGCCGCGCACCGACCGAAATCGGGACACGAGGGGGAGATTTCGGGACACGGATGCCTCGGCGGCGGTCATGCGATCACTCCGGGGACGTCGATGCCGTTGTGGCGCAGCATGCCGTGCCAGCGGATCATCGCGAGCTCCGGCCGCTCGAGCGCGAGCGAGGAGTTCGCCAGCTCGACGATGCGCGACAGGTGGGGGAGACTCCGTGCCGAGTGCAGCCCGCCCACCATCTGGAACGCCGGCTGGTGGCCGTTGAGCCAGGAGAGGAACGCGACACCGGTCTTGTAGTAGAACGTCGGCGCGGCGAAGACCTGGCGGCTCAGCTCCTCGGTCGGCTCGAGGATCTCGAGGTACCGTGCCGGGTCGCCGGCGTCGAGCGCCTGGATGGCCGCCGAGGCGACCGGCGTGATCGCGGCGAACGCGCCGAGCAGCGCGTCGGAGTGCTGGCGGGTGCTGTCCGCGTCGCGCTCCGGCTGCCGGGCATCGGGGACGTCGGCCCCGCCGATCAGTCCGACGTAGTTGAAGTCGTCGCCGGTGAACATGCGCACGCCCTCGGGAAGGCGCTCGCGCACCGACACCTCGGATGCGGCATCCAGCAGGCTCATCTTGACGCCCGCGACCTTGTCGACGTTCTCCTGGATGACCTCGAGCAGCACCGCCGAGGCCTCGCGCCAGTCGGGCGAGCCGAAGTACCCCTCGAGCACCGGGTCGAACGCGGTGCCGAGCCAGTGCAGCACGACGGGGGTCGTCGCCGAGCCGAGCACCTCGCGGTACACCCGGCGGTAGTCGTCGGCGGACTCGGCGGCCCGGGCGAGGTGACGCGAGGCCATCAGCACGGGGCCTGCGCCCTGCTCCTCGGTGAAGTGGAGCTGCTGCTTGTAGGCGTCGATGACCTCGTCGACCGAGATGCGCTCGGCGTCGACGTGGTCGGTGTTGACGCCGACGACGACCGAGCCGCCCTCCTCGCGGGCGACCTGCGCCGATCGGGCGATGAGCTCGCGCGTCGCGGCCGCATCCAGGCCCATGTTGCGCTGCGCCGTGTCCATGGCGTCGGCGACGCCGAGACCCCAGGAGTACACCGCGCGACGGAAGTCGAGCGTGGCATCCCAATCGACCTCGGCGGGCCGGCCGGGGGTGTTGTCGGCCCAGGTCTGCGGCACGACGTGTGCGGCGGCGTAGGCGACCCGGCTGCGCAGAGGGCTGGTGGGCTTGGTGTAGCCCGGCGACTCGTTCAGCTCGACCGCGGAGAGCGCCCCGGCGTCGGAGAGCAGGGTGAGTTTCGGCATCCGCCAGTTCCGTTCTGTCAGCAGGTCGGTCAGTCGAGCGACAGGGTCGGCAGCTCGACCTTGCGGCCCTCGCGGCTCGACTGCAGGCCGGCCTCGGCGAGCAGCACGCCGCGCGCGCCCGAGAGGAGGTCGAACTCGTAGTCGGTGCCCTCGACGTACGAGACGAGGAACTCCTCCCACTGCTGGCGGAAGCCGTTCTGGAACACGTCGTTCGTCGGAACCTCGGCCCAGTCGGCGTCGTAGTCGTGGTCGTCGGCGAGGTCGGGATTCCACACCGGCTTCGGGGTGGCGTTGCGGTGCTGGATCTTCGCACCGAACAGGCCCACCACGGCCGAGCCGTGCGTGCCGTCGACGTGGAACTCGACGAGCTCGTCGCGGTTCACGCGCACGGTCCACGACGAGTTGATCTGCGCCACGATGTCGCCCTCGAGCTCGAAGATGCCATAGGCGGCGTCCTCGGCGGTGGCGGTGTAGTGCTCGCCCTTCTCGTCCCAGCGGTCGGCGATGTGCACGGCGGCCTGGGCGTAGACGGACTTGACCTCGCCGAACAGGTTCTCGAGCACGTAGTTCCAGTGCGGGAACATGTCCACGATGATGCCGCCGCCGTCCTCGGCCCGGTAGTTCCAGCTGGGGCGCTGCGCGGGCTGCCAGTCGCCCTCGAACACCCAGTAGCCGAACTCGCCGCGCACCGAGAGGATGCGGCCGAAGAAGCCGGAGTCGATGAGGCGCTTGAGCTTCTGCAGGCCCGGCAGGTAGAGCTTGTCGTGCACGACGCCGGTCTTGACGCCCGCCTCCTGCGCGAGCTTCGCGAGCTCGAGCGCCTCGTCGACGGTCTCGGCCGTGGGCTTCTCGGTGTAGATGGTCTTGCCGGCGGCGATCGCCTTGCGCAGCGCAGACGCACGCGCCTTCGTGACGAGGAAGTCGGCGTAGATCTCCCAGCGCGGGTCGGCGAGGGCGGCGTCGAGGTCGGTCGTGTAGTCCTCGATGCCGTGCTTGGCGGCGAGGTCGGCGAGCTTGGCCTCGCTGCGGCCGACGAGCAGCGGCTTGACGGTCACCTTGGTGCCGTCGGGCAGCTCGATCCCGCCCTGGTCGCGGATCGCGAGGATCGAGCGCACCAGGTGCTGGCGGTAGCCCATGCGGCCCGAGACGCCGTTCATGATGATGCCGATCTCGCGCACCTGCGGACGAGCGGATGCCTCGGCCGAGGCCGGAGCGAGTGTCGTGTCGGTCATGGGGTCCTGCTTTCTGCTCTGAAGGCTGTGGGGTACCCGCCACCACGGATTGCGGGGTGGGTAAACGCTTTCCAATAGTGTGACACGCGATCGGGCGTCATGCAAGCGCCTCGCTCCAGCGGGCCCGCTGGTCGATCTCTGCGGCGTCCACTGCGCACAGGCCGTCGCCCGATGCCACGAGGCGGGTGGCGGCGTCGGCGGGCAGGTGCACGCTGCTGTCGCGGCGGAGCGGCAGCACGTGCAGCTCCACGCGCGTCGAGCGGGAGGCGCCGATGTCGCGCAGGTTCGCCACGAGCTCGGAGCCGTCCCAGAACCGGTCGGTGGCCGTCACCCCGTCGACGCGCAGCTGCGCGATGTCGCCGGCCCAGCGGATCCGCAGCACCGCGTCTTCGTCGACCCACTCGGGGATGTCCAGGCGGTACACCGCCGCGTGCGCCTCGAGCACCGCGTCATCCGGCGCCGACGGCCGGCCATCGCGTGACCCGTAGCGGCCGGACGGCATCGAGGGCTCTCGGACCGCCTCGACCGCAACGCTCTCCACGACGGCGGCGCCGCCGTCCTGCTCCCACGCGAGTTCGCGCCAGGCGCCTCCGGTGTACTCCCGCAGGTCGGGTGCCGGCCCGCCGGCCCGCACCGACACGCTGCCGGCGGCGTCCCAGATCAGCTCGTCCGACCCGACGAACAGCCGCCGTCCGCCGGCTGCCGCGTCGACCACCCAGACCCGCGCGGCATCCGCGGCGGGGAGGACCAGCACATCCAGCGCGGCACCATGGGGTTCCTCGATGCGCAGCGGCGACGGCCCGGGTGTCACACGGTGGGCGAGGCCGTCATGCGCGATCTCGACCGGGATTCCGGCGTCTTCCATCAGGACGAGGGTCGGAACGGATCCGGATGCCGGGGTCCCGGGCAGCACGGTGACCGCCGACGCCGTCGCCCACTCGACCCTGACGCTGCCCACCTCGAGACCGAGCGGCCACCGGGCGAGCGTGCCCGGTGGGATGTCGGCGGGCGTGCTCGGCAGCGTGACGACACCGTCCGGCGTCTCGATCCGGAACTGCGCGGCGCGGCAGGTCGACAGCGGCACGTGCGGCTGATGCCAACCGATGAACACGAAGCCCGCGCCGTCCTCGGCACGGACGGCCCACCGCAGCGTCTCGGCATCCTCGACGCCGGACGGGCGCTCCGCGGGAAGGTGCGCCGGCATCGGAGCGAGGCGTTCCCCGAACGCCTCGATGAACGCATGCTGCAGCCGCAGTGCGGCGTGGCTCGGGGCGGTGCGGCCGGCCTCGCCGATCGGCGCGTGGAAGTCGTAGCTCAGCCGCGTCATGTCGTTGGGGTACCCCGTGGCCTGGGTCTCCTCGAGTCCCGGCCCGGGGTTCGTGCCGCCGGCGTACATGTAGAAGCCCTGCCACGCGGATCCGCTGCCCAGCTTGGCGTGCGCGACGGCGGCGATGTCGAGGGCGTCGGGACGCGGCCGGCGGTGGTACGCCGTCGCCATGCCGCCGCCGAGCTCGCACGTGGCTGCCGGGAACCACGGCGACAGCTCGGCGGCGCCGCCGGTCGCCTCGGCGCCGCGGACGTCGGCGCCGATGCCGGGGTCGTCCCACGTGTCGGAGAAGAAGTAGTGCGCCCGGAAAGTCGGATCCCACGGCTCGCCGGGGTCGACCCAGAATCCGTCGCCGTAGCCGCCCCACAGCGGCAGCACCTCGGGATCGGGAAGATCGGCGCCGCCCCACGCGGTCGCCGTCCACAGCGGGGCCGACAGGCCTGCCTCACGGGCGAGCCGCTTGAGGGTGACGAGATGGCCCGGCTGGTCGTACAGCTCGTTCTCGAGCTGGATCGCGAGCACCGTGTCGGGGCGGCAGCGCCCGTCGAGGGCGCGGGCGATGCGCCCGAACCACTCCCGCACGAGATCGAGGTACGCCGGGTCGTCGGTGCGGTGCTGCACCGGCGCCTGCTGCACCCAGTCGGGGAATCCGCCGTTGCGCATCTCGCCGTGCACCCACGGGCCGATGCGCAGCACGATCTCGAGCCCTTCGGCGCGCACGGCATCGACGAACGCCGCGAGATCGAACCGTCCGTCGAAGCGCACCTCGCCCCGGACCGGTTCGTGATGGAGCCACGGCACGTACGTCGACACGACGGAGATGCCGCCGGACCGCATGAGCCGCAGCCGCGACGTCCATCGCTCGCGCGGAACCCGCGTGTAGTGCAGTTCGCCCGACACCGGCAGCCACGGGCGCCCGTCCCGCATGAGCGCGCGGCTGGTCAGCGCAAGCCCGGGTCGGGGGTCCTCGGTGTTCGCCATGCGCGGGCGCCGCTCGGCGCGAGCGACGCCGGTCGCGTCGAGCCGCAGCGGTGCGGGGAGCGCGATGTGTCCGGACATCGCCGGTGCACCGGGAGCGCTGGTCATGCGAGCCGCACCGCCGCCCACGACACGGCGGGCAGGTACACCGAGAGCGATTCGCCGTCGACGGATGCCTCGGCGCCGCGCACGCCGACACGCTCCGGATCGTCGAGGGTGTTGGCCGCGTACACGTCGTCCTCGTGCAGCAGGTGCGACTCGACGACGGCGACGTCACGCCCGAGGTCCCGCACCAGCGGAGCGAGGTCGACACGTAGGTCCGCGGCATCCGTCGTCGAACGGTTCACCACGAAGAGCGACACGCCGTCGTCGTCGATGGTCGCGACGGCGTTCAGGGTGGCCACCTCGCCGAGCTTCTCGCTCGCGAACGTGCTCGAGGCGACCGGCACGCGCAGCGCGCGCCCCTGTGCGAGGCGCGACGTGATCGAGAAGGGGAAGAACGTCGTCTGACGCCACGCGGGTCCGCCCGGCTCCGTCATGATCGGCGCGATCACGTTGACGAGCTGGGCCAGCGACGCCGAGCGCACGCGGTCGGCGTGCTGCAGCAGCGTGATCATGAGGTCGCCGAAGACGACGGCGTCGAGCGCGCTGTACCGGTCCTCCAGCAGGCGCGGTGCGACCGGCCAGCCCTTCTCCTCGGGCTTGTCGTTCTGGCCGCCCTCGTCGTCGTGCAGGTACCAGATGTTCCACTCGTCGAACGAGATCATGATGCGCTTCTCGCTCTTCTTCGTGGCGGCGACCGTGTCGGCGATCGCGACCACCGCCTCGATGAACTTGGCCATGTCGACGCCCGACGCGAGGAACTCCTGCGCGTCGCCGTCGTGCTCCTGGTAATAGGAGTGGCACGAGATGAAGTCGACGTCGTCGAAGGTGTGCTCGAGCACGGTGCGCTCCCACGAGCCGAAGGTGGGCATCGCCCGCGCCGACGAGCCGCACACGACGAGCTCGACGGCGGGGTCGAGCATCCGCATGCCCTTCGCCGTCTGCGACGCCAGCTTGCCGTAGTCATCGGCGTTGCGGTGACCGAGCTGCCACGGTCCGTCCATCTCGTTCCCCAGGCACCACATCTTCACGCCGAACGGCGTCTCGCGTCCGTTCGCCGCACGCCGGTCGGTCCACGCGGTCTGCGCGTCGGCGTTGGCGTACTCGAGCAGGTCGAGCGCCTCCTGCGTTCCCCGCGTGCCGAGGTTCACGGCGAGCATCAGGTCGCTCCCGACCCGGTCGAGCCACGCCTGGAACTCGTGGAGCCCGACCTCGTTCGTCTCGGTCGAGTGCCACGCGAGGTCCAGCCGGCGCGGGCGCTCGGCCTTCGGCCCGATGCCGTCCTCCCAGCGGTAGCCCGAGACGAAGTTGCCGCCGGGGTAGCGGATGGTCGAGACGCCGAGCTCCTTCACGAGGTCGATCACGTCGGTGCGGAAGCCCTCGTCGTCGGCCGACGGATGCCCGGGCTCGAAGATGCCGTCGTAGATGTGACGGCCGAGATGCTCGACGAACCCGCCGAACAGGCGGCGGTCGATGCCGGCGATCTCGTAGTGCGGGTCGAGGCGGGCGGAGGCGTCGGTCACAGGGATCCTCTCGGGATGGTGGGAGACACGGATGCCGCGGCACGAGGCCGTGCCGCGGCATCCGTCGTCGCTTGCGGAGCGATCAGCGCTGGGCTCAGGCTCAGCCGAGGATGGCGTCGGCCTCGGCGAAGAACTGGGTCACGGCGTCGTCGACCGAGAGGGCGCCCAGGCCGATCGACTTGCCGAGGTCCCAGAAGGTCTGCTCGAGCGAGCCGTAGCCGACGACCGGGACCGGCGGGGCGTCGCCGATGCGGTCGGCCGCCGACTCGATGTAGTCGGCCACCTGCTTGTCGGGGCCTTCCAGCGTCGCGCCCTCGAGCTTCGACGACGAGGCCGGGAACCCGAGGGTGGTGCCGAAGATCTCGCCGGCCTCGGGGCTGTTCACGACGAAGTCGAGGAACAGGGCGGCGGCCTCGGGGTGCTCGGTGTTCTTCGCGATCGCGACCTGGAGGCCGGCCTGGCGGTAGAGGTCCTTCGCGCCCTCCTTCGCGGTGGGAGGAGCGACGATCGAGATCGACGATGAGCCCGAGTCGGCGAGGTAGCCGCCCAGGAAGTTGCTCCAGCTCATCTCGCTCGCGGTGATCGCGGCGCCGAACCCCGACTTGGGCGAGAGCTCCTCGAGCTTCTGCTGCGGCACGGTGACGCCGTCGCGGATCTCGGCGCCGGACTCCCAGAACTCGCGGAGGTCGTCCTCGGTGAAGCCGAGCTCGCCCTCATCGGTGTAGAGGTTGCCGCCGTCGGCGCGGAGCACCAGTTCGAACACCTGGATGCGCTGGGTGTAGTCGGTGCCGCCGTACACGGTGCCGCCGGTGGCGTCGGTGACCGAGGCCATCCACTCGTCGAAGTCGGCGAAGCTCGTGCCGGCTTCGGGCGCCTCGACACCCGCCTGGGCGACGAGGTCGTCGTTGACGAAGTTCGCCCACAGGCTGTAGCCGGTGGGGAGCGAGTACTGCACGCCGTCGAGCGCGCCGGTGCCGAGGAGCGACTCCTCGAACGTGGTCGTGTCGATGTAGTCCGACACCTCGGCGAGGTCGAGCAGGTTGCCCGACTCGCCGTACTGGCGCAGGTAGCTGTCGGAGAACTGGAAGACGTCGGGGAGCCCGCCGCCCGCAGCTTCGGTCTGCCGCTTCTCCCAGAAGCTCGGGAAGTCGGTGAACGAGGTGTTGATCGTGATGTTCGGGTACTCCTCGTTGAACGCCGCGATCAGGTCGTCGTAACGGGTCGCGCGGTCGTCGTTGCCCCAGAACGCGAAGTCGAGCGTGACCTCCTTGTCGGGGTCGAACGCGGCGGTGTCGTCGGACGACGCGCCGCCGGCGCAGCCGGCGAGGACGAGCGCGGCGCTCGCGGTCAGGGCGGCTGCGGCGAGCAGACGGGGTGCGGGCATGGATGTCTCCAGTCTCGAAGGGCAGTGGGGGAGGTCAGAAGCTCGGCACGGACTCGCGCGCCGAAGGTTCGACGGCGGGTGTGGCGAGGCGGGATGGGACGGCGGGTGCGATCAGGAACGCGACGCCCTGTGCGTCGAGCGCCACGCGCTCGACGGCGCGGCCGGTCTCGGCATCCGTGCACGCGATCGCGATCTCGACGTGGGCGTCACCGTGGTTGATGAGCGTGACGAGGTCGCCGCGGCGAGCGGCCTCGACGCCGGCGGGCAGGCCCTCGACGACGGGCCGGACACCGGATGCCTCGACCACGGCAGCGACGACGGCGTCGAGCGCGTCCGAACCCCGCGCGGCGGCCGAAGGCGTGCTGCCGACGGGCTGGGTCGCGACGTACCAGGCCTCACCGGCGCCGAACCGGTGGCGCGTCAGTGCCGGCGCGCCGGCCTGCAGCCCCGAGTCGAACGCGGCCACGACCGAGGCGTCGGTCGCGTGCACGGACTCCGCGACGAGTCGGCCGGACTGCGCCGTGCCCCCGAGCCGGAACGTCGCCTCAGCACCGGCGACGGCACGGGCAGGGCCCGATACGGCAGCGGTCTCGGCCTGGAGGGCGCCCACGCCGCTCGCGCTCGCCGCAGCGCCGGCGAGCGCGCCGAAGTCCTCGAAGCGCAGACCCAGCACGGGGCCGAGCTGGGTCAGGAACCCGCCGTCGCGGAACTGGTCGTGGGCGTCGACGATGTCGGTGAAGGGTCCGGTGAGCAGCGTGCCGCCGTCCTCGACGAACCGGGTCAGCGCCGCGGCGCCCTCATCGCGCAGCAGGTAGAGGGCCGGTGCGACGACCAGGTCGTAGGCGCGGTCGACCTCTTCGGGACCTACGATGTCGACCTGGATGTTGCGTGCGTGGAACGCGCCGTACCACTCCAGGATCAGCGCGAGGTAGTCGATCTGCGTCGGGTGGTCGCGCTCCTCGACCGCCCACCAGTTCTCCCAGTCGAACACCAGGGCGACCTGCGCGTCGCGGCCCGGTGCCGGAAGCTCGGGGAGAGCACCCAGGCGCGCGCCGAGGTCGGTGACCGCGTTCCACGTCCGGGTCTCGGTGCCCGCATGCGGAAGCATCGCCGAGTGGAACTTCTCGCTCCCCGCGCGGGACTGCCGCCACTGGAAGAACATGATGCCGTCGGCGCCCCGCGCCACGGACTGCGCGGTCTCGGCCATCAGCGCCCCCGGCTGCTTGCCGGCGTTCGCGGGACGCCAGTTGACGGCATCCGTCGCCTGCTCCCAGAGCTGCCACGGCACGCCGGGCTTGAGCGAGCGGATCAGATCCCGCTGGAACGCGGCGTCGCGCACCCGATGCGGGTTCGCCGGATCGGGGTAGCAGTCGTCGGCGATGACGTCCATGTGCGGCGCCCACTTGCGGTAGTCGGCGGGCTTGAACGGACCCATGAAGTTCGTCGTGATCGGCTGCGTCGCGCCGGCCGCCAGGAGGATCTCGCGCTCCATCAGGTAGCACTCGAGCAGCATGTCGCTCGTGAAGCGGCGCCAGTCGAGCATCGACGACGGGTTGTGGCTGTACGGGGCGAGGCGCGGCGGGAAGATCTCGTCGAAGCCGCCGTAGCGCTGCGACCAGAAGCTCGTGCCCCACGCGTCGTTCAGCGCGTCGATCGTGGCGTACCGCTTCACGAGCCATCCGCGGTACGCGTCGCGCGCGGCATCCGAGAAGTCCATCCAGAGGTGGCAGCCGAACTCGTTGCCGACGTGCCACATCACCACGGCGGGGTGGTGCACGTAGCGCTCGGCGAGCCGGCGCACCAGCTCGCCGGCCAGGCGCCGGTAGGTCGGCGACGACGGCGCGAAGTGCTGGCGGCTGCCGGGCCAGTAGGAGGCGCCCGACTCGTCGGCGGGGAGTGTCTCGGGGTACGTCGCACTCACCCACGGCGGGGGAGAGGCCGTCGCGGTCGCGAGGTTGACGGAGATGCCGCCCGCGTGCAGCTTGCCGATGACGGTGTCGAGCCAGGCGAAGTCCCACACGTCCTCGGACGGCTGGATGCGAGACCAGGCGAAGATGCCGAGGCTCACGATGTTGACGCCGGCCTCCTGCATGAGGCGGACGTCCTCGTCCCACACCTCCTCCGGCCACTGGTCGGGGTTGTAGTCGGCGCCGTACAGCACGTCGAGCTCCTTCTTCTGGCTTGGGGGAGAGGGGGAGAGGTGGGCGTGGATCAGCGGCGGCCGCGCCGGGCGGGGACCGCCATCACGGCGAAGGCCGCGCAGCCCAGTCCCGCGACGACGAGCGGGGCGAGCATCCAGGTCATGACGACGACCAGCACCGCCGCGGCCGCGAGATACGCGGCGCCGATCGGGTCGCGCGCGATCGACGACGGGATGCCGCGGACCGCCGGTCGCCAGCCGCGTTCGGGGGTCCAGGCTCCCGCTGCCAGCAGCACCGCGACCGCCGCGATCAGCAGTCCGGCCCAGCCGATCACGGCGATGAGGGGGCCGCCGGGGAGTGCGCCGGAGTTCGCGAGGTCGATGTCGAGCAGCAGCAGCACGGCGAGCGCCACGGCGACGATCCCCACCACGACCCCGCCGGGCAGCGCCCTGCGCCAGTCCTGCCAGAACGTGCGGACGTGCGACTGCTCCGCGCCGGCATAGCGACGCAGATGACGGATGCCGGCGGCCAGTGCCGCGGGCAGGGTCACGACGAGCAGACCAGCGACCGTGACGAGCAGGCCGGTGAGCAGCACCTCGCCGAACAGCGCGAACGCCCCTTTCGCACCCGGGTAGCGGACCGGGTCGCGCTCTTCGAGCGTGGGCCCGCTGCCGGATGCGTCGGCCCGGCGTGCGGCGCGGAGTGTCTTGCGGTCCATGAGCTGCGGCATCCCTTCTCGTGCGTGGTGCGTGGTGCGTGGTGCTTGGGGGTCGTGCGAGGCCCGGCTCAGCCCTTGAGGCCCTGCGTGGCGACGCCGTCGACGAGGAAGCGCTGGAACACGAGGAAGAAGAGCAGGATCGGGATGAGGGCGATGAAGGAGGCGGTGACGGTGGCGCCGTAGTCGCTGACCGAGGTCTGGTCGTTGTAGAGGCGCAGCGCGACCGGGAGCGGGTAGTTCTCGGGGCTGGTGAGGTACAGCAGCGGTCCGAGGAAGTCGTTCCAGGCCCAGATGAACGCGAAGATCGAGCAGGTGATCAGGGCGGGCTTGATCAGCGGCAGGATGATCGACCAGAAGATGCGCACGTGGCCGGCACCGTCGATGCGGGCGGCCTCGTCCATGTCGCGGGGCATCTGGCGGATGAACTGCACGAGCAGGAAGACGAAGAACGCCTCGGTGGCGAGGAACTTCGGCAGCAGCAGCGGCCAGAACGTGTCGACCATGTCGAGATTGTTGAAGATGATGTACTGCGGGATGATCACGACGTGGAACGGCAGCAGCAGCGTGCCGATCATGGCGGCGAACAGGATGCTGAGGCCCTTGAACTGGATGCGGGCGAACGCGTAGGCGGCCAGCGATGACGACAGCAGCACGCCGATGACGGAGCCCGCGGCGATGATGAACGAGTTCAGGAAGAACCGCCACATCGGGACACCGGCGATGCCCTCGAACACCTTCGTGTAGTTGTCGAGGGTGGGCGCGTTGGGGAGCAGGCCCATGTTGGAGCCGAACTCGCTGTTGGGCTTGAACGTGGAGAACAGCAGCCAGACCAGCGGGTAGAGCACGACCGCGGTGATCGTGATGAGCACGACGAACCAGATCACGGTCTGCCACGTCTTGCGCTTGACCCTGCGGCGCGGAGCCTGCGGGGTGGTCGAGGTCTTCGGGTCGGGGTCGACCTGGTTCTCGGTGAGGACGAGGGCGTTCTCGCCGAACGAGGATGTGGTGCTCATCGGTTGTCTCCGGCGTAGTGGACCCAGCTGCGCTGGGTGCGGAAGAGGATGAAGGCGATGATCGCGACGACGATCAGCAGCACCCAGGCGATGGCTGCGGCGTAGCCCATCTGGCCGTCGCTGAAACCGCGCTTGTACAGGTACAGGGTGATGAAGTTCGTCATCCCGGCCGGGCCGCCGGTGCCGTTGGAGATGATGTACGCGGCGGTGAAGACCTGGAACGCGCCGATCAGGCCGAGCAGCAGGTTGAAGAAGATCACCGGGCTGAGCATCGGCAGGGTGACGGCGCGGAACCGGTGCCAGGCACCGGCGCCGTCCATCTCGGCGGCTTCGTACAGTTCCCTCGGGATCTGCTTGAGGCCGGCGAGGAAGATGACCATCGTGGCGCCGAACATCCACACCGCGAGCAGGATCATCATCGGCAGCACCAGGGCGGGGTTTCCGACCCAGCCGCCCAGATCGATGCCGATCGCGGAGAGGCCGTCGTCGACCGGCCCGTCGGACGCGAACATCGCCCGCCACACGATCGCCACGCTCACCGATCCGCCGATCAGCGAGGGAGCGTAGAACGCCGAGCGGAAGAATCCGCCGCCGTGGCTGCGGTAGTTCAGCAGCATCGCCACACCGAGCGCGGCGCCGAGCATGATCGGGGTGCCGACGAGCACGTAGATCAGCGTGATCTGCGCGGACTGCATGAAGGCCGGATCCGTGGTGAACATCCGGACGTAGTTGTCCAGGCCGATCCACTTCGGCGGCGAGAAGATGTTGTAGCTCGTGAACGACAGGTACAGCGAGTACGCCATCGGGATCAGCGTGAGCCCGAAGAATCCCACCAGCCACGGGATCAGGAACCCGTACCCGACGAGGGTCTCCTTCACGGCACGCTGCCGCTGACCGCCGCGGTTCACCTGCTCCGGCCGGGATTTCCGGAACAGGGACCGGCGCGATGACTTCTCACCGGTCACGATGACTCTGGTCGCTGTGGTGCTCACGAGACTCTCCGATACAGATTCATGGAGTGGTGTTCCGGGCCCGGGCGCATCGTACGCCCGGACCCGGAAGGGTGTCACTGGTTGAGGACGACGTCCATCTCGGCGAAGAACTGCGAGACCGCGTCATCCACCGTGACCGTGCCGAAGTTGAGCTCGGTGCCCAGCTGGCGGAACTTCTCCTCCAGGGTGCCGTAGCCGACGATCGGCACCGGCGGGGCGTCGCCCAGGCGGTCGGCGATCGAGGCCTCGTACTCCTTGACCTGCTCGCTCAGCGGGTCGAGCTGGGCGGCCTCGAGGGCGGTCTCCGAGGCCGGCAGGCCGCGGTTGGTGCCGAAGATCTCGCCAGACTCGGGGGAGTTCACGAGGAAGTTGACGAGCGTCGCCGCCGCCTCCGGGTGCTCGGTGCCGGCCGAGATGGTGTGGAGCATCGAGGGCTTCAGGTAGAGGTCCTTCGCGCCTTCCTCCGTCACCGGGGGAGCGATCAGGCCGAGCTCGGTGTAGCCCTCGCCGAGGCCGGCGAGGTAGCCGGCGCCGAAGTTGTCCCACGTCAGCTCGCTGGCCGTCAGCGCGCTGTCGAAGGCGCCCTTCGGAAGGACCTCCTCGACACGCTGCTGCGGGATGCCGATGCCGTCGCGGACGTCCTGACCGGACTCCCAGAACTCCGTGAGGCGCTCCTCGTCGAAGCCCGGCGTGCCGTCCTCGTTGAAGAGGTTCTCACCCTCGGAGCGCAGCTGCAGCTCGAAGTTCTGGATGCGGCCGGTGAAGTCGCCGCCACCCCAGAACTCGCCGCCGCCGCCGTCGGTGACCTCGCCCATCCACTCGGCGTAGTCCTCCCAGCTTCCGCCTTCGAACTCTTCGACGCCGGCCTGCTCGAGGAGGACCGGGTTCGTGAAGAGGCCCCACGCGTTGGTGGAGGTGGTGATGCCGTACGTCGTGTCGTTGACGACGCCGATGTCGAGGATGTTCTCCGGCAGCGGGTCGGTCTCGATGATGTTCCCGAGGTAGGGGTCGAGGTCGAGCAGCAGGTTGTTCTCGGAGTACTGACGCAGGTACGAGTAGTCGAACTGCATCACGTCGGGGAGGTTCCCGCCGGCAGCCTCGGTCTGCCGCTTCTCCCAGAACTCGGGGAAGGTCAGGAACGTGGCGTTGACCGTGATGTTGGGGTATTCCTCGTTGAACGCGTCGATCGCCTGGTTGTAGAGGTCGGCGCGCACGTCGTTGCCCCAGAACGCGAGGTCGAGGGTGACCTCCTCGTTCGGGTCGAACGTGGGGGCTGCGTCGGGAGTCTCTTCGCTGCCGCCGGCGCAGCCGGCCAGCACCAGGGCGGCGCCGGCCGCGATCGCGGCTACGGCGAGTGCCCGCTTCTTGCTGAACATCCTTGTCCTCCTTGTGAACGTCTGCGTTCGCTGTCCGCGGGAGACGTTCGTCGTCTGTGTGTGCGGTGTCGGCGCATCCGGGTGCAGAACGTGCGGTGCTGGAAAGCGCTTGCCCGCTACGGTACCCCGTCTAAAAACGTTTCGCAAGCGATCGTCTCGAGAAATTAGAACGATTCAGTAACGGCGAACTCGGCCCGTGCTCGCGGGGGCCGTGCACGGTCCCAGTCGCTGACCAGGCATCCGGCTGCGCCATCGGAGCGGACGGGGGTGTCCGCCCCGAAACGTTTCTGAGATTTGCATGAGACGTTTCACTCTCTGAGGCGCATCGAGTTGACTCCGCTCGCGGCGGAGGTTTACGGTACTCGTGGCTCGGCCCCGGAAAACGTATTCCAGGTCGGCGCCCTCGCCCACAACGATGGAGATGTGATGACGGAGTCTGCGTCTGCCATGCCGACGTGGGCCGTGCGTGCCCACGCCGTCTTCGACTGGGTGTGGTGGATGGCGTACGTCAACGCCCTGTGGTGGGTGTTCGCCTTCGCCGGAGGAATCGTGTTCGGCATCGTGCCGGCGAGCACCGCCGCCGCGCACCTCACACGGCGCCGCCTGCGCGGCGAGGTGTTCCCGGTGGCGCGGACCTTCGCCGCCGCATGGCGTCGCGACCTGCGGAAGTCGAACGTCGCGCTCGGTGCCGGATTCCTCGTGACCGGGATGCTGGCGGTCGGCGTCGCCGGGCAGTTCGCCGCCGGGGCCCTCGGCTCGGTGCTCGGTGTCACGACCGTCGTCGCCCTGGCCGCCGCCTTCCTGATCACCGCCGTCGCCGTCCCGCTCTACGTCCACTACGAACTTCCGCTCGGCGCCTACCTCTTCACCGCGAGCCGCTGGGCCGTGCGCAACATCCTCCACGTGGTGCTGGTGCTGCTGGGCGCCGTCGCGATCGCGGGCGTCGGCAGCATCCTTCCCGGCGTCGTCCCCTTCCTGACCGTGGGCGGGTGGCTGACCCTGAGCACGGTCCTGTGCATCTCGTTCTTCACCGCCAACGATCGCGCCGTCGCCGACCGCGCCGCCGCGGCATCCCCCTCTTCCTGATCCTCTCCGTCCCCCTCCCCCAGAGAAATGCCCCACCCCGAACGAAGGAGTTCCGAATGAACCACAGCAAGCCACTCGTCGGCGTCGGCCTCGCCGTCGTCGCCGCCCTCGCCCTCACGGGGTGCTCCGGAAGCAGCACGGGCGACGATGAGGCGACCGGCGCGGATGCCGCGAAGCTCGAGAGCCTGTCGATCATGGCGCCGTTCCTCAGCACCAACGCCCCCGAGGAGGACAACGAGATCGAGACGGCCCTCGAAGATGTCATCGGCGTCGATCTGGACATGACGTGGGTGCCGAACGCCTCCTACGGCGACAAGGTCAACATCACGCTCGCCGGTGACGATCTTCCCCAGGTCATGGTGATCCAGGGCAAGGACCCCGGTTTCGTGCGCAACGCCGAGGCCGGCGCGTTCTGGGATCTCACCGAGTATCTGGACGACTACGAGAACCTCGAGACCACCTTCCCCGAGGTGCAGCGGGCGTCGAGCGTCAACGGCAAGGTCTACGGCGTCTTCCGCGCCCGCGACGTCATGCGCGAGGCCGTCATCATCCGCAAGGACTGGCTCGAGAACGTGGGACTCGAGCTGCCCGAGACGACCGAGGACCTCTACGAGATCGCGAAGGCCTTCACCGAGGACGATCCCGACGGCAACGGCGCGGACGACACCTACGGTCTCATCATCCCGAAGTGGCCCGGCACCATCGGCACGAACAGCCCGTGGGACGCGATCGAGACCTGGTACGGCGCCGGTACCCGCTGGACCGAGCGCGACGACGAGCTCGTGCCGAACTTCACGACCGACGAGTGGCTCGAAGCCGTGCAGTTCGAGCGGCAGCTCGTCGAGGAGGGTGTCGTGAACCCCGACTACGCCACGTTCGACTCGGCGAAATGGAACGAGCCGTTCCTCACCGGCAAGGGGGGCATCATCATCGACGTCCACTCACGCGTCGGACAGCTGATCAGCCTCGTCAAGCAGTCGGATCCCGAGAACTTCGAGAACTTCGTCGACGTCACGGGCAACCTGACCGGCCCCGACGGCGAGCTGTACGCGCTGCCCACCTCCGGCTACAGCGGCTTCCTCGCGGTCCCCAAGGCGCAGGTGCGCACCGAGGCGGAGCTGCGCGGCGTGCTCGAGGTGCTGAACGAGCTCAACTCGGCAGAGGCGGGACCCATCCTCAACAACGGCATCGAAGACCTCACCTACACCCTCGACGGCGATCTGGCCGTGGCGGTGGACGACGCACCGCAGGCGCTGAAGGACACCGTCGGCGCCTACGCCCAGCTCGGCATGAACGTCAACGGCTTCCAGGGGTATCTGCCCAAGCAGCCGTCGGACTACGAGCAGGAGATGTACGACAAGCGCAAGCAGATCGAGGCGTCCGACCTCGAATCGGCCCAGTTCGACCCGGCAGCGCCGTACGTGTCGCCGACGTACGTGTCGAAGGGCGCGCAGCTGGACACCATCGTCGCCGATGCGCGCATCCAGTACATCGCCGGTCAGATCGACCTCGACGGGCTCGAGGACGCCATCGCGCTGTGGCGCTCCAGCGGCGGCGACGACATCATCGCCGAGATCAACGAGCTGGCCGACGCCGACTCCTGATCGCCGGGCCGGGGATGACGGGCGCCGGCGCGCCCGTCATCCCCGGCACTGACCGAGAGGCTCCCCATGGCAATGCTCGACACCGCCGTCACGGCGACCGAGACGCTGACCGTTCAGAAGCAGAGCCGGCGCCGTCGCGGCGTGCGCGTCCAATTCACGCAGTTCAAGTGGCTCTACCTGCTGCTCGTCCCCGGCATCGTCTACTTCCTGCTGTTCCGGTACTGGCCGATGTACGGCGCGATCATCGCCTTCAAGGACTACGTCCCGTTCCTCGGCATCGCCGACAGCCCCTGGGTCGGATTCGCGCACTTCGAGGACTTCTTCGCGAGCCCCGACTTCCCCCGTCTGCTCGGGAACACGATCATCCTCGCCCTGCTGTCGCTGCTGATCGCGTTCCCGCTGACGATCATCGTGGCGCTGCTGCTCAACGAGATGCGCGTGACGATTCTCAAGCGCACCACGCAGACGCTCATCTACGTGCCGCACTTCCTGTCGTGGACCGTGGTGGCGTCGTTGACCTACCTGCTGTTCGCGCTCGACATCGGCCCGCTGTTCCAGCTGGTGAACGGGGTTCTCGGCACCGACATCAACTTTCTGGCCGATCCGGCGTGGTTCCGGCCGATCATCGTCCTGCAGGACATCTGGAAGAACACCGGGTGGGGGACCATCATCTTCCTGGCCGCACTCGCGGGTGTCGACCAGGCGCAGTACGAGGCCGCGATCATCGACGGCGCGGGCCGCTTCCAGCGGGTATGGCACATCACGATCCCGTCGATCATGCCCACGATCATCGTCATGCTCGTGCTGCAGATGGGCCAGATCCTCAACACCGGGTTCGAGCAGATCTACCTCATGACCAACTCGCTCAACCGTTCGGTGGCCGACGTCTTCGACACCTACGTCTACTTCATGGGCATCACGCAGGGCTCCTACAGCTACAGCACTGCGGTGGGCCTGTTCAAGGCGGTCGTCGGCGTGGTGCTCATCTTCGGCGCGAACTGGGTCGCCAAGCGCTTCAACCAGGTAGGGATCTTCTGATGGCTCGCGAGAAGTACCGGTTCAACACTCCCGCCGGTCGCGTGTTCGACGTCTTCAACGCCGTGCTCCTCATCGCGATCGGCATCGTCGCGCTCGTGCCGTTCATCTACGTCCTCGCAGGGTCGTTCGCGACGGAGGCCGAACTGGCGACGCGCTCCTTCTTCCTGTGGCCGGAGACCTTCTCGCTCGACGCGTACGAGGCGATCTTCACGAGCCCCGCCTTCATCCGGGCACTCATCACGACGATCGCCGTGACGGCGGTCGGCACGCTGGTGCAGCTGATGCTGACCGCGACCATGGCGTACCCCTTGAGCAAGGCGAACCTGCCGGGCGGGCGCCTGATCCTGTCACTGATCGTCTTCACGATGGTGTTCGGGGGCGGGATGATCCCGACTTTCCTGGTGGTGAAGGACCTCGGTCTGCTCAACAACTACTGGGCGCTGATCCTCCCGATGGCGATCAACCCGTTCAGCCTCATCATCATCAAGAACTTCTTCCAGCAGCTTCCCGCCGAGCTGGAGGAGTCCGCCAAGATCGACGGCGCGAACGAGCTGCAGACTTTGTGGAACATCGTGCTGCCGCTGTCGAAGCCGGTCCTCGCGACGTTCGCGCTGTTCTACGCCGTGGGGATCTGGAACGACTTCATGTCGCCGCTGCTGTACCTCAACGACAACTCGATGTGGACGCTGCAGATGTTCCTGCGCCAGGTGACCGTCGCGACCGACCTGTCGGTGGTGGAGCAGGATCCGACGCAGCTGCCGCCCGCGCAGGGCATCAAGTTCGCGGTCATCATCGTCGCGACGCTGCCGATCGTGCTCTTCTACCCGTTCCTGCAGAAGCACTTCGCGAAGGGGATGCTCATCGGATCGGTGAAGGGATGACGCTGCTCTACCGCAATCCGCTCGCCGCGGCATCCGATCTGCAGGGATGGATCGCTGAGGGACCGGTCGCCGTCCGCGCGGACGACGGCGCGGTCGGCCTGTCGAGCTCGGGAGGCTTCGACGACCACTGGACGCTGTGGTGCCCGGAGGTGTTCGGCGACCGGATCCGCATCACGTGGGAGTTCTCGCCCCGTGAGGAGCCGGGGCTCGCGATGCTGTTCTTCGGCGCGGCGGCGATCGACGGCGGCGGCATCTTCGACGAAGGCGTCGCCGCGCGCTCTGGTGCATACCCGCAGTACCACTCGAGCGACCTGCGGACGCTGCACGTGTCGTACTTCCGGCGCCGCTGGGAGAACGAGCGAGCCTTCCACACGTGCAACCTGCGGAAATCGCCCGGGTTCCACCTGGTGTGCCAGGGCGCCGACCCGCTGCCGCCCGTGGTCGACGCGCGTGACGCGTTCTACCGCATCGAGGTCGTCAAAGACGCCGCGAGCGTCGCGTTCTCGATCGACGGCCTCCCGCTCTTCTCCTGGACCGACGACGAGTCGACCGGTCCGCGCATCCGCGGGGGGCGTATCGGCTTCCGCCAGATGTCTCCCCTCGTCGCCCACTACCGCAACCTGGAGGTCCACTCACTGTGACCGGCTCCGCTGTCCGTGTCCCCCTTCGCTGGCTCGACGACGCGCCGCCCGACCGGCTCTCGGGCGGTGCGACCTGGGGGGTGCCGCTGCCTCGAGGCGCGGTCGCCTCGGTCACGGAGCTGAGGCTGCGCGAGATCGCGGGGCCCTCGGCGGGCTCCGGGTCCGATGCAGGGGCCGAGGCGTCGGTGGGCGCCGAGGTGGCTTCGCAGTTCTGGCCCCTCGCGACGTGGCCTGACGGCTCGGTCAAGTGGGCCGGCGTGGCGATCGGCGCCCTGGACGCGCCGGTCGACTACGAGGTCGTGTCGGGGATCGCGGCTTCCGTGTCGGACGGCGAGGGGGCGAGCGGGCAGGAATCGGCCGCGCCCCGCGTCACGGTCCGCCACGACGAGGACGAAGTCGTCGTGGCCAACGGGACGCTCGAGATCGCCTTCGCGCTGCCCGCGCACGGCCCCGTCGACACGATCGCGCGCCGGCTCGTGCGCGACGGTCGCACGGTCTCGGAGGACGTCCGCCTCGTGAGCCTGCTGCAGGACGAGGTGCGCGAAGACGGCGGGTCCGGCCCGCGGCGCGCCTTCCGCTCGCGGGTCACGGCGGTCGAGGTCGAGCAGGACGGCCCCGTGCGCGCCGTGGTGCGGGTGGAGGGAGTGCACCAGGAGGAGCAGGCCGACAGGGCCTGGCTGCCGTTCACCGTCCGCTTCGTGGTCATGGCGGGAGCGGCCGAGGTGCGCCTGGTCCACAGCGTCGTGTGGAACGGCGACGCCGAACACGACTTCCTCGCCGGGCTCGGCGTACGCGCGGACGTTCCACTGCGGGCGGCGCTGCACGATCGTCATGTGCGGCTCGCCGGTGCGGACGGCGGCTTCTTCGCCGAGGCCGTCCGCGGCCTCACCGGCCTTCGCCGCGATCCGGGTGCCGAGGTGCGCGCCGCACAGGTCCGGGGTGAGGCCACCCCGCCGCTCGCGCAGTGGAACCCGCAGGTGTCCGAGCGTCTCGAGCTCATCCCGGCGTGGGGCGATCTGACCCTCACCCAGCTCAGCGCCGACGGGTTCGGCATCCGCAAGCGCACCGCGCCGGGGCACGCGTGGATCGACGCCGGCGCCGGCACCCGCGCGGAGGGCTACGTCGCGATCAGCGACCCCACGGGCGGGTTCGGGATCGGCATCCGCTCGTTCTGGCAGTCGCATCCCGGCCAGCTCGACCTCCGGCGCGCGACCGGGGACCGCGCCGAGCTCACGGCCTGGCTGTATGCGCCGGAGGCGCAGCCGATGGACGTGCGGTTCTACCACGACGGGCTCGGACAGGACGACTTCGCCACCCAGCTCGAAGGGCTCGAGGTCACGTATGAGGACTACGAGCCGGGCTTCGGCGATGCCCACGGCGTGGCCCGCACCCACGAGCTGACGCTCTTCGCGTACGCGGCGACGCCCGCGATCGAGGACGTCGCGGCAGCCGTCGCGGCGGTGCAGCGCCCGCCGCTGCTCCAGCCCACGCCCGCCCACTTGCACGCGGTCGGCGTCTTCGGGGACTGGGCACCGGTCGATCGCTCGACAAGTGCGCGCGCCGAGATCGAGGACAGCATCGACTTCCTCCTCGAGTTCTATCTCGGTCAGATCGACCAGCGTCGCTGGTACGGCTTCTGGAACTTCGGCGACGTGATGCATGCCTACGACCTGGACCGGCATGTGTGGCGCTACGACGTCGGCGGCTACGCGTGGGACAACAGCGAGCTGTCTCCCGACCTCTGGCTCTGGTACTCCTACCTGCGCACCGGACGCGCCGACGTGTTCCGCCTCGCGGAGGCGATGACACGGCATACCGGCGAGGTCGACGTCTATCACCTCGGCCGCTGGCAGGGCCTCGGCTCGCGCCACAACGTGCAGCACTGGGGCTGCAGCGCGAAGCAGCTGCGCATCTCGAGCCCGATCTATCGGCGCATCTTCTACTTCCTCACCGCCGACGAGCGGGTCGGCGACCTGCTCACCGAGCTGCGCGACAGCGACGAGCGCTTCGTCGACACCGACCCCACGCGCAAGGTGCGCACCGATGCGGCGACCTATCGCCCCGATCGCGGCGCGCTCGCCGTCGGGCTCGGCACCGACTGGGGAGCGCTCGCCGCGACGTGGCTCGCAGACTGGGAGCGCACCGGTGACGAACGCTCGCGCGACCGGCTGCTGGGCACGATGGCCGACATCGGCTCGCTGCCGAAGGGCTTCCTCACCGGCGAAGCGCTGTACGACATCGAGACCGGTCGCTTCGACACGTCACGCGACCGCGTCGCAGTGTCGCACCTGAGCGCCGTGTTCGGCCTCGTCGAGGTGTGCAGCGAGCTCATCGACCTGGTCGACGTCCCGGGATTCCGCGAGGCGTGGCTCGAGTACTGCCGTCTCTACCTCGCCTCGCCCGAGGAGCAGGTGGCGGCCGTCGGCGAGCGGCTCACCGGCATCCATCTCGAGCAGGCGCACAGCCGTCTGACGGCCTACGCCGCGGCGAGCACGGGCGACGAGAAGATGGCGGATGCCGCCTGGCAGGCGTTCGAGGGCATCGGGGAGTGGCTGGTGCACCGGCGCGATTTCGTGCTCAGCCGCATCGACGGTCCTGCGGTGCTGAACCCCGTGGACGAAGCGCCGAGCGTCGGCACGAACGACGTGGCGCAGTACGGCCTCGCCGCGATCCAGAACCTCGCCCTGATCGGCGACCGCCTGCCCGGGCGCTCGTAGCGCATCCCCGGGTGCGGGCGGCGGATCCGCCCACGCCGGGTGAGTGGGGCGACCGTCGGCCTGTGGGGTCAGCCGCGCTCGGTCGCGGTCACGGCGTGGCGGCCGGTCCGCGGCGGTCGCCGACCGGGCTGGCGAAGCCGCGCCGGTGCGTGGGGTGGGAGGCGAGCGCGTCCGGGGTCACGACCGCGCCGTCGCCGGCGGCAGAGGCGTAGATCGCCGCCACGAGCTCGAACGACCGCGCGGGCTGGTCGCCGACCGCGGGGAGGGGGCCGCCGGCGCGCAGCGCGTCGAAGACGTCGCGGATGAGCACGTCGTGGCTGCTGGGCTCCTCGGCGTCGGGGAGCGCCCAGTCGCGGGCCTGGTCTTCGAAGCCGGGGGCCGGAGTGATGCGCCAGTTCTCGTGCCCGTGTCCGTACAGGTGGTCGACGGTGATCGTCGCGCGCTGCGTATCGATGCGGATCGAGCTGGTCTCGCGGGGTGACACGGCACTCGTGACGACCGAGGCGATCGCGCCGTTCGCGAACGCGACGGTCGCGGTCGAGGCATCCTCGGTCTGCGTCTCTCGATCGAGGCGCCAGAGCCGCGCCTGCACGCTCTCCCACTCTCCGAGGAGGAAGGCCAGCAGATCGATCTGGTGGATGGCGTGGCCCAGTGTCGGGCCCCCGCCCTCGGTCTCCCACTTGCCGCGCCACGGCACCGCGAAGTACGCGGGATCGCGGAACCACAGCGTCTGGCACTGGGCGATGAGCGGGCGCCCGAAGGCGCCGTCGTCGAGCAGGTGCTTGACGTGCGCGGCGGCGGTGCCCGTGCGCTGCTGGAACACCACGACGAGCTCGCGCCCCGCCGAGGATGCCGCGGCGCGCATCTCGTCGAGCTCTTCGAGGCTCGGCGCCGGCGGCTTCTCGACGATGACGTGCGCGCCGGCGGCCGATGCCGCGACGGCCTGGTCGCGGTGGGCCACCGGGGGAGTGCAGACGTGCACGACGTCGGGGTGCTCCGCCTCGAGCAGGCTGTCGAGGTCCTCGTACACCGTGGGACCGCCGAACTTGTCCGCGAAGGCCGACGCGGACTCGCGGGAGAGATCGCTGACCGCGACGAGCTGCGCATTCGGATACGCCGCGATGGCCTGAGCGTGGGCGTGGGCGATCGCTCCGGTTCCGACGATCGCGCAGCGGAGGGTGTCGGTCACGGTGGCTCCTTCAACGGGTGGGAACGGATGCCGCGTCGCGCGGCATCCGCCATCTCCAGGGTAGGCGGTCGAATCGGAAAGCGCTATCCCACTCGCGCTTCCCGGCGGACTGGAACCCTCAGCGGGCGAGGCCGGACTGCGTCGCGTGGAGATGGGCGTAGCGGCCGCCCGCGGCGAGCAGCTCGTCGTGGGCGCCGATCTCGACGACTTCGCCGTGCTCCAGCACGACGATGCGGTCGGCCTGGCGGATGGTCGACAGGCGGTGCGCCACGACGAGGGTCGTACGGCCTCTCATCAGGCGGTTGAGCGCCTCTTTGACGAGCTCCTCCGACTCGGGGTCGAGCGCCGACGTCGCCTCGTCGAGGAGGAGGATCCGAGGATCGCGCACGAGCGCCCGCGCGATGGCGAGCCGCTGCCGCTGCCCGCCCGAGAGCCGCGCGCCGCGCTCGCCGACGACGGTGTCCCAGTTCTCGGGCAGACGGTCGACGAACTCGGCGGCGTTGGCGTCGCGCAGCGCCGCGCGGAGCCTCTCGTCCGACACGTCGTCGAGGCCGTAGGCGATGTTCTCGCGGATCGTGCCCTCGAACAGCACCGACTCCTGCGGCACCACCGACACCGACTGGCGCACCGTGCGGAGGTCGAGGTCCTGCATGTCGGCGCCGTCCAGCAGGATGCGTCCGGACGTCGGGCGCACGAAGCCGAGCACGAGGTTGAGCATCGTCGACTTGCCCGAGCCCGACGAGCCCACGAAGGCCACGGTCTCGCCGGGCGGGATGTCGAGCGAGACGTCGTGGACGGCATCCCGGTCGGCGCCGTCGTAGCGGTGTGACACGTGCCGCAGCTCGAGGTGGCCGCCCACCCGGGCGACCGCGCTCTTGCCCTCGTTCTGCTCGAGGTCGGGCTCCTGCAGCACCTCCGAGATCGACCGCATCGACTCGAGCCCGCGCGCGCCGACCGGGATGAGCATCAGCAGCGCCGTCAGTCCCGACGTGAGCAGCGTGAAGTACGACGACAGCAGCACGACCTCGCCCGGCGTGATGGGGAGGATGCCGGTGAGCGCGAAGATCGCCGCGAGCACGAGGCATCCGAGTCCCAGGAGCTGCATCGCGACCCACGAGATCGACGCGACGTGCCCGTTGAGCATGTCGAGGTCGAGGCCCGCGCGCCGCACGCCGTCGGCGCCGGCCTGAACCCGCGAGACGGCGGTGCGCTCGAGGCCGTGGGCGCGGGTGACCGGGATGAGCGACGCCATCTCGCCGACACGGGCGGCGAACCCCTCGACCTCGCGGCGGAACACCTCGTTGCGCGCCCGCGAACGGCGGCTGAGGGCGGCGCGCAGCCCCAGGGCGATGGGCACCGCGAGGGCGTAGACGGGCAGGAACTGCGGCACCGCGATCGCCGTCATGACGATCGCGCCGATGAGCACCATGGTCGCCGACAGCAGCGGGTGCGTCACCTGCTGCAGCATGAGCTCGACGTTCTCGACGTCGCGCACGACCTTGGTCTGCACGATCGAGGAGCTCACCCGCGTGTGGTACCCGATCGACAGGCTCTGCAGCCGCGCGGCGAGGGCGTTGCGGAGGTCGGCGCCGGTGTCGCGCACCACCGTCATGAAGTTGCGGGTGTAGACGATGTGCATGGGGTAGTTCTGCACGAGGAGCACCGCCGCCACGCTGAACCAGATCAGCACCGTCGACACCTCGCCGCCGGTCGCGACGAGGTCGATGATCTGCGCGGTCACCACCGGCAGGAACCACAGCGGGATCTCCTTGCAGGCGAACGCGAGGATCGCGATCGTCATGCGGCCCGGACGCCGCGCGAGCAGGCGCAGCACCGATCGCCCGGGTCGAGGGCCCTGGGCGATGGAGATCGTGCGGATGGCGCCGGTAAACGCTTTCTGCGTCATGATGCAATGGTACCGAGGATGCCGCGACCAGCGGCCGGAAGGGCCGGAGATGACGTACCACCTGGCAGGCGACTCGACGGTCGCACCCGCGAAACCCGAGGAGCTGCCCATGACGGGGTGGGGCTCGTACATCGAGCCCGTCGTCGAGGCGCCGGTGCGCAACCTGGCCTACGGCGGGGCCACCACCGCGTCCTTCCTCGCCGACGGATCGTGGGCGCGCCTCGTCGACGGCGTCGAGCCCGGCGACACCGTCGTCATCCAGTTCGGGCACAACGACCAGAAGCTGCCCGAGCTCGCCGCGCGCGCCGGCTACACCGCGAACCTGCGCGGCATGGTCGACGACGTCCGCGGCCGGGGCGCCGTCGCCGTGCTGTGCACGTCCGTCGAGCGGCGGTGGTTCGAGGGCGACCGGGTGACTCCCACGCACGGCGACTACCCCAACGCCGTGCGGGACGTGGCGCACGACCTCGACGTGCCGCTCATCGACCTGACGGTGTTCACCACGTGGCTCTACGAAGACCTCGGGGCCGAGGCATCCGCCGCTCTCCTCTCGCATTTCGCGCCGGGTGAGCATCCGCTGTGGCCAGACGGGCTCGCCGACGACACGCACTTTCGCGAAGAGGGCGCGCGCCGCATCGCGGCTTACGTGGGGCGTTCGCTGCGCGCCATCGAGCGGCGGGACGGCGATGGGCCCGCGCGAGGCTCGCAGCTCGTCAGCTGACGGCTGCGCCGCGGGTCGATTCCCGCACGACGAGCTCGGGCTGGTACACCACGTTGCCGAGCTCGGCGCCGGCTGTTCCGGCGATGCGGGCCAGCAGGATCTCGGCCGCGGTGCGGCCCATCTCCCGCGCGGGCTGGCGTACCGAGGTGAGCGGCACGGCGGCGATCGCCGCGAACTCGATGTCGTCGTAGCCCACGACGGCGACATCCTCGGGGACGCGCACACCGTGCGATATGAGGCCGTGCACGAGGCCGATCGCGAGATGGTCGTTCGACGTGACGATGCCGTCGGGCCGGTCGGCGGGGGAGCGGGTGGCGAGCTCCGCGCCGTAGGCGAGGCCGGCCGCGGACGTGGTGCGCGCCGTCCAGATCGGCTCGATGGACGCGCCCGGCTGCGCCGTCACGGCGAGTCGCGCGCCCTGCAGGCGTTCGCGCACCTGACGGACGTCCTCGCGGGCGCCCACGAACGCCAGCCGGCGGCGACCCGCGTCGAGCAGGTGCTGTGCGGCGAGCCGGCCGCCGGCGATGTCGTCGAAGGAGACGGAGGGCAGCTCGCCGGTGTCGTCGACGGCGTCGACCATGACGACCGGGATGCCGCGGCCGCGCAGTCGGTCCAGCCACGGCGCGAGCGGACCGAACGGGCTCACCAGGGCGCCCTCGACCTGCACGCGCTCGAACAGCTCGAGGTGGTCGCGCTCCTTGGCGGCGTCGTCGCCGGAGTTGCCGACGAGCACACGCAGGCCGGCGGCGGAGGCGGCGTCCTCGGCGCCGGCGACCATGTCGGCGAAGAACGGGTTGGCGATGTTGATGACGGTCATGCCGAGGAGGCCCGATCGTCCCGCGCGCAGCTGCTGCGCGGCCTGCAGAGGCACGTAGCCGAGCTGGTCGGCCGCCGACCTGACGCGATGGATCAGCCGCTCGCTGACCATGTGCGGCCGGTTGAGCGCGTTCGAGACGGTGCTGATCGAGACGCCGGCGCGCTCGGCGACATCGCGGATGCCGACTCGCTTCATCTCGCCTGTTCCGTCTCTCTCACCCGGCGCCTGACCGGGGACGAACGCCCCCGCGCGTCCGATGCGACCATGGTAGGCGCTTTCCATAGGGTGGTCGCCGCGCCGGAGGCGATGGCGATCGTTACCTCGGCGTTACGGCCAGACATTTGACGAATCACGTGCTCGCGCCTACTCTTCAATCGAAGCGGTTCGAAATCGAAGCGGTTCGACAACGAACCTCGGATTCCGCCCCCTCGACGGAGCGGCAGCCACGTACACGAAGGAGTGACATGGGACGGCGTCATGCTCAGACGGCGGCGACCTCGGTGGTCCGGCCCCCGGTCACGGTCCGATGACCACCCAGGCGCAGGCGCAGACGGTCTTCCAGGAGGCGGCCGTCCACAACCTCGATCAGAACGCGAAGAAGCGCCGCGGCCGCCGGCTGCGGCCCGCAGGCAGCCGGACCTCGTTCACGCTGTTCCTCTGCATCGTCCCCTTCCTGGTCCTGGCGTTCCTGTTCTCGTACCTGCCGCTGTACGGCTGGATCTACTCGCTGTACGACTACAAGCCGGCGCTCGGGATCGAGGGCAGCGAGTTCGTCGGCCTGCAGTGGTTCCAGATGCTGGTGAGCTCGCCCACGCAGATGGCCCAGATCGGCCAGGTGCTGATGAACACCCTGGCGATCAGCTTCCTGGGGATCGCGACATCCGTCCTGCCGCTCTTCTTCGCGATCCTGCTCAACGAGATCAAGGCGCCCTGGTTCCGCAGCTCGGTGCAGACCCTCACAGCGCTGCCGAACTTCATCTCGTGGGTGCTCGTCTACATGATCGCCTTCTCGCTGTTCTCCAGCTCCGGGCTCGTGAACGACGTCCTCAACGACGCGGGCCTCATCACCACGCCGATCAAGTTCCTCGACAGCGACCAGAACGTCTGGATCACCATGACGCTCTGGAGCATCTGGAAGGGCCTCGGCTGGGGCGCGATCATCTACCTCGCCGCGATCGCCGGCATCGACCAGTCGCTGTACGAATCAGCCCGCATCGACGGGGCCGGGCGCTTCCAGCTGATGCGCTACATCACGCTCCCGCAGCTGATGCCCACCTACCTCGTGCTGCTGCTGCTGTCGATCGCCAACATCCTGAACAACGGGATGGAGCAGTACTACGTGTTCCAGAACGCGTTCAACAAGGAGTGGATCCAGGTGCTCGACCTGTACGTCTACAACATCGGCATGACGGGCAACAGCCTGTCGCTCGCCACCGCGATCGGCATGCTCAAGAGCCTCATCTCAGTCGCCCTCCTGCTCACCGTCAACGCGGTCTCCAAGCGCGTCCGCGGCGAATCGATCGTGTGAGGGGCCGGCCATGACGACGACGATGACCAAGACGCTCACCACCACCAAGCGCGGCGACACCTCGGCGCGCTACCGCGCCTCGGCCGGCGACATCCTGTTCCGCATCGGGAACTACACGCTGTTCCTGCTGTTCGCGCTCATCTGCGCCTACCCCTTCTACTACCTGATCATCAACTCGGTCAGCGCCAACGACGTCTCGGCGCTGGGCGACGTGCGCCTCTGGCCGGTCGGGTTCCACCTGTCGAACTACGGTCAGGTGTTCCAGCTGCCCGGGCTGCCGATGGCGGCCGTGGTCAGCGTCGGGCGCACCGTGATCGGCACGGTGCTCACCGTGCTGGCCTCCGCGTTCCTCGGGTTCATGTTCACGCAGACCCGCATGTGGGGACGCAAGTTCTGGTACCGCTTCCTCATCATCACGATGTACTTCAGCGCGGGTCTGATCCCGGTGTTCATCATCATGAAGACCCTGGGGCTGACCAACAACTTCTGGGTGTACGTGCTGCCGTTCGTGGTGCAGCCGTTCAACGTCATCCTCGCGAAGACCTACGTCGAGTCGATGCCGCGGGAGCTGCAGGAGGCCGCCGAGGTCGACGGCGCCAACATCCTGCAGGTGTTCTTCCGCGTGTACCTGCCGAACATGACGCCGATCCTCGCGACGATCGCGATCTTCAGCGCGGTCACGCAGTGGAACAGCTTCCAGGACACCCTGATCTACATCACCGATCAGAGCCTGTACACGCTGCAGTACCTGCTGTACATGTTCATCAACCAGGCGTCGAGTCTCGCCCAGGCCGCGCAGAACGCCGGCGGCAATCTCGGGCAGATCGCCGGGGTGGCGACCCAGCAGACGCCGACCTCGATACGCATGACCGTCTCGGTGCTGGTCGTGCTGCCCATCATCTTCATCTACCCCCTGTTCCAGCGCTTCTTCGTGAAGGGCATCATGCTGGGCGCCGTCAAGGGTTGACGGCGACCACGCACCACCAAGAAAGGAAAGCAATGAAGCTTCGAAAGAAGGTGTCCCTGGCACTCGTGGCGCTGCTCGCCGCGGGGTCGCTCGCCTCCTGCAGTGCGGGCGGTGCCGAGCAGGGCGCGATCGACGAGTTCCCCGAGAAGTGGGACGAGGAGATCACGATCGACGTGTTCGACGGTCTCGCGAATTACATGGGCATCCAGCAGGGCTGGTTCGCCAAGATCGTCGAAGACAAGTTCAACATGAAGCTGAACATCATCGCCCCGAACGTCGCGGGCGGCGGTGACACCCTCTACAACACCCGCGTCGCGGCCGGCGACCTGGGTGACCTGATCATCACCGACAAGGGCGAGAAGCTCGACGAGCTCATCGAGGGCGGTCTCGTTCAGGACTCGTCAAACTACTACGGCGCGATGGACAACGTCGCCGAGTTCGACGCGGCCGTCGAGAAGCTCAACGACGGGAAGGACGGCGTCTACGGCTTCCCGTCCTCGGTCTCGTCGCTCAAGCCCACCGAACCGTCGGAGGGCCTGAACCCCACGTTCGGCCCGTACGTGCGCTGGGACTACTACAAGGAGGCCGGCTACCCCCGGATCGGCACCCTCGAAGACCTCCTCCCGGTGCTCGCCGACATGCAGGCGGCCCACCCCACCGCCGACAACGGCCAGCCCACCTACGCCTTCTCGCTGTTCAAGGACTGGGACGGCAACATGATGGTCACGGCCAAGCAGCCCGCCTGCTTCTACGGCTACGACGAGATCGGCTTCGTGCTGGCCAAGGCCGACGGCTCGGACTACCAGAGCATCCTCGACCCCGACAGCGAGTACATGCGCAACCTGAAGCTGTACTTCGACGCCAACCAGCTGGGCCTGGTCGACCCCGAGTCGACGACGCAGAACTACGACACCCTGTTCTCGAAGTTCCAGAACGGGCAGGTGCTGTTCTCGTGGTGGCCGTGGCTCGGCCAGTCGGCGTACAACACCGAAGAGAACATGGCCGCGGGCAAGGGCTTCCAGATGGTGCCGCTCGAAGACCAGAACATCTTCTCGTACGGCGCCGAGGCGTACGGCGGCAAGCCCGTGTTCGCCATCGGCTCGAAGGCCGAGGACCCTGAGCGCATCGCGGCGTTCATCGACTGGCTGTACTCCGCCGAGGGCGCGTATGCCAACAGCAGCCAGACCGGCGCATCGGCCGGCCCCCAGGGTCTCACCTGGGACGTCAACGACGCCGGTGAGCCGGAGCTGACCGACTTCGGCAACCAGGTCTTCCTCGAGGGCGGTGCGACGGTTCCCGAGGAGTGGGGCGGCGGCGACTACGCCGACGGCGTCTCGGCCCTCAACCTGAGCGCTGTCCTCCCGATCGAGGTCGACACCGAGACCGGGCTGCCGTACAGCTACACGTTCTGGCCGACCTACCAGGCGTCGATCGCCAACCCCCTCACCGAGGACTGGTCGGGCAAGATGGGCGGCGCCACCTCCACGATGGAGTACCTGCAGACGAACGACCAGGTGCTCGTCGCCCCGGGTGCGAGCTACACCGCGCCGGCCGACAGCTCCGAGATCGAGACGCTCCGCAACCAGGTCAAGGAGATCATCAAGCAGCTCTCGTGGCAGATGGTCTTCGCCGACAGCGAGGCGCAGTTCGAGTCGCTCCGCGACGAGCTCATCGAGACCGCGAACGGCCTCGGCTACGAGCAGGTGCTCGAGTTCGACATGGACAACGCGAAGTCGCAGAACGACGCGCGCGTCGCCGTGGCGGAGGAGTTCGCCGGCTGACACCCGCACGACGCGAAGGGCTCGGGATGCAGCATCCCGGGCCCTTCGTCGTGCCCCGGGCGGCCGCATCCCGGGCCCTTTGTGTTTGCCGGGGGTGCGGCATCCGGAGCCCTTCGTCGTTGCCGGGGATACGGCATCCGTTTCCTTGGGACTTCTCTCATCCTCAGTTGAGGACGTGTGCCGAGATGAGGAGGTATCCGCGCGTATCGGTCTGCAATTCGGCACAGGTCCTCACCTGAGGACCGTGGGCCCCGGGCTCGCAAGCATCCTCGTCTGAGGATCCTTGCCGAGGTGAGGAGCGGTCCCCGATGAACCGTCCGCATCTCGGGTCCTGTCCTCAGATGAGGAGGGGTGAGTGACACGGATGCCGGGGCCCGTGCTTTGTCGAAGCCCAGCCTCCGGTGTCCCCATGCCGCGCACGCGCACGCTGATGCCCGACCGGGGTGCGCGTCGTCGAAGCCGGGGATTCCCGCCGACACCGGGGGCGAGGTCCTGGGTCTCACCGAGACTCCCTTGTCTCGGTGAGACAGGGGATTCGGGATCCGCGGAACGGCTGCGGCGCCCGGCGCCCGGCTGCGGCGCCCGACGCCCGGCTGCGGAGCCCGCCGTCGGCGGAGGGCCGAAGGAGGCGGTGTCAGGCGGCGTGGCGGGTGAAGACGCTGCGGAAGAGGAACGCGGTCGCGTAGGCGCCGACCGAGAAGCCGATCGTGCCGACGAGGATCGCCGCCGGCGGGAACAGGATCATGAGCGCGACAGCGGTCACCGGGATGATGAGCACGCCGAGCGTGCGGACGGGCTCCGCCGCGGGCAGCAGCAGCGCGTTCTTGAGCGTCTGGCGCACCGTGTTGTCGAAGAACGCGACCTGCGCCATCGCGTAGAGGAACGCGGCGAAGAGGTACACGGCGCCGATGACCGCGGCCACACCGGCCACGCCGGCGAAGAGCGCGGGGTGCGCGAACCAGAACACGCTCGAGAAGCCGAGCAGCGCCGCCGGCAGGAGCAGGCAGAGCATCAGGACGGTCGCCCGCGCGAAGTTCGCGCGGAACGCGGGGAAGAAGTCCTTCAGCGGCCGTCCGCTCTCGTCGTCGGAGTAGCGGATCGTGACCTCGTAGAGGGCGCTGGTGGCGGCGCCGATCGTCAAAATCGGCAGGCAGAGCAGGATGTACAGGAGGTTGAGCGCGACGAACGTGAGGAACGTGGAGAAGCCGCCGAGGGTGCGGCTGTCGGGGTCGATCCGCATGCGCGTCACCCGGCCCGGTTCGCGGTCACGGGGCGGTGGTGCTTCCGGTGAGGGCGGGCGGCAGCAGCCGCACCGCCGGCTTCGCGCCGTTCGCGAGGATCTCGCAGATCATGTCGGTCGCCGCCGCGCCGATGGCTTCCGCCGGCACGGCGATGCTGTCGGCGAGCCCGGACACCGAGCGGGCGACGTCGTCGGGGCACAGGGCGACCACGGCGAGGTCGTCGCCGCGCGTGTGACCGCGCTGCGCGATGGTCGTCGCGACGTGCGGCAGCGCGCCCTCGTTGTGCACGAAGAAGCCGGTGATGTCGGGGTTCTCGGCCATCACGGCCTCGACGGTAGCGACCGACTCGGCGCTGCTGGGGCACGCGTGCACGGTGCCGGTCACGCCGTTTGCCTCGCACGCCGCGAGGAAGCCGCGCGCCAGGCGGTCGGCATACGACGTGTGGCGGGACATGACCTCGGGGGGCGAGCCGATGAGGGCGACGCGCCGGTGCCCCAGTGCGACGAGACGGTCCACCGCCAGCCAGCCGGCGGCCTCGAAGTCGAAGTCGACGCAGGGGATCGCGCGACGGCCCTCCGGCAGGCCGATCAGGACGCTCGGATGCCCCAGCTGCGACAGCGTGTCGATGCGGGGGTCGTCGGACTCGACATCCATCACCAGCAGCGCGTCCACCATCGATCCCTTCGCCGCCCGCTGCAGCGCCTTGGCGTCGTCGCTCGCGAGCAGCAGGATGTCGTAGCCGTGCTTGCGCGCCTGCGTGACCACGCCGGTGACGATCTGCATCACGACGTGCACGTCGACGCCGGTGCGCAGCGGCGCCTGGAGTCCGATGACGTTCGTCGAGCGCGACGCCAGCGAGCGGGCGCCAGCGTGCGGGCTGAAGCCGAGGTTGTCGATGGCCTTCTCGACGCGGTCGCGCGTCTCCTGCGAGATGGCCCGCTTGCCGCTCATGACGTACGACACCGTCGAGATCGACACGCCCGCCGCCTGTGCGACGTCCGCGATCGTCACCATGAGGTTCCCCGTTCTGCTGCTTCGATCACCCGCGTGGTTCCGGGGGTGAGCTCAAATGTGCCGAGCGAACCGTCCGGCCCGTGCACCATCATTGTCGTCGGTTGCGCGCCTGCCCGAAGCCGAGCACGCACGAGTCGTCCGCCGGCCCACTCCACGTCGACCGACACGTCGCCGCGGGAGCGGATGCCGCGCACGGCGCCGTCGGGCCAGGCCGGCGGGAGCGCGGGCAGCAGCCGCAGCCGCACGCGGGCGGGGTCGATCTCCGGGCGGTTCGGGGCGGATTCCGTCCCTTGGGGCGGCGAATCCGCGCCCCGGGGGAGCGAATCCGCCCCGAACCCGGGAGCCTCGCGCCCCGCGGGCTCGTCGAAGGACTGCACCAGGGCCTCGGCGATCGCCGCGGTCACGCCCAGGTTGCCGTCGATCTGATACGGCGGGTGGGCGCTGAAGAGGTTCGGATAGAGCCCGCCGCGGTGCGCCCCGGACTCGCCGTCCGCGGGGCGCAGCGCCAGCCGCAGCTGGGTGTGCACGGCCGCGCCGTCGCCGAGACGCGCCTGCATGGCGGCGCGCCACGCGAGCGCCCAGCCCGTCGACTCGGCGCCTCGCAGGCGGATGGATGCGGATGCCGCATGCGCGAGTTCCGGCGTGGCCTCCGGCGTGATCTGCGCCAGCGGGAACAGGCCGATGAGGTGGGAGAGATGCCGGTGCTCGGGCTCGGCCTCGGTGCGCTCGCGATCCCACTCGAGCAGGTCCCCGCGCGCCGATGCCCGTGGCGTGGGCAGCATGCCGGTGCGCTCGCAGAGCAGCGCGATCCACGCCTCGTCGCCGGCCACCACCGGGCCGAGCACGTCGGCACCCGCGCGGCAGACGGCCGCCAGTTCCCGCAGCAGGGCGACATCCATCGTCGCCGAGACGGCGACACCGCGCTCGCGGCCGTCGGCATCGACGTAGTGGTTCTCGGGCGAGGTCGACGGGCTCGTCCAGGCGCGTTCGCCGTCGGTCTGGATCCACGACAGCGCGAACGCCGCGGCCGACGCGAGGACGGGCCACGCCTCCGCGCGGAGGAAGGCCCGATCGCGGCTGAACGAGTAGTGCTCCCACAGGTGCAGCGCGAGCCACACGCCACCCAGCGACCAGTTCGCCCAGGCGGGGTCGCCGCGTCCTGCGCCCACGGGTGCCGCGTGCGCCCAGGCATCCGAATTGTGGTGCGCCACCCAGCCGTCCGCGCAGTAGAGCTCGCGCGCGACCGCGGGGCCGGTGGTCTCGGAGAGGCGCCGCGTGAACCGCAGCAACGGCTCGTGGCACTCGGCGAGGCCGGTCGTCTCGGCGGGCCAGTACGCCATCTGGGTGTTGATGTTGAGGGTGTACGCGCTCGACCACGGGCCCGGAAGCTCGGCGTTCCACAGGCCCTGCAGGGTGATCGGGAGGCCTCCCGGCTGCGACGACGCGATCAGCAGGTAACGCCCGTAATGGAAGGCGAGCGCCGCGAGCGAAGGATCGTCGTGATCCTGCGCGCGTCGCACGCGCTCCGCGGTGTCGACGCTGTGGGCGCCGGGCGCAGCCGGAAGCTCCAGCGCGCACCGTTCGTAGAGCGCGCCGTGCGCGGCGCTGTGCGCGGCGAGCAGCTCGTTCGCGGCGGTGGCGACGTCACCGGAATCCGGGATGCCGCGGAGCAGGTCCTGCGCCCGCTGCCGCGCAGCGCGGTCATCGGCGGGCTCGCCGGGCAACGAGGGCGCGGTGGCCGTGGCGACGGCGAACAGCTGCGTCTCGGCGGCGGCGGTCGTGAGCACACCGTCGGTCACGTCGGCCGCGCCGAGCGACCGCACGACGATCGCGCCGCGGCGTCCGGCCGCGTCGTAGCGGATCGGCTCGGCCGGCTGCTCGTGCCCGGGTGCGACGTCGACCGGAAGCAGCCACTGCGTCACGAGGTCGCCGTCCATGTCCGCGGGAGCGGACGCCGCGCGCAGCAGCGAACCCACGTGGAGCCGCACCGTGATCGGCTCTTCGGCCGTGATCTCGTGCATGATCAGCCCGGTCGCCAGGTCCGCCCAGGTGCGGTGGGTCACCCCGTCGTAGCAATGCGTCGCGACGCCGGTCGTGAGGTCCAGGCGCCGCTCGAAGGTCCGGGGCGTTTCGTCTCGCTCGTTCCTCGCTCGCTCAACGACCGGGCCAACGCGGGGCGTTTCGTCTCGCTCGCGGTCCCGTTCCCGGTCGTTGAGCGAGGGAGCGCCAGCGACCGAGACGAAACGCCCCGAGCCCGCGCCACCTGGACCGACCACCTCGATGTCGATCCAGCCGAGCGGCAGGTAGGCCTGCACCCACGGCGTCTGCAGCCGCTGCAGGAGCGCCTCCGCAGTGCCGAGGTCGCCGGCGTCGATCGCCGCGCGAACGGCGGCGAGGCCCTCGGCGCCACGCGCGGTGACGCCCTCGAGCGGATCCGCCTCGGCATGCCCCGACCAGGCGGTGATGTCGTTCAGCCACAGCCGGTCGCCCCCGGCGAGTCCGGCGCACATCGCGCCGCGCAGGCCGTTGCCCACTGGGTACGCCTCGAGCCAGCGGGCTGCCGGCGCCGACGCGCGGAGCACGTGCAGAGCCTCCGAGCGGGCCGGCGGGGCCGCGTCATCGCGGCGCGTGGACATCGTCACAGCCTTAGTATATGTTCTCGGTGTTGAAGCGCTTCGAAAGTCCGCTCCGACTTCTTGATCCGACGACATCGCCCACGACGAAACTCAGCGAAGAGGTTCCCCGCTCCATGGCCGCCACCCTGCACCCCCGTCGCGTCGACGCCTTCGGCGAGCTCGCCGGTGAGCTCGGCCTCTGCTTCGGCGGCGACTACAACCCCGAGCAGTGGCCGCGTGACATCTGGCGCGAGGATGCCGAGCTCATGGTCCGCGCGGGCGTCAACCTCGTGACCGTCGGCGTCTTCAGCTGGGCGCGCCTCGAGCCGTCGCCCGGAGAACTCGACTTCGGGTGGCTCGACGAGGTGCTCGATCTGCTGCATGCGCACGGCATCGCCGTGGACCTCGCGACCCCGACGGCCTCGCCGCCGCCGTGGCTCGGCATCCTCCACCCCGAGACGCTGCCGGTGAACCCCGACGGCGTGCGCCTCGTCGCCGGATCGCGCAACCAGTTCACGCCCGCGTCGCGCGTGTACCGCGAGCACGCGCTGTCCATCGCGACCGCGATGGCCGAGCGCTACGTGGACCACCCCGCGGTGCGCATGTGGCACGTCGGCAACGAGTTCGGCCAGATCGACTTCGGCGACGAGGCGGCGCGCGAGTTCCGGCTGTGGCTGCGCGAGCGCTACGGCACGATCGAGGCGCTCAACGACGCGTGGGGCACGCTCGTGTGGGCCCAGCGCTACCGCGACTTCGACGAGATCCTGCCGCCGCGCCGCATGCCGTATCTGGTGAACCCGGCGCAGTCGCTCGACTTCCGCCGCTACACCTCGTGGGCCCTGCAGCGCGTGTTCACCGAGCAGCGCGATGCGATCCGCGCGGCCGGGGCGACGCAGCCCATCACGACGAACTTCATGGGCTTCGAGCCGCTCACCGACCTCTGGGAATGGGCGGCCGACGTCGACGTCATCGCCGACGACCAGTACCCCGATCACGGCTCGGCGACCGCGTCGTCCGACATCGCCCTCGTGCAGGACCTCATGCGCTCGCTCGGCGGCGGGCGGCCGTGGGCCCTGATGGAGCAGGCGGTGAGTGCGACCTCGTGGCGCCCGCACAACCTGCCCAAGACCGCCGACCGCGCGCGCCTCGACTCGCTCCAGGCGGTCGCGCGCGGTGCCGACGCGATCTGCTTCTTCCAGTGGCGCCAGGCGCGCACCGGGGCCGAGCGCTTCCACTCCGCGCTGCTGCCGCACGCCGGCGCCGACACCGAGGTGTTCGCGAGCGCCTGCGCCCTCGGCGCCGACCTGCAGAAGCTGCGGCCGGTCGTCGGCGGGCGGGTGGCGGCATCCGTCGGCGTCCTCTTCGACTGGCCCTCGTGGTGGGCCGCCGAGGAGCCCGGGCGGCCGACCGAGCGCCTGCGCACCCTCGAGCAGGTGCAGCGCTGGCATCGCGCGCTGTGGCGCCGGGGCATCGCGGTCGACCTCGTGAAGCCGGGCGCCGACCTGTCGTCCTATGCGGCGGTGCTCGTGCCGCACTCGTACATCGTCGAGACGGATGCCGCCACCGCCCTCCGCGCGGCGGTCGAGCGCGGTGCGAGCCTCGTGGTGGGGCCGTTCTCCGGTGTCGCCGACGCGAACGCGGGGATCCTCACCGGACGCTCGCCGGTGCTGCTGCGCGACCTCGTCGGCGTGAGCGGCGAGGAGTGGGTGGGCCTGCCGGACGCCCCCACGCCCGTCGCGGCGGAATCCGCCTGGACGACCGGCCCGGCGAGGGCCGAGGCATCCGTGCTCGGTGAACGCCTGCGCGCGGACGGCGCCGAGGTGCTCGCGCGCTTCGAGGGCGGGCACCTCGCCGGCGCGCCCGCGATCACGCGGCACCGCGTGGGGGAGGGCACGGCCTGGTACCTCGGCGCCGTGCTGTCGGATGCCGCTCTCGCCGCCGTCCTCGACGAGGCCCTCGACGCGGCAGGCGTGACCGGCGTCGTGCCGGAGCGCGTGCTGCCCGAAGACGTCGAGGGGATCCGTCGCGGCGACGCCCTCTTCCTGCTCAACCACGGTGAGGGGACGCGGCACGTCACCGTGCCCGGACCCCACCGGGATCTCTTGTCGGACGCGGATGTCGACGGCCAGGCCACTCTGGCCCCCGGCGCCGCCATGGTGCTCATCGAAAGGCACGCAGAGTGAAGTTCACCGATGGCTATTGGCTCACCCGGCCGGGGCTCGCCCCGCTGTACGCAGTCGAGGTCGACGACATCCGCCACGACGAGGCGGCGGGCACCATGACGGTCTACGCGCCGACCGCGGTCATCCGCGACCGCGGCGACACCCTGAACCGCGCGATGCTCACGGTGACCTTCTCGGCGCCGGCGCCCGGCGTCGTCAAGGTGCGGGTCGAGCGGCACCAGGGTGCGGTGCATCGCGGGCCGGACTTCGAGGTGTTCGGCGAAGAGGGCTTCCGCCCCGAGATCGCCATCGACGACGAGGCCGGCGTCCTGCGCTCCGGTCCGCTGACCGCGCGGGTCGTCCGGGCGGCGGGTCAGTGGCGCGTCGACTTCGAGAGCGACGGGCGCGTGCTCACCAGCTCGCTGCCCCGGTCCATCGGGCATTTCACCGGCACGAGCGGCAAGAACGGCACGACCGGCACGCCGGGCACCGCCGGCACAGCGGGCACCGCCGCCGGAGGCACGCAGCCGACCTGGGTACACCAGCAGCTGAGCATCGAGCCGGGTGAGCGCGTCTACGGCCTCGGCGAGCGGTTCGGGGCGTTCGTGAAGAACGGCCAGACCGTCGACACGTGGAACGCCGACGGCGGCACCTCGAGCGAGCAGGCGTACAAGAACGTGCCGTTCTACCTCACGAGCCGCGGCTACGGCGTCTTCGTCGACAACCCCGCGAACGTCTCGTTCGAGGTGGGCAGCGAGGTGAACTCGCGCGTGCAGTTCTCGGTCGACGGCGAATCGCTCGAGTACTACGTGATCGCCGGTCCCGAGCCGAAGGACGTGCTGCGTCGCTACACGGCGCTCACCGGGCGCCCGGCGCGCGTGCCCGCGTGGTCGTTCGGGCTGTGGCTGACGACATCCTTCACCGCCAGCTACGACGAAGACACCGTGACGGCCTTCGTCGACGGCATGGCCGAGCGCGACATCCCGCTGTCGGTCTTCCACTACGACTGCTTCTGGATGCGCGAGTACCAGTGGACCGACTTCGAGTGGGACGCCCGCGCCTTCCACGACCCGGTCGGCCAGATCGCACGCATGCACGAGCGCGACGTGCACGTGTCGGTGTGGATCAACCCCTACATCGCACAGCGGTCCGCCCTGTTCCGCGAGGCGGCCGAGAACGGCTACCTGCTCCTGCGCACCGACGGCAGCGTGTGGCAGTGGGACATGTGGCAGGCGGGCATGGGCCTGGTGGACTTCACCAACCCGGATGCCGCGGACTGGTACGTCGCGAAGCTGCAGGGTCTGCTCGACCAGGGCGTCGATGCGTTCAAGACCGACTTCGGCGAGCGGATCCCGGTCGAGGGCGTCGTGTGGCACGACGGCTCCGACCCGCACCGCATGCACAACTACTACGCGAAGCTCTACAACGAGGTCGTCTTCCGCGCGCTCGAGCGCCACCACGGCGTCGGCGACGCGGTCGTCTTCGCCCGCTCGGCCACCGCGGGCTCGCAGCAGTTCCCGGTGCACTGGGGCGGCGACAACGACTCGACGTTCCTGTCGATGGCCGAGTCGCTGCGCGGCGGGCTCTCGCTCGCGATGTCGGGCTTCGGCTACTGGAGCCACGACATCGGCGGATTCGAGGGCACGCCCGACCCGGGCCTGTTCAAGCGCTGGCTGGCCTTCGGGCTGCTGTCGTCGCACTCGCGCCTGCACGGCTCGTCGTCGGTGCGCGTGCCGTGGGCGTTCGACGACGAGGCCGTCGACATCGCCCGCACCTTCACGAAGCTCAAGATGCGGCTCATGCCCTACCTCGCGGGCGCCGCCGAGCAGGCGTATCACGAGGGAACGCCGATGATGCGCCCGATGGCGCTCGAGTTCCCCGGCGACCGCTCGGGCTTCGACGCCGACACCCAGTACATGCTGGGCGACTCGCTGCTGGTCGCACCGGTGTTCACCGCCGACGGCACGGTCGAGTACTACGTGCCCGAGGGGCAGTGGACCTCGCTCGTCGACGGCTCCGTCGTGGACGGCCGACGATGGGTCGGTGAGACGCACGGCTACGACTCGGTGCCGCTGCGCGTGCGCCCGGGCACGGTGTTGCCCTTCGGCGCCGACGACAGCCGTCCCGACTACGACTGGTCCGACGGCGTCACGCTGCGCTGCTTCGCGCTGCCCGACGGCTACGACGCCGTCACGCGCGTGCCGGGTCACGACGCCAAGGGCTCGATCGACGGGGTCGGCGCGACGACGTTCCGCGTGCGCCGCGAGGGCACCGCGATCATCGCCTCGTCGGACGACGCACACGCGCCCTGGGCGCTGCAGGTGGGCGAGCAGACCGCTCGGGCCGAAGCATCCGGAGAGATCCGCATCGAGATCGAGGACGAGCGATGAATGAGACCATGACGGATGCCGGGACGCGGCCGATCGCGGAGCACCCGGCCGAGCACACCCCGGTGTTCCGGCAGGTCGACCAGCCGCTGGCCGTGCGGGCCCGCGACCTGCTCGACCGGCTGACGCCCGACGAGCGCATCGCGATGCTGCACCAGGCGGCCCCCGCGATCGAGCGGCTGGGCGTCGCCGCGTGGCACACCGGCTGCGAGGCGCTGCACGGCGCGGCGTGGCTCGGTCGCGCGACGGTGTTCCCGCAGCCCGTCGGGCTCGCGGCGACGTGGGACACCGAACTCGTACGCCAGGTCGGCGAGGTCGCCGCCGTCGAGGTGCGCGCAAAGCGCGCCGAGAACCCGATGGTGAGCCTCAACGTCTGGGCGCCGGTCGTCAACACGCTGCGTCACCCGGCGTGGGGGCGCAACGAAGAGGGCTACTCCGAAGATCCGCACGTCACCGCCGAGTTCGGCACCGCCTACTCGCAGGGCCTTCGCGGCGACCACCCGCGGGTCTGGCGCACGGTGCCCGCGCTCAAGCACTTCCTCGCCTACAACAACGAGACCGACCGCTCCACGACGTCGTCCGAGATGTCGCTGCGCACCCTTCACGAAGAGGAGCTGCCCGCCTTCCGCGGAGCCCTCGAGGCGGGCGCCGCCGGCGGCATCATGCTCGCCTACAACCAGGTCAACGGCGTCCCCGCCCACACGCAGCCCGAGCTCGTCGCCGAGGCCCGGTCGTGGTCGGACGAGTCGATCGCGGTGGTGTCGGATGCCGGTGCCCCGACCTTCCTGGTGACCACCCAGCGCGCCCAGCCCGACCACGTCCACGCGGCGGCGGCTCTGGTGCGATCGGGACTCGACTCGTTCACCGACAACGAGGCGAACGCGGAGCCCACCATCGGCTACCTCCGCGAGGCGCTCGGCGCCGGGCTCCTCACGACGGACGACATCGACCGGGCGGTGGTGCGGCTGCTCGAGCTGCGCATCCGCACCGGTGAGTTCGACGGCGCCGACGACCCCTATGCGGGCATCGGCGTCGGGGCGATCGACGCGCCGGAGGCGCGTGCGCTCGCCCGAGAGACGGTGGCGCGCTCCGTCGTCGTGCTGCGGAACGACGACGGAGTGCTGCCACTTTCGGACGCGAAGCGGGTCGCGGTCGTCGGACCGCTCGCCGACGCGGTGCTGACGGACTGGTACGCCGGCACGCCGCCGTACGCGGTCGGGATCGGTGCGGCGGCCGCGGAGCGCTTCGGCGAGGCCGAGGTCGTCACGGGGGCCGACACCGTGGCACTCCGCGCGGCCTCGAACGCCCGCTTCGTCGTCGCCGCCGCCGACGGTGCGACCGTCGAGGCGTCGGCGGCCGGCGCTGGCGCGGATGCCCTGTTCGATGTGACGGACTGGGGCGACGGCATCCTGACCCTGCGTTCCCACGCGAGCGGACTGCTGCTCACCGGAGGCGCCTGGCCGATGCGCGCCGACGCTGAGCGGGTCGGCGGCTGGGTCGTGCAGGAGAGCTTCCGCCGGCACCTGCACGCCGACGGCACGTGGTCGCTCCTGCACCTCGGCTCGGGGCGCTGGGTGCGGACCTTCCGCGACTCGGGGCTGCTCGGCGCCGAGGCCGTCACCCTCGACCAGGCCGAGCGGTTCGGCGTACGCATCGTGCGCTCGGGGGCGTCGGCGGTGGCAGAGGCGGCCGCGCGTGCCGATGCCGTCATCGTGGCGGTCGGCAACGACCCGCATCTGGCCGGCCGCGAGACGGAGGACCGGCCGCACCTGCGGCTGCCCGCGGCGGCCGCCGACGTGTGGCGCGTCGCGCATGAGGCCAACCCGCGTGCCGTGCTCACGATCGTGTCGAGCTACCCGTACGTGCTGGACGACACGGATGCCACCACCGTCGTGTGGTCGAGCCACGGCGGGCAGGAGCTCGGGCACGGCGTCATCGACGTGCTCGCGGGCGACAGGGAGCCGTCGGGACGCCTGTCGCAGAGCTGGCTCGCCACCGAGGAGCAGGCGGGCGACCTCTTCGACTACGACACGCTCCGCCAGGGGGCGACGTACCGCCACCAGGCCGAGGCGCCCACGTTCGCCTTCGGTCACGGGCTCACCTACACGACCGTCGCGTACGAGTCGGTGACGGTTCAGGATGCCGCTGTCACCGCGCCCGCCGCGACGCACCGGCACGCCGGATTCGCACCGCGCGCCGACGAGCCCGCCGTGGGCGCGGTGGTGCGTGTGCGCAACACCGGCGACCGCGATGCCGAGGAGCTCGTGCAGCTGTACGCGCTGCCGTCGGCGGGCTTCGCCATCCCGACCCCGCGCCGCGTGCTGGTGGCGTACCGCCGCGTGCGGCTCGCGCCGGGCGAGGTGGCCGACGTCGAGCTCTCGTTCTCGCCCGGCCGCCTCGCGGTGTGGGACGACGACCTGCGCCTTCCCGGCGCGGTCGACGACTGGGTCCACGCCGGCGCCCTCCGCGTCCAGCCGGGGTCGTACGTCATCGCGGCAGGCCCCTCGGCATGGGATCTCCCGGTCCGCGCGCAGTTGGAGGTCATGCCGGGCTGACGTCAGCGCGATCCCGGCCTCCCGCCGCGCGGTCGTTGAGCGAGCGAGGAACGAGCGAGACCAATACGCGTGCACCCGGCGTATCGGTTCGGTTCGGGGCGTTCGTCTCGGTCGCTGGCGCTCCCTCGCTCAACGACCGGAACTGTGCTCGCGGTCGTTGAGCGAGCGAGGAACGAGCGAGACCAATACGCGTGCACCCGGCGTATCGGTTCGGTTCGGGGCGTTTCGTCTCGGTCGCTGGCGCTCCCTCGCTCAACGACCGGAACTGTGCTCGCGGTCGTTGAGCGAGCGAGGAACGAGCGAGACCAATACGCGTGCACCCGGCGTATCGGTTCGGTTCGGGGCGTTTCGTCTCGGTCGCTGGCGCTCCCTCGCTCAACGACCGGAACTGTGCTCGCGGTCGCTGGCGCTCCCTCGCTCAACGACCGAGGAACCTTCTCCCGGTCGTTGAGCGAGCGAGGAACGAGCGAGACGAAACGCCTGCACCCGGCGCGAACCGCGCCCTCAAGGCGCGAGGTCGGCCGCGAGGGCCCGCGTCTCCTCGGGAGTCCAGATGCGGTCGCCGAAGACGTGCCGGTGCGCGAGCGAGAGCTCGGCCCCGGGTGCGAGCACGATGTGCTTGTCGAACGAGGGGGAGGGCGCGAGGATCGGGAAGGGCTCGCTGCGCACGAACCACCGGATCGCCGGCCCGCCGGTCGACGCGCCGGCGAAGGCGAGCACCGTGCCGCCGCCGTCGTACTCGTCGTGCTCTCCCGACACCGCGACCCACGGGGCTTCGAGACCCATCACGGCGTCGGCACCCGCGTCGTCGGGGAGCCCGCCCGCCAGCACACGGCCCCCGGTCCAGGCACGCGGCATCCGGATCACGAAGCCGGTGTAGCCGGCGTTCGGGCGGCCTTGCGTGGTCGGGCTGCCGAACTCGAGGTCGCGGCCCGAGACGTTGCGCAGCGTCGTCGAGAAGTCGAGCACCCAGAGGCCCCGCGCGGTGTCGACGCCGTGGAAGCGGTGCGTCCTCGTCTCGGCGATCCAGTCCTCGCCGCCCGCGGTGATCCAGGTGAGGTCTTCGGTGAACGACACCTCGGATCCCTCCGCCGTCATCGCCGCGAACCCGTCGTGGCGCATGCGGCCGACGTTGTCGAGCAGGGCGTAGTCGCCGTGTTCGGGACGGTACGTGTTGCCACCCCAGAAGTTCTGTCCCGACACGTGGGTCCACGTCATCTGCAGGCCCTTGTGCCAGCGGTGGTCCCACGGCCGGTAGGCCGTGAGCGGCGCGCCGTCGAGCGCGCGGACGGGGTGCAGGAACGGCTTCGGACCTTCGGAGGGTGCACCTCCTGGCGCGAAGGAGTAGCGGGCGATGTCCACGCCGGCGGAGGTCACGGTGAGGTCGGCCTCATCGAGGCGGAGCGTCAGGTCGGGCACCCGTTCATTGTGCCGCAGATCACTGGAAAACGCTTCCCCGTCGCGCGAGCGTCGCGCGTATAGCGCTTTTCGCGCGGCGGCGGTAGGGGGAGCATCGTGATTCGCGGGGGCGCTAGCGTCGTGACATCTCACCCGAGACACCGCACCCCCCGCAGTGTCCACGAGACGAAGGAGAAACAATGCTCTGGACAATTCTGGGCCTCATCATCATCGGCCTCATCGCCGGCCTCATCGCTCGCGCCGTCATCCCCGGCAAGCAGAGCATGGGAATCCTGCTGACCATCGTGCTCGGAATCGTCGGCTCGTTCGTCGGCGGCTTCCTCGGCTTCCTGATCTTCGGCAGCGACCCGAACGGCGGCTTCCTGCAGCCGGCGGGCATCATCGGATCCATCCTCGGAGCGATCATCGTGCTCGGACTGTACGTCCTGTTCACGCGTCGCCGGGGCGTCACGCGCTCCTGACCGGCTCCGCGGCCGGACACACGTCGCCCGAACCCCCGCGTCCCTCGCGTGGGTTCGGGCGATTCGTCTGTCTGCGGCCGGCTGGCGGGGTGCTCAGGCGCCGGCGAGGGCCTGCGACACCACCTCGCGGGCCTCAGCCTGCACCTGTGCGAGGTGCTCGGGTCCGCGGAGCGACTCGGCGTAGAGCTTGTAGACGTCCTCGGTGCCCGAGGGGCGCGCGGCGAACCAGGCGTGCTCCGTCTGCACCTTGAGACCGCCGATCGCGGCCCCGTTGCCGGGCGCGTGCGACAGCTTCGCGGTGATCGGCTCCCCGGCAAGGTCGGTCGCCGTCACCGCCTCCGGTGCGAGCTTTCCGAGCGCGGCCTTCTGGGCAGGGGATGCCGGAGCATCCACGCGCTGGTAGGCCGAGGCGCCGAACTCGGCCTCGAGCTCCGCGTAGCGCTGCGACGGCGTCTTGCCGGTGACCGCGAGGATCTCGGCGGCGAGGAGGCACAGCAGGATGCCGTCCTTGTCGGTCGTCCAGACGCTCCCGTCGCGGCGCAGGAACGACGCGCCCGCCGACTCCTCGCCGCCGAACGCCACCGAGCCGTCGAGGAGGCCGGGCACGAACCACTTGAAGCCGACCGGCACCTCGAGCAGGTCGCGCCCCAGCGATGCGGCCACGCGGTCGATGATCATCGAACTGACGAGCGTCTTGCCGATCGCGGCATCCGTCGGCCATTCCGGGCGGTGCGAGTACAGGTAGTCGATCGCGACGGCGAGGTAGTGGTTGGGATTCATCAGCCCGGCGTCGGGCGTGACGATGCCGTGGCGGTCGGCGTCGGCGTCGTTGCCGGTGAGGATGTCGTACTCGTCGCGGCGGCCGATCAGTCCGGCCATCGCCGACGGCGATGACGGGTCCATGCGGATCTTCTCGTCCCAGTCGAGCGTCATGAAGCGCCAGGTCGGGTCGACATCGGGGTTCACGACTGTGAGGTCCAGCCCGTGCACCTCGGCGATCAGGGCCCAGTACTCGACCGAGGCGCCGCCCAGCGGGTCGGCCCCGATGCGCACGCCCGCGCGGCGGATCGCCTCGACGTCGATGATGTTCGGCAGGTCGCGCACGTACGCGTCGCGGAAGTCGTACTCGCCGAGCGTGTCGGCGTCGATGTCGCGGAACGGCGTACGCGCCACGCCTTCGAGGTTCGCGGCGATGAGCTCGTTCGCGCGGTCGGCGATCCATCCGGTCGCGTCGGTGTCGGCGGGTCCGCCGTTCGGCGGGTTGTACTTGAAGCCCCCGTCGCGCGGCGGGTTGTGGCTCGGCGTCACCACGATGCCGTCGGAGCGGCTCGGGTCGGCGGCATCCTTTCCGCGGTTGTACGTGAGGATGGCGTGGCTGAGCGCGGGAGTCGGCACCCAGGAGTCGCGGGCGTCGACGCGCACGTCGATGCCGTTGGCGACCAGCACCTCGATGGCGCTGCGCTCGGCGGGCAGCGACAGGCCGTGGGTGTCGCGGCCGATGAACAGCGGGCCCTCGATGCTCTGCGACCGGCGGTAGTCGACGATCGCCTGCGTCGTGGCGAGGATGTGGGTCTCGTTGAAGCTGCCCGTCAGAGACGAGCCCCGGTGGCCGCTCGTGCCGAACACCACCCGCTGTTCGGGCACGCCCGGATCCGGGGTGATGTCGTAGTAGGCGGAGATCACCTCATCGATGTCGACGAGATCGGATGCTTCGGCGGGCTGTCCTGCGCGACTCATGCGTCCCAGTCTGCCCTCCCGCCGAGGCTCGCGCACCGCCGATGACACTCGTCCCACGTACTGCTCAGGAGAACGGATCGTCCGTGCGGACGAATCCGGCGCGGAATCACGCGGTCCCGGCACGCCGGCGCCGGGATCCGGCGTCCGTTACGAGATGTGATGTCGACGGGTCGGCTGCGGGGCCCGCCCACATGGCCCGGGCTAGGCTGGCACGCGTGACTTCCGAGGTCGTCGCCTCCGCCGAGGCTCCCGTTCCCACCCGCCGTACCTACAGCTATCTGGGCCCGGCGGGCACGTTCACCGAGGCGGCGCTCGCCCAGGTTCCCGAGGCGCGCGGCCACGAGTGGCGGCCGGTCCGCAATGTCGGCGAGGCGCTCGCCGACGTCGTCGAGGGCCGCTCCGATGCCGCGATGATCGCGATCGAGAACTCCGTCGACGGTGGGGTGTCGACCGCGCAGGATGCCCTCGCGACGGTGCCCGGCCTCCGCATCGTCGGGGAGTACCTCGTGCCCGTCGAGTTCGTGCTGGTCGGGCGACCGGGCGCGCGGCTCGAGGACGTGTCGCTCATCGCGGCGCACCCCGTCGCCTATGCGCAGTGCCTGCAGTGGCTCTCGGACGCGCTGCCGGCCCACGCCCATGTGCCCGCGGCCAGCAACGTCGCCAGCGCGATGAGCCTTCTCGACGGATCCAGTGACGCGGATGCCGCGATCGCCCCGCCCGGCATCCTCGAGCATCATCAGCTCGAGCTGCTCGCCTCGAACATCGGCGACAACCCCAACGCGGTCACCCGCTTCGTGCTCGTGAGCCGCACGGTCGTGCCTCCGCCGCCGACCGGTGCCGACAAGACCTCGCTCATCGTCGAGCTGCCCGACGACCACCCCGGCGCCCTGCTCGAGATGCTCGAGCAGTTCGCGACGAGAGGGATCAACCTGTCGCTGCTGGCTTCCCGCCCGATCGGCGACGAGCTGGGCCGGTACCGCTTCGTGGTGGATGCCGATGGCCACCTCGAAGACGAGCGCATGGCCGACGCCCTCCTGGGGCTGCGCCGCTTCAGCCCGCGGGTGACGTTCCTCGGGTCGTACCCGCGCGCGGACCGCGCCGTCGTGCGCTACCCCGAGCGGTACGCCGACGACGTGTTCGTCGAGGCGCGCGACTGGCTGCGCGGCCTGATCTCGGGTGAGCCCGAGGTGCAGGAATGACCGCGCCGGCGTTCGCCTTCGACCCGGCGAACGACGTCCATGCCCGCGCGCTCCGACGCCTCGAGACCGAGCAGGTCGCCTGGTTCGGCACGATCGGGCGCGACGGCTTCCCGCACGCCGTGCCCATCTGGTTCCTGTGGCGCGACGGGCGCGCGCTGATCATGAGCGAGCCCGAGACGGCGAAGGTGCGCAACCTCCGCGCCAACGACCGCGTCCTGCTGCATCTGGAGGCCGGAGCCGACGGCGAGCAGCTCACCGTCCTGCGCGGTACGGCCGCGATCTCTCCCGAGCCGTCGAGCGCGTGGGTCGAGCGCATCGGCGACGCCTACACGGCGAAGTACGACGCATGGCTGCAGCGGCTCGGGCTCACGACCGCGACCATGGCCGAGCGCTACTCGGTGCTCGTCGAGGTCACCCCGCACAAGCTCGTCGCCTGGTAACGGACTCGGACCCGCGGCTGGGGTCTCGGGGTCCGCTGCGCGGGATCCTCCTCCGGCGCGCGTACCCGGCGGCGTCGGCTTCGCCGGCGGCGCCCCGCCAGTCCCGAGCCCGCGCGCTCTCCGGAGAATCCCGCTCCGCTGAGTTCGCGAAGGGCCTACATCAGGACGCGAGGCCGAGCTCGGCGGCGAGCAGCTCGAGCGTCTGCAGGCGGCCGGGGGCGGCATCCATCGGCTCGTTCTCGTACGAACCGGCGATGGGCGAGATCATGACCTCGTCGACCTCGTGCCGCGCGGCGAAGGAACGCAGATCGGATGCCACGGCCGAGGCGGTGCCGACGAACCACTTCGCCCGCGCCGAGGCCATGAACGTGTCGCCGAGCCCGGCGAAATCCGCCGCACCGGCGATCGACTGCTCCACGGTCTCGAGTGCCACGAGGGGCTTGTTGGTGCGCAGGCGCGCAGTCATGCGCAGGTTCGGCAGGGCGCGGGCCTCGGCCTCTTCGGCCGTCGGGGCGACGAGCACGTTGGCGGTGAGGAAGGTGCGGGGCGCGGCGAGAGTCTCCGACGGCACGAACGCCGTCCGGTAGAGGTCGAGAGCTCGCTCCAGCCCCTCGCCCGAGAAGTGGTTGGCGAAGACATAGGGCAGGCCGAGGGACGCCGCGAGCTGCGCCGAGTAGTCGCTCGAGCCGAGCAGCCACACCTCGGGCGTCGTGGTCGCGGCGGGTGTCGCGTGAACGTCGTAGGTGCCGCCTGACGTGAAGCGCAGCGAGGCGCCATCAGGAGCGACGAGCGAGATGATGTCGCGCACGTGGTCGGGGAAGCGCTCGACGTCGCTCGTGGTGCCGCTCTGGCGCAGCAGCTGCGTGATGACCGGATCAGACCCCGGTGCGCGGCCGAGCCCCAGGTCGATGCGGCCGGGGGCGAGCGCTTCGAGCGCCGCGAACTGCTCTGCGACCACGAGCGGAGAGTGGTTCGGCAGCATGACACCGCCCGAGCCGAGGCGGATGCGCGAGGTCCGTGCCGCAGCCGCCGCCGCGAGCACGGGCGGCGTCGTCGACGCGACGGCCGGCATGTTGTGGTGCTCGGCGAACCAGTAACGGCGATAGCCCAGCCGATCAGCGGCGTCGACGACGGACAGGGATGCCGCGACCGCCTGCGCGCTCGTCTGACCGGTGCGCACCGGGACGAGGTCGAGGACGGACAGGGCCGGGGTGGAGATGGCGGTACTCATCCCCTGCGACAACCCGCTGCGGCATCAGCTCTATTCCTTCCGGTCGTTGAGCGAGCGAAGCGAGACGAAACGCGTTGAGTCCAGGGTCAGTGCTGGGCTCTGGGCGTTTCGTCTCGCTCGTTCCTCGCTCGCTCAACGACCGTGGCGGGTCAAGGGAGGCGGTTGCCCTGCGCGAGGTTCTCGCGCAGCTCTGCGGCGGTCTGGCGCGCCGTGTACGCGGGCCGGTCGCGCTCGAGCCGCCACGACTCGCTGAGCGGTCCGGCGCTCACGGTGTCGAATCCGAGGGCGTCGTAGATGCCCGTCACGAGCTCGACGGCGTCCTCGTGGTCGCTCGCGGTGCCGAGGGCGCGACGGTTCGGGGTGCCCGCGGGCAGCCCCGTGGTGTTGATGTCTGCGGCGAGGATCTGGTTGAACGCCTTCACGACCTTCGAAGCCGGAAGGTGCGACTGCACGAGGCCGGACGTCGTGGCCTCACCGCGGTCGAGGGCGTCGATGTGCCCGTCGCGCTCGAAGTAGTAGTTGATGGTGTCGAGCACGATCTTGCCGGAGAGAGGCTCGACCGGCAGATCCTTCAGCGACTTGAGCGGCACGGTCACCACGGCGATGTCGCCGGCAGTGGCCGCGTCGACGGCGCTCGCGGCGGTGACCTTCGGTCCGAGCTCGGCGACCAGGCCGGCCAGGCTCTCAGGCCCGCGCGAGTTGGCGATCACGACGTCGTAGCCGAGTCCCGAGAAGGCGCGGGCGAGCGCGCTGCCGATGTGTCCTGCACCGATGATTCCGATCGTTGTCATGACGGTCGGCAACTCCGGTGGCGGCGCGCGAATTCCCGGCGCGGGTCCGACGCGCGAAACCGAGAGGCCACGCCCGGATCACGGGCGCCGACTCAGCCGCGGGGGGTGCGCTTGACGTGCTCGTACGCGTCGAGCGCGGCCCTCCGCGTGTCGCCCAGATCGACGATCGGCTCGGGCGGCCGCTCGTCGAGGTGCTCGGGCGCCCATTCGCGCACGTAGCGTCCGTCGGCGTCGAACTTCTTCGCCTGCAGCTGCGGGTTGAAGATGCGGAAGTATGGCGCCGCGTCCGCGCCCGACCCCGCCACCCACTGCCAGTTGAACGGGTTGTTGGCACCGTCGGCGTCGACGAGGGTGTCCCAGAACCACTCCTCGCCGCGCCGCCAGTCGATGAGCAGGTTCTTGACGAGGAAGGATGCCGCGACCATGCGCACCCGGTTGTGCATGTATCCGGTGTGCCACAGCTCCCGCATGCCCGCGTCGACGAGGGCGACGCCGGTGCGGCCGCGCTGCCAGGCGTCGAGGTGGGTCGGCTTCAGACGGGGCCACGGGAACGCGTCGAACTCCCGCCGCAGGTTGCGGGTCGCGAGGTCGGGGTGGTGGAAGAGGACGTGCCACGCGAACTCGCGCCACCCGAGCTCGGAGAGAAACCTGCCTCCCTCTCCGGCCGCGACGGTCTCGTGCCACACCGTGTGCGGGCTGAGCTCGCCCCAGCGCAGGCGTGGCGACAGCAGCGAGGTCGCACCGGCCGACGGCTCATCCCTCGCACGGTCGTAGTGCGCGAGGTCGTCGTGCAGGAACTCGTGCAGCCGCCGGCGTGCGGCGGGCTCGCCCGGCTCCCACGTCTCGCGCAGTCCGGACGCCCAGTCGGGCCGCGTGGGCAGCAGCGCCCACTCGTCGAGGGAATCGGATGCCGGAGCCCGGCGCGGTCCACCGACCTCGCGCGGCTCGGGCAGCGGCGCGCGCGGTGCGGGGAGCGCGAGGCAGGCGCGCCAGAAGGGCGTGAACACCGAGAACGGCGTACCGGCACCGGTCTTCACGGTCCACGGTTCGAAGAGCAGCGACGCCGCGAACGAGGCCACCTCGACGCCGTCGTCCCGGAGCGCGGACTTGAGGCCGGCGTCGACCTCGCGCTCGGGCCCGCCGTAGCGCCGGTTCCAGAAGACGGCGCCGGCCGCGGCATCCGTCACCGTCTCGCGCACCACACGATCGGCAGGACCCCGCCTCAGCACCAGGGTGCCGCCACGCTCGCGCAGCCGGTCGCCGAGCGAGGCGAGGGAGTGGTGCAGCCACCAGCGGGCGGCGCCGCCGAGGGGACGGATGCCGGGACTCTCCTCGTCGAGCACGTACAGCGCGATCACGGGCTCACCGCGATCGAGCGCTGCGCGGAGTGCAGGGTTGTCGGCGAGGCGCAGATCGTCGCGGAACCAGACGATCGAGGGACCGGGCATGCCGCCATCCTGCCGCGCGAGCGCACCGGCACGGCGGTCTTGACAGGTGCCGGTGGATCGGCGTTCATCGCTTGCGCGTGCTTGCGGAATCCTGCAAGTTCTTGCGTACACTGAGCGCATGTCGAAGCGTCTCGCCGAAGTGGCGCGCAAGGTCGGGGTCAGCGAAGCGACCGTCAGTCGCGTGCTCAACGACAAGCCCGGAGTGTCCGATGCCACGCGGCAGGCCGTGCTCACCGCTCTCGACGTGCTCGGCTACGAGCGTCCGACGAAGCTCCGTGGCGAACGAGCCCGGCTCGTCGGCCTGGTGCTGCCCGAACTGCAGAACCCGATCTTTCCTGCGCTCGCCGAGATCATCGGGGGCGGCCTGACGCAGAACGGCTACACGCCGCTGCTGTGCACGCAGAACGCGGGCGGCATCACCGAGTCGGACTACATCGACCTGCTGCTGCAGCAGCAGGTGTCGGGGGTGATCTTCCTCGGGGGCAATTACAGTCAGGCGGATGCCGCGCACGAGCACTACGAGCGCCTGCGGCAGGTGCACCTGCCGACCGTGCTGGTGAACGCGCGCATCGACGCCCTCGACTTCGCCACGGTCTCGACCGACGACGGAGCGGCCGCAGAGCAGGCGATCCAGCACCTCCATCAGCTGGGCCATCGCCGCATCGGACTGCTGCTCGGTCCGCTCGACCACATCCCCTCGCAGCGCAAGCTCGCCGCCGCCCGGCCGCTCCTGGAGCGACTCGGCACACCACTCGAAGACTCCCTCGTGGTGCGCGGTCTGTACTCCCTCGAATCGGGTCAGGCAGGGGCCTCGCGCCTCTTCGCCGCCGGCGCGACCGCGATCGTGTGCGCCAGCGATCCCCTCGCCCTCGGTGCCGTGCGCGCCGCGCGTCGTCATGGCCTCCGCGTGCCGGGCGACGTCAGCGTCGTGGGCTTCGACGACTCGTTCCTCATGAGCTGCACCGAGCCTCCGCTCACGACCGTCCGCCAGCCGATCGAGTCGATGGGGCGCACCGTCATCGAGCTCCTGCTCTCCCAGATCGCCGGAACGACCGAGCCCGGCGACGAGCTCCTGTTCGAGCCCGAACTCGTGCTGCGCGCCTCCACCGGCCCCGCCGCCTGAGCCCGCGTTCGGCGACACACCCGGTCGTTGAGCGGAGGGCGCTCTGGCGCCCGAAGACGAAACGCCTCAAGCCTCGCTGCGGCGTCGTGTCCAGGGCGTTTCGTCTCGCTCGTTCCTCGCTCGCTCAACGACCGGGGTCGAGGGCTCCCGCACCCGAGCGCCTGCACCCGGCGCGGAGCCAGCGGAGCGGGATCATCCGTAGAGCGCGCGGGCTCGGGATTGGCGGGCGCCGCGACGAAGTCGCCGCCGACGAAGTCGACGTCGACGAGTCGTCGGAGCGGGACGCGCGCCGGAGGATGATCCGCGCAGCGGTCACCCGATCACAACCGAACCCGATGCTCAATCGTGATCTTGCATAATTCTGTCGAAGAGTTGCACTCAAGCCGTCCGCGGAATACATTCGTCGCATCGATCCCTTTCCCCATCGACGAGGAGTCACGTGGACACCGAGGTCCTCACCCGCGACGAACGAGCCGTTCCCGCGAGCGACAACCCGCTGTGGTGGCGGTCGGCCGTCATCTACCAGGTCTACGTCCGCAGCTTCGCGGACGGGAACGGCGACGGCACCGGCGACCTGGCGGGGGTGCGGGCGCACCTCGGCTATCTCAAGGACCTCGGCGTCGACGCCATCTGGTTCAACCCCTGGTACCCGAGCCCGCTGGCGGACGGCGGCTACGACGTGCAGGACTACCGCGACATCGACCCGCGCTTCGGCACGCTCGAAGAGGCGGAGCTGCTGATCCAGGAGGCATTGGCCCTCGGCATCCGCACCATCATCGACGTGGTGCCGAACCACATCTCGGATCAGCACCCGTGGTTCCAGGCCGCGCTCGCCGCCGGGCCGGGCAGCCCCGAGCGGGAGCGCTTCTGGTTCCACCCGGGCAAGGGGGAGAACGGCGACGAGATCCCGACGCACTGGGTCTCGAGCTTCCAGGGCGAGACGTGGACGCGCACCACGAACGCCGACGGAACCGCGGGGGAGTGGTACCTCCACATGTTCACTCCCGAGCAGCCGGACCTCAACTGGAACCACCCCGATGTGCGGCGCGAGCACGAGGACATCCTGCGGTTCTGGTTCGACCGTGGCGTCGCCGGTGTGCGGATCGACTCGGCGGCGCTGCTGATCAAGGATGCCGACCTGCCGGAGGTCGGCGACAAGCACGGGCCTGGGCAGCACCCGACGGAGGATCGCGACGAGCTGCATGACGTGTACCGGTCGTGGCGTGCGATCGCCGACTCCTACCCGGGTACCCGTGTGCTCGTGGGCGAGATCTGGGTGCCCGACATCGTGCGATTCACGAACTACCTGCGGCCCGACGAGATGCACACCGCGTTCAACTTCGACTTCCTGGCGCGACCGTGGGGGGCGGCATCCTTCCGCGACTCGATCACCGCGACGCTCGAGGCTCACGCACCCGTCGGCGCACCTTCGACGTGGGTGCTCAGCAACCATGACGTCACCCGCCCGGTCACCAGGTACGGGCGCGAAGACACCGCGTTCGCCTTCCTGAAGAAGCGCTTCGGCGTGCCCACCGATCCCGAGCTCGGCCTGCACCGGGCTCGCGCGGCGGCGCTGCTGGTCGCGGCCCTCCCCGGCAGCCTGTACATCTATCAGGGCGACGAGCTCGGGCTCCCCGAGGTCGAGGACCTGCCGCTCGAGCTGATCGAGGATCCGATGCACTTCCGCTCCGGCGGGACGGATCCCGGAAGGGACGGATGCCGCGTCCCGCTGCCATGGGCCGGCGACCACGCACCGTTCGGCTTCAGCCCGGACGCCACGTCCACGTGGCTGCCGCAGCCCGAGGGGTGGGGTGCGCTCACCGTCGCCGCCCAGGAGGCCGATCCGGCGTCGACCCTGAACCTGTACCGGAGCGCGCTGCGCCTGCGGCGCGAGCTGCCCGAGCTGGGCGACGGGCCCCTCGAGTGGTGGGACGACGCGCCGGCGGCCACCGCCTCGCCGCCGGGTGCGCGTCCCGTCGACATCCTCGCCTTCCGGCGTGGCGATCGCTTCGCGTGCATCGTCAACACCGGTGAAGACCCGGTCGCGCTGCCCCCCGGCGCGACGGTACTCCTTTCGAGCACGGCGCTCGAGGGCGGGCTGCTGCCGGGCGATGCCGCGGCGTGGCTGCGGCTCGAGCCCTCCGCCGACGTCCCTCACCCCGCACGCACCACCATCAATCCGGAGCAGTCCGCGTCGAGAGGCTGACGCGGAACTCCCCCAGAAAGGAAAGACGATGAAGTCACCAGCAAGGGTCCTGCTCGCCGGTGTCGCCGCAGCGGCGACGGTCGGCGCGCTCGTCGGCTGTTCGGCAGCCGGCGGCGACGACAACAGCAGCGGAAAGACCGAGCTGCGCGTCGCGACGTTCCCGCCCGGCGCCGACGAAGCCGCCTACGAGGCGTTCGCCGAGCAGGAGAAGCAGTTCGAGGAGGAGCACCCCGACATCGACATCATCGGTGTCGAGTACGAGTGGGAGGGGCCCACCTTCGCCGTGCAGCTCGCCGGCGGCAGCCTTCCCGACGTGTTCACCGTGCCGTTCACCGATGCCAAGACGCTGCTCGAGAACGACCAGCTCATGGACGTCACCGACGAGATGGAGGAGCTGGGCTACACCGACAGCTTCAACCCCATCATCCTCGACGCGGTCACCGGCGCCGACGGCCACTACTACGGCTTCCCGCGCCAGGCCTACGCCAACGCGCTCTCGTACAACCGGGAGCTGTTCGAGGCCGCCGGTCTCGATCCGGATTCGCCGCCCACGACCTGGGACGAGGTCCGTGAGTACGCCCAGCAGATCACGGACGCGACCGGCAAGGCCGGCTACTCGCAGATGGCGACCAACAACACCGGCGGGTGGCAGTTGACCGTCGCGACCGCGGCGCGCGGCGGGCGCACCCAGACCGACAACCCCGACGGCACCGCCGAGTCGACGATCGACAACGACGCGACCAAGGCCGCGCTGGAGTTCCTGCACGCACTGAAGTGGGAGGACAACTCGTTCGGGTCCAAGGTCGACCTCGACTGGGGCACGATCAACCAGGAGTTCGCGGCCGGCAACGTGGGCATGTACACCACGGGGTCCGACATCTACACGGCGCTCGTGCGCGACTTCGGCCTCGACCCCGACGTCTACGGCATCACGGTGCTGCCGCTCGAGGGCGACGACGCCGGCCCGCTGGGCGGCGGCGACATCGCGGTCATGAGCCCGACGATCGACGACGAGACCAAGGCCGCCGGCATCACGTGGATCGACTGGTACTACATGCAGAAGCTCCTCGACGAGGACGCGGCGGTCGCCGACGCCAAGGCGCTGAGCGAGTCGGACCAGGCGGTCGGCACGCCGCTGCTTCCGGTGCTGAGCCGTGAACTCTACGACGAGTCGCTGACGTGGATCGAGCCGTACATCAACGTCCCGCGCGACCAGATGACGCCGTTCACCGACGCGATCTGGGATCAGACCCCGGTCGGTGAGGCGAAGGCGAAGACGCAGGAGGTCTACGCTCTCCTCGACACGGTCGTCCAGACGGTCCTCACCGACGAGAACGCCGACATCGACGCTCTGCTGGCGCAGGCTCAGACGGACGCCCAGGCGCTGCTCGACGAGTAGCAGCGGATTCCGGATGCCGCGGCCCGACCTCGCCGCCGGGCCGCGGCATCTCCCGAACTCGTTTCGTCTCGCTCGTTCCTCGCTCGCTCAACGACCGGAATCCTCGCTCGTTCCTCGGAGGACTCGGTCGTTGAGCGAGCGAAGCGAGACGAAACGCCCCGGACATCCGCACAACACCCACAGCAAAGGCCGACGATGACCGCGACCCTCCCGGAGCGCCCGGCACCCGCCGCCGCCCCACCGCCCGCCGCGCCGCCCGCGCGTCGACGGGCCCGGCGCACCCCGCTCACCTGGTACCGCGGCGGTGGCCTCGCGAACCTGCTGTTCGTGCTGCCGATGGTGTTCGTGTTCTTCTTCTTCTCGTGGTCGCCGATCGTGCAGTCGGTGGTCATGAGCCTGCAGAAGACGAACCTGATCGTCGCGGAGTGGGTCGGCTTCGACAACTACGTCGCGGTGATCACCGACCCCGAACTCGGACGCGCGGTCATCAACACCGTGTACTTCGCGGTGCTGGCGCTGCTGTTCGGGTTTCCGCTGCCGCTGCTGATGGCGGTGCTCATGAGCGAGGTGCGCCGCGGCAAGGGGCTGTACTCAGCGCTCGCCTACCTGCCCGTCGTGATCCCGCCGGTCGTGGCGGTGCTGCTCTGGAAGTTCTTCTACAGCGCCGATCCGTCGGGTGTCTTCAACACGGTGCTCGGCTGGGTCGGCATCCCTCCGCAGCCGTGGCTCTCGTCGGCGGTGCAGGCGATGCCGTCGCTCGTGCTCGAGGCGACGTGGGCGGCGGCCGGCGGGTCGATCATCATCTACCTCGCCGCGCTCCTGTCGGTGCCGGCCGAGTTGTACGACGCGGCCGAGGTCGACGGTGCGAGCATCTGGCGCAAGGTCTGGCATGTCACACTGCCGCAGCTGCGCGGCATCCTCTTCATCATGCTGATCCTGCAGGTCATCGCAACCGCGCAGGTGTTTCTGGAACCGTTCCTCTTCACCGGCGGCGGGCCGGCCGGCGCGACCAAGACGATCCTGCTGTACATCTACGACAAGGCGTTCCGCAACAGCCTCGGAGGCGACTACGGCGAGGCGACCGCGGTGTCGGTGCTGCTCGCGATCGTGCTCGCCGTCCTGTCATGGCTGTACTTCAAACTCACGAACCGCTGGAGCACCTCATGACCACGTCGATCGCCGGAGAGACGCGCCGAGAGGAGATGCGGCGCCTCGTGCGCCGCTGGGGCAGGCGCGGCGACATGCACGACCGCTTCGAGCGCACGATCGTCTCGGATTCGGAGCGCCACCAGCGGCGCACGCGCTTCGGGATGTCGCTGACCCACGTCTTCCTGACCGTGACGCTCGTCATCGCCGGTCTCGGTCCGATCCTGTGGCTCGCGAAGTCCGCCGTGACACCCACGCAGGACACCCTCCAGCAGCCTTTCGCGCTGTGGCCGAACGGCATCGACTGGCAGAATCTGTCGACCGCGTGGAACGACATCCACATCGATCAGTACTTCTTCAACACGATCGTGATCGCGCTCGGGGCGTGGTTCACCCAGCTGTTCATCGCGACGACCGCCGGGTACGCCCTCTCGGTGCTGCGGCCTCGCTACGCGCCGGTGCTCAGCGCACTCGTGCTGGCGACGCTCTTCATCCCCGGGATCGTGCTGCTCGTTCCGCTGTACCTCACGATCGTCAACCCGCCGCTGCTGGGCGACGTGAGCCTCCTGAACAACTACCTCGCGGTGTGGCTTCCCATGGGTGCGAACGCCTTCAACATCCTGCTCGTGAAGCGGTTCTTCGACAATCTGCCGCGCGAGGTCTTCGAGGCCGCGAAGACCGACGGCGCCGGACCCTTCCGGCTGTTCTGGTCGATCGTCCTGCCGATGTCGAAGCCGATCCTCGGCGTCGTGTCGGTGTTCGCGATCATCGCCGCGTGGAAGGACTACCTCTGGCCCATGCTGGTGCTCCCCGACCCGGCGGTGCAGCCGCTGTCGGTGCGCCTGCCGGCGGTGCAGTCGCAGACAGAGCTCGACGTGTTCCTCGCGGCGCTCGCGATCGCGACGCTCATCCCGATCGCGATGTTCCTGCTGTTCCAGTCCGTGTTCCTGCGGTCGGCGGGGCTCGGCGGCGCCGTGAAGGGCTGACCGCCCGGCGGGCTCAGCGACCGATGGCTGACGGATGCCGCGGCCCGCGGCATCCGTCGTCGTCAGAGGCCGTCGGTGCTGTGGCCCTGGGGCACGACCATCAGGAGCGCTGCGGGCTCGACGCGGGTCTTGACCGAGAGCGCCTCGCCGAACTCGTCGCCGTCGAGCTGAACCGGCTGCGCGTCGTGCGTCGCCAGTTCGATGCCGGCGCCGCGGGAGTACACGACGGCGTTGTCCTTGGTGCGCAGCGACAGCACGCGGCGGCCGGTCCGGAAACGGCGGAGGAAGCTGTTGTCCCACGCCACGCGGCGCCAGACGAACAGCCAGCCGAAGGGCCCCTTGGGCTGGAAGATCACGATGTCCAGCGCGCCGTCGGTGATCGAGGCCTCGGGGATGAGGTCGAGGCCGGCGGGAAGCTTGCCGCAGTTCGCGAACAGCACGCTCTGCACGCGCGAGGAGTGCAGCCGGTGGCCCGGCAGCTCGTACACGACGCGGAACGGCTTGGCGCTCGGCAGCGCCCGCGCCGCTCCGTCGACGTAGGCCACCCAGCCGACGGTCTTCTTCAGCTGCGGGTTGGTGTTCGCGATCATCGCGGCATCCAGTCCGATGCCCCCCATGACCACGAAGGCGTGCTCGGCGGTGGTGCCGTCGGGGCGGCTCAGCTCGGTCCAGCCGACGTCCATCGGGACGGTGTCGCCGTCGAACACGGCCTGCACCATCGCGTCCGGCTCGGTCAGCGGCAGCCTCAGATTGCGGGCGAGCAGGTTGCCGGTGCCGCTGGGCACGATCGCCAGGGGCACACCGCTGCCGCTCATCGCCTCCGACACGGCGCGCACCGTGCCGTCGCCGCCCGCCACGAGCACCGCGTCGGCGCCCTCGTCGAGCGCCTGCCGGGTGACGTCGTCGCCGAGATCGTCCACCGTCGTCTCGTAGAAGAGCGGCTCGCTCCATCCGGCGTCCGCCGAGAGGCGGGTCACCGTTTCTCGCAGCACGTCGGCGTCGACCTTGATCGGGTTGTACACCAGCGCGGCCTTGGGTGAGGGGCGCTCCCCGTCGGTCTCGATCGGACGCGTCCGCCCCGCGGCGTCCACGCGGCGCGCGTAGCCGGTCTCGCCGTCGGCGGTGTCGGCCTCGATGTCGTCGGGCTCGCGGATGACGTCGTCAGGCTTCGCTGCCGCGGCCGGGTCGGGGGCGTCGTGCTCCCGGCGGTCGCCGGGCACGGATGCCGCATCCTCGGCGGGATCCGCGCCCTCCTCGCCCCCCGGCGTGGGCGTCGCGGCCGACTCCTCGACCTGCGCCTCGACCTCCGCGGCAGCGACGTCGAGCTCGTCGGTGCTGGGTCCGTCGGCGTAGATCGCGTCGGCCGGGTGGGGAGTGAGGTCGTCGTCGGCTGTCGCGTCCTCGCCCGATCCAGATACCGCCATGTGGTCCAGAGTAGGACGCGAAACGCCCATCCGGCTCGCACGGCGTGCCCGTCCGTGCGGCAGGGGGCCTCCGCATGGTGCCGAACGAGCCGGCGGGAGTGCCGCCGCGGGGGTGCCGACTAAGCTTGCAGAGTGATCGATCCCGTGCTGCTTCGCGACAATCCCGAGCTGGTCAAGCGCTCGCAGGAGGCGCGGGGCGAGTCGCCCGACACCGTCGACGTCGCCGTCGAGGCCGATCGCGCACGGCGTGCGGCGATCACGACGTTCGAAGAGCTCCGCGCGGCGCAGAACGCGCACGGCAAGCGCGTCGCGCAGGCCCCGAAAGAGGAGAAGGCCGCCCTCGTCGCCGAAGGCCGGCTGCTCAGCGAGCGGGTGAAGCAGGCCCAGCACGCGGTCACGGCAGCGGAGGAGGCATCCACCGAAGCCTTCTCAGCGATCGAGAACATCGTCATCGAGGGCGTGCCCGCGGGTGGCGAGGACGAGTTCGTCACGCTGCGCACGCACGGCGAGGTCCCCGCCTTCGGCTTCGAGCCGCGCGACCACCTCGAGCTCGGCGAGCGGCTCGGCGCGATCGACATGGAGCGGGGCACCAAGGTCTCGGGCAGCCGGTTCTACTTCCTCACCGGGATCGGCGCGCGCCTCGAGATCGCGATGATGAACCTGGGCCTCGACCGCGCGCTGCAGGCGGGCTTCACGCCCATCATCCCGCCGACGCTGGTGCGCCCCGAGGTCATGCGCGGCACCGGATTCCTGGGCAAGCACGCCGCCGAGGTCTACCACCTCGACGACGAGGACCTCTACCTCGTCGGCACCAGCGAAGTGCCGCTCGCCGGCTACCACATGGACGAGATCCTCGACCTCTCGCGCGGGCCGAAGCGCTACGCCGGCTGGTCGACCTGCTACCGCAGCGAGGCCGGGTCGTACGGCAAGGACACCCGCGGCATCATCCGCGTGCATCAGTTCAACAAGCTCGAGATGTTCGTCTACACGACGCCCGAAGCGGCGGAGGAGGAGCACCTGCGCCTCGTCGAGCTGCAGGAGCGGATGCTGCAGGACCTCGGCCTGTCGTACCGCGTGATCGACGTCGCCGCGGGAGACCTCGGTGCGAGCGCCGCCCGCAAGTACGACGTCGAGGCGTGGGTGCCGACGCAGAACGCGTACCGCGAGCTCACCTCGACCTCGAACTGCACGACCTACCAGGCGCGGCGGCTCGACATCCGCTACCGCACGCCCGCGGTCGACGGCAAGGGCGCCGGGAAGACACAGCCGGTCGCCACGCTCAACGGCACGCTTGCCACCACCCGCTGGATCGTCGCCCTGCTCGAGACGCACCAGCGCGAGGACGGCTCGGTCACGGTGCCGGAGGTGCTGCGACCGTTCCTCGGCGGACTCGAGGTCATGGAGCCGATCGCGTGACCGACGCGCATCTGCCCGCGACCGGGTCGATCAAGGTCGTCGCGCCGAAGAAGGCGGCGAAGCTCGTCGAGCGGGTCGCGCGTGACACCGAGAACCCTGCGGTCGCCACCGAGCAGCTGCTCATCGCGCTCGACATCGACGGCACCGTGCTCCTCGAGGACGAGTCACTGAGCCCCGGCGTCGTCGACGCCGTCGAACATGCGCACCGCGCGGGGCACGAGGTGATGATCGCGACGGGTCGCAGCTGGGAGGGCACCCGCGGAATCATGCGTGTGCTGGGCGTCGCCCCCGAGTTCGTCGTGTGCTCCAACGGCGCCGTCGTGCTCAAGCGCGTGGAGGCCGACGAGCTGCGGTACGACCGCTGGCACGTCGAGACGTTCGATCCGAGCGCCGTACTCGAGCAGCTGCGCGAGCACCTGCCCGATGCCCGCTATCTCGTCGAGCTCCCCGACGGCCGGCGCCTGTACACCGAGTATCTCGAGGACTGGAACCTGACGAACGCGCGCCGCGTGCCGTTCGAAGAGCTCGGATCCCAGCAGGTCTGCCGCATCGTCGTCGTCTCGCCCGAGAAGCGCGAGCAGGACTTCGTCGATCTGGTGGCCCGCATCGGACTCAACCACGTCTCGTACGCCGTCGGCTGGACGGCGTGGCTCGACATCGCGCCGCAGGGCATCGACAAGAGCACCGGTCTCGAGCTGGTGCGCACCGAGCTCGACATCGACCCGGCCCACGTGCTGGTGATCGGCGACGGCCGCAACGACGTGGGCATGTTCCGCTGGGCGCTCGACAACGGCGGCCGCGCGGTCGCGATGGCCCAGGGGCCGCAGGAGGTCCGGGATGCCGCGGGCGAGACCACGTCGTCGGTGCACGAGGGCGGCGTCGCCGAGGTGCTCCGCCGCCTCTGACCTTCGTTCCCCGCGGTCGTTGAGCGAGCGAGGGACGAGCGAGACGAAACGCCCCGAACCCGCGCAAGACGTCGGCTCGAGGCGTTTCGTCTCGCTTCGCTCGCTCAACGACCGGGGCCGTGCTCTCGGTCGTTGAGCGAGCGAGGAACGAGCGAGACGAAACGCCCCGAACCCGGCGCAAGACGTCGGCTCGAGGCGTTTCGTCTCGCTTCGCTCGCTCAACGACCGGCCCGGCCCGGGAAGGCGCGTTCCTCAGAGGATTGCCAGCCGCCGTTGGGAGAATGTGCCGACAGTGCTGTCGGCTAGACTCGACGCCTGTTCGACGGACGCCTCCTTTCGAGGTGGCGTTCGCCGGGAGGGTTGTCCGAGCGGCCGATGGACCTGGTCTTGAAAACCAGTGGGCAGCAATGTCCCGTGGGTTCGAATCCCACACCCTCCGCAGAGTGATGTGCCGGGGGGCGACCGTGAGACCGCAGCATCCGTGAGAGGAACCGAGTGAGCTCGACGCACAAGCCCACGAGGCGGGGCCGCCGCACGGTGGCTCGCCACGGTGAGTTGTCGTCTCCGAGCCCGGTCGGCTTCATCATGAAGCTGGTCGGCATCGTCGCAGCGGTGGTGCTCGTGTCGGGCGCCGGAGTCGCGGCGTATGCCGCCACCGACGTCGTCACCAGCTTCGCCGACGGCGCCGTGGAGCTCGAGGGCCAAGGACCGGTTCCGCCCGATATCGGGGCGATCGAGGGCGGCGTCGACATCCTGCTCGTCGGCACCGACGAGTGCGAAGAGGAGTACGCGTACCTCTTCGGCGCGCGTTGCACGGGTGCCGACGCCGGAAATCAGCTCAACGACGTGAACATGCTCGTTCACATCTCCGACAACCCGCGCCGCGTCACGGTCGTGTCGTTCCCGCGCGATCTGATGATCCCCCTCCCGTCGTGCACGCGTGAAGACGGCTCGACGACGTCGCCGGTGTCGAAGACGCAGATCAACGAGGCGTGGGGGTACGGCGGCCTGTCGTGCGTGGCGAAGACCGTCAGCGACATCAGCGGTCAGAACATCCCGTTCGCCGCCAAGGTGAGCTTCGGCAACGTGATCAACATCACCGATGCGATCGGCGGCGTCGACGTCTGCATCGGCAACGGCGGCATCAAGGACAAGTACACCGGCATCAACTGGGGTCCCGGGCCCCGCACGATCCAGGGTGTGGAGGCGCTGCAGTTCCTCCGCACCCGGCACGGCCTCGAGAACGGCAGCGACCTCGCGCGCATCTCGAACCAGCAGCAGTACATGTCGAGTCTCGCCCGCAAGCTCGTGAGCAGCGACGTGCTCTCCGATCCGGGGACGCTCTACAAGCTCGCCACGACCGCTGTCGACAACATCACGCCGAGCGAGTCGCTCACCAACCCCATGACGCTCGCGCAGATCGCACTCGCGATCAAGGACGTCCCCTTCGAGGACATCAACTTCGTGCAGTTCCCGGTGGCCACCGACCCCGCCGACGCGAACCGCGTCGTCCCCGACGAGCAGCTCGCCGAGAAGCTCTGGGCGGCACTGGCAGCCAATCAGCCGATCGACCTCACCAACGACCAGAACAACACCGGCGGGGTCGTCACCGTCGACCCGCAGCCGACCGAGACGGCTCCGACGCCCGGGACCAGCGCCACGCCGGCGCCGACCGAGGCAGCCGTCGCGCTGGACGACATCCCAGGCCAGTCCGCGGCAGACCAGACCTGCTCCGCCGGCAACGTCAGGGCCAACGGCTGATGGCGGCGTCGAAGCGGCCCTCGGGAGAGGGCCGGGCGCCCCTTGCGCGCCACGGTGCGCTGAAGTCCCGGCATCCGTTCGTCACGCTCGTCGCCATGCTGGGGGTCGTGCTCGGCGTCTTCGGGGTGAGCGCCGCCGGCATCGCGGCCTACAACGTGTGGGACGCCACGCAGACGGTGACGGCGAACGCGGTCGTGCTCGACGGGGACAAGCCGCTGCCGCCGTCGCTCGGGGCGATCGAGGGCGGCGTCAACATCCTCGTGGCAGGCACCGACTCGTGCGAGGGCGAGAACGCCCGGCTCTCTTCGGCCTGCCGTGCAGGTGACACCAAGGGCGAGCGCAACGACGTCACGATGCTCGTTCACATCTCGGACGAGCCGCGCCGCGTCACGGTCGTGTCGTTCCCGCGCGACATGCTCGTATCGATCCCGTCGTGCCCGAAGGAGGACAGCAGCGGCAGCTACTCGGCGATGTCGTCGCAGATGATCAACGCGTCGTACCAGTACGGCGGACTCGCCTGCACGGTGCTGACGGTCGAGTCGCTCATCCAGGACGAGATCGACTTCGCGGCCGCCATCCGCTGGGCGGGCGTGATCAACATGTCCGACGCCATCGGCGGCGTCGACGTGTGCGTCGCCGAAGACATCAGCGACCCCGACAACACCGGCCTCAGCCTCACCGCAGGCACGCACACGCTCGAGGGCGAGCAGGCGCTGCAGTTCCTGCGCATCCGCCACGGCATCGGCGACGGCTCCGACCTCGGCCGCATCTCGAACCAGCAGCAGTTCATGTCGTCGATGGTGCGCAAGCTGCAGTCCGATTCGGTGCTGGCGAACCCCGCGACGCTGCTCAACCTCGCGACGACCGCCATCAACCAGGTGCAGCAGAAGCAGCTCGTGCTGAGCTCGGGCCTCACCAACCCCACGCTCATGGTGCAGATCGCCATGGCCGCCAAGGACGTGCCGTACGAGGACATCGTGTTCGTGCAGTACCCGACGGTCTACGCATCGGGCGCCGGTGGCAGCCGCGTGATGCCGGTGAAGGATGCCGCGAAGGTGCTGTTCGACGCGCTGAAGGCCAACCAGCCGCTGACGCTGACCGGCGATGCCAGCCAGGGCTATGGCGTCGAGGTGACGGGTGAGGCCGTCAAGCCGGAGACGGCCCCCACCCCGGCGGCCACCGAGCCTGCGGGGGAGGCGCCGCCGACCGCGGAGACACCGGCCACGGCTGAGACGCCGGCGGCGGAGACGCGCGTCGAGCTGCCGTCCGACATCGCGGGGCAGACCGCCAAGGACATCACCTGCACCCAGCGGCAGAAGTAGGCGCGGCCGACGATCCTGTCACGCAGCGTCGGTGTCCCGACGGATGGATTTCGGACGGCGCGGCAGCAGGATGATGAGGATGATCCCCGACACGAGGTGCATGGCAGCCAGTGCGGCTCTCGTACCGGGCGTCGCGTCGAGGAACGGGAGCGGAAGCAGTGACACGAGGAGCACGACGACCGCGGTGATCCGCCACGCGCGGATGCCGTTCTGGCGGAAGCGTTCGAGGAGCGCGAGGACGCCCCACGCCGCGAAAGAGAGCGGAAGCGCGGTGACGAGCACCAAGAGGGCGTCGAGGTGCAGCGTGCCCACAGCTGGGCTGTTCACGTCGAGGTCGACACCTGTCAGCACGGCAACGCCCCAGACGGCGATGGAGGCGAATGCGGCCAAGACGACGACGGCGAGGCGGTACCTCTTGTCTGTCCGCGGCGCAGTGGGTGCCTGCGGGAGTGGCTGGTTCGTCATGAGACTGCTCCTTCCTTCACGTGGGAGTCGACGAGGATGCCTCGTCGTGTCGGGCACGCTATCTCCCGCCTCTCGTCGGTGAATCCCACGCAGAGCGGATCCCGGTGTCGCCCTCGATCCACCCTCCTGTCGACCCGGAACGACAGCTCCACCGGCATGGGGACGGCGCCGCCGCACGCTGACCCGGTTCACCGAGAAGCTTGCTTGCGAGCAAGGAGGACGCTCCGGCCTGGAGCGCCCTCCTCGGCATCGGCCGGCGCCGAGAGTGGACGTCTCGTCAGCCGGGAACCGGCTCACCGCGATGACCTTCGTGCCCCGCGGTGGAATCGGGGGAGGGATCGAGGAGAACCTCCCTGCCGTCGACGACAGCAAGCCCCCCGCGCCGATACTCCGTGGGCGTCAGGACGTAGGAGACGGTGCCCTCGTCCAGCGTCGAGCATTCCCGTACCGTGAGTCCCGTCGCCGGCCCGCCCGTGTCGAACAGGCGCTTCCCCGTCCCCACCACGACAGGGAAGACGAGGAGGCGGTACTCGTCCACAAGGCCGGCTTCGTGCAGAGTCCGGGCGAGCCGCCAGCTGCCGTGCACCTGCAGTTCGCCGCCCGGAATCTCTTTCAGTCGACGGATCTCCTGAAGCGGATCTCCGGACAGCACCTGCGTTCCGCGCCATGACGGCCCTGCGAGCGTCGAGCTCACGACGTACTTCGGCAACGAATTCAACGCGATGCCGACCGAGTTCTCGGGATCGTCGACCTGACTCCAGTACGGATGCATCATGTCGTACGTCGAGCGGCCCAGCAGGATGGCTTCGGCGCGCGAGAACCAGCCGCTGACCACCTCGCCCCACTTCGGCTGTGCGGCGAACGGCACGATCCACCCGCCGCGGTCGAACCCTCCGGAGGGATCCTCCTCAGCGCCACCCGGACCCTGCATCACACCGTCCAGGCTCAGGAACTCATTCACGATCAACTGCATCTGACTCTCCTTCCGGATGCGTGACCGACGGGTTCGGTCGCACGAGTCCGGCACACGCTAGATGAGTGTCCTCGTCGTGGAATCCGACGGGGGCGGAGGTTCGCTGTCGCCTCCTGTCGACTCCTGCGTCGCTGAGGAGCGACAGTTTTCGGAATCCGTCGACCGTCGCCGCAAACCGCTGTAAGTTCAACCAATCGGTTCTGAACTAGTTGGTTGAAGAAGGCGAGGTCGCGATGAGAGACGAGCTGAGTAGGACGTTCGGAGCGCTCTCCGATCCCACCAGACGCTTCCTGTTGGAGCGCCTGACGGAGGGCTCCGCGACGGTCGGCGAACTCGCCGAGCCCCTCGACCTGTCCCTCGCAGCAGTGTCGAAGCACCTCCAGGTGCTGGAACGGGCCGGCCTGGTCTCGCGCACGCGGGACCGACGCTTTCGCCCTGCTTCCCTCGACGCGCGACCGCTCGTCGGGGCAGTCCTGTGGCTGCGCGGGTACGACGCGTTCCTGCAGGAGAGCTTCGACGCCTTGGAACGCCAGCTGGCAGCATCCGTGACCCTGCCGATCGCGGCACCCGAAGAAGAAACAGGAAAGAAGGAACCCATGACCCGTGACACCATCACCATCACTCGGCGCTTCACGGCCCCGGCCGATGCCGTCTTCGACGCATGGCTCACACCGGAGCGGTTCGCCGCATGGTTCGGAGGAGACGAGGCAGAGGTCCCGCTCGACGGCGTCGCCCTCGACGCCCGCGAGGGCGGCGAGTGGAGCGTCGCCATGCACCTGCCGGGCGACCTCAGCATGAACTGGGGTGGCCGTTATCTCGTGATCGACCGGCCCCACCGGCTCGTCTTCACGATGACGGACGACCCGGCCGAGGCGGCAGGCGACCCCATCAGCGTCGACTTCACGGAGGTGGACGGCGCGACCGAGATGACGCTGCGACAGACCGGCACCGCCGGGTTCACCGCGGAGCAGTACGACGCGACCGTCGCCGGGTACAACGCGTACTTCGACGCCCTCGAGTCCGCCCTCGCCGCCGTGCGGTGAGCCTCGAAGGGAGCGGCCCGCGCACATCGGCGCGCGGGCCGCTCCCCGCAACCACCCGTCCGTTCACCTTCTGTCCCAGGAAACTCATGACCGCCACCAGACGCGAGTGGGTCGGCCTCGCCGTACTCGGCCTTCCCACACTGCTCATCTCCATCGACGTCAGCGTGCTGTACCTCGCGCTGCCCGAAATCAGCCAGGCGCTGGACGCCACCGCCATCGAACAGCTCTGGATCCTCGACATCTACTCGTTCCTGCTCGCCGGGTTCCTGATCACGATGGGGAACGTTGGCGATCGCATCGGCAGACGGCGGCTTCTGCTGATCGGCGCAGCCGCGTTCGCTGTCGCCTCGACGTTCGCTGCCTTCGCGACGAGCCCGGAGCAGCTCATCGCGGCGCGCGCGATCCTCGGCATCGCGGGCGCGACCATCGCCCCATCGACGATGGCGCTCATCCGGAACATGTTCCCGGACCCCCGTGAGATGACGACGGCCATCGGCATCTGGTTCGCGTGCTTCATGGGCGGGATCCTCGTCGGCCCCATCGTCGGGGGCGTGCTTCTGCAGAACTTCTGGTGGGGCTCGGTGTTCCTCCTCGGCGTGCCCGTGATGCTCGTACTCCTCATCACGGCGCCGGTGCTGCTGCCGGAGTATCGAGCGCCCCAGTCCGGACGGATCGACATCGTGAGCGTGGCGCTGTCGCTTGCGACCGTGCTGCCCGTCGTGTGGGGTGTGAAGGAACTCGCTCGCGCAGGCGGATCGGCCGCGATTCCAGCCCTCGCGATCGCGGTCGGAGTCACCGCAGGCGCGGTTTTCGTACGGCGTCAGCGGCGACTCTCATCGCCGCTGCTCGACCTCAGGATCTTCCGCAGCCGGATTTTCACGGGCTCCCTGTTGATCGTGCTCCTCGCCGGGGTGGTGATGGCCGGCCTCTCTCTGGTTGCGGCGGTCTACCTTCAGTCGGTGCTGGACTACGATCCGCTCACCGCCGGCCTGTGGCTCGTTCCGCAGAGTGTCGCCATGCTGGCCGGATTCCAGATCGCGCCCGCGATCGCTCGTCGGATGTCGATCACGTCGGTCGCCGCGATCGGGTTGGCGGTCGCGGGTTCCGGATTCGCGGTCATCACTGCGATACCCGTCCTCCCGACTCCGGGCGCACTGGTCGCCGGGCTGTGCCTCGCCAGCTTCGGGGTGGCCTTCCCGATGGCGCTCCTGAGCTCGCTCATGCTCGGAGCCGTCGACCCGGAGAAGGCGGGCGCGGCGGCCGCGGTGAACGAGACGAGTGGCGAACTCGGCGTGGCGATGGGCATCGCCGTCGTCGGCAGCCTGGCGACGTGGGTGTACTCCCTCACGCTCGCCGGCCTCGAGCCTCAGGCGCCGACCGTCGCTCTGGCATCCCTGACAGGAGCGCTCTCGCTCGGCGATGCGGGACTCGCCGCCGCCGCTCGCGAGGCGTTCACCGCGTCCCTGTCTGCGATCGGGATCCTGGGCGCAGCGACCTTCTCGACGATGGCGATCGTCGCAGTCCGCGTTCTCGGCACCAGCAGGGCGACCCTTCGCGTGGACGCGGGTGAGCGGAGATGAGCGAAGCACCATCACCCCGCCCCGAGGACGAACGGGCGCTGATCCGGTACGGCGCCGCCCATCAGGATGAGTCTTCCTTCGACACCGCGGCCGCCATCGACCTGCTCGGTGACAGGTGGGCGCTCCACGTACTGCGTGCCGTCGCACGCGGTCACCGCCGCTTCGGCGAGATGCGGCGATTCACCGGCGCCGCGAGCAACATCCTCGCCGGGCGTCTCGAGCGACTGGTCGAGCACGGTCTCCTGCGGCGAACAGCCTACTCCGGCGGCGCCACCCCTCGGTACGAGTACGAACTCGCACCTGCGGGCGCCGACGCGATGATCATCATCGAGGCCTTCCGTACCTGGGCGCGGCGGCCGGCGCCGGCCGGGGCCACGCCGGACGATTCAGCCGTCCGGCGGGCGACCGGGGCTGCGCGCACGCCCGCCACCCAGGAGATGGCAGCAGTGGACCCTGACGTGAGACGACGCGTCTCCCACCTCATCTGAGGCCGGGCGGCACGTCAGGCGCGCGGTGCCTTCGGCGTGAGGGCGGCCTGGATCCCCCAGGCGATGAGTCCGCCGACCGCACCCGTGAGTGCTCCCGCGAAGAGCCCGCTGGGAACGGCGAAGAGACGCGGGATCACCGCGGCCATGCTGCTGTTGCCGAGCGTGGGCGGATCGCCCTCGTACGCATAGTCCCAGAGGAGCTGGTGCGTGATGACGAGCATGATCCCGTAGAAGATCCCGATGACGAGAACCGTCAGGAACGGCTTGGGCACTCGCTTGGTCACGGCGACGGCGACCCAGACGGCCACCGGCCCCAACGCCAGGCTCCAGGTCAGCGGCCCGGAGTCGCTGATGATGTGGAGATCGTGAAGGATGGCACGGGGGAGAGCGATCGCTGCGAGCCCGATGAGCGCGATGACGGGGAGCCCGAGAGCGCGCTGCTGCGCTGCGGGCGGAGTGGGCCGTGGTGTGTTGTGCGTCATGGTGTCACGGTAGGTTTGGCCGCCCTGCGCCCTCGTCGTCTCGGGAGCGACAGTTCAGTCGCACGATGACGACACGGATGTCGACAGTGTCGGGCCGACTGCGCTCAACGGTTTCGCGACCGCTGGATCGCGCTGGCCGTGAGACCGCTCAGCGCGCCGAACCCCGCCGCGCGGCCCAGCTCGATGACGGCAGCCAGGACGGTGAGTCCGAGCCTGTAGTCCGGCCACTCGTCCATCACCAGCGTGGAAACCGTCAGCAGCACGCCGAACAGCAGTCCGGAGATGGTCAAGGTGATGACCGGGCGGGGCACATCGCCGAATCCCGCCCCGAGGACCCAGACCGCGAAGGTGCCGAGGAATGCGATCAGGGCAGTGCCGAATCCGCCGACGATGGAATCGAGTCCGACCAGGCGCAGCAGCGGCCACAGCAGGCCCAGCATGCCGAACCCCACGACGGCGGCCCAGTTGATGCGCGCACGGCGGGGCGACGGTTCGTTCGCATGGCGTGGGGTGTTCGACTCGGTCATGACGTCAGGGTAGAAACCGGGCGTGCGAGCGCTCGTCGGCCCGGGTCGGTGCTCCTGTCGCCCCGGGGCGACACCGGATCGTCGCTCATCGACGTGCTCGCTCACGACCGCACGGTGATGAGCCTGCTCAGCACCACAGCGGAGCGCGTGCCGACGATGAGCGCGATGGCCCCGATCGTTGCGCCGATCAGCGGGAAGATGGGGATGCCTCCGGGCAGCGCGGGTCCGCCGCGGCTGAGGACGAGGGCGACAGCGCCGGCGGCGAGACAGATCGACACCGCGCAGCCGCCCAGTCCCGTGATGACCCGCAGCATCCAGATGCGCGCCTCATTCTCCCCCGCTCGTCGTGATGCGACACGCGACGCGTGCGCCTCCATCGAGGCGTCGAGGATGTCGGGGAGCCGTCGCGCGAACTGGGCGAGAGCCAGGCTCTGCGCCGTGGCGAGCTTCTGAAGGCGTGCAGGGTCGAGCCGACTCGCCGCGACGCGATGGACGCGGCTGAGGATGAGATCGGCAAAGTCCGCCGGGCCGTCGAGCATCGCGATGGCCTCCTGGAGCGCCGCCATGGTGCGCACCGCGGCGGCGAGCGCTCCGGGAACCGCCAGGCCATGCCGGCTGAACAGACGCAGCAGGCGCTCACTCAGAGCGGTGGTGTCCCGTTCGATGGCCAGCACGGTGAAGAGTTCGCCCACATCTTCCAACAGGGCGCCGCCGTAGCGCAGCTCGTCTGCCAGAGTCAGGTGTCGTATCGCGATGACGGCGGAGCGGGCGTCCTCCGCCTCGAAGGCGGCGAGCAGGGCGGCCAGCAGGTCTCGCTGTTCCCGCCCGATGACGGCGACCGAGCCGAAGTCGATCAACGACAGTGTTCCGTCGTCGGCGACCATGATGTTCCCGGGATGGAGATCGGCATGGAAGACGCCGTCGACGAGGATCTGCTCGAGAACCTCATCGACGAGCGCCGCCGCCAGCCGGTGCCGCGCCGACGGCGGCAGTCCCTCCACCACCGGGCCGGCCTGGGCCAGCGGGGTTCCACCCATCCGCTCGATCGTGAGGACGTGACGCGTCGTGAGCGTCCGGAAGAGCTTCGGGATGCGGACGCTGTCCGAGCGGCGCTCCGCCGCACTGCGAAGCAGGGCGAGATTCTTCGCCTCGATGCGGTAGTCGAGCTCCGCTCGGAGCGATGCGGCGAGCTCATCCAGGAGTCGCGCGATCTGCATGCGCCGGGCGGTCGTCGACCGCCGCTCGACTCGTCGGCAGATCCGCCGTGCGATGTCGATGTCCGTCTCCACCTGGGCTCTCACGTTCGGTCGCTGCACCTTGACCACCACCGTCTCCCCGGTGCGGAGCGTCGCCGCGTGAACCTGACCGATCGAAGCCGCCGCGAGGGGGGTCGGATCGATCCAGGAGAAACTCGCCGACAGGGGCGCGCCGACATCCCGCCCGATCACGGCCTCGACGGCACCCCAGTCCTCCGGAGCGACGTCGGACTGCAGCGCGGCGAGATGGCGCGCCAGTTCCGGGGGCACGACATCCTTGCGGGTGGCCAGCACCTGTCCCAGCTTGACGAACGTCACCCCCGCGTCGCTCAGCGCGGCGACAAGCGCCGGCCCGATCTCTTGTGCGCTGACATCCCGACCGCGCAGGAGTGGACCGAGACCGTGCCGCACAGCCACGCGCAGGATGTGGACGTAGCGGACGGCTCGCCGCACGCGATCGCGGCCACCCTTGAGGCGCGGGAGGAATCCCTGGCTGCGGTGGGAGGGCCAGAGGAACTCCAACGCGGCGAGGAAGGCCGCACCCAGTGCGAGCACCCAGAGCGCCGCAACGGCTCCTACGACGACATCTCCGGGAGTCACGTCGCCGTCCGCCACGCCGTCGGGGTCGACGAGGCCGCTCCCGCCGAGCAGCACGAAGAGGAGGGGAACGACGACGAAGAACCCGACGACGCCCGTCACCAGGGTTCGCGTCACGCCCACGGGTGCTCCGACGAGCCACCGAACCGTCACGCCCAGGGCAGCGACGTAGACGACGATCAGAACGGATGCAAGGAGCCAAGCCAGCATGGGCGGACGCTTTCTCGATCGAGTCGGGGCGAACCACAAGCGTTCGTCCCGGACGACGGAAGCGACACCCTCGGGGGGAGACAACGGACGTCATCCCTCATCGACCCTCACACCGCTCCGGGTCCTTCAGGAAGTCGTTCGAGACGGGCATCATGCAGCGGTGTATCCGACCCACGATGGGGTTTCACCGACCCCGTGGGAAGGCCCGACATGGAGATGTCACAGCCCTATCTGTACGTGCACCCCGTCAGCGGTGCCGATCGCGAAGCGGCCGCCGAACTGCTCGGCCGCGGGATGGCCGACAACCCGGTCCATGTCATGGCATACGGGGGAGACGACCGTTCGAGAGCGCACCGGCACGCGCAGCTGATGCGAACGCTTCTGCGCAGCTCTCCCTCGCTCCGGATCGAAGGAGTCCACCGCGGCGAAGCGCTCGCAGGCATCGCAGCGTGGGCACCTCCCGGGCACTGCCGCCCCCCGGCGACCACGCGACTGCGTCTACTGGGCAGGGCATTGACCTACGGCCCGGGCACGGCGTCGCGTCTGCTCTCGTGGAACCGGCGATGGGCACGCCACGACCCCGACGAGCCGCACGTCCATCTCGGTCCCGTATCCGTCGACAGGCACCTCCGCGGCCGGGGCATCGGCGGACTTCTCCTGCTGCGCCATGTCCAGAGGCTCGATGCGACAGGTGTCGAGGGTTATCTCGAGACCGACCGGCCCGAAGCCGTCGGCTTCTACGAACGCTTCGGCTATGTCGTGGTCGACGAGGCGGATGTCCTCGGTGCCCCCACGTGGTTCATGCGCCGTCCGGTCGTGTGAGCCCGGGCTAGGAGATGACCAGACCGGATCTGTGCGCGATCACGACGAGTTCGGGGCGGTCACGCGCGCCGAGCTTGGCGAGGATGCGGCTCACATAGGTGCGCGCCGTCGCCGGGCTCAGATGCAAGGTCGAGGCGATCTCATCATTCGTGTCGCCGTGCCCGATGCGGGTCAGCACCTCGAGTTCGCGCGAGCTGAGAAGAGTCAGGCGCGGATCGGGGACCGGCGCCGCCTGACCCGAGGCGATCATGTCCATCAGCCGCTGCGTGATCGCCGGAGACAGCAGGCGCTCGCCCCGCCCTGCGCGCGCCACCGCGTCGCGCAGCTCGTCGCGCGGTGTGTTCTTCAGCAGATAGCCGACTGCTCCCGCTCGAATCGCCTCCACGATGTCGGAGTCGTCGTCGAAGGTGGTAAGCACCACGACATGCGTGTCGGCGAGTACCTCGTCGGCCGCGATCGCGCGGGTCGCCTCGATGCCGTCCATCACCGGCATGCGCAGATCCATGAGCACCACGTCGGGTCTGTGCTTGCGAGCAGCCTCGATGCCGCGACGCCCGTCCGTCGCTTCCGCGACGACGTGGATCGACTCGTCGCGCGCGAGCAGCGCACGCAAGCCCGCGCGGACCAGATCCTGATCGTCGACCAGTACGACCGTGGTCACCTCTCCACCACCTCCATGGGGATCGAAGCCTTCACCGCGAAACCGGAGCCACGGCGTTCGGCCGAGAACGTTCCACCGAGAAGGTGCGCCCTCTCCCGCATCCCCGCAAGGCCGGTCCCGTGGTCAGCCGGTGGGTGAGGCGCAGCCTTCTCCGAGCCTTTGCCGTCATCGACGACGCTGACGTCCAGCATCCCGTCGTCCCCCTCCTCGATGTCGACGTCGACGCGAGACGCGGCGGCGTGACGGACGACGTTCGTGATCGACTCCTGCACGATCCGGTACACGGCCGCCTCGACCGTGGGTGAAGGCGTGGAGCGCAGGCCGACGCGGATCCTCACGTCGATCCCCGCCTGCCTGGCGGGCAGTGCCGCCGACTCCAGATCCGAGATCCGGAGCGGGGAGCGGGAGGGCACGCCTCCCTTCCGCAGGCTGGCGACGGTTCGACGCACGTCGGCGAACGTCGCGGTGGTCGTGTCGGCGATCGCGTCGAGCGAGCGCCGCACCTCGGCGTCGTCGGAGCCGAGAGCCTCCTCGATGACCTGGGTGTGCAGCGTGACGACGGTCAGGGCATGTCCGACCGAGTCATGCAGTTCTCTGGCGATCTCGAGCCGTTCTGCCATGACGCGCTGCTCCGCCGCGCGCGCATAGCGTTCGACGGTGAGCTCTGCGATCTGCTCGGATTTCCGGCGGAGTTCACGGCGGGATCGGACGCTGTCGCCGAATGCGACGGCGCCGGCGAGGAGCAGAGCGTGACCGGGGAGGTCGTAGACGACGAGCGCGGGATCCTGGCCGACGGCGAGACGGTAGACGACTGAGATCGCGATGACGGCGGCTGAGGCGGCGATCGCCGCACCGATGCGCCCGTACTCGGCGGCCGAGAAGACCGCCGCGGCCAGCGGCACCGCCACGCCGATCGGTGGGTAGCCGGCCGCGTAATACGAGATGACTCCGCCGGCCGACAACAGCACGACGATGACGGGGTAGCGCCGGCGAGCAAGCATGAGCGCGCCCAGACCCGCCGCCCAGAGGTACGCCCATCCGTCGGGCTCGTTCTCACCGACATCCGCAGCGATGAACAGCGATACGGTCAGGGTCACGCCGATGCCGAGGAGGACGTCGAAGACCCATGGCGCCGGACCCCCGTCGACGCGCCGCGCTTCAGGATCGTCGTCGATCATGCTGACATGGTAGGTCGAGGCAGTGCCGCTGGTCGCGACGTCGGGAGCAGCATCCGCATCCCCGCATTGCGCAGTCGGACGCCCCTGCGTGCCGTCGAGATCCCATTGACCGTCCGCGCCGCGCGAACGATGCGCTGAGTTCGCCTCCGCCGCGCGCGGTCGTAGGACCTCAACGCCGACGCCACGTCGGGCTCGCCGGCGACCGCGCGCGCCAGGGTGACGGCGTCGAGCAGGGACTCGCATGCGCCGCGACCGAGATTGGGGGCCATCGCGTGGGCGGCATCGCCGACCAGCGCGACGTTACCCGAGACGTAGGGATGGCGGACGGACACGTCGAACAGCTCGCGACGATCGATCGCGTCGTTCTCCAGGCGGCCCACGATGTCGGCGACCGCAGCGTGCCAGCCGGCGAAGCGATCTGCGAGCCCGGCCGCGACGTCGGATGCCGCCGCTGCGCTGTCGTCGGAACGCACGCAGGCGAACCAGTTCGTCTGGCCGTCACTCGACGGCGTGATGCCGAAGAGCGCGCCGTCGCCCCAGGTCTCCGTCACCTCGGCGACCTCGCCCTCCAGAACGCCACGGAAGGCGACCGTGCCGAGCGCGCGTTCCGCGTTCCGGCCCCACATCGTCGATCGCACGGCGCTGTGGATGCCGTCGGCGCCGACGATCAGGTCCGCGTCCGGCAGGTCGAGCGCCGAGGCGATCGGGCTGTCCCAGTGCACGGTGCCCGGCGGCAGCTCGGCGTGGAGCGAGGTCAGCAGGCGTGCTCGTGAGATGAGGTGCGCGTGCCGGTCGTCGCGGATTCGCGCGATGACGCCGCCGCTCGGCTCGAGGATCGTGGCCCCGCGACTGAGGACCGAGTGCCGGCGCACCGACTCTCCGACGCCCAGCTCGTCGAGGGCGGACATCGCCTCCGGCCACATTCCCAGTGCGGTTCCACCTTCGGGGATTCCGTGGCCACGTTCCAGGACTGCGACATTCCAGCCCTGTCTGCGCAGCGTCACGGCGGTCGCAAGACCACCGATCCCTGCTCCCACCACGATCGCTCGCCCCGACATCGTTCACCTCCCGTTCGTCGCGTCCGCGAGCTCGGGGGCAAGCGTGAAGGTCTGGCCGTTCCTCTCACCTTCGTGCGGCTGAAGGACGTGGAAGTACGGGCCGCCTCCGTGGGTGAGCCCGACCACGGTCGCCCCGGACTCCGTGGCGAAGCGCACCGTATCGCGCGGCGCGGTGGCGTCGATTCGCGTCGCCACCCCCGCGGACACCCACACGGGAACGCTTCCGAGGAAGCCGCCTGCCGGCAGATGGAAGTGGCCGCAGAGCACGCCGCGCACATCGGTTCCTGCGATGGCCTCCTCGAGAGCGCGGGGGTTTCGCAGGCCGACACCGGAGAGGTACGGGGACTCGACGAACGGGATCGGCGGGTGGTGCAGAGCGATGATCGTGCCCTGCGGCGCCGGTCGGCTGAGGACGCCGCGCAGCCAATCCAGCTGAGCCGCGCCGAGCTCACCGTGGACCTCGCCCGGCACCACACTGTCGAGGGTGACGACGCGCACGCCGCGATGATGGCTGACCGCCGCGCTTTCCGGTCCGTCGAACGAAGCTGACGAGAGGTCTCGGCCGGAGGCGCTGAGATGCCCTGAGCCGAACGCCTCCGCGAAGCCCTCTCGCGTGTCGTGGTTGCCAGGGAGGTAGACCTGTGCCGCGCCACGCGCGGCGGCGAAGCGCGCGACTCGTCGGCGCACCGCGATGCAGCCGTCGGCGGAGCCGTCATCCGCGATGTCGCCGGTCACCAGCACCAGATCCAGCGCCTCGATGTGGCGGACGTCGGTCAGGAGCCGATCGAGCGCAGCCAGCGGATCACTGCCGTCCAGGGCGCTTCCGCCGGCAGGCACGTGGGTGTCGGACAGATGCAGGATTCGGATCGTGGAGTTCACGGGGTCCTCCTCGGAAGTCGGTGAAGGTGGGGCCCAGGCTCTCTGGCGCCACGGAGCCTACGGCGCGGGGCGACCGGGTGACAGTCGTCCGGAGGCGACAGACGAGACGCTCCCCGCGTACTGCGGCGGTGTCGCATCATCGACGGGACGTGTCGACCGCGTACGGACTCGGCGCAGGCGGCGGGGTTCGTATCGTTCCCCACCATGACGATTACGTCGCTAACGACTCCGCCCGCGGGAGAGCCCGCGGCATCCCGGGATCCCCGCAGGGTCACCGGGCCGGCGATCCTGCTCGGCGCCATCGTGCTCACGGCAGCGGGTGTGATCGCCGCATGCTCGGTCGGCCCCAGCGCGTCGGACGGCTCCGCTCTCCGCCCGGGCGTGCCGGCGTTCGAGAGCCCGCTGCCGATCCCGCCGCTGGCTGAGTCGAGGGTCGTCGACGGGACGCGCGTGTTCTCGCTGACAGCGGATGAAGGAACCATGGAGTTCGTCGACGGCGTCTCCACGCCCACGTGGGGCTTCAATGGCGACTATCTCGGCCCGACTCTGCGGGCCGCGCGAGGAGAGCGGGTCGCCGTAGAGGTCACGAACAGGCTGCCCGAGACGACCACGGTGCATTGGCACGGCATGCATCTTCCCGCAGCCATGGACGGTGGCCCGCATCAGCCGATCGAGCCCGACGGCGGGTGGCGCCCGACCTGGCGGATCGACCAGCCGGCGGCGACGCTGTGGTACCACCCGCACCCGCACGGAGCCACGGAGGAACACGTCGTGCGCGGCCTCGCGGGCATGTTCATCCTCGATGACGCCGATTCCGGCGCACACGGTCTGCCGTCGCAGTACGGCGTCGACGACATCCCACTCGTCGTGCAGGACACGAAGCTCCAAGCCGACGGCGAGTTCGAGCTCGACTCACAGGGGAACGAGGTGGGGCTGCTCGGGAACATGATCCTGACGAACGGCGCCTGGGGCGCTGTCCTCGACGTGACCACCGAGCTGGTGCGGCTGAGAATCCTCAACGGCTCCAGCGCCCGCACGTACGACTTCGCGTTCGACGACCTGCGGGAGTTCGCCCTCGTCGGGACCGACGGGGGTCTGCTGGAAGCGCCCCATCCGACCGATCACGTCCGGCTGTCTCCCGGCGAGCGTGCCGAGATCGTGGTGCGCCTGGATCCGGGCTCGCAGACGATGCTCCGGTCTCGGCCACCGGACCTGGGCGACGTCGCCGTTCCGTTCGCCTACGGGGGCACGGACGAACACGATGTCCTGCTGCTCAGAGCGGCAGCCGCACTGCAGCCCTCCGCGCAGCTGGCCGAGCGCTTCTCGACGATCGAGCGCCACACCGCATCGGAAGCCGACTACGAGCGGACATTCGACGTCCAGAACCGCGAGATCAACGGACGCCGCATGGACATGGGTCGAGCGGAAGTCATGCAGGTGGGATCGACTGAGCTGTGGAATGTGACGAACCGCGACCTTTTTCCGCACAACTGGCACGTGCACGACGTCCAGTTCCAGGTGCTGGACATCGACGGGGACCCACCCCCGCCGGAGCTCATGGGATGGAAGGACACGATCTATCTGGAGCCGCGTCGGCAGTACCGAATCATGATGCGGTTCGAGGACTACGCCGACGACGAGAATCCGTACATGATCCACTGCCACCTGCTCCTTCACGAGGACGAAGGACTCATGACCCAGTTCGTCGTGAGCGAGCGTGGTCCCCGTAGCGACGCCGAAACCGTGGGTTCGGATGGCCACGCGCATTGAGCGGTCGGTAGCGCGCACTCCGGGGCCGCCCGGTCGGCGTGTGGCGCCGGTCGGCTGCCAGCGTCGGCGGCCAGGCCTCGCGTCGGTCGGGATTCGGGGGTGCAAGAAGCGGCGCCGGTCTCGGTTATGATTGCTGGGTGCATCCGCGGTTCGCGCCCGGATGCCTGGAGACGTCGCATAGTCAGGCCTAGTGCACCACCCTGCTAAGGTGGAGTCCTCGTAAGGGGACCGAGGGTTCAAATCCCTCCGTCTCCGCCATATTCCCGCCGGTATCGGCGTCCTTCCTGGGCGAGATCTCGCGGATTCGTTCCTTCTCGATCTGGTTGATTCCTTCCTAGATGTGGGCAGGACGTGGGCGATGACGCGCTGGTCGCCACGGATCGCCAGTCCGACGCCGTCGATCGGCAGGTCGTCAGCTGGGCCTGCTGGCGGCCCGTCGAAATCGTTGAGGCACGAACGTCCCATCCGACGATCGCAAGCGCCGCATCGCGGTCGGTAACGATTCGATCACCTTCATTTTCGTACTTGACGCCGCACGGCGTCGATGCACATACTGAGGGTGGCAAAACGATTGGGCAAAGCAATGGCGCAGAACAGAGTGACGATCAAGCAGGTCGCGGCAGCGGCGGGCGTCTCGATCACGACGGTCTCGCACGTGCTCAACGACGTCCCTGGGAAGCGGATACATCCGGAGACCCGTGAACGTGTGCTGGCCGAGGCTGCGCGGCTGGGGTACGCCCCGAACATCTTGGCGCAGAGCCTCCGCACCCAGCGCTCGCACACCATCGGCCTGATCGGCGACGAGATCGCCACGACACCGTTCGCGGGGAAGATCATCCTCGGCGCTCAGGATGTGGCGACCAGTCATGACTCCGTGGTCTTCGTGGTCAACACCGGCTACGAACGGGCCGTCGAGGAACGCGAGATCGACGCCCTTCTTCGCCGGCAGGTCGACGGCATCCTCTATGCGGCGATGTACCACCGCCCGGTGGAGCTGCCCGCGAAACTCGCCGGTGTGCCCACAGTGCTCATCAACGCCTCGTGCGCCGACCCCGCGGTCGCGTGGGCAGTGCCCGACGAGGCCGCCGGCGGCGAAGATGCCGCGGAGGTCCTCCTCGCGGCCGGACACCGCAGGGTCGCGTTCATCAACGACATCGATGACATCCCCGCCGCGTTCGGCCGCGAAGAGGGTTTCCGTCGACGCGCCGCAGCGTGGGGGCTCGCCCACGAGGACCTCCAGGTGATCGCCGCCGACGCCGATCCCGAGGGCGGCTACCAGGCCGCACGACGCCTCTTGGAGAACGGCGACCGCCCGACCGGCATCTTCTGCTTCAACGACCGCCTCGCGATGGGCGTGTACCGCGCTGCTGCCGAGCTGCACCTGCGGATCCCGCAGGACGTGTCGATCGTCGGTTTCGACAACCAGGACTTCATCGCCGACGGGCTCTACCCCGGCCTCACAACGGTTGAGCTTCCTCACTACGACATGGGCGTATGGGCAGCCGAGCAGCTCTTCCACCAGATCTCGACGGGTCGCGCACCCACCGCTGCACCGAAGACGCGCATCCGAGGACCGGTCATCCACCGGCACTCGGTAGCGCCACCCTCCCAGGATTCGAGCCCGGGAGAGTGGCACCAACCGGCTGACAGGCGCGGCAACGCCTGATCCGTCGATGAACCGCAAGACAATCACCACCCGAACAGGAGAGATCAGTGTCCCGAAAAATCGGCCGCATCGTTGCGGCTAGCCTAACGACCCTCGCGGTCGTCGCAACAGCGGGCTGCGCCGCAGGAGGATCCGGCGACGGGTCCGATGGTGCAACCACCATCGACCTCTGGACCCATGCCGGCGGCAACGACGCCGAGCTCGGAGTCATCAACACCATCGTCGACGACTTCAACGGCAGCCAGGACGACTACGTCGTGAAGGTCACCGACTTCCCACAGGACGCTTACAACGACGCCGTGGTCGCGGCAGCGACGTCCGACAGTCTGCCGTGCATCGTCGACATCGACGGACCCAACGTCGCCAACTGGGCGTGGGCCGGCTACATCCAGCCGCTCGGGCTCCCCGACGACACTTACGACGGTCAGTTGCCGGGCACGCTCGGCAAGATCGACGGCGAGGTCTACGCGTACGGGTTCTTCGATGTCGCGCTGGCGATGTTCAGCCGCGAATCGACGCTCAACGACGCCGGAGTCCGCATCCCGACGGTCGACGAACCCTGGACCGGCGAAGAGTTCGACGAAGCGCTGACCAAGATAGACGCGCTGGGCCAGTTCGACTATCCGGTCGACTTCGGCACCGGCGGCGGCGGCGAATGGATCCCCTACGCCTACTCACCGCTGCTGCAGAGCTTCGGCGGCGATCTGATCGACCGCTCCACCTTCGAAACCGCCGATGGCGCCCTCAACGGCCCCGAGGCGCTGGAGTGGGCGACCTGGTTCCGCGGCCTCGTGGACAGCGGCTACATGGCGCAGACATCGGGCACGGATGCCACAGCGGACTGGGTGAACGGAACGAGCGGCATCCTCTACACCGGCAACTGGGCCGACACCACCGTTCGTGAAGCGTTCGACGACGCGGTGGTGCTGCCGCCGCCGGACTTCGGCAACGGGCCGACCATCGGAGCGGGATCGTGGCAGTGGGGCCTGACAAGCAGTTGTGACGAGGTGGAGGGCGCTCAGGCTTACCTGGAGTTCGCACACGACACCGAGTACTTCGTCGACTACGCCGAGGCAACCGGGCTGATCCCGGGAACACTCGCCGCAGCGGAGGAGGTCCCCGCGTATGCAGAGGGCGGCGACAGCCGCATCTACCTCGAGCTCGCGAACCAGTTCGCGGTGGTCCGACCGGAGACAGCCGCGTACCCCTACATCTCGTCGGTGTTCCAGAAGGCCACGCAGGACATCCTGGCGGGCGGCGACGCGCAGGCGATCCTCGACAAGGCTGTCACGGACATCGACCGCGACATCGAGCAGAACGGCGGCTACACGTTCTGATCTAGAACGTCGCCATCCCGTGGGTGCGGTGCTGCACACGCGCACCGCACCCACGGACCGACAGGGGTACCACCATGACCACATTCCGCACGTTCGACGCTGCCCGCGCAGAGTCGATCGACACTCCTCCCGACCCGCCCGTGAAGCGGACCAGGTCCCGGGCGCTCAGAGGCGAGCGATCCGCAGCCGCCTGGATGATCAGCCCCGCGATCGTCCTGTTCATCCTGTTCCTCATCATTCCGATCGTGCTGGCATTCGGGCTCGCATTCACCGATACCCGGCTCATCTCGCCCCGTCCCGGTCGGTTCGTCGGGCTGGACAACTTCGCGTACCTCTTCACCGATCCGGTGTTCTGGGCATCGGTGCGCAACACGTTCTACTTCGCGATCGTGGTGGTTCCCGTTCAGGCCGGCTTCGCGCTGCTGCTGGCGCTGCTCGTGAATGCCAAGGTTCGCGGCACGAACTTCTTCCGCACCGTGTACTTCTTGCCCGTCGTCACCTCGATGGTCGTCGTCTCGCTGCTGTGGCGCTTCATGTACCAGAAGGACGGCCTCATCAACCAGGTGCTCGGCGCGTTGAGCTTCGGCACGTACACCCCGATCGACTGGCTGAACGATCCCGTCTGGGCGATGCCGGCCATCATGTTCATGTCGATCTGGCAGGGCGTGGCGTTCCACATGGTGATCTGGCTCGCCGGCCTGCAGACCATTCCTGCAGAACTGTACGAAGCATCCGAGATCGACGGGGCGAGCAGGTGGCAGCAGTTCCTCTACGTCACCTGGCCGGGGCTGCGACAGACGGCCACCCTCATCCTCGTCACGATCACCATCGCCGCATTCAGCCTGTTCACCCAGATCGCGGTGATGACAGATGGCGGGCCGCTCGATACCACGACCACGGTCGTCTACCAAGCGGTGCGCACGGGATATCAGCAGCTGCAGACGGGACTGGCGTCCGCCATCTCTCTCGTGTTCTTCGTGCTTGTCCTGATCGTCTCCGGCATCCAGCGCTACCTCACCCGCGAAAGGAGCTGATCGCGATGTCCGCTACACAGCGCCTCGTGCTTCCCGACGTCACCGACACCCAGCCGCGGGTCGCCCGCCCCGGTCGGGGCCGCGCGGTCGGCATCACCTTGTTGCGCAGCGCCCTGGTGCTGTTCTTCGCCCTGCCGATCGTCTTCATGGCGGTCTCGTCGTTCAAACCGGACCTGCAGATCTTCGCCGACCTCGGATCCTGGCGGGCGTTCGCCCCGGTCGGGGATGTGTCCCTCGACAACTACGAGGGTGTCTTCAACCGGGTGCCGTTCTGGCAGTTCCTTGCGAACTCGATCCTGATCGCCGCTACGACCGTGGTACTCGGCATCCTCATCAACAGCATGGCCGCGTTCGCACTGGCACGACTGCGGTGGCGAGGCCGGGGGCTCGTCCTCACCCTCATCCTGGCCACGCTGATCGTGCCGTTCGAGACGCTCGCGTTGCCCCTGCTGTGGTGGGTCAACAAGCTGCCCTCGCTCGAGGCCGAGGGGTTCAGCCTCGCATTCAGCCAAGGCTGGCTGAACACCTACCACGTGCAGATCATCCCGTTCATCGCCAACGCGTTCTCGGTGTACCTCTTCTATCAGTACTTCTCCTCCATCCCGAAGGAACTGGACGAGGCCGCCCGTGTTGACGGGGCGGGGTGGTTCAGCATCTACCGCCGCATCGTCATGCCGTTGTCCGGCCCCGCCATCGCCACGGTCGCAATCCTGACCTTCCTGCCGGCATGGAACTCCTATCTCTGGCCGCTGATGGTCGTGCAGAGCGAAGAGCTGCGCCCGGTGATGGTCGGCCTTCAGTACTTCTTCCAACTCAACGTGTCGTGGGGTCAGGTGATGGCGTACTCATCGCTCATCACGATCCCCGTCGTGGCGCTGTTCATCGCATTCCAGAAGTCCTTCATCAACTCGATCGCATCCTCAGGAGTTAAAGGCTGATGCCATTCACACTTCCCGACGCATGGACATGGGACATGTGGTTCGCGGACGACGGTACGGACTACCACGTCTTCTATCTGAAAGCTTCCCGCGCCCTGCACGACCCGAACCGCCGACACTTCCATGTCACTGTCGGGCACGCAGTCTCGGACGACCTTCGGACTTGGCAAGAGGTGCCCGACGCGCTGATCGCCGCCGACGGCCCGGCATTCGATGACTTCACCACCTGGACGGGTTCTGTCGTGCAGGGCCACGACGGTGTCTGGCGGATGTTCTACACCGGTACGTCCCGCGCGGACGCCGGCACCATCCAGCGCGTCGGCGTCGCGACCTCCACGGATCTGTACCACTGGGAGAAGCAGCCTGGTGCGATCGCCGAGGCAGACCCGCGCTGGTATGAGAAGTTCGACTCCGGCGACTGGTTCGACGAGGCGTGGCGCGACCCGTGGGTGTTCGAAGCGCCCGGCATTCCGGGATGGCAGATGCTGGTCACGGCCCGCAGCAAGCACGGAGCCGCAGACGAGCGCGGTGTCATCGGACACGCCACGTCCGCAGACCTCTCCACCTGGACGGTGCAGCCGCCGTGGTCCGATCCCGGAGCCGGCTTCGGACAGCTGGAAGTCCCCCAGGTCGCCGAGATCGACGGTCGCCACGTTCTCATCTTCAGCTGTCTGGCCGGCGAACTGAGTGCGTCACGACGCGACAGCGCCGGGGGAGTGTGGGCGGTACCGATCGACCGTGCTGAGGGTCCCTATGACATCCGCCGGGCCGCGCGTCTCACCGACGAATCGCTGTACGCAGGTCGCTTGGTCAGGCACCGCGATGGTCGCTGGTACTTGTTCGCCTTCCTCCACGTCGACCCGGCCGGCGACTTCGTCGGCGCACTCTCGGACCCGTTGCCGGTCTCGTGGGGCGCCGACGGCAATCTGCGCGTGACAGATGGCCGTTTCGACCACATCCACCACGGTGCGCTGCGCGTTCCCGCAGCGACCCCCCACGCGACCTGAACCACCCCGCCGTCGAAGGAGATGGACATGAGGACAACCAGGATGAGTGCGCCACGGCGCGCTCTCGCCGCCGCACTCTCAACCGCACTCGCCGTGGGGGCACTGAGCTTCACGGCACCGCTCGCGGCGACCGCCGCAGCAAACACCATCGAAAACCCGAGCTTCGAAACCGGCGACCTCACAGGCTGGACGGCGGCGGAGGGGAACGCGTTCACCGACACGCACGTCAGCGACGCGACCGACTGGGGCTGGGGCTGCTGCTTCAACCCCGATGGCACCTACCATCTGTGGGGCGCGGCAGCCGGCGACGATGCACCGACAGGGAAGCTGCGGTCCTCGACCTTCACCCTGGGCGGAATCGGTGAGGTCAGCTTCCTGATCGGCGGCGGCAACGACATCGACAACCTCTATGTCGCATTGCGGCGCGCCAGTGACGACACCGAGATCCGACGCGCGACCAACACCTCGTTCGCCGACTCGGAAGCGCTCACGCGAGTCGTGTGGAATGTGTCCGCGGAGCTCGGCGAGGATCTCTATCTCGAAGTCGTCGACAACTCATCCGGCGGGTGGGGGCATATCAACCTGGACGACGTCCGCACCTACACGGAGACGTCGGTCACCCAGGTGATCAATCCTGGATTCGAGAGCGGCGACCTCACCGGCTGGAACGTCGTGAGCGGGGATGCCTTCACCGACGCGCACGTCAGCAGCGCGACCGACTGGGGATGGGGCGGGCCATTCAACCACGGCGGCACTCATCATCTCTGGGGTGCCAGCGTCGGAGGTGACGCGCGCACCGGCACGCTGCGCTCCTCCACCTTCACGCTCACCGGGACCGGCACCATCGAGTTCCTCATCGGAGGGGGTAACGACGTCGACAATCTCTACGTCGCCCTCCACCGCGCATCCGACGGAGCGGAACTCATGCGGGCGACCAACACGGGCTTCGCGGACTCCGAGAGCTACTCGCTGGTGCGATGGAACGCTGCCGCCCACCTCGGAAAGGACCTGTACTTCGAGGTCGTCGACACCGCCACCGGCGGATGGGGACACATCAACGTCGACGCATTCGACACCAACGTCGAGGTTCTCGGCTACGAGTTCGACAACGCCGGTTTCGAAACCGGAACGCTCGACGGCTGGACCGCAGAAGGAGCCGCGTTCAGCGCGGCACACGTCTCCGACGCCACGTCCACCCCGGACGGCCACCCCTTCGAGGCGGAGGGCACGTACCACCTGTGGGGTGGCGCGCTGGACTCGGATGCCGCCATCGGCGCCCTCACCTCACCCCGATTCCGCGTCGGCGGGGACGCGGAGGTTCGGCTCCTCCTCGGCGGATCGAAGAACCCCGACGTGTACGCGGCCATCATTTCGGACACCGACGGCAGTGAGCTCGCACGCGTCGGCGTTCCCCAGGCGACCGACACGTATCAGCCGGTTGCCATCGACCTCGGTGCGCACCGCGGCGACGTGGTCCGCCTGCGGTTGGTGGACAACTCGACCATCGGCCACCTCAACGCCGACGGAATCCGAACCCTCCTCAACGACCCGATGCACTGGTCGTTCGACGAGGGATCCGGCACGACCGCCGCCGGTGGGGCAGCGACCCCCGATGCCGTCGCCTACGTGTTCAATGATGCTGCGGACAAGCCTGACAGCGACCCGCTGTGGACCGCCGGCGTCGTCGACGGTGCGCTGCTGTTCGACGGCTACTCGACATCCATCGAGCGGGCGGGGACTGCGGCGCTCGTCCCCAGCAGCACACTCAGCATCGAAGCGTGGGTCGCCCCGCGCTCCTACGAGTGGGGCGACCTCGGCCAAGCCTCCGCCATCGTCAATCAGCACGACGCCAAGGCCAAGACCGGCTACCTGCTGGGCATGTACCGACACGGCGCGTGGGGCCTCGAGCTCGGAGACGGCGTGAACTGGCACACCCTCCGCGTCGGCGACGACGCCGTGCTCCCCACCTATGAATGGAGCCATGTCGCGGCTACGTACGATGCCGGCACGGGACTGATCCGCCTGTACCTGAACGGGGAACAGGTCGCTGAGAAGAACATCGGCAAAGGCACCCGCATCCTCGCCGCCGATTCGCGGCCGCTGCTGATCGGCCGCCACAACAACGCCGCGGTGATCAACGGCGTGTTCCGCGCGAACATGTGGAACGGGGCCATCGATGAACTGACGGTGACCGACGCCCTTCTCGGTGCCGATGAGATCGCTGCTGCCGCCGACGCAGGTGCAGACGCGACCGCGCCGGCGATCACGCCGTCCCGCGTCCGCTTCGACGGTGACAGGTACCGGCCGCAGTACCATTTCCTGCCTCCGGAGCATTGGATGAACGAGCCGCATGCGCCGGTCTTCTACGACGGCAAGTACCACATCTTCTACCAGCACAACCCGCAGGGACCGTACTGGCACCAGATCCACTGGGGGCACGCCGTCAGCGACGACCTCGTCCATTGGGAGGACCTGCCCGTCGCGATCGCCCCGACTGCGCCCGTCACACCGGACGGCGTCTGGTCGGGGAGCGCAACCCTCGACGCCGACGGGAAGCCTGTGCTGTTCTACACCGCCGGCAACGACGCGGCCGTGCCGAATCAGGCCACCGGGCTGGCGTGGCCTGTGGACGGAGCGGCGAACAGCGATCTCACGGAATGGCGCTTGGAACCCGCGCCCGTCACGACCCAGGCGCGCGATCTGGCGTCCCCGGTGGGCACCCCGTGGTTCGGACAGTTCCGCGACCCGTTCGTATGGAAGGAGACCGCCGCGGACGGGCAGCCGATCTGGTACCAGATCGTCGGCTCGGGCATCCTCGACGGGGACACCCGCGTCGGCGGAACCGCCCTGCTCTACACGTCCCGTGATCTGGTGAACTGGGAGTACCGCAATCCCCTCTTCATCGGCGACGCCCTGAAGTACCCCAAAACGGGGCAGGTGTGGGAGCTGCCTGTGCTGCTCCCCGTCGGAGCAGTCGACGGCGAGGAGAAGCACGTCCTGGTCGTGAACCCCTGGTTCGACGGGTACAACATCGACACGGCGAAGAACACCTACTACTGGGTGGGCGAATGGGACCGCGACACGTTCTCGTTCGTGCCCGACCACGAAGAGCCACGCATGTGGGACTACGGCGAGCACTTCACCGGCCCCTCCGGCATGGTCGACCCCGACGGCCGCACGATCCTCTTCACGATCACCCAGGACGGGCGCAGCGAAACCGACCACTACGGCGCCGGGTGGGCCCACTCCATGGGGTTGCCCGTCGCGCTGGGGATCCTCCCCAGCGGTGATGTCGGTATCGAACCGATCGAGGAACTCGAGTCGCTGCGCGCTCAGCAGGTGGTCGACCTCAAGAACACCACCGTCGCGAAGGCCAACACCGCCCTGGCCAACACCCAGGATCAGCTCACCGACCTCCTCGAGGTGAAGGTCGAATTGCAGGTCAAGGGCACCGACTCGGCCGTCGGCCTGGAGGTGCGGCGCAGCGCCGATGGCGCGGAGCGCACGATCCTGACCGTTGACCCGGCAGAGAACATGCTCGCCGTCGATCGCAACTTCTCCAGCCTGGATCCGGACACGCGAAAGGGTGTCAACTCGGGCGAGTTCGTCGTCGGCGCCAACGGCAAGGTCACGATGCACGTCTACGTCGACCGCTCCGTCGTGGAGGCCTACGTCGACGGAAGGAAGTCCCTGACGACCCGCGTCTACCCGACACTCGCCGACGCGGTCGGACTGCGGGTTCTGGGTGACGCCAAGGTCCAGATCAAGTCCCTCGAGGTCTGGAACCTCGATGGGGCTTTCGGCCCCGTCACGCCCTCGCACTTCGACGAGCCCTCCACGCCCGAAGGAGCCGGACTTCCCAATGGAGACTTCGCTTCGTGCGATCTCAGCGACTGGATGATCCTCGAGGGCAACGCCTTCAGCAACGCCACCGTGACCAACGCCGACGACTGGGGATGGGGTGGCACGTTCCGACAGGCAAACGCTTGGGGCAGCACCGACCGCTGCCACCTGTGGGGCTTCGACGAAGCCGTCGGCGACGCCGGCACCGGCGCCCTGCGATCCGCCACCTTCACCCTCGGCGGTGATGGCCAGATCGACCTGCTCACCGCCGGCGGCTACGACCCGGACAACCTCTACGTGGCCGTCATCCGCGCATCCGACGGAGCGATGCTCGCCAAGGTATCCGGAAACGAGCAGGAGGCGCTGCGCGCTCAATACCAGCGGCGAGACCTGGACCTGGCGGAGCACCTGGGCGAGGACCTCTATATCGAGATCGTCGATCGCGCCACCGGCGGGTGGGGGCACATCAGCGTGGACGACATCAACGTCCCCACGATGGAGTAGTCGCGGTGTGTCGGGCTTGCCATCCTCCCGACTGAGCACGGGAGGATGGCGGGCCCTCCGCACCGACGTCATGAGCCCGGGTCCGGACACCCCTACGTCGTGGCGGAACTGCGACTGCGACATGCCGTTCGCCTACGCGTCGAACGGGGTTGTCAACACCCGCCTGAACACGGTGCCGTCTGCGTAGTGTTGGCGGCGCGGCGAACAAGACGCCGGGAATCGAAGGCGATCATGCACAACCGCGGAACCACGACCAAGGCGCGCACCGCGCGACCCCGGACGAACTGAATGTCCACGAAGAAGGCGCCCAAGCCCTCGGCAAAACGCCTCCCCAAGCGACTGTACGAGGCTGAGCTGAAACGTCTGCAGGTCGAACTCGTCGAGATGCAGCAGTGGGTCGCAGCGACCGGCGCGCGCGTACTGGTGATCTTCGAGGGTCGCGACGCCGCGGGCAAGGGCGGTGCGATCAAACGGGTGGTGCAATACCTGAATCCCCGACATGCGCGCGTCGTCGCCCTGCCCAAGCCTTCGAAGAAGGAGCGCGGTCAGTGGTACTTCCAGCGCTACATCGAACGGCTTCCCACCAAGGGTGAGATCGTCCTGATGGACCGGTCCTGGTACAACCGCGCGGGAGTGGAGCGCGTCATGGACTACTGCTCCGAGGAGCAGTACCAGGCCTTCCTCCGCCAGTGTCCGATCGTGGAACGCCTGCTGATCGAGGACGGGATCATCCTGGTGAAGTACTGGTTCTCGGTGTCGGACGAAGAGCAGCAGTCGCGCTTCGCGTCGCGGTTGGATGACCCGATGCGTCGCTGGAAGCTTTCTCCGACCGACCTCGAGTCGATCCTGAGGTGGGAGGACTACTCACGAGCGAAGGATGCGATGTTCGCGGCGACTGACACTTCTGAGTCGCCGTGGTGGACGATCGAAAGCGATGACAAGCGCAGCGCGCGGCTGAACGTGATCGCACACCTGCTCAGCAGCATCCCGTATCAGCGTCTCGAGCTGGATGACGTCTCGATCCCCGATCGACCCGACGCGAACGACTACAAGCGACCCCCCGTCGAGCAGTTCCGCTACGTTCCCGACATCGCCGCCCGACTCCTCAAGACCCAGACGAAGCGGTCCTGAGGTGCGGGGTGAACGGCGCTTGCGTTGACCCCTAATCTCTCCCGGTGTGTCTGGATAAGCTCGTTTTCCGAAAGTTGGTAAACAATGGCGTCCGACCTCAGGAGCTCCGAGTGGTACTCGGGTGACGATCGGAACGCATATATCCACCGGGCGTGGATGCGGCGGGGTCTGCCTGACACCGCGTTCCGCGGGCGGCCGCAGATCGCCATCGCCAACACCGCCTCCGACCTGACCCCGTGCAATGCGCACCTCGACGAGGTGGCGCAGTCGGTGAAGAACGGCATCTACGAAGCGGGCGGGATTCCGCTGAATCTGCCGGTGGTCTCGCTCGGCGAGACGCAGGTGCGCCCGACGGCGATGCTGTGGCGCAACATGATGGCGATGGCGACCGAGGAGATGCTGCGCGCCAACCCCATCGACGGCGTCGTGCTGCTGGGGGGCTGCGACAAGACGATTCCGGCGCTGCTGATGGCCGCGGCATCCGTCGATCTTCCTGCCGTTGTGATTCCGGGCGGTCCGATGCTGACCGGCCACTTCCGCGGCGAGGCGCTCGGCTGCGGAACGGATGTCTGGCGGCTCAGCGAAGAGGTCCGTGCCGGCACCCTGAGCGAGGCGCTGTTCGCCCGGTCGGAGTCGTCGATGATCCGGTCGAAGGGTCATTGCAACACGATGGGCACCGCGTCGACCATGGCCCTCGTCGCTGAGGCGCTGGGAACGATCATCCCCGGCCTGGCCGGCACACCCGCGCCGGACAGCCGGCTGCTCGAGGCCTCGCACGAGACCGGACGGCTCGCGGTGCGGCTGATCGAACAGGACCGCCGCCCCTCGACGATCCTCACGAAGGCGAGCTTCCACAACGCGATCGTCGCGCTCGCCGCGATCGGCGGCTCGACCAACGCGGTCGTGCATCTGCTCGCCATCGCCGGTCGGCTGGGGATCGATCTGACCATCGACGACTTCGACCGGGTCGGCGCGGAGGTGCCGCTGCTGGTGAACCTGCAGCCGGCCGGCCGCTACCTGATGGACGACCTGTACCGGGCCGGCGGATTCCTCGCGGTCCTCCGCGAGGTGAAGGATCTGCTCGACCCCACCGCACTGACCATCACCGGTCGTCCGCTCGTGGACTACCTCGACGACGCGCGGATCTGGGACGCCGATGTCATCGCACCCCGCGATGCACCCCTCATTCCGGCCGCGGGCATCAGCGTGCTGCGCGGATCCCTCGCCCCGGGCGGCGCGATCATCAAACCCGCCGCCGCGTCGCCCCACCTCTTGAAGCACCGCGGCCGTGCCGTGGTGTTCGACTCCATCGAATACTTCCACGCCCGCATCGACGACCCCGACCTCGACATCGACGAGGACTCGGTCATGATCCTCCGCGGCTGCGGCCCGATGGGCTACCCCGGCATGCCCGAGGTGTCGAACATGCCGCTGCCGAAGAAGCTGCTCGAGAAGGGCGTCCGCGACATGGTGCGCATCTGCGACGGACGGATGTCGGGCACCGCCTACGGCACCGTCATCCTGCATGTCACGCCCGAGGCCGCCGCGGGCGGGCCGCTCGGGCGAGTGGAGACCGGCGACTGGATCAGCCTCGACGTGCGCAACCGCCGCCTCGAGGTCGAAGTCCCCGCCGACGAACTCGCGGCGCGCGGCATCAACGACGCGACCGTGCAAGGCTTCGCTAACCCCCGCCGCGGCTGGGAGCGGCTCTACATCGACCACGTCATGCAGGCCGACACCGGAGCCGACCTCGACTTCCTGGTGGGCTCCAGCGGATCGAAGGTCTCGCGGGAGTCGCACTGAGATCGCCACGCTGCGCTCGTGCGCTCGCTGGCGTGGGTCTCAGTTCTTGGCGAGCGCGATCCTGTTTCCGCCGGCGGCCTTTGCGCCATACATCGCCAGGTCTGCGCGGCGGATCAGCTGCTCGGCGGGCGAGGTGCTGCCCTCGGGGGCGATCGCGACTCCGATACTCGCGCTCAATCGCTGATGGGTGACCGGCCGCGCCAGATCCCCGCGGAGCAGATCGAGGATCCGCTCGCTGAGTTCGATGGCGTCAGCATGCTCCGAGATCTCGCAGACGATGACGAACTCGTCGCCACCGTACCGCGCGACGAGGTCACCGGCGCGCACACCGGCCAGCAGGCGTTGTGCGACTTCCCTCAGCATCCGGTCGCCGGCCTGATGGCCGAGCTGGTCGTTCACACCCTTGAAATCGTCGAGGTCGATGAACAGCACCGCGCACCGTGAAGAGCCGACGATCTCGTCCATCTGAGTCTCCAGGAGCCGCCGGTTGGGGAGGCCGGTCACCTGGTCGTGGCTCGCGGCATGCGCGAGTTGGGCCTGCAGTCGAAGCGTGGCGAGCGCTTGTGCGGCCTGGCCCGCCAAGGCCTCCGCCAGCGGCTTCGCCTCGTCGTCGAATGTCCGCTCGTGATGGAACCAGCTGACGAACACGCCGAAGTCCGCATCCTCATGGTGCAGCGGCGCGGCGATGAACGCCCGGACGCCGGCCGCGGTCATCGCGGGTCCGAGCCCGGCGGCGATCCGCTCGCCCGTATCAGCATCCAGGACCTTCTGAACCCGCCGTGCTGCGCTCACGGACCTGAAGAGCGGCGCGGGGTCGAACCGACCGTCGAAGGGGTCGGTGCCGGCGGCGATCGCATACGTTCCGTCTGGTTCGACCAGGTAGACCGCCGAAGTCTCGGCGCGGTAGGCCCTGGCCGTCGTGTCGGCGAGGATCTCCGCGAGGCGCTCTTCGGTCGTCGCGGACGAGAACGCGATCGACGAGTCCATCACCAATTGGAGCCGGGTGCGGGTGCGGTCTGCGAGCGCGTAGCGCCGGCGCAGGTCGGTCAATGCGCGGAACCTCTCCGACGCCTCCTCGATGACGAGGAAGTCCCCTTCGGGCTGCGGGTGGCGACTCACCATGACCGCCCGGCCGCGATCGCGGGCGTGGACCATCATCCACGGGCCCGGCCCGGCGTCGGCCGGGAGCAGATCACCGGGTGCGTGGACGAGAAGCTCGTCAACCGACCTGCCGACCATCTCGTCGGCGCTGGTCCCGTACCACTCCGTGAACCAGTGATTCGCCTCGGCAATGACGCCCGACCGCTTCAAGCGCACAACACCCGCTGGTAGCGCATTTGCGCTGCGTCGTTCCACGCATCCTCCCTCCGGCGGCGGCGGCGTCGAGCGAGCCGGTGCTCGAACGATACAGGCGAGACGGGCGCGTATGCATCCCCAGCGTGTCGTCGCAGCTTCACTCGACATGCGTGATCCGGGGCGCTCGCGAGTTTGCGGGCACGCAGAGATCACCGGGCTCGCGAGCCGGGATCTTCCGGCGCTCGACGGGCGGGCTGTGAGGGTGGAGGCCCCGGGTCTGCGATCGCTGGTGTGGTCAGCGTCACCGGAGAGCCCGGCTCGACGAGCACGGGAGTGCCGAAGTGGCGGATGCTGAGGGCCGGGCCGTCGCTCAGGGTGTAGGTGGTCTGATCCGACTCGACTTCGAGGCGCAGCGTCTGTCGTCCGATACGGATGCCGAAGTCCAGTCGGGTGAGCGGCGCCGTGAGCCGGGGTGAGAACTGCAGACCCGACTCGCCGTGCTTCATGCCACCGAAGCCGGCGGTCAGCGCGGTCCATACGCCCGCGAGCGCCGCGATGTGAAGCCCGTCGTCGACATCGTCGCGCAGATCGTCGATGTCGATGGTGGCCGCTTCGGCCAGATACGCCATCGCGAGGTCGAGGTGGCCGACGCGGGCGGCGACGACGGCCTGGGCTGATGCCGACAGGGACGAGTCGCGCACGGTGAGCTCTTCGTAGTACGCGAAGGCGCGAGCCGTCTCGTCGGGGGAGAATGCTTCCGGCGCGAACTGCAGCGCCAGGACCAGGTCTGCCTGCTTGACCACCTGCTTGCGGTACAGGTCGAAGTACGGGAAGTGGTCCTGAAGCGGATACTGCGATTCCTCGGTGCGCTCGAAGTCCCAGCGCTCGCGATCGGTGAAACCTGCAGACTGCTGGTGCACGCCGCGCTCGTCGTCGAAGGGCACGGCCATCGCGGCGGCCGTCGCCGTCCAGGCTTCGATCTCCTCGTCGGTGACCTCGAGGCTGCGCGCTGCTTCCGGGTGGGCCTGTGCGGCCGCCGCCGCACCTCGCAGATTCTGCTGCGCCATGAGGTTGGTGAAGATGTTGTCGTCGACCAGCGCGGAGTATTCGTCGGGTCCGGTGATGCCGTCGATGTGGAAGACTCCCTGCGGATCCCAGCGTCCGAGCGCGACCCAGAGCCGGGCCGTCTGCGTGAGGATCTCGAGCCCCGTCTCGCGTTCGAACTCGATGTCTCCGGTCGCCCTCACATAGCGGATGACCGCTGCTGCGATATCGGCGTTGATGTGGAACGCGGCCGTCCCCGCAGGCCAGTAGCCCGAGCACTCCCGGCCGTCGATCGTGCGCCACGGAAAGGCCGCCCCTGCGAGATGCAGCTGCTTCGCACGCCGCAGCGCATGATCCAGAGTCGAGTGACGCCACCGCAGCGCGTTGCGCGCCGCGTCCGGCAGCGTGTAGGTGAGCACCGGGAGCACGTACGCCTCGGCGTCCCAGAACGTGTGCCCCTCGTAGCCCGGCCCGGTGAGACCCTTGCCCGGGATGGAACGCACCTCCGCCCGCGCAGCCGCCTGCAGCACCTGGAACAGCGCGAACCGCACGGCCTGCTGCAGACGCGGCGCCCCCTCGACGGTGACGTCGGCACATGCCCAGAAGTGGTCGAGGTACTCGCGCTGCTGTTCGGCGAGCGCCTCCCACCCGAGGTGCGTCGCCGTCGTGACCGCAGCATCCACGCGATCGCGCAACGCGGCATCGGTCAGCGAGTCGGACCACTCGTGACCTACGAATTTCACGATCCGGATGCTGTCGCCCCGAGCAAGACGTGTGGACACCGTGGTGCGGGCGAGCGTGTCGGACGCCTCGGTCTCGACCGTGACCGGTCCGCCCGCGAGAACCTGATGGTCCATCGACACGGCGACGCCGATGCGGCTGCTCTCCGTCCGATGCAGGAGCGTTGCCCGGCCTTCCACGACGAACTGGTCGACGGGCTTCAGCGCCCCGCGCAGGGCGGCCATCACCCGTTCGTCGGGATGCACCTCGGGCAGCGGTTCGTTCGCCACGATCTCCGACAGCACCGTGAGATCCACCGCTGCATCGACCGCCGTGACCTCGTAGCTGATCGCCGCCACGGCCCGGTGGGTGAGCGACACCAGGCGCTCGGAGCGGACCTTCACGGTACGCCCGTCGGGCGAGGTCCAGTGCGCTTCGCGCCGCAGTGTGCCCGCGCGGAAGTCGAGGAACTGGTCGTGCCGGTGCAACTCGCCGGTGCGGATGTCGAACGGCTCGTCGTCGACGAGGAGCCGGATGACCTTGCCATCCGGCACGTTTATGACACTCTCGCCCGAGTCGGGATACCCGTACCCGTCTTCGGCGTACGGCATCGGGTGCCGCTCGAACACGCCGTTCAGATAGGTGCCCGGCACCTCGCAGGGGTCGCCCTCCTCGAGCGTTCCCCGCCAGCCCAGATAGCCGTTGGAGAGCGCGAACACCGACTCCCGTCTCGCCTGGTGCGACGCGGTCCATTCAGACCACCCGATGCCCCACGGAGCGACGTCGAACGCCCGATGCCCGCTCATCCGACCGCCGAGCCTCCGTCGTTTCTGGCGCTGAGGGTCGAGAGCGAAAGCGGGGGAGACATGCTGCCATTGTGCGGAAAGCAGATGGATGCCTCGAAGGGGTTGTGTCCGCGCGCCGGATCGGTATATCGGACGTGCCGTTGGATGCGGAGGCCGCGACGATCGTGCGCGAGGTGGACATGCGCTCGCAGCCCGACTGGCGCGATCGGACAGCACCTAGGCGCGTCGGACCTCGTCGAGGAGCTCGGATGAGAGGACGTTGCCGGCGTCGACGGTGAGGCGCTTGATGGGCAGTCCGCCGATCATCAGCCGGGCCGTCGGGTCGCTGAGCAGTCCGATGGTGTTGCCCACGGTGTCGAGCTCGCCGACGCGCGCGAGCAGCCGAGGCCCCACGACCGGATGGTCGAGCCACTCAGAAAGCGTCGACTCCGCAGTGAGCTCAGCCGGTGCCCCGGATGCGGCGACCTCCAGGTCCACCGTCGCGATGATGTCGCGGGAGGACCGGGCGAAGCGCAGGGCGTGGGTTCCGGCATCCGTCACCCAGCCGCGTGGCTCATCCCAGCGTGCGAACGCCCGCTGCCCGACCTGGATGACGACCCGGGTCGACTCACCGGGGGCGAGTTCAGCGGCGCCGAATCCGATCAGCTCACTGGGCGCACGCCGTGCGGCATCTGTCGGCGCGCCGAGGTACAGCTGGACCACGTCGCGGGCGGCGAACCCGCCGATGTTGCGCACGACAAGGGAGCACTCCCACCCGTCCTCCGTCGCGCGGACCGCGGCGTCGGAGTATGCGAACTCCGAGTAGGTGAGTCCGTGGCCGAAGGGGAACGCCACGTCGCGTCCGAGCTCGTCGTAGCCGCGGTAGCCGACGAAGATGTCCTCGCCGTAGGCGCCGCTCTCGGAGGTTGCCGGGAACGAGAGGTGGCTCGGGGTGTCCGACAGCGCCAGGGGGATCGTCTCGGCCAGACGCCCCGACGGCGAGACGGCGCCGGTGAGGAGGCGCGCCAGCGCCTCTGAGACCCCCTGGCCGGCCAGCCCCGGAAGGATGATGGCGTCGACCTGCTCCCGCCAGGGTTCGAGGTCGACGACGCCGCCGGCGATGCAGACCACGACCAGAGGCGTGCCGGCGTCGACGAGCTCCTCGAGCAGTCGAAGCTGGGCGCCGGGGAGTGCGAGCGTGGTGCGGTCGTAGCCCTCGCTCTCGGCCGCTTCCGGCAGTCCCACGGCGACGACGCCGACATCGGCCGCGCTGACGGCTGCCTTCGCTCGGGCGAGGGCATCGGCATCCGTCGTCACTCCCTCGTCCGCGTATCCGGGTGAGAAGGTGATGACACCGCGGTGCGCTGCGGCCAGGGCGTCGACGAGGGCTGCGGGCGGCTGCGCCGCGTTGACGCCGGCGCTGCCGCCGCCCTGGAAACGCGGAGCCTGGGCGAAGGCGCCCACGACGGCCACCGTCGCGTCCGCCCGCAGCGGCAGGACACCACGCTCGTTGCGCAGCAAGACGGCGGCGCGTTCGGCCGCTTCCGTCGCCAGCGCCGCGGCGCCAAGATCGACGGCGGATGACTCGGCAGCGTGATCGTCACGGCGAGCGGATGTCGCGGCCTTGCGGGCGAGCTCGACGATGCGCTGAGCGGATGCTCGCACCGTCGCCTCGTCGAGGGTGCCGTTCTCGACGGCAGCGAGCACGAGCGCGTCGGAGGCGCCGGACGTCGACGGCATCTCGAGATCGAGGCCGGCGGCCAGCGCAGCGACACGGTCGTCGACCGCGCCCCAGTCCGACACGACCGCGCCTTCGAAACCCCACTCGTCGCGCAGCACGTCGGTGAGGAGCCACCTGTGCTGAGTGGCATAGGTGCCGTTGACCCGGTTGTACGACGCCATGACGAGCCAGGGCTCGGCCTCCGTCACGACCTGCTCGAAGGCGCGGAGGTAGATCTCGCGCAGCGCCCGCGGCCCGACGTCGGCGCTCACGCGCATGCGGTCGGTCTCCTGGTTGTTGGCCGCGAAGTGCTTCACGCACGCGCCGACCCCCGCCCGCTGCACCCCGCGCACGAACGCGGTCGCGAGCCGGCCCGTCAGATGGGGGTCCTCGGAGAAGTACTCGAAGTTGCGGCCACCGAGCGGGGAGCGCTTGATGTTCATGCCCGGACCGAGCAGCACCTGCGCGCCGGCTTTCCGCGCGTCGACGGCGATCGCCTCCGCGACGCGCGTGACCAGGTCGACGTCCCATGTCGGGGCCATTGCCGACAGCGTCGGGTAGCACGTTGCGGCGACCTTGCCCGCGAAGTGCGGCAGGTTCATCGCCAGCCCGTTGGACCCGTCCGTCATCTTGACGGGCGGCACGCCGAGGGCCGGAAGGGCGCGGGTGGTGTCCATATCGAGCCCCGAGAGCAGGCTCGCAGCCTGCTCGAGGGTGAGGCCTGGTTCCATGGCTCCGGTTCGGTTCACAGCACACCCGCTTCGATCATCTGCCGTCGCTCCTCAGGATTGTGGATGTTCCAGCGGCGCGGGCGCGGTGGGTCTGCGTCGGCGGGTCGATAGGCGCACGCGAACCGGTGCACGCCCTCGCCGACCTCGATCGGCGCGGCCTGCGGAGAGGGAAGCACGATCTCTGCGGTGACGCCCGGCGGCACATCCACCTCGACGACGAGGCGCCCGTCGGCACGCCGCCACTGTACCCCGATCAATCCGAAGGGCGAGAGGTGCGCCGTGGACGCCGACTCGAGCCCGCCGCCCGGCTGAGGAGCGACGCGCACCCGCGACCAGCCCGGCTCCACCAGCTGCAGCCCGCCCACCACACGGTGGAGGAAGTCGGCGACCGCGCCCAGCGCGTAGTGGTTGAAGGACGTCATCTCGCCCGGATTCACCGAGCCGTCCGGGAGCAGGCTGTCCCACCGCTCCCAGACCGTCGTCGCCCCCATCGTCACCGGGAACAGCCACGACGGCGTCTCCGTCTGCAGGAGCAGGTGGTACGCGGTGTCGGCGTGGCCCGTGGTCGCCAGGGCGTCGCAGACGAGCGGCGTGCCCACGAAGCCGGTCTGGATCCGGTGGTCGCCCTCGCGGACGAGCTCGGCCAGACGAGCTCCGGCCGCCCGCCGCTGGGCGTCATCCCGCAGCAGGTCGAAGATGATGGCGACCGAGAGCGCCGTCACGGTGTCGCTGACGACGAGGCCGGCCGGCGAGACGTAGTGCTCACGGAACGCCGCGACGGCACGCTCGGCCATGCGGCCGAGGTCGGCTGCGGCATCCGGCTGTCCGATCAGGTGCGCCGCCTCGGCCGCCAGGCGCGCAGACTTCGCGTGGTACGCGGTCGCGACGAGACGGGGATCGGTGCGCGAATCGCCCGGGCGGTCCGGCGGTGCCGCGGGGTCGAGCCAGTCGCCGAGCTGGAAGCCGGTGCTCCAGTGGCCGGTCTGCCCGGTGAGGGCGTGCACCTGCTCGACCCACGCGCGCATGCTCTCGAACTGATCGCGGAGGATGCCGACATCGCCGGTGCTGCGATACAGCTCCCACGGCACGATGACCGCGGCGTCACCCCAGGCTGCGGCCGGATCCCCGGGGAAGCCGCACTCGATCCAGGGATGGAAGTTCATGACCGAGCCGAACTCCGCCTGCTCGGACGCGAGGTCGCGCAGCCAGTTCTGCAGCACTCCCGCTGAGTCGTACAGATACGTCGCCACCGGCGCGAAGACCTGGATGTCGCCGCTCCAGCCGAGCCGCTCGTCACGCTGCGGGCAGTCGGTGGGCAGGTCGACGAAGTTGTCGCGCATGCTCCACACGACGTTCTGGTGGAACCGGTCGAGCAGGGGATCGCTCGTCGAGAACCAGCCGGCACGGGTCATGTCGGAGTGGACCACGAGTCCTTCCGCAGAGAGGAGCGTCCCGCCGGCCGGCAGGCCCCGCACCTCCGCGTAGCGGAAGCCGTGGAGCGTGAACCGCGGTGTCCACGTCGACGGCTCGTCGCCTCGGGGAGTGTAGACGTCGACGGATGCCGCGCTGCGCAGCGGGCGCGTCGCCAGTTCGCCGTTCTCGAGCACCTCGGCGTGATGGATCTCGATGGGGGTGCCGTCGCAGCCGGCGACGCCGAGCCGGATCTTGCCGGCGATATTCTGGCCGAAGTCGATCAGGATGCGGCCATCGGGGCGCGTGACGATCTCGGTCGGGGTGAGGACGTCCACGACCCGGACCGGGGGACCGGTGGGGGACTCGAGGGCTCCGGTCGCCGCCTGGGGCGGGAGGATGCTCGCCGGAATCCATGCCGCGTCGTCGAAGTCGGGCTCGGACCAGTGTGCGATGTCGAGGCGGGCATCGTGCGACTCGCCCTCGTACAGCCCCGTGGCGGTGATGGGAGAAGGCGCCCAGGACCAGGTGAGCGGAACCGTGCGGCGACCGAGGTCGTCCTCGACCTCCACCTGGACCAGTGCTGCCACGTCCGTGCCGTAGTTGTCCCACAGACCGCCGTTGAAACCGAGCCGCCCGCGGTACCACCCGTCGGCGAGCCAGACACCGACGGCGTTGCGCCCCGGTCGGAGCACCGAAGTGACATCGCGCGTGCGATACCTGAGGCGATGGCGGTAGCTGCTCCACCCGGGCGCGAGGACGTCGTCGCCCACGCGGCATCCGTTCATCTCGAGATCGAAGACGCCGTGTGCCGTCGCGTAGATCCGGGCGAGGCGCACCTCGCCGACGACGTCGTACGTCGCACGCAGGAGATACGCGGGCCTCGCCCCGTCGTGCGAGGCAGCGGTCGAGGGGCTCACCCAATCCGCGGTCCAGTCCGTGCTCGCCAAGAGGCCGGCCTCCACGCGGAGCGGCTCACTCCACGCCGTGGGCCCGACGCCGTCGGCCTCCCACAGCCGGACTCGGATGTCAGCGGTCTCGCGCGAGGCGAGCGGGCGACTCGGCCAGGACTGGAAATGCGAGGCGGTCGAGTCGACCCGACCCGAGGTCGCGATGTCGCCGTCGCCGTGACGGATCTCGATCTCGTACGCGGCCTGTCCTGTCGTGGCCCTCCAGCTCAGCCGGGGCTCGGTCGAGCCGATGCCGAGCGGATCGTCCAGGTGCTCGATGCGCAGGTCCGCCGCGGTCATCCCTTCACCGACCCGGCCGTCAGACCCTTCATCACACGCTGGTTGAGGAAGAGGTAGATGGCGAGGGTGCCGATCACGTTGATGGAGATCGCGGCGAACGTCGGGCCGTACTGGATCTGGCCGAACTGGCCTGTGAAGTTGAGAAGCCCCACCTGGATGGTGCGCAGGTCGTCGCTGGTCGTGAAGGTGAGCGCGATCAGCAGGTCGTTCCAGATGAAGAAGAACTGCACGAGCGCGACCGTGAAGACGGCATTGCGCACCAGCGGGAAGCCGATCGAGAAGAACGTGCGGTAGATGCTGGCGCCGTCGAGGGTCGCCGCTTCGAAGATCTCGCGCGGGACGCTGCGGAAATACGTCGCCATCATGAAGACGGTGAGCGGCAGGCCGATCGCCGTGTACGTGATGATCAGCGGCCAGAGCGTGCCCGTCAGCCCGGTACGGAAGTACATCGTGAACAGCGGGAGCAGGATCATCTGGCCCGGGATCATGATGCCGACGAGGAAGGCCAGGAGCACGGGGCCCCGTCCCTTCCACACCATGACCTCGAGGGCGAACCCTGCCGCGACGCCGAGCACGATGGTGAGGAAGAGCGAGGGGAAGACGGCCACGATGCTGTTGCGGATGTAGACGTCCAGATTTCCGACCGTCCACGCCTCGACGTAGTTGCTGAAGTTCGTCCAGTCCTCGGGGAGCGCCCAGGTGGGGTTGTTGAGGAACTCGTCCTGCGTCTTCAGTGAGCCGGTCAGCATCCAGAAGAGCGGATAGACCACGACGACGAGAAGGATGCCGAGGATGATCCACATCGGCACCTTGGCCAATGCGCGCCGCACGCGGCCGGGGTGGTGAGCGGTTGAGGTCGTCATGGCGGCTAGTCCTTGGTCAGATCGCGGCGGTTGGACTGGAAGATGAAGATCGTCACGACCAGGCAGAGCACCGTGAGCAGCAGCGCGATCGTGCTGCCGAAGCCGTACTCGCCGTATGTGAAGGACGTCTGGAACATGTACAGGGTGAGCGGCGTGGTGGTGTTCCCTGGCCCGCCACCGGTCAGCGCGAGGATCGAGTCGAACACCTTGAGCGTGCCGTTGATGCTGAAGATGATCGACGACAGGAGCACGGGCAGCGACAGCGGGATCACGATGTGCCAGACCAGGCGGAAGCCGGAAGCGCCGTCCAGCCGCGCCGATTCGAAGATGTCGTCCGGGATGTCGACCAGACCCGCGTAGAGCAGCACCGCGTAGAACCCCATCGACCGCCAGAGGTCCATGAAGATCATCACCCAGAACGCCGTCGCCGATGACGCGAACCAGTCGACGGAGGCGATGCCGAACACGTTGAGGATGTCGTTGACCAGCCCCTGCACGGGCGCGATCTTGAAGAGCTCCTGGAAGAGCAGGGCGACTGCCACCGTCGGAAGCACGACGGGGAAGAACGCGAGGGTGCGGATCACGCCGGACGCCTTGCGCAGCCAGAACACGTAGATCAGGGCGAGCCCGTACCCGAAGAGCACCTGCAGGAGCGTGAGCACGACGGCGTACCTGATCGTGAACCACAGCGCGTCGCCCACCTTCGGGTCGGTGAAGAGCTGGGCGAAGTTGTCGAACCCGACGAAGGTGAAGCCCAGGATGGGGTTGCCCTCGAACACCGTGTAGCCGAGCGACCAGAAGATCGGGACGAGCATGACGAGGGTGTACACGAGCAGGGCAGGCCCGAGCAGGATGGTGATGGCGCGCCAGTCGCCGAGTACGCGGTTCACGATGAGTGCTTTCCGTTGGATCATGGCTGTGGCCGGGCGGATGCCCGCCCGGCCACAGCGGGGGGTGCTGCTACTTCAGGTCGGCCTGGACGAGGCCCATGAACTCCTCAGGGCTGATCGCACCCGTGACGAGCTGAGAAGCGTTCGACTGGCTCGTCGTCGCGGCCTTGGCGTCGAACAGCGCCTCGAACCACAGCACGCTCTGCTCGGTGGCGGCGATCTTCTCCTGGATCATCTCCGTGAGCGGCGGCAGTCCCTCGACGGGCGTGTTCGTCGCGAAGCCGGTGATGACGCCCTGCGACCCGAGCGACTCGGAGCCGAAGTTCTCGGCGATGCAGCCCAGCCATGCGGCGGTCTCGTCGTTGAAGCTCTCCTGCGACATCGCCAGCGGCACCCCGACATTGGCGGCGAGCTGGTCGCTGCTGCCCGCGCCGCCCTCGATCTCGGGGAAGGGCATGAAGCCGATGTTGTCTGCGCCGATCTGGTTCTGGGCCTCGTCATTGAAGTTCGCGAGGATCCAGCTGCCCATGTAGAACATGCCCGCCTGCCCCGTGAGGAACTGGTTGACGGCCGTCATGTAGTCGATCGATCCGACCGAGGGGCCGAAGTAGCCGGCCGCACCGAGCTCTGCCACGGCGGCGGCTGCCTCGACGTACTCCGGGTCGGTGAGCTCCGCGTCGCCGTCGGCGACCTTCTGCAGCGCGTCGGGACCGAGCGAGCGATAGAGGTAGTTGCCGACGAGGCGCGTCAGCGGCCATCCGTCCTGACCGTCAGCCGAGAACGGGATCACGCCGGCCTCGTTGAGCGTCGCCGCGGCGTCGGTGAGCTCGTCCCACGTCGTGGGCTCTTCGATGCCGAGCTCGGCGAAGATCGCCTTGTTGTACCAGATGCCCTCGACGTTCAACTCGGTCGGCAGCACGAAGACCTCGCCGCCGTAGAGCGCCTCGATCGTGGAACGAGCGGCCGGCAGGATGTCGTCGGCGGCATCCAGGTCGTCGAGCTCGGCGGCGATGTCGACGAGCTTGTCACCCGTCTGCAGGTCTTTCGCGACCTGGGGCGAGTTGCCACTGGCGAACAGCGACGGCAGCGCGTTCTGGCCGGCGAGGAGCTGGAGCTGCTGGTCGTAGCTCGCCTGAGGCTGGGTGCTGACCTTCAACGGGAGAGCGTCGTTCTCGGCAGCGCAGCTGTCTTCGCTGAGAGTCGTGAGGGTGTCCTGGATGCTGGTGTTCTCGGCGAACGAGAGGTACGAGAACTCGGTCGGCGCGGCTGCCTCGCCGCCGCCCGCACACGAGGTGAGCGCGAGAGTCGTGACGCCGATCGCGGCGCCGAAGAAGGCGAGACGGCTCGCCTTGGTACGTGCTGTGGTCACAGTTCCTCCTTGAATGCGGCCTCTATTGAAGCGCTGCAATCGACAGTAGGAGCGGCGTTCATCGCGGCAAAGCCAGCGCCGCATGGCATCTTCGATAGCGGTTATCGACCGATTCGATACCGCCTTCGGCCGCATTATGGAGCGCTGCAATCATGTGCGTAGGATCATGGGGTGATCTCGACCACGACCTTGAGGCGGCGGCCCGCCGATTCCGTGGGGATCGATGACGTTGCAGCATTCGCCGGTGTGTCGCCCTCGACGGTCTCGAATGTGCTGAATCACCCCGAGCGGGTCTCACCGTCGACCCAGGAGAAGGTGCGGCGCGCGATCGCCGTGCTCCGGTACGTGCCGAACGGTGCCGCGCGGTCGCTCGCCGCAGGCGGCAGCCGCACCGTCGGACTCGCGCTCTCCGATCTCGGCAACTCGCTCTTCGTCGACATCGCGCAGGGCGCCGAGACGCACGCCGGGGAGCTGGGGGCGTCGGTGATCCTCGCGAACAGCGGCGGCGAGCTCGAACGCGAACGGCGAGCGCTCGCGGTGTTCGAGCAGTCGCTCGTTCTCGGGTCGCTGCTGACGCTCAACGATGCCCAGCATTTCCGCGCGATCGCCTCCCGCGCTCAAGGCCGCACGCCACTCGTGATGCTGAACTACCACGACACCTCGGCGCAGTTCTGCAGCGCCTTCATCGACAACGCGTTCGGCGGGCAGCTGGCGACGAAGCACCTGCTGGATCAGGGGCGTCGTCGTCTGGTGTTCGTCGGCGGGCCGGCCTCGCTTCAGCCCGTCGCCGATCGACGCGACGGCTTCTTGCGCGCCCTCGCCGAGGTCCGGCTCGCTCCCGTCGATGCGGTCCAGCCGGACTGGATCAACCGTGCCGACGGCTGGAACGTCGGTCGGTCTCTGGCCCCGCGCGTCGCCGCCGGCGAGATCGACGGCGTGGTCGCGGCATCCGATCTGCTCGCGGCGGGGATTCTGCAGGCGTTCGCCGAGTCACCCGCGATCAGCCTGCCCGACGACGTGAGCGTCATCGGGTACGACAACAACCAGGCTGCCTGGGACGCCCCCGTGCCTTTGTCGACGATCAGTCAGCCGGGCGAGGAACTCGGGGCGACCGGCATCCGATTGCTGATGCAGGAGCTCGAGGACGCCGACCACGAGCACGAAGCCGTCCGCCTCGTGCCGACGCTGGTCGAGCGGCGCAGCACGCAGCGAGGCTGATCGGCGCACGCGGGATTCGGTCAGCCCTCGGCCGATTGCTCGCTCAGGATGCCGCCGGCGCGCACGAAGATCTCGCGCATCCACGCGTGGGCGGGGTCGTTCCGATACGCGGGATGCCACCACAGCGCGTTGGATAGGGGGGTCGCCTCGAACGGCGGGTCGAGCAGGGCAACGCCGTCGAACCGTTCGATCAGCCGGGCGATACCGCGCTGCACCATGGCCAGCCGGCTCGTGCCGATGACGAACTGCGGCACCGCGAGGAAGCTCTCGACCACGACTTCGACCCGAGGCTCCAGCCCCAGCTGCTGCAGCTGGCGGCTGGCGGACGTGAACGCCGTGCGTGTCTGGTAGGTGAGCACCCAGCTCGCGCTCGCGAGGTCGTCGAGCGACAGTCCGCGGCCGACGGCGGGGTGATCTTCCGACGCGACGACCACCCACTCGTCCCGCCACAGATCGGTGAACGGCAGATTCGACAGGAAGCCGTGGGGGAGGACGATGCCGTCGACGGAGCGCAGGCGTTCCGCCGCGTCGTCGACGATCGCAGGGGTGTGCAGCAGGAATCGGAAGCGGATGTCGGGAGCCAGGCCGTGACTGAGCCGCGCGACGACCGGAGCGATCGTCGCCATGCCGTAATCCGACAGGTAGATCGAGAACTCCCGCGTCGAGCCCGCCGGGTTCCAGTCGGCCTCGATCTCGAAGATGCGGCGCGCCCCCTCCAGAACGGTCGGAACGAGCTCGGCGAGCCGCGCGCCGAGTGGCGTGAGGTCGTAGGTGTTGCCCCGGCGGGCGAGCAGCTGGTCGCCGAAGTGCGTCCGCAGCCGGGCGAGCGAAGCACTCAGAGTGGGTTGGCTGAGGTGAAGCCGATCCGCCGCGCGACTCACACTGCGTTCGCTCAAGAGGGCGTTGAGCGCCACGAGCAGGTTCAGGTCGAGACGCGACAAGGGCGCTTCAGCGTTCATGTCGTCCTCGGAATCCACTCCCGGTCACCGCCATCGAGTATCGACCGAGTCTATATCTGCAAAGGTGCGATTGGATTGGTCGATGGCGAGGGCGACACCGCCCCCTCTGGGCCCGACCCCCGCCGCCCTGAGATCCGGACGGTCGGTCAGCCGTCGCGGTGGAGTGTCGCGGGCCGCGATGCGGGGGCGTCGGTAGTGGCAGCCCAGGTCGCGAGGAGCTTCAACGCGTCTTCGGAGGGTGTGGCCGGTTCGGCCGTGAAGGTCGACAGCTGCAGGCCGAGGTCGGCGGGCAGCTCGAAGGCTTCGTAGGTGAGTTCGAGGTCGCCGACGACGGGGTGATGAAGGCGTTTGACGCCGGTGCGGTGGTAACGGACATCGTGCGCGGCCCACAACGTGCGGAATCTCTCGGATCGCGTCGACAGTTCGCCCACGAGGTCGCTGAGCCGCTTGTCGAACGGGTTGCGGCCGGCGTCGCCGCGCATGGCGGCGACGAACTCCTGAGTGACCTTGTCCCAGTCGAGGTAGAACTCGTGCGCGGCGGGGTTGAAGAACGCGAACCGGGCGCTGTTGGGTGCCGGCTCGGCGAACACCGGTGAGTAGAGCGCACGGCCGAGGCGGTTGGCGGCGACATAGTCGTAGTAGTTGTTGCGGATGATCGCGGGCGCGTCGGTGATGGCATCGAGGAGTCGCTGGATGCTGGGACGCACGGTCGTCGTCGTCTGACGCGGCTTGCGGGCGACGGGCGACGCGTTGGCGGCTCGGGCGAGGTCGTGCAGGTGCGCGGTCTCGGCGTCGTCGAGCTGCAGCGCCCGGGCGAGAGACTGCAGCACGGTGTCGGACACGCCGGAGAGGTCGCCGCGCTCCAGGCGCGTGTAGTAGTCCACGCTCACTCCCGACAGCAGGGCGACCTCTTCGCGGCGGAGCCCGGGCACGCGTCGGTTGCCGCCGAAAGCGGGCAGCCCCGCGAGGTCGGGCGTGATGCGTGCGCGTCGCGTGGTGAGGAACTCGCGCGCTTCGCTCCGGTGATCCATGTCCTCGACCGTACGCCCGTCTCCTGGCCTGGAGGGGGTACTGCCGGTACCGGTCACACCTGCCACTGCCGCACGAGCACGGGTGCGCGTTGAATGGATGCAGTTCGACAACCGGAGGAATCATGCACACGAGGGAACTCGGCCAGGGACTTCGGGTCTCGGCCATCGGACTGGGAGCGATGGGCATGTCGATGTCGTACGGCCCGAACCCCGGAGACCGCGACGACATGATCGGCGTGCTGCGATACGCGGTCGAACAGGGGCTCACCTTCATCGATACGGCGGAGGTGTACGGCCCGTATGTCAACGAAGAGCTCGTGGGCGAGGCGATCGCCCCGATCCGCGAGCAGGTCGTCGTGGCGACCAAGTTCGGATGGAACATCGTCGAGGGGCGGATGCAGGGCACCGACTCGCGTCCGGAACAGATCCGCCGCGTGGCCGACGCCTCTCTGCAGCGCCTCGGCGTCGAGACCATCGACCTGTTCTACCAGCACCGTGTCGACCCCGATGTCCCCATCGAGGACGTCGCCGGCACGGTCGGCGAGCTGGTCGCGGCGGGCAAGGTGAAGCACTTCGGCCTCTCGGAGGCGGGTGCCCAGACGATCCGCCGGGCGCACGCGGTGTTTCCGGTGACGGCGGTGCAGAGCGAGTACTCGCTGTGGACCCGTGACCCCGAGGTCGAGGTGCTGCCGGTGTGCGACGACCTCGGCATCGGGTTCGTGCCGTTCAGTCCCCTCGGGAAGGGGTTCTTCACCGGCACGGTCACCCCGGACGCGACCTTCGAGGCGGGCGAGATCCGGGCGCATGTCCCGAGGTTCGAGGCCGAGAACCTCGCGGCGAACCAGGCGCTCATCGACCACGTCACCGCCCTGGCCGCCGCGCGCGGCGCCACCTCGGCGCAGGTGGCGCTCGCCTGGCTGCTCGCGCAGCGTCCGCACATCGTCCCCATCCCCGGCACGCGCCGTCGCTCGCGGATCGATGAGAACGCCGCCGCGACGACGGTCGGCTTGTCGGCCGACGACATCGCCGATCTCAACGCGCTGGTCGAGCGGCTCGGCGTCGCCGGCGACCGCTACGACGAATCGGGAATGCGCATGGTCGCTCGCTGACCCGGGGACGCGCCGGAAGGTGCGGCTCGGACCGTTGCGCGCGACACGGAGTCCGGGTCAGGCTCGCGCCTTATCGTCGGCGCGCAGCTCGGGTCAGCCCTTGTGCTGCGCCCGGTACTGGGTCGGGCTGACGCCGTGCACCCGGCGAAAGTGGCGGGAGAAGTACAGCGGGTCGGCGTAGCCGACGGCCGTGGCGATCTCGCCGATGCTCGCCGTCGTCGTGTCGAGCAGGCTCCGGGCGCGCGCCATCTTCACCGAGGTATGGAACGCGCCGGGCCCGCTTCCGGTCGCCCGGCGGAACAGCGCGCTCAGGTGGGAGGGCGACATGCCCACCATCGCGGCCAGCTCGCCCACCTGGATGTTGCTGTCGACGCGCGCCTCGAGGAAGTGCATCGCTCGTTCGAGGGGCGAGCCGTCCGCCGGAAGAATGCTGTCGGCGACCACGCGCGTCAGCAGCTGCCACGCCACGCCCGAGGCCGCGAGCAGGTGCGCGGGGGAGTGGCGTCGCTCGAGCAGGCTCACGAGCTCGTCGAACAGCGCAGCGACGCCGTCGATCGCGCGCAGACTGGTGAGCGGGCGGGGGATGCCGAGCAGCGGCCCGGTCAGCTCGGAGACGTCCGTGCCGCGCACATGCATCCACCAGATCGTCCATGGATCATCGAGCGACGCCTGGTACTCGTGTGACTGGTGAGCGGGGATGGTGATGCAGGTGCCCGGCGTGAGCGCATACGCCGTGCCGGCGATCCGCACGATGCCGGCACCGGCGGCGCACAGGATCACGATGGTCTCGGCCGCGCCGTTCGGGCGGATCCGCCGGTGCCCTCTCGCAGTGGGAAAGTATCCGGCATCCGTGACGGTCATGCGCCGCGTGCCTTCACGCTCGAGCGCCGCCGCGATCTGGGGCCGGGGAACGACGCAGAGCCGTTGGTTCTCGAAGCCCTCCGTGCGATAGAACGGTGCGCCGGCGATCGGTGTTTCGTCCATGAAGTCCCTCGTTCTCACCATACCGCCGCGTGCGGGCGGCTCGTAGCGTCGTATCCGCTCGCTCAGTTCCGCGAGAGATCCCGCAACCCGGCACTCCGCCGCAGTCTCCCCGAGGAGGTCAGTGATGACCGCTGAACGGACGGACGTCGACGCCGTGGAGACAGCCACGGTCCTCGGTACGTCGCACGATCCCGATGAGAAGCTGCGGCTTCCCGATGCCCCCACCGAGCTCGAGGCGGTGATCCGGCGGGGCGGTGCGGTCGCCTGGCGCGAGCCGCTCACCATCCGCACCTACGAGCCGGGTGAGCCGAGCCGGTACCCGATGTTCCTGGACCACCGGGTGTATCAGGGGTCGAGCGGGAGGGTGTATCCGTTGCCGTTCACCGAGAGCGTCTCCGATGAGGCGACGCTGCGCGACTGGGATGCGATCCATCTCGAGAACGAGTACGTCCGCCTGGTCGTGCTCCCCGAGCTGGGCGGTCGGATCCACGTCGGCTACGACAAGACCACGGGCTACGACTTCTTCTACCGCAACAACGTGATCAAGCCGGCGCTGGTAGGGCTCGCCGGCCCGTGGATCAGCGGCGGCGTCGAGTTCAACTGGCCGCAGCACCATCGGCCGGCGACCTACCTCCCCGTCGAGGCATCCATCGAATACGACGACGACGGCACCGTGACGGTGTGGTGCCACGACCACGACCCGTTCGCCCGCATGTCGGCGCAGCACGGCGTGCGGTTGCGCGCCGGCAGCTCGGTCGTCGAACTCGCAGTCCGCCTGCACAACCGGACCGACGAGCGCCAGACGTTCCTCTGGTGGGCGAACGTCGCGGCGCTCGTCCACGACGATTACCAGTCGTTCTTCCCGGAGGACGTGCGCTACGTCGCCGATCACGCGCGGCGCGCGCTGACGGCTTTCCCTGAGGCCGACCGGCCGTACTATGGCGTCGACTATCCGGCGCTCGCGCAGGCCGACCCCGGTGCGAACCGGATCGACTGGTACAAGAACATCCCGGTGCCGACGTCGTACATGATTGTCGACTCGGGCCAGGACTTCTTCGGCGGGTACGACCATGCCGCCGGCGCCGGTTTCGTGCACTGGGCCGAGCGTCGCGTGTCGCCCGGCAAGAAGCAGTGGACGTGGGGGACCGGGCCGCTCGGGCAGGCGTGGGACGCGCAGCTCACCGACTGCGACGGCCCCTACGTCGAGCTCATGGCCGGTGTCTACACCGACAACCAGCCGGACTTCAGCTGGCTGCTCCCCGGCGAGACCAAGGTGTTCACGCAGTACTGGTACCCGATCCCCGCGATCGGGACGGCGCACCAGGCCACCCCCGACGCGGCGGTGCACGTCGACCGCGACGGCACGTGGGCGGCGACCTTCGCGGTGACGCGACCGCACCGAGGCGCCCTTGCGAGAATCGTCCGCGACGGCGAGGTGCTCGCCTCGCAGAACGTCGACATCGATCCGGGAGTGCCGTTCCGGCTCGAGACCGACATGCGATTCGACGGCGACGAGGCGATCGCGGCGGAGCTGCTGACCACGGCGGGACAGCTCCTGGTGCGATGGAGCCCGACTGTCGTCGGTGACGAAGACCCCTGGGTCGCCGACGAGCCCCCCGCTCCCGACGCGATCGACTCCGTCGAGGAGCTCTACCTCACGGGCATCCACCTCAGCCAGTACCGTCACCCGACGCGCTCGCCGCTCGCGTACTGGAACGCGGGCCTCGAGCGCGATCCCGGTGACATCCGCATCAACCTCGCGCTCGCCGACCGGGACTATCGCGCCGGGGACTACGTCACGGCACTCGGGCGGGTGCAGACGGCGCTGGCGCGGCTCACCCGTCGCAACGCGAACCCGGTGGATGCCGAGGCGTTCTACCTGCACGGGCTGGTGCTGCGGCGGCTCGGGCGGATCGCCGAGGCCGAGCAGGCCTTCGGCAAGGCCGGCTGGGACGGCACCTGGGCGGCGGCAGCGGGGTTCGCCCTGGCACAATCGCTGGCGTACCGCGGCCAGAACCGTGCCGCTCTGCGCGTCCTCGACACCCTTGACGGCGTGGTGGGCCACGACGCGCGCCGTGTCGCCCTCCGCGCGATCCTGCTCCGCCGTTCCGGAGCAGACACGGATGCCGAAGCCGTCCTGCTGCGGGCACTCGAGGCCGATCCCCTCGACGCCACTATCAGGGCGCTCGCGGGTCGACCCCTGACGGACGAGGCCGGGCTGCTGCTCGACGTCGCGTTGGACCTGCGCAATGCCGGAGCACTGGACGAGGCGCTCCAGGTGCTCGAGTGGGCCGCCACGGCAGCGGCCGCGTGGTCGGGCAACGTCCGCCCCATCGCGCACTACATCGCCGCCGCGGTCCACGAGGCACGCGGAGAGTCCGCACGGGCCGCGGAGGAGCGCGAGCGCGCCCAGGGCGCCGACCTCACGCGATGCTTCCCCTTCGGGCTGGATGCGCTCGACGCGCTCGAGGCGGCGCTCGCAGCCGACCCGGAGGATGCCGTGGCGCATTCGCTGATCGGGATGCTGCTCTACGCGCACGGGAGGCGCCCCGAGGCCGGCGCGCACTGGGATCGGGCGATCACCCTCGGACGCGTCGACGCCGTCCTCTTCCGCAATGCCGCGCTCGCCGCTTACAACATCGGTCACGACGACGCCCGGGCCTGGGATCTCTACGAGCGTGCGGTGACTGCCGCGCCCGACGATGCCCGCCTTCGGTACGAGCAGGACCAGCTCGCGATCCGGATCGGGCAGTCGTCGGCGGAGCGCTTCATCCGGTTGCGCTCGGTCGAGGACCTGTTGCTCACCAGAGACGACCTGACGATCGAGTACGTGAAGCTGCTCGTCGACGCCGGCGAGGAGGCGCGGGCGCTCGAGATCCTGACGACGCGATCGTTCCATCCGTGGGAGGGCGGCGAAGGGCAGGCGATCGCGGCGTGGGATGCGGTGATCGCGGCCAACGGACTGCCGCAGACCGAGCCGCCCTCGACGCTGGGCGAGGCGCGTCTTCAGCACGTTCCGCCCGTGGCCCGTCACGCCGGCGGGGAGATCGACTACTTCGCCACGAGCCTCCCGGAGCTCCTGCTGTTCGCCCGCGAGACCACCGAGGACTGACCGGGCCTGTCGTCGCCGCCGGGCGCGGCGGTGAACGTAGGCTGGGCGTGACCGAGGAGGAGCCCAGGTTGATAGAGGTGACTCGGCTGACGCGCCACTTCGGTTATCGCGTCGCCGTGGACGACGTCAGTTTCACCGTGCGCCCCGGCAGCGTCACGGGATTGCTCGGTCCGAACGGGGCCGGCAAATCGACCACGATGCGCATGATCCTGGGCTTGGACCGGCCGACCTCCGGCACGGCGCTGGTCGACGGTGCCCCGTTCTCACGCTCGCCGGCACCGATGTCGACGGTGGGGGCGCTGCTGGATGCGACCGCCGTGCACCCGGGCCGGACGGGCCGGACACATCTGCGCGCGCTGGCGGCGACCAACGGCATCGGCGACGGCCGCGTCGACGCGGTGCTGACGATGACCGGATTGACGGATGCCGCGTCCCGGCGCATCGGCACCTACTCGCTGGGGATGCGTCAGCGGCTCGGCATCGCGGCCGCGCTGCTGGGCGACCCGGCGACGCTCGTGCTCGATGAGCCGGTGAACGGGCTGGATCCCGACGGCGTGCACTGGGTGCGGGAACTCGCCCGATCGTTGGCGGCGGAGGGCAGGACGATCCTGATCTCCAGCCATCTGATGAGCGAGATGGCGTTGACCGCGGACCGGGTCATCGTCATGGGCAGAGGGCGCGTCATCACGGACGGACCCATCGCGGACGTCATCGCGCAGGCCACCCGCTCCTCGGTCCTCGTCCGCTCACCGCGCGGCGCGGACCTGGCCGGCATCCTCACCGCGAACGGAGGGCTGGTGGACAGCACGGCAGCCGACGGCGCACTGGTGCTCACCGGCATCAGCGCTGAAGCCATCGGGGACCTCGCCGCAGCCCACGCGATCCCCGTGCACCAGCTCGTCTCGCAGCAGGGCTCTCTCGAAGACGCGTTCCTGTCGTTGACCGAGGGAGAACAGCAGTTCGCCGCGGGGGAGCCGGCCGACAAGGAGTCGCGATGAGTGTCGCCCCGACTGCCCGCGACCATCGCGTGACGCTCGCCCGCACACTTCGATCGGAGGGGATCAAGCTCGCCGGGCTGCGCGCCACCAAGTGGCTGATCGCCGCCGCCCTCGTCGCACCGTTCCTGGTCACCCTCATCTGGGCGTCAGCGGCGTCCGGACCCGTCGATGCGGCCGCGGTCCTGGACACCGCGACGCCTTCCTCGTTCGCGACGTTCATCATCCTGATCCTCGTCGGGATCATGACGGCGACATCCGACTATGAGAGCAACGCCGCGGTCCAGACATACAGCGTCGTTCCCGCACGCACACCCGTGGTGCTCGCGAAGTACACGCTCGTGGCGGCGATCGCCCTCGCCGTCTCCCTGGTCACGTCCCTCGGCACGTTCGCTCTTGCCGACGTCCTGAGAGGCGGAGGACTGGGCGCGTGGTCGCCGGAGGTGATCCGGGTGCTGCTCGATGTCGCCCTCGCGGAAACGTGCGGTGCGTTGATCGGCGTCGCCGCCGGCCTGATCGTGAGCTCCTCGATCGGAGCCCTCGGAGTCATCCTCGGCTTCTTCTACCTCGTGCCCCTGCTCCTCAGCCTCATTCCCGTCGATGCCGTGAACCTGATCGGGAAGTCCATCCCCGGATCATCGCTCACCACGCTCGTCTCCCTCACGAGTGCGCAGGGCCAGCTCGACCCGCTCACGCTCATCGTCGCCACCGTGCTGTGGACGGCCGCCTGGCTGGTGGCCGCTGCCATCGCTGTCAAGCGACGCAACGTCTGACGCCCACGGCCTCGGCGCTCCGCGGGGACGCGGGTGACCGACGTCCGTCCACCGGCTGGATCAGCGGATCCACCCGGCGTCGCGGGCGATGCGAGCGGCGTCGGGGGAGCTCGCCGCATCCAGCTTCAGGCGGACCGAGATCAGCAGGTTGCGGACGGTGCCCCGGGCAAGGTGCAGGCGTGCCGCGACGCCCCCGACGTCCAGGCCGTCACCGGTGAGCTGCAGGACCTCGGTCTCCCGCTCAGTCAGCGGAGAGGATGGAATGGTGAGCGCCTCAGCGGCGAGCACGGGATCCACGTAGCGCCCGCCCTCGTGGACGCGCCGGATCACATCCGCAAGGGTCGATGCCGGAGCACCCTTCACGACGAAGGCGCGTGCCCCGGCACGAAGCGCTGCCGCCATATGCACGGGTCGTCCACGGCCCGTGAGGATCACCGTCGCGCATTCGGGGCGCGCCCGCTCCAGCTCGGCAGCGGCCCGCATGCCGTCGAGTTCCGGCATCTCGAGGTCCATTACGGCGACATCCGGTCGGTGCCGCAGCGCCGACTCGATGGCGGACCGACCGTCACGGGCCTGCGCGACGACCTCGATATCGGGCTCCAGGTCGAGCAGTACCGCCAGGGCGGCGCGGATCAGTTCCTCGTCGTCGGCGAGCAGTACACGGATCACGCGGGCGCTCCCAGCTCTGCACGCAGCTCGAACGTGTCGTCGTCCTGGACGATCGTCAGGACGCCGCCCTCCTCCCGAAGCCGCTCGCGGACTCCGGCAAGGCCTCCGCTGGCGGAGTCCCGGTGCGTCGCGCCGTGCGCGGCGCCGTCGTTGCGCACCACCAGCACTGTTCGGCGGTCGACGGTCATCAGCGCGATCTCGCACCAGGACGCGCGGCTGTGCCGCAGCACATTCGTCACGGCCTCCCGAGCGATCGGTGCGAGAGTCGCGAGGCGTCGTCCTGCCGGATCACCCTCGACACGCACCGTGCACCGCACTCCGGAGGCCTCGAGCACCCGGCGCAGGGCGTCGATCTCGTCGACCAGCTCCACGTATCGCGACCCCGCGACCGCGGCCCGCATCTCTTCGAGGGCGGAGGCGGCCAGCCGCCGGATCTCGGCCGCCTCACTCGGATCCCGGACGCCGGCGGTGCGCCCTGCGGCGTTCGGCGGCGCCGGGCGCGCCGCCGACGAGCGGCGCTCGAGCAGCTCGGCCTTCAGGGCGATGACCGTAAGGGTGTGACCGAGGATGTCGTGCACCTCACGGGCGAACCGGAGCCGCTCCTCGCTGACGGCGAGCGCGGCGATCGCCACGTGGCCCGCCTGCGCATCCGCGATCACACGCCAGAGCCAGAGCACGCTGAGGTTGACGACGGCCGAGGTGGCCCCGATCACAGCGACGATGACCAGCGCCTGACCGGCCCGCCCGCCGGTGAGTGAGGCGACGGCCGCGCCGATGACGCACACGGCCGCGGCGGCGACCACGACCCATCGCGGTCGCAGCAGGACGGGAAGCGTCCCCACGACGGCCGCACCGATCCATGCCCACGACTGCCAGGTGCCCGCCGCCACCGGTGCGACCAGTGCGATCGACAGCCCGGTGGCGATGACGAACGCCGCGGTCCACCCCGGTCTGCCCCGAACTCCGCCGGGCGCCACAGCCCCGTAGAGCACCCCCGCCTGTGTGACGGCGAAGCACAGCGTGCCGATCGATCCCAGCACGATCCACGTCGGCCGCGGCTCTCGGATCAGTCCCACACCCGGCATGAGCACGCTGGTCACGACGGCGCCGGCCAGCCACGCGAGGGTGAGTGCACGAGCCCTGACCACCCGGCGGTCGTCGAGTCCGCCGTGCGCCGCGATGCCCATATCGACAGATTCTCCGTCGGCCGGTGCACGTTCCGACCGTGCGATGTCCACGGAATCGCGTGCATCGCTCCCGTAGGACCGTTCGCCGGTCCGACCGACGCTGGGGTCATGTCCACACCACACTTCTCCGCATCCGCATCCGCATCCGCACTCCCGCGGCGCCGCGACGGCGCCCGTACGACTCCGTTCCTCGGGGCGCTCCTCGGCGCCCTCGAGATCCTCGCCGCCGCGACGGTGTCGATGATCCTCGTCGACCAGGTCACGTCGCTCGTGCTGAGTCTCCTCGGGTGGTCGTCCGTCCTCGCCCACCCCGCCGGTGTCGCCGTCGTCATGACCTTCGATGTTTGCGCGGGCACCGCCGTCTGGATGCTCGCGCGCGGCCGCTCGAACCGCTCCATCCTCGGCATGGTGATCGTCACGGGCACTGCCTTCGCCCTGCCGCTCCTGCCGTTCTGGCTGGGCGGGATCTCCGGTCCGACGGCCGTGCTCCTCGGCCATGTGCTCGTCGTCCCGGCGATCGCGCTGCTGGTCGCCATCCTGCCCGGCGACCTCGCGTCCGGACGCGGCCGGCCGATCGCGGAAGCGCCCGGCTCCGGCATCCGTCCCCGTCGTCTCTCGCGCCGATGGCCGACGCTCCTCGCGCTGCTGCTCACCTTCGGTGAGATCCTGAACCCCGACGTCGCGCCGCCCTGGGCGCTCGTCGTCCTCGGCGCGGAGTACCTCGTCATCGGCCTCGCTCGTCGCCAGTTCCGCGATCGACGACTGCTCACGCTCCACGCCGCCGGCGCGCTGGCCTATGCGGCTCTCGCGACACTCGCCGTGTTCGTCACCCCTGAGGCCGCCGGCATCCTCATCGGGATCGGCTGGCTGCTGCACGCGGGTTGGGATGTCGTGCTTCATCGCAGGAACGTGGTCGTGTGGCGATGGTTCGCCGAGGCGTGCATCGTCATCGACGTCGTCATCGGCGTGACGGCCATCGTCGCAACCGTCGCGATGTGGAGCTGACGATGAGCGGGAGCAGCAGGATTCCCCTCGGCGACGTCGACCTCTGGTTCGAGGAGCGCGGCGCCGGTCCCACCGTCCTGATGATGCACGGAGGCTTCAGCGACTCCCGCGACTTCGACGACAATCTGGCGGCGCTCGGATCGGAGTACCGGCTGCTCCTGCTCGACCGGCGCGGACACGGCCGCACGGCCGATGTCGAGGGGCCCCTGACGCTGGAGGTCATGGCAGACGACTCGATCCGCTTCATCGAGGCGGTCGTCGGCGGTCCGGTGGCCGTCGTCGGATACAGCGCCGGCGCTGCGGTGGCGCTGCGGGTCGCCGCGCGCCGAGCGGAGCTGGTGACCGCGCTCGTGCTCTTCAGCGGGTGGTTCGATGCGGACGGACTTCTCGTGCGGCCCGCTGCGACGGCTGACTGGCCGGCCGAGATCGTGCACGCCTACGGCGAGGTCTCGCCGGACGGAATCGACCACTTCCCCGCCGTCGCCGCCAAGATCGCGGCCGCCGCCCGCGACGAAGAGCCGTTGACGGCGAGCGAGCTTGGCCGCATCACCTGTCCGGCACTGGTGGCCGCAGCCGACGACGACCTCGTCGCCCTCGAGCACACGATCGAGCTGTATCGTGCGCTCCCGGACGGCCACCTCGCGGTGCTGCCGGGTGCCACGCACCTCCTCCTGCACGAGCACCCGGAGGAATGCGCCCGCCTCGCCGCCGACTTCCTCGCCGGCCGCAGGGGTCTTCGGCGGATGCCGATCTCCCGTTCCGCTGAGGCAGGGCGCGACAGCTGAAGCGACGAACCTCGAGCTCCCGGCGAGACCGAGGCCGAGCCGCGCGGTCACGTCAGCAGCCCTCGCTGGAATCCCACCGCCACCGCGGCGGCGCGATCGTTGACGCCGAGCTTGTCGTAGACGTGGAGGAGATGCGTCTTGACGGTCGCCTCGCTGATGAAGAGCTCCGCCGCCACCTCTCTGTTCGATCGGCCCTGGGCGATGAGCGAGAGCACCTCCAGTTCGCGATCGCTGATCGGCGATCCCGGCTCCCTCACCTGGTGCATGAGCCGGGTGGCGACGGTGGGCGAGAGCACCGACTCACCTCGCGCCGACGCTTCGACGGCCCGCTTCAAGTCGTCGATCGGGGCGTCTTTGAGGAGGTAGCCCGTCGCGCCCGCCTCGACCGCCGGCAGCACTTCACTGTCGGTGTCGAAGGTCGTCAGCACCAGCACGCGGGCGGCGATCCCGAGCTCGCGCAGGCGCCGGATCGCACTGACACCGTCCAGACGCGGCATCCGCAGATCCATCAGCACGACGTCGGGGTCGAGCGCGCGTGCGAGCTCGACGGCGTGAGCGCCGTCGCTCGCCTCACCCACCACGTCGAATCGCGGGTCGCCCGCGAACATGCCGCGGAGCCCGTCGCGGACGACCGGGTGGTCGTCGGCGATCAGCAGGCGGATGGCGACGTCAGGCATGCGATCCCTCCTCCGAGGTGCGCGCGCCGATGGCGGGCAGGGTGGCCGAGATCGCCGTGCCGGAGCCGATCGCGGATTCGACCTCCAGGTCCCCGCCCAGCCGAGCCACACGCTGCCGCATGGACGTGAGACCGAAACGCCCGTCGCCGGATTTCTGCGCGGCATCGAATCCCACGCCATCGTCCCGGATGTCGAGGGCCACCTGATCGTCCATGTACGAAAGGGTGACACCCACACGGCTGGCGTCGGCGTGCTTGGCCGAGTTCGAAAGCGCCTCCTGCGCGATGCGCACCACGGTGGCCTCGACCTCCGGATGCAGGGGGCGCGAGTCGCCCGTCACCGACACCGTCGCGCGGACGCCGTTCCGATCGCTCCACTCCGCCGCGATCGCGGCCACGGCATCGGGCAGCAGCGTCGCATCGAGCTGTGCGGGGCCGATCGCGCGGACAGAGCGTCGGGCCTCCTCCAGCCCGTCGCGCGTGAGCCGGATCGCGTGGTCGAGGTGGTGACGCCAGGCGAGGTCGTCGCCCGCGATCCCGGCGCGCTGCGCGGCCTGCAGCTGCGTCGCGATGCCGGCGAATCCCTGGGCGAGGGTGTCGTGGATCTCGCGCGCCATGCGCTGCCTCTCCTCGCGGATGCCGGCCTCGCGGGCCTGCGCGACGAGCCGCTCGTGCAGCTCGGCGTTCTCAGCGATCACGTCCTGCAGCTGGGCCACCGTCTGCTGATACGCGGCGCTGCGTTCCGCCGTCACGTCGCCCATCATGCTGAAGAGCACCACGAGCGGCACGGTCAGCACCACGAACGACACATACGCGGCGAACTGGAGCGGACTGCTCAGGACATCGCCCATGAGAGCGGCGACGTTGATCATCGCCGTGAGGGTGACGCCCGCATAGCGCCACGCGCCCCGGAGCACCGTCCACGCGTAGAGGTAGCCGGTGAAACCGAACAGGCCGGCGAACCAGGGGTTGCGCCACCCCAGGATCGCGATCAGCACGAGGAGCCCGATGAAGAAGATCACCCCGGGCTCGCGTCGTGTCGCCATGAGCCACAGCCAGAGCGCCGCGACCGCCGCGACGCCCAGGGTGATGAGGCCGTCCGGCCATTCTGCGCCGAGCACCGTCGTCACGGCCGTCGGCACGAGCAGCAGCACGTAGGGCGCCACAGCCAGCATCCGTTCGATGCGGTTGTGGCGCTCTTCGAGCTTGCTCGACTGCGGGATCGCGATCACTCCCAGCGGAACAGTGTGACGGCGGCGAGGCTGACGCAGACAGCGTACGCGGCCATCACCCCGAGCGACAGCGCGCTGCCGCCGCCGTCCCAGGCTGCGGCCAACGCGTCGCGGAGGGCCCCCAGGGGAGTGAACGCCCCGATCGCGAGAACGGCGGGAGGCATGAGCGGCGGAGGAAGGATGAGACCCCCGAGGTACGCCAGCGGGAAGTAGAGCAGCACGCCGATGCCGTTGGCCGCACGGCCGTTCGGTGCGACGGCGCCGATCAGGAGACCGCAGGAGAGGAGACACGCGAGCCCTAGTACGACGGCGGCTGCGAATGCCACCACGTCGACCGGGAGCGCCGCCCCCATCGCCGCTCCCACCGCGACGAGAAGGGTGCAGCTCGCCAGTGCGAGCACCGTCTGCAACAGGAGCTGCACGCCGAGCAGCCGCGCGGGCGATAGGGGAGTCACCGAGAGCCGGCGCAGGATGCCCCGCTCCCGGTACGTCGCGAGGGTGGTCGGCACGAGGTACAGCCCGAACAGGCCGATCGCCGTCGCGAGGGTGGTCGGCAGCACCGCCGTCGCGCCCGCCCCGCTGGACGCGCCGAACACGACGAGGAGGAAGACCGGGATCGCGACGGTGAAGAGGGATGCCGGATCTCGGAGGAGCAGCCTCCCCTCGATCGCTGCGAGAGTGGCGGTCGCGGACACGTGGGAGCGGGCATCGCGCCGCGCCATCGTGGACATCAGGAAGCACCTCCGTCGCTCGACCGGTCGGCCAATGACATGAACGCGTCTTCGAGCGTCGTGTCGGAGACACGCAGATCGGTGATCGGCACCTCATGCTCGGCGAGCGCGGCCTCCACGCGCGCGGCGATGTCCCGGCTTCCGGTGACGGTCACCGAGCGGCCCAGGCGCCGCACGTTGATCACGCCGAGCAGCCCGTGGAGGAAGTCCGTGTCAAGGGTGGCGGACGCGCCCCCGGCGAGCACGAAGCGCATCGTCCTCTCGCCGCCCAGCCGAGCGGTGAGCATGGCGGGTGAGTCGACCGCCACGATCGCTCCGCCGTCGAGGATGGCGACCCGATCGCACAGATACTCGACCTCGTCCATGAGGTGCGACACGATCACGACAGTCACACCGGTGTCGCGCAGGCGGCGCACGAGTTCCCAGGTCGCGTGGCGCGCGTTCGGATCGAGCCCCGTGGTGAGCTCGTCGAGGAACACGATCTCGGGCTGCCCGACGAGCGCCAGGGCGATCATCAGTCGCTGGCGCTCACCCCCGGAGAGCTTCGCGTACCGCACCGAGCGGAGACGGACGAGATCCCATTCCTCGAGAAGCACGCGCCAGTCCGTCGGGCGCGCGTAGAACGAGGCGTACAACCGCAGCGCCTCAGCGACCTTGATGTTGTCGGGCAGCTGGGCGCTCTGAAGCTGCACCCCGATGGACTCGCTCAGCCGGCGCCGCTCCTTCCACGGGTTCATCCCCAGGACGCGCACCGACCCCGCATCGGGACGGCGAAGTCCCTCCAGGATCTCGACGATCGTGGTCTTCCCGGCACCGTTCGGCCCGAGGATGCCGAAGATCTCCCCGCGTTCCACGGCGAACGTCACATCGTCGAGCACGGTGCGGCCGGCGTACCCCTTGCGGAGTCCGGCGATCTGAGCGATGGGCATGGTCTCAGGCTGGCGCCCCGTGCCGGCACTCGCGTCACCACGTCGGCTGAGAGGGCGGGCGGCGCCGGATGATTCCACGCTCCACCGTTCGGTTGATGCGCGATCAGCCGGCGAGAGCCGGCGCATCATCGCAGCGCTCCCGACGTCGTCGCCAGCAGCAGCATCAGCGCCGCGTACTCGCGTTCGCGCCGCTGCCTCTCGGCCAGCCGCAGCTGAAGGTGCTCTTCGTTGGTCAGATCCGTCGGGCGCCGCCGGTGCGAGAGGGCCTTCGCGAGCCGGCCGAGCAATCCCGCGAGTCGGCGGGTGACGAGGGCCGCGCCGTCCAGCGGTGCGCCCCTGTCCGCGCCGGTGGAGGAGTAGTCGTTCTGTGCCATGCTTCGACGCTCCCGTGAAGCGGGCGCGGGCACATCCGGCGATCGGCTCCGTCTCGAGGACGCAGCGGCTGCGCCGGTGATCGATCGATCGGTTGACGGCGGGATCCGCCGGGGCGGATCCCACCGTCACGTGCGGCTCAGGACAGGTGGGCGAGCGCGTCCTGGATCAGGTCGGCGACGGCGCCGGGGTTCGAGACCATCACCGAGTGGGACGCTCCCTCGATCTCCACGGTCTTGCGCGAACCGGCGCGGTCGGCCATGAAACGAAGTCCTTCGGCGGGGATGTTCTTGTCGCCGGTGCCGAAGACGAACCACGACGGGAGGGTCTTCCACGCCGGCGTCTCGGCGGGCTGCGGCTCGCCGAGGGCGAAGTCGCGGATGGCGCGCTGGGTCGCCGCGGCGATCTTGGCGTCCTCGAGCGGAACATCGCCCGCGAACTGGTTCGGGAACAGCTCGCGGTCGACGATCAGGTCGTTCGTGCCGTCGCCCAGCGGGTACGCGCGGACGGTCTCGCCCAGCGTGCTGCCCGGGAATTGGCCGGTCAGGCCGAGGGCGGTCTCGCCGTGGTCGGGGGCGAACGCGGCGACGTAGACGAGGCCCGCGACTGCGTCGCTGCCGACGGCGGCTTCGGTGATCACGGCGCCACCGTAGGAGTGGCCGACGAGCAGCACGGGGCCGCCGATCGACTCGACGGCGCTGCGCACGTTCGCGGCGTCGGTCGTGACGCTGCGGAGCGGGTTCGGGGTCGCGATCGCGTTGACGCCGCGACTCTGCAGGGCGGCGATGACGCCGCTCCAGCTCGCCGATTCGGCGAAGGCTCCGTGGACGAGGACGACGGTGGGTGCGGGCATGGTTGCTCCTTCTTGTCAGCGACTACCGATCCTCCCACCGCTGATGCACCCGCCGACCCACGTCGCGATTCCGCCCGACGTCCGTCCCGGCGGCGCCGGCCGTCAGAAGCGGCGGCGCAGCAGCTGCATGTCGGTGGTGCCGGGCTCCAGACCCTCGTCGACGAAGCCGGCGCGCTCGGCGACATGGCGTGCGACGACGTTCGCCGGGCGGGTGCGCACCACGACGTCGGTGCCCGGCGCGAGGAGGGGCGCCAACGCCAGCGCCTGCTCCACGACGGTGCGCGCCAGTCCTCGTCCCTGTGCGGCCGGGGCGAAGCGGTAGTACACATTGAGCACCGGCCGGCCATCCAGGGTGTGATGCCGGATGCCGCCGAGACCGGCGAACACCCGGGCTCCGTCGGCGACGTCGGCGCCGGGCACGCCCTCCGGCCAGTCCGCAGCGGGGAGGAGCACCGTCCAGTAGCCGAACCCGTGCTCGGCCCAGTGGTCGAGTATCGGCACCAGGAACCGCGCGGAATGCTCGACGTCGGCGTGCGTCTCCTGCGGGTCGAAGCGGTAGACGGAAGGATCGCCGTGGACGGCGAAGACCCCCGGGGCGTCGGCTTCGCACGGTCGGCGCAGCAGCACCCCGGCGTCGGTGGTGATCCGCAGCGCTTGTCGGCGCGCTGCCTCGGCGGTCGTCATGCGGTGAGGGTGACGACGCCGACGAGGACCGCGACCGCGACGTCGAGCACCGCGCAGAAGCGGGCGAGGGCATGGTCGACGACGCGTCCGGTGCGATGGTGGTGAACGTCCCACGCTGCGTGACCGAGCAGTGCGGCCGCGACCAGTAGACCGCCGACGGTCGGCTCGAGCCGCAGGGCCACCACGGCGGTCGCGCCGAGCACGAGCATCGCCGCCGTCTGCAGCGGCAGCGCCCACCAGGGATGGGCGCGGCGGGACGCGGGTCCGACGACGACCAGCACTCCGGCCAGCACCAGCAGCCACGGCATGGCATCCAGATCTGCGAACTTGTCCAGCGAGATGAGGGCGAACGCGATGCCGAAGGCGACCCACGCCGCCCACCGCCGCTGCGTGGCGGCCGCAGCGAGATAGACGAGACCGGATGCCGCGACCACCGGGGCGACGTCGCGGCCATCAGTCAACCCGTAAGCGGTGGCGGCGGCCACCAGCACCGCGAGTGCGATGGGCCACGCCACCTGCCACCACGCACCTGCACGTCGGGGTGGCCGTGCGCGGTCGGTCGATTCCTGCGTGAGGACGGCATCCATCTCGAATCCTCTTTTTCTTGAACACCGATATACGAATTACTAAACTGTACGCCAGTGTTCGAGTTATTGGAAGCCTTTCCCGCCCACCTCGGTGAACGAGCCGATGGCGACGCGCCAGCAGGCTAAAGTGCACGTGACTGTCTGATTTGGGAGGTCACCGTGGCCGCAGCGGGAACGAAGGTCCCTGCACCTGCGGGTGCGTCCGCCCACGATCGGGCGAAGCGGGCGGACGCCGTGCGCAACATCGAGGCCATCATCGCCGCCGCCACGAGGCTCCTCGCCGTCGACCCTGACGCGAGCGTCAACGATATCGCCAAGGCGGCGAACGTCGGGCGGGTGACCCTTTACGGTCACTTCGACTCTCGGGCGAGCCTCATCCGTGAGGTCGTGGACCGCGCGATCTCGCAGACCGAGGAGGCACTGGCGAACCTCGACCTCGACGGCGACCCTCGCGAATCTCTCGGTCGCCTGCTCGAGGCCACCTGGCATCTGACCCACCGGTTCGGTGCCGTCGTCGTCGCGGCGTCTCAAGCATTGCCGCCCGAGCAGATCCGCCGTGCACACGACGAGCCCGCGGTTCGCGTGCGGGCACTGCTCGAGCGCGGACGCGACGCCGGCGAATTCCGCCCCGACATGCCCATCGACTGGCAGATCAGCGTCATCCAGGCGATCCTGCACGGGGCGTCGGCTGCCGTTCACCGCGGCGAGATCACCGCCGAAGAGGCGCCCGCTCTGGTGCGCGACACGAGCCTCGCCGCGCTCGCCGTCTGACCCTTTCGATCGGCTCGCGCTCGCGGGTGTCGGATGAGGTCGGGGCGGTCTCCGACGCTCGGCGCGCCCAGCGCCGGGCACCCGCCCACCCTGTCCCAGCCGGCACCACGCCTCTTGTCGAACACGCGTGTACGGTTTACCGTACTCGTACACCGTTGTTCGATTTAGAAAGGTTGTCGTCGTGCACACCTCAGATTCCGCGGCCGCGAAGGCCCTTCCCGCCGCCGATCCGTCCCGCTGGCGGATCCTCGCCCTCCTGGGGGTGGCGCAGCTGATGCTGATCGTCGACGTCACGGTCGTCGCGATCGCGTTGCCCGACATGCAGGCCGATCTCGGCTTGGACCGCACCACCGTCGCGTGGGTCGCGAGCGTCTACGCCCTCGTGTTCGGCGGCTTGATGCTGCTCGGCGGCAAGGCTGCCGACATCCTGGGTCCGCGCCGTGTGGTGGTGGCGGGCCTGACGGTGTTCGTCGCGGCCTCGCTGCTCGCCGGGCTCGCGGGAAGCGGCGAGATGCTGCTGCTCGCCCGCGCGCTCCAGGGCGTGGGAGCAGCGGCGATGTCGCCCGCCGCCCTGTCGGTGATCGTGCGGACGTTCGCGGGCGCGGAGCTCACCCGCGCCCTCGGCGTGTGGTCGGCCCTCGGCGGCGCGGGCGCCGCGATCGGCGTGCTGCTCGGTGGTCTGCTGACCGCCGGGCCGGGGTGGCCGTGGGTGTTCTTCGTCAACGTGCCCGTCGGCATCCTGCTGCTGATCGGGCTCGTGCGATCGGTCCGATCGCTGCCGGGATCGGGCGGCCGCCTCGACGTGTTCGGCGCGGCGCTGGTGACGGCGGCGACGGGTGCCGCGGTGTACGGACTCGCCGCGGCCGGTGATGACGGCTGGTTGAGCGCCTCCACCGTGATTACGGTCTGCGCCGCGCTGGTGGGATACGCGCTCTTCGCCTGGCGGATCCGCACCGTCGCAGCCCCGCTCATCGAACCGGCGATGCTCGGACGAGGACCGGTGCTGCGGGGGCTGGGGCTGATCTTCGTCGCGGCCGCCCTGATGATCTCGGTCTTCTTCCTCGGCTCGTTCTCGCTCCAGCACCTCCATGGATTCACCGCGCTGGAGACGGGGCTGTCGTTCCTGCCCGTCGCGGCCGCCACCATCCTCGGCGCGACGCTCGGCGGCCGCATCATCCCGCGGTGGGGCGTGCGGACGGTCTCGGTGACGGGGTTGCTCATCACTGCTGCGGGACTCGCGGCAGCGGCAGGGATCTTCTCCATGACGGCGTTGATCGTCGGCACGAGCGTGGCGGGCTTCGGCGTGGGCGCGGTGTTCGTCGCGGCGTCGGGCAGCATGTTCTCCGCTGTGGAGCCGGCCGAGGCCGGCGTCGCGTCGGGCGCGCTGAGCACCTTCCACGAGTTCGGCGCCGCTGCAGGGGTCTCGGCCGTGTCGAGCGTGGCGGCCGCGGCCCTCGTGGCTCCAGGATTCGCCGCGTTCGCTTCGGGCTACTGGTTCGCCGCCGCCGTAGCGCTCCTCACGGGCCTGGCGTCGCTGCTGTGGCCGCGACGCGCGGGCTGACGGATGCCGGAGGGCGCCGCCCAGCGCAGCTACGGCATGCTCACGACGGTCTTCCCGCGTGAGCCGCCCGCCGCGACGAGGCGGAGCGCCTCGGCCGTCTGGTCGAAGTGGAGCACTCGTCCGACCATCGGCCGCAGCACGCCCTCGTCGACCAATCGGCTGATGTCACGCAGCTGCTCGCCGCTGGCGTGCATGAACAGGAACTCGTAGCCGACGCCGAGCTTTCGCGCGTGCCTGCGCACCTTCCGGCTGAGGCCGCGGATCGCGAGCCGCACGAGGGGGTTGAGTCCGGCATCCCGTGCGAACTGCGGGTCGGGAGGGCCCGCGATGCCGATGGCTCGCCCGCCGGGCTGCAGGATGCGCAGCGACCTCTCCAGGTTCTCGCCGCCGACGCCGTCGAGCACGAGGTCGAAGCCGCTGAGCTGCTGCACGAAGTCCTCGGACCGGTAGTCGATGACGATGTCCGCGCCCAGATCGCGCACGAACGGTGCATCGGCGCTGCCGGCCGTTGTGGCGACCGTCGCGCCCAGGTGCTTGGCCAGCTGGATCGCGATCGACCCGACCCCGCCGGCGCCGCCGTGGATGAGCACCTTCTGGCCCGGTCGAACCCGGCCGCGCTCCACCAGCGCCTGCCACGCCGTCAGCGCCACCAGGGGGAGCGAGGCCGCCGCCGCGATGTCGACGGAGACTGGAGCGATTGCGACGTCGGCTTCGTTCACCGCGATGCGCTCGGCGAACGTGCCGATGTGATCGTCGTCCGCGCGGCCATAGACCGTGTCGCCGGGCTTGGGGCCCCGCACGTCCGCGCCGACCCTGATCACCGTTCCCGCGACATCGTGGCCCAGGATGAGCGGAAACGCGTGCGGCAGGATCTGCCGGAACTCGCCGAGCCGGATCTTCTCATCGAGGACGTTGACCCCGGCGGCGCGCACGCGAACGAGCACGTCGGAGCGCCCGACGTGCGGTTCGGGCACCTCGATCGGCTCGAGGGGACCCTTGTATGCAGAAACGGCGAACGCCTTCATAGCTGTGTCGTACTCCTCTTCGTCGGGAGGCGTTCGGGTCACCTCTATATAACAGAGTGTACTCAAAAATGAGAGCGCTCGGTAATTCTCACGCGCGAAGGAAAGAGACGGAAGGGTTGTGCCCCTAGTGTCATCACCATGGGCGCAACGGCGACTGCCTACCTCACCGGCTTCGGCCGGTATCTGCCGGGTGCGCCCGTCGACAACGACGGCATCGTGGCCCGGCTCGGCGGCGACGACCCCGTCACGGCGCGTATCCGCCGCCGCGTCCTGGAGGCCAACGGCATCCGTCAGCGGCATTATGCGCTCGACGAGCAGGGTGAACCGACCGAGCTGAACGAGGAGCTCGCCGTGAAGGCCCTCCGTGCGGCGCTCGACGATCGCGGCATCGATGCGACCGACCTCCGCATGCTGGCGTGCGCGACGACGATGGGCGACGTCCTCGTGCCCGGATTCGCCTCGATGGTGCACGGACGCCTCGGCGGCGGACCGATGCAGCTGCTGTCGGCATCGGGCGTCTGCGCGTCGAGCCTGGCAGCGCTCGACGCCGCCGTCAGCAAGATCCGCCTCGGTGACCATCCGCGGGCCGCCGTCGTCGGCTCGGAGCTGCCGAGCCGGAGCCTCCGGCAGCGGCGCTACGACGGCATCCGCGCCGGCATGGACTCCCACTTCCTCCGATGGATGCTGTCGGACGGCGCCGGCGCCGTCATCGTGGAGTTCCAGCCGCACCCCGACAAGCCCTCGCTGCGGGTCGACTGGGTGCGTCACGTCTCCCTGGCCCACGAGTACGACGTGTGCATGCGCGCCGGGATGGTCGGCCCCGAGCCGGCCGTGGGCGGCACCTGGCAGGACGTCGGCATCGCCGACGCCGAGGCCGCCGGGATGTTCCTGCTTCGTCAGGACGTGGGGATGCTCGATGACCTGGCGGATGCCGGGATCCGGCAGTTCGAGGAGCTCGTCGCCATCGGGCTCGTCGACGTGCGACACCTCGACCACGTCATCTGCCACTACAGCACCAACATGTTCCGCGACGTCGCGTTCGAGGCGCTGCGCCGCCGCATCCCCACGCTCGACACAGACCGCTGGTTCTCGAACCTCGAGACCCGCGGCAACACCGGATCCGCGAGCATCTTCATCGCCCTCGAAGAGGCCTGGCACGCCGGGCGGTTCGCGCCCGGCGAGACGGTGCTGCTCGCGGTGCCCGAGTCGGGACGATTCTCGTTCGCCTTCGCCCACCTCACGGTGGTCGCCCCACCGGATCAGCAAGGAGCATCGACATGAGCACCACCACGACTGCGGCCACCGAGGTGACGCCTGCGGGCGCCGAAACGCTGTTCGAACGGCTCGCCGACGTCTGGGTCGAGCTCGAGGAGCGTCTCGATGCCGTGCCGCTCCTCGCGCGGCTCGCCGAAGGGACGGTGACGCTCGACGACTACCGGCGGCTGCTCTTCAATCTTCGCCAGCAGGTGGTCGACGGATCGCCGTGGATCTCTCGTGCGGCCGCCAGCTTCGACATCGACCACTTCGAGCTGCGCTCCGCAGCGATCCGCCATGCCGAGGAGGAGCACCGCGACTACCTCATGATCGAGCGGGACTACGTCGCGATCGGCGGCTCTCTCGACGAGCTGCGCGCCGGACGTAAGAACGTCGGCTCCGAGGCGCTCTCAGGGTACATGTTCCACTACGCCGCCCGGCCGAATCCGGTGGGGCTGCTGGGGGCGATGTTCATCATCGAAGGGCTCGGCGCGAAGCGCGCCGCCGGGTGGGCGGCCCGCTTCCAGGAGGTGCTCGGGCTCGCCGACAATCAGGTGCATTTCATGCGCTACCACCAGGATGCCGACGCCGAGCACACCGGGAATCTCGAGGCCATCCTGACCTCGGGTGCGATCGACGACCGGGCGGCCGACGAGATCGTCCGCTGCGCGCAGGTGGTCGCCCGGCTCTACGCGCTGCAGCTCGAGGAACTGGATCGCTGACGTGCCGGAGTTCGTGCGATCCGACCCCAGCATGTGGGAGGCGATCTACGCCGATCCGTCGGTGCCGCTCGATCGCGCGCTGGTGCGGCAGATCATCGACGACCAGCGGCGGCTGTCACGACGCTGGCTCTATCCGGTCGCGCGCGTGCTCTCCCGCGTGCTCGTCGCACTCGTCTCGATCGTCAAACGCGTGCTGCCCTTTCGCTGGATGCCGCTGCGGACCATGGACACCCTGTGCGTCTGGTTCCTCCGCAGGTTCGTGTCGCCGGATGCCGTGGAGCTGCTCATCCGGCACTTCGTGATCGAGACGAATCTGGTCAACTTCATCATCCGGAACACCTCGGCTGACATGGAGCCGGTGACGCTGCGGCCCGAGACGCTCGCGGGACTGGGCGACTCGGCGGTGGTGGAGCACGACGTCAACGTCTACGACGTGCTCATCGCCCTGGACGGCATCCCGCTGACCCGGCCCGAGCACCTCGACTTCGCGCAGCTCGACGTCCCGCCCCTGGACGCCGAACGGCGGCGCCACCGCCTGCTCAACCTCGACATCCAGACCGCACTGTGCTTCATGAACATCCCGTTCTCGATGGCGCTGACCGTCGAGGAGTACCGCCGCGCGGTGCACTCCATCCGGTTCGACGACTCGTTCCTGGAGATCCTCGCGCTGGTGTGCGACGACGAGACGTTCCGGCACTGGAAGCTCGCCGGCATGAGCCTCTGGATGGACTCGAACGTCGACGTGCCGCGCATGGTCTACCGCCACGCGCTGGTCTGCGAGTACGCCCACGCGCGGCTCGTGAAGCTCGCCGGCGGCGCCTACCCGCGCGACACGGCGGCCGTGTTCGACTGACTCCGGAGCTTCGGGGCACCGGCGGCATGGCGGATCTCGGCCGCGCACCTCGCGGGGGCGTTAGCATCGCACCGTTGGAACGCGCCGGACGAGAGGCAGGCGGATGAGCCTGGATGAGATCGACCCCACCGTGCCGCCTTCGGGCGAGGGCTGCGCCGATTGCGACGCGGTCGGCGGCTGGTGGGTGCACCTGCGGCGATGCGCCGTGTGCGGACATGTCGGATGCTGCGACACGTCGCCCGCGCAGCACGCGACGGCGCACTTCCGCTCCAGCGGCCACCGCTACGTGCGCAGCTTCGAGCCGGGCGAGAGCTGGTTCTGGGACTACATCGATGCGGACTACGTGGACGGTCCGGAACTCGCGCCGCCCGTGGCCCGACCCGACTTTCAGCCATCGCCGGGTCCGGCGGACAGGCTGCCGGCCGACTGGCGGGAGCTGATCCACCGATGAGCGCGCGCGAGGTCTCGCCGGCGAAGCAGCGAGAGATCGAACGGATGACGAAGCCCGCGCTGTCGGAGGCGCAGTGGCAGCGGCTGCTGGCGTTCGGCGAGCCGCACGATGTCACGGAGGGCGAGTATCTCTTCCAGGCGGGCGATCTCGACTACGACCTGATCCTGGTGGACACCGGCGAGGTCGAGATCGTCCGAGTCGCGTTCGGCTGGGTCGACGAGACGGTGGTCGGCACGATGGGCCCGCGCAGCTTCGTCGGCGAGCTGGGGCTGCTCAACGGGCAGGGGGCGTTCCTCTCGGCTCGCGCGTCGCAAGCGGGCCGGATGCTGCGGGTGAACCGGGCACGGCTGCGGCTGCTGATGGCCGAGGACGACGAGCTCTGCGACATCGTGCTGCAGGCGCTGTGGGCCCGGCGCGAGATGCTCCGTCGCGGACCGGCCGCGCTGACCCTCAAGCTGGTCGGTCCCCGCTCGTCACGCGACTTCCTGACGCTGCGGCGCTTCGCGGAGAGGCTCGACCTCGTCCACACGGCGGTCGAGCTCGGCCCGGGCGATCTCGGCGCGCTCGGCGAGCACGGGATCACCCTCGACGACCTTCCCGTCGCGTTCATCCAGGGTGAGCCCATGCCCCGCGCGACGCCGGGCACGGTCGCGGAGCGCCTGGGGCTGAGCTATCACGCGCGCGCCGACGAGGTCGTGGATCTCGTCGTCGTGGGCGGCGGGCCCGCCGGGCTCGCCGCGGCGATCTATGGTGCGTCCGAAGGTCTCGACACGGTGCTGCTGGATGCCGTCGCCCCGGGCGGGCAGGCGGCGGCGACGTCGAGGATCGAGAACTTCCTGGGTTTCCCGTTCGGGGTCAGCGGCGGCGACCTGATCGGCCAGGCCTCGCTGCAGGCGCTGAAGTTCGGGGTGCGCGTCTATGCGCCCTGCGAGGCCGTCGACCTGCGCCCTGTCGGGGACGACATCGACATCGCCCTCACCGATGGGCGCCTCATCCGCACCCGCACCGTGATCGTCACCTCCGGCGCCGCATATCGCACGCTCGATCTGGAGCGGTGGAACGAGTTCGAGGGCGCCGGCATCTTCTACGCCGCGACGCCGCTGGAGCTCCGCCAGGTGCTGGAGTCGCCGGTCGTGGTCGTGGGCGGCGCGAACTCCGCGGGCCAGGCGTCGCTGTACCTCGCGGCGAACGGATGCCCCGTGCACCTGGTGGTGCGCGGCTCCGACCTCGGCAGCCGGATGTCGTCGTACCTCGTGGACCGCCTGCTCGAAGACCCGCGGATCGACGTCCACACCGGCTCGCGCGTCGTCGGGCTCGGCGGCGAATCCGCGCTCGAGCGCGTGAGCATCGATTCCGTCGGGGACGTCGCGGCGCGCGGGCTCTTCTGCTTCATCGGCGCCGAACCCGCCACGGCGTGGCTGGCCGAGCTCGACCGCGATGCCGACGGGTTCCTGCGCACCGGCACCGACGTCTCTGTCCAGGCGCTTCAGCGCTGGCAGGGCCTCGGGCGGGAGCCGCTGCCGTTCGAGACGTCCGTGCCGCGGATCTTCGCAGCCGGCGATGTGCGCCGCGGCTCGATGAAGCGCGTCGCTGCGGCGGTCGGCGAGGGCTCCAGCGCCGTCGCATCGGTGCACCGCGCGCTCGCCGACTTCCGCTGAGCCGGGCCGGGCGCGCGTCGCGCCGGCCTCGACGGTGAGCGGGGCCCGCCGACTTCGGCGGGTATCACCGGGGTCGCCGCGCCCTCTTCTGCGGTGGTGGAGGTACCACCGGGCGTGCGCCCGGAACCGGGGTGCGCCGACTGATGGGGGGAACCATCATGAGGTCCAGGATCGTCTCGATACTCGCTGCCTGTGCGGTGACGCTCGGTGTGCTGGCGCTCGCGCCACCCGCGAACGCCGCCCCGCCGGATCGGGTGCGCGTCATCGTGCAGCTCGACCGCAAGGCGTCGGCTGACCAGGTCGTGCGAGGAGTCGCCGGGGGAGCGACCGATGTGAAGAAGACGGCGACGATGCCGTACGTGATCATGGAGGTGCCGGAGCCGGCAGTGAAGGGACTGCGCCACAATCCGCACGTCGTCGGAGTGGTGGAGGACTTCGCGGATCCGCCCGCGCTCGCCAACACGCTGGCGGTCGTGAACGCCGACGACGTCCAGGCGCTCGGTTACACCGGGGCTGGTGCCACCGTCGCCATCCTCGACTCGGGCATCGACGCCGACCACCCGTTCTTCGGGTCGCGCATCGTCGCCCAGCACTGCTTCTCGGACCCCGACGACGATGACGGCGACGGCGACGAGGCGAGCCTCTGCCCCGACGGCACGACCGAGGACACCTCCGCCGACATCGACAGCGACAACAACGCGACCTGTGTGGACGGCGGCGGCAACATCTGCGACCACGGCACCCACGTCGCGGGCATCGCGGCCGGCAGCTCGGCCGACGACGCCGGCGGTTCGCCGCCGGGCAACGGGGTCGCGCCCGACGCGCAGATCATCGCGGTGCAGGTGTTCACGCGGGTCAACGTCGCGAGCGACTGTGCACCCAACCCCGCACCCTGCGTGCTGTCGTACGTCTCGGATCAGATCCAGGGACTCGACTGGGTGCGAGGCCAGGCGGCGGCGAACCCGGCATGGAACGTCGTGGCGAGCAACATGAGCCTCGGGGGCGGCAACAACTCGTCCGCCTGCGACGGCGACAGCCGCAAGGCCGCGATCGACAGCAACCTCGCTGCCGGCATCGCGACGGTCATCGCCTCCGGGAACAACTCGTTCCTCAACGCGGTGGGCGCGCCCGGCTGCATCTCGACGGCGTTCACCGTCGGCCGCACCAACGACGACGACACGACGACGAACTCGGGCAACCGCGGTCCGCTCATCGATGTCATGGCCCCGGGCTCGTCGATCGACTCCTCGATCGACGACGACGTGTACGGCAGCAAGAGCGGCACGTCCATGTCGACTCCGTTCGTCGCCGGTGCGCTGGCCGTGCTGCGCTCGGCCTACCCGTCGCGACCCATCGCGAACCTGCTGGCCGACATCACGTCGACCGGCGTGCCGATCACGTACACCACGAACGCGGCCGGGACGACGACGAACACGACGCCGCGCCTCGACCTGCTCGCGGCGCTGCAGTCGGCGAACGCGGCCCCCGTGGTCACCGCGGACGCTGCGGCGGTCATGGTCGACGAGGGGTCGCAGGCGACGAACTCCGGAACGGCGACGGATGCCGACGGCACCATCACCGCGCTCACTGCGAGCATCGGCACCGTGACGCCCTCGGGCTCGACGTGGTCGTGGTCGTACACGCCCCCGGACGGACCCGCCGATGCGACCGTGACCATCACCGCGACGGACGACAAGGGTGAGACGGGAGAAACCTCGTTCTCGCTGCACGTCGACAACGTCGCTCCGGCGGTCGTGGTCGACTCGGTCACCGCAGCCGACGAGAACGACGTCGTGACGCTCGCCGCGCATTTCGCCGACCCGGGTGTGAACGACACGCACACGGCCAGCGTCGATTGGGGCGACGGCACCGTGACGGCCGCCACCGTGACCGGCACATCGGTCGAGGCGACGCACGTCTACGGCGACGACGGCTCGTTCCCGGTCACCCTCACGGTGACCGACAACGACGGCGGCGCGGGCTCCGACGCGGGCACCGCGACGGTGTCCAACGTCGCCCCGACGGCCGAGATCACCGGACCGCCGACGACGTCGTGGAACGGCCAGGACATCGTGTTCGGCACCGCCGGTGACCCGGTGGCCTTCGAGGCGCGGGGCACCGACCCGGGCAGCGACGACCTCGTGTTCGCGTGGGACTACGGTGACGGCGCGACGGCCAGTCACACGAGCCTGGTGAACCCGCCGGCCGTCGACGCGGACCCGAGCCCGAGCATCCAGCCTCGGGATGTGACGGATGCCGCACCGCACACGTACGCGATCGCGTGCGCTGCGACGACCGGCGTCGAGGTGTCGGACGACGACGGAGGCTCGGCATCCGACGATGTCCAGGTCGTGATCCTCGGCACCAGCACCGATGCCGGAACGCTGGGCGTGTGGCAGACCGACTACCGCGACAAGCGCAGCGCGCTGCACACGGTGGACGAGAAGCTGTGCCTCCTCTCGGTCGTGCGGGTGCTCAGCGCCGTGTTCGACGAGAAGGTGCCGCTGACGACCATCCCGGAGGCGGTGTCGGCGCTGTGGCCGAAGCAGACGAAGAACGCGGAGAACCAGTTCGACGCGCATCTGCTGTCGCTGTGGCTCAACGTCGCCGACGGGTCCATCGCGCTGAGCGATCCGGTCGACACCAACGGGGACGGCACAGCCGACTCCACGGTGGGCGCCGTGATCCAGGCCGGTGAGGCCGAGCGCACGGCGGCGAACCCGTCGCAGAGCGCGCTCACCTCGTTCAAGAACCTGTACGAGGCGATCAACGCGGCCGCCTGAGCCGCGACGTGGGGGCCCGGCCGGAAGGCCGGGCCCCCACGTGCGTCGAGGTGTCTCGCAGCGCGCCGCCGCTGCTGCGGACACCCGCCAGGAGCCTGCTACGGTGATCGTGATAGCGCCTAGGGTTCCGGAGTCTCGGCTCGCCTGGTCCGAGCGGCGCCACGATCCGCCGCCCGTGCGGCGGGCCGTCATCTGACAGGACAAAAGCCCGGAGGACCCTGTTCGTCGCGCCCGCGGCGAGCGGAAGGGTCCCGCGTGTCAACTCTCGCCATCCTGCTCGTCCTCGCCGCTGCCGTCGCCCACGCGTCGTGGAACGTGATCGCGCATGGAGCCAGCCGCTCCGGCCTGCCGTTCCTGTGGGCCGGGTCGGTCGCGAGCACCCTGCTGTGGCTGCCGGTGGTGCCGCGGACCGGAGGGATCGGCGCCGGCGACCTGCACGGGTTCGCGATCGGCGTGGCCGTGTCGGCCGCACTGCACGTGGCGTACATGCTCGTGCTGCAGCGGGGCTACGCCGTCGGCAACCTCTCCACCGTCTACGCGACGGCGCGGGGGAGCGGTCCGCTGATCACCGTGGTGATCGCGGTCGCGGTGCTGGGCGAACGCCCGTCGCCGATCGCGCTCGTCGGCGTCGCCGCGATCATCGTGGGCGTGATCGGCATCGGCTTCATCGATCGGGGCAGCTCGACGCACGCCGGACGGTTCGATCCCGCCCTCATGTTCGGGCTCCTCACCGGGGCGGCGATCGCCGCCTACACGCTGTGGGACGCCCAGGCGCTGCGCACCTGGAGCATCTCGCCGGTCGCCTTCATGGTCGGCTGCACCGCCCTCGAGGTCCCGGTGTTCACCGCGCTGCTCGGCCGACGTCTTCCCGAAGGCCTGCGGACGCTGCGACGGGACTGGCGGCGACTGCTGGTGTTCGGCATCCTGTCTCCGCTGTCGTACATCCTGGTGCTCGCGGCCGTCACGATCGCGCCGGTGTCCATCGTCGCCCCGATGCGCGAGGTGAGCGTGGTGCTGGTCAGCCTGTTCGGTGCGTTCGTGCTGCGCGAGGCGCGCCCGGGTGCGCGCCTGGCCGCATCGGCCGTGGTCGTGGCCGGGATCGCGCTGCTCGCGGTGTGAGTCGGGTCAGGCGCTGCCGAGCGGGCGCACGTACGCGTCGCCCTGGCGCGAGCGCCCGGAGGCCGACACCGTGAAGCGCACCACATCGCTCAGGTAGCGGTCGTCGGATGCCTCGAACGTGCGTCCGGCGGCATCCCGCGTGACGCGGCGCAGGCGCAGCACGGGGGAACCGAGTGGCACCTCGAGCAGGCGGCTGTCGGTCTCGTCCGCCGCGATCGCATCGATCTCGTGGTCCACATCGGCCGAGCCGGTGCCGTGCTCCTCGAGGTACTCGGTGATCGACACGGTGTCGAGGTCGACGCCGAACAGCACCCGCCCGACGGGCTCGATGTAGGTGAGGCGCTCGAGCATGGTCAGGCGGCCGTCGAGCAGTCGCAGGCGCAGCACGTCGACGACGAGGTCGCCCTCCGCGATGCCGAGGAGCGCCGCCTTCTCGGCATCCGCTCGCCGCAGGCTCACCTCCTGCGTGCGCGCACCGGGAACCGCGCCGATGTCGCGGGCCCAGCGTGTGAAAGGGATCGAGACGTCGACGGCCTGGTGCGCCTTGCGGGCGGTGACGCGAGCCGGTCGCCCGCGGGTGGTCTCGATGAGCCCCTCGTGGCGCAGGGTGGCGAGAGCGTTGCGGATGGGGCCGCGCGAGGTGTTCCAGCGCTGTGCCAGCTCGGCCTCGGTCGGCACATCGTCGCCGGGCGCGAGCCTGCCGCTGACGATGAGTCCGCGCAGGTCGTCTGCGATCAGCTTGTATACCGTGTCTGCCACATGGGAATACTACTCAGGGTCGCGGTGCCCCCAGGCGGTGCGGCACCGAGTGTTCTTCTGGCGTCGAGTTAGGTGAACAACCTTTGAACATTGACTACGTAGGTACATTTCTCGAATGCCGGGGTGCGAGAGTTCTGGAGGTTCTTCATCCCTCCCCTCACCCGAAAGGCTGTCATGAACCTCCGTGCAAAGAACGCGTCGATCGCACTCGCCGGCGCCGCACTCCTCGCTCTCGGTCTGTCCGCGTGCTCCGGCACCGCCGGTGCCACCACTGAAGAAGACACCGCCACGACCGCCGGCTACGCGGTCGACGCCGAGACCCTCGTCTTCGGGGTCGTGCCCGACTCGGCCGACACCGAGACCAACTACCAGCCGCTCATGGACTACATCGCGCAGGAGACCGGCAAGACCGTGGAGTACCACGAGTCCACCGACTACGCCGCGCTCATCGAAGCGGCCATCGCCGGCAAGATCGACGTCGCCTCGTTCTCGGGCTTCACCTACGTGACGGCCACCAACAACGGGGCCGAGCTCACCCCGATCTCGTCCATCGTCACCGAAGAGGGCCAGGAGCCCGGGTACTTCTCGCAGGCGATCGTGCCGACGGCCAGCGACATCCAGTCCCTCGCCGACTTCGCCGGCAAGAAGGTCTGCTTCGTCGACCCGTCGTCGACCTCGGGCTACCTGTTCCCGTCCTACAACCTCCTCGAGGAGGGCATCGACCCCGAGACCGACGTCACGCCGGTGTTCGCGGGCAAGCACGACGTGAGCGTGCAGAAGACCGGTGAGGGTGTCGAGTGCGAGGCCGGCTTCGCGGAGGACAGCGAGGTCGAGAAGTCCGACAAGGTGCGCATCATCGAGGAGACCATGGTCCCCGGCGCGCCGCTGGTGTACTCGAACACGCTGCCGGACGACGTGAAGGACCAGCTGGTCGGCATCCTCGCCGAGGTCACGATCGACGACATCATCGCCAGCGGCGTCGACAGCGCCGACTCGGACGGGTTCCGGAGCGTCTTCTTCGAGACCAAGCCGGTCGACGACGCGTACTACGACCTGATCCGCGACATCTGCGAGAAGACCGACGCCACCCAGTGCCAGGGCTGATCCGCACGCGCTGATCTGAACCGCACGCCGCTGTTCCGAACCACATGGACGAGGACCGAGCAGACATGAACACCACCGCACCCGAGACGGTCGTCCGACTGAACGGTGTCGTCAAGCGCTTCGGCGCCACCACCGCCCTCGATGGCGTCTCGCTCACCGTGGACCGCGGCGAGATCGTCGTGCTGCTCGGTCTCTCGGGCTCGGGCAAGTCCACCCTGCTGCGGCATCTCGACGGGCTGGAGGTTCCGACCTCCGGTTCCGTCGAGGTGCTCGGCGAGGACGTGCCCCGCCTCTCCGGCCGGCGCCTGCGCGCCCTGCGCTCGAGCGTGGGCTTCATCTTCCAGCAGTTCGAGCTCGTGCCGTCGCTGACGGTGCTCGAGAACGTGCTGACCGGGTCGCTGGCCGGCGTTCGCGGCCCGCGACTCGGACTGTGGTCGTACTCGAAGGCCCGCCGGCTGGCCGCCCTCGGACATCTCGACCGCGTCGGGCTGCTCGATCGCGCCTACCAGCGCGCCGACACCCTTTCGGGTGGCCAGCAGCAGCGCGTGGCGATCGCCCGCGCGCTCATGCAGAATCCGAGCGTCCTCCTCGCCGACGAGCCTGTCGCCTCGCTCGACCCCGAGTCGAGCGACCAGGTGATGGCGCTGATCCGCGAGATCGCCGCCGACGAGGGGCTCACCGTGGTGTGCAGCCTGCACCAGGTCGATCTCGCGATCTCGTGGGCCGACCGGATCGTCGGCCTCCGCCACGGCCAGGTCGTCCTCGACCTGCCGACCCGCGACCTGTCCAAGACGCAGGTCATGGAGATCTACGGGCGGGTCGCGACCAGCACCGCCGAACTGCGCGCCGTCCAGGACGAGCTGCTGCTAGAGGCCGCCGCGGAGCCGGCGCGATGACCACCACCGTCGAGCGGCCGCGCGTCGCGCACCCTTCGCCCTCCCTCCTCGAGCGGGCGCCGAAGCGTCGCGTCTCGCCCGAGCGCATCGCCGCCGGGGTGACGCTGCTCGCGCTCCTCGCCCTCTCCGTCGCGGCCCTGGGCGAGGTGCAGATCTCGATCCCCGACATGATCGCCAGCTGGGGCAACGCGGAGCGCTTCTTCGCCCGCGTCGGCGCGCTGTCGTTCCCCGAGCCGGCGGAGCTTGCCTGGCTCATCGCCCTCACGCTGGGGCTCGTGCTCACCGGCACGCTGCTGGCCGCGGCGCTGTCGGTGCCGATCGCCTACCTCGCCGCGTCCAACACCACGCCCGGCAACGGCTGGCGCGCCGCAGCCCGCTTCGCCGGCGTGCTCGCGCGGGCGGTTCCCGACGTCGTGCTCGCCATGGTGTTCGTGCTGATGTTCTCGCTCGGCGCGCTTCCCGGCATCCTCGCGATCGGCATCCACTCGATCGGCATGATCTCCAAGATGTTCGCCGACGCGATCGAGCAGATCGACGAGGGACCGCGCCTCGCGATCCGCGCCGCGGGCGGCACGCGCATGCAGGAGTTCTTCGGCGGCATCCTGCCCCAGGTGCTCCCGTCGTGGGTCGCCACGGTGCTGCACCGCAACGACATCAACCTGCGCGGGTCGGTGGTGCTCGGCTACGTGGGCGTGGCGGGCCTCGGCCTCGAGATGTCGTACGCGTTCAAGTCGCTGAACTACGGCCTCGGCCTCGGCATCGCCCTCGTCATCTTCGTGCTGTGCGTCGTGATGGAGATCGTCTCGAGCGCCGTGCGCGCGGCGATGCTCGGGCGGGTCGGCGATCGCGGCTCGTGGGCGGATCGGCTCGTCGGCCGGCGGCTCGTGCGCGAGCAGGATGCCGCGGCCCGGCGTCCCGCCCCGCGCCTGGCCGCCGGCTGGGCCGAACGCGCCGCATGGGCACAGTCGCCGCAGACGGCGCTGCGCCGGCCGTGGACGCCGGAGCGCGTGCGCAACGTGGCCGCCGGCTGGCTCGCGGCGGCCATCGTGATCGCCGGCGTCTGGGTGTGCCAGATCAACTGGGGCGACTTCCTGACGTTCTGGGCCAAGATCCCCGCCGTGGCCGTGCAGTTCTGGCCGCCCACCTTCGGCGTCTACGGCGCCGAGGTGATGTTCGAGGCCCTGCGCGAGACGATCGCCATCGCGCTCGCCGCCACCCTGCTGGCGCTCGGCGCGTCACTCCTGCTCGGCTCGTTCGCCGCACGCAACGTCGCCCCGAACGGCGGCATCCGCGGCGCCGCCCGCTTCGCCCTGGTCGGCATCCGCGGCATCCCCGAGATCATCCTGGCGATCGTGCTCATCGTGATCACCGGCCTCGGCATGCAGGCCGGCACGATCGCGCTCGCAGTCGGTGGCGTGGGCCTGCTCGGCAAGCTCATCGCCGACTCGTTCGAGGAGGTCGACCGCGGGCCCGAGCGCGCTCTCTTCGCCACTGGTGCGACACGGCTCCAGGTGTACGGCGGTGCCACCGTGCCGCAGGGAGCCCAGGCGCTCGTCGGCCACACCTTCTACCTGCTCGACACCAACATCCGCGCGGCGACCATCCTCGGCATCGTCGGCGGCGGCGGGGTGGGCTACTACCTGCTCAACGCGAGCCAGGGCGCGAACTACGGCATGGTCACCGCGATCGTGCTGATGATCCTGGTGACGGTGCTCGTGATCGAGGGGATCGCGATGTGGATGAGGAAGGTCTTCCGATGAATCGTGGGTTCGACGTCGCCGTCGTCGGCGCGGGGATCGTCGGGCTCGGTGCCGCGTACGCCGCGGTGCGCCGCGGGCAGCGCGTGGTCGTCATCGAGCGCGCACCCGAGGCCCTTGGCGCCACCGTGCGCAACTTCGGGCACCTCTGCATCGGCGCGCAGACCGGCCCCGCCCGCGAATACGCCGACGCGTCGCGCCCCCTGTGGCTGCGCCTCGCCCGCGACGCGGGGTTCTGGCTGCGCGAGTCGGGCACCCTCGTCGTCGCCCGCCACGCGGACGAGCTCGCGCTGCTCGAAGCGGCGGCCGGCGCCGGCGGGATCGAGCTCCTCGAGGCCCGCGAACTCGAGAGCCGGGCGTCGGTGCGCCCGGGCGTCGCGGTGGCGGGCGCGTGGGTCGAACCCGACTTGCAGACCGACCCGCGCACGGCGGCGGCCGCCATCCGCGCGCATCTCGAGACGCTCGGCGTCGAGTTCCGCACGCGCACCTCGGTCGGCGCCGTCGAGACAGGGCGCGTCCGGACGACCCGCGGTCGCATCGACGCGGGACTCGTCGTCGTCGCCGTGAACCACGACATCGACCAGCTCCTTCCCGACCTCGCCGAAGCCGTCGGCGTCGTGCGCTGCGGCCTCGACATGCTGCGCGTACGCGGGGGAGCGGCATCCGTCTCGGCTCCGCTGCTGACCGGCTGGTCGCTGGTGCGGTACGGCAGGTTCGCGGCATTGCCCGAGGCGACCGCGTTGCGGGAGCGCCTGCACGCGGAGCGGCCCGACCTCGCGGCGCTCGACCTCAACCAGATGTACACGCAGCTTCCCGACGGGTCGATGATCGTCGGCGACACCCACTACAAGGGCGTGGGCGTCGCCCCGTTCCAGCCCGAGGCCGCCGCCGACCTGCTGCTCGAGGAGTTCGAGGCCCTGTTCGGTGCGCGGCCGTCGGTGCTCGAACGGTGGCAGGGCGTGTACGCCAGCGGCCCCGACGACTTCCTCGTCGCCGAACCGGAGCCCGGCGTGCTCGCCCTCGCCGCGACCACCGGCATCGGCATGACCACCGGACTCGGCCTCGCCGAGACCGCCCTCGCCCCCCGCCTCGGCGTCGACGCCGGCGTCCTCACCCCGGAAGGAATCCGCCCATGACCAGCCCTGTCACCACCGAGACCCCCACGCTCTCCCGACCTGCCGTTCCCGTCGAGCTCGTCGTGCTCGACATGGCCGGCACGACGGTGCGCGACGACGGTGTGGTCGAGCGCGCGTTCGAGCGCGCCGCGAACGAGACGGGCGTCGCCGAGCGGATGCCGTGGCCCGAGGCCCTCGACTACGTGCGACGCACGATGGGCCAGTCCAAGATCGACGTCTTCACGCACCTCTCCGGCGGCGATACGGCCCGCGCGGTCGACGCCACCGCGGCCTTCGAGCGCGCCTATGCCGACCTCATCGCCGAAGAGGGCGTCGAGCCGATCGCGGGAGCCCGGCAGGCGCTCGAACAGCTTCGGGCGGCGGGCGTCTCGGTGGTGCTCACGACCGGGTTCGCCCCGACCACCCGTGACGCGATCCTGGACGGACTCGGTTGGCGGGCGCTGGTGGATGCGGCGTTGTCGCCCGTCGACGTGGGCCGTGGCCGCCCCGCCCCCGACCTCGTGCTGGCGGCGGTCATCCGGTCGCAGGCGTCGTCGGTGGCATCCGTCGTCGTCGTCGGTGACACGACCAGCGACGTCGCCTCCGGTCGTGCCGCCGGCGCGGGTCTCGTCGTCGGCGTGCTGACCGGTGCGCACGACCGGGCCGCGCTCACCGCCGCGGGCGCGGATGCCGTGATCGACGACGTGTCGGCCCTGCCGGCCCTGCTCGGAATCGACGCCTGACGTGGCGTCGGCGGCCGTGGCGCCGGTGGTCGCCTCACGCGACGTGCGCCTCACGCCGCCCGCCACCGCCATGGTGTGGCTCGGGCCCGGTCGCCCGCACGAGGCCATCGCCGTTCCGGGTGTGCGGCTCGCAGACGGCGACGTGCTCGTCGAGCTCGAACTGGCGACCGTCTGCGGCTCGGACGTGCACACCGTGTCGGGGCATCGCAAGGCGCCGACGCCGTTGGTGCTCGGTCACGAGTACGTCGGCCGCGTGGTCGCGGTGCTCGACGAGGTGCGGGGCGCCGACGGTGTGGCGATCGGCGTCGGCGATCGGGTGGTGTGGTCGATCATGGCGTCGTGCGATCGCTGTGACCGCTGCCGACGGGGCCTGCCGCAGAAGTGCCGCGAGCTGCGCAAGTACGGTCATGAGCGCCTCGTCGCGCGCTGGGAGCTCTCGGGCGGCTTCGCCACGCACGTGCACCTGCGCGCCGGCACGACGATCGTGCGCGTCGGCGAGTCGATCCCGGCGGCCGTGCTGGCCCCGGCGGCATGCGCGACGGCAACCGCATGGGCCGCGGTCGACCGCGCCGGCGACATCGTCGACGTGGACGGCGCCACCATGCTGGTGACCGGCGCGGGACTCATCGGGCTCACCGCGACGGCGATCGCGTCGCGCGCCGGCGCCCGGGTGATCGTCGCCGATCCCGACCCGGCGCGGCGCACGCTCGCGCGGTCGTTCGGGGCCGCGGCGATGATCGACCCCGCGGAGGCGGGAGCCCTGGGCCGGGCGCTGCGGCGCCTGCGTGCGCGCGAGCTCGACATCGCCATCGAAGCGTCGGGCGCCGCCGCGGCCGTCTCGTCGGCGCTGGACGAGATCGGCGTCGGCGGCGTCGTCGTGCTCGTGGGCAGCGTCTCGCCCAGCCCCGCGTACGCGCTGGACCCGGAGCGCACGGTGCGGAACCTGACCACCGTCCGCGGCGTCCACAACTACGATCCGGCGGATCTGGCGGGCGCCGTGGCGTTCCTCGAGGAGCACGCGCACCGCTACCCGTTCGCACAGCTCGTCGGCCGGCCGCATCCGCTGTCGGAGCTCGACGACGCCCTCGAGCGCGCGGCCGCCGGTGCCGACGTGCGGGTCGCGATCGACCCCCGCCTCTGACCCGGCGCCGCCGACGTCACCATCCGCTGCGGGTCGGCGTGTGCCCTTCGCGCGCGTCGTCGGGCATCGCCATCTCGGCGCGCACGCCGAGCAGGCGGATGGGGCGGCCGGGCTCGATCTTGTCCACGAGCTCCATCGTCCGGGCGCGCACGACGGCACGGTCGGAGGTCGAGGGGATCTTCTTGGTGAAGGTCTTGGTGAGGAACGGCGCGTAGCGCACCTTGAGCCCGAGACCGACGACCGGCCGGTCGTCGGCGGCCACCTCGTCAAGCACCTGGTCGAGCAGGGTGCCGGCGGCCGCCTCGATCTCGGCGGGGTCGACGATGTCGGTCTGGAACGTCGTCTCCTTGCTGTGTCCGCGGGCGACCCAGGGGGTGTCGTCGACGACGGCCGAGCCGTCGCCGCGCCCGAGCTGCCGGTACCAGAGACCCATCCGCGGTCCGAATTCGCCGGTCAGCGCCGTCTCGTCCGCGACGGCGAGCTCGGCGACCGTGCGGACGCCGAGCAGCGTGAGCCGCTTCGACACTTTCGACCCGACGCCCCACAGCTCGATCGTCGGACGTTCGCCCATCACCTCGAGCCAGTTCTCGGCCGTCAGCCGGAAGGTGCCGCGCGGCTTGCCGAAGCCCGTCGCGACCTTGGCCCGCACGAGCGTGTCGCCGATGCCGACGGAGCAGTGCAGACGCGTCCGGTCGAGCACGTCCTGCTGCAGCCGCCGGGCGTACATCTCGGGGTCGTCGGTCTCGACGCCCACGAACGCCTCGTCCCACCCGAGTACCTGCACGACGGCGCCGGGCTGGGCGCGCAGGGTGGCCATGACCTCTTCGGATGCCGCCAAGTACAGCGGTGCGTCGACCGGCAGGATGACGGCATCCGGCACCTTCCTCGCCGCGATCCGCAGCGGCATGCCCGAGCCGACACCGAACTCGCGCGCCTCGTACGATGCGGTCGAGACGACCGCGCGCTCGGTCGGGTCTCCGCGGCCGCCCACGATGACGGGCTTGCCGGCGAGCTCCGGCCGGCGCAGCACCTCGACCGCGGCGATGAACTGGTCGAGGTCCACGTGCAGCACCCAGGGCTTGGCCGCGCGAGTCGGCCCCGCGGCATCCGCATTCATGACCCCGCCTCTCGCGACCGGCGCATGAGACGAGACTAGGCCGCATCGCCGACACGCCGCACAGGCGGGCGAGGGATCCGGAGGGTCCATAGCCCGTGCCCGGGACGGCTCCAGCCCTGGGCTGCCACGGCTGCCGGTTTGCCTGTCGAACCGGTCGCTCAACAGGTCAACCGCGATTCCACAGGAGGTTGAGTGGTTTCAACCTCCTGTGGAAGCCCGGTTGACCTGTTGGCGGTGGGGCGGTGGGGCGGAGGGCGAAGAGGCGGAGGGGCGGGGGCGAAGGGGCGGAGGGTCTGGAACGGCGAGAGGCCTCGCTTCCGGAAGCTCGCTCGGTTGCGACGAGCCGGTCGGCCGCGTCGCGGGACGCGGTCGCCCAGTCGGCCTTACCTGCGGCCCTCCGCGGAGTCAACCCCGTGTCTGCGTGCGCGCCGGGTTCGTACGGTGGCTGTTCCAGTGAAAGGAGCCGTCATGGCAACCAGCATTGTGACAGCAGAGATCGACGTGGACGCCCCGATCCGGGCCGTCTACGACCAGTGGACCCAGTTCGAGGAGTTCCCGCGCTTCATGTCCGCGGTCGAGCGCATCGACCAGCTGGACGACGAGCGCACCCACTGGGTCGTGAACATCGGCGGGGTGGAGCGGGAGTTCGACGCCACCATCACGGATCAGGTTCCCGACGACCACATCTCGTGGGCGAGCCACGGTGAGAAGCTCCACACCGGTCGCGTCAGCTTCGTGCCCGCCGGCGACGGCACCCGGGTCTCCCTCGAGATGACGTGGGTGCCCGAGTCCTTCACCGAGAAGACCGGCGCCGCGCTGGGCATCGACGAGCGCGCTGCGAAGAAGGACCTCGAGCGCTTCAAGGAGTTCATCGAGGAGCGCGGTCGCGAGACGGGCGGCTGGCGCGGCGAGATCCACGGCGGGTCCACCCGCGAGGTCTGATCCGCCGCGCGTCTGAATCCCGCTCGAGAAGAGGAGAACCCCATGTCCGACAGTCTTCCCGCCGACATTCCGCGGGCACCCGACGGCCAGGTCGGGGAGCAGGTCGGCGTGCAGCCGCTGCGCGACCGTGACACGTCCATCGAACCCGACCCGACGCGCGACCCCGCGCAGGCTGAGTGGGATCGTACGACGGCGCTCGACGCCGGTGAAGACCCCGACATCGAGACGGCGACCGGCGACGACCCGGCGCATCTGCCCTCCGATGGCGATGACGTGCCGCGTGAGGATCTGCCGTCGGCGGCGCTGCAGCCCGACACCCAGGGCTTCAGCCCGGAACTCGCGGAGCTCGGCGACGCGGGGCAGGGCGATCTCGCGCCCGAGGACTACTAGGCGCCGGCGTGCGCATCCTCCTCTGGCCGATCCACGGCGGCTACACCGACGCCTTCGTCCGCGGCGAGCACGAGTACCTCCTGCCGGTGCGCGACGTCCGTCCCGGTGAGGACGACGGGGTCAGCGGCTGGGGGTGGCGGCGCGCCCGCGCCGTCGCGTTCGACGCCCTGCGCGCCGAAGACATCGACGCCGTGGTGCTGCAGCGCCCGGAAGAGATCGAGCTGGTCGAGACGCTGACGGGCCGGGTGCCGGGCCGCGATCTTCCCGCGGTCTATCTCGAGCACAACACACCCGGCCCGGCGGCGTTCACCACGCGGCATCCGCTCGCCGACCAGCGCGACATCCCGATCGTCCACGTCACCCACTTCAACCGGCTGTTCTGGGACAACGGCGTGGCGCCGACCACGGTCGTCGAGCACGGCGTGCCCGATCCGGGTCCGCTCTACTCCGGTGAGCTGGCCCGGATCGGCGTCGTCGTGAACGAGCCGGTGCGACGGTGGCGTGCGACCGGCACGGACCTCCTGCCCGCGTTCACCCGTGAGGCGCCGCTCGACGTGTTCGGCATCGACGCCGGCCGGCTCGCGGAGGCGTTCGACGACGATCCCGCGATCGTGGGGCTCGAGAGCCTGGCGCCCCAGCGTCTGCACGCCGAGCTCGCCCGGCGACGCGTGTATCTGCATCCGTTCCGGTGGACCTCGCTCGGCCTGTCGCTGATCGAGGCGATGCATCTCGGGATGCCGGTGGTCGCGCTCGCGACGACCGAGGCGGTGCGTGCCGTGGCGGCGGGCACCGGAGTCGTCTCGACGGACGTCGACGATCTGCGCAGGGCTGCTCGCGCCTTCCTCGAGGAGCCGGACTGGGCGATGGAGGTGGGCGCCCGGGCGCGGGAGCACGCCCTGACGCACTACGGCCTGCCGGCGTTCCTCACCCGCTGGGACGAGGTGCTGCTCGAGGCCATCGCGGCCCGCCCGGGCCCCGGCGTGGTCTACGCGAACGCGAACAGCGGCGGGAACGCCACGACGACGATCGACGCCCACGCCAGGTAGACGGGCAGGAAGCCGGTCTGCCACCGTTCCAACCGCTCGAACGGGGCGCGGCGCATCGTGAAGCGCAGCTGCAGCCAGGCTGCGCCGATGAGGTTGGCGAAGAGGATCACGTTGAGCCCGAGCGAGGCGAGCTTGTTGGGACTCGCCCCGAATTCCGCGATGCGCCCGATCATCGCCACGAGCACCATGATGTCGACGACGAGCGCCGCCACGACCATCAGCAGCTGCAGCCGGTCGAACCACGACGGCGGGGCGAGCGGCTCGCGAGCCGACAGCGCGTACAGCAGCAGTCCCACGACGACCACCAGCACGATGTCGAAGAGGATCAGCAGGTCTCGTTGGCCGAACGCCTCGGCGTCGCCGCCGTCGACGAGGCTTCCCTGCAGGAACCCGGCGACGATGAAGGCGAGCAGCAGCAGGGTGAACAGCGGTGTGAACAGCTTCGTCAGCACCGGCGCGATGTTCTCGATCACGCTCTGCTTCGCCTCGACCAGCCACGCGGCGACCACGACCGCGCCTGCGACCCCGCACGGCACCATGAACTCCTCGACGAACCACTCCGCGTCGAGGCCGATCGCCGAGAACACGCCCAGCGTGAGGGCGACCAGCACGCCGCCGCCGAGGGCGATGAGGGCGAGGTACACCAGCCATTCGCCCGTGAAGCGGATGAAGTCCATGCGGGAGCGGCTCGACCGCACCCGCCCGTCGACGTAGGCGATGCCCGTCACGATCCAGAGCGCAACGGCGACGTGGGTCGCGGCCAGCACGAGCGTCGCGCCGTCCGGCGCGAAGGGATAGACCGCCATCACGATGGCGGCGATCGCGAACGGCACGCCGACCATCGCGATCGTGGGCACGGACGCCCTGCGACGCACCAGGAAGTACGTCGCGAGGAACGGCAGCACGAGCAGCGCGGCGAAACGCGCGTAGAAGTCGCCGTCTTCACCGAAGCGGATGCCGAACAGTGCCGGGATCTTGATCGCCACGGCCGCGCCGATCGCGAGCCCGACGGCGACCACGAGCCCGCCGGTGCGCGGCGCGCGGGACTCGCCCGGGATCATGAGCTGCTTCCACAGCCGGTCCGAATGCTCGCGGGCGAACTCGCGCGACAGGTCGTCGAGCCCGCCGAGCCGCTTCACGGCGACGAGGAAGGCCTCGTCGGCGTCGAGACCGGATGCCGCGAGCCGGTCGATCTGGCCGCGCAGATGGTCTTCGAGCTCGTCGACGTCGCGCCCGTCCATCGCCTCGGGGCGCGAGACGTAGGCCCGCCACGCCGAGATCTGGTCTTCGATGCGGGGTTCGAGGTGATCCGCCATCTCACGCACCTCCGAACGCCGGTGCGCCGGCGAAGTCGGTGCCGCCGTCCCGATCCGACCACACCCGCTGCAGCGCCCGGCTGACCACGGCCCACTGCTGCCGCTGCTCGGCGAACGCCGCGCGGCCGCTGCTGCTGAGGCGGTAGTGCTTGCGCGGGCGGCCGCTGGGGGAGGCGCCCCACGAGGACTCCACGTGCCCGAGGCGCTCGAGCCTGTGCAGCAGCGGGTAGAGCATGCCGTCGCTCCACTCCAGCTCGCCGCCCGAGAGCTCGCCGACGCGCTGCAGGATCGCGTAGCCGTACGACTCGCCGTCGGCCAGGATGCCGAGCACCATCGGCGTCGCCGCAGCGGCGACGAGGTCTTTGCCGATCTTCATCTCATCCTCCATGCGTAGAAGTCCTACGTACATAGAAGTACAAGTTACCTAGAACTGCAAGGTAAGCGTCGGTGACGCCGCGTGACGCGCGGAGGCCGGCCGCGGGAATGCGCCTGCCTGGGGCGTGTTGGGATGGAGGCCGACCCCACCGCCTCCCCGGACGAAGGACCTGCATGACCCTCCCCACGAGCACCCCCGAGACCGTCACCGACGCGCGCTGGCGCGCCGTCTCGTCCGACCACGGCGTCGCCGCCCTCCGGCACACGCACTGGCTCGACGACGAGGCCCGCGCATACGACGACGCACCGGGCCTCTGGCGCGCGGTGGACGGACGGGTGGCCGGCACCGGGCTGCGCGCGGACGCCCCGGATGCCCCAGCCGACGAGATCGTGCTCGCGCCGGGGGAGCACCTCGACGTCGGGCGCCTGCGTCTGAAGGCCATCAGCCGCGAGGGCGCGCCGGCGCTGCGCGTGTTCGACCCCGAGACCCCCGGGCGCACGCGGCTGCGCGGCATCCTGTCGTTCCCTCACGACGACGCGTGGGCGGTGACCGGTGTGTTCCGTCCGGCGGACGAGGGGCAGATCACCGTCATCAGGAGTGTCGACGGGTACGAGCGCGAAGAGCCCGCGGTCGGGACGATCGCGCTCGCGGTGGGCGGCGCGCAGGTCGAGCTCACCGTCACCGGCGATCCGGCCGAAGGTCTGAGCGCCGTCATCGCGGACGCCACGAGCAACGTCGACGCGTACCGCTTCCGCTTCCTCGAGATCGACCCGCCCGCGGCCGACGGCACGGTGACCGTCGACTTCAACCGCGCTTACCTGCCGCCGTGCGCCTTCAGCGACCACTACGTGTGCCCGCTGCCGTCGGCGAACAACCGCCTCCCCGTGCGCGTCGAGGCGGGGGAGCGCGCGACCGTCGTCGACTGAGCTCCCGCCGCGTTCGCCGCGCGGCATCGCGTCGGCCGGCCGAGTGCCGGTCGCGCCGTGGCGATCGGGGCGAGGACAATGGGGCCGCAGCCGGAGTGTGTCCGGCATGGCCCGAGCCGAGGAGCCGACATGGCCCGTTCCCTCTCCGAGATCCGCAAGCGGTCCCAGCAGCGTGCGCAGGCGCGCGCGGCGGCGCGCGCCGAGCTGAAGAACACCGCGTACGAGATCTTCATCGGTGCGCTGTCGATCCTGTCGATCGTGAACCTGGTGTTCGTCTACGTCATCGCGGGCGATTCGGCGCTCGAGCTCGTGCTCTCGGTCATGAACGCGCTGTTCAGTGCGATCTTCCTCGGCGACTTCATCTACCGGATCTCGACCGCGCCGTCGCCGGGGCGCTACTTCTTCCGAGGGTTCGGCTGGGCCGACCTCCTCGCCAGCCTGCCGTTCCCGCAGTTCAAGGTCCTGCGCCTCTTCCGTCTGCTGCGGGTGTTCCGGCTGCTGCGCGAGCTCGGCCCGCGCACCGTGTGGGCGACGCTCGTCCACGACCGCGCCAACAGCGCGCTGATGACCCTCCTCCTGATGGGCGTGCTCGTGCTGCAGTTCGGCAGCATCTCGATCCTCGCGGTCGAGGAGAACGCCGACGGCGCCAACATCACGTCCGCCTCCGATGCGCTCTGGTACACCCTCGTCACGATCTCGACCGTCGGCTACGGCGACCGGTTCCCGGTGACCAATGGCGGCCGCATCATCGGCACGCTCATCATCGTCGTCGGCGTCGGCATCTTCGGAACGTTCACCGGCTACCTCGCCAACCTCTTCCTCGGGCCCCGCAAGGGCGAGACCACGGAGACGGAGACGGATGCCGATGCCGCCGCCGACCCGAGCGGAGAGCAGTCGGACGCAGCCACTGCCGGGGTGCCGTCCGCGGAGGCCGCGCAGCCGTCGATCGCCCAGCATGCGGCCAAAGGCGTCGCGGCCGGTGCGGTCGCGGGTGCGGTGAACGCCGGCGTCGCGGCCACGGCGGACGCCGGTGATGTCGGCGGCCCGGCGGCCGAAGTCACCGGCGAGGCGGAATCGGTCACCTCCGTCGACCCGGGCGAGACGGCCGAGCGGCTGCGGGCGCTGCTCGCGCAGTCCGAGCAGGCGATGGCCGAGATCAGACGGCTCCTCGCCGACGCGACGCCCTAGGGTGCTGCCGCGGTTCCCGCCGAGGGCGGGACGCCGTCGGCGGGCGGCTGTGCTCGCGCCGACGCGCCCGCCTGCGCGCGGGTCGAGCTGCGCACGATCAGGTGCGTGGGGAGCGGCGTGTCCTCGGTGACGCTGTCGGGCTCCTCGACCGCGATGAGCACCTTCTGCATCATCAGCTCGCCGAGGCTCGCGAAGTCCTGACGCACGGTGGTGAGCGCGGGGTAGAGGTAGCCGGCCTCGGGCACGTCGTCGAAGCCGACCACGCTGATGTCCTCCGGCACCCGCAGCCCCCGCTCCCGCAGCGCGGACAGCAGGCCGATCGACATGTGGTCGTTCGAGGCGAAGACGGCGGTGCCGGGCGCGATGTCGAGGTCGGTGCCGAGGCGGTAGCCGCTCGCGGCCGACCAGTCGCCGTGTCGCGGTTCGACGACTTCGAGGCGATGGGAGGCGAGTTCGTCGCGCCACCCGCGGATGCGCTCGAGGGCGTCGGGGGCGCGCTGCGGTCCGGCCAGGTGGAGGATGCGGGTGTGGCCGAGCTCGGCAAGGTGCCGCACCGCCGAGCGCGCACCGCGGTACTGGTCGATCGAGACGATCAGCGGACTGCGTCGGGCCGTGGCGGCGGCGGCCACGACCGGGATGCTGAGATCCAGGCCCCGCACGACCTCGAGCACACCGACATCCACCACGATCAGCACGATCGCGTCGACGCGCTGGCGGAGCAGCGACTCGATCACCGATCGCACGGCGGCGGGGTCGGGGTCGAGCGCGCTCACCGTCTCGACGCTGTAGCGCTCGGCCCGGGCGGCGAAGTTGAAGGCGGTCGCGACCGACGTCGGCCCGTAGTCCGAGACGCCCGGGGCGACGAGCCCGATGGTGCGGGTGCGGCGCGTGACGAGAGCCCGTGCGGCGGGGGAGGGGCTGTACCGCAGCTGCGCGATCGCCTGCTCGACGCGTGCGCGCGTGGCGGGGCGGACGTTGGGCAGGTCGTTGAGCACACGCGAGACCGTCTGGTGCGAGACGCCCGCGAGCCGCGCCACGTCGAAGATGTTCGCGGACCGCGCCGGCTTGTCGTCGGTCATCGCACCGCCTCGTCGTCGGCGTCGTCGGCCTGTGCGACGAGCGCCATGAGCGACTCGACGGTGAGTGTCTCCGAGGGGAGGGTGTCGACGACGCGGCCGCCGCGGAGGATCGCGACGCGGCTCGCCACGCGCAGCACCTCCTCGAGCTCCGCCGAGATGAACACCACCGACAGCCCGTTGTCGGCGAGCTCGCCCACGAGATTCTGGATCTCGACCTTGGCCCCGACGTCGATGCCGCGCGTCGGCTCGTCGAGGACGAGCACGCGCGGAGACAGCGCGAGCAGGCGTGCCAGCAGCACCTTCTGCTGGTTGCCGCCCGACAGCGTGCCCGCGGGACGGTCGGGATCGGCCGGCCGGATGTCGAGCGCCTCGATCCAGCTCATCGCCAGCTCCCGGCGCCGCTGATCCCGCAGGCGCCGGAACACTCCCCGCTCGGCCTGCAGCGCGAGGGTGATGTTGTCCTGCACGCTCAGCTCGCTGATGATGCCCTCGGTGCGCCGGTTCTCCGACGAGTAGACCACCCCGAACGCGATGGCCTCGCGGGGGCTGTGCGGATCCACGCGCCGGCCGCTGATCGTGATGATCCCGGCGTCCAGCCGGTCGGCTCCCGTGAGGGCGCGCGCCAGTTCCGTCCGTCCCGAGCCGAGGAGTCCCGCCAGCCCGAGCACCTCGCCCTCGCGCAGGTCGATGTCCGCGTCGGCGATGCCGGGAGCGACCGTCACGCCTTCGGCGGTGAGGAGAGCGGATGCCTCGTCCGGCGCGGCGTCGACACGGTCGCGTGTGCCGAGGTCGGAGACGCTGCGTCCGAGCATCTTCTCGACGAGATCGATCCGCAGCAGCTCGGTGGGCACGTACTCTCCGACGAGCCTGCCGCCGCGGAGGACGGTGATGCGGTCGGCGATCTCGTAGACCTGGTCGAGGAAGTGCGAGATGAAGATGATGGCGACGCCGCGCTCCTTGAGGTCGCGGATGACGCGGAAGAGCTCGGCCACCTCGTCGATGTCGAGGCTCGACGTGGGCTCGTCGAGCACCAGCACCCGCACGTCGATCGAGATCGCCCGGGCGATGGCGACGAGCTGCTGGACGGCGAGCGAATGGCTTCCCAGCATCGACGCCGGGTCGATCGTCAGCCCGAGCCCCGACAGCACTTCTGCGGCACGCTCGCGCATCGCCGACCAGTGGATGGTGCCAAAGCGGCGCGGCTCTCGACCGAGGCAGATGTTCTCGGCCACCGTGAGATTCGGCAGCAGGTCGATCTCCTGGTAGACCGTGCTGATCCCCGCCCGCAGCGCATCGGCCGGAGTGGCGAAGCGGACGGGGTTCCCCTCGAGCTCGATGCGTCCGCTGTCGAGGTGCAGGGCCCCCGTGAGGGCTTTGATGAGCGTCGACTTGCCGGCGCCGTTCTCTCCCATGAGCGAGTGCACCTCGCCGGGGAACACACGGAAGCGCACGTCGTCGAGCGCGGTCTCCGCGCCGAACCTTACCGTCGCCCCGGTGAGTTCCATGAGCGGACGCCGCTCGTCCATCCCGCCATTATGTCGCGAGACGCGAACGGGTCCGCTCATGGCACTCGGGTCACCGGCGACGTTCCGACCGGGTGACGATGAACCGCTGCACGACGATGAAGACCAGGAGCAGCCCGCCGATGATGATGCGGGTCCACGACTGCTCCGCACCCATGAACGCGATGATGGTCTTGATCACGCCGTACACGAGCACGCCGATCATCGAGCCGATCACGTAGCCGGACCCGCCCGTCAGCAGCGTGCCGCCGATCACGACCGCGGCGATCGCGTCCAGCTCGGTGCCCACGCCGTTGAGCGGATATCCGGCACCCGAATAGGCCGTGAGGACGAGGCCGGCGAGACCGCCGCAGACGCCGCTGATGACGTAGACGAGGATCTTCGTCCGAGCGACCGGCAGACCCATCAGCCGCGCCGACTGCTCGTTGCCGCCGATGGCGTAGATCGTGCGCCCGAAGCGCGTCCACTGCGTCACGAAGACGCCGATCGCCACGATGAGGAGGGCCAGGATGCCGGTCGGCGTGAGGTACCAGTCGCCCACCGTGAGCCGCGTGCGCTGCAGCCACAGCACCGCGGGGTCTTCGACGCGGATGGACGAGAGGCTGACCACGAAGGCGAGGCCGCGCGCCAGGAACAGGCCCGCCAGCGACGCGATGAACGGCTGCACGTCGAAGTAATGCACGAGCACGCCGATCAGCAGGCCGATGGCCGCGCCCCCGAGCAGCATGAGCGGGATGGCCACGATCGCCGGAAGCCCCTCAGCCAGCAGCTTCGCGCAGAGGATGCCGGTGAACGCCATGACGGAGCCCACCGAGAGGTCGATGCCTCCCGTCAGGATGACGAACGTCAGCCCGACGGCGAGGATCAGCAGGTAGGCGTTGTTCAGCAGCAGCGCCGACATGTTGCGCGGCGTGATGAAGTTGCCGAACGCGATCTGCGCGCCCACGAGGAGCACGATCAGGATCACGATGGCCGCGAACGTCGGCATGAGCGACGAGTGGCGGCTCATGAAGGTCGCGTAGCGGTCGGCGAGCGTCGGACGCCCCGCCTCGGTCTGAGTCGTCGTGGTCATCGGACCGCCTCCGCCTTCGTCTGCTCCGTCGTTGTCGGGGGTGTGGGTGGGGGCGCGCTCGGACCGCCGCCGTCGGGGCGGCGTGCCGCGAACAGCCCCCGGGCGAATCGGTGCAGCCGCGGCGACTGGACGAGGACGACCACGACCACGACCGCCGCGAAGAACACGGGCGCCTGCGCAGAAGGCACGCCGAGGAACAGGATGGTGGACTCGAGCGTCTGGATCGTGAGAACGCCGACGACCGTGCCGGCGATCGTGAACTTGCCGCCCATCAGCGACGTGCCGCCGAGCACGACGGCGAGGATCGCGTAGAGCTCGATGTACAGCCCTGCGGCGTTGGCGTCGGCCGCCATGATGTTCGAGCTGTAGAGGACGCCCGCCATGCCGGCCAGCACGCCGCTCGCGGCGTACGCGCCGAAGACGATGCCGCGGGCGCGGACGCCCGCCAACCGGCTCGCCTCGGGGTTGATGCCGACGGACTCGGTGAGCACCCCGAGCGCGGTGCGGCGCTCCAGCAGCGAGATCACGAGGATCGCCGCGACCGAGATGAACAGCGCGAACGGGAGTCCGATGACGTACCCGGTCGCGATGAACTTGTAGGGCGCGCTCGTGACCGTCGTGATGAATCCGTCGGTGATGAGCAGGGCCACGCCGCGGCCCGCGAGCATGAGCACGAGGGTCGCGATGATCGGCTGGATGCCGAGCACGGCGATGAGGAAGCCGTTCCACACGCCCAGGACGAGGGCCACGAGGATGCCGACCAGGAGGGCGACAGCGACGGTGGCGCCGCCGCCGGGATCGCCGGAGGTGTCGATGATCGTGAGCGCGACCGCCCCCGAGACGGCCATGATGGCGCCGACCGAGAGGTCGATGCCCCGGGTGGCGATGACGATCGTCATGCCGAGGGCCACCAGCATGAGCGGGGCGCTGTTGCGGAGGATGTCGATCAGCGCGCCGTAGAGCTCGCCGTCGCGCACGGTGACGCTGATGAACTGCGGCCGCGCGATCGTGTTGACCACGATCAGTGCGAGCAGGGCCATGACCGGCCAGAACAGCCGGTGTGTGACGAGCTTCTTCACGCTGCGCTCCCCTCGCCCTCATTGGCGATGTAGTCGATGAGCAGATCGAGGTCGACGGTGCTGGAGTCCAGTTCGCCGATGCGGCGTCGATCGCGCATGACGACGACTCGCTGTGCCAATCGAAGCACTTCTTCGAGCTCGGATGAGATGAACACGACAGACAGGCCCTGCGCCGAGAGCTCGGCGACCTTGCGCTGGATGTCGGCCTTGGCCCCGACGTCGATGCCGCGGGTGGGCTCGTCGAGGATGATCAGCTGCGGCGCGGTCGCCAGCCAGCGCGCGAGAAGCACCTTCTGCTGGTTGCCGCCCGACAGATTGCGCACGAGCATGTCCGGGTCTGCCGGCCGCACCCCGAGCGCCGCGATGTACTCCGAGACCACCTGGTCGCGCTCGGCACGGGGTACCGGCCGCATCCATCCGCGCTTCGCCTGGATGCCGAGCACGATGTTCTCGGCGACCGTCAGGTCGGAGATGATGCCCTCGGCCCGGCGGTCTTCGGACGAGAACGCGATGCGGTGGTCGATCGCGTGTCGTGGCGACGTGAGCCGAGCCGGCCGACCGCCGATCTCGACGGTTCCCGTGTCGGCCTTGTCGGCGCCGTACAGCAGGCGCACGAGCTCGGTGCGGCCCGAGCCGAGAAGCCCGGCGAGGCCGACGACCTCGCCCTCGTAGATGTCGAGGTCGGCGGGCTCCAGCATCCCTCGGCGTCCGATGCCCGTGGCGCGGAGAACCGGCGTCGCGGTCCGGTCGATCACGCGATCGGCCGTCCGCGAGATGGCCGCGAGCTCGTCGAGCTCCCGTCCGATCATCTGGCTCACGAGGCTGTCGCGCGGCAGATCGACCGCGAGGTGCTCGCCGACGAGCCGGCCGTTGCGCAGCACGGTGATGCGGTCGGAGATCTCGTAGACCTGCTCGAGGAAGTGGCTGACGAACAGGATCGCGACGCCCTGGTCGCGGAGTTCGCGGATGACTGCGAACAGGCGCTCGACCTCGCCACGGTCGAGGCTGGAGGTCGGCTCATCGAGGATGAGCACCTTCGCGTCCAGCACCATGGCTCGGCTGATGGCCACGAGCTGCTGGATCGCGATCGAGTGGCTGGAGAGGATCGAGCGCGTGTCGATGGTGAGGCCGAAGCCGGCGAGGTGCTCGGCGGCGAGCCGGTGGACCGCCTTCCAGTCGATGCCCGCCCGGCCGCGCGGCTCGTGCCCGAGCATCACGTTCTCACCGACCGAGAGGTTCGCGCAGAGGTTGACCTCCTGATAGACCGTGGAGATCCCGGCCGTCTGCGCGTCGGCGGTGGCGGAGAAGACCCGCTCCTCGCCATCGACCGCGATGGTGCCGCTGTCGATCTGGTAGACGCCGGTGAGCGCCTTGATGAGGGTCGATTTCCCTGCGCCGTTCTCGCCCATGAGGGAGTGGACCTCGCCCCGGCGGAGCGTGAAGTCGACGTCGTCGAGGGCGAGGACGCCCGGGAAGCTGATGGTGATGCCCCGCATCGCGACGGCGGGGGTGTCTTCGTTGACGGTCATGCGCATCCGTGTCTTCTGTCTCGTCCGGGCTTTCGTTTCGAGTCCGACGTCCGTCGGAGACCAGCCGAAGCCGGTCCCCGACGAACGCGGGGACGGGGATCAGTACGCGCGGGAGTCGATGACCTCGGCGGCCTGCTCCTGCGTGAAGGACTGGTCCTCGACGTAGTTCTCCTTCTCGACGTCGTTGCCCTCGAGCACGTCGGTCACGAGGCCGGCGGCGAGCTCGCCGAGCAGCGGGTTGCACTCCACGATGAAGTTGATCTTGCCGTCGACGAGGGCCTGCATACCGTCATGCACCGCGTCGATCGAGATGATTTTGATGTCCTCGCCGGGAACGGCGCCTGCTGCCTCGATCGCCTCGATCGCGCCGAGCGCCATGTCGTCGTTGTGCGCATAGAGCAGGTCGATGCCGTCCACGCCGTACTTCTGGAGGAAGCCCTCCATGACCGTCTTGCCGCCGTCGCGCGTGAAGTCGCCCGTCTGCGAGTCGATCGTCTCGATCGCCGTGCCATCGATCGCCTCGTTGAAGCCCTCGGCACGGTCGTTCGCCGGCGCGGAGCCGGTGGTGCCCTCGAGCACGACCATCTTCGTCGGGGTGTCACCGAAGTTCTCGGCGGCCCACTCGCCGGCCGTCACGCCCTCCTTCTTGAAGTCCAGCCCGACCCAGCTCGCGTACAGATCGTCGGACGAGCTGACCGTGCGGTCCTCGAGGACGACCGGGATGCCGGCATCCGACGCCTCCTGCAGCACGTCGTCCCAGCCGTCCTCCACGATGGGGGCGATGACGATCGCGTCGACGCCCCGGCTGATGAAGTCGCGCACCGCCGCGATCTGCGCCGCCGGGTCGTTGTCGGCGGCGTTGAAGATGAGCTCGAAGCCGTTGTCCTCGGAGAACGCCTCCTTCATCGACTCGGTGTTCGCACTGCGCCAGCCCGACTCCGACCCGGTCTGAGCGAAGCCGACCGTCACGAGCTCGTCCCCACCGTCGCCACTCGCGCCTGCTCCGTTGCCCGAGCTCGCGCAGCCTGTCGCCACCAGTGCCAACGCTCCCAGAAGCGCTGCACCGGCGAGAATCCTGTTCTTCATTCCCAAAACCTCCTCGTTCGGGTCCGGCATCGACGCCGGTATCACTGTGCCCCGGGCTGCACTGGTGCTGCCCGTCCGCCTGAATGTTAGCCTTCACATTCCACTGTCGCGCAAGATGTGAGCGGTAACATTTGCGTAACGCGGGTGGGTGCCACGGTCGCCGAAGCGCGTGATTCCGCCGCCGGGAGCCAAAAGTGAGGGATCACATCGCGGTCGACCGCTCGTGATCGAGGCCGTGGTGGCCGCGCGAGCGGATGAGTGCGTTCACAAGTCGACCAAGGCGGACACCGCTATCCGCCGGTGCTCCCGCGCTCAGCGCCGCGAGGCGACCGCGTTCCAGACGCCCGCACCGAGGACGACGGTGGCGGCGAGCAGCGGCGATACGAGGGCGGTCCCGGCCCCCGCGCCGTCGGCGACGAGGCCGGTGACGGCGGATGCTGCGGACTGCCCGACGACGACCGCCGAGCCGAGCATCGTCATGACGGTCGCCGAGCGACCGCGAGGGCTGAAGGCGGCCGCCAGGCTGTACTGGGTCACGAGCGTCGGACCGATGCCCACGCCGATCACGAGCAGGCAGATCGCCATCGCACCGACCGTGCCGACGAAGGGCAGCCAGACCGCGCCCGCGACGAGGACGCCGGCGAAGGTCAGCCATCGCGCGCGCAGCGTGAACGCGGCCGGGAACAGGGCGACGCCGAGGGCGAGCGCGGCGGATCCGATGCCCATCGCGCCGTAAACGAGTCCCGCCTGCTCCGGCACGCCGCGCTCCGCCATGAACGCGGTGAGCGACGTCAGCATCGCGCCGAAGAAAAGGCCCATGCCCAGCGCTCCGACGACGGGTGCGAGCACACGCGCCCGGAAGACTTCCCGCAGCGGCGCCTGCTCGGGGCGGACGCCATCGGCGGATGCCGCGGCCCTCGCAGCGGTCGGGTGCAGGGCGAACGCGGTCACGAAGACCAGGCCCAGCACGGCGGCGCCGATCACGGGTGCCGCCGGGTTGAGCGTGGTCGCGAGCAGGCCGACGATGACGGGGCCGAAGACGAAGACGATCTCGTCCGCCGCCGACTCGTATGCCATCGCTCCGTTCACCGTCGACGTGCGGCGCTCCGCCGGGTACGCCCGCGCGATGAGGCCGACGAGGCGGCTCCGCGAGAGTGGCGCGACCTGGGGCATCGAGGCGCCGATGAAGAACGCGACCGCGAGGAGGGCGACATCCCCGACGGGCGCGAAGGCGAGCCACGCGAACGCGCCCAGCAGGACGCTGTTGACGACGCCCGCGATCAAGAGCACCCGGCGCTGGCCGAAGCGGTCGGCGGCGGCACCCAGGAGCGGGCCGACGAGGGCGGTGCCGAGGCCGGTCATCGCGCTGGTCACGCCGCCCAGAGCGAGCGATCCGCGCGCCGCCACGACGAGCGTGAGGATGCCGACCACCATCATCGCGAACGGCAGGCGTGCGATCAGTGCGACGGGGAAGTACGCATAGCCGGCTTCGCGGATGAGGCTCGGGCGTCGGGCGGTGTGCGGAGGGCGCTGTCGCGTGTCGGTGAGGGTCGTGTGCATCGTGGTTCGGGGCTTTCCGGCCGCAACGGCGGCATTGCGTGCCGCCTTGTCCGCAGCGGCAGAAGGCCGCAGACAGGTAGATGCACATCGAGGATGGCCCGGCCAGTCTACCGGGGGCCACCTGAGCGGTGCCTGGCCGCGGTGTCAGAGCACGGCGCCGACCATGGCCTCGCCGAGCGGGGTGCGGCGGTGCAGCACGCGGGCGCCGTCCCGCGTGCTCGCGAGCAATCCGGCATCCCGCAGCACGCCGAGGTGGTGCGAGGCGGTCGAGATCGCGAGCGCGGTGTCCCGCGCCACCTGGGATGTGGTCCGCGGCTCGTGGGCGTCGAGGAGGATGCGGGCGCGCGCGGGCCCCAGCAGCGCACCGAGCGCCGACGTCACGCCGGCGGGGTCCCGCGCCCAGCTCGCAGTTACCCCCTGCGCCGGGTAGAACAGCGTCGGCTGCGCCGGCGGCTCGGTGAGCACGAAGCATCCGGTCGCCCCCATGACCGATGGCACGAGCACCAGCCCGCTTCCGCGGCAGTCGACGACCTCGCTCCAGATCCGCATCGCGACGCGCACCGCGCCGTCGTGCCATTCGACGCGGTCGTGCAGCGTCTGGATCATGGCGCCGATGCCGCTCTCGGCGATGCGACGGGAGCGCACGGCGATATCTGCCCGCAGCAGCCGCTCGAGCTGGGTCCAGACCGGAGCGATGCCCGTGTTCCACACCGATAGCCATGCCTCGGCGATCATGGCGCGGGCGCGGTCGGGGTGATCGAGCATGCGCTGCACGGCGGCCTGCCGGGCGCCCTCGGTGCGCACCAGCACCTTCGTCATGTCGACGCGGAAGCGCTCGTCGTCGATGTCGCGCAGCCGCTCGGCCTCGGCCTCCGGGGTGAGCTCCCACGTCGGCGTGGTCGTGAAGAAGTCGGGGAAGTAGCCCTCGTCGCGGATCAAGAGCGCGAGTACCTCGAAGTCCTCGCGCGGGATCGCGCTGCGGGCCGTCCGCATCCATCCCCACTGCAGCGGGTACTCGTCGGGCCGGAGCAGGGTGCGCACGGCGTGGCACAGCTCGTGACCCGGCGAGACGCCGAACCGGATCGCGGTGAGGTCGTCCGGTGCCAGCTGGAAGTCGACGAACTTTCGATCCACATCGAAACTCTATGGGCCTCCTCGCCGAGGCGACAGGCTGAAACCATCGTCCACGAGGTCGCAGGAGGAAGTCATGGACATCGAATTCCCCACCGCTCCCGCGGTGGTTCCCCCCATCGTTCGGGCCGACGAGCTCCGCAGGGGAGCGAGTCGCACCCGCACGTTCGTGGGCGCCGAGCACGGCGCCGGCGTGTCGTACTTCTTCGTCGACAACGAGCCGGGGCAGGGCCCCGACATCCACCGTCATCCGTACCCCGAGACCTGGGTGCTGCTCGAGGGTGAGGCACGCATCACGATCGACGAGAAGGTGCTGCATGCCGTCGCCGGCGACACCGCCACCGCGCCCGCCGGCGCCTGGCACGGGTTCAAGAACAGCGGCACCGACCGGCTGCGGGTGCTCTGCATCCACGCGTCGGACCGCATCATCCAGGAGTGGCAGGATGCCCCTGGAGTGCTCGACATCCCCACCGGCAACTGAGGAGAGACGACATGACGTTCCAGGCATATCTCGACAACATCGAGACCAAGACCGGCCTCACGCCGCGGCAGTTCGTGGAGCTCGCGCACGAGAAGGGCTTCGACGAGAGCACGAAGGCCGCGCCGATCGTCGAGTGGCTCGCCGCCGACTACGGCCTCGGCCGCGGGCACGCGATGGCCCTCGTCCACGTCATCACCAAGGGTCCGCAGATCAGCGACAAGCACGTCGGCACCGGCACCGCCCACTCCGACCCGTCGAACACCCTCTGGCTCGACGGCAAGGCGACGAACCCGAACCCCTAGGTCAGGTCGCCGCGGGGATCCACACGCGCATCGTGGAGGGTCCCCGCTCGGCCCACTCGTGGTACGGCACGAGGGGTACGGAGACGGATGCGGCGCCCCTCGGCGCCGCCCCGCCGCCGGCGTAGGGCCATGTCGCCGCCGAGTCGTCCGCGCCGACGGACATCACGTCGATCCAGACGCGCCCGTCGCGCTCGGATGGCCTCGTGCCGGCAGCGAGGACGACGTCGGCGACGTCAGCGGCACCCGCCGTGGCGAGATCGACGGACTCCAGCGCGTACACCTCGGGGCCGCGCTCGATCGCGACACACCCGCGGATCGCGTCGATGCGGGGGTCGGGACTGCTGATGCGCGGGGTCATCGGCAGCTCGAGTTCGACGATGTCGCCCGCACCGAACGCTCGGCGGATCTCCACCGCTCCGGGTTCGACCTCGCGCTCCTCGGCCGGACCGCCGTTCGCGGGAGCGAAGCGCAGACGGGCGCCCCGGGCCCACGAGGGCACGCGCAGCGTGAGGGTCCAGGGCGCGTCGGCCGCGGCTGCGCCCACGCGCCCATAGGCTCCGGACGACGCGCTCGAGGTCACGCGGATCCGCCCCGAGGCCGGATATTCCGTCGCGACGTCGAACGCGACGACCCTTCCGTCCGGCAGCGTGGTGCGCACGCTCGCCGGCGCGTACTGGTGCAGCTGCACGCCGTCGTCGTCGGCGGTCGCGAGGTATGCGTCGAGGCTCGCGAGCGTGCGTGCGACGTTCGGCGGACAGCACGACACCTCGAACCACGGGGCGCGCAGCGACGACGATGCGCGAGGCGAGGTCGCATCCCCGTCGGCGGGCACGCCGGGCACGCGCTGGTGCAGCGTGTTCGCGTAGAAGAACGCGCGGCCGTCGGGCGCGGGGGAGGTGGCGACCACGTTGTACAGGGTTCGCTCGATGAGGTCGGCATGGCGCGGATCCCCGCCCGCGAGCAGCAGGCGCCACGAGAACATGATCGAGCCGACGCCCGCGCACGTCTCGGAGTAGGCGCGGTCGGCCGGCAGCTCCCAGTCCTCGCCGAACGCCTCGTCCTGGTGGTGCGAACCCTGGCCGCCGGTGATGTACGTCCGCCGGGCGACGGTACGGTCCCACTGGCCGCGGAGCGCCCCGAGCAGCTCGGCGTCACCGGTGTCGACGGCGACGTCGGCGGCGCCCGCCGCCAGGTAGTTCGCACGCACTGCGTGGCCGCGCAGAGCCGTCGCATCGCGCACCGGAACATCGTCCTGGAAGTACTTGCGGCCCCATTCGATGTCACGGAGCGTGCCGCGGCCGTGGCGATCGACGAACAGGCGCGCCTGCTCGAGGTAGCGGGGCTCGCCCGTCGCCCGGGCCAGCTCGGCGAGTCCCACCTCGACCTCGGCGTGGCCGCAGATCGCGTCGCGGCCACCGGGCCCGAACTCGGCGCACACGAGGTCGGCGGCGCGCACGGCGACCTGGAGCAGGCCGTCGTCCGCACCCGGCCGCGTGCGCTCACGGGCAACCGCCGCCTGGAAGAGGTGGCCGAGGCAGTACAGCTCGTGCCCCCATTCGAGGTCGGACCACCGGGGCCCCTGGCGCGGGCGCCCGAACATGGTGTTGAGGTAGCCGTCCGCCTCCTGGGCCGCGGCGACACGGCTGACGACGGCGCGCAGCCGCGTTTCGAGGTCGGCGTCGTCGGTGCGGCCGATCTCCCACGCGAGCGCCTCGAGGTACTTGTACACCTCGGAGTCCGAGAACTCGCGTCCGCGGCGCCCCTCCGGCAGCGTGCCGGCGGCGGCGCGGTCGAAGTTGCCGAGCCAACCCTCGGATTCGAGGCGGCTCTCGATGTGCGCGAGCGTGTTGCGGCCGTTGACGGCCTGCCGGTCACCCCAGAAGCCGCCGGTGATGCGAACCTCCTCCTGGCCGAGGGGGCGGAGGCGGCCGTGCGCCGGAGCGACGGGCGCCTGGGGCGCGGTGGTGGTGGTCTGCATGGTCATCCCTTGAAAGCTCCCGACATGAATCCGCGGACGTAGTGGCGCTGCAGCACGAGGAACAGCACGATGCAGGGCAGCGCCAGCACGACCACTCCCGCCTCCGTCGCGCCGTAGTCGATGACGCCCTGCACCTGCACGCGAAGGTTGGAGACGGCCAGGGGCAGCGTCATCCGGTTCGTGTCGGTGATCAGGATGAGCGGCGCCATGAAGTCGTTCCAGGCCGCGAGGAAGGCGAACATGCCGACCGTGATGAGCCCCGGCTTGACCGCGGGCAGCAGCACGAGCCGGAGCGCCCCGAAGGTGGTCGCGCCGTCGACCAGCGCTGCTTCGTCGAGCTCGCGAGGAACGGATTCGAAGGAGATCCGCATCATGAACATCGAGAACGGCAGCTGGAACATCGTGAGCACGATCGCGACGCCGACCAGGGAGTTGCTCAGGCCGACGGCGTTGAGGATCACGTAGAGCGGGATGAGCAGCGTCGTGTACGGCACCATCAGGATCGCGAGCACCGTGAGGAACAGCAGGTTCTTCCCCGGGAACGAGAACCGGGCGAAGGCGTAGCCGCCGAGAGTCGAGACGACCAGGGTCAGCAGCACCGTCAGCAGCGCGACGAAGGTCGAGTTGCCGAGATAGACCCAGATGCCGGCCTGGTAGTCGGCGAGGGCCGCGTAGTTGCCGAATCCCCAGCCCTCCGGCTGGCTGGTGCCGGCTCGGGGCGCCACGGACGACACGGCGGTCCAGATGAGCGGGTAGAGGAACATGATGGCGAGCGCCGTGGTCAGCACCGCGTACGGGATGCCGAAGACGATGCGCGCCGCGGGGGAGCGCCGGGCGCGGCGGCGCGGCGGCTGCACCTCGATGAGGCGGGTGGAGGACGGAAGCGTCTGTGCGGACATGGCGGGCTTCCTCAGTCCTCGTCGGTGCGGCGGAACGCGCGCAGCTGGAAGATGTTGATGACGATGAGAGCCAGCAGCACGATCACCGACAGCGCCGCGGCGATGCCGAGATCGTTCTGGCCCTGGAAGGCGACGTTGTAGATCAGCTGCACGATCGTCATGGTGCTGTTGTCGGGTCCGCCCTTGGTCAGGATGTAGAACTGCTCGAACGCCAGGAGCGAGCCGGTGACGCACAGCACGATGGTGAGTGCGAACGTCGGACGCAGCAGCGGAAGCGTGATGCCGCGGAAGGTCTGCCACGCCGAGGCGCCGTCGATGCGCGCCGCCTCGTAGACGTCGTCGGGGATCGCCTGCAGGCCCACCAGCATGAGCAGCATGTAGAAGCCGGCGTACCGCCACACGATGAGGAACACGGTCGACCAGAGCGCCCCCTCGGGTGTGCCGAGGAACGTGAAGCCCCACGACTGCATGAGGTCGGCGAACGGCCCCGCGTACGGGGAGTAGAGCACGTAGAAGAGGAGGGATGCCGAGGCGAGACCCAGTGCGCTCGGCACGAGGAACGAGGTGCGCAGCAGCGACTTCCACCGGGTGGACTCCTGCACCAGCAGTGCAAGCCCGAGCCCCAGGCCGATGAGCAGGATCGTCGTGATGACCGTGTACTTCAGGGTGAACCAGATGGCGTCCCAGAACAGGCGGTGGTCGACGGCGTCGACGTAGTTCTCGGGAAGGTTCCAGCCCTGGTTGCCCGAGAGCAGCGGCCAGTCCGACGCCGACATGTGCAGCACCAGCAGCAGTGGCAGCAGGAAGACGAACACCACGAACAGGGTCGTCGGGGATGCGTAGAGCCACCCGCGCAGCGCCTCGCGCCGGGCGCGCGAAGCGCGGTGCGGCGGGGAGGGGGCGGTCGGCGGACTCGTCGGCGGACTCAGCGTCTCGGCGGACATGGCGTTCGTTCTCCGGGGATGGGGGCGGTGGCCCGGTCGCCCGGGCCACCGCCGCGGTTCACTGCGCGAGGATCTCGGTGATGGCGTCGTTGTCGGCGTCGACCGTGTCGGTGCCTTCGAGCACGGCGTTGCGCACGAGCTCCAGCCAGGGGCTGCCGGGTGCGTTGAACGCTTGCTGGAAGTTCAGCGCGACGGGCGTGTCGCCCTGCGCGGCCACCTCGTTGATCGTGACGAGCCGAGGGTCCTTCGCGGCGTACTCGTTGTCGGCGAGGTCCGCGCGCGAGACGACGTCGTTGTTCTTCGCTAGAACCTCGACCTGCGCATCCTCCGACATCAGCCAGGTGAGGAAGTTCCACGCCTGCGCGGCCTTCTCCGAGTCCTTGGAGATGCCGATGCCGTCCCCGCCGACGAAGGTCGAGGCGCCGCCGTCGACACCCGGGATGCCGGCAACGCCCGCGTCGAACGGGGTCGACGACAGCAGCGTCGCGGGGTAGAACATCAGGCCGACGTTGCCCTCGGTGAAGCCTGCGGTCCAGGTGGGGCCCGCCTCGTCCTGCGAGCTGGGAAGCACGGCGCCCGACTCCCACAGATCCCGCCAGGTGTCGTAGACCTCCTTGGCGGCGTCGTTCGCCAGCAGCGACTCGTGTCCGTCGTCGCTCAGCACCTCTTCACCGGACGCCCAGATGCCGGGGAACCACGTGAAGACGAGGCATCCGCCGCAGTTCAGGCCGGTCGCGGTGCCGTACACGCCGTCCTTGCCGAGTGCCTGGATCTTCTTGGCCGCGTCGGCGTACTCCGCCATGGTGGCGGGCGCCTTCTCGGGGTCGAGTCCGGCCTCTTCGAACAGCTCCTTGTTCCAGAACAGCATCGACAGGTCGAGCACGAAGGGCAGGACGTGCTCCTTGCCGTCGGTGTCCGTCCCGGCCGAGAGGTGGCCCTGGTTGATCTGGTCCTTCTCGTCGAGGCCGTCGACCTGGGCGCTGATGTCCTGGAACAGGCCCTGCTCCACCCAGTTCGGGACGTAGACGATGTCGGCGGCGAACAGGTCGGGCAGCCCGCCTGAGCCGGCAGCGGCGCCGACCTTCGCCACGTAGTCGTCGTTGGGCACGACGGTCAGCTCCACCTGGTTCTCGTGCGAGGCGTTGTAGGCGTCGACAAGCAGGTTCGCCTGCTTCTCGAGGGGTGCGCGGGTCCAGAGCGTGAGGGTCGTCCCGTCGTCCGTCCCCTCGGCCGGGATGTCCTCCGCAGGCGTCGCCGCGCCACCGCCGGCGCAGCCGGCGAGGCCCATGAGGGCGCCTGACAGGAGGAGTGCGGTCGCCGCGCGCCAGCCGGCGGCGCGACGTCGGGTGTTGGTCATTGCAGTCTCCTTGGCTCGTCTTCGAGCGTGCGCGTGCGGGATCGCCGTGCCGCTGCCGTGATGGGTTTCGAAATCATCGAAACCGCTTTCGGCACGGTATCGTGTGAGTTGACGAGCGGTCAAGACGCTACTTCGATAACGTTTCCGCAACGAGGAGGGGTGATGGCCGCGAACGAGTCCGGGGCACGCAGCGCGACGCTGAGTGATGTCGCGAGGCGCGCGGGAGTGTCGATCGCGACAGCGTCGAAGGCGCTCAACGGCCGGGAGGACGTCGCTCCCGCCACTCGACGGAGGGTGATGGATGCCGCCGAAGAGCTGTCGTTCACCCCCAATGCCATGGCGCGGGGCCTCCTTGCCGGGCGCACCGGCACCGTGGGGCTGCTGACGAGCGACCTCGAGGGCCGCTTCATGATTCCGATCCTGATGGGCGCCGAGGACGCCTTCGGTGCCGGAAAGGTCAACGTGTTCCTCTGCGACGCGCGCGGCGACGCCATCCGCGAGCAGCACCACCTCAAGGCGCTGCTGAGCCGGCGTGTCGACGGCATCATCGTCGTCGGCCGGCAGACCGACCCCCGCCCGTCGCTGGGTCAGGAGATCCCGGTGCCGGTCGTGTATGCGTACGCGCCGTCCGACGACCCGCGCGACCTCTCGCTCACCCCCGACAACTACGCGGGCGGCAGGCTGGCCGTCGAGCACCTCATCGCGTGCGGCCGCACCCGCATCGCCCACATCACCGGCGACCCCGCCTACGCCGCCGCACAGGATCGCATCGCGGGAGCGCGGGCAGCGCTCGACGCGGCCGGCCTCGAGCTCGTAGGAGAGCCGATGTTCTCCGAGTGGACCGAGCATTGGGGGAGGGATGCCGCGGCCATGCTGCTGGAACGGCATCCCAATGTCGACGCCATCTTCTGCGGCTCCGACCAGCTCGCGCGCGGCGCGCTCGACACCGCGCGGGACCTCGGCCGTCGCGTGCCGGAGGATCTCGCCGTCATCGGCTACGACAACTGGGAGGTGCTGGCGACCAACTCGCGCCCCGAGCTGACGAGCATCGACGCGAACCTCCAGCAGCTGGGACGCCAGGCGGCGCAACGGGTGTTCGACGCGATCGACGGCGTGGACATCGGCGAGGGCACCCACCACCTTCCGGTGCGCCTGATCATCCGCGGCTCGACGATCCCGCGCCGCTGACGCGGCGGCGGGCTGCATGGCCCCGCGTCACTGACGCGGCGAGCGGCTACTCGCGCCCGCGGCGACGCCACCACGGGCTGCGGCGGCGGGCTGCGGCATCCGTCTTCGCCTGCGCCTGCGCCGTGATCCGCGCGGTGCGGCGCTCGCGCCATGCCGCAATCTCGGCGTCGACGTCACGCGTCGGGGTCACGACCGGCGGCCCGCCCTGCAGCTGCCGCCGGGCCTCGACGACGCGGCGGTTGAAGTCCTCGAGCGCGTCGCGCACGTCGGCCTCGCTGCTCAGCGCATCGAGGCGCGCGTCGAGCTCGGCGTTCTCGACGCGGAGCCGGAGCGCCGGCGGACCGAGGCCGGTGAGCTGCTCGCTCTCGATCTTGCGGCGGATCCACCAGTCCGGATCGTGGCTTTCGCCGAGGCCGGGGATGGGCTTGCCGGCGCCGGGCAGATCATCGAACTCGCCTCGGCGGATCGCCTGCTGGATCGCGTTCTCGACGACTGCCGCCCGCTCGGCCGCCGAGAAGCCCCGTGCCGGCGGCGCGGCCGCGTCTGCGGCATCCTCTTCGTCCGATGACAAGCCCTGCTCACGCTGCCACTTCTCGAAGCGGTAGCGTTCGGCGGCTTCGCGCGGCCCCTCGCTCATGACCCCGTGACGTGATCCCGCCACGAATGCTGCGGGGCGTACCCGAGCACGCGCCGGGCCTTGTCGATGGAGAGCAGGGTGTCGTGCTCGCCGAACTCGCGGGTCTCGACGCCGGGGAAGACCTCGGCGACGAGTTCGGCGTTGGGGCGCGACATCACGGTGTCGGCCGCGGCGATGATGTACGTCTCGAAGCCGGGCGGCGCGACCTCGAGCGCGCGCTGCACGGCCTGCGCGCCGTCCCGGGCGTCGATGTAGCCCCACAGGTTCCACTTGCGGGTCATTGCGTCGGCGTCGTACGACGGGAACGCGGCGTAGTCCTCCGGAACCATCACGTTCGAGAACCGCAGGCCCGTGATCGACAGCTCGGGGTGCCACCGCACGAGCTCGACCGCCATCCGCTCCTCGAGCGTCTTCACGAGCGAGTACACCGACTCGGGCCGCGGCGGGTACTCCTCGTCGACCGGGATGTACGGCGGCGCGACGTCGAACGGCAGACCCAGCACGGTCTCGCTCGAGGCGTACACGAGGCGATGGATGCCGAGCCTCACCGCCGCCCAGAACACATTGAACGTCGCGGTCATGTTGTTGTGGAAGGTCGCGACATCGGAGCGGATGCCGGGGGCGGGGATCGCCCCGAGATGCACGACCCCGTCGACCCCTTCGTGGCGATCGTTGACTGCGGTGAGGGCGTCGATCACCTGGCCGTAGTCGGTGAGATCGACCTGGACGAAGCCAGGACCGCGGGTTCCGACCACGTCGAGGCCGATGACGTCATGGCCGGCCGCACGCAGTTCGCGGGCGACGACGGTGCCGAGCTTTCCGGACGAGCCGGTGAGGGCGATGCGCATGATTCCAGCGTGCCATGCACACAGCGCGTCGGGGCCCTCGGGCGGGGATGAGGTCAGCGGGCGGTCGCGGCATCCGGCGCCGCAGGCCGCGCGCCGCTGAGCCGGCGGAGCCGCTGCCGGGCGAAATCCTGCGCGCGCGGGCCCTCTTCGAGTGCCTTCGCCGACACCGCCAGCACGATGCGGGTGAGGGTCACCACGGGCAGGGGAGACCGGCGCAGGCCGAGCAGCTGCCGGTACCGGCGCGGCAGACTGGCGACGGCCGCGGCGAAGAGCACGCGGTAGGCGATGCGCATGACGCCGGTGAAGGGCGCCGCGCGGAGGAACCGCACCACGTCGTCCACTCGGGCGTCGCGGCGGAGCTCGCCGCGTGCCAGGAACCCGTCCATGCGGGCGTGCAGCTCGCCCTCGGTCAGCGGTGGATTCGTGAGGCGCATCAGGCGACCGGCCTGCGCCCACTCGCGGACATACGCGTCGCTGCCGCCGGGGATGGGTCCGCCCCACCGCTGGTGCGCGCCGAGGAACGCCTCGGTGAAGGCGAGATGCACCCACTCGACGAGGTCCGCGTCGCCCGCCGAGTAGTCGCGCGGGCCCGCGACGGACTCGTACGAGCCCTGCACCCGCTCGTGCAGCCGCGCGACGCGCTGGGTCTCCCGCGCCGCCTGCGCGGTCGATCCGTAGGTGACGCAGATGATCCAGCGCACCGTGCCGGTGAGGCGCCCGATCGGGTCGTCGCGGTAGCGCGAGAAGTCGTGCACGCCCGCCATCGCCCCCGGATGGAGAGCCTGGATGAGCAGGGCGCGGATGCCGGCGATGAAGGTTCCCGTGCCGGCGTGCACCGTCCACACCGCGCCGCCGTCTGCGAAGTACCCGGCGTCGTCGCCGTCGGCCAGGGCCCGGACCCACGGCGGCGTGCCGTCGGGATCGCCGGCGAGAGCGGTCAGCAACCGGGCGCGCAGCGCCGGTCGTCGCGTCTTCGGAGCGTCTGCACCCATGCCTCCAGCGTGCCACCTCCGGCGATGCCGGGCGCCGGGTGGCGGATAGGGTGTGCGCCATGGACGACACGCGGCCGCTTCCCGCCGATCCCGTGCGCGTGGGCGTGCGCGAGGTGGCGCGTGCCGCAGGAGTGTCGACGCAGACGGTGTCGCGCGTGCTCAACGAGCACCCGAACATCCGACCCGAGACGCGCGACCGCGTGCTGCAGGCGATCGCCGACCTCGGCTACCGCGTGAACAACGCCGCCCGCACGCTCGGCACCCGCACCACCCGCACGCTCGGGGTCATCGCCTCCGACGCGACGCTGTACGGACCGGCGGTCGGCATCGCCGCGCTCGAGGCGGCGGCGCGCGACGCCGGCCGGTGGATCGCGACGGCGTACGCGGACGCCTCGGACGAGGCATCCGTCCGCGATGCGGCCGATCGCCTGCTGGGCCAGGGCGTCGACGGGCTCATCGTGCTCGCGCCGCACGCGGCCACGCTGACGGCGCTGACGGGCGCGCACCCAGGGGTCGCGATCGCCGCGCTGCACACCGGACCCGGCGCCGAGCAGCAGGAGGCGGGCGCGGCTCTCGCCATCTCGCACCTCGTCGACCTCGGGCATCGCCGCATCGGCCGGGTCGCCGGACCCGAGGAGTGGCTCGAGGCGCGCTCGCGCGAAGCGGGGATGCGCCGCGCGCTCGAGGACGCCAGGCTCGGGAGCGAGCCGCACTGGAGCGGCGACTGGACCGCTGCGGCCGGCGCCGCTCTCGCTGCGGAGGTCGCCGCGGCCGTGCGCGCGGGAGGTCCGACGGCGGTGGCGGTGGCCAACGACCAGATGGCGCTGGGCCTCATCGCGGGACTCCGCGAGGCGGGCGTCGACGTGCCCGGCGACGTGAGCATCGTGGGCTTCGACGACAACCCGGATGCCGCGTTCTACCGCCCGGCGCTCACCACGGTGGGGCTCGACCTGGCGGGCGAGGCGCGCCGGGCTGTCGCGGCGGTGCTCGGCGCCGGGGCGCCGGGGCCTGCCGCGCCGCGGCTCGTCGTCCGCGCCTCAACGGCCCCGCCTCGTTGACCACCGTCGAACTCTCCCGCGCCGGCGGCGTCGAGAATTCAGGAGAACTGAATCCTCCAGGCCCGGAGCCCGCGACATTCCGCGGTCGCGCGGCGAACATCCGCCGATGTTCCTGAATCGTTGACGCGGCTGCTCCAGGCAGGGTTGGCAGCAGGGATTGTTACCGGTAACATCATCCCCACTGCGAGCCGATGAACCGCGTCAGCACGAGACCCGATGGAGGACCCCGTGACAAGCCCCGATCCGGCGACCCCGGCATCCGCGTTCACCCCCGAGGTCGAGGCATCCATCGCCGCCGTCCGGGCCGATGTCGCGAAGCTCCACGGCGAGCTCGTGCGCTACGGCCTCGTGGTCTGGACGGGCGGCAACGTCTCGGGGCGCGTCCCCGGCGCCGACCTGTTCGTCATCAAGCCGTCCGGGGTCTCGTACGACGACCTCGCTGCCGAGAACATGATCCTGTGCGACCTCGACGGCAACGTCGTGCCCGGCACGCCCGGCAGCGAGCGCAGCCCGTCGAGTGACACCGCGGCGCACGCCTACGTCTACCGGAACATGCCGGAGGTCGGCGGCGTCGTGCACACGCACTCCACGTTCGCTGTGGCCTGGGCGGCGCGCGGCGAGGAGATCCCCTGCGTCATCACGGCCATGGCCGACGAGTTCGGCGGACCCATCCCCATCGGCCCGTTCGCCATCATCGGCGACGACTCGATCGGCCGCGGCATAGTCGAGACCCTCACCGGACACCGCAGTCGCGCGGTGCTGATGCAGAACCACGGTCCGTTCACGATCGGCACGTCGGCGAAGGATGCGGTGAAGGCCGCGGTGATGGTCGAAGACGTCGCCCGCACCGTGCACTACGCGCGGGAGGCCGGCCCGCTGATCCCCATCCCGCAGGACGCGATCGACCGCCTGTTCGATCGCTACCAGAACGTCTACGGCCAGTCGTCCGACGAGCGCCGTGACGCGGCCGACGAGCGCGCTGACGCGTCCACCGAGCGCGGGGAAGAGGGCGGCCGATGAGCGCCGGGGCGATCCGCGCCGGGCGCACGGCGCTCGGCATCGAACTGGGCTCCACCCGCATCAAGGCGTGCCTCGTGGATGCCGACGACCCGGCGAACCTGCTCGCCGTGGGCTCGCACGCCTGGGAGAACCGGTACGAGGCAGGCCTCTGGACCTACTCGTTGGACGAGGTGTGGTCCGGGCTCCAGGCGGCCTACGCCGACCTCGTCGCCGACGCGCAGCAGCGCCACGGCGCCGCGCCCGAGACGTTCGGCGCGATCGGCGTCTCGGCGATGATGCACGGCTACCTCGCCTTCGACGAGGCGGGCACGCTGCTCGTGCCGTTCCGCACCTGGCGCAACACGAACACCGGCCCCGCGGCGGCGGAGCTCACCGACGCGCTCGGCGTGAACATCCCGCTGCGCTGGTCGATCGCCCACCTGCATCAGGCGGTGCTGGATGCTGAGCCGCACGTCCCCGACATCCGCTTCGTCACGACCCTCGCCGGCTATGTCCACCAGCGCCTGACGGGGGAGAGGGTGCTCGGTGTCGGCGACGCGTCGGGCATGTTCCCGATCGACTCCGCCACGAGCGACTACGACGCCGGGATGCTCGCGCGCTACGACGCCCTCCGACAGGCGCAGGGGCCGACGGCCGGAAGGCTGCCCGTCGCCCACGTCGCCGAGCTGCTGCCCCGCGTGCTCGTGGCCGGTGCTCCCGCCGGCGCGCTGACGGCCGAGGGTGCCGCGCTGCTCGACCCGTCGGGAACCCTGCGCCCCGGCATCCCGTTCTGCGCTCCCGAAGGCGACGCCGGCACCGGCATGGTCGCGACCAACGCGGTCGCCCCGCGGACCGGCAACGTCAGCGCGGGTACGAGCATCTTCGCGATGGTCGTGCTCGAACGGCCGCTCGAACGCGTGCACCACGAGCTCGACCTCGTCTCGACCCCGTCCGGCGACGCCGTGGCGATGGTCCACTGCAACAACGGCGCCAGTGAGCTCGCGGCGTGGGCCGGCATGTTCGCGCGCTTCGCCGAGGCATCCGGTACGCCGCTCGGCGACGACGCGGTCTACGAGGTCCTGTTCCGCGAGGCGCTCGAGGGCGACGCGGATGCCGGAGGGCTGCTGGCCTACAACCACCTCGCCGGCGAGCCGATCGCCGGTCTCACCGAGGGCCGCCCGCTGTTCGTGCGCACCCCCGACAGCCGCTTCACCCTCGCCAACGCGATGCGCGCCCAGCTCTACGGGGTTTTCGGAACGCTCGCCCTCGGCATGCGCGTGCTCGACGACGAAGGTGTCGGCCTCGACCGGATGTTCGCCCACGGCGGCATGTTCCGCACCGCCGGTGTCGCGCAGCGCTTCCTCGCCGGAGCGCTCGGCGCCCCGGTGTCGGTCGGCGACACGGCGTCTGAGGGCGGCGCGTGGGGCATCGCCGTGCTCGCCGCCTACCTCCCGCACGCCGCCGAGCTGAGCCTCGCCGCCTACCTCGAAGACCGGGTCTTCGCCGGCGCCGCGATCGCGACCGCCGAGCCCGATCCCGGCGACGTCGCCGGCTTCGCCGCCTACCTGGACCGCTACCGTGCCGGCCTCGCCGTTGAAGCCACCGCCGTCACCGCTCTGACTTGACCCCCGTGTCCCGCTTTCCCGCCTTCGTGTCCCACTTCTCGCCGCTAGAGGCCGCTCTATCGACCGAAAGTGGGACACGGATGCCTCGGACCTGAACGAACCGAAGGAACCACGATGACCCGCACACCCCTCTCCACCTCGCTCGACGGCTACGAGATCTGGTTCGTGACCGGCAGCCAGAACCTGTACGGCGAAGAGACCCTGCGCCAGGTCGCCGAGCAGTCGCAGGCCGTCGCTGAGGGCCTCGCCGGCCTCCCGGTCAAGGTCGTGTGGAAGCCCGTCCTCAAGGACTCCGACTCCATCCGCCGCCTCGCCCTCGACGTCAACGCGCGCGACGACGTCATCGGCGTCATGGCGTGGATGCACACTTTCAGCCCTGCGAAGATGTGGATCGCCGGACTCGACGCGCTGCAGAAGCCGCTCCTGCACCTGCACACGCAGGCGAACGTCGAGCTGCCGTGGGCCGACATCGACTTCGACTTCATGAACCTCAACCAGGCCGCGCACGGCGACCGCGAGTTCGGGTACATCCAGACGCGCCTCGGCGTCGCCCGCAAGACGGTCGTCGGGCACGTGTCGAACCCCGCGGTGCGGCAGCAGGTCGAGGACTGGCAGCGCGCGGCCGCCGGCTGGGCGGCATCCCGTTCACTCAAGCTCGCCCGCTTCGGCGACAACATGCGCTACGTCGCGGTCACCGAGGGCGACAAGACCGAAGCCGAGCTGCGGTTCGGCGTGCAGGTGAACACGTGGGGCGTCAACGAGCTGGTGGAGAGGGTGGATGCCGCCACCGACGCCGAGGTCGACGCCCTGGTCGCCGAGTACCTCGAGTCGTACGGCGTCGCGCCCGAGCTGCGACCGGACGGCGACCGCCACCAGTCGCTGCGCGACGGGGCGGCGATCGAGGTCGGGCTGCGCTCGTTCCTCGAGGAGGGCGGCTTCGGCGCCTTCACGACCTCGTTCGAGGACCTCGGCGCGCTGAAGCAGCTGCCCGGCCTCGCGGTGCAGCGACTCATGGCCGAGGGCTACGGCTTCGGGGCCGAGGGCGACTGGAAGACGGCCATCCTGGTGCGCGTCGCGAACGTGATGGGCGCGGGCCTGCCCGGCGGCGCGAGCCTCATGGAGGACTACACGTACGACCTCGTCGCCGGCGACGAGAAGATCCTCGGCGCGCACATGCTCGAGGTCTCGCCGTCGCTGACCACCGCGAAGCCGCGCCTGGAGGTGCACCCGCTGGGCATCGGCGGCAAGGACGACCCGGTGCGTCTCGTCTTCACCGCCGACCCCGGCCCCGCGCTGGTCGTGGCGATGAGCGACATGCGCGACCGGTTCCGCCTCGTCGCGAACGTCGTGGAGAACGTCGACGCCCCCGACCTGCCGAAGCTTCCGGTGGGCCGCGCCGTCTGGAAGCCCGCTCCCGACTTCGCGACCAGCGCAGGCTGCTGGCTCGCGGCGGGTGCTGCGCACCACACCGTCATGACCACGGCCGTGGGCATCGAGGTGTTCCGCGACTTCGCCGACATCGCCGGCACCGAGCTCGTGGTCATCGACGACGACACCACGGTGCGTGGCTTCCAGCGGGAGCTGCGCTGGAACCAGGCGTACTACCGTCTCGCGCAGGGTCTGTGAGCCCTGGGGCCCTGTCGTCCGGGGTTCGGGGCGCATGGCGTCCGTTCGGGGCGCACGCGGTGCGCCCCGAACGAGCGGGGTGCGCCCCGAACCGCGTCGCGCCGTTCCACGCGCCGCGAGCGACGGGGCTCCTCCCCAAGCCGGCGAGGATCATGGCTGGGAGCGTTCCCGGTACTGTGATCTGCGGCGAACTTCCCTGCACCTGAAGAGGATCCGAACCATGGCACGTCCCCCCAAATCCGGAACCCAGCACGCGCTCCGCGCCGGCGACTACGAAGCCGTCGTCGCCAGCGTCGGCGCGACGCTCCGTTCCCTCACGTATCGCGGCCGCGACCTCGTCGTGCCGTTCGAGGCCGATGAGGTGCGCCCCGCGCACCGCGGCGCGACTCTCGCCCCGTGGCCGAACCGCGTGGTCGACGGCAAGTACTCGTTCGGCGGCCGAGACTTCCAGCTGCCCCTCACCGAGCCTGCGCGCTCGCACGCGCTGCACGGTCTGGCGACGTGGCTCGACTTCGAGGCGGTGGACAAGGGGCCTGACCATGTGACCCTGGCCGCCGTCATCCAGCCGCAGACGTTCTATCCGTGGCGCCTCGTCGTCACGACGACGTTCTCACTGGGCCCCGCGGGGCTCACGCAGTCCGTCACCGCGCACAACGAGGGCGACGAGCCGGCGCCGTGGGGCACCGGACCCCACCCGTACCTCGTCGCCGGTGACGGCCGCGTCGACGGCTGGACGCTCGAGCTCCCCGCCACGCAGGTGCTCTCGGTCACGCCCGACCGCCTCATTCCGACCGACCTCGTGGCGGTCGACGCCGAGGATCCGGAGCGCTTCGACTTCCGTTCGTCGCGTCAGATCGGAGCCGTCGAGATCGACCACGCCTACTCGGGCCTGGTGCGCGATGCGGACGCCAACGCCACCGTGCGCGTGACCGCGCCGTCCGGCACCGGTGTCGAGATGTCATGGGATGCCGCATGCCCGTGGGTGCAGGTCCACACCGCCGACAAGCCCGACGCCGCGCAGAGCCGGCTGGGCCTCGCCGTCGAGCCGATGACCTGCGCGCCCGATGCCTTCAACGCCGGGTCGTACGACTATGACGCGGGGCTCATCGTGATCGAGCCCGCGGCATCCGTCACCGCCGCCTGGCGGATCGGGGCGATCGGCTGATCCACCGCGATCGGCCGGGCAGCCTCGTCGCTGTGCCCGGCCGTCGCGCGTCTGGGGTGATTCCCCCAGCACTCACGACAAAGGCGGAGCCGGCCCCCCGGTCGGCTCCGCCTTCACCGTGAGCGGGTCAGGTGCTGTCCCGCAGGTCTTCCTTGATGTCGTTGCGCGTCTTCACCGAGTCGCGCTCCGCTTCGGCCTTCTTGACCTCGGCGTCGGCCTTCATCTCATCGACCTTGTCGCCGGCTCGATCCGTGGTGTCTTCCCACGCGTCCTTGATCTTCTCGCCGACGGCCTCGGCCGTCTGCTTCGCGTCGTCCATGAATCCCACGATCGCTCCTCTCATGAGCGGGTGACATCGACGCTACGCCGGGGCATCGGCACGGAGTTGGGGGTTGCATAACGGCGAACCGCTTGATACGTGGAGCGGTGGATGCCGAGTGCCCCGGCTGCGTCAGCGGATCGGCGTCGTGGTGTCGATGGCGTCGCGCAGGGGGCGACGCATCGGCGCCCAGTAGTGGGTCGGCGTCACGCGCGTGAGCACGTCGACCAGTCGCGCCTCGCGCCCGACCATCGTGCGCGGACGACGCCCGATGGTCGCCTCGACGATGCGCGCCGCGGCATCCGCGGGCTCGGTGTGGTACATCGCAGCCTGCGCCGCGGCGGCGCGATCGGCGACCGCGGGATCGATCGCGGCCGCGTACCGACCGCGCAGGATGATGCCGGTCTTCACCCCCGCCGGATAGACCGCCCCGACGGTGACGGTCGAGCGCTCCAGCTCGTGCCGCAGCGCCTCGGTGAACCCGCGCACGGCGAACTTGCTCATCGCGTACGGGATGCGCCCCGCCGGCGCGGCGAGACCGTAGATCGAGACGAGGTGCGTGATGTGGGCGGCAGGCTCGCGACGCAGCGCCGGCAGCAGCGCCTTCGTGACGTTGACCGTGCCCCAGAGGTTGACGTCCATGAGCCAGCGCATCTCGGCCATGGTCAGCTGGTCGATGCCACCCAGCATCGACGATCCGGCGCACGTCACCAGCGACTGGACATGGGGATGGGATGCCTCCACCTCGGCGGCGGCGGCTGCCACAGCCTCGTCGTCGGTGAGGTCGACGACGTGCGAGGTGTGCCCGGTGCCGTCCAGGCTCGCGGCGACCGCGGCGAGCCCATCGGGGTCGCGGTCGAGCAGCGCGACGTGCGCCCCGCGCGCGGCGAGCTGGCGGGCGACCTCCGCGCCCATGCCGGCGGCCGCGCCGGTGATGACGGTGGTGCGTCCCCGCACATCCAGTCGTCGCGTCGGCGCTCGGTGAGTTGTTCGGGCCACGGCCTGCCTCTCGCTTCCGGCCGTCGCCGTCGACGGGCCGTGTCTACGATTCTCGCTGACTCGGGAGGCCGCTTCGGACGCTAGCCTTTCCAAGGGAGGTGCGATGGGCAAGACCGCAGAGGCGATCGCCGAAGGGGTGTCCATCGCGTCCGCCGCAGCGCGCCTGGCGATACGCAACCGCATCCTCGTCGAGACGATCGCGCACGACGAGCAGTTCGATGTCGTCGCCTTCACGCCGTTCGCCCGTGAGACGCTCATCGCCCTCGCCGACGAGCAGGATGAGGCCGCCGAGCTGGTCAGGCGCCAGCGCAAGAAGGCGTGGGGCAAGTTCACCGATTCCGACGGCACGCACGACTATCGCGATCGCGATACGCGCAACCTCCGCAGGCGCGGCCGGCAGTACTCCGGGGTCGCGCATGCGCTCCGGCGGATGGCCGACGATCCGCATGTGGTGCGGTCCCTCATCGAGCAGTCACGCGACGCCGCGTGGGGCGACGTCGAGGCCAACCTGCAGCGCCGCCTGCGGGTCGAGGGCATGCGCCCGGATCTCGACCCCGACTACGAGCGGATGCGCGCGGCACGCATGCAGTCGATCCGCCTCGTCGACATCCCGCGCCTGGCCGCACACAAGCGTCACCGCGAGGAGGCGGAAACGGATGCCGACCCCGCCGCCGAGCCGGCAGCGGCGTCACCGCGCATCTCCGGCATCGACGTCACAGAGCTCGACTCCTGACACTCGATCTCCCCGACGCTACGCTCGGCCTGTGAACGGCGACGCGGCTCCGACCCATCCGATGTGGTTCCCGCCCGAACACCCGCTCGTCGCCCGCGTCCGAGGGCTGTGCATGCCCTATCCCGAAGCCGTGGAGGCGATCTCGCACGGACGCTGCACGTTTCGCGCCGGCAAGCGCCAGTTCGCGATCGTCGGTTCCGCCGCCGAACCGGCGGTGCTGTTCGTGCCCGACGACCTCGAGCGGCCTGTGCTCCTGGAACGCGACGACGTCTTCGTGCCGCCCTACGAGGGCGCCTACGGCTGGCTCGCCCTCCGCATCGAACCAGATGCCGGTGACTGGGAGCTCCTCGGCGAACTCCTCGACACGTCGTACCGGATCGTCGCCCTGCAGCGTCAGCTGCGTGCGCTCGATGCGCGGGACGCCTGAGCGATCAGGCTCGCGCCCGGCGAACACGCCCGGGAACCCGGCATCCTGCCGCCGATTCGCGCCCCGGGGGAGCGTGGGGTATTCTTGACGACGTTGTGCGCTGCTGCGAACAACATGCGCCCGTAGCTCAATGGATAGAGCATCTGACTACGGATCAGAAGGTTGGGAGTTCGAGTCTCTTCGGGCGCACACTGTGTTGAGACAGTAAGCATTGAAAACCCGCGGATCTCCGCGGGTTTTCGTGTTTCTGGCGAGGCGAGATCCGTTTTCGATTGCCCGGCCTGACCATCTGACGTCGCCGCACCAGATCTAGACGGATCGCCGTTCGATGTGTGCACGCATGTGTGCACCAGTTCCGTCCTTGGCGTGCAGCCCACGCGGAGGTCGGACCGCTCGCGGCGTTCGCGACGGTCGGCCGGATGCAGGTTGCCTCATCCTGTGTCTGGTCGGTGCTGAGTGGAACCATTGGGGGATGACGGACGACGCGAGAGCCCTATGGGATGCCGAGGCGGTGGCCTTCGATGATGCGGCCGATCACGGGCTCCGGGATCCCGAGGTGCGCGGAGCCTGGGCAGATCTGCTGATCCCCCTGATCAACGGTCGCGGGCTGCGGGTCGCCGACCTCGGGTGTGGCACGGGCGCCCTGTCGCTCCTTCTGGCCGCGGAAGGCGGGCACCTCGTGAGCGGTGTGGACTTCTCGCCCGAGATGATTCGCCGAGCGCGAGCAAAGGCGGAGCAGACGATCCCACGGCCGGAGTTCGTCGTGGCCGATGCCGCCGAGCCCCCGTTGCCGGAGGGGAGATTCGACGTCGTCCTGTGCCGCCATGTCCTGTGGGCGATGGACGATCCTGCTGCAGCGCTGAAGAAGTGGATCGCGCTCCTCACCCCGAACGGCGTGCTGATCCTCATCGAAGGTCGTTGGCACACGGGAGTCGGCCTGACTGCTGACGAGTGCTTCCGACTCGTCACCGATCAGCGCAAAGATGTGGCGCTCCGCATACTGGATGACCCGTCCTACTGGGGTGGACCCATCGCAGATGAGCGGTACCTGATCATCAGCGCGTCCTGACGTGATGAACGACCGGTCACGGAGCGCCCAGAACGCTCGCGGTCGTCGCACGCAAGGGGACGGTGAGCGAGGAATTCTGGGTCAGAGTTCTTTGCGAAGTGTCCAGACATGCTCCTGGGGAAACTCCCGTGCCCACTCTGCTGTGACGCCTGATCGCAACCCCGTGGCATCGGCAGGAGCCTGGATCTCGGTCAGATCGAGGATCTCGAACCCGGTGGCACGGAACAGCTTGATCCATTCCGAGAAGGTCAGGGTGAATTCGATGCCGCCGGGGTCATCTGCTGCTTCTCGCCAGTCCAGACGATGGCTGCCGAAGTAGGGCCGCTCGAGCCGGCGGGTGATCGGGTACGACCCGTCGACGGGCGAGCAGAGGCCCACGAACACGTGATTGCCGAGGAAGACCAGCGTCCCTCCGGGCCGCAGCAGCCGGTGCGCTTCCGGTATCCACCTGTACGGGTCGGCCCAGATGGCCGCGCCGTATTCGCTGATCGCGAAGTCGTAGGAGTCGTCGGGTTTGGCGACCTCCTCCGCGTTGCCGTGGATGAGTTCGAGAACGATCGAGTGCTGCTCGGAGAGTCGCCGGGCAGTGCGAAGCTGCTCGGCCGAATTGTCGATCCCTGTGACCGACGCGCCCCTCCGCGCCATCCAGGCCGACACGTAGGCAGTGCCACAGCCCAGTTCGATCGCCCGCAACCCGGTCATGTCGTCGGGGAGCAGCCGGAGCTGGTTCTCGGGGATGCCCCATTCGCCCCACGTGGGTTCTGCCTGTTTCCACGATCGCTCACCCGCCGCGACCCACTCATGAGCCATGCTGTCCCAGTACTCACGGTTGACCGCGACGTGTTCCGGGAGTTCGCCCATGGCGGCACACTATCGCTTGCCTCCCGAGCGGGCCATCAGTCCCCGCCCGACCTAGTGGCCATGGAGTCATCCGGGAGCCAGTCGTACTGGCTTGGTCGTCGCGACCACCGCCGCAGAAACCCCGAGCCATAGAGCCAGGTCGTCGCCCTGCCCGGCCGGGGCGGCATTCGTGTCGTCGCGTGATGCAGAATGCGAAGGGCTGGTTCTGGAGGAGTCGGCGGAAGGTCGCTGCACGAGGGAGATGCACAGGTGAGTTCGTATGATTCGGTGACCGCCGTCACCGGGGGATCCCGAGGCATCGGCGCCGCGACCGTTCTTCGACTCGCTGCCGCCGGCGGCGCCGTCGCAGTCGGCTACCACACAGACCGGGATGCTGCTCTCGCCGTCGCCGCTGACGCTGAGCGGAAAGGCGGGCGCGCGGTGCCCATCCAGGTCGATGTGACGCAAGCCGACTCCCTCGCCGATTTCCTCGACGGCGCAGCGTCGCAGTTGGGGCCGGTAGATGGCGTGGTGGCCAACGCCGGCGCGGTGCGGGCCGTGGGTCGCCTTGTCGAACTCGATCCCGAGGCCATCAGCCGCGATCTGGAGGTGAACCTTCTCGGCGCGGTGTTGACCTGTCGGGCAGCGATCCCGCATCTTCAACGAACCGAGGGTGCCCTTGTCCTGGTCGGTTCCGCTGCGGCGACGATCGGCAGCCCCGGCAGTTACGTCCACTACGCTGCCGCGAAAGCAGGCGTTGCCGCGCTGACTGTCGGGCTGTCAAAAGAACTCGGTCCCGCAGGCATCCGTGTCAATTGCGTCGAGCCCGGAACAGTGTGGACGGACTTTCATCAGGACCCGCAACGCCCCGCGAAGGTCGCAACTGGGCTCCCGCTGGGGCGAGCCGGCCAGCCCGATGAGATCGCCGCCGCGATCATATGGCTTCTCTCGAAGGAAGCCAGCTATGCGACCGGGGCGACCGTGCGCATCGCCGGAGGCATGTAGCGGGCGGGATTCAGGACTGCTCGACGAGTCGGACCGAAGCCGAGAACCCGCCACAGGATACGCAGGGGTTCCGCCGTCGTTTGGCTGTCTGCCTTGTGCTCCTAAGCGGAGTTGCCGCGCTGATTCCCGTGGTGGCCACGTTTCGGTGTGCGCCGAAATGTCTCGCCCGTAGCGTGAGAGCATGAACGCTCACGTCTACGAGTCGACAGTCAGCTGGTCCGGGTCGACCGGCGCCGGGTATGCCGAATACGACCGCCGACACCGAGTATCCGCCGGGGAGACCTCGATGTCCGTCAGCGCGGATCGGGCGTTCCGCGGGGATCCCGCGCTTCCGAATCCGGAACAGCTGGTGCTCGCGGCGGCCAGCTCATGCCAACTGCTGTCGTTCCTCGCCGTGGCTGCTCGAGCCGGAGTGGACGTGATCGACTATCGCGACGAGGCGACTGCGATCATGCCTCTTCGAGCACGCCCGATGCGGATCACGGAGATCGTGCTCAGCCCGACGGTCACGGTCCGACAGGCCGAGACTGAGACGATCGTCCGGCTGATGCACGAGGCGCACGCCGAATGCTTCATCGCGCATTCGCTCACGGCATCCGTCGAAATGGACATCACGGTCGAGGTCGCCGCATGAACGACATCAGCATCCCGGTGCACGACATCGCGTCGGATGTCGGGCGCATCGGCGGTGTCCTCGGCTCGGCAGGCGTGGGGCTGGAAGGCGGTGGAGTATGGGGGGACGTCGCGCATTATCTGGTCGAGGACGGGGAAGCGGCGCTCCGTGCGCTCGAAACCGCGGGCATCCTCGGCGGGCAGAGCCGTCAGGTCGTGCTGGCTGCGCTACCGGCCGATCGGCCAGGGGCACTGGGGATCATGATGACGGCTCTGGCGGCAGCGGAGATCCGCGTCCACGCCCAATACAGTGATCATGACAACCGCAAGGTGTTCGTGGTGGACGACATCGAGGGCGCCCGGAGGGCACTGGCATGACCGATCGCACGCGCCCGTCGCTCGACGAGCTCGGCCGAGCGTTTGCCGAGCCGACGCGGCTGCGCGTGCTTCGAGAACTCCTCGGCGGGACACCATTGCCCGCTGGTGCGCTGGCCGCCCGGATCGGTGTCGCCCCGTCGACGGTGAGCGCCCACCTCGCTCGCCTCGAGGAGGCGGGGCTGATCGAGATCGAGAATGTGGGTCGCGCGCGGGAAGCGCGACTGGCCGATCAGACCGTAGCGGACGCCGTCGAGAGTCTCCTTCGGCTCTCTGGCGAGGATCCGGTCTCCTCGCTCTCCGCCCACGATCGACGCACCGCATTGCGGCGGGCGCGGCGTTGCTACGACCACCTTGCAGGCGACCTGGGAATCGCCATCGCAGACCGCGCGATCGCGGACGGGTGGATCACCGACCACGACGGATCGTGGTTGTTCGCGGCGGATGTCGGCACCGTCGGCGCCGCCCTCGGCATACCCGTCACGCTCACCTCTTCGTCCCGCCCGATCGTGCGCCCTTGCCTGGACTGGACGGAACGCCGCCCGCACATCGCCGGGCGGCTCGGCGCGGCGATCCTCGCCGGCATGCTCCAAGCAGGGTGGCTCGGGCGGCGCCGCGACGACCGCGCACTGACGATCACACCTCGCGGACGCGAGCACTTCGCCGCACTCGGCATCGACGCGTCTTGAGCGCCGAGCGCGGACGGTGACGAGCGCGCGGCACTCGGCTCCGTTGCGCTCTATCCCCGAAGAAGCTGGACGACGCTGGCGAGCAAGACATGGTGCAGCGCCGCGCTTCAGGCGGGATTCAGGCGGCGAGGGCCAGACTGGGGCCGATGCGGATTCTCGTGGTGGATGATGAGGTGCGCCTTGCCGACGGCATCCGTCGTGGACTCGAGGCGGAGGGCTTCGGCGTGGACGTCGCCCACAACGGCGTGGACGGACTATGGCGTGCCCGGCAGACCGCGTACGACGCCATCGTGCTCGACCTGATGATGCCCGGCATGAGCGGATGGAAGGTCTGCGAGGCGCTGCGGGCCGAGGAGAACTGGACGCCGGTGCTCATGCTCACGGCGAAGGACGGCGAGTGGGACCAGATCGAGGCGCTCGAGACCGGCGCCGACGACTACGTCACCAAGCCCTTCTCGTTCGCCGTGCTCGTCGCCCGTCTGCGTGCCCTGATCCGCCGGGGCGGTGTCGAGCGCCCGACGGTGCTCGAGGCGGGCGACCTGCGGCTCGACCCCGGATCCCGCACCGTGCGGCGCGGCGATACCGACGTCGACCTCACGTCGCGGGAGTTCTCCGTGCTCGAGCACCTCATGCGTCACCGCGGGCAGGTGATCTCCAAGCGCGACCTCATCGCCGGAGTCTGGAACGACGACTTCGAGGGGGACCCGAACATCGTCGAGGTCTACGTCGGACACCTGCGGCGCAAGGTCGACCGACCCTTCGGCCGAGCGGCGATCGAGACCATCCGCGGCGCAGGCTACCGTCTGGCGGCCGACGGTGGCTGAGCGGCGTCGCCGTTCGCTGCGGACACGCATCACCGCGGCCTCGACGCTGGTCGTCGCCGCCGCGCTGGTGGTGGGGGCGCTGGCTTTCTACGGCATCCTGTCCGTCAGCATCCATGAGGCCACCGTGCGTGCTGCCGAGACGCGCGCCGAGCAGCTCGCGGCCCGGATCGACGCCGAAGGACCGGCAGTGGTGACCGAGCTCGACGACGACATCGCGCAGGTGCTCGACGAGGGCGGGGGTGTGGTCGCCACGTCCGAGGAAGCCGACAGCGGCGACCTGCCCGACACCGACGGCACCACCGCGATCACGTACGACGACGAACCGCTGGTCGTCGTGCGCGAAGACCTGGACGACGGCGACGCGCTGCTCCTGGCCGTGTCGGTCGAGGACGACCAGAGCACCCTGGCCACCGTCGCGGTGCTGCTCGCCGTCGCCGTCGTCGCCGTCGTCGCACTGGTGGCCGCCATCACCTGGTGGGTGGTCGGACGTGCACTCCGCCCGGTGGAGCGCATCCGCGCAGAAGTCGACGACATCTCCGCCGATCGCCTCGACCGGCGCGTCGCCGTGCCGGCATCGGGCGATGAGATCGCCGCGCTCGCCGGCACGATGAATCGAATGCTGGCGCGGCTGGATGCCGCAGCCGCCGCGCAGCGCCGGTTCGTATCGGATGCCTCGCACGAGCTGCGATCCCCGCTCGCGACGATCCGCCAGCACGCCGAGCTGGCGCAGCTGCATCCCGACGCGACATCCATCGACGATCTTGCCGGGGTCGTCCACGACGAAGGACTGCGGATGCAGGAGCTCGTCGACGCGCTGCTGCTGCTGACCCGGCTCGACGAGAGTCCGGTGATCCACCAGGGGGCCGTCGACCTCGACGACCTCGCCTTCGCGGAGATCACGCGGCTCCGCGCCGGGGGTGTGAAGGTCGACGGGTCCGGCGTCCATGCCGCGCGGGTGCGCGGTGACGTCCGCCTCCTGGGCCGGCTGGTGCGCAATCTCGCCCACAACGCGGCGCGTCACGCGCGGTCGGCTGTCGCACTCGGGGTGCTCGAGCGTGACGGGCAGGTGCTGCTGACCGTCGATGACGACGGCCCGGGCGTTCCGGCCGCAGAGCGCGAGCGCATCTTCGAGCGCTTCGTGCGCCTCGACGAGGCACGTGCACGCGACGCCGGAGGCAGTGGGCTGGGCCTTGCGATCGTCCGCGCGATCGCGGAGGCCGAGGGCGGCAGCGTGGGCGTCGAGGACTCGCCGCTCGGCGGCGCGCGGTTCTCGGTCGTGCTTCCCGCGGCATCCTGAACGCGGCTTCAGCATGCTTCAGGCCTGCTTCAGCGACCGCTCGGCACCATCGGAGCATGGATGACAAGAACAGCACCCCCGAGACTTCCCCCGCCCGCCCCGCCGACGCCGAGCAGACCGAGGTGGTCGCGGCGACTCCGACGCCCGCTCCGGCGGCTCCCACTCCGAAGCGCCGCCGCAACCGCGGCCTGCTGATCGCGGGAGGCGCCGTGCTCACGGCGGCCGTCCTCGCCGGTGGCGGCGTCGCCGTCGGTGCGGCGATCGCGGACGAGGTCGACGACGACGACACCACGTCGTCGGTGTCGGATGACCGGGACGAAGACTCCCGCGACGACGACTCGAGCGATGACAGCGCCGTCGACGACAGCGCCGGCGGCGACCTGTCTGATCTCGGCTCCGCCTCCGCCGACGACCTCGTCGCGATGATCGACGCCGCGTCCGCCGCCGGTGAGGGCGAGCCGGTGTCGATCGACCTGAAGCGCGACGGCGGCGCGGAGGTGACGCTCGAGGCCGAGGACGGCGCCGAGACCGAGGTGCGCGTCGACGCCTCGGGCGAGGCATCCGTCACGTCCACCGAGTCCGCGGAGTCCGATGACACCGCGCCCCAGAACGTCCTCGACGCCGACGCGATCGCGGCCATCGTGGATGCGGCGCTCGCCGAAGCCGACGGGCGCATCGTGGAGATCGAGGCCGACGACGACAGCACGTCGCCGTGGGACGTCACGGTTCTGACCGAGGCCGGAGAGTTCGTCGAGATCGACCTGGACGCCGAGTTCACGGTGGTGGCCGCCGGGGCCGAGAGCGACGACTGAGCACCGCGTGAGACACGGCGGCCGCCCGACCACATGGGTCGGGCGGCCCGTTCGTTGCTCCGCCTCAGCTGCCGTCGTGCAGGGTGGGAAGTGCGCCGAGCGGAGTCGAGCGCCTGCGACCCGCGGGCGCTGAAGGCGTCGAGGCGTGTCGGGGGTCACCAGTAGGGTCCTGGTGTGATCGAGATCGCGCGAACCGAGCTGTCCTCCTCCGTTTCCCCGGAGCGATTCGTCGCGCGCTGGCGGGACCTTGCGACGCACCCGGAGTGGGCCGCGGGAATGGAGTACCTGAGACTCGATGAGCCGTTCGCTGTGGGGGCAAGGGGTGTGCTGAAGGTGCGCGGTGGGCACGAGGCGCCCTTCGTCGTGGCGGAGTACGTCGAGGGCCGTCTGTACGCCGACACCACGATCCTCGACGATGCCGAGCTCACCGTGCACCACTCCGCCGTGCCTTCCGAGTCCGGGTCGGCGCTCGTGCTGCGCGCATGGCTCGCCGGTCCACGTGCGGCTGATTACGCCGACCAGATGCGCGACGACGTCCAGCGCAGCCTGGATGCCGACCTCGCGGCGCTCGCACGGATGCTGGAGTCCGAGGAAGAGGCGACTGCCCGCGGTCTCGAGTAGGCCGTCGCACGCGGCGGACGCCCCAGATCGCGCCTCACGCCGCCCGTTCGAGAAGCGGGTGGATATCGTTGCGCCATGCCATCGGTAACGGACTGGATCTCGAGCATCGGCTCGCTGGTGGGTGCGCTGACAGGTGTCGGCGCATTGATCGTTGCGGTGCTGAGCTACCGGAAGTCGAACAAGGCTTTGGCTGCCGACGCCCAGACGCGAGGCGCGGTCGGCTCGACCTTGGAAGCAGTTGAGGCACTCGGGGAGGCGGCACGGTTCGATGCGATGTTGGACGCGGCGCTCACTCGCCGCGCCGACGCCGAGACGCGCGAGGTGGTCGCCGAGGAGGGCTACATCATCGGGCGCGAGCGACCGGGAGGCAGGGGGGAAAAGGATGCGTACGTGGCAGCGCTGGAGAATGCGCGGCGAGAGCTCGATCTCCCGTAGTTCCCCAGTTTTCGCAGAGCGACAGTGAGCCCCGCGCGCGGACACCGGACCGACAGTGAGCAGGCTCTCTGTGCACACCGCGAGTGAGTCGGTCACGGTTGACCCGGTGTCCGCGGCGAGGGTTTCACGCCGTCGGGCTTTCGGGGGGATATCTACTGCCGAAGGTCCTGTCGCAGGCGGTCGGCCGCCGCCGCGACCTCCGCAGTGTCGGAGTGCGTTCGGGGCCAGGTCCAGGCGGAGCGCAGGATGAAGGCCAGCAGCAGCACCTCGATTCCGATGGAGAGGGCGTAGAAGAAGGCCCAGTCCCAGGACGCCCCTGCCGCGTTGAACAGCGAGTAGGGGATGTAGAGCGATGCCACGACGAGGTTCGTGGCGCGGTTCGCCCGGGCGGGCAGCGTCATCGAGAGCATCACCATCAGGGCCGGCACCGCCACGGACGCCAGCATGATGGTCAACAACGTCGGGCTGACGTTGAACCTCCAGACGAAGCCATTCAGGATGCCGTCGACGACGCCGGGCTTGTAGAGGTTGAAGAAGTCGACGTAGATGTAGAGGAACATGAAACTGGTCCATGCGGCGGCGAGCTTCGCCTGCACGGGGACCGGCGGGCTGCCGAGAGGGTTCGGGCTTTTCGTTGGGATGGTCATCGGTTCTTCTTTCGAGAGGGCCGGCCGTCCGCCGGAATGGCGGCAGGTCGGGCGGTACGTCTAGGGGCTGAGTCGTTCTCGTCGGTCCGGTCGTCAGACGGTGATCACGACCTTCCCTCGGGTGTGCCCGGCCGCTACGCAGCGGAGGGCGTCGGCTGCTTCTTCGAGCGGGTTGGTGCGGTCGAAGACGGGGGTGACCTGCCCTGTCCTGAGGAGATCGGCCGGGGTCAGCAGATCCGGGCGCTTTCCGATCGACGTGAAGGGCTTCAGCTCCGCTCGGTTCTCCGGATCCGATCGCTGTTCGATTCCCACAGAGGCCTCCTCATCCGAGCCGCGACCTTCGCCGACTCGTACACTGTACGTCGTACGCTGTACTATGCGCGTACACTGTACGATTGTCAAGCCGTTCGATCGAGCGAGGAGACCATGCCTGCAAGTGGACAACGCCAGGTCGCGTCCGACGAGGGGCTGAGCAAGCAGCGGGTCGTGGTCGAGGCGGTCCGGCTCGCCGACCGCGAGGGCGTCGATGGGCTGAGCATGCGCCGGCTCGCCGGCGTGCTCGGCGCGGGCGCGATGTCGCTCTACCACTACGTGGCGAGCAAGGACGAGCTGCTGGACGCCATGATCGACATCGTGTTCGCGGAGATCGAGCTCCCGCCGGAAGGAACCGACTGGCAGTCGGCGATGCGACGGGAGGCGGAATCCACCCGACAGGTTCTGGCACGCCACCCGTGGGCGATCGGCCTGATGGAGTCGCGCACCACGCCGGGGCCCGCGAACCTCCGCCACCGCGAAGCGGTCACCGCCTGCCTGCGAAGGGCCGGCTTCTCGGTCATCACGGCGACGCACGCCAACTGGTTGATCAACAGCTATGTCTACGGTTACGCGCTGCAGGCAGCCACCCTGCCGTTCGACACCGCCGACCAGCTGGCGGACATGACCGAGGAGGTCTACCTCCCACAGCTTCCGCCCGACGAGTTCCCCTACCTCAACGAGTCGGCGGCGGAGCTCGTCGCTGTCGGCTACGACCCGACGGAGGAGTTCATCTTCGGGCTCGACCTCGTCCTCGCCGCCCTCGAGCCGCACAGAGCGCCCGCATAGCAACGCTCATCGAACGCGCGCGCAGCCCTGCTTTTCGGGCACACCTAGGGTGGGTTCATGGACGACCAGGTCCTGAGCGGTGGGAACTCCACCGCTGTCGTGCGGGTCGGAGCGACAACGCCGTTCGCGCCGACGATCTCGCACGCTGGGCCTAGCCCGGCGATGTCGTAGGCCGATCCCGAGGAACCTGTGGCACTACCTCGACGTGCGGGAGTGGAGGGTTGCCGCCCTATCTGACAGTCTCGTGCCATGACGGACGACCATGAGAAGGCGAAAGCGCTGAACGCTCTCCTTGAGCGCACGAACGACGTGTGGGGCGGCCTCGCGATGCATGGCCGCAACGGGGTCGCGCTCCACTCCGCATTGTCCGCACTCGTGCTGTCGGTCGGTGGCGAAGACATCATCTGGGCCGAGGTCGATCTCAGTGATCTGGGCGACACGACCTACAAGATCCTCGCTCTCACCCGAACGAAGGTGGTTGAGGTGGAGCGGTTCAGCGAGGCCATCGATGACGTCGGAACGACCGTCCACCCCCGGCGGGACCTGCGCTCGGTGAAGATTCGGCATGCCCCCTACGTCAGCCACGGCACGAGCCGCAACGATGACCCGTTGATCGTCACGCTCGAGTATCCGCACGGTGATTACGAGCTGCACGAACGGAACGATGAGCTCGTGAACCTCCTGCCGACCTTCCTCGATGAACTCGCAGGTCAACGGGGCTGAATCGCGTCAGACGTGCATCCGATTCCAGCCCGCAGAGCGAGTCGCAATCGGCCGCAGCACGGTTGAGGACGGCGACACGCACATGCCGACCCCGGCCAGGCACCTGCCGGATCAGCTGAGCGTCGACTGTCGTTCGACCAGGCGGAAGTCGACGACGACTTTCCGGGGAGCAGGCTGGTCATCCTTCCCGACGCCGTCGAGCCGAAGGCGAATGCGCTCCTCGAGCAGGGTGACAGCGGTGGCGGCGACGGCCTCGCGACCGAGGTCGATCGTTGTCAGCGGTGGACTGGAATAGCTGGTCTCTTCGATGTTGTCGAAGCCGATGAGCTGCACATCGTCGGGCACGCGCAAGCCTCGATCGGTGAGCGTCGAAAGCGCGCCCAGCGCGAGGGTGTCGGTGAAGGCGACGACGGCGTCGGGCGTGACGCCGCGGTCGAGGATCTCGGCCATGGTCGCCGCCCCGGTCGCGTGGAAGTAGTCGGGCACTCCGATGATCGCGCGGGGGTCGACCTCGAGCCCGTGCGCCTCGAGTGCTTGCAGGAAGCCCTCCATGCGCAGCGTGCCGCTGCTCGTCGACTGATCCTCCTTCGCGCCGAGCGGCACGATGGTGCGTGCCCCGCGCGCGATGACGTGTTCCGCGGCAGCCCTCGCGGCGGCGACGTTGTGCATCGTCACGTGGTCCACGCCGACGTCGAAAACACGTTCGCCGAGCAGCACCATCGGAAAGTCGACGTCGAAGAGCGCGGCATCCTGCTGTCCCAATGCCAACGGTGAATAGATGACACCGTCGACCATCGAGCGGTAGCTGCCGTTGACCACTCTCAATTCGCGATCCCGCTCGTCGTTGGTCTGCTGGATGAAGACGGTCAACCCGACCTTCGCGGCCTCGCGCATGATGGTGTCGGCGAGCTCGGCGAAGTAGACGCCCCGAAGGGCGGGCAGCGCGAGCGCGATGACGCCGGTGCGTCCGCGGCTGAGGTTCCGCGCCGAGACGTTGACGTGGTAGCGCAGCTCGCGGATCGCGTTGCGGACGCGCTCGTCGGTCTCGGGCCGGATGTAGGGATAGCCGTTCAGCACGTTGGAGACGGTCTTGATCGACACGCCTGCAAGCTCCGCGACATCCCGGATCGTCGCGGATCCGCTCGCCTTGCGTGCCACGGCGCCACCGCCTCCCGTCGGGTCAGTGGTCAGCGTATTACAGCGCGGCCTCGCTGCCGCTCGACCGGGCACTGCATGCCGGACCGCAGAGAGCGGAGTGCGGGGGCCGTCGATGTCCGGCCCCCGCACCTCTCGATCGGCTAGAAGAGCCGCGGCAGGAAGTCGATGAGACCCTGCCACCAGACGTCGAAGCCGTGCGGTCCCGGAACGACGGTCTTCACGACCGGGATCCCGTTGGCGCTCATCGACGACTCGATGCCGTTGATCGCGTTGACGGCACCGGTGTCGACGTCGCCCGCGAACAGCGTGACCGACTTCGTGGTCGCGATGGCCGTCTGACCACCGGGCGTCGACGGATCGAGCGTCGCGGCGGTGAACGGCGGCGAGAACATCCCGTAGTAGCCGAACTGACCCGGGTGGTTCACCAGCGTGCCGTGGGTGAGGAACCCGCCCCAGGACAGGCCCGCCATGGCGCGCTGCGCCGGGTCATCAGACACGTTGTACTGCGACTTCACCAGCGGCATCACGTTGCCCGACAGCTCGTTCCAGATGTCGAAGGGCGCACCTGAGTACCCCGGCATCACCACGACCATGGGCTTGATCTCGCCCTGCGCGTAGAGGTTGTCGAGGATCTGGCTCGCCCTGCCGATCTCGGTCCACGCGGCGTAGTTCTGCGCGAAGCCGTGGTACAGGTACAGGACGGGATACGGCTCGGCCCGGTTCGGGTCATAGTCGACCGGCGTCCACACCTTGAGCTTCGAGGCGCCGAACGCACCGTTGTAGGTGAGCGTCTCGAGCTGTCCGCTGTCCTCGGCCGCGGCGTCCGCCAGCAGCGGCGTGCGCACGCCGCCCGGGACGAACAGCTGGCTCTCGATATTCACGACGTTCTTCGTGTCCTGAGGGTCGTGGAAGGGTACGCCGTTCACCTCGTAGCGCCAGTAGTAGTAGCCGTCGATCGGTCCGATCGTGGTGCGCCAGCGGTCGCCCTCCTTGGTGAGCGGGATGCGGAGCCACTGCCCGTTCGGAGCCCAGTCGCCCCACAGCACGACGTCTTCGGCGTCGGCCCACTGGGTGCCGGTCTCGAAGGTGACCATGCCGTGCTCGTCGATGTGCGGGGTCGTGATGCTCCCCGCGCCGGGCGCGGTGTACGGCTCGGTGCGCGGTCGGTGACCCTCGCTGAGGCCGTGGTCCTCGACGCTCGGCGTGAAGGCACGCGATGCGAAGTCACGCAGGTTCTCACGCCAGGTGTCCCATACCCCGCCGGTCTCGGGGTGCACACCGTCGAACTCGAGCCGAAGACCCGCCTGCCGAAGCGCGGTCATGGCCTCGTAGGTGCCGTTGTAGTTCGGGTCGAGCGTGTTGCCGACGTAGAAGCGGAGCAGATCGGTCTTGGCATTGATCCTGCGAGCGAGCTCGGCCGTGACCGCGGTGCTTTCGGAGAGGTAGCCGGACAGCGAGCCGACCGAACCGAAAACGCCGGGCCCGGCGACGGCGAGTTCGAGCGCCTGCGACGCGCCGCGGCCGATGCCGGCGATCGCGGTCTCCTTCACCTTGCTCGACACGTTGTACGCGGACTTGACGGCGGGGACGATCCCGTCCAGGAGCTCCGTCCCCGGGTCGGCATCGCCGGCGTCGGCCATCACGACGACCATGGAGGTCAGGTCGCCGTTCACCGCGAGGTTGTCGAGGATCTGGCGCGCGCGGCCGAGCTCGAGCCATTCGCGGAAGGACTGACCCTGGTCGGAGAGCAGGTAGAGCACGGGGAGCGCCTTGGCCGCCTTGGCGGTGTACCCCGGCGGCGTCCACACCGCCACCGACTGCTCGGACTGGGTCACGGGCGACTGGTACGTGAGTTCGGCGACGGAACCGCCGCCCACGGCGACGTCGTCCATCCAGGCGACCTCGGGCCCGGGGACGAAGAGGGTGTTCCACTCGGGGTGCGACGTCACCTCGACAGGGGTGTCGGGCGCGCGGAAGGGCACCCTCGATCGGTCGGCCATGGTGGCGACGTACTGGTAGTGGTACAGGCCGGGCTGGAGCGGCCCGATGTTCGCGGCGCAGTTCGAGCCGCTCGCGTCGAGCCCCATTCGCGCCCACGTCTTCGACGGTCCGAAATCGCCCTCGATCTCGGCGCCGGCACCCGTCGAGTTGCCGCAGGCATTCGACGGAACACTCGACTTGGGAACCGTGAAGCGGTGATAGATCCCCGACTGCGACTCCCACGGATCAGGAGCGGCTGAGGCGGGGGCCGCCGTCAGCGCTACCAGCGACGCGGCGAGAACGAGCCCCGTCGCTGCCCGAGCTCGTAGGCCACGTGGCCACCGCATCCCGGTTTCATTCTTCATTGAACAGCCTTTCTTCGAAGGATGCAGCGGCAACCCCGCACCCGCTGCTCGGCGCACGCGCTCCCCGAGAGCAGCCTCCTGCGGCTGAGATGACGAGGTAGTACACCGGTGTAGTACGAGTGAAGCTACACCGGTGTACTACAACGTTGCAATAGCCGATTCACAGCGTCCAGCAGAGCGTCACGAACCACTCGGGCGGGTGTTTCCTCTGCCCTTGTCATCGCCGGCGCGGAGGAACGCGGGCCGTTGGTCGTGTCCGTGGCTGGTGAACCCGTAGAACGCGGGCAGCAGGAGGAAGACGACTGATGCGACCAGGGGGTGGAGGAGGACGCCTGCCACTCCAGCCGCCAGGTACAGGACTACTCCGATGAGGGCGCGGGGGCGTTCGCGCGCGAAGTAGGAGTCGTCCACCTCCTCGTTGGTGAGGTCGGGGTGCCGCGCCAAATAGGAGAAGAACACCAGCCAGGACAGGCACAGCAGTGCGCCGACGATCGCGTACAGCGCGACCGCCACCCGTTCGTCGTCGATGTTGCCGGTTCGGGCCGTCTCGGCGATCACGGCTGTCGGCCAGGGCACCAGCGCGAGCGCGGCGAGGATTCCCAGATTCGCCCACTGCAGGCCGATGTCCATCTCCCGGATCCGGGTGAAGGCGGCCTTGTGGTTCAGCCAGATCACCGCCAGGTAGGTGTAGGAGGCTGCGTACGCCAGGTAGGTCGGCCACTCCTCCAGCAGCGCAGGCAGCAACTCGCCGGGCTCGGCGTCGGGCGGCCGAAGGTCGAGGACGAGGAGTGTGATGACGATCGCGATGACGGCGTCGCTGAACGCCATCGCACGGCCGGGGTCCGCGCGGGTGGGTTTTCTTCTCCGCTGTCGCGGGCCGCTGTCGTCGTCTCTCGCTGCCACTGCCTTACCCTCGCTTGAACGCCGCCATCATCGGCAGTCGTCGGCGGATCAGGGCAGGGGGTTCACAGGCACCCCCCGCGAGAGGAGAATGCGGCCGGGTCAGCGGTGCGAACGCCGGAGCAGAATGGCGGCCGGCATGTGCTTCACGATGGGGCGGAACCATCGCGTGGCCAGGGCTTCGGCCTCGGCGGGTTCGATGATGCGGGGCGAAGTCGTCGAGTGCAGGGCGCCCTTCCAGGTGAGGTCTGCGCTCCCCGCGGCGACGACGTTGCCTGCCCAGTTCGTCCTCCGTCCCCACGGCAGACCGATCAAGACGATGTTCGGATCCGACGTCGGCACCACGGCGACCGGAGTCGCATAGTCGGTTCCGCTCTTGCGTCCACGGTGGTGGACGACCGCGAACAGCGGGAATACGCGTCGCCCGGCCAAGGCTTTCGCGATCGGTTCAGTCGCCTTCACGAGACTCCGCGGCGGGCCGGAACCGCCCTTCGCCAGACGCATGCCCCGGAGACCTCTGCCTCCGGCCAGCACCTCGCGGAAGTGATACGACACCACGATCGCCATTGCGACGGCACCGACGGCTGCTCCGACGGCTTCCGCCGGTGAGCGGAGACCACGACGCAGGAGCAGCGCGCCTGCGATCGCGTTCGCCGCGCTCCAGCCGACATTGACGGGTGGAGATGACATCCCCACGCCCGGAGGATCGCCGAACGGGCTCGGGAACGGCCGGCCCTGGACACCGCTCACGCCGTGCGGAACGGCGTTGACCAGCAACGCGGCACCCACGGCGCTCCGAACGATCGTCACGATCGACACGCGCCCACACTACGACGAATCCGCGGCCGGATCACCCGCCCGTCAGACAGCCGCTCCATGCGGATTCTCCGGCCGACGCCCGAGTCACCAGGCGAGGTACGGGTCGACGAGCAGTGGACCGCGGATGTCCCGCAACGTGTCGACGAGGCGGTCGAGCCCTTTCCTGTTCCAGGTCGCCAGCTGCAAGTCGTGAGGGCCGAGTGGTTCGAGCTTGCCGGTGCGGATCCGTACGACCTCCCACTTCGCCGCGCGCAGCGCGCGGCCTTTGCGGCGGTCGGCGTCCTCGCGCTTGCCGACGTGCTCGAGGCCATGCCGGCCGGTGCTGTCGTACTCGATGGCGACGCGCAGTTCCGGAAGAAGGATGTCGGGCCACACCTCCACGTGGTCGAAGAACGGCCGCGCGACCCGTACCGCGTTCATCCCCTGCGTCACCCCGAGGCGTGCGAACAGGTCGGCGCGCAGCTGGGCCTCGATCGCCGACGCCGGCTTCGGCGCACACTCCGAGTGGAACGGCTCGCCGACCGGCACGTCGGGCGTCTTGGGGCACACACGCTGCTTTCGCTTCGGCAACTTCTGCCGGAGAACGGCGCGGTCGACCGGGTTCGCGATCGCGGCCGGCACGGGGGAGCCGGGCGCCGTGACCACCTCCCGCATCGGGAGTGCCCGGGCAGGCCGGGCAAGGTCCGCGCAGTCCGGGCACCAGGCGGACCGGCGGCGCTCACGGCCGGGGCGGTTGCGCTGCTCGTCGGGGGTGGCCGCGAACTTGTGCCCTGCCTCGCATTGCCACAGCAGCAGCACGTCGGCGGCCGGGGGAACCTGGCTCAGGACGATGCCGGCGTTGAGCTCGGGGTGATACTGGCGGATGAGGGCGGGAAACGGCGCCCAGGCCTCCCGGTAGCTGCCGACGGGGTACGGCACCTCCGCGCCTTTGGAGAACTGGCGGCGAGCCCACCACAGTTCGACACGCTCTGCCATGCCAGCAGGGTATTCGCGGCCGGCGACATCACTCGTGCTCCGGCAGCAGCGGCGTCGACCAGCCCGGGTCGCGACCGAGCTGCGCGGCCCGCGAGACCGACGTCGCACCGAAGCGATCGCGCACGGCGTCGAGCACGGTGTCGAGGCGCTCGCCGTCGTCCCAGTCGATGGGCAGCTCGGGCTGGATGCTGTCGGCGCGCCCCAGCTGCGACAGCGAGATGCCGATCAGGGTGATGCCGCGTTCGGCGATCTCGGGCTGCGCGGCCGCGAGTAGTGCGCGTGCGACGCCGAGCAGCACCGAGGTGCGATCGGTCGGGAACCGGACCGTGCGCGAGCGGGTGGCCTTCGCGTAGTCGCCGTACCGGAGGCGCAGTACGACCGTGCGGCAGACCCGGTCGCGCTCGCGCAGTCGGCGCGCGAGCCGATCGACGATCTGCGTGAGGAAGAGGTCCAGCTCTTCGGCCGAGCGAGGGCGGTTGCCAAGGGCGCGTTGCGAGCCGATCGACCCGCGGCGGCGCGTCGAGTCGACCGGGCGCGGGTCCCGCAGGCGGGCGAGTGCATGCAGGTGCGCGCCGGCCGCCCTTCCCAGCAGCCTCTCGGCGGTCGCCGCTTCGAGTTCGGCCAACTCGCCGACGGTATGGATGCCGAGCCCGTGCAGCTTCTCGGCGGTCACCGCGCCGACACCCCACAACCGTTCGACGGGCAGCGGGAGCAGGAACGCCTGCTCCCGCTCCGGTTCCACCACGAGCAGCCCGTCGGGCTTGCTCACCGCGCTCGCGACCTTGGCGAGGAACTTGGTGCGGGCGACCCCGACCGAGATCGCGAGTCCGACCTCGGTGCGCACCCGTGCACGCAGTCCCACCGCGATCTGCTCGGGGGAGCCCGCGATGCGCCGGAGCCCGCCGACCTCGAGGAACGCCTCGTCGATGGAGAGGCCTTCGACGAGCGGGGTCGTATCCCGGAAGATCGCGAACACGTCGCGACTGGCTGCAGAGTAGGCGTCCATCCGCGGCGGTACGATCACGGCATCCGGGCAGAGCTCCCGCGCCTGCCGCCCGCCCATGGCGGTGCGCACGCCGCGGGCCTTCGCCTCGTAGCTGGCCGCCAGCACGACGCCACCGCCGACGATGACCGGCCGGCCGCGCAGCGCGGGCGCGTCGCGCTGCTCGACCGAGGCGTAGAAGGCGTCCAGATCGGCGTGCAGCACGGTCGCCTCGCCCCGCATCCCGCCCTCCCCGCCGCTCGTCCCTGGTGCGGATCATCGCACCAACCGGCGACACCACAACTCATGAGGCGGGTCAAGCCCCAAGACGGTGGCGGGCGCAGGGGATATCCCTGTTCCACAGACAAACCGCCACTGCTTGAAGGTGAGCAGCCATGATCACATTCGGATCCGCGATCCGCTCCGTCGGAGAGGCCCTGAGGAAGCTCTTCGACCGCCGCCGCCCGCGGCGAACCACCTGGAAGGCGACCCTCGCCGACGTCCGTCGCGCAGAAGAGCATCACTTCCCCATGCCCTGAACCCTGCGGGGCGCCGTCCGGACGCGCTGCGGTGCGTCAGTCGTCGGCCGGGTCGGTGATCACGCCGGTCGGCTCCGCATCCTCCACGATGTGACGCCAGCTCAGCTCGTCGGCGGTCGTGCGTCCCGCATCGACCGCCTCTTCGCGGCTCGAGAAGCTCTGCGAGAGGTCGGGCCGCTCGGCGACGGACACCTCCCACTGTCCGCGATTCGAACGGGTGATGACGGTGTGCTCGGTCTCGGCCATGATTTCTCCTGTCAGTTATCCTCGGCGGCCCGGAGCGGTGCGTGGAGCGGGTTGACCCCGGGGACGGATGCCGAACCCCGCCGTCAGTGGACCGGGCAGCGAGACGCTGCTCCGCCGGCCCGCACGTGCGCTCCGGACTTCGGCATCGTCGGAAGCCGGCGACGGTTCACGGTGAGGCCGGAGTCGAGGACGGTCAGCCCGGGGTCGCTCAGCACGGCGATCGCCGTGGCGAGTCCGGAGATCGCGATCTTCTCGCCCGGGCAGCGGTGGCCGGTCGCCACACCGGCACCGCCGTGGGGGATGAAGGCGGTCAGCGCCTCGTAGTCTTCGGCGCCGCGGAAGCGCTCGGGATCGAACGTGGCCGGGTTCTCCCACGAACCGGCGTCCGTGTCGGTGCCGAGGATGTCGAGCAGCACGCGCCCGCCGGCGGCGAGGTGCTGCCCGTCGAGGTCGATGTCCTGGGTCGCCCATCCGGGGAGCATCGGCACGAAGGGTGCGGTCCGCCGGATCTCCTGGGCGAACATGATCGCGAGAGGACCCCCCACCAGGGTCTCCCGCTCCGCCGTCTCGGCGGCGATGCGAGCCTGCCACTCGGGCCGGTCGTGCAGCTCCTTCGCCGCGAAGGCGACGAAGCGCGCGACGGCGATCGTGGGACGGATCGTATTCTGCAGCTCGACTCCCGCGAGATGCGCAGGCAGCAGTTCGCCCGCGCGATCGCGGTGCCAGGCCCAGGAACGAAGAGCCGTCCCCTCTCGGGCAGCGAGGTCGCCGGAGCGCACCGCCTCAATGAGGCGCCGCGCGTGCCGGTCCGACCAGATGCGATTGCCGACTGCCGCGAGGTACGCGGGGGAGTAGGGCGCGCCGAAGCCGTCGACGATCTGCGCCAGGCGCGCCGACCAGCGGGTCTTCGCCGCGGGCGTGCCCGGCAGTCCGGCCCACGTCATGATCGCCCGACCCAGAGCTCCGACGGCCGCGTCGTAGGCCGTGCGGTCGCCGCCGTCCAGCCACGCGTGGAGCTCATGACGCCACTCCCGCTCGAGCAGCGGATGCAGACGTTCGACCTCGGCATCGTCGTAGGCGATGTCCACGAACGTCGCCTTCCGGTGGCGCTGCTCGTCGCCGTCGAGGCTGTGCACCGAGCCGTGTCCGAACAGCGTCTCCTGCACGATCGCGGGCATCGCGCCGTGGCGGGCGATTCGCGTCTCGTCGTAGAACAGCTCAACCGCCGCGGTGCCTCGCACGAGGAGTGCGTCCCGGCCCAGCAGTCGCAGGGGTGCAGACCGCGCACCCTCGCGGAAGCGCCGCCACACGCGCTCGCCGAAGTCGTAGCCGTGGGCGAGGACGGAGAGCGACTCGTCGGCGAGCGGACGCGTCATCGCGCCGGCCGCATCAGCGACGCTCGGGCTTCATCGGAGGACGATGCGGGATCGGTATGGGCCGGGTGGTCCCTGTGCTCCGGCGACCGTGGCGGATGAGGTCGCGCAGCACCGCATCAGCGGTGCCGTAGCGAGTGGGCAGACCGAGCGGGTGCAGCCAAAGCACGTCGACGCCTTCCAGCGGGGCCTCGCTGATGCAGGCGACGACACTTCTCGCGTCGGTCGTGGGGACATGCGCGTCGCGGATGATCCACGTCGACTGATCCACGCGCTGCAAGTCGTACTGTCGTCCTGTCGGACGAATCTGGGGTTCGAGCATCACCATCGTTCGCTCACCTCTCCTGTCCGGTGCCGGACCACGGCGATGCGGAAGTCGCTGTTCTCATGTCGGTGCCTCCACGCTGATGCAGCGAGTCGATTCTCACCGAGGACGAGCCGGGCACCGCCGGGGTTGACAAACGACGCCCAGGCGCTACCGCCCGCCAGGCCAGCGAATCGGGCAGACGGTGATCCTCGTCGGCCGGCGCCGCGGGCTACTCCCGGGGGTCGCTGTCGATCCGCTGCGCCGCGATGGGAAGAGCCACCGCCAGTGAGATGCACAGCACTCCGGCGACGAACACCAGGGCCGGCAGGAAGGGGGCCGCGAAGGCCGAGCCGACCAGGTACATGCCGCCCAGGAGCAGGATGAGGTAAAGAACGAAGAGCATCGCGCGTCCTCTCTCGTGTCGCCTCCGCCATGTCTGCGCGGGGCTCCTCCCTGCCTATCGCACCACCGCCGGATCCGCCAGAGGCAATGGTGCGGCGGTACGCGCGTGACGCAGAATGGCGCCATGAGACTCGTCCAGGTCGCCCAGCACGCTGACGACCTCGAGCGCGCCGCCGCTTTCTACACGGACCTCCTCGGTGTGCCGCCCACGGCGCGGTTCGATCCGCCGGGACTGCTCTTCTTCGACCTCGACGGCGTCCGCCTGTTGCTGGAACGAGGTGCGCCGACGGCACTGATCTATCTGCGGGTGGACGACGTGCGAGTCGCTGTCGAACGCGTCCAGGAAGGCGCCCGCGTCGTCACCGCTCCGCACGTGATCTTCACCCACGAGGACGACGCGCTGGGTCCGGCCGGCCACGAGGAGTGGCAGGCCTTCGTGGAGGACTCGGAGGGGAACACCGTGGGTCTCGTGTCATTTCATCGCCGGGAGTGAGGTGTCACACTGCACCGTGGAACCCCTCAAGTTGAGGCATCCTGTCGCTCACGACTCGGTAACGGCATGCAATTCGCACCGGCAGCGGCGTTAGCCTGGTGGTGATGAACGCCTACGTCTCGGCGTTCGAGCTGTTCTCCATCGGCGTAGGACCCTCGAGCTCCCACACGGTCGGACCCATGCGGGCCGCCCAGGACTTCGTCGTCCGCCTGCGCGAGACCGGCGTGCTGCCCCAGGTCGGGCGGGTGACCTGCACGCTGTACGGCTCGCTCGGTGCCACCGGCATCGGCCACGGCACGCCGGACGCGGTCGTCGCCGGACTGCGAGGGCTCCGACCCGAGACGGTGGACCCGGATGCCGTGCGCTCGGCGTGGAGCGCCTGGCCAGAAGGGGAGTCGCTCGACCTCGCGGGCGTGCGCGCCGTGCCGTTCGCCCGCGGCGACATCGTGTTCGCGCCGCGCACGCGGCTGCCGGGGCACCCGAACGCCATGACGCTCGAGGCGTGGGCGTCGCCCGACGACGGCCCGGCGCGCCCCACGGCCGTGGCAGGAGTGCGTGAGACCGGAGCGTCGTCCGTTGCGCCCCTCGCACAGAAGACGGATGCCGGACTCCTCGCCCGCGAGACCTACTACTCCGTCGGCGGCGGGTTCATCCGCCGCGAGGGCGACGAGCCGTCGCCGCGCGCCACAGCTCGTGCGTACCCGCTCGACTTCTCGAGCGCCGAGGAGCTCCTGGCGCTCTGCGACGAGCGCCGCATCACGATCGCCGAGGCCGCGCGCATCAACGAGGCGTCGCGGCGCCCCGACGAGGAGATCGCCGCCGGGCTCGATGCCATCTGGGACGCCATGGCGGCGTGCGTCGAGGCCGGCCTCGATGCCGGCGGTGTGCTGCCCGGGATGCTCGGCGTCAAGCGTCGTGCGGCCTCGATCCGCGCGCAGCTCGAGGCCGCCGAGGCCGACGGCCGCCGCGAGCTGCCGGGGGAGTGGCTGGGCGCCTTCGCGCTCGCCGTCAACGAGGAGAACGCCGCGGGCGGCCGGGTCGTGACGGCCCCGACGAACGGCGCGGCCGGCATCCTTCCCGCTGTGGCGATGTACTGGTGGCGGTTCTTGGCGGACTCCGGCCTGGGCGCGGGCAACGCGGTCACCCCGTACGGCGAGCTGGTCGGCAGCGCGCTGCTCGGCTATCACGGCGAGCACGCGCTCGCCGAGCCGGGGGTGGATTGGGACGAGGAGCAGGTGGCCGAGGCGAACCGCCGCCGCGGCATCCGTCGCTTCCTCCTCACGGCGACCGCGCTGGGTTCGCTGTTCAAGGCCAACGCGTCGATCTCGGGCGCCGAAGGCGGGTGCCAGGCCGAGGTCGGCTCGGCCTGCGCGATGGCGGCTGGGGGACTGACCGCGGTCATGGGCGGCACGAACCGGCAGATCGAGAACGCGGCCGAGATCGCGATGGAGCACCACCTGGGGCTGACGTGCGACCCGGTCGGCGGCCTCGTGCAGATCCCGTGCATCGAGCGCAACGCCATCGCCGCATCGACAGCGGTGACGGCCGCCCGCCTGGCGCTGCGCGGCGACGGGTCGCACTACGTCTCGCTGGACGCCGTCGTGGAGACCATGCGGCAGACCGGCATCGACATGTCGCACAAATACAAGGAGACGAGCGAAGGCGGTCTCGCGGTCAATGTCATCGAGTGCTGACAACCGTTTGGGCGTTTCGTCTCGCTCCGCTCGCTCAACGACCGGTCGTTGAGCGAGCGAGGAACGTGGTCGTTGAGCGTGCTTGCGAGTCGAAACGCAGAGACGAGACGGGGCCGTGTTCGTTCTGAGCGAACGCTCCGACTGTTAGCACTCTCCCATGCCGAGTGCTAATCTGTACGTAGTTGAGCCGAGTGGGCTCAACTCCAAGACAGAGAGGAGATTCCCATGGCCACCTACGACCCGTTCCGTGACCTCGACCGTCTGGCGTCGAGTCTCTTCGACCAGCGGCGCGGCCCCCGGCGCATGCCGATGGACCTGTACCGCGACGGCGACCACTATGTGCTGACCGCCGATCTGCCCGGTATCGACCCGGGCTCGGTCGACATCGACGTCGACGGCCAGCTGCTGACGATCCGCGCCGAGCGCACGCTGCACAGCGGCGACGACGTCAAGTGGATCACCCGCGAGCGCGAGGCCGCGAGCTTCCTGCGTCAGCTCAACCTCGGCCAGGGCATCGACACCGAGCGCATCTCGGCCAACTACAACAACGGTGTGCTCAGCGTGACGATCCCGGTGAGCGAGAAGGCCAAGCCGCGCAAGATCGAGGTGATGTCCGAGGGCGGTACGCCGACGATCCAGGCGCACGAGTCCAACGACGCTCCGCAGCCGATCGAGCAGTAGTCGCGCACGGCTGCGCAGCAAGCAGTTCCGCAGAGAACGACGGATGCCTCGTCCCGGCCGGGACGAGGCATCCGTCGTTCTGCGCGATCAGGACTGCGCGGCGCCCGTGAAGTGGCGGCGGCAGCGCGCCTGATACGACTCGATGCCACCGATCTGCTCGGTCGTCGGAGTGAGCGGGTCGCCGGTATCGCCCGACGAGAGTCGCTGGTGGAACGCGGCATCCTCTCCGCACACCGCGCACACCGCAGTGAGCTTGAGCACGTCCTCGGCGATCGCCATGAGGGCCGGCAGCGGCTCGAAGGGTCGACCGTCGAAGGTGACGCAGAGGCCCGAGACCACGACGTCCACTCCCTCAGTCACCAGCGCGTCTACGGCGGCGACGAGGCCCGGACCGAAGAACTGCGCCTCGTCGATGGCGACGAGATCGAGATCGCGACCCCGCACCGAGGCGACCAGCGTCTCGACGTCGGGGACCGACCGCGACGGCACGCTGAGGCCGGAGTGGGAGCTGACCTGTCCCTCGCCGCGGCGATCGTCGAGCGCGTGGCTGACGACGTCGACCGCCAGCCCGGCGATGCGTGCGCGGCGGACGCGCCGCAGCAGCTCCTCGGACTTGCCCGCGAACATGGGGCCGGCGACGACCTGCAGCCTCGCCAGGGTGCGCGTGTGCATGGCGCCCAGACTACGTCCGCCTAGGATCGAACGACCCTGAGAGGACCCGGCATGACCGAGCGCGAGTTGACCGTCCCCGTGTCGCTGACCCTGCCGAACGGCCGCGTCAACCCGGAGGCGATCGGCTGGGCGCGCCGGCCTGTGGTCGACACGGCGGGCATCGGGCGCGGACGCGGGCGCAACAAGCGGTGGGAGTACTGGAACGTCACCACGCCGACGCACATCCTCGCGCTCACGGTGTCGTCGATCGACTACGCCGCCGTGCACGAGGTGTGGGTGTTCGACCGTGCGACCGAGCGCACGTGGGGCAAGGGCGCGACCGTCATCCCGGCGCGGGATTTCGAGCTTGCGGCCGCCGTCGAGAGCGGGCCGGCCCGCGCTCGCGCGAAGGACCTCGAGATCGAGGTCCTTCCGGAGGAGGGCGGCACACGGCTGCGAGCCCGGATTCCGCATGCCTCGTTCGACGTGTTCGCCGCGCTGCCGGCCGGCCATGAGCGGCTGGCCGTCGTGGTGCCGTGGAGCGCGACGCGCTTCCAGTACACCGTCAAGGACGTCGCCCGTCCCGCCTCCGGATCGGTCACCGTGGACGGCGTCACGCACGACGTGCCGGCGGGGGAGTCGTGGGCGGTGCTCGACCACGGTCGTGGTCGCTGGCCGTACGACGTCCGCTGGAACTGGGGTGCGGGTTCCGGGACGTCGGGCGGGCGCACGATCGGCATCCAGGTGGGCGGCCGCTGGACCCAGGGCACGGGCTCCACCGAGAACGCCGTGCTGGTGGACGGACGGCTGCACAAGATCCACGATGAGCTCGAGTGGGACTACGACATCGCCGAGTGGCGCAGGCCGTGGCGCGTCACCGGCGGTGGGCTCACGGCATCCTTCACGCCCTTCTACGACAAGGTGACCCGCACGAATCTCGGCGTCGTCGCCTCACGAACCGACCAGTGCTTCGGCCATTGGGCGGGCACGTTCGCGGTGCCCGGCGGCGACGTCGTGAGGTTCGACGGCATCCTGGGCTGGGCAGAGGAGGTCCACAACCGCTGGTGACGCGGGTCTAACCTGAGCCCATGGATGCCGTCAGCGTGCGTGATCTGCATGTGCGACGTGGGAAGACCGAGGTCTTCACGGCGCTCGACCTCGACATCCCGCGCGGGCAGATCACCGGGCTGATGGGGCCGTCCGGATGCGGCAAGACGACGCTGATGCGCTCGATCGTGGGCGTGCAGAAGATCGCGGGCGGCACCGTGACCGTGCTCGGCGAGCCGGGCGGATCGAGCGCGCTGCGGCGGCGGGTGGCGTACGACACCCAGGCGGCGTCGGTGTACGGCGACCTCACGATCGAGCAGAACCTGCGGTACTTCGCGCGCCTCGTCGGCGCGCCGCGCAGCGACGTCGACCGGGTCATCGAGCAGGTGGGGCTCGAAGAGCAGCGGGATCAGACCATCGATTCGCTCAGCGGCGGGCAGGAGAGCCGCGTCTCGCTCGCCGTCGCGATGCTCGGCGCCCCCGAGCTGCTCGTGCTCGACGAACCGACGGTCGGGCTCGATCCGGTGCTGCGCGCGGAGCTGTGGGAGGTGTTCCGCGCTCTCGCGGACGCCGGCGCGACGCTCATCGTCTCGAGCCACGTCATGGACGAGGCGCTGCGCTGCGACCGCCTCGTCCTGATGAGAGCGGGACGCATCATCGCCGACACGACGCCGGACGGACTGCTGGCCGACACCGGGACGACCGATCCGGATGCCGCGTTCCTCACGCTCATCGAACGCGACGCCCTTCGACAAGCTCAGGGACCGGATGGGGCTCAGGGACCGGATGGGGCTCGAGGTCCGGATGGGGCTCGGGGACCGGATGGGGCACGGGGACCGGATGGGGCTGAGGATTCGCGCGCGGAGGTCGACGACCCCGAACCGCACCCACTCACGCGTCGCGAGGCGCGGGAGCAGGCGCGGCATCCCCACGCGCCGGCGCAGGAGCCGCCGCCGGGGCAGTCCGCGGATGAAGGAAGCGGCTCGTGAACGGCACGCTCACCTTCGCGACGGCCGGGCGTGTGCTCCGCCAGCTCAGCCACGATCCGCGCTCGATCGCTCTGATGCTCGTCGCGCCGAGCATCCTCGTCGGGCTGTTCGCGTGGCTGTTCAGCGAACAGGAGGGCGTGTTCGACCAGTTCGGCGGTCCGATCCTCGCGCTCTTCCCGTTCATCGTGATGTTCCTCATCACCTCCATCACGACGCTCCGCGAGCGGCGGTCGGGCACCCTCGAGCGGCTCATGACGACGCCGATCGCCAAGGCGGACTTCATCCTCGGCTACGGTCTCGCGTTCGCCCTGATGGCCACGCTGCAGGCCGTCATCACCGTCACCTTCGCGGTGTGGGTGTGCGGGCTCGATGTCGACGGACCGCTGTGGCAGCTGGGCCTCGTGGCGGTCGTCGACGCGATCCTCGGCAGCGCGCTGGGACTCCTCGCCAGCGCCTTCGCGCGGACCGAGTTCCAGGCCGTGCAGTTCATGCCGCTGATCGTGTTCCCGCAGATCATCCTCGGCGGCCTCTTCATGCCGCGTGAAGACATGCCCGAGGCGCTGTACCAGATCTCGAAGGTGCTGCCCCTCAGCTACGCCATCGACACGATCAACGCGGTGACTGCGGGCGACGAGGGATGGGATGTCTTCGGGCCGCTCCTCGTGGTGGTCGCGTTCGCCGCGGGAGCGCTTGTCCTCGCATCGCTCACGCTCCGGCGGCGCACCCCCTGAGGAGCCGCGACGGCGCCCACGGTCGTTGAGCGAGCGAGGAACGAGCGAGACGAAACGCAGTGAGCCGACGTGCGACGCCGGCTGGGGCGTTTCGTCTCGCTGCGCTCGCCCAACGACCGAGCTGGGAGTCAGCAGCCGGGCTGCGGCTTGCGGAGCTTGGCCGTGAGCTCGCGCAGCTGGGCGAGCTCCGCGTCCGACAGCAGCGACATCCGTTCGGCGATCGCCCGGCCGTGGGCACTGGCGATGCGGCGGAACAGGGACGCCCCGGCATCCGTCGCGTGCACGAGCGCCCCGCGCCCGTCGTCAGGATCCGCGCACTTGGTGAGCAGCCCACGTGCCACCATGCGGTCGACGAGACGCGACACGCTGGGCTGGCTGATGAGCATGTTGGCGGTCACGTCGCGCAGGCGCGCGGTGAGGTCGTCGGAGCGCGTGACGGTCAGGAGGACGTCGTATTCGGCCTGGCTCAGCTTCTCGTCGTCGAAGTCGCCGTTGATGTCGCCGAACACCTCGTGCTGGGCCCGGAAGAGGCTCTCCCAGGCGTCGATGGCGAGACGGCGGTCGGTCATACCGTCAAGAGTAGGGCAGGGTGCGGACCCTAGGCTGGCGGCATGTCGTCTTCCACCATCGCGTCGTGGCGCGCGCGTCGTCTCGCCGTCGTGGGGCTGCTGCTCGCGCTCCTCGCGGGCGCGGTGCTCGCAGCGGTCGCTGCTCCTTCCGCCCGTGCGGATGTGGAGGACTTCTCGTTCGAGAGCCTCGATGTCGAGTACCAGCTCGGCCGCGCAGACGACGGCACGAGCACCCTCACGGTCGTGGAGACGTTCGTGGCGATCTTCCCCGAGTCCGACCAGAACCGCGGCATGCGCCGCGCCATCCCCGACAGCTATCAGGGGGCGCCGCTCGACCCCCAGCTGGTCTCTCTCACCGACGAGAACGGGGCGCCGCGCGAGGCCGAGACCGAGACCGAGGACGGCCTCTTCCTGATGACCTCGCGTGCCGACGACTTCGTCCACGGCCGTCAGACCTACGTCTTCACCTACACGCTCGAGAACGCCACCCGCCACTTCGCCGACACCGGGTCGGACGAGTTCTACTGGGATGTGAACGGCACGGCGTGGCCGCAGCCGTTCGGGCGCGTCACTGCCCGTGTGACCATGCCGGACGAGCTGGATGCCGCACGCACGGGTGCGCAGGCCTGTTACGTCGGCTACCAGGACGACACCCGCAGGTGCGACATCTCGGAGGTCGACGGTGCGGTCACGGCATCCGTCTCGGACGTGCAGCCGTACCAGACGATGACGATCGCCATCGGGTTCGAGCCCGAGACGTTCACCGAATTCGACACGTCGTACCTCGCCTCGCCGTGGGGCTGGCTGCAGGCGCTGGTGGCGCTGCTGGGCCTCGGCACCGCCGTGGTCCTCGCGGCCCGCACGCGCGCGCGGCACCTCCAGGACGAACCCGGCCGGCCCGTGATCATCGCCGAGTACACTCCGCCGCGCGGCATCGACGCGCTCGAGAGCGCGGTGCTTCTCGGTCACACGACGAAGGCGATCCCCGCTGAGGTGCTCGAGCAGGCGGTGGTGGGCAGCATCCGTATCGAAGAGGGCCCGGCGAAGCTGTTCGGCGGCACCCGGCTGAAGGCCGTGCTCGTCGACCCGTCGCTCGCAGACGGAGACGGACGGATGCTGCTTCCCGGCCTCTTCCCGAACGGCGTGCCCGGTGAGGAGTTCGAGTTCGGGCGCACCGACACGCGGTTCTCGTCGACGGCGCAGTCGGTGCTCAGGGCTGCGACGTCGGAGCTCTCGACGCGCGGACTCCGTCGCGCCGTCCCCGCGGGTGCGAGGGCGTGGCCGGTGGCGATCGCGATCATCTCGGCGGGGCTGGTGCTGCTGTCGGGCATCGCGGCGATGGTCGCCTGGGTCTCACCGCTGGTGCCGATCCTGCTGATCGTCGGTGCGTTCCTCGTCGTGGTCGTCGTGGGCGGCATGGTCTCGCGCAAGCCCCTCACCGCCGCCGGCGCGGAGGTGCGCGACCACCTGCACGGGCTGAAGCAGTTCATCGAATGGGCGGAGGCGGACCGCATCCGCATGCTGCAGTCTCCGCATGGGGCCGAGCGGGTGCCGGTCGACATCTCCGATCCGCGGGTGAAGCTGAAGCTGTACGAGAAGCTGCTCCCGTACGCGGTCGTCTTCGGCCAGGAGAAGAAGTGGGCCGACGAGATCGCCGTGCTCTACGGCGAAGGCAACTCACCCGGCTGGTACGCGGGCTCGACGGGGTTCAACGCCGCGGCGTTCTCGGCCGGCATCTCGACGCTGTCGTCGTCGGCCTCGGCGTCCTCGTCGTCGGGCGGTTCGTCGGGCGGCGGCTCCGCCGGCGGTGGTGGTGGCGGCGGAGGCGGCGGCGGCGTGTGACGCCTGCGGCGGCGCTGCTTGTCGGCTCCCGGTCCCTGAGCTTGTCGAAGGGCGGTCAGCCGTCGAGCCCGACGCGCCGGGACCCTTCCGGCGTGTGCAGCCGGGCGAGGAACAGGTCGGTGCCACGCGGGATCCCGCGGCGGTCGCCGCGTGAGACGAGCACGATCACGAGCACCGCGATCGGCACGGTCCACGCCGCCGGCTGCTCGAGGAACGGGCGCAGCGCGGGCAGCCACGCCGAGATGATCCCGCCTCCGAGGATCGCGACGCCCGACAGCACCGCGCCGGTGAGCATGCCGGCGATCGCGCCGCGCGCCGTGAGGCCGCGCCACCAGATGCCGAGCAGGAGCACGGGACACAGCGTCGATGCGGTGAACGCGAAGACGAGTCCGACGCTGCCGGCCAGCCCCGCCGACTCCGTGGCCAGGGCCACCACGAGCGGGACGAACGACGAGAGCACGGCAGCGATGCGGAACCCCCGGACGCTGCCGCCGAGAAGGTCCTGACTGATCACGCCGGCGAGGGAGACGACGAGACCCGACGACGTCGAGAGGAACGCCGCGAACGCGCCGGCGATGACGAGGGCCGTGAGCAGGTCTCCGAGCGGCCCGGCGACGAGCCGGCCGGGCAGCAGCAGGATGAGCGCGTCGGCGTCGCCCGAGGCGGCGAGATCGGGGGCGAACGCCCGCCCCAGCAGCCCGAACGCCGTGGGGAACAGGTAGAAGACCGAGAGCATCACGAGCACGATGACGGTCGTGCGCCGCGCTGCCACCCCGTCCGGGTTGGTGTAGAAGCGCACCAGCACATGGGGGAGCCCCAAGGTGCCGAGCAGCAGCGCCACCATGAGAGAGATCGTCCGGTACACCTCGAGGTCGCCCGGGCCGGCGCTCGCAGGGAAGGCCTCGACGGGCGGCAGGGCGGGCGGCACATCGCCCACGAGGAGCAGGATCGCGATCACCGGGATCGCGAGCGCCGTGAGCTTCAGCCAGAACTGGAACGCCTGCACGAACGTGATCGACCGCATGCCGCCGGCTGCCACGACGACGGCGACGATCACCGCGACGGCGAGCGAGCCGACCCAGGCCGGGAGACCCGTGGTGATCCGCACGGTCAGTGCCGCGCCCTGCAGCTGCGGCACGATGTAGAACCAGCCGATGACGATGACGAGCGTGCTCGTCACGCGGCGCGCCCAGAGCGAGTCGAGCCGCGCCTCGGTGAAGTCGGGGATCGTGTAGGCGCCCGAGCGGCGCAGCGGCGCCGCGACGAACAGCAGCAGCATGAGGTACCCGGCCGTGTAGCCGATCGGGAACCAGAGCGCCGCCGATCCGGTGAGCAGGATGAGGCCCGCGATGCCGAGGAACGACGCCGCCGACAGGTACTCCCCGCCGATGGCTGACGCGTTCCACCACGGCCGCACCGTGCGGCTCGCCACGTAGAAGTCGCTCGTCGTGCGGGAGACCCGCAGACCGTAGAAGCCGATGAGCGCCGACACGATCGCGACGGCGGCGATCGCGGTGTAGCCGATGGCGGGGTTCACTCGTCCTCCGTCAGCGACCGATAGCGTGCCTCATTGCGCGAAGCCGCACGCAGATAGAGCGCGGCGACGGTGATGGCCAGCGGGTACACGCCCACGCCGAGCAGCAGCCACGACGCCGGCACGCCGAGCACGAACGTCGTGTCGAGCTCGGGCACGAAGGCGATCGCCAGCACGAACAGTGCCGTCGCCGCGGCGAATCCGACCGCGAACACGACCCCGAGGCGCAGCTGCGAGCGGATCAGCGAACGCACGTACACTCCCGCGATGTCGCTCGTCGGCGCCTCGGCGGCGTTGCGCGACACCGGCCGGGCAGAGGCGGCGGGCGAGCCGGCGCGCGGTGCGGTCACGCGTACGCGCTGGGGTGCTGCCGCAGCACTGGATGACGCCGCGCGGTCGGGGTGAACGTCATCCGCGGCGGCGTGCGAGCCGGGTGTGTCTCGGGACAGCTGGCCGCCGGCGTGAGAGTCGGAGTCCTCGCCGGCGCCGCCGTGCGATGCGCGGGACGTCATGTCCGCGGCCGGATCGTCGTCGACTCGAGTCGATCGCGCAGAGCCGGCAGAAGGCGCCGGCTCACCGGCAGTTCGGCGACGCCGACCACGACACTCGGGTGATCGCCGCCGAGCCGCAGGCGGGCCAGATGCGGGATCGCGACGAGGTACGAGCGGTGGATTCGCACGAACGTGTCGGCCCACTGCCGTTCGAGGTCCGACATCGGCACCCGCACGAGGTAGCTCGCCTCCTCGGTGTGCAGCCGGGCGTAGTCGCCCTGCGCCTGCACGTAGCGCACCTCGTCGCGCCGGATCATGCGCGTCGTGCCGCCCAGAGTGACCGCGATCATCTCGGGTTTCGCGGAGGCCGCGGCATCCGTCGACGGCGCCGCCTGAGACTTGATCGCCTCGACGATGCGGGTGACCGAGCGGTGCAGCCGTTCGGTGCGCACCGGCTTGAGCAGATAGTCGACCGCGGCGAGGTCGAAGGCCTCGAGGGCGCTCTCTTCGTCGGCGGTGACGAAGACGAGCGCCGGCCGGCGCTCGAAGCGCTGCAGCGCGCGGGCGAGATCGAAGCCGTTGAGGCCGGGCATGTGGATGTCGAGGAATGCGGCGTCGACGGGCTCGCGCGTGAGGAGCCGGATCGCCTCGGCGCCCGACGCCGCCTGGTGGATGACGCCGATGCGCGCGTCCTGCCCGAGCAGGAACGCGAGCTCGTCGATCGCGGGCTGTTCGTCGTCGGCGATGAGCACGGAGATCACCGTTCCCGCCTCCCTTCCGTGCCGGCAGGAGCGGGGGATGCCGGTATCCGGCCGGGAGCGCCGGACGCTGCCGCGACACGGCCCGGCTGCGACTTCGGCACCCGCATCCGCACCAGAGTTCCGGCACCCACGTTGGTCTCGACGACCAGTCCGTGCTCGTTGCCGTACACCTGTCGCAGGCGCGCGTCCACGTTGCGCAGGCCCACGTGCTGGCCGGTCGCCGCGCCGGCGAGCGCACGTTCGAGCGCGTCGGGGTCGATGCCGACGCCGTCGTCCTCGACGCTGATCTCGGCGAACGCGCCCTGATCGGATGCCTCGATCGTGATGCGTCCGCCCCCCTCCTTGCCCTCGAGCCCGTGCCTCACCGCGTTCTCCACGAGCGGCTGGATCGAGAGGAACGGCACGACCGTCGAGAGGACCTCCGGCGCGATCTGCAGCGTCACCTTCAGTCGGTCGCCGAATCGTGCGCGCTCGAGCTTCAGATAGCTGTCGATCGAGCGGAGCTCCTCGGCCACCGTGGTGAAGTCGCCGTGGCGGCGGAACGAGTAGCGGGTGAAGTCGGCGAACTCGAGAACCAGCTCTCGTGCTTTGGCCGGGTCGGTGTTGATGAACGAGGCGATCGCGTTCAGCGAGTTGTAGATGAAGTGAGGGCTGATCTGCGCGCGCAGCGCGCGCACTTCGGCCTCGGCGAGCGCCGCTCTCGACGCGTCGAGCTCGCCGAGCTCGACCTGCGCCGCGACCCAGTCCGCGACCTCGCCGGTCGCGCGTACGAGACCCGCCCGCACACGCGGGGCGAAGGCGACGATGGCCCCGGCGGGCGCGCCGCCCGCGAGGATCGGCGCGGCGACGACATCCGTCTCCCGGTCGCCGATCCGGATGCGCCGCTGCAGCTGCGGACGGTTCGAGGCGCGCACCTCGGCCGCCAGGCGTCCGGCGACCTCACGGACGGCGTCGTCGCCCTCGACCGTGACATGGCCCGCCGAGTCGACGAGAGCCAGGGTCTCGCACCCGAGAAGGGCGCGCAGGTGCCGCCCGGCACGCGTCGCGTCGCCTTCGGCGATGCCGCCGCGGAGGTGCTTGGCCGCGCGGCTCGCGAGGTGCAGCGTCTGGTACGTCGCCTGCTCGACGTCGGTGCCGAGATCCTTCGAGGTGACGACGATCCGCCGGAGCAGAAGGACCACGCCGACCGCGAGTGCCCCGGCGACGGCGCCGGCGGCAGCGGCGAGCAGCATCGACTCGGGCATGCACGCCAGCGTAGCCGCCGTCGTTCGTCGCTGTCGTTCGTCGTCGTCGATCCGCCGTTCGTCGCACCGTGGACCCCGCTCACCGACGACGAACGGCGGCCACCCCCGGCACGCCCGGCCGCGCGCGACCATGGTCGCACTGTCAACGCAGCGGCGCGGCCGACGGTCCGCCGACCCCCCCTCGAAGGAGAGACGCCATGGGCAACGAAGCCCCACGCGCCGCCGTAGACCTCGCAGAGGTCGACTACGGCGCGGTCCAATCATCATCCGAGTTCCAACGGCTTCGGCGCACCCACCGGAGCTTCGTCTTCCCCGTTCTGGGCGCTTGTCTCGCCTGGTACTTCGCCTACGTGCTGCTCGCCACCTATGCGCACGACTTCATGTCCACCCGGGTGTTCGGAAGCGTCAACATCGCGATGGTGCTCGGCATGGCACAGGTGGTCACCACCTTCGCCGTGACGACCTGGTACGTGCACTACGCCAACCGCAACCTCGACCCGCTCGCGGAGGAGATCCGCGACGAGATCGAGACCGGCACTTTCGTGTCCGACGCTCTCAAGAACGAGGAGGCCCGCTGATGCTGCGCTTCGAAGCGGCGAGCACCTCGCCCGGTGAGCCCTGGCTCAACATCGCCATCTTCGGCGCGTTCGTCGCCGTGACGATGGTCATCGTGTTCCGCGCCAGCCGGAACAACAAGACGGCCGCGGATTACTACGCCGCAGGGCGGTCGTTCACCGGTGGCCAGAACGGCGCGGCCATCGCCGGCGACTACCTGTCTGCGGCGTCGTTCCTGGGTATCGTCGGCGCGATCGCCATGACGGGCTACGACGGCTTCCTGTACTCGATCGGGTTCCTGGTCGCCTGGCTGGTGGCCCTCCTCCTCGTCGCGGAGCTCCTGCGCAACACGGGCAAGTTCACGATGGCCGACGTGCTGTCGTTCCGCCTGAAGCAGCGCCCGGTGCGCATCGCCGCAGCGACCACGACGCTCGTCGTCTGCTTCTTCTACCTGCTCGCACAGATGGCAGGTGCCGGTGGTCTGGTCTCGCTGCTGCTCGGCATCGGCGACCAGCTCGGTCAGGCTCTCGTCATCACGGTGGTGGGCGCCCTCATGATCCTCTACGTGCTCATCGGCGGCATGAAGGGCACCACGTGGGTGCAGATCATCAAGGCGGTGCTGCTCATCGCCGGCGCCGGTGTGATGACGGTCTGGGTGCTCGCGCTCAACGGGTTCGACTTCTCCGCGCTTCTGGACAAGGCCGTCGCGGTCGCCGAGAACCCGGCGATCCTCGACCCGGGCCTGAAGTACGGCGTGTCTGAGGTCGCGAAGATCGACTTCCTCTCGCTCGGCCTCGCCCTCGTGCTGGGCACGGCCGCACTGCCCCACGTGCTCATGCGGTTCTACACCGTGCCCACGGCAAAGGAGGCGCGCAAGTCGGTGGTCTGGGCCATCTGGCTGATCGGCATCTTCTACGTGTTCACGCTGGTGCTCGGCTACGGCGCCGCCGCCCTCGTCGGCCCGGCGGTCATCGCCGCCGCACCCGGCGGCCCGAACTCGGCGGCACCGCTGCTCGCGTTCTCGCTGGGCGGACCGCTGCTGCTCGGCCTCATCTCGGCGATCGCGTTCGCCACGATCCTCGCGGTGGTCGCCGGCCTCACCATCACGGCAGCCGCCTCGTTCGCGCACGACATCTACGCGTCGGTCGTGAAGAAGGGCAAGCCGGAGCCGGGCGCCGAGGTCAAGGTCGCGCGCCGCACGGTGGTCATCATCGGCATCGTGGCGATCGTCGGCGGCATCGGCGCGAACGGCCAGAACGTCGCGTTCCTGGTCGCGCTCGCCTTCGCCGTCGCGGCGTCGGCCAACCTGCCCACCATCGTGTACTCGCTCTTCTGGAAGCGCTTCACGACGAAGGGCGCCCTGTGGAGCATGTACGGCGGTCTCGCCTCGGCGATCCTGCTCATCGTGTTCTCGCCGGTCGTGTCGGGCTCTGAGACGTCGATGCTCAAGACCGAGGCGATCAACTTCGCCTGGTTCCCGCTGTCGAACCCCGGCATCATCTCGATCCCGCTCGCGTTCCTGCTGGGCTGGATCGTGAGCGTGCTCGACAAGACCCCGGAGGACGCGAGGAAGCAGTCCGAGATGGAGGTGCGCTCGCTCACCGGCATCGGTGCCGAGAAGGCGGTCAACCACTAGGAGTTCGCGCAGGTACGAGGGTCGGTCGGGCGGTTTCCCGACCGGCCCTTGTTCGTGCGGCCGAGATGTTGCGGTCGAACCCTGCCGTCGGGAGCCTTGTTGTGCCGCGCGCCCGCTAGGCCGATCTCGCTCGCAGATCGTCGTGGAGCACCCGGTTCGTGGATCGCCATGGTCTTCGGTGATCGATCCAGGTCGGCGGCCTCACCTGCGGCACGCCGTCGACCATCCGGATCTCCCACCCGCTGGTCTCGATGGTGCGGTGATGGTGCCAGCAGAGCAGGACGCCGTTCGCCACGTCCGTTGGGCCTCCGTGCGCATGGCCTGTCACATGGTGCACTTCGCACCAGGCGGCGCGAACGCGGCAGCCGGGGATGACGCAGCCGCCGTCGCGGGCGGTGATCGCCTTCCGCTGCCAGTGCGTGAAGACGCGATCGAGCACCGACAGGGCCTTGATCGAGCCGTTCGGACCGAGCCTGACGCGATGGATTGTGCCGTGGCATCCGATTTGCCGTGCGAAGGTCGCCGGGACCGGGACCTCGCCGTCCGGGCCGTCGACGAAGGCGACGCCGTCGGCTCGGTCGAGCTGGTTCTCGGCAATGGTGACGACGAGCGTCGGCGCCGCGCCGCCGAGAGTCGGGCTCTCTGCTGCGGACGCGGCAGCGGAGAGGATGCCGGCGAACGCGTCGTGGCGCTTCTGATCGGCGGTGCGCGGGTCGTGGACGTGCTCGTCGGGCGAGTCGCCGTCGATGCCTGTGTCGACGTCGGCGAAGCGGGGAGCGCGGTCCTGGACGCGGGGGTTGAGGTGGGCGTCGAGCAGACGCTGCAGCGCGGCCGCGATGTCGGCGGTGACGTTGCCGTGCAGAGGGAAGAGGTTGTTGCGCTCCCGCCCGATGCGAAAGGTGCGCATGCGCTCGGAGTCTTCGTCGGGCAGGGTTCCATCGGGGTCGAGGAACAGTGCCCAGGTCTGGGCCATGATCCTGAGCTCATAGACGCTGCACGGCGGGTCACCGCCTTCTCCGACGGCAGCACGCACGAGTTCGCTCTCGGCCGCAGCCAACTCGCCGGCGCCGCATCGCCGCTGGAGCGGGCGCAGGCCGTCGGCGATGGTGGTCAGGGCGTCGAGACTGAGGCGTCCCGCCGCGAACTCCCGACGTGCGTGGTCCAAGGGGGCGGGCCTCGTCTGCCCCGTCAGAGTCATCCCGTTCGTGATCGCCCGTGCCGTCCGCAGCCGCGCCCGCGCCGTCGCGTTCGACACGTGGATCGCACGCTCGAGGAGATCGATCGGGGTGTCGCAGCCGTACGTGGTCGTCAGGCTGACATCCGCGGCGCCGGGTTCGCTGCGGCGCCCGACCTCTCCGGCGAGACCCAGGCGGGCGGCATCCGTCCATCGCCCGATCTCTTCCGTGATCTTCAGCGCGGCGATGAGCTGCTCGTCGCTGAGGCTGCGCTGCCCGTCTCGATCGAGCGGCTCCGCGAGCGCGCCGCCAAGCAGTGCGGCGATGCCCTGGAGGTCGGCGAGCGGGAAGTTCATACCTCCATCATGCCGAGGGGCTCCGACATCAGAGAGGTAAGAAAATGCTGGTCAAGAGCTTTTTCTGTGGATAACCGGCGCGAGTGCGTGTGTCGCCCTGGCTGGGGAGGAGAGGCGTTGCGCGACGGCAAGAGTAAGGGCCGGTCGGAGAGGCTACCGACCGGCCCTTGTCCCTTGCACCAAGAGTGTCCTGCAATCACATGCCGGTAGCTGCCACAGCAAAACAACTACCGTGCATGCACTCTATAACGGCGAGGTAACGAAGGGAAGTGTCTGTCGTTATCTTTTTGTGATTCATTTCCTGTGAGTTTGGAGCGGCGCCCACGGCGCTAGGTGCTCTCCGGGTCGGGGCCGAGCGCGCCCCGGCCGCCATCGATGGGCAGTACGACGCCCGTCACGAAGTCAGACGCCTCCGACAGAAGGAAAGCCACGGCGTGTGCGACGTCGTGCGGCTGGCCGATACGGCCGATCGGGTGCAGAGCAGCCATCTGTTGATCAGCTTCAGGGTGCAGTTGGCGGTACTGCTCGTACCGTGGCGTCGTGATGGAGCCCAATGCCACGGCATTCACCCGAATTCCTTGCGGGCCGTGGTCGACTGCGGCCGCGCGGGTCAGTCCTTCGATGGCGGCTTTCGCGGTGGCGTAGGGCAGTGCTCCCCGTACCGGTCGCTGGGCTTGGTGTGAGGACACGTTCACGATCGACCCGGGACGGGAGCAAGCCAGGAAGTGCTGAATGGCGATCCGGCAGCCGGTGATCGCCATGTTCAGGTTCAGGGCTACGAGCTCCTCGATTTCACCCGCCGAGGCGCTGGCGAGGCTGGCGTCGCGGAACACTGCGGCGTTGTTGACCCACCCGGCCAGCGGAGCCTGGCTCTCTGCGAGCTCGGCAGCCGCCAGGGCGTCGGCCGGGTTCCCCGCACTCCCGGGGTAATGGTGCGTTCGCGAGGCGGATCGCCGCGGGTCGGCATCGGGGTCGAGGTTGACGACGACGTGACCCAGTGAGGCCAGATGCTCGGCGATCGCGCTGCCGACTCCGCCGCTCGCGCCGGTGACGACGAACGAGCGTGTGCCGGTCACGCTTCCACCGCCGCAACCCCACCAGCAGTGTCAGAAGAGGAGAGCGCCATCAGCTCATCTTTCTGGCCCTGTCGGTCGTTGTCCACAATCGCCCGAAGTCGATGGGTTTCGGCAGGTGGCAGCGGCTGCCTCGGCGTGGCGGCGGAGATGGTGAGGCCATCGACGGTCACGTCAGTGGATCGACTCGCCCCGCTTGAGCAGCTCGACGTACTGGGCGACGCGGGCAGCGCGTGACTCCGGGCGCTTGAGATTCCCCACGCGGAAGGACATCGCGAACCGGTTCTGCGCGGACTGCGCCGCGAAGGCGGCAGCGACCTGGGGGTCGGCGTCGAGGGCCGCCTGCAACTCCGCGGGGACGTCGCCGTCTCGCTGGCGGTAGGCGGCATCCCAGCGCCCGTCCGCTTTCGCCCGATCGATCTCCTGCTGGCCCGCAGGCCGCATCCGGCCTTCCTCGATCAGTCGCGTCACGTGCCCGATGTTGACCTTCGACCACATGCTGCGCGATCGTCGCGGAGTGAACGCCTGCAGGAAGTAGTCCGCGTCGAGCGACTGCTTCTGCCCGTCGATCCAGCCGAAGCAGAGTGCGACGTCGAGCGCTTCGGCGTACGTGATCCCCGGCTTGGCGGTCGCCGTCTTGCGCAGTCGCAGTCGAACCCCGTCCGGGTCGGGGTTGGACTCCAGCCAGCTCTCCCACTCCGCCGCGGTATCCACGTGCAGCACGGGCTTGTCGGCATGAGAGGCCATAGCGGAATGCTAGCCGCGGTGAGCGACACCGCCTCCGCGACTCCAGATCGTGCGCCCCCACGGCGCGAGGTGACCCGGGGAACGCCCGGGTGAAGCGGATGCTGCGACCGTCGGCATCCTGTCGAGATCGTGTGACCTCGCCGAAGACGCCCGCTCCGCGCGCGCATAGCGCGCACTCGGCGAGAGCACATGATGTGCGCCGAGGTACGCGCCGGCGACGCGTGGATTGGCGACGGGCGGGCGCGCCTGCGTTCGCGCGAGCACCCTTGACGCCGGCATCCAGATGTGTACAGTGTGAACATACGCACTCGCACACTCGGAGGTTCCGATGCAGACCACGACCACGTCCGCCCTTCCGCCCGTCGTCGACGCCGAGACGTGGCGCCGCGAGCTCGCCGAGCTGCGCGTTCGCGAGAAGGCCGCCACCCGCGAGCTCGATGCGATCGCCGCGCAGCGACGGCGGCTGCCGATGGTGGAGCTGCCGGAGTACACGCTCGTGGGCAAGGACGGGCCGGTGCGCCTCGCCGACGTCTTCGCGGGCCGCTCCCAGCTCATCGTCTACAACCACATGTGGTTCGAGGGCAAGGAATGGCATTGTCCCGGCTGCACCGGGTTCACGTCGCAGTTCACCCGCCTGGAGTTCCTCGAGCCGTACGACGCGCGATTCGTCATCGTGACGCAGGGTCCGATCGACGAGGCGCTGGCGTACAAGGAGAAGGCCGGCAACCGCATGGAGTGGTACTCGACGGCCGACAGCTCGTTCGGCGCCGACATGGGCGCCCCTGCCGGCGGCGGCTTCGCGGTGAACGTCTTCCTCCGCGACGGCGACACCGTGTACCGCACGTGGCACACGGACGGTCGCGGCACCGAGCAGCTGACCCACACCTTCCCGCTGATCGACCTGCTGCCCTACGGCCGGCAGGAGGACTGGCAGGACTCGCCCGAGGGGTGGCCGAAGTCCGCGGCCTACGACGGCTGGTTCACCTCGCAGAAGGTCGCCGAGCTGTACGGGCCGGGCCGGGCTCGGGACTGAGGACGACGGATGCCGTGCCCGGCGAGTGCGGCCGGGTGACCGCCCGCGCACCGAGACGTCGGCGCGACGCGCCGGGGTTTCGCGGATGCGGGTGGGGCTCGCCAGTATGAGAGGCGATGCGCACTCTCACCACTCGCCGCCTGCTCGCATCGAGCGTGCTCGCCGCGGCACTCTGGATCCTGGTCGTCGGCGTCCGATGGGCGTTCTCACAGCTCCCCGGCGGGGCGTCCCAGCTCGGCACCCTCGTGCCCGACCTCGTTCCGCCGTCGCTGCTGTGGGGCCCGGTGGGCGGATGGATGATCGTTGCCGTGCTGGGCGGCGCGCTCGCCGTCACGCTCTGCCACGCGCTGTTCACCGCGCTCGCGGCGCGCCACGGCGCACCGCTCGTCGGAGCGTGGTTCGCCGCCGTCGCCGCCGGTGCGCTCGTCGGACTCGCGTTCGACGTCGCCTCCGCGTGGAGCTCCGTCGAGCTGTCCGGACTCCGCGGACTCCTGGTGGGTGAGTTCGGCGTGTCAGCCGCGGCCGGCGCCCTCTGGGGTCTGGTCGTCGGATGGATGCCGGGCCTCGTCGCCCGCGCACCGGCACCCGTTCCCGCACCCGCAGACGCCGACGCCGCGGCGGCGCGCGCAGACACCGGAGCGGCAGCCCCGGCCCGGCGCCCGGGCTGGCTGCTGCCGGCCGCAGCCGTCGCGGTGGTGGCCGTGGTCGCGGGCGGAGTCCTGGCCGACCAGGCGCGCACCGCGGCGATCCAGGCCGAGGTCGACGCCCAGCGCGAGATCGAAGCGCAGAACACCTTCGGCGCGCTGCCCGACCCGAACGCACCGGGGGAGCCGGTGCCCACGGCGGCTCCGGCATCCGGCGATCTCGACCCGCAGTGGTGCACGCCCGACAAAGCGACGCTGCTGCTCGGCGAACCGGACGCGGCGACGGGACATCGCGGCCTGCCGATCCGGCTGTTGAACTTCTCGGAGGAGCCGTGCGTCATCGAGGGCTACCCCGACGTGGCGTTCGGCGACCAGAACCAGCACCTGCTCGCGGTCACGATCGAGCGAGGCGGCTCGTTCATGACGCAGGACTTCGGCCCGCAGCGCCTCGAGGTGCCCGCCGGCGGGTACGCCGTGACGTCCCTCGGGTGGGATGCGGCGTCGCCGCACGGCGCGCTCGTCACGAAGACGATCTACGCCGCCCCGACCGCCGGCATGGAACGCGGCTCGTGGGGGCTGGGCTTCGACCTCGACATCGTGGAGGGCTCGACTGTCGCGATCACCGCGTGGGCGATCGACCCGAACCCGTTCCCCTCGGAATGACGGAACGCGGATGCCGCACCCGGCCGGGTGCGGCATCCGCGTCTCGCTTCACACGCGCGCTCGGCGACCGAGCGGCGCGGATCAATACCAGTCGGTGGCCTGCGAGTGGCCCCACGCGGCGCAGGGGGAGCCGTACGAGCCCGCGATGTAGCCGAGGCCCCAGGCGATCTGCGTCGTGGCGTTGGTCTGCCAGTCGGCACCGGCGCTGGCCATCTTGTTGCCGGGGAGCGACTGCGGGATGCCGGTCGCGCCGCTGCCGGAGTTGTAGGCCTGGTAGTTCCAGCCCGACTCCTTGGTCCAGAGCGACTCGAGGCAGGAGAACTGGCCGTCGCCCCAGCCGTACTGCGACGCGGCCATCTGCCGGGCGGTCGCCTTGGCGCCCTCGACGGTGTTCGCGGCAGCCAGGGCGGCGGCGGCGGCAGCGGCGGCCTCGGCCTGGCGCTGCGCCTCGGCGGCGGCGGCCGCAGCAGCGGCGGCTGCGGCTTCTTCGGCGGCCTTCTGCGCCTTGGCGGCGTCGAGGTGCTCGCGCAGTTCGGCGACGCGCTCCGAGATCTTGTCGGTCACGCCGGCCGCGTCGGCGGCGAGGCCGGGCACCAGGAGCATGGGCACGACATCGAGCTTCGACAGTCGCTCGGTCGCCTCCTCGAGCGGGGCGGTGTCGACCGACGTGTCGGCGATGCCGAGGTCGAGACCCGACGCGGTGATGTCGGAGCTCAGCGCGGCGGCCTCGGTCAGGGCGACGCGGGCGGTGAGCAGCGTGCCCTGCGCGTCGACACGGATGTCGCGGAGGGTCTCGGCGGTGGCTTCGGGAGCGGCGGCCGAGGCGATGGCCGACGCGGCCAGCGGTGCGGCGGCCGCCAGAGTCGGGGAGGCCAGGGTGAGCCCGGCGGTGACCACGACGCCGAGGGCGGCGCCGGCGGCGACCGTGGGAATGAGGAAGCGGCGGCGGCGGGCAGTCGTGTGTGACGTATCTGAATGCATGACGAACGTACGATCCTTCGGGTTGCGCGCCGCGGGATTCGGCGCCGTGCGCCGTCGGGTCGGACGCACAAGCCCCCGAGTCTGCCTCATGCCGTCTGTGCGACTCCCGGTGTTTTCCTGGACGAATCGTGGGAGCGGTTTTCCCCGAAAGGCCTGATCCGAGGCATGCGAAGGTCTATTGCCGCGGACATGACGAAGGGGGAGGATGCCGGAGATCCGGCATCCTCCCCCTTCCAGGTCGAGGCGCTACGCCGTGCGGTGCGCGGCGTAATAGGCGAGCAGGGCGCGGGTCGAGGCATCCTGCGCGGCGATCGCCGACTCGTCGCCCTCGATGGCCGGAGCGATCTGCAGGGCGAGCTGCTTGCCGAGCTCGACACCCCACTGATCGAACGAGTTCACGCCCCAGATCACGCCCTGCGTGAAGGTGATGTGCTCGTAGAGGGCCACCAGCTGGCCGAGTACCGACGGGGTCAGGGCGGGCGCGAAGATCGACGTCGTCGGCTTGTTGCCCGCGAAGGTGCGGGCCGCGACGAGCGCGCCCGTCGTGCCCTCGGCCTCGACCTCTGCGGCGGTCTTGCCGAACGCCAGGGCCTTCGTCTGGGCGAGGAAGTTCGACAGGAAGAGCCCGTGCACGTCGCGGCCGTCGTCGGCCAGCGGATAGGCCGGGTTGGCGAACGCGATGAAGTCGGCGGGGATGAGGCGCGTGCCCTGGTGGATCAGCTGGTAGAACGCGTGCTGGCCGTTGGTGCCCGGCTCACCCCAGAACACCTCGCCGGTGTCGGTGGTGACCGGGGAGCCGTCCCAGCGCACCGACTTGCCGTTGGACTCCATGGTGAGCTGCTGCAGGTACGCGGCGAAGCGGCTCAGCTGCTGCGCGTACGGCAGCACCGCGTGCGACTGGGCGGCGAGGAAGTTCGAGTACCAGACATTCAGCAGGCCCATCAGCACTGGCACGTTCCGCTCGAGCGGGGTCGTGCGGACGTGCTCGTCGACCGCGTGGAAGCCGGCGAGCAGGTCGCGGAAGACGTCCGGGCCGAGCTCGATCATGAGGGACAGGCCGATGGCCGAGTCGACGGAGTAGCGGCCGCCGACCCAGTCCCAGAACCCGAAGGCGTTCACGGGGTCGATGCCGAACGCGGCGACCTTGTCGAGCGCCGTCGAGACGGCGACGAAGTGGTGGGCGACGGCATCCGTCTTCGCTTCATCCGAGCCGTCGATCGCCCCCGATGCCTCGAGACCGGCCCAGAGCCAGTCGCGGGCGAGGCGCGCGTTGGTGAGGGTCTCGAGGGTCGTGAACGTCTTGGACGCGACGATGAACAGCGTCGTCTCGGGGTCGAGGCCCTTCGTCTTCTGCGCGAGGTCGGTCGGGTCGATGTTCGAGACGAAGCGCGCCTCGATGCCGGCGGTCGCGTAGGGCTCGAGGGCGGCCGAGATCATGACGGGGCCGAGGTCGGAGCCGCCGATGCCGATGTTGACGATGTGCGTGACCTTCTTGCCGGTCACGCCCGTCCACTCGCCGTCGCGCACGCGGGTCGAGAACTCCGTCATCGCGGCGAGCACCGACTGCACGTCGGCGTCGATGTCCTGCCCGTCGACGACGAGGGCGGGTTCCGCGCCGGGCGGACGGCGCAGCGCGGTGTGCAGCACGGCGCGGTCCTCGGTGGTGTTGATGTGCTCGCCCGCGATCATCGCGGCGTAGCGCTCGGCGACACCGGTCTCTTCGGCGAGACGCACGAGGGCGGCGAGGATCGCGTCTGTCACGAGGTTCTTCGACAGGTCGACGTGCAGGTCGGCGAGCTCGAAGCTCAGCCGCTCGGCGCGGCGCGGGTCGATCGCGAACCAATCGCGCAGATCGGGGATGAACGAGTCGCGGATCGAGCTGAGCTCGGTCCACGCGGACGTGGTGGTGGCATCGACGGGAGCGGTCACGCCCCTAACGTACTCGCGCCGATGGATGCCGTGGTTTCGTGTTGCTCACCGACGACCCGTGCCGCTTGTGATCCGGCGTCGGTCGGCGGGCTAGGCTCCGATCATGGCGGTGAGTCAGTCCAGACGTGCCCGCGCGGCCCGGCGCCGGGCGCGGCGGGTCGCCGCCGCCGACAACGACCTCACCCTCGACGAGTGGGAGGCGCTGCTCGAGGCCTGGGCCTCGTGCGCCTACTGCGGCACCGAGGCCGGCCCGTTCCAGAAGGACTGCGTCCTGCCCATCTCGCGCGGCGGCCGGTACACGTTCGAGAACGTCGTCCCCGCCTGCCGCTCGTGCAACGCGAGCAAGAGCAACGACGAGGTCACCGGGTGGCTGCGCCGCAAGCGGCTCGACGAGCGCGCCTTCCTGCTGCGGCACGTCGAGGTGCTGCGCGCCTGGCGCGGGGCGGCGGAGGCCGTCGCGGGCGACGAGCCCCAGGCGCAGGCGCTGTGACCGTCGGCATCCGTCCGTACGAGTCGCGGGACTGGGACGACATCTCCCGTATCCACGACGCCGCCCGCCTCGACGAGCTGCGCGGAGCGGGGCTTCTCGAGGCGTACCTCAGCCTGGCCGACACGTACGAGAACGAGGGGCTCTTCGACGGCGAGGTGTGGGTCGCCGAGTCCGAGGGCCGCGTCGCCGGGTTCATCGCCGGCAGTGTGGGGGACGAGGGCGGCGAGATCACCTGGATCTATGTCGACCCCGCGCTCTATCGCCGCGGGATCGGCCGCGCGCTCGTCGAGCACTTCCTCGCGCGAGCGGGTGGGCCGGTCGAGCTCGAGGTGCTCGACGGCAACGCCGCCCGCATCTTCTACGAGTCGCTCGGCTTCGTGCGCACCGCGACCACGACCGGCAAGCTCGCCGGCAACGAGACGTTCAGCGCCACCGGCCACACGCTGATCTGGACCCCCTCGCAGCGGTAGCCGTCGGCACCGACGAGCGGCCGTGTGATCCTGCTCAGGCCCCGTCGCGCTGGCAGAGCAGTGCGATGCCGTCGATGACCGCACGGTGGGTCGACGGCGCGGCCAGCACCCGGAAGTGCCCGGCCGCGGGCACGGCGATGTTGGTCGCCCCGTCGAGGGCGCTGCCCTCGGGGATGTGCGGGTCGAACGGACCGTAGATCGACACGATGCGCCCGTTGATCGAGGTCTCGCGGCCGAGCATGACGATCGTCTCGTCGTCGGGGAGGAACGCGCGGATGCTCGGATCGACGAAGATCCGCGCCCGCCGAGCACCGGCGAAGGGCGTGGCCACCGCCACCATCCCCAGCAGCCCGAGCGGGCGGGTGCCGGTGCGCGGCGTGGCGGCGGCGGCGGCATCCGTGGGGTCCTCGCCCGCATCCGCGGCCTTCGCCGCCTCGATCGCCGCGCCGGAGGTGACCAGCACGTGCTTGCCGATGAGCCCGCCCTTGCTGTGCGCGACGAGCACGATCCCGGCGCTCGGCGCCGGTGTGGCGGCGAGCATGCGCTCGAGGCGGTCGGCGGTGTCGGGAATGCTGCGGCGGTTCACGCCGAGCCCGTGCACGACGCGCACCCGGTGGCCGGCCGCCGCCAGCGCATCGCCGAGGGGGCGGAGGAAGGTCCAGTGCTCGTACACGCCGGGAACGAGGTACACCTCGGGAAGCTCCGGATCGCCCTGCCGCCACGCAGCGGGGATCGGACGGGGGCGGCCGATCGACCACGGCAGCGACAGGACGGCGAGCTGGCGCCGCCCGGCATAGAGGTAGTCGGCCGCCCACCACAGCGCCTGGTGCACCAGTGAGGAGCGCGGGGCTGCGCCGGGCGCCGCGGTGTCGGCCATGCGGGCAGTCTACGAGGGTGGGGCCGGCGTCCCGCGGACGCCGGTGATCGCGGCCTCCACGACGGCGGCCGCGAGGGCATCGACGACGGATTCCGGCTGCCACCGCAGCGGGCCGTGCACGGCGATGTCGGCGAAGCCGTGCACCGCCGACCAGCAGGCCCACTCGGCGTAGGGCCGGCGCTCGGGCGCGAGGGCCCCGGCATCCACCATCGCATCGAGCGTGTCCATGAGGAGGCGGAAGGGCGCGACGATCTGGTCGTCGAGGGTCACGATGGCGTCGTTGGCGTGCGTGTCCTGCGTGAAGAAGGCGGTCTCGAACAGACCTCGCTCCGCGCGCGCGAAGTCGATGTACGCGGTGCCGACGCGGCGGAGCCGCTCGACGGCGGCTGCCGCCGGCGCGAGGTCGGCCGGCGTCGCCTCGACGCGCGCGGTGATCGCGCCGGCCAGGGCGAGCTGCGCCTCACGGGCGACCGCCCGCACCAGGGCGTCGCGGTCGGTGAAGTGCCGGTACGCGGCGTTGGGCGAGACGCCGGCGGCGCGAGTGGCTTCACGCAGCGTGACGGCGGCCGGCCCGCCGGTGCGGGCGAGCTGCAGCCCTTCGCCGATCAGCGCATGTCGGAGGTCGCCGTGATGATACGTGCGCAGAGGTGAAGTCATTGCGCCCTCCTGCCCGGGTGTGTACCGTGTGAACATCCAATGTGAACGGTGTCCACATTGAGCTTAGCCGCTCGCTCCGCCCTCCCCGACCGAGAACACGCCGAAGGAAGCACCATGAGTCAGCCGAGCCCCGCCGGACCCGCCGGACCCGCAGAGCCGCTCCAGCCGCAGCCTGACACGCGGACGCTGCGCGCGTTCTACCAGGTGCTCGTCAACACGGCCCTCGCGAACGTGACCAGCAGCTTCCTGTGGTTCGCCCTGACGTTCTGGGTGTATCTCGAAACGCAGTCGGTGCTCGCCACGGCCATCATCGGCGGCTCGTACATGCTGCTCGTCGCCGTGTTCGGCGTGGTGTTCGGCGTGATCGTCGACCGCATGAAGAAGAAGGCCGTCATGCTGCTGTCGAGCATCGTGACCACGGTCGCCTATCTGCTCGCGGGCTTCATCTTCCTGACCATCCCCGAGAGCGCGCTGCTCGACTGGACCGGACCCTGGTTCTGGGCGTTCGCCGGCGTCATCCTCGTGGGCGGGGTCGTCGAGAACCTCCGCAACATCGCGCTGTCGACGACGGTCACCCTGCTCGTGCCCGCAGAGCGCCGCGATCGCGCGAATGGCCTGGTGGGCGCGGTGCAGGGCATCGCGTTCATGGTGACGAGCGTCTTCTCCGGCCTGTCGATCGGTCTGCTCGGCATGGGCTGGACGGTCGCCATCGCCATCGCCGCCACCGGCGTCGCGCTGGTGCACCTGCTGTTCGTGCCCATCCCCGAGCGGGGCGTCGTCCACGTGGAGGGCGTGGCGCCTGCGGGCTTCAGCTTCCGCGGCGTGATCCCCGCGGTGATGGCGGTGCCGGGGCTGCTCGCGCTCATCCTGTTCGCGACGTTCAACAACCTCGTCGGCGGCGTCTTCATGGCCCTCATGGACCCGTACGGGCTGACGCTGTTCTCGGTCGAGGCGTGGGGCATCGTGCTCGGTGTGACCAGCTTCGGCTTCATCATCGGCGGGGCGCTGGTGGCCAAGTTCGGACTCGGCAAGAACCCGGTGCGCACCTTGCTGCTGGTCAACATCGGCATCGCGCTGCTCGGCATGACCTTCGCCATCCGCGAGTGGTGGTGGCTGTACGCCCTCGGCATCCTGATCTTCATGGCGCTCATGCCGATCGCCGAGGCCTCCGAGCAGACGATCGTGCAGCGCGTCGTGCCGTATGAGAAGCAGGGACGCGTCTTCGGCTTCGCCGCGAGCGTGGAGTCCGCCGCCGCGCCGGTCTCGGCGTTCCTGATCGGACCGATCGCCCAGTTCTGGCTCATCCCGTACATGGAGTCGCCGCAGGGGCAGGACACCTTCGGCTGGCTCCTCGGCGACGGCGAGGCTCGCGGCATGGCGCTCGCCTTCGTCGGCGCGAGCCTGGTGCTGCTGCTCGTCGTGCTGCTGGCCTTCTTCTCGAAGCCCTACCGTGAGCTGTCCGACGCGTATGCCGCGGCGCCCCCGTCACTGCACACCGACGATGGCGAGGGGACGCATGCCGCGGCCGCCGCCTCCGACGAACCTGACGCGAGCGCCGCGATCAGCCCCGCCCGGGACGACCTGCGCTCCGGCCTGCGCTGACCTTCCCCGCTGCCGGGCCGGGCCCTCCACGCCGGAGGCTCGCCCCGAGCCCGGGTCAGAAGCGGGTGAGGCCTGCGGCCGCCTCGTCGGGGCGGCCGGGGAAGACGTCGAGGGCGAAGGCCTCGGTGTCGACAGCGATCGTGAGCAGGGTCGCCCACTGCTCCACGCGCGGCAGCGCAGGGTCGGGGGTCATGCAGATGTCCGCGTCGGCGCCTTGCCCGCCGCAGGCGGCGACGGCGCGCGCGGCGGGACTCAGGCCGGCGAGCGCACTGCGCACGGCATCGAGGTGCGCGAAGCGCTCCCGCGTGGTGGAGTCAGCGGGGATGGTGTCGCCACCGCACAGCTCCGGGTCCAGGAAGTGGTTCGTGTGGAGCAGCCAGCCGTCCGCCTCGGGATCGACGACGCCGACCCCGGCCGGGGAGAGTTCGAGCGAGGCGGCGCGAGAGCCGGCGGGACCGGTCTCGAAGACGGTCAGCACCGTGGAGGCGCTCACCGTCGCGCTCGCCGCGACGCGACGCGCATCGTCGATCGAACGCGCTTCTTCGAGGACGCGCCGCGCGATCGCATGGACCGGAACGCCTCCGGCATCCGAGTCGGACACGTGGGACAGGATGTTGAAGTGCAGCCCCAGCCCGGCGCTGTTGACCCCGATCTTCGCGGCCGTGCCGAACTCCGTGAACAGCTTCACGTCGAGGCCCGCCGCTGACGGGAACTCCCACAGCAGACCTTCCGGCACCAGGAAGTCGTGCCAATCCCAGGTCTGGATCGACTCGGCCGCCTGGCCGGGCCCGACGTGGACGGCCGTCGAGCACTCGCTGACGGCTTGGGGTGCCGCGGCCAGGATCTCGGTGCGTGCGCCCACGGCCGCCACGCGCCAGCGCTCGACCTGCGCGGCGTCGGCGATCGCGTCGGCCTCCGCTGCGAGGCCCGGCGCCCATGCGGCGAGGGCGGCCCGGCTGCGTTCGGCGATGCCGCGCACCACCTCCGCCCTGATCCCCAGTTCGTCGAAGTGGTCCAGGTAGAGGGCCTGCGTCCGCGCGAACTGCGGCGCGAACTCCGTGCCCAGCTCGCGGCCGCGCGCGACCGGATCGCGCGAGGTCGACATGGCGGTGCGAAGCTGCATCGAGGCTCCTGGAGTGATCGCGCTCGGCCGGCGCCGGGTGTTCAGCGGGTGTCGGCAGTGATGACGGGCACGCGGAACCGCTTGCGGTAGACCCCCGGCGGAACGCCGGTGACCCGCTTGAACAGGCGGCGGAAGAACGCGGGGTCTTCGTAGCCTACGTGCCAGCCGATCGCTTCGACCGAGTCCTCGGTCTGCTCGAGACGGCGCTTGGCCTCCTCCACGCGGATCCGCTGCACGTACGACAACGGGCTCACACCGGTCGCCTCCGTGAAGCGGCGCTTGAAGGTGCGCTCGGCGAGCCCTGAGCGCACCACGAGCTGCTCGACCGGTGCCGCGACCGAGAAGTGGGTGCGCAGCCAATCCTGTGCGTCGGCCACGACGGCGTCGCCGTGGTCGGTGCGCCCCTCGAAGACCATGTACGGGGCGAGGCCGTCCTGGTGCCATTGAAGGGCGAACATGCGGGCCGTCTCCTGGGCGACGGCCGCGCCGGCGAAGCGGCCGGTGAGGTAGAGCACCAGGTCGTGCCATGTCGTCGACGCCCCGGAGGTCACCAGCTCGTCTCGCGTCCCGGTCACCAGGAGGGCTCGCTCGGGGTGCACGCGCACCTCGGGGTGCACCGCGCGCAGCTGCGGCGCGTAGTCGTAGTGCACCGTCACGTCGTGGTCGTCGAACCGGCCGGTCTCGGCGAGGAGGAAGATCCCCGAGCAGGCCGAGCACAGCAGCGCACCCTGCCCGTGCATGCGCGCCGCCCACTCGACGAGCTCGGGATAGCGGCCGCTCTCCCAGCCGCCCGCGCCGAGCACGACCGAGGGCACGATGACGATGTCGGTCGAGGCGATCTCGCCCACGGCCTCCGACACCGGCACCGGCACGCCGCTCACTCCCATGAGCGGGCCTGCCGCGGCGCCGACGATCCGCGCCCGGAACGGCGCGGGCGCGGCAGCATCGCCGATGCCCATGAGGTCGAACGAGTTGAGCACGTCGAGCACACCGAACAGCGTCGCGACCCCGGTGTCGGGCAGCGCGACGATGCTCACGTCGAGCGTGCGTGCGGGCATCCCACGGCCTCCTCGCACCACATCGTGGCACGAATGGACCGAACGAGGGTCGGGATGCCTCTGAACGCGGCGGCCCCGCATCCCGAGCATGGAATCACACCGTCGATCGAACAGACAGGAACCGATGACATGACGACCACCACCGTCGATGAGACCGCGCTGAACGCCTTCGTGCTCCGCGCCGTGGACCACCTCGGCGCCGGCTACCTCGGAGTGATGGTGAGCCTGGGCGCACGCCTCGGCCTCTACCAGGCGCTCGCCGAGGCCGGCCCGCTCACCTCCGCACAGCTGGCGGAGCGCACGCAGTGCGCCGAGCGCTATGTACGCGACTGGGCGTCTGCGCAGGCCGCGGCCGGATATGTCGCGTACGACGCCGACAACGGCACCTTCGCGCTGACCCCCGAGCAGGCCCTCGTGCTGGCGGACGAGAACAGCCCCGTCTACCTGCCGCCCGCCTGGAACACGCCGGCGGCGATGTGGAGCGACGAGGCGAAGGCGCTGCACGCCTTCCGCACCGGCGAGGGCATCGCGTGGGGTGACCACGATCCGCGTCTCGCCCACGGCACCGCGGCGTTCTACCGCAACGGCTACCGTGCGAGCCTGGTGTCGCAGTGGCTGCCCGCGCTGGACGGCGTCGTGGCGGCGCTCGAGCGCGGCATCGCCGTCGCCGACGTCGGCGTGGGCCACGGTCACACCACCGTGCTCATGGCGGAGGCGTTCCCGAACTCGCGGTTCCACGGATTCGACACCCACGCGCCGTCGATCTCGGAGGCGCGGCGCAACGCCCGCGAAGCGGGCCTGGGAGAGCGAGCCGTGTTCGAGCGCGCGAGCGCGAAGGAGTACGACGCCCGCGGATTCGGGTTGATCTGCTTCTTCGACGCGCTGCACGACATGGGCGATCCCGTCGGCGTGCTGCGGCACGCGTCGGACGCGCTGACGTCCGACGGCACCCTGCTGCTGGTGGAGCCGAACGCGGCCGACCGGTTGGAGGACAACTTCCACATCGTCGGGCAGACGTACTACGCGGCATCGAGCATGATCTGCACCGCGCACGCGATCGCGGACGGCGGCGAGCTCGTGCTCGGCGCGCAGGCGGGACCGAAGCGGCTGACGGAAGTCCTCAACGAAGCCGGATTCTCACGGGTCCGCGTGGTCGCTGAGACGCCGTTCAACCTCATCATCGAGGCGAAGCGCTGAGGCACTCCGCGTCGATCTCGACGAAGACGCCGATGGCGGCGGTCCCCACGGGGGCCGCCGCCATCGTCAGTCGAGTTCGGGGGTGCGCGGCGGCGCGGTCCGTCGAGGCCGCAGCATTTCGATCGCGGCGGCCCAGGCGAGCAGGTCGGGATCGCTGTACGCGCGCCCGGCGATCGTCAGGCCCACCGGCATCCCGATGTCGGCCATCGTGCCCATCGGCACCGTGACGGTCGGCACGCCCAGGTGACGGATCGCGAGGTTGCCGTTGGCGACCCACACGCCGTTGCGCCAGCCGAGATCAGCCGAGGCCGGGTTGACTTCCATGTCGGCGGGGCCGACGTCGGCGACCGCGGGAAAGAGCACGGCATCCAGGCCGAGGTCCGACATCCACTCGTCGAGATCCCGGCGACGGGTCTCTTCGAGGCCGCGCACCCCGCCTTCGATCTCCGGGATGTCAGTGAACGAGGCGTACGGATGCTGCCGCACCTGCGCCGGATAGGTCGCGATGTCGTCGTCGAACCCGGTGTAGCGGTCGGGGAGCGCGCCGGGCGGGTGGGGGAAGATCGTGGCGGGATCGACGTCGTCGAGGCGATCGAGCGCCGGGTCGCCGTTCGCCCGCAGGAAGTCGTCCCACGCCCACGCCGACAGGTCGACGATCTCGCGGTGCAGGAACTCGGGGGTCACGAGCCCGCGCGTCAGGATGGTCGGCGCACCGGGACGGTCGCCCTCGTAGTTCGTGACGAGGGGGAAGTCGACCTCCACGACGTCGGCGCCCGCGGCCTCGAGGTCGCGGCGCGCCGTCTCCCAGAGGGCGACGACCGAGGCGCGGGTCTCGACACGGGTGCCCGTGGGTCCGCCGATGCCGCCGCCGGGGTTCGTGCCGGCATCCGGGTCGGCGTTGATGTACATCCGCGGCACGCCGAAGCGCCGGCCGGCGAGCGTCGCGCGGGCGCCGGCGGCGTCGGCGGAGCCGAGCGACGGGTACGAGCGGGGACGCGCGGCCGCGGCATCCGGGATCCGGATCCAGGGCTGCGCGCGCCAGAAGTCGCCGCGCGTCTCGGGGTCGTGGGCCACGAGCACATCGAGGATCTCGAGCATGTCGGCCATCGTGCGGGTGTGCGGCACGACGACGTCCATGGTCGGCACGAGCGGCCAGTTGCCCCGCACCGAGATCACGCCGCGCGAGGGCGTGTACGCGCAGAGCGCGTTGTTCGACGCCGGGGCGCGGCCGCTCGACCACGTCTCTTCGCCGAGTCCGAAGGCGGCGAACGAGGCCGCGGTGGCGGTGCCCGAGCCGTTGGAGGATCCCGACCCGAACGCCGAGGTCAGGTAGTCGGCGTTGTACGGGCTCTCGGCGCGGCCGTACAGGCCGCGCTGCATGCCGCCATTGGCCATCGGCGGCATGTTGGTCAGCCCGATCAGCACGCACCCCGCTTGCCGCAGCCTCTCGATCGAGAACGCGTCGCGCTGGGCGAGGAGGTCGGCGAACGCGGGCGAACCCGCCGCGACGGTGAGACCCTTCGCCAGGAACGAGTCCTTCGCCGTGTACGGGATGCCGTCGAGCGGCCCCAGCGTGCGTCCTTCGGCGCGACGGAGATCGGATGCCGCGGCCTCGGCTCGCGCGTCGGGATTGCGCACGACCACCGCGTTGAGGGCCGTCGCGGTTCCCGGGGCGTCGTAGGCGTCGATCCGGGCCGAATAGGCGTCGAGCAGCTCGACGGCGGTGACCGCGCCGGACTCCAGCGCGGAGCGGAGCTCGGCGATCGTCGCCTCGACGACGGGGAAGCGGCGCCTCATCGGTGTGCTCCGTGCTCGGCGCGTTTCGTCTCGCTCGTTCCTCGCTCGCTCAACGACCGGGGAACCCCGGTCGTTGAGCGAGGGAGCGCCAGCGACCGAGACGAAACGCCTCGAACAACGCGGGTCATCGGGCGACCGCCGGCTGCTGCTGGGTGATGCAGTGGATGCCGCCACCGCCCGCGAAGATCGGGCGGGCGTCGATCGTCACCGCCCGGCGTCCCGGGTAGGCCGCCTCGAGGATGTCGCGTGCCCGCGCGTCCGCGCGCTCTTCGCCGAAGCCGCAGGCGATGACGCCGCCGTTCACGACGAGGTGGTTGACGTAGCTGTAGTCGACGAAGCCCTCGTGGTCGCGGAGCGTCTCGGGAGCGGGCAGGTCGATGATCTCGAACGCGCGGCCGGCGGCATCCGTCTGCTCCGACAGGAACGCGCGCAGCGTGCGCGACACCTCGAAGTCGGGGTGCTCGGGGTTCTGCTGGGCATGCAGCAGGAGACGGCCGGGCGTCGGGATCGTGGCGACGATGTCGACGTGGCCGTTGGTGCCGAGCTCGTCGTAGTCGCGCGTCAGGCCCCGCGGCAGCCAGATGACCTTCGTGGCGCCGATCGTGCGGTGCAGCTCCGCCTCGACGCGTGCCTTGTCGGCGTAGCGGTTGCGGCGAGGGTCGAGCTGCACGGTCTCGGTGACGAGCGCCGTGCCCTCGCCGTCGACGTGGATGCCGCCGCCCTCGTTCACGAGCAGCGAGCTCACGAGCTCCGCGCCGACGAGTCCGGCCGCGAAGCGCGCGTGCTCGGCGGCCTTGGTCCACGACGCCCACTCCGGGGCGCCCCAACCGTTGAACACCCAGTCGACGGCGCCGAGCATGCCGGGGCGTTCGTCGTCGACGACGAACGTCGGCCCGTGGTCGCGGAACCAGAACTCGTCCACGGGCGTCTCGACGATCTCGATGCCCTCGCCGAGCATGCGCCGCGCACGTTCAGACTTCGACGGATCGACGAGCATCGTGACGGGCTCGAAGTCCGCGACGGCGTTGGCGACCGCGCTCCACGCGGCGTAGAAGCGGTCCTGCTCGGCGGGGTCGTCGCCGAGCGTCTGCCCGTCGTTCGGGAACGCCATCCACGTGCGCTCGTGCGGATCGCCCTCGTGCGGCATCCTCCAGGCCATCGTCGCCCTCATCTCTGCACGGCTCACGGGGAGTCCGGCGTCGCGATGTTCGTAATTGATCTGTCGATCAATAGAGAAGATATCTATGCTGGCGAGACCATGTCAAGCACATCGTCACGGCCGCGCACCCGCAAGGCCCCCGCCGAGCGCGCCGCCGAGATAGTCGCCGCCGCGACCGAGATCGCCCGTGAGCACGGCCTCAGCGCGCTCACCCTCCGCGCCGTCGCGGAGCGAGCCGGGGTCGCTTCGGGCCTGGTCGCGCACTACCAGCCGTCCATGGACGACCTCATCGCCCGGGTGTACGCCGACCTCGTCGAGGAGGAGGTGCGCGAGGTCGAGCAGGTCGTCGACACGATCGCCGACCCGGCCGGGCGACTCGGCGCGCTCATCGACACGCTGATGGACGGCGGGCGCGACGAGCTGACCGTCGTCTGGGTCGAGGGCTGGGCGATGGCCCGGCGCAACGAGCCCCTGGCGCTCGCCGTGCGCGCGCAGATGCAGCGCTGGCAGTCGCTGGTCGAGGGCATCGTGACGGACGGATGCCGCACCGGCGCCTTCTCGACGACCGAGCCCGGCGAGGTGGCGTGGGAGCTCATCGGCATGATCGACGGGCTCAACGCCCAGTCGCTGGCGCGCGGCACCGACACGACGCGCTTCGCTCTACGCACGGCCCGCGCCGCCGAGGCGCTCGTGGGGGCGCGGCCCGGATCGGTGCCGGTCGGCGCATGAGCCGCGTCCAGTGGCACGAGATCCCTCCTCCGCTCCGCGCGGCGATCGAAGGCGTGCTCGGTGAGCCGGTTGCGGCGGCGCACTCGCAGTCCGGCGGATACTCGCCGGGGTCGGCCGACCGCGTCGTCACGGCGTCCGGCCGTCGCGCCTTCGTCAAGAGCGCCGGTCTCTCGGTCAACCCCGATACGCCCGGCATCCACCGCGCCGAGGCCGCCGTCACCGCATCGCTGCCGCCGGCGATCCCCGCCCCGGCGCTCCTCGGCTTCGTCGAGCACGAGGACTGGGTAGCGCTGGTACTCGAAGACGTCGAGGCGCGGCATCCGTCCACTCCCTGGCAGCCCCGGGAGCTGGAAGCCGTGTTGGACGCCCTGCACGTGATGGGATCGACGCCGCTGCCGCTCGACGCCGCCGTGTCCGAGCTCGCCGACGCGATCGCGGGCGACGCGGACCTCTGGCGGGCCATCGACACCTCGACGCTGCCGCCGCTGCCGCGCGGAATCGACGACTTCGTCCGCGCACACCACGAGGAGCTGACGGATGCCGCGGCCCGCGCCGTCGCGGACGTCCGGGGCGACCGGCTCGTGCACTTCGACACGCGCGCCGACAACATCCTGTTGCGCGAGGACGACTCCGTCGTGTTCGTGGATTGGCCGTGGGGTGCGCGGGGCGTGCCCTGGTTCGACGCGCTGTCGCTGCTCATCAACGTCCGGTACTACGACCCCGACGCCGACATCGAGGGCATCGTCTCGCGGCATCCGGTCTTCGACGGCATGGCCGCGGGTGCCGCCACGCGGGTGCTCGCGGGCTTCGCCGGGCTGTTCCTCGGCTCATCGCTCCGGCCCGATCCGCCGAGCATGCCGACCCTGCGGAGGTTCCAGCGCGACCAGGCGATCGTGACGCTGGACTGGGTGCGCGAACGCTGGGAGGGTTGAGAGCCGTGGGCGAGCTCGATGACCCGGTGGTGGTGGAGTTCCCGCTGCGCGGGGAGGGCTGGATGGCCGTCACGACGCCGGCCGCCCGGATCCCGAGTCACGGGGTCGACATCCTCGGGCAGCGCTACGCGTTCGACTTCGTCAAGGTCGACGACCGGCCGGGCGTGCACGTCCACCCCGCCTCGACCTTCACCGCCTCCACCGTGGGCGGGCGCACCGACGGGTGCTACGCGTGGAACGCGGGGATCCACGCGCCGTTCGACGCCGAGGTGGTCGCGGCCTCCGACGGCGTCCGCGAGCGGCGATGGATCAACCCGTTCCGCGAGGTCGCGCGCATGGTGTGGAACGGCATGACCTTCCGGCCCGACAGGATCCCGGCCGTCCTCGGCAATCACGCGATCCTGCGCGCCGGCGACGTGTACGCGGGCTTCGCGCATCTCAGGCCGGGGAGCGTGCAGGTGCGAGTGGGCGACCGGGTCGCGGCGGGCGACGTGCTGGGCAACGTGGGTCACACCGGCAACTCGACCTCGCCGCACCTGCACTTCCAGCTCATGGACTCCGCCGACCTGATGAATGCGAAGGGCGTCGCGTGCGCATTCGCCGCCTACGACGTGCGGGCCGATGACGGCTCGTGGACGCGCGTGGCGCGCGGCATCCCGGGTTCTCGTGAGCGCATCCGCTCCATCGATGACGACACCGCGGCCGGTGCGGGCGGCAGCTCGGCCGCGTAGCGATACCGCCTCCTGCTTCACGCCGCAAGCCCCCTCCGCCCGACGTCGAACCGCCGTACTTTCGGGGCAGCGAAGGGAGCAGACCATGAGCAACCCCACCCCGTACCTGGGCCCGATCGGCGACGACGACGACGCGGTGCTCGACGACGACACCGCACTCGACGGCGGCGGCGACGGCGGCGACGACGGCGACGGCATCCTCGACCCGATCCTCGAGGGTGACGACGACCGGCCACTCGATCCCGACCTGGACGACGACCGGCTCGACAGTGCCGAGGCCGACGAGCGCGCCGCCACCGAGGGCACCCTCGACGTGGACGACCGCCCGTGACTCCGCGCGCCGGTCACGCGCCGGCACGCCGCCGCAGCGCCAGGGTGCGACACAGGGCCAGGATGGAGTCATGAACGCCATCCCCACCGTGATCCTCAACGACGGCGCCTGGTTTCCGGAACTCGGACTCGGCACCTACAACCTGCGCGGCGAGGAGGGCATCGATGCCATCGTCGCCGCCATCGAGGACGGCTACCGGCTGATCGACACCGCCGTCAACTACGAGAACGAGCGCGAAGTGGGGGAAGCCGTCCGCCGCAGCGGAGTCGACCGCGACAAGCTCCTCGTCACCTCCAAGATCCCTGGGCGGCACCACGGCCGTCAGCAGGCCATCGACAGCATCAAGGGATCGCTCGATGTGATGGGCCTGGACCGCATCGATCTCCAGCTGATCCACTGGCCCAACCCCAGCGTCGGCCGGTACGTCGACACCTGGCGCGGCATGATCGAGGCGCGCGAGCAGGGCCTCGTCCGGTCGATCGGCGTCTCGAACTTCACCGAGGGCCACCTCACCGAGCTCATCGAGGAGACCGGGGTCGTCCCCGCCGTGAACCAGGTGGAGCTGCACCCCTACTTCCCGCAGGAGGCGCTGCGCGCCTTCCACCGGACGCACGGCATCCGCACCGAGAGCTGGAGCCCGCTCGCGCGCCGCAGCGAGCTGCTGACCGAGCAGATCATCCACGAGCTGGCCCACATCCACGACGTCACGCCGACGCAGGTCGTGCTGCGCTGGCACACGCAGCTCGGCAGCACTCCGATCCCGAAGTCGGCCGATCCCGATCGTCAGCGTGAGAACGCCGACGTGTTCGGCTTCACGCTCACCGACGACGAGGTGGCCGCGGTGTCCGCGCTCGAGCGCGGGCGGCTGTGGGACGGCGATCCCCTCACCCACGAAGAGATGTGACCGCGCGCGCGATTCCCGTGCGGCTCACGCGTCGGGAAGGGCGTCGAGCCACTCCGTGAAGGTCTGCGTGCCCCGCAGCGCGCCGGCGCGCGGCAACAGGGCGCCGGAGCGGAAGGCGCGGCCGAGCGCGCCGGGCGTGTTCACGATCGGCAGCGGCCCGCGGTAGCCGATCGCGTGGGCGTACCGGCGCACCATGTCGGCGAGACTCTCCTCCCGCGGACCGCCGAGGTCGGTCGCCCTGCCGGCAGGGTCACCCTCGGCGAGGTCGACGAGGTGCGCGGCCACCTCCCGCACCGCGACCGGCTGCACGCGTCCCGACGGTGCGACGTGCGCGCCCGCGTGGACGCGGTGGAACGTCATCGCCGCGTACTCGTGGAACTGCGTCGTCCGCAGGATCGTCCAGGGGATGTCGCCGCCGGCCACCAGCCGCTCCTGCGCGAGCTTGCCCGCGTAGTAGCCGTCGGGGGCGGCCTCCGCCCCCACGATCGTCAGCGCGAGATGGTGCGGCACGCCCGCTGCGCGCTCCGCCGCCAGGAGGTTCTTGGTGGCCCCGGCGAAGAACATCACGGAGACGTCGGGCTTCGCCGTCACGACGTTCGTGACGTCGATCACCGCGTCGACCCCGTCGAGCGCGCCCGCCAGGCCGGCGCCGCTCAAGAGCTCCACGCCGGTCCGCCGTGACAGCACAGTGACCCCGTGCCCGCGCTCGCGCCCGACCGCGGCGACATGCTCGCCCGTCATGCCTGTGCCGCCGGCGATGGCGAGTCTCACGGGATCCTCCTGCGCGTGTCGACGTGCTGCAGAGTCTCAACCTGGCTCGGGGGTCGTGCCACGCCCAGCGTATCCGCCCGGGAGAAGGCCGATCAGGGCTTGAAGATACGAGCGGCTCGTGCCCGCTCGGGGGAGAGTACGGGCACGAGCCGCTCACGGGGTCGGTACGGCGAGCGCACGGCCTCGAAGGGGCAGAGGGCGCCGCCCCCGACCTGGATACGCCTGCCTCAGCCGAGCTCGCGCAGCCAGTCGGCGAACGTCTGCGTCGCAAGTACCGCGTCGCTTCCCGGCAGGGCGAGGCCCGCGCGCATCGCCTTCATCTGCGCACCCGGAAGGCTCGCGGAGGGAATCCACCCGCGGCGGCCGGTGCGACGCGCGTACGCCTTCACCATCTCGTCGAGCGCCTCCTCGCGCGGCCCGGCCAGATCGGCCACCCGGCCCTGCGGTGCCCCGGCGGCGAGCGTCGCGAGGCGCGCGCCGACATCGCGCGCGGCGATCGGCTGCACGCGGGCTCGCGGGGCGACGTGCAGGGGACCCAGCTTCGCCCGGTCGAACAGCTGACCGGCGAACTCATGGAACTGCGTCGCCCGCAGGATCGTCCATGGAACGTCCGCGGCCTCGACCACACGCTCCTGCGCGAGCTTGCCGGCGTAGTAGTCGTACGGCATCCGGTCGATGCCGACGATCGACAGCAGCACCAGGTGGGGCACTCCCGCACGCGCGGATGCCGCCACGAGGTTGCCCGTCGCCGTCTCGAAGAACCGGATCGCCGCTTCCGCCGACAGCGTGGTGATGTTGGCGGCGTCCACCACCGCGTCGGCCCCGCGCAGTGCCGCGTCGAGCCCGCCGCCGGCGGTGAGGTCGACCCCGGTGCGTCGGCTCAGCGGTACCGCATCGTGCCCGTCTGCGCGCAGCGCCTCCACGACCCGGCTCCCGACGACACCCGTACCTCCGGCGACAACGACCTTCATGCCCACTCCCTTCGACCCGGACACCATCATGCGCACACTCGCCGCGCTCATCCACAGGCGGAAGAGCGGCGCTCGTTCCTCTGATGGTGTCGGTTAGCGTGGATCCATGGCGACCCCCACCGACTCCACTCCGTTCGATTCGCTGGCCGACTACATCGCGCTTCCCCGCGTGGAGGCGCTCGCCCTCTCACCCGACGGGCGCACCGCCGTGCTCACGGTGGCGGCGCTCAAGAAGGACGGCACCGGCTACGAGCGGGCGCTGTGGGCGGTGCCTGCGCACGGCGGGGGCACGCCGCGCCGGCTGACGCGGTCGGCCAAGGGCGAGGCAGGCGCCGCGTTCACCGCGAGCGGCGACATCCTGTTCGTCTCCGCCCGTCCCGACTCCGAGGGCGAGGCCGACGACGAATCCGGCCAGCTCTGGCTGCTTCCTGCCGCCGGCGGTGAAGCCCGCCCGGTGACGCGGCTGGCGGGCGGAGTCGAAGCGATCACGGCGACCGCCGAGGCGTCGGACCGCGTGGTGATCTCGGCCTCCCTCCTTCCCGGCGGCGACACGCTCGAGAGCGAGGCGGCGCTGCGCGCGAAGCGCAAGGAGAAGAAGGTGTCGGCCATCCTGCACGACACCTACCCGGTGCGCTTCTGGGACCACGACCTCGGACCCGCCGAGCCGCACCTGCTGTCGATCGACGTCGACGCGCTCGAGGACACCATCGCCGCCCTGGTCGACGAAGCGGCGGCCGACGTCGCGGCTGCGCAGGAAGAGGCTGCGCAGGATGCCGCACCCGGCGCGGACGCCGACGCGCCGGCATCCGCCACCGAAGACAAGCCGTACCCGACCACGCTGCCGCGTCCCCGCGACCTCACGCCGAAGCCGGGGCGCTCCGCCGACCACGCCGAGGCGGCGCTCACCCCGGACGGCGCCACCCTGATCGCATCCGTCGAGCAGCGCGAGCAGCGCGCGGGCCGCCGTGTCATCGTGGCGATCGACACCGCCACCGGCGAGCGCGCGACCCTCTTCGACGAGGTCGACGTGGACTACGAGATGCCCGCCGTGAGCCACGACGGCACGCGCCTCGCGTACCTGCGCACGGTCAAGAGCACTCCCACGGCGCCCACCGACTACGAGGTGTGGGTGGCCGACCTCGACGGCAGCGGCGCCCGGCGCATCGTCGCCGACTGGGATCGCTGGGCATCGTCGCTGGCGTTCGCCGCCGACGACGCCGCGCTCATCGCCACCGCCGACGAGAACGGCCGCGGGCCGGTGTTCCGCCTCCCGCTGGACGGCGGCGCAGCCGAGCGGCTGACCGACGACGATTTCGCGTACTCCGGGGTCGCGGTCGACCGCACCACGGGTGACCTCGTCGCACTGCGCTCGTCGTGGGTCGTGCCGCCGCACCCCGTCCGCATCTTGATGGACGGCACCGCCACCCCGCTCGCGACGCCCGCGGCGAGCCCCGCCGCACCCGGCTCGATCACCGAGGTCGAGACGACCGCCGAGGACGGCGCCCGCGTGCGCGGCTGGCTGCTCCTGCCCGACGGCGCGTCGGCCGACGCTCCGGCGCCGCTGCTGCTGTGGATCCACGGCGGGCCGCTCAACAGCTGGAACGCCTGGAGCTGGCGCTGGGCGCCGCTGCTGGCCGTCGCCCGCCGTTACGCCGTCCTGCTGCCGGATCCGGGGCTCTCCACCGGTTACGGCCTGGACTTCATCGCCCGCGGCTGGAACAGCTGGGGCGACAAGCCCTACACGGACCTGCTCGCGATCACCGACGCCGTCGAGGCCCGCGACGACATCGATCAGACCCGCACGGCGGCGATGGGCGGCTCGTTCGGCGGCTACATGGCCAACTGGGTCGCGGGACACACCGACCGCTTCCGTGCGATCGTGACGCACGCGAGCCTGTGGGCGCTCGACCAGTTCGCCGGCACCACCGACAGCTCCGAGTACTGGCAGCGGATCTTCACGCCCGAGGCGATGATCGAGAACTCACCGCACCAGTTCGTGCGCGACATCCGCACCCCGCTCCTCGTCGTGCACGGCGACAAGGACTATCGCGTGCCGATCGGGGAGGGGCTGCGCCTGTGGTCGGAGCTGGCCGAGCACCATGCCGACGACGAGGGCCGCATGCCGCACCGCTTCCTGTACTTCCCCGACGAGAACCACTGGGTGCTCAAGCCCCAGCACGCCGTCGTCTGGTACGAGACGGTGTTCGCGTTCCTGGCCGAACACGTGCACGGCGAGGAGTTCGCGCGGCCCGAGCTCCTCGGCTGACGCGTCCCGGTCAGTGCGGGGCGTGGTACTCGGTCTCGCCGCGCTTCCAGTAGCCCTTCACGATCACGTGCTCGGCGCTGAGGCCCCACCGGTCCAGCAGCAGCGCGCGACCGGGCTTCACGATCGACTGCTCGGCCGCGACGAACCCGAACACCGAGCCGGCCGGCCGGTCGTCGGAGTGGAGGGCATCCAGTCGCGCCGCGAGCGCCGCACCGGCCGGAGCGCCGTCGCGGTGCACCTGCTCGACCACGACGCCCGCCGGAGCGTCGATGGCGAGCTCGTGGGCGGCATCCGTCACCTCCACCAGGATGCGTCCGACCGCGTCGGCATCCATCGCACGGGAGAAGCGGCGCATCGCCGGCACGGCTGTCTCGTCGCCGGCGAGGAACCAGGCGTCGGGGCGGCCCGTGAGCACCTTCGACCCCCGCGGCCCGCCCACGCCCGCGAGCGCGCCGAGCGGCGCGGTCGCCGCCCACGCCGCCGCGACGCCCGCCGTGCCCGCCGTCGGATCGCCGTGGATCGCGAACTCGAGTTCGAGCCAGCCCTCGCCCCACGCCAGCGGCGTGTACTCGCGACTCGGAGCCGCGCGCAGCTCTTCGACGGACTGCGGGTCGCCGTCGGGGAAGAAGATGCGGAGGTGGTCGTCGGCGCCGAGCGAGGCGAATCCGGCGAGCTCATCGCCCTGCAGGCGCACGCGCACGTACGAGGGGGTGAGCCACTCCCGCGCGGCGAGGGTCACGCGGCGGAAGCGCAGCTCGAGGCCGGTGGGCTCGAGTGAGAAGGCGGAGGTCATGGGTTCTCTCTTTCGATGGAGTCGGGGAGGGGCGCTCGGGTCATTCCCAGAGCACGATGGGGCGGCCGGCGATCTCGACGACGCGTGCCGGAGTGTCGTACAGCGCGGCGAGGCGGTCCTCGGTGACGACCTCGGCCACGGTTCCGTGGTGCACGACACGGCCGGCCCGCATCGCGACGATGTCGTCGGAGTACTGCGCGGCGACGTTGATGTCGTGCAGCACGACGACCACCGTCATCCCGCGCTCGTCGGCGAGGCGGCGCACGAGCTTCATGAGCGCCACACCGTGGCGCGGGTCGAGGTTGTTGAGCGGCTCGTCGAGGAGCAGGTGGTCGGTGTCCTGTGCGAGCGCCATGGCGACGAACGCGCGCTGGCGCTGCCCGCCCGACAGCTCGTCGAGGAAGCGCCCGCGCACCTCGTCGAGGTCGAGCAATTCGATCGCCTGGTCGACGTGGGCGCGGTCGTCGGCGGTGCGTCCCGAGCCGCCGTGCGGAAAGCGCCCGTACGCGACGAGGTCTTCGACGCTGAGGCGGATCGCGAGGTGGTTGTCCTGCCGCAGGATCGCCAGGCGCCGCGCGAGCTCGCGGGACTTGGTGGCGGTCACGTCCAGGCCGTCCACGGTGATGACGCCGCCGTCGGTGCCGACGAGGCGGCCGACGGCGGCGAGCAGCGTCGACTTGCCGGCGCCGTTCGGGCCGATGATGGCGGTGACGCCGGGTCGGATGTCGATCGACACGTCGTCGACGGCGACCAGCGCGCCGTGGCGTTTGACCACCGAGTCGGTGCGGATCATCAGCGGGCCCTTCCGGTGAGAACGAGGACGATGAAGAACAGGCCGCCGACGAACTCGATCACGACCGGAAGCTCGGTGCCGAAGCCGAGCAGGCGGGAGAGGATCAGCTGCCCGCCGACCAGTGCGATCACGCCGATGGCGATGGCCGCGGGGACGCTGCGCAGGTGACGGTGACCGACCGCGCCGTACGCGAGGTTCGCGACGATCAGACCGAAGAAGGTCACCGGGCCGACCAGCGCGGTGGATGCCGCCACCATCGCCGCGATCGCCACGATCACGTGCATCACCACGCGGCGGTGCGGGACGCCGAGCGAGATGGCGGTGCTCTCGCCGAGTGACAGCACGTCGAGCTCGCGGCGGACCGGCCAGAGAGAGGCGAGCGCCACGACCACGAGGACGCCGGTGGGCAGCAGCAGCTCCCGATCCACCGACGTGAAGCTCGCGAACGTCAGATCCTGCAGGATCGCGAACGTGTCGGGGTCGAGCAGGCGCTGCAGGAACCCGGTGACCGAGCGGAACAGCACGCCCAGCACGAGCCCGGCGAGCACGATCACGTGAAGGTCGAGGCGGCGTCGCAGGAACAGCCACCAGTACAACAGCACGATCGACCCTGCCATCAGCACGAGCTCGACCAGCCAGGACGCGAGGGGCGGCGCCGACATCAGGAGCGCCGGCCCGATCGCGAACGCGACGAGGGTCTGGACCGCGAGGAACACGGCGTCGAAGCCCATGATGCCGGGCGTCAGGATCCGGTTGGCGGTGATCGTCTGGAAGAGGACGGTGGATGCCCCCACCGCCGCCGCGGCGATGACCATGCCCGCGATGGTGCGGGTGCGAAGGCCCAGTGCGTACTCCCACTTGCCCGGCAGGTCGGTGAGGAGGAACACGAGCACGATCGCGACCGCGAGTGCCGTGAGCGCCCAGAGGGCGCCGGTCGGATGCCGCAGGCTCCGGGTCGCGCGGCGGGCGCCGTCGAGGAACGTCGCGGTCATCGCGGCGCCTCCTGTCGGGCCGGGGTCTGCGGACGGCGTTGCGCCGCAGCATCCACCGGCTTCGCCGTCCCCAGCAGCAGCCACAGGAAGACGACGCCGCCCAGCACTCCCATCACGAGCGAGATCGGGATCTCGAACGGAAAGCGCACGACGCGCCCGACGATGTCGCAGAGCAGGACGATCGCGGCGCCCAGCAGCGCGACCAGCGGGACCGCGCGCCGCATGTTGTCGCCGATCAGGCGGCTGACGATGTTCGGCGCGATCAGCCCGAGGAACGGAAGGGCGCCGGTGACGACCATCAGGATGCCGGTGACCAGCGCGATGATCGTGACCCCGACGCCCATCACCGCACGGGTGTCGAGGCCGAGACCGCGCGCGGCGTCGTCGCCGAGGCCCGCCACGGTGAAGCGGTCCGCTGCGATCCAGGCCATCAGCGCCGCGGCCGCCGCGAGGTAGAGGATCTCGTACCGGCCCCGCAGAATGCTCGAGAAGTCGCCGACGCCCCAGCTGAGCAGCTCCTGCAGCATGTTCGACCGATAGGCGACGAACGTGGTGACGGCCCCGATCACGCCGCCGTAGAGGATGCCCACGATGGGCACGAGCACGCTCGAGCGGGACGGGATGCGGCGAGCCAGAGCCAGGAAGCCGAACACGCCCACGAGGGCGCCGACCGTGGCGAAGATCGCCTTGCCCCAGATCGGCAGGCCGGGAACCGACATCAACACGGCCAGCAGCGCCAGGCTCGCGGCATCCGTGGCCCCCGTCGTACCGGGCTCGACGAACCGGTTGCGCACCAGCAGCTGCATGATGAGGCCGGTGATGGCGAAGGCGGCGCCGGCGAGCACGAGAGCGACGGTGCGCGGGATGCGGCTGGCGAAGAGGATGAATCCGTCGAGTTCGGCGACGCCGATGAACAGCGAGATCGTCGCGAGGGCGGCCACCGCGGCCACCCCCGCGACGATCCAGAGCGTGGGGGAGAGGCGGCTCAGGACTCCGCGCTCCCCACTCGGACGACGTGCGGCATGACGGCTCAGCCGGCGATGGCCTCGTGCACCGACGTGAGCACGTTCTCGATGGCGGTCAGGCCGTTGATGACGATGTAGAGCTCGCTGGCTGGCAGGTACACGATGTGATCGTCCTGCGCGGCAGTGGTCTGCGCGACGAGCTCGTTGTCGAGCGTCTCTTCGGCGCTGGAACCCTCGCCGGTGGCAGCGCCACGGTCGAACGCGAAGATCCAGTCCGGGTTCGCGGTGAGGATGAACTCGTTCGTCACGGTGTCGCCGTGGGGCGAGCCCTCGGCGCCCGGAAGCTCCGCGGCGACGACCGCCGGGGTCCAGCCGAGCTCGTCGAAGAAGTAGCCGAAGCGCGAGCCCTCGCCGAACGCGCCGACCTCGCCGCCCGAGACGGACAGGACGAGCGCGGTGCCGTCGGCGTCTGACTCGACGGTCGAGACGAGCTCGTCGATGCCGGCGGTGAGCTCGGCGACCTCGTCCTCCTTGCCGAAGATCTCGCCCAGCTGCGCGGCCCGCTCGAGGCCGGCACTCGGGTCGAACGTGCCGGCGTAGGCGCCGGTGAGGTCGATCGTCGTGGCGATCTCGGACAGCTCGTCGTATTGGCCGGTGCTGCGCGCGGCGGTCACGATGAGCTCGGGCTCGAGCTCGGCGACGGCCTCGAAGTCGGGCTCGAAGAGCGTGCCGACCTTCGGGAGGTCGGCGTACTCCGAGAGGTAGTCGGGGAGCACGGCGTCGGGGATGCCGACCACCGCGTCGCCGGCGCCGATCGCGTCGAGCGTGTCGAGGGTCGCGATGTCGAAGGTGACGACCGAGGCAGGGTTCGCCTCGACCTCGACGGCCTCGCGATCGACCTCGGTGTCCTCCTGGTACGACGACTCGCCGTCCCGCTCGACCAGCACCAGGGTGGGCTTGGCGTTCTCGACGACGACGGTCGCCGGCTCGGCAGCCGCGGCGGGTTCTTCGGTCGCGGACGGCGACGAACAGGCGGTGAGGGCGAGAGCGGTGACGCTCAGAGCAGCGGCGGGCAGAAGCAGGCGCGATCTCTTGTGCATGTAGGTAAGGCTATCCTAAGCACGCGGTCGCCTGATTTTGATAAGGTGCGCTCCCGCGACGCCGGCGCCGCGGAATTCCGCTGCCTGCGTCCCGGCCGCCGGTCAGGACGCGTGCCGGACTTCGCAGTCGCTTCCGGGCGACAGGATCGCCTCGTGCCCGTCGTCGTAGCGCACCACGAGCAGCGGATTCTCCCCGCTGCCGCGGACCTCGATCACCTCGCCTGAGCGCTCTGCCGCTCCTACGATGCGGCCGTGGATGACCACGCGGTCGCCGACACTCGCCTGCATGCGGACCACCTCCTGGCGCACACGATACGACGCTCGGGCCCCGATGGGTAGGGCGTCCGTGGAGCCGGTCGGGCCGGTTTCGGATGCGGGGTACATCACGGCTGCGCCGAGAGCAGCGCACTCCCGGCGAGGCGAGACCTGCGCGTCTTCAGCGGGGCTGGAGCCGCGTGTCTCCGGTGGTGCTGAGCTCGCGCCGTCGTCGGGGCTAGAGCTGCGCGCCGTCGTCGTCGCGGTTCTCCAGGCCGACGCTGCGCCCGCGCCACGACTCGTACGCCATGAGCCACCCGATCGACACCGCGGCGGCGAGCACCACGCCCAGCAGCACACTGCCCCAGATCAGCCCGAACACGATCCCCAGTGTGAACATGAGGGCCGTTCCGAGCGCCCAGCCCGAGTGGCCGCGGGTCCAGCCCTTCCGCGTGGTGGTCATGTCGAAAGCCTAGGGGCGCGATCGTGTGCCGGGGCGCATCTGCCCTCCCTCCTCTGGATAGGTTGGAGGTCGAGATCTCGCACACGGAACGGAAGCCATGACCCTGAACGTCAGCCCGATCACCCTCGGCACCTCCGGCCTCGGCCGCAACACGGCGCCGGGCTCACCCGAAGAAGGCGCCGCCGTCGCCTTCGCGGAGCAGCTCTTCGCCTCGACGCACGCCTTCCTCGACACCTCGAACAACTACGCGGGCGGTCGGTCTGAGGCGGTGCTCGGGCTGGCGATGGCACGCATCGGGACGGATGCCGAGACCCGCGTCATCACGAAGGTCGACGCCGATCCCGAGACGGGCGCGTTCGACCGCGACCGCGTGCTGCGCTCGTTCGACGAGACCGTGACGCGCCTCGGCGTCGATCGGCTGCCGCTGCTGCACCTCCACGATCCGTACACGGTGACCTTCGACGAGGCGATCCGCCGCGGTGGCGCCGTCGAGGGCCTCATCGAGCTGCGCGAGTCGGGCAGGGTCGATGCCATCGGCGTCGCCGCGGGACCGGTGGGACTCATGGCCCGCTACGTCGGAACGGGCCTCTTCGACGCCGTGCTGGTGCACAACCGCTTCACCGTCGTCGACAGCTCCGCCGCGCCGGTCTTCGCCGACGCCCGGGAGCGCGGGATGACGGTGTTCAACGCGGCACCGTTCGGCGCCGGCATCCTCGCCACCGGTCCGCGCGAGGGTGCGATGTACGGCTATCGCCCCGCGACGCCCGAGCTGCAGGAGTGGGTCTCGCGGCTGGAACGCGTGTGCGCGTCGTTCGGCGTGACGCTGCCGGCCGTCGCACTGCAGTTCTCGCTCCGATCCCCGCTCGTCGACTCGACCGTGGTGGGCCTGTCGTCGGCCGCGCGCCTCGCGCAGCTCGAGCAGCTCGCCGCGACGCCGATCCCCGACGACCTCTGGACGGAGCTCGAGGCGCTCGGCCCCGCGCCGTCGACGATCGACGACAGCGAGTACGCCTGACGGTCAGGACGCCTGACCGCCAGGACGGACGGTCAGGACGCCTGACCGCCAGGACGCCTGACCGCCAGGACGGACGGTCAGGACGCCTGACCGTCAGGACGCCTGACCGCCACGCCTGACCGTCAGGACGCCTGACCGCCTGACCGCCTGACGCCTGAGCCTCAGGCGTCAGGCTGCGTCGCGTTGACCGCGACCATCCAGTCGATGCCGTAGCGGTCGGTGAGCATGCCGAACCGGCCGCCCCACGGGGGAGTGTCGAACGGCATCGTGACGGTGCCGCCGTCGGCCAGCTTGTCCCAGAATCCCTGCAGCGCCGCCTCGTCGTCGCCGCTCACCGACACCGAGATGCCCGCGGGCTTCTCGTACGTCATGCCCGTCGGGGTGTCGGCCGCCATGAGCGTGAACCCGTCGGGGGTCTCGAGCTGGGCGTGCATCACGAGGTCGTTCTCGGCGGGATCCTGCACCATGCCCTCGTACTGGCCGAAGGTGTCGATCGTGAGATCGCCGCCGAAGACGGACTGGTAGAACGTCATCGCCTCGCGGGCTTCGTTCTTGAACGACAGGTACGGGTTGAGGCTGGGCATGTCGATCTCCTGGATCTGGTCGATGGATGCCGCGCCCGGCCGCGTGGCGGGTCCCAGTGTCGTCCGGGGCTCCGACATCCGCAAGGGACGCCGGGTGACGCGGCGTCGAACATCCGGAGGCGCCGTTGCAGGCCTCCGGATGCGGCGACTCAGCGGTCGCGGTGATCCTCGGGGTGCAGCCGCGGTCCACGGCGGGGCTCCCGCACGCCGCTCGCCCCGATCAGCCTGATCACCCGCTGCCGCTGGCCCGGCCAATCGGCCAGGAGCCGCAGCATCCCGTCGTCGTCGACGCGGTGGCCCGTCAGCGCGTAGCCGACCTCGTGGGCGACGTGATAGTCGCCGACGCTCACGGCGTCGGGGTCGCCGAGTGCCCGGATACGGGTCTCGGCAGAGGTCCACGGACCGATGCCGTGCTGGCTCACGAGCACGCGATCGACGGCCTCGCCGTCTTCGGCGGCGAGGACGGTGCGCGCGATCGCGTCGCCGCGGCGGGCCGCGCGCACGATGGTCTTCGACTGCGGCGGCTCCAGCCCGGCGCGGTGCCAGACCCACGACGGCACGTGCTGCCACCCGTCGGCGGTCGGCGGCGCGAACATGGGCGACGGCGTCGGTCCGGGGGCACGCTCGCCGCACCACGTGACCACGCGCCGCCACGCGGCGAACGCCTGCATGCCGGTGACCTTCTGCTCGAAGATCGCGCTCACCAGCGCGTCGAACACGAGGTCGGTGCGCGACAGCCGGAGTCCGGGATTGCGGTGGTGGGCGTCCGCGATCAGCGGATGCCGCGTCGCATCGAAGCCTGCGGCGTCGTCCTCTTCGCCGCACAGCGCGGGCAGCTGCGCGAGCGCCCATTCACGTCCGGGTCCCCAGGCTGCGCCGCGGATGACGCCCGGGTGGGTCTCGCGGATCGCGAGGGTGGCGATGCCCGCCGGCGTTCGGCTCACCCGCCAGATGACGGCGCCCGAGACCGCCATCGTCGGGTCGCCGGCGCCGCGCCGCTGGTACAGCACGGTGCGGCGCAGATCGAGCGGATGCCGCGGCCGATACTCCGTCTCGAGCGGCCGGCCCGCGTCGGGGCGGGGGTCGCGGCTCGAGGCGGCTCGCTGACCGAAGCGCTCGGCATCCCTCGTCCGAGGAATGCGCGAGAGCGAGGTGGTCATGCGGCCCACCCTACGCCCCGGCCTCCGACATCCGTGCCGGACCGGCGGCGGTCAGAAGCGGTCGGGTGACGGGGTGCCGTGGCCGTAGCGGATCACGACGTCGGCGTGGCGGTCGAAGCGGTAGCCGACGCCGCGCACCGTGCGCACGATGTCTTCGTACCGGCCGAGCTTGGCGCGCAGACGCCGCACGTGCACGTCGATCGTGCGCTCGCCCGGGGCGTCGTCGTCGGTGGTGCCCTGCCAGAGCGAGGTGACGAGCTCGGTGCGCTCGATCGTGCGGCCCTCGCGGAGCACGAGGTACTGCAGCAGCTCGAACTCCTTGAAGGTGAAGGCGGCCGACTCGCCGTCGATGAGCACGCGCTTGCGCGAGATGTCGACGACCACGCCGCCGGCCGACGGGTCTTCGTCCTCCGGCTCCTCCTGCTTGGTGCGGGCGACGGCAGAAGGCTCGTGGAGGGCGAGGCGCACGACGTCGACGTCGCGTCCGCCGGCGCCGACCGGCGCGAGGGCGACGGTGGCGTAGGTCTCGGCAGAAGGCGCGAGCTCGGCGATGGTGCGGCGCAGGGCATCGACGAGGACGCCGAGGCTCACACCGGACGCGGCGGCCTTGGCCTCGTCGAGGCCGACGTAGAGGGCGAAGCCGCGCGGCGCGGTGCCGGCGGGGAGAGCGCGAGAGGGGGCCGCCGGGGTCGCGGCGGCCTCGGCTGTCTCGGCGACGGCCGGGTGGTTCACGGCGCGGAGGTGACGGACGGGAGTGGGACGGTCGAGGAGAGCGGTGGTCGACATGATGATGGTCCTTGCGGGAGGAACCCGGAGAGCGGAACCGGGTTGGATGTGCTGCGGCCCGGATCGTCGGAGGCGATGAGGCCGTCGGCCGATGAAGGCCTGTGCCCGACGGTGGGCGATGTGCGAAGCGGATCCGGGTGCGCGTGATCGACGCACGAAACCGGTGCTTCGGGGGACTCCGTGCAATCCGTTTTCAGAAGCGGAGGAGGAGTCCGACGGGGGTCACCGTGCTAGTGGCACATTCGACAACACATGGCAACGCGACCGGCCATCATCATGCCGGCAGTCCTGTTCGCCTCCCGGGCGGACAGATACAGCGCGTTGTCAGTCATGTGGCCGATTATGACGGACTTTGTCGGAAAACGTCAAATCGCACGGATGCGGAGCCCCGATCGTTTCGGAATGTGACAGATTGCTCAGTCCGCGGCGCGGAGGTCTCGCGACCGGCCGATCGCGCGGTTGACTGTGGCACGTGGCACAGCAGCAAAGCGCTCTCACGCGCTGGTGGCTTTCGGTCATCCAGCGACGCCTCAACCCGCTGACCCTCGATATGGCGAGGGCCGGCCGCGGCCCGTTCTCGCTGGTGCGCCACGCGGGCCGCAAGAGCGGCAGGACGTTCGAGACGCCGCTCATCCTGGCCGATGTCGCCGACGGACTCGTCGCCGAGCTCACCTATGGACCGGGCGTCAACTGGTACCGCAACATCGTCGCCGGCGGCGGCGAGGTGCTGCACCGTCGTCGCTGGTACCGCATCGTCTCCGTCGAACCCTTTCCGACCGATCGCGGCCGGCGCGCCTTCGGTCCCGCGGCGCGGGTCCTGCTCGCTGTGCTCCGGCGCCACGAGTTCCGCCTGCTGCGGGTCGAACCTCTCGATGCGCCTCCGCCTGAGGGCCAGCAGGGCGCCGCCTGAGCGTTTTCCGCGACATGGCGAGCGGCTGATCCCGATGGCGGAGGGCGGGCGTAGCCTGTGCGGGTGACCGAGCTGCGCTTCACCAAAGAGACGGACGCGTCGCGCTACACCCTGCACCGGGGCGATGACCTCGTGAGCGTCCTCGACTACCGCGACGACGGACACACCGTGGCCATGACACGCGCCTACACCGTCCCCACCTTCCGCGGGCACGGCTACGCCGGCGAACTCGTCGGCCGTGCCGTCCGGGAGATCGAGCAGACCGGCGATCGCGAGGTCGTGCCGGTGTGCTGGTACGTCGCGGACTGGTTCGAGGAGAACCCCCGCCACCGCGGCATCCTGCGCGCCCGCTCCTGACACGGTCGGCCGCTCCCGGCCGATCGCCCTTCGTGCATCGTCCATCCCTTGTCAAGCCCATGCCGCCGCGCACCCCGCCCGGCGAAGCTGGGGGAAGACGAGAGGAGTCCGCGATGGATCGCGATCGGTCGAACGACCAGGAGCTTCCCGAAGGCGTCATCAATGCCGCTCCAGCCGGTGGCTGGGAGGGCGTCGACGATCAGGAGTCCCGCGAGCGCAGTGCCGCGACGACGGATGCCGAGCTGCTGACGGATGCCGCGCTGCAGCCGGACGACCCGGTGGAGGGGGAGGCGGCCCGGCAGGGCGCCGACCCCGACCTGGCGACCGACGGCGGACGAGGAGAGGAACCCTGAGATGAGCACGACAGGCAATGAGTACGAGCAGCCGGGAGTGAACTACCCGGATCGGGAGGACGGCGGCGGCGCGACCGAGACGCCCGGAAGCGACGACGCCGTTCGCGACCAGCAGACCGACACCGCCCCGGCGATGGGTGAGCCGGGGCCGGACGCCCAGCCGGCTCAGGCGTGGACCGAGTCGTCGGGGCAGGAGACCGCAGCCGGGCAGACGCCGATGGCAGCGGGAGTGGACGCGGCGGCCCAAGAGCAGCCGGCGGCCGGACAGGCCGGCGGAGCAGCGGCCACCGGGCCCTCGGAGGGAGCGCTCAGCGGTGAGCCGAGCCACGAAGCCGTCGGGATCGGCGTCGTCGATGCGGCGGATCACCACGGCCATGACGCCGGTCGCGACACCCTCACCGTGAGTGAGGCTCAGCGCACTCCCGGCGCCCTCGGAAGCGAGCAGGAGCAGCGGCTGCCGGCGATGGCGCAGAACAACGCGTCCGACGTCGACAAGGTCGCGGGCATCGTCGTGCAGACGCGCTCCGACGTCGGCGGCGAGCCGCTGGAGCGCATCGCCGAGGTGCTGCGCCAGCGTCTCACCCAGGCGGGCGTCGAGCTTCCCGAGCACGACATCGAAGAGCTGGCGCGCCAGGTCTCGACCGGGGACGCGGACGGACCCGCCGACTCCGGACGCGGGCCGTCGGCCTGACACCGCGATTCCCGCTCCGTCGCGCACGCGCCCGGCCCTAGGCTGGGCGCGTGCAGATGGAGGAGCTGTTCACCGTCGTCGCCGTCGGATTCGAGGCGGTCGGCGCTGCGGCGATGATCGTCGGATCGGTGATCGCGCTCGTTCTCGGGGCCCGCTCGCTCGCACGTCATGAAGGCGGGCAGGCGGCCTTCACCGTGCTGCGCACCACGCTCGGCGGGGCGATCCTGCTCGGCCTCGAGGTGCTGGTCGCCGCGGACCTGATCCGCACCATCACCTCCAAGCCGTCGCTCGAAGACGCCGCCATCCTCGGGTTGATCGTCCTGATCCGCGTCGTCCTGTCGATCTCGATCCAGGTCGAGATCGAGGGCACGCTCCCGTGGCGTCGTGCGCTGCTGCGCAGCGGCGGTCAGATGATCGGCGACGCGGTGGCTCGCGATCGCGAAGCCGGGCGGCAGGCGCCCGCCGCGCGCGGATCCGCGGACCCGGACCCGCGCGTCGGCTAGGACCCTACGCGACCGCGCACGCGGTGGTGCACTTCTCGGCCGCGTGCAGGCCGATCGGCCGCGGCCAGGCGACCTGTGCGGGGCGCGGGGCACGTGGTGTCGGCATCCGCTCGACGGCGGCGATCTTCCGCTCGCGAATGGCGGCGATGAGGGCGTGCTCGCGCTCCCGCGTCCAGGTGTCGTGGCGGTACTGCTGTTCGGCGGCGTATACAGCGAACATGGTTTCCTCCGTTGGTTCCGACAGAGTGAACCTACGCGGGGGTTCCGACATTGCCGGGTCGCGTCCGGATGGCAGGAATCCGTCGCAGAGCGGCGGTCTCGCGCCGGGTGTCAGGCGGCTCCGGCGAAGGTGCGGATGAGGCGGGCGGCAGGCGCGGCATCCCGGATCATCGTCTCGTGGCCATGCCCCGGCACCTCCGCCAGCCGTCCGTCGGGCAGGGTCTCGGCGACGCGGGTGCACCACTCCGGCGGCGCCACCAGGTCGTCCTCGCCCCGCAGCACCAGCGCCGGCACGTGGGCCCGGGCCAGGACGTCCTCGGGGCGGTGCGACAGCATGGCGCGGAACTTCGCGCGGATCCGGGGGCCCGCGTGGACGTACTCCCGTGCGCCCGCGACGATCACTCGGGGACTCTCCACGGCGATGTCACGCAGCAGCCGCCACAGCTGCCGCGGGCCCGTGCGGGCCGCAGGATCCACGGTCGGCCCGACGAGGACGATGCGGTCGACGACGGACGGATGCCGCACCCCGACCTCGAGCGCGATCTGCGCCCCCATCGAATGCCCGATCACGATGGCGGGGACGCCGACCCGCTCGCGCAGATACGCGGCCACGAGATCCGCCATGCGCTCGATCGTGAGCACCCGGGCCGGCTCGGGCGCCTCGCCGTATCCGGGAAGATCGAGGGCGATGACCTCGCCGTCGCCCAGGTGGCGGGCGAGGTCGGCGAAGACGGTGCGGCCCATTCCGATGCCGTGCACGAGCACGTACACGCGGCGCCCCGCCCCTCGGCGCTCGGCGATCATCGTCGCGCCGGCATGCGCGAACTCCTCCACCTCCGGCATCGGTCAGGCGGCGCCCGGCTGATCGCGCAGGCCCACCCGATCGGGGATGTCGAAGTGCACGCGGGGCAGCCACGCGGACGGCTCCGGCCAGGGCCGCGACGCGGGAAGGGCGCGCAGACGAGCCCGCAGCGCAGAACCCGACGCCTCCACCGGCAGCACGCGCGACGGGGCATGGTGCGCCAGGGCGCCCAGCCACCAGTGCCGCCAGGTGCCCTCGATCGCCTCGGGGCCCGCCACGACGTAGTAGTCCGGCATGACCGCCTCGCCCGTCTCGAAGAGCGACAGCAGCGCGTCGACCTCGGTCTCGAGGGACCCCAGCGTGCAGCGCTCCTCGTACAGCTCCACCCACGCGGCGGCGACGTGCTCGAGCGGATCGGCATCGTGCACCACGTACGGCGTCGAGACGGAGGCCACCAGGTGGGCCGCGACGGCCGGCTGAGCCTCGCGCAGCGACAGCGCGACGAGTGCCGGAACGTCGGCGAGGCCGGTCAGCAGTTCTTCGCTGCCCGCTCCGACGAGGGCCACCACGGTCGATCGGGGAGCGGTGTCTGCGTTGTGCGCCATGTTCCACGATACGTCGGGAGTCGCCGCTGTGGGGCGGCGCCTCGCCGGGGGAGACGCGGGGTGGGCTGTCTGCGGCCTGCCTCGGCGGTGATGTCCGGGGCGGAACGTACCGTGTGAAGCATGCGGATCCTGCACACCTCGGACTGGCACATCGGGCGGTCGTTCCACGGCCATGCCACGCTCGATGCGCTGCGCGGTGTGCTCGAGGCCCTCGTCGCACAGGTGCGCGAGCATCGCGTCGACCTCGTCATCGTCGCGGGCGACGTGTTCGACTCGGCGACGCCCGCCGCCGGCGCCTACACGCTCCTCTCCGAGACGCTGCGCGGTCTCGCCGACGCCGACGCTACGGTCGTCGTCACCAGCGGCAACCACGACTCGGCGGCACGACTCGGCTTCCAGGCGGCGCTCCTGCGGGACGGCGTGCACGTGGTCACGGATCCTGCGACCATCGGCACGCCGATCACGGTCCACGACGAGCACGGGCCGGTCCACGTGTACGGCATCCCGTATCTCGAGCCGGTGCTGCTGCGGAGCGCCTGGCCCGGCGTGCGCACGCAGGCAGATGTGCTGGCCCGCGCGATGGAGCTGATCCGCACGGATGCCGCGGCCCGCGGCGGCCGGTCCATCGCGGTCGCGCACTGCTTCGCGGCGGGGGTCGAGCCGACACCTCACCTCGAGCGCGACATCCAGCAGGGCGGGCTCGACGTCGTGGCGCTGTCGACCTTCGACGGCGTCGACTACGTGGCGCTCGGTCACATCCATGGCCGCCAGCGCCTGTCGCCCCGCGTGCGGTACGCCGGAGCGCCCCTGCACTACAGCTTCGACGAGGGGCACAAGCCCCGCGGGTCGTGGCTCGTCGAACTCGGCGCGGACGGGCTCGTCTCGGAGGGCCAGGGGCATGGGGGCGCCGTCGCTGGCGCGCCGGAGGGCGACACCGATGGTATCGCGGGGTGGCTGCCGTTGCCGGTGCCCCGGAGGCTCGTGACGCTCACGGCGACGCTCGACGAGCTGCTCGCCGACGAGCGCTTCGCCGGTCACGTCGGCGACTGGGTGCGCGCCGAATACACCGACCCGCTGCCGCAGCGGGATCCGATGCGCCGGCTGCTCGCGCGCTTCCCCCACTGCGCCGAAGTCCGCCACGCGCCGGCGGCACCGCGCACGGACGACGCCCGCACCTATGCGCAGCGCGTGCGCACCGCTCGCAACGAGGCCGAGCTCATCGACGCGTTCCTGACGCACGTCCGCGAGGGCGAGGGGGCATCGGCGCGTGAGGCCGAGATCGTCGGCGAGCTGCTGGACGAGCGCACCCGGGTGGAGGCGAAGGCGTGAGGCTGCACCGCCTCGAGCTCACCGGGTTCGGGCCCTTCCGCGAGCGCCAGAGCGTCGACTTCGAGGCGTTCGAGGGCGACGGCATCTTCCTCATCTCGGGACGCACCGGCGCCGGCAAGTCGAGCATCCTCGACGGCGTCTGCTTCGCGCTGTACGGCAGCGTGCCCCGCTACGAGTCGGGCGACAAGCGGCTGCGCAGCGACCATTGCGAGCCCGGGGACCCGACCGAGGTGCGTCTGGAGTTCACGGTCGGCGATCGCCGCTGGCGGGTCACCCGTGCCCCGGAGTACCTGCGGCCGTCCCTCCGGGGCGGGGGACTCACCACCGAGCCCACCCGGGCCGAGCTCGAGGAGCTCGTCGACGGCGCCTGGGTCGGGCGGGCGGGCAAGCCGCGCGACGTCGGCCTGCTGCTGGACGACGTGCTCGGCCTCAACGCCCAGCAGTTCCAGCAGGTCATCCTGCTGGCCCAGAACCGGTTCTCGCGCTTCCTGCTCGCCTCGGGCACCGAGCGCCAGTCGCTGCTCCGTGCGCTGTTCGGAACGCGGCGCTACGAGGAGTACGCGCGGGAGCTGGGCGAGCGCAGCAAGGCCGCGCAGCACGAGCTCGACGCGCTGGGCGAGCGGGCTCGGACACTGCTCGACCAGGCGGAGCGCCTCATCGCGACGCACGAGCCGGCGCTCGACGGAGACGATGAGGTGCCGGCACGGGATCTGCCGGCCCGCCGTGCCGCGGTCGACCTCGGCGCGCAGCGCGCCGCCTACCGCCTCGATACGCTCGCGCGTGAGCGGGCAGCCGCAGACGACGCGCGGGCGGCGGCCGAAGCGGCGCACGCCGACCGGGTGTCACTGGCGAAGGCGCAGGCCGAGCTCGGTCGAGCGCGCGAGCGCCTCACGACGCTCGAGGCGGCCGCCGCCGAGATCGCGGACGACCGGCGGCGACTGCGGCATGCCCGGTCGGCCGAGGTGCTGAGGGGTCCTCTGGACGCGGCGCTCAGCGCGGACCAGGCGGCGGTGTCGAGCGCCGCTGCGGCCGCTGCGGCGGATGACGCGTGGGAGCGCCTGGCGGCCGGCACCGACGACGAGCACGCCGCCGACCTGTCCGAAGTGGTCGAGCGCCTCACCGGGGAACTCGCTGTGTGGACTGCCGCGCTCGCGCACGAGACGGCGCTGGTGGAAGGCGAGGAGCGGGTCAGGGATGCCTCCGCCGAAGCCGCCCGGCTCGAGACCGACATCGTCGCGCTCGACGCACAGCGTGCCGAGGTGCCGGCGGAGCTCGCGCGCCTCGACGCGGAGCTCGAGGCGGAGCGCGAGGCTGCCGCCCATCGTGACCCGGCGCGTGTGCGGCACGAAGAGACGTCGGGCCGGCTCGCCGCCGCCGTCGAGGCGGAGCAGCTGGCGGCCGCGCAGCGCGAAGCCGAGATCGCCCACCGCGATGCCTCCGCAGCCGCCGCTGCGGCGGCGGCAGCCGTCGCCCGGTTGCTGCAGCGCCGTCTGGACGGGTATGCGGGCGAGCTCGCGACGACGCTTGTCGACGGTGAGCCCTGCGCCGTGTGCGGCGCGACCGCGCATCCCGCACCCGCAGAGCCGGCCGACGATCCGGTGACCGACGACATGCTCACCGCAGCGGAGGCGGAGCGCGACACGACCGCGGCACGCGAACGCATCGCCGCCGACGCGGCGAAGGCGGCGCGGGAGCGTCACGCCGCGGCGGCGGCGCGCGCCGGCGGCCAGCCGGCCGAGGCGCTGCGCGCGCAGCTGGCCACCGCGGCCGAAGAGCTCGCCGCCGCCGAGCACGCGGTGGGACGGCGCGACGCGCTCGCCGCCCGTCGTGCCGAGCTCGCGGCGCTCGACGCCGAAGCAGAGACGTCCCGTGCGGACCTCGTGGACCGCCTCGCCGCGGCGCGCACCCGGATCGCCGCGCTGACCTCGACCGTCGACGCCGCGCGCCGGGCGGTGGAGGCCGCCCGAGGCGATCACGCGAGCGTGGCTGAGCGGGTCGCGCAGGCGACCGCCGTTCGGGACGCGGCGCGAGCCGCCGCCCACGCGCGGGCCGACGTCGAACGGGCTGCGACGCGGGCCGCACAGGCGCGGACCGACGCGGACGAGCGGATCGCGGCATCCGTCTTCGATGACGCCGCAGCGGCGATGGCCGCCCTCATGGGACCCGCCGAGACCGAGGCGCTGGCCGAGAAGATCTCGGCGCACGACACCCGGCTCGCGGCGACACGGGCGCGGGTGCTCGAGCTCGAACTCGAACTGGCGGGTGCGCCCGACGAACCGGTCGACACCGTCGCGTCGCGGGATGCGCTCGACGCCGCCGACGCGGCGCGCACGGCGGCGCTGCGCGCCGAACGCGACGCGCACACCGTCGTCGAGCGCCTGCGCGATCTGGGCCAGCAGATCGACGAGGCCTACGCCGGCGTGGCGTCACGGGCCGCCGACGCCGCGGCGATCGCCCGGCTCGCAGACACCGTCGCAGGCCGAGCACCCAACACGATGAAGATGGACCTCGAGACGTTCGTGCTCGCCGCCGAGCTCGAAGAGATCGTCGCGGCGGCCAACCTGCGCCTCGGTGACATGTCGTCGGGGCGATACCGGCTGCAGCACACCGATGCCCGCGCGGCACGCGGAGCGGCCTCGGGACTCGGCCTCGAGATCATGGACGCCTTCACCGGTCAGGCACGCCCCGCGCAGTCGCTGTCGGGCGGTGAGACCTTCCTGGCCTCGCTCGCACTGGCGCTCGGACTCGCCGAGGTGGTCACAGCGCGGGCCGGCGGCATCCGTCTCGACACGCTGTTCGTCGACGAAGGATTCGGCTCGCTCGACGAGGAGACCCTCGACCTGGCCATGCGCACGCTCGATGAGCTCCGCCAGGGAGGACGCATGGTCGGCGTCATCAGCCACGTCGCCGCGATGAAGGAGCAGCTGCCCGCACAGCTCGCCGTCGAAGCCACGCCCCAGGGCCCGAGCGTCATCACCCAGGACGACGTCGCCCGCGTCTGACCGAGCTCTGCGCCGACGCCGCGAGCCGGCGGGAAAACTCCCACTGTCGCCCGCGCGATGCGCTGGTGTATCGTTCGCGGCAGATCGCACTCCTGGGGGATTCCGCGGTCCTGCCCGACCGCCGGCTCCGACCGGCCGCGGCCCTTCGCCGCGCCCACCCGTCACCACGATGTACGGAGTCGACATGCGTTCCACCACCCGGGCGCGCCGCGCCCTCGCCGCGATCGCGGCATCCGCTCTCCTTCTCGCCGGCTCACTGGGCACGGCATCCGCCGCCCACGCCGCTCCGCCGCCCTCCCAGCTCGTGCGCATGGCCGCGCTCGGCGACTCGATCACCCAGGCCGCGATGACGTGCTCGAGCCTGACCTCGTGTCCGGCGAACAGCTGGTCCACCGGCTCGACGGCGTCCGTCAACTCGCACTTCCTCCGCCTGCGGGCCGCCGGCGCGACGGCGCTCGTCACGTCCAACAACGCGGTGTCGGGTGCCGCCTCGGCCGCGCTGCCCGGGCAGGCGCAGGCCGCCGTCGCTCAGGCGGCGCAGTACGTCACGATCGAGATCGGCGCCAACGACGCCTGCACCCGGACGGTCGCGGCGATGACACCCACGGCGACGTTCAAGGCGAACGTGCAGACGGCGCTGACCACGCTGGCGGCCGGCGGGGCGTCGCCGGAGATCTTCGTCGCGAGCATCCCGAGCCTGCAGCGGCTCTACGACCTCAACAAGTCGAGCATCTCGGCGCGGTTCGCGTGGGGCATCCTGCAGACCTGCCAGTCGATGCTCGCCAACCCGAGCAGCACCAGGACCGCCGACGTCCAGCGCCGGACGGCGGTGCAGCAGCGCGTGAACGAGTACAACCAGGCGCTGTCGGAGGTGTGCGCCGCGACGGCCAAGTGCCGGTTCGACGGGTTCGCCGTCGCGAACTACGCGTTCGTGAAGTCCGACCTGTCGACGCGCGACTACTTCCACCCGTCGCTGTCGGGCCAGGCCACGCTCGCCGCCCTCACGTGGCAGAAGACGCAATGGGTGTCGTGAGCCGCCGCGGCCGTGCCCATGCGGGCCCTGGGCTCTGCCCGACGCCTCAGCTGCGAGCGGAGAGGTCGTGGACACAGCCCGGGCGCGTCTGACCCGGCGCCGGCTGCGCGGGATCAGACGCCGTAGTCCGCGCGGACGCGGTCGCGCAGCTGGTGGCTGCACGCCGTCACCGCAGCGTGCCAGTCGGTGATCGCGCCGTCCTGCGCGCGATCAGACACCGCCTTCAGCACGCGGATCGGCACTCCGAACCGCTGGGCGACCCAGATGTAGGCGTACGTCTCCATGTCGACCAGGCCCGCGCCGAGGGGCCGGATCACCTCGACGGCCTCGGCATCGTCGACGAAATGATCGCCGGTCGCGATCGTGACGCCCTCCGCGTCGAGCTCGACGCGGGGCGGCAGCGACACATGCTGGCCGACGATGCCGTCGATGTCGGTGACGTCGTGCTGCAGCGCGGCAGCGATCTCGTACACGTCGGCGTCGAGCCGCGCGTCGATCGCGCCGGCGGTGCCGACCACCACGATCTCGTCGTACGCGGTGGCGTCGAGCGCCCGCGTGAGTGCGTAGGTGGCCTGCAGCTTGCCGGGGCCGGTGACGAGTCGGTCGAAGCCGGCGAGGTCATCAGGAAAGGCCACGAGTTCGGAGGCGAGGGCGGCGACGAGGAGTCTCACCGTCCCATCATGTCCCGCTTTCTTGGGAGCACGTCCCAGAAACCAGTGCTGGGGGTGCCGCCGGCGAGAGAAATCGGGACACGGATGCCGAGCCCGACGTACGTACCGGGACACGGATGCCGAGCCCGACGTACGTACCGGGACACGGATGCCGCAACCCCGCCCCGCGCCGCCCGGGGGGATGACGGCTAGCCTGAACGAGATGCCTGAGTCGCGTTCACCGAAGACCACGAGCACGGCCCGCGCCGTGCCGGCCACCACCGCCGTCATCCCCATCTCACCGGCTGCGCGCTGGCGGGCGTTCTGGGTCTGCGTCTCGGTGGCGGCGATCACCATCCTCGACATGACCAAGGTGAACGTCGCCCTGCCGTCGATCGGCGAGGTGCTCGGGGCGAGCTCGACGCAGCTGCAGCTGATCGTGTCGGGGTTCGTGCTCACCTTCGGACTCGTGCTCGTGCCCATGGGACGCCTCGGCGACCAGCGCTCGCGCCGCACCCTGTTCATCGTGGGACTGTCGCTGTACACGATCACCAGCGTGATCTGCGCCCTCGCGCCCACGGCGACCGTGCTGCTCGTCGGCAGGCTGCTGCAGGGCGTCGCCGCCGGCATCCAGATGCCGCAGGTGCTCGGCATGGCGCAGGAGCTGTTCCAGGGCCGGGAACGCGCGCGCGCATTCGGTCTGTTCGGCGCGACGATCGGCGTCGCGACCGCCTTCGGCCCGACCCTCGGCGGGCTCCTCATCGCCCTCGGCGGTCCGACCGACGGCTGGCGGCTCATCTTCTGGATGAACGTGCCCCTCTGTCTCGCCGCCATCGGCCTCGCACTGTGGCTGCTGCCCGACACCCGCACGCGGTCGCAGCGCCGTGTGCAGCTCGACCCGGTCGGGGTGCTGCTGTTCGGCGCCAGCGTCGTCTCGCTGATGTGGCCGTTCCTCTTCACGACCGGCGCGCCGACCGACAACCCCGCACGGTGGTGGCTGCTCGTCGCGTTCGCCCTGTTCGTCTCCGCGTTCGTCGCCTGGGAGCGTCACTATGCGGGGCGAGGCCGCAGCCCGCTCATCCCGCTCAAGCTGTTCCGCATCGCGTCGTATCGCAACGGCACGCTCCTGCAGACGGCGTACTTCACCGCGGCGCCGGCGATGTTCCTCGTGACGACCCTGTTCCTCCAGATCGGACTGGGTCTCGAACCCGTGTACGCGGGAATGGTCTCCATCGGCTTCGCGCTCGCGAGCGCCGTCACGTCGTGGGTCGGCGGAAACCTGGTGAGCAGCCACGGCCGCGTCGTGGTGGTGTGGGGTCTGGTCGGCATGCTCGCCTGCGTCGGCGGCCTCATGCTCGCGGCACTGTATGCCCCGCCTGCGTGGACCCCGTACCTCATGGCCGCGATCATGACCGTCGGCGGCGCCGGCGGCGGCCTCGTGATCGCCCCGAACCAGACGCTCACGCTCGCCGAGATCCCGGTCAAGCGGGGCGGCGTCGCGGGCTCCGTCGGCCAGCTCGGCCAGCGCATCGGCGCGGCCGTCGGCACCGCGGTCGCACTGTCGCTGTTCTACTCGGCCATCTATCGCGAGTCCGGTACGCACGACGAGCTGGTGGTCTACCACGACGCGTACGCGTTCGGGATGCTGTCGGTCGCGCTCTTCCTCGCCCTGGCGTTCATCGTGTCGATCGTCGACCTGACGGCCCGCCGCAAGAACGGCTCGCGCTCGTCGGCCACCGACTCCCCGGTGCCCTAGAACGTCGCAGGTGTCACGACGCGCGGTGACGTGGCGGGCGATGCCGCGTGTCGTGACCCCCGAGCGCCGAGCCCGGTGCGCGCTCAGCGGCGGAGGGACACCGGCCCCATGACCGGACGTCGCCGGTCGCGCGCCCACCGCGTGCGCGTCTCGCGGAACTCCGCACGCGTGGTGAACCGGTAGCGGTATGACACCGCCCGCACCCATCGCGGGCGCTGCCCGTCGAACGGATCGTGGGCGAGCAGGCGCAGGGTCGGGGCATCCGCTTCCAGCAGCCTCACCAGGAACGCCGTGAACCAGTCGTCGAGCGAGTGGCCGAGCGGCAGGAACCACATGAGCCAGTCGAGCCGCAAGTGGTACGGGGCGTACTGCCCGGGGATCCGGCGCAGGTCGCCCGGCTTTCCCTTGAATCCGTACTCGTGCCAGGTCGCGCCTGCCGGATCCTCGTCCATCGTGCCCTCGACGACGATCTCGATCCGCTGCTTGGTCACCGTGCCGAAGGCGCCGTACGCGTTCGCGAGCTGCCAGCGGTTGAACGACGCGTTCATGAGCTGGCGGCGCGCGAAGAGGTTGTGGAGCGGCTGCCAGCTCAGCACCAGGTAGAGCACGCCCACGGCGCCGCTCACGACGAGCCAGTACAGCGGCATCCCGTCGATGATCCATGGCCCTTCGACAGGCTCAGGGACCGGTGAAGGATCCTGCGGCCCCTGAGCCTGTCGAAGGGGCACGCCGATCGCCGAGAACGCCAGCACGACCGTGATCCAGTTGAGCCAGGCGAAGTTGCCGGTGACGATGAGCCACAGCTGCGTCGCGATCACGATGGCCGCCGCGACCGCGCCGACGATCGCGGGCACGGGGCCGGGCACCCACAGGCCGAGCAGCGGAGCGAAGAGGAACCACGGCACGACGAGCTGGGCGAAGTGGTTGCCCACGACCTCGACGCGGTGGAACCACGCCGGGAGCAGGTGCGCCTGGCGGCTGAGCGGGCCGGGCACCGGCTGCGTCTCGTGGTGGTACATGAGGGCGGTGAGGTCGCGCCACTCGCGGCCGCCGCGGATCTTGATCATGCCCGCGCCGAACTCCAGGCGGAACACGAGCCACCAGAAGAGCACGATCACGACGGTGGGCGGCGGCTGCGAGTCCGAGCCGAGGAATGCGGCGAGGAAACCCGCTTCGAGCAGCAGCATCTCCCAGCCGAAGCCGTAGAAGGTCTGGCCGATGCTCGTGATCGACATGTAGCCGAGCCACAGCGCGAGGAAGCACACCATCGGCACCCACGGCGGACCGAGCTGAGGGATGCCGATGACGAGCGCCGCCGCGACCACGATGCCGGCCGTGCATAGCGCGACGAGCCGCCGGTCCGTGTACCGCACGTGACGGAACAGCGTGGGACGCAGCAGCCGCCGCCCGCGCTTCGAGGAGCGCGCCCAGGCGAGGAGCTCGGTCGCGGGAAGCAGCCCGTGCTCGCCGAGGAGGGGGCGAAACTGGTTCAGCGTCGACACGAACGCGACCACGAACAGCGCCGCGATGCCTCGCTGCAGCACCTGGCGGGCGAACTCGAAGTCGACGGCGGCGAAACCGTTCACGGTCTCGGCCTCACCTGCTTCGGACCGCTGCCGGTCCCCGTCGTGCGCCTGGCCATGGGGCTCATGATTCCACCGCCTGCCGGAGCCGACAGGGGCTTGACGGACCCGGCCCCTCGCGCCCGGCAGGGAGCCGAAGGCGTGGCGATCTTCCTGCCGGCGCGGCTGCGGGACAGGATGGAGGGGCGGATGGGCCGCGGAGAATGAGGTGGATCATGCAATCGGTGCTTCTCGACACTCCGGCGGGGATCACGGCGCGGCTGGGCTGGGATCCGAAGCTTCCCGACCACGACCGCAAGCGCCTGCTCGCGAAGGAGATCGTCTCCGCGAAGCTCGGCGTCGAACCGAAGGCCGTCCGCGTCGAGCGCGAGGCGCCCCGGACGTTCGGCTTCCACACCCAGCTCATCGCCGAGGTGGGCGGCGCCGAGCTGCCGCTGAAGATCCGCAACGTCAACTTCCGCGCAGCCACCGTCGTCGCCGTCACCGATCCCGACGTGATGCTCGGGCTCGACCTGCGCGACGTGCACCCCGACGACGCCGAGCTGCACCTGATGAGGCGCCACTCGCACCTGTTCGACGAGAGCGATCTCGGCAAGCTCATCGCCCACTGGACGCGGGTGCAGGCGGTGCGCGACGCCGATGGGCGGGGAGCGCGCGTCGCGGCCGACCATGTGCGCCTCGACACCCCGCTCACCAAGGGGTGGATCCCCGACCGGAAGGTGTTCTACCAGCTGGCCGACCTGTCGCGGGACAGCTGGGTCATCACGCTCGCCTACACCCACGCGCCCGCCTGACCCTCCGCCCGCTGTCGTCCCGGGCTCGGGGCGCCCCGTCGGCTTCCCCGGAACAGGTGATCCGGCGTACGCAGGCCGATTCCGGCGGGATGCTCCTGTCTGCGCCAGATCACCTGATCTCGGCAAGCGGGCCGCCGCTCCGGCGACAGGCCGACCAGGTGGTGACGGATGCCTCGGGCCGAGGCATCCGCCGACTCAGCCCTCGACGAGTTCGGGGAGGGCGGCCTCGAGCTCGGCGAGCCACACACGCGCGTTCCCGTCGGACGGCGCACGCCAGTCGCCCCGCGGCGACAGCGAGCCCGCCGGTGACACCTTCGGGCCGTTCGGGATCGCCGAGCGCTTGAACTGCGCGAACGCGAAGTAGCGCTGGAGGAACACCTGGAGCCACTTCGCGACGGTGGGCAGGTCGTAGGCGTACCGGTCCTCGTCGGGGAACCCGGGAGGCCACGCGCCGACCTCCGGATCGCCCCAGGCGTGCGCGGCGAGGTACGCGATCTTCGACGGGCGGAAGCCGAACCGGAGCACGTGGTACAGGGTGAAGTCGTGCAGGGCGTACGGGCCGATGCGGTCCTCGGTCGACTGGATCCTGCCGTCCTGGCCGGCGGGAACGAGCTCGGGCGAGATCTCGGTGTCGAGCACCGACTGCAGCACCTCGCGGGCGCGGTCGCTGAGCTCGGTGGAGCCGCCCTCGTCTGCGCGGTGCGAGATCACCCAGCGGATGACGTGCTGGATCAGCGTCTTGGGAACGCCCGTGTTGACGGCGTAGTGGCTCATGTGATCGCCGACGCCGTAGGTGGCCCAGCCGAGCGCCAGCTCCGAGAGGTCCGAGGTGCCGATCACCATGCCGCCGTGGTGGTTGGCCAGGCGGAAGAGGTAGTCGGTGCGAAGGCCCGCCTGCACGTTCTCGAAGGTGATGTCGTGCACCGGCTCGCCGTCGGCGAACGGGTGGTCCAGGCGCTCGAGCATCTCGATGGCGAGCGGGCGGATGTCGATCGTCTCGATCGACGCCCCGACCGCCTCGGCCAGTGCGATGGCGTTGGACTTGGTGTGCTCGCTGGTCGCGAACCCGGGCATGGTGTAGGCGAGGATGTCGCTGCGCGGGCGGCCCATGAGGTCCATGGCGCGTGCCACCACGAGCAGAGCGTGGGTCGAGTCGAGCCCGCCGCTCACGCCGATCACCGGCTTCGGCCCGCCGATGGCGCGCATGCGCTGTACGAGACCCGACACCTGGATGTTGAAGGCCTCGTAGCAGTCCAGCGCCAGGCGCTCCGGGTCGTCGGGCACGAACGGGAAGCGGTCGAGGCTGCGGCGGAGGCCCACGTCGGTCGCCGGCGGGTCGAGCCGGAAGTGCACGGTGCGGAAGGCGGCATCCGCGTGCGTCGTCCGTCGATTGTCGTCGAAGGTGCCCTGGCGCAGGCGGTCCTGGCGCAGGCGGTCGAGGTCGACGTCGGCGACCGAGCGGCGCGGCCCGTCGGGGAAGCGCTCGGTCTCGACGAGCAGGTTGCCGCCCTCGTAGATCATGGTCTGGCCGTCCCACGAGACGTCGTTCGTGGACTCGCCGCCGCCGGCCGCCGCGTACGCATAGGCGGCGAGGCAGCGCAGCGACTGCGACTTGCAGAGGTCTTTGCGGTCCTCGGCGCGGGCGATCGTGATCGGGCTGCCGCTGAGGTTGAGCAGCACGGTCGCGCCTGCCAGCGCGGCGCCCGACGACGGCGGGATGGGCACCCAGACGTCTTCGCACACCTCGGCGTGCACGACGAGGCCGGGGATGTCGAGCGCTTCGAACAGCAGGTCGGGCCCGAAGGGCGCCTCCAGGGCGCCCACCCGGATGTCCTGGTCGCCCTGGTCGTCGCCCGCCGCGTACCAGCGCCGCTCATAGAACTCGCGGTACGTGGGCAGGTACGACTTCGGCGCGACGCCCAGCAGCTCGCCGCGGTGGATCACGAGCGCGCAGTTGTAGAGGCGGTTGCGGTGGCGCAGCGGCGCACCGACGACGAGTACCGGCAGAAGATCCGCGGATGCCTCGACCAGCCGCTCGACCGCGGCGATCACCGCGTCGAGCACGGGGTCCTGCATCACCAGGTCGTCGATGGCGTAGCCGGTGAGGCACAGCTCCGGGAAGACCGCGACGGCCACGGCATCCGCATCGCACTCCCGCGCTGCGGCGAGCACCGCCGCGGCGTTGGCCGCGGGATCGGCGATCGAGACCGGGATCGTGCAGGCGGCGACACGGGCGAACCCGTGCCGATACGCGCTCTCGAAGGGCAGGCTCATGCGCTCCAGTCTGGCAGGTGGCGCGCGGGGACCGCCGGGGTTCCGGATCTCGCATGGTGCTGCTCCCTGCCGTGAATCCGCGCTCGTCGGCCGATGCGAAACCGGTTCGAGGGGTGTCGGATGCCGCGGCTAGGGTCGTCAAGGAAGGGGCGTGCATGCGATACATCGAGGACGAAGGCCGGATCGTCTGGAGCGCGAGCGATCTCAAGGCGGCCGCCGAATGCGAGTTCGCGTGGCTCCGTGCGATCGACGCGCGGCTGGGGCGTGTCCCGGCGGTCGAAGAGCCCGAGGACCTCACCCTCGAGCGCGCGGGACGCCTCGGCACCGTGCATGAGCGCAACGTGCTCGCCGACTACGTCGCGCGGTACGGCGACCGGGTGGCACAGATCCCCGAGGTGAGATCGTCCGATGCCGCGGCCCTCGCGGATGCGGTCGCGCGAACGAACGCGGCGCTCGCGTCGGACGCGGAGGTCGTCTACCAGGCGGCGTTCTCGACCGACTCGTTCGTGGGCTTCGCCGACTTCCTCGTCCGCGACCCTTCGACAGGCTCGGCGACCGTGGCGGGGTCCGGGGGAGCGGACCGGCCGTGGATCGTGCAGGACACGAAGCTCGCACGCCACGCGCGCGTCACCGCGCTCATGCAGCTCGCGGCCTACGTCGACCAGCTCGACCGCCTCGGTGTGCCTCGCTCCCATCGTGTGCAGCTGCTCCTCGGCGACGGCAGCGTCAGCGAGCACGAGGTCGACGACCTCCTTCCCGTCTTCCGCCTCCGGCGCGAGCGGCTGGCCGCGCTGATCGCCGACCGGCGTCTCGAGTCCGGCGCCGCTGGCGAGCCGATCGCGTGGGGCGACCCGCGCGGCGAGCTCGGCGTCGTCGCCTGCGGGCGCTGTGCGACGTGCGACGCGGAGGTCGTGGCATCCCGTGATCTGCTCCTCGTCGCGGGCATGCGACCGGTGCAGCGTGAGCGGCTGCGAGCCGCCGGCATCGACACGATCGAGCAGCTCGCGCAGGCGTCTGCGGGGCCGGTGGGGATGAACCCCGATGTCTTCGCGTCGCTGCGCACACAGGCCCGCCTGCAGCTCGAGAGCCCGGCGGGCACGCCGCCGCTCGTGGCTCCGAAGCCGGCCGCCCGGCACGCGGTGACCGTCGATGCGGCGATCGCGCCCGACGTCACCACGGGGGTCGAGGGCGCCGGTGCGCACACCGCCGTCGCGGACGGCAGCCTCGGTGTGCTCCTCGCCGAGGTGCCGCCGATCGAGGCGCCGCCGATCCCGGTGTTCGAGGTCGTGGCGCCGCAGGCGCTGGGGGCGCTGCCCCGGCCCGATCACGGCGATCTGTTCTTCGACTTCGAGGGCGACCCGCTGCACACCGAGCCGCCGGTGCCGGGCGAACCGACGCAGTGGGGCATCGACTACCTCTTCGGGTGGGTCGACACGCGCGAGCAGTACACCGCGCTGTGGGCGCACTCCTTCGCCGACGAGAAGCGCGCGCTCGAGACGTTCCTCGACATCGTCAACCTGCGACGGCAGCAGTTCCCGGGCATGCACATCTACCACTACGCGCCGTACGAGCCCTCGCATCTGCTCGCGATGGCGGCACGGCACGGGGTGCGCGAGGCCGACGTCGACCGGCTGCTGCGCGACGGCGTGTTCGTCGACCTGTACCCGATCGTGCGCCGCGCGCTGCGGGTCGGATCGCGCTCGTACTCGATCAAGAAGCTCGAGCCGCTCTACATGGGCGACGAGGTGCGCACGAGCGACGTGCAGAAGGGCGACGACTCGATCGTCCGCTACGTCGAGGCCCGGGCGCTCGAGGCCGACGGTGCCGTGGCCGAGGCGGCGCTCGTGCTCGACGACCTCGCCGACTACAACCGCTACGACTGCGTGTCGACGCGGCGCCTGCGCGACTGGCTCGTCGACCGTGCCCGCGAAGCGGCCCTCGTACCCTCGCCGAATCCCGAGCCCGACGAGCGCGCCTACGAGCCGTCTGCCCGCGCGACCGTCCTCGACGCCCTGGCGCTGCAGCACCCGGAGGACTCGGTGCCCGCCCGGACGCTGCGGCTCGGCGCGGCCGCCATCGACTACTACCCGCGAGAGGCGAAGTCGTTCTGGGCGACGCACTTCCTGCGTCTACGCGAGCCGGTCTCGCTGTGGGACGAGACACGCGACGTGGTGACGATCGATCCGGCGCGCAGCCGCGTCCGCGAGGACTGGCACTTCCTCGAGAGCGGCCGAGGCGGTGAGCGTCGTGTGGTCGAGCTGCGCGGCGACCTCGCGCCGGGCACCCGCATCAGCGAGGGGACGAACCCGTTCGCGCTGTACGAGCTGCCGGCGCCCTACGAATTCGATGCGTCGCCCCGGTGGATCCACTCCTACCGTTCGGTCACCGTGCTCGAGGTGCTCGACGACGGCGCCGTGATCGAAGAGACCGCCGTCAACGGTGAGACCTGGGACCGGCTGCCTCTGGCGCTCACGCCGCAGGCGCCTCCCGCTGCGGGCAACCAGCAGGCGGCCATCGACGCGTGGGCGGATGCCGTCATCGACGCCGCGCCGGAGCTTCCGGCCGACCCGGCCACCGACATCCTGTGCCGCCGCCCGCCGCGCCTGCTCCACCCGGTCCTCCGCCCTGCGGGAGCGCCGGCACCGGAGGGCAGCACACTGCCCGTCGCCGGGGACGACGCCGTCGAGGCCATCGCGCGTGCGGTGCGCGCGCTCGACCGCAGCTACCTCGCCGTGCAGGGCCCTCCGGGCACGGGCAAGACCTACGTCGGCTCCCACGTGATCGCGCGGCTCGTGCGGGATCACGGCTACAAGGTCGGCGTGGTGGCGCAGGGACACGCGACGATCGAGCACCTCCTCGAGCGCGTGATCGACGCGGGCGTTCCCGCGTCGCAGGTGGGCAAGGCTCCGAAGGACCCGTCGGCCGCCCACGCCTTCACGGTGCTCCCGAAGAACGGCGTCGCGGCGTTCACGGCCGAGCACGAGGCAGCCGGATTCGTCATCGGCGGCACCGCGTGGGACTTCAGCCACGAGGGCCGCGTCCCGCGCGGCAGCCTCGACCTGCTCGTCGTCGACGAGGCCGGGCAGTTCTCGCTCGCCTCGACCATCGCGGTGTCGCTCGCCGCACCGCGCCTGCTGCTGCTGGGCGACCCGCAGCAGCTGCCGCAGGTGAGCCAGGGCACGCACCCCGCCCCCGTCGACACGTCGGCGCTGGGCTGGGTCATGGACGGCGCCGACGTCATCCCGCCCGAGTACGGCTACTTCCTCGCCGAGACCCGGCGGATGCGGCCCGAGGTCGCCGCGCCGGTGTCGACGCTCTCGTACCGCGGCGAGCTGGCGGCCCACCCCTCGACGGCGCTGCGCCGGCTCGACGGCATCCGCCCCGGGCTCGTCCCGATCGCGCTGCGTCACCACGGCAACGCGACCCAGTCGCTCGAAGAAGCGGCCGAGGTGGCGCGGCTGGTGACCGATCTGATCGGCCGCGAATGGACGGATGCCGCCACCGACGACAGCGACGGCGCCTCGGTCGCGCTGCCGCCGCGGCCGCTGGAGCAGTCCGATCTCATCGTCGTCACGCCGTACAACGCGCAGCAGGTGGCGGTCGAGGCGGCCCTCGCCGCCGCAGGGTTCCCCGACGTTCCGGTCGGCACGGTCGACAAGTTCCAGGGCAAGGAGGCGGCTGTCGCGATCGTCTCGCTCGCAGCCTCGAGCGGGCGCGATGCGCCGCGCGGGCTCGAGTTCCTGCTCCTGCGCAACCGCCTGAACGTGGCGATCTCGCGCGCGATGCACACCGCCTTCCTGGTGTACTCGCCGGGGCTCCTCGACGACCTGCCGTACACCCCGGAGGGGGTGGCGCGGCTCAGCGGGTTCGCGCGGCTCGTCGGTCGCGGCTGAGCGCCGCGTAGACTCGCGCACACGTCGCACACGACAGCCCGAGCCTCTCCCGCAGGCCACCGCGAGAGACGCCGCCCGAACAGGAGCCCGCATGGCCGACGACGCAGCGCAGCAGTTCGAGATCGACCTCCCACCTGAGCTCATCGGCGGCGCCTATGCCGATTTCGCGAACGTCTGGCACACGCCGACGGTGTTCGTGATGGACTTCCTCACCCTCGCGCAGCCGCCGCGGGAGCAGGTCGACGCCGAGACCGGCCAGCGTCACACCGTGGTGCCGGCCCGCGTGGTGAGCCGCATCCGGATCCCGCCCGACCAGGTGTTCGAGCTCGCCAAGGCGCTCACCCAGCAGCTCGAGTTCTGGGAGCGCGAGACGGGTCGCCGCAACCCGCAGGAGCCACCGCTGGGGGACTGACCGCCGATCCATCGGCCGTCTGCTGTCGCGGGCGCGAGTAGTCCGCCGTGCTCAGCATGTCAACCCCTTTGGGGTCTGAATCCGACCCCACGTAGCCTTACCAAGCGCCAGAAGGCGTGCAGGCGCGACATCCGTTCGGCGAGGGGCGGGTGTCGCGCCGTTTCCATGTCGGGCGCCGTCGCGCCCGCCCGCCGTATCATCGTCGATGCTCCCTCCTCTGTCAGACGGAGGGGGACGCCATGACCACGATCGACCGGCCGGCCGCGCAGGCGGGGATCGCCCCCACGGCGGCCGATCCGGCTGCGTCAGCCGGCGCCGTGCAGTCCCGTCGCGGGCTGCTGTTCTGGATCGCCCGCTACCTGCCCGCCGAGATCACCGGCACGGCGACGATGGTGATCGCGGGCCTGCTCGTCACCCTGTGGACCGACGCGGCCCCGCTGATCGCCCTCGCGGCGCTCCTCGGCGAGATCGTCGGCTTCTACGCCGTCCTCGCAGTCACCATCTACGTCGAGCAGCTGCCGGTCACGGCGACGCGCCGCCGCGCCCTGGGGCGCACCGGCGTGCTGCTGGTCGCCGAGTTCGGCGCAGCCGAGCTGCTCGACACCTTCCTGGTTCGTCCCGCAGCGCTCATGCTCGGCCTCTGGCTGGTGCCCGACCCGGTCTGGGGGATGCTCCTCGGCAAGGTCGCCGCCGACGCCGTGTTCTATGCCGTGGCCGCGGGGGCGTTCACGATCACCGCACGCACCGGGCTGCGCGACGGACGCCGCACCCGCCGGACGAGGGAGGCGCTGACATGAACCTCTCCGCGCTGCGGCGCGAGCCGCGCACGACGCCCGCCTTCGGCGATCGACGGCGGGCCGAGGCATCCGCTCTGCTGTCGTCGGTGGCCGCCCGCGCCGCTGTCGCCCGGCACGGCACACCGCTCCTGCTGCTCGAGCCGGATCGGGTCCGCCGCCAGTATCGGCGGCTGCGCGAGGCTCTCCCGTTCGTCGGGTTCCACTACGCGGTCAAGGCGCTCGCGCACGACGCCGTGCTCGACGTGCTCGACGACGCCGGGTGCGGGTTCGACATCGCCACCGGCGAGGAGCTCGGGATGCTGACCCGCCGCGGCGTCGACGCGTCGCGGATCATCCACACGCATCCGATCAAGAAGCCCGCCGAGATCGCCGAGGCCCTCGCCGCCGGAGTGCGCACGTTCGTGGTCGACAACCCGGTCGAGATCGACAAGTTCCGAGGTGCGCCGGCTGACACGCGGCTGCTGGTGCGGCTGGCGTACCGCAGCCCGCACGCGAAGAGCGATCTGTCGACGAAGTTCGGCGTCGGCCCCTTCGAGGCCGCGCGTCTCGTCGAGAACGCGCTCGCCGCCGGCGTGACGGTGGCCGGGTTCAGCTATCACGTGGGCAGCCAGCTCGACGATCCGGCCCGGTTCGCATCCGCCGCTGCCGACACGCTGGAGCTCATGGGGATCTTGGAACGGCGCTGCAACGTGCAGTTCGACACGCTCGACATCGGCGGAGGGTTTCCCGCCTCGTACGACGCGGAATCAGCGGCCATCGACGACATCGCCGCCGTGCTGCGGCCGGTGCTCGCCCCGCACGCTCGCCGGCTCGACATCATCGCCGAGCCCGGCCGGGTCATGGTGGCCGATGCGATGACCCTCGTGACGAGCGTGGTGGGCATTGCCGAGCGTGGCGACGGACGGTGGTACTACCTGGACGACGGCCTCTACGGCTCGTACTCGAACGTGCTCACCGAAGACGTGCACCCGCTCGTGTTCGCGGCGCGCGACCTGACCAGCACCGATCCCTGGACCGGTCGGCTCTCCGCCGGCGCACACGCGGGCGACCACCGCTGGGCGACGCTCGCCGGACCGACCTGCGACTCGTCGGACGTGATCGCGCGGGAGGTGCTGCTGCCCGAGCTGCACGTCGGAGACCTGCTCGTGAGCCCGACGATGGGCGCCTACACCACCGTCACGGCGACGCGGTTCAACGGACGCCCCTTCACTCCGGTCGCCGTGGTGGGACGGGGTGCCGCTGCGGTACGGACGACTGTCGATGCAGTCGTGGGATCGGACGCCCGCCGGGTGCCGATCGTCTGACTCGCAGACAGGGGTCGCCAGGCGCGCGCATCGGCCCCAAGGGCCGAGCCTCGGCTCAGACGGTGCCGTACAGCCGGTCGCCGGCGTCGCCGAGGCCGGGGACGATGTAGCCGTGCTCGTTGAGCCGCTCGTCCATCGCACCGAGCACGAGGGTCACATCGCGGCCCTCCACCTGCTTCTCGATCGCGGCGACGCCCTCGGGGGCGCCGAGGATGCAGATCGCGGTGACGTCCTGCGCGCCGCGCTGGAAGAGGAACTCGATCGCGGCCCCGAGCGAGCCGCCGGTCGCGAGCATGGGATCGAGCACGAAGCACTGCCGGTCGCTCAGGTCGTCGGGCAGGCGCTCGGCGTAGGTCGACGGCTCGAGCGTCTCGTGATCGCGCACCATGCCGAGAAAGCCCACCTCGGCGGTCGGGATGAGCTTGACCATGCCCTCGAGCATGCCGAGGCCGGCGCGCAGGATGGGCACGACCAGCGGGCGGGGCTCGCTGATCTTCACGCCGGTCGTGGTGGTCACCGGCGTCTGGATCTCGATCGGCGCCACGCGGACATTGCGGGTCGCCTCGTACGCGAGGAGCGTGACGAGCTCCTCGGTGAGCTGACGGAACACGGGCGATGAGGTGCGCTGGTCGCGCAGCACCGTGAGCTTGTGGGTGATGAGCGGGTGGTCGGCGACGTGCAGGCGCATAGAGACAGGTTAGTGCGTCGTCGCCTCCGAACCCGGGGCGGGTGGTGCGAGGGCGGCTACGCTCGTGCTGTGCAGCCCGCTCCCGCCGATCTCGCCGCCATGGACCGCGCGCTCGCGCTCGCCGCAGCGGCGGGCGAGGCAGGCGACGTTCCGGTCGGTGCGGTGGTGACGGATGCCGCGGGCGCGGTGATCGCCGAGGGCCGCAACCTCCGCGAGCTCGAGCACGACCCGACGGCGCACGCCGAGGTGGTGGCGCTGCGGGCCGCGGCCGCGGAGCGCGGTGCCTGGAACCTCGAGGGCTGCACGCTCGTGGTCACGCTGGAGCCGTGCGTCATGTGCGCGGGCGCCGTGCTGCAGTCGCGCGTCTCGCGGCTCGTCTTCGGCGCCTGGGACGAGAAGGCCGGCGCGGCCGGATCGGTGTACGACGTCGTGCGCGACCGGCGCCTGCCCTATCGGGCCGAGGTCGTCGCGGGCGTGCGCGAGGCCGAGGCATCCGCTCTCCTGCGCGCCTTCTTCGACGCCCGACGCTGACCCGCCCCCGCATCCCGACGGAGAGCACGGGCTGATCCGGGGGGACAGCCGCGGCGGATGCGGGGGACAGCACCCTGCTGCGGCTCGCCCGTGCGGGCCTAGCGTGACGCTCGTGACCCGCCTCATCGAACCCGTCCGCACCGCACCCGCGCTCGCGCGGCCGGGCGGCATCCGCTCCCGCATCGGCTGGACCTTCGTCCTGCTGACGGCCATCGCGATCGTCGCGTATGCCGCCGTCCCGTACTTCACCGCCTCGCTCGAGACGCTCGCGGAAAGCCCCGGGCTCGCCGAGGACTACGTCGGCAAGCCGCCGTTCATCCAGACGGCGCTCTACGTGCACATCGCCGGCGGCGCAACGGCGCTCGTGCTCGGGGCACTGCAGTTCTGGCGTGGTCTGCGGGCCCGTGCGCCACGCCTGCACCGCTGGATCGGTCGCGTGTATCTCGTCGGCGTGGCCGTCGGCAGCCTCGGCGGTCTCGTGATCGCCCCGACGAGCAGCGCCGGCTTCGTCGGGTTCTTCGGCTTCAGCACGCTGGCCGTGCTGTGGCTCGTCACCGGCTGGCGGGCGTACCGCGCCATCCGGCGCGGCGATGTGCCCACTCACCGGGCGTGGATGATCCGCAACTACGCCCTGACGTACTCCGCCGTGACGCTGCGGATCTGGCTGCCGCTCCTGGTGTTCGGACCGCTCCTGTTCGGGCAGACTCCCGACTTCGCCAACGCCTACGCCGCCGTGCCGTTCATCGCCTGGCTGCCGAACCTCGTGTTCGCGGAATGGCTCATCCGTCGCCGCGGGCTGCCCTCGTACCGCCTGCCCGTCTGAGGCGGCGGCGGGATCAGCGGGGAAGGTGCGGCAGCACCTCGGCGCCGAGGTACTCGACGTGGGCGACGTCCTGCAGGTCGAGCAGCTGGAAGTACACGCGCTCGATGCCGAACGACCGGTACAGCGCGATGCGCTCGCCGATCTCCGCGGCGTCGCCCACGATGTTCGTGCCGTCCCGCACCTCGGCGATCGTCTTTCCGATCCGTTCGGCGCGCGCGGCGATCTCGGCGTCGTCGCGCCCGGCGAAGGTCGACATCGCGACCGAGAGCCGCACCGTGGCCGGGTCGCGGCCGATGCGCTCGCAGGCGGCGCGCAGGTTGTCGATGCGCTCCGCGATCTGGTGGTCTTCGGGAAAGCCGATGTTGTACTCGCGGGCGAAGCGCGCGACGAGGTCGGGGGTGCGCCGGGGGCCACCGCCGCCGATGATGACGGGCACCGGCTGCTGTACCGGCTTCGGAAGGGCCGGTGCCTCGGTCAAGCGGTAGTTGGCGCCGCTGAAGCTGTACGCCCCGCCGACGGGCGTCCCCCAGAGGCCCGTCACGATCTCGAGCTGCTCCTGGAGCAGGTCGAATCTCTTGGCGGGGAACGGGATGCCGTAGGCCTGGTGCTCGCGCTCGAACCAGCCGGCTCCCAGCCCGAGCTCGACGCGCCCGCCCGACATCGCGTCGACCTGAGCCACCTGGATCGCGAGCGAGCCGGGGTGCCGGAAGGTGACGGGCGAGACGAGCGTGCCGATCCGGATCCGCGAGGTCTCGCGAGCGAGGCCCGCCAGCGTCGTCCAGGCGTCCGACGGTCCCGGCAGGCCGTCGCCCATCCCGCTCAGGTAGTGGTCCGAGCGGAAGTACCCGGTGAAGCCCAGCCGCTCCGCCGTCTGGGCGTAGGCGAGCTCGTCGGCGTAGGTGGCCCCCAGCTGAGGCTCGGTGAAGATGCAGTACTCGATGATCGGTCCCTGTGCTGTCTCGCGGGCGGTGTAAGGGATGCGGTCGGGAGGTGTTTCCCCCGACGGACGGGACCCCTCGGGAGGGGGAAGCGTCAGTCGCTTGAACTGATGACGAACTGCGACGTGGGCGGCGCGGGGTCGGAGTCCGGCCGGTAGATGTCGGGCTCGAGGTAGATCACCCGGGCCGACGGCACCGCCTGCCGCACCCGCGCCTCGACCTTGTCGATGTCGGCGGCGATGCGCTCGAGGGTGGCGTCGGCGGCGAGGCCGAGCTTCGCCGCGACGAGGAGCTCGTCGGGGCCGAGATAGAGCGTCTTGATGTGGATGAGCTTCTTGACCTCGGGCCCGCTGGTGATGGCGGCGACGATGCGCTGGTGATCGGCATCCGTCGCGCCCTCGCCCACGAGGAGGCTCTTCGTCTCGATGCCGAGCACGATGGCGATGAGGATCAGCAGCGTGCCGATCATCAGCGTGCCCAGCGCGTCGAAGAGCGGATTGCCGGTGATCACGGTGAGACCGACGCCGAAGAGCGCGAACACCAGGCCGATGAGCGCGCCGATGTCTTCGAGGAGGACGACGGGAAGCTCAGGGGCCTTCGCGTGGCGGACGAATGACACCCACGACTGGCCGCGGTCGCGCACATGATTGCTCTCGCGTACGGCGGTGCGCAGTGAGAACGACTCGAGGCCGATGGCGACGACGAGCACGACGATCGGCAGCCACCACCATCTCTCATCCAGCGCGTGCGGGTGGGTGAGCTTCTCGACGCCCTCGTAGATGGCGAACAGGCCGCCGACCGAGAACAGGATGATCGACACGACGAACGCGTAGACGTATCGCTCGCGGCCGTAGCCGAAGGGGTGCTCGCGGTCGGCCGTCTTCTTGGCCTTGCGCCCGCCGAGCATCAGCAGCAGCTGGTTGCCCGAATCGGCGACCGAGTGGATCGCCTCCGCGAGCATCGAGGCCGAGCCCGAGAGGAACCAGGCGATGAACTTCGCCAAGGCGATGCCCATGTTCGCCAGAAACGCCGCAAGGATCGCCTTGCTGCCACCGGAAGCACTCATGCCGACGAGTCTACGGACGCCGCCGCGCTGCTCGTGCGCCGCCTCCGCTGCCCCGGTGCGTGGCGTCTCGCGATGTCAGTCGGACGAGCGGAGGATGATCGCCTCGGTCGGAGGCGCGGGATCGTGGCGGTGACCCACGTAGCCGATGACCTCCAGCAGCGCGTGGCGGAACTCGGCCGGCCGCTCGAGGTGCGGGGTGTGGCCGACGCCCTCGAGGCTCCGCTCGGTCACCTCGCCGCCGGCATCCGCATAGCGTGCAAGGACGTCCCGCGTCTGCGACACCATCGGCTGCGGTGGAGCGACCTCGTCGCCGGGCCAGTCCGGCACGATGCCGAGCTTGCCGAGATTGTTGTAGTCGTACAGCGACGCGTCCGAGATGATCGGATCGAGGGTGCCGTATATCCAGAGGATCGGCGGCTTCTCCGGCAGATCGACGATCGCCGACACGTCGAAATGCCCCGGGGCCATGGTGTTCACCACGCCGATGCGGCCTGCGGCGAAGCCGGGCCAGTTCTCGCTGGCCACCGCATCGCCCGGATAGTTGCCGGTGGCGGTCGACGTCATCAGCATCGACTCGACCCACACGTCCTCGTGCTCGCTCTGGTACCCCTGAGCCACATACCCCGACCGGAAGACGCTCCGCGGCGACGTGGGCGAGTCGGCCGTCGTGTCGTGGTCGATCAGGCGCTGCACGAAGTCGGGGTTCACCGTCCCGCCGCCGCAGCCCGCGTCGTCGTCGGTGAGGCGCGTCCCATCGCGACGGGTGCCGCCGACGCCGTACGGCGAGACGGGGGATTCCAGGGTCAGGCTCAGCGCAGGGTGCTCGAGTGCGTACTGCAGGACGACGCCGGCGCCCATCGACCAGCCGACGAGATGCGCGGTCGGGATGTCGAGCGCCTGCAGCGTGGCGGCGACGTCGTCGCTGAAGTCGCGCACCCCGCGCGTGGCGTCGATGGGTGCGTGCTCGGTGCCGCCGTATCCGCGCAGGTCGATCGCGATGACCCGCAGGTCGGTGGGCAGATCGAGCATCAGCTCCTGCCAGAACAGTGCCGACGAGACGTTGCCGTGGATCAGCACCACGGTCCGCTCCGGCGGGGTCGCGGGGTCGTCGCCCGCGCGTTCGAGCACATTGACGGTCAGTCCCGGCGTCTCCACGCTGCGCGCTTCGATGCCGTCGAAGAGGGTCATGTCGGAAGCCTCCCACGTCCTGCGGGAGCCCCTGCGTCCCCGCACTCCGAGAATAGACCGGTCACCGCCGTGGCGAACGTGCGGAACGGGGACGGATGCCGCGAGCCGCGGCATCCGTCACCCCCGCGCGTGCGGGGCGCCCGCCTCAGTCCTCGGCCGTCGCGGGGGCGGGCTCTCCGGTGTAGAACGCGTAGGTGTTGTCCGCCGCGCGGGCGGCTGCCGCAGGGTCGGTGCCGTCGGCGGCGTGGGCGGTGCCCCAGGCGTCGGCGGCGCCGCGGTAGAAGGACCTGCCCTCGTCGGTGAACGCCCAGGCCTCGGCCTCTTGCGGAGAGGGGCCGTCGCCGCCGGTGAGGTGGAGGGCGAGGCCGAGGAGGCCGCCGTCCCACCCGACACCGGTGGCACCGGGACCGTACGTGTCCCAGAACTCGGCGGGGACGTCGTCGGTGCGCGCGATGTGCTCGAGCTCGAACCGTGTCGCGTCCTCGCCCTGCGCCGTCAGCCGCACCGTGAGCCAGGTCACGCCCCCGCCGTACTCCCAGGTGGCCTTGAAGTGGGCCGAGCCGTTCGCCGGGGGCGCGCATTCCTGGATCTCGCCGCCCGCGTTGCCCTCGATCTGGTAGCGGCCGCCGAGGACGAGATCGCCCGAGATCGGCTGGAACCAGCGCGCGATGCGCTCCGTGGTGGTGACGGCGTCCCACACGTCGTCGATGGGGGACGGATACGTCTGCGCGAGCGTCTGCATGCGCGCCGGGAAGCCGTCGATTTCTTCGGTCTCGATCTCGCGGCTCACCGCGTCGAGCTGGTGCTGTACGTCGACCATGTCATTCCTCCTGGGGGTCGGTCGTGTCGGATTCATCGGGCTCGGCATCCGTCTGCGGCTCCTCCTCGGCCGCGAGCCGCCGTTGACGGCGGCCCCGTGCGAGCTCGGTGCCGAGCGCGTCGAGGTGGGGCTGCCAGAAGCGCCGGAACGGGTCGAACCACGCTGCCGCGTTCTCGAGGGGTTCGGGCGCGATCGCGTAGAGCCGCCGGACGCCCTCGGGGCGCACGGTCGCGAATCCCGCCTCCCGCAGCACGCGCAGGTGCTGCGAGACGGCGGGCTGGGAGATGCCGAACTCGCGCTGCACGTCCTCGCCGATCTCGCCGGCGCTGCGCTCGCCCTCCGCCAGGAGTTCGAGGATGCGCCGGCGAACCGGATCGCCGAGGATGTCGAGTGCGTGCACGACTCCATACTTGCTCCACGACTTATATAAGTCAAGAGCTATGTCAGGTCTTGCCCGCTCACTGTGCCGCCACGGACGGGAGCTCGCGGAACCGACCCGGCCGCGGTCCGAGCCATTGCTTTGCCTCGTCGGGCGGCGCGTACGGCCCCGCCGTGCTCGTGCGCTTGCCGAGGGCCACGAGCGATTCCGCCAGGGCGACGGCGCTGGCCACCCCGTCGATGACGGGGAGCCCCAGCGCCTGTTCGAGCTCGTCGTCGAGGCCGGCGAATCCCGCGCAGCCGAGCACCACCACGTCCGCACCCCGTGCGACGACGGCACGCGCCGCCCGCAGCAGCGCGGACCTCGTGGTCTCGGGCTCGTCGGCGATGTGGGAGACCGCGACATCGCTGGCGATGATCCCCGCGCACCGATCGCGCACGCCGGCGCTGCGCAGACTGTCCTCGATGCCGGCGATGGCGCTCGAGACCGTGGTGACGACCCCGAACCGGTGTCCGACGAGGCACGCGACATACGCCGAGGCCTCGGTGATGTCCACAACCGGCTGGCGCACCGCCTGGCGCATGCCCTCGCGGCCGTGCTCTCCGTAGCCGGCCATCACCACCGCGTCGAAAGGCTGCTCGTACGCCAGCACCGCATCGATCGTGGCCACCGCCGTGGCGAAGCTCTCGAGGTATCCCTCGGCCGACCGCGGGCCCCAGGACGGCCCGATGCCGACGATGCGGGTGCCGTCGCGGGCCGCGTCGCGGGCGATCCCGGTGATGGCGGAGGTCATCGCCTCGTCGGTGTTGCAGTTCACCACGAGGATGGTGGCGGCCGTGGTCATCGCAGTTCGCCGTCGGCCGCCACCACGCGCCCGCGGTGGATCACCGTGCGCTCCGCGAACCGGTCCATCACCGCGGCGGTCGGCGTCTCGCCGCGCAGCACCACCAGCTCGGCCGGGTCGCCGACGTCGACGCCGGGCCGGGCGTCCGCACCGACCCGCCGCAGAGAGGCGTCGATCACTCCGGCGCCGCCCCACGTGCCGACGGCGAGCGCGGACTCGATCAGGTCGTCGCGCGAGTACCCCTGCGTGTACGCCAGCATCCACGTGCGCTCGAGCATGTCGCCGTTGCCCCAGGGCGACCAGTAGTCCCGCTGCCCGTCCATCCCGAGGCCCACGCGCACGTCCGCCGAGAGGAGCTCCTGCAGGGGCAGGTCCAGGGGGACGGCTAGCGAGCCCTTCGGCGCGATCGTGGTCAGTGCGATGTCGAGCTCAGCCAGGGCGTCGATCGCGTCGGAGACCGCGGGCGTACCGGAGGCGAGAGAGAAGGCGTGCGAGACGGTCACGCGCCCGCGCAGGTCGAGGGCGCGGGTGCGCTCCACGATGAGATCGAGCGAGAACAGGCCCATCGAGCCGCCCTCGTGCAGATGGATGTCGATGCCCACGCCGTGTCGCTCGGCGAGGTCGAAGACGGTGTCGAGATGACGAACGGGGTCGCGGTCGATCTCGCACGGGTCGATGCCGCCGATGAGATCCGCGCCGTCGCGGAGAGCCTCGTCGAGGAGATCGGGCACCCCTTCTTCGAGGTGGATGCCGACCTGGGGGAACGCCACGATCTCCACGTCCGCGCGCTCGCGGTGGGCCTCTCGCGCCGCCCGCACGCCCTCGAACTTCTCCAGGCCCGAGTCGGCGTCGATCTGTGCGTGGCTGCGGACGCGCGTGACGCCCTGCGCGATCATGCGCCCGAGCGTGTACGTGGCGCGCTCCGCGACCGGCAGTTCGGCGGTGCGCCAGTTCGCGCGGTCGTTCATGATGTGGGACCAGCGCGTGTCGCCCGCGGTGTTCTCGCGGAACGGCAGTCCCATCCGGGTCGAGTCGAGGTGCACGTGCACGTCGCTGAAGGACGGGAGGAGGATGCCGCCGCGGCCGTCGACGATCTCGGCGGACGCGGGCAAGGTCTCGGAGGAGACCGGCGCGATGTCGACGATCCTGCTGTCGTCGAGGACGACGTCGGCGGGAGCGCCGCCCCAGGGGCGGACGTTGCGGAGGACGGTGGTCGGCATGGGGCGCTCGCTTCTCGGATGAGGGTCGGGGTCGGGGCGTGGCAGAGCCGGCCGGCCGGGTGCGGCCGGCCGGCTCTGCGCGGGTCAGTCGGCGAAGGTCACGTCCGCGAGGGAGTACTCGCCGTCCACCCGCGGTGTCCAGTCGATGCCGGGGGCGACGGCGTAGTCGGCGACGGGGGTGAACAGCGGGATGAGATATGCCGATGCGAAGTTCGCCGCTGCGAGCCGGTCGAACACTTCGATCCGATCCGCGCCGGCGACGGTGCGCTGCTCCGCCACCAGGGCTGCCGTCTCCGGGCTCTTGGCGTAGTCGTTCTGCCCGCCGGCGAACATGTTGGTGATCGGCATGTCGCCGTCCATCGTCGAAGGCGCCCACGTGTTGAGGTAGAGCCCGGCCATGTCGACGGTGCCGTAGATGCGGTTGGAGAGGCTCGCCTGGTCCATGCCGACGAGCTCCACGGTGATGCCGACCGTCTCGAGGTAGCCGCCCACGGCCTGCGCGATCTCGGCGCTCATCGGAATGCGTCCGTCCGTCGCGTACTCCAGTGCGATCGGGGTGCCGTCGTACCCCGCCTCGGCGAGGAGGGACTCGGCGAGCTCCGGGTCGAATGCGGGGCCTTCGGCGTCTTCGACGTAGCCGGTGACGTTGGGGGCCACGATCTGGTCGTTCGCCACGGCGCGGTCGGCGAGCACGGCGCTCACGAGTTCCTCGCCGTCGATCGCGTGCCAGACGGCCTGTCGGATGCGGGCATCGGCGAGCGGTCCGGTGGTGGAGTTGATGCCGAGGAACGTCGCGCCGTTGGAGGGGCGGGAGGCGACGTCGACGCCGCTGCCCTCGATCGCCGACACCTGGTTGGGCGAGATGAGGGCGATGTCGAGGCTGCCCGAGATGACGCCGTTGAGACGGGCCTCCTCGTCGGCGACCGTCTGGAAGGTGAGCGTCTCGACCTCGGGTGCGCCGCCCCAGTACTCGTCGTTGGCCGCGAGGACGTAGTCCACTCCTCGGGTCCAGCTGACGAACGAGAAGGGACCGCTTCCGACCGGTGCCTGGGCGAACTCCTCCGAGCCCAGCTCCGTATAGACCTCCTGCGGCACGATCGACTGGGCCGTCGTGATGGACGGCCACGGCGAGAACGGCGAGTTGAGCGTGAACACGACCGTCGTGGCATCCGTCGCAGCGACGGATTCGAGCATCCCCATGTAGCCGAGGTTGTCGGAGTCGGGAGTGGCGAGCACCGTCTCGTAGGTGAAGACGACGTCCTCCGCCGTCAGCGGCGTGCCGTCGTGGAACTCGACGTCGTCGCGGATCGTGAAGGTCCACTCGGTGAAGTCGTCGTTCGACGACCACTCGGTCGCGAGCGAGGGCTGGATGGCACCCTCCTCGTCCAGCTTCGTCAGCTGGTCGAACAGGTTGTAGTAGATGTTGTAGCCCGCGAGCGAGCCGTCCACGATGGGGTCGGGCGAGTTCTCGGGCTCGGTCACGACTCCGATGGTCAGCTCGTTGCCCGGGGCGGCGCCGGTTCCTCCGGTCGCGGCGCAGCCCGCCAGGGCCAGGGCGCCGACCGCGACGATCGCGGCGCCTCGTGCTGCGCGGTGCAGCCGGGTCGTAGGTGTGCGTGACATGGGATCCTCTTTCAGCTGTTCTCGGCGATGCGGTGCGGTGCGGGTGGAGCGTCCGACCTCAGGTGCGGGTCGGGGATCGGGATGGCGGACAGCAGCGTCCGCGTGTACTCGTGCCGCGGCGTCTCGAAGACGCGGTCGGTGTCGCCCTGCTCGACGATCCGCCCCTCGCGCATCACGGCGACGCGGTCGGCCAGATAGCGGACCACCGAGAGATCGTGGGCGATGAAGAGGTACGACAGGCCGTGCTTCTCCTGCAGATCGGTCAGGAGGTTGATCACCTGCGCCTGCACCGACACGTCGAGCGCCGACACCGGCTCATCGAGCACGAGCACCTCCGGCCGCAGGGCGAGCGCGCGGGCGATCCCGATGCGCTGGCGCTGCCCGCCCGAGAACTGCGCCGGCGTGCGCCGCAGGGTGTCGGCCCCGATCCCGACGTCGGCCAGCAGCTCGACGACGCGGTCCTTGGAGTAGGCGCCGACGATCTGCAGCGGCTCGGCCACGATGTCGTGGACGCTCAGACGCGGGTCGAGCGACGAGTACGGGTCCTGGAAGACGAGCTGAACGCGGTTCTGCACGGCGCGGCGCCGCGCGGGCGGCAGCTCGTCGAGCTTCTCGCCCAGCACCCGGATGGTGCCCGACACCGGGGTGTTCAAGCCGAAGACCGTCCGTACGAGGGTGGACTTGCCGCAGCCGGACTCGCCGACCAGCCCCAGCGTCTCGCCGCGGGCGAGGGTGAGCGAGACTCCGTCGACCGCCTTCACGACGTGCCGGCGCGACAGTCCCGTTCGGCGCGTGAAGTGCACGTGCAGGTCGTCGATCTCGAGGACCGGGGCATCCACCGAGCGCAGCGCGCTCACGAGGCGACCGCCCGCGCGAACTCGCCCACGCTGCCGACGTGGTGGCAGGCGGCGGCGTGTCCGTCCGCGAGGGGGACCAGACCGGGCTGCGTGCCGAGGCACTCCTCGGACTTCGCCGCCAGTTCGCACCGGGGGGCGAATGCGCAGCCCTGCGGGCGAGCGGCGGGTGCCGGTGGTGAGCCGGGGATCGCGTACGCGCGGCCCGATCGGCGATCCACCGCGAGGAGGCTTGCGAGCAGCCCTGCGGTGTACGGATGCCGCGGCCTGTCGAAGATGTCCCACACGGAGCCGCGTTCGACGATCCGGCCGGAGTACATGATGCAGATCTCGTCCGCGGTCTGTGCGACCAGACCGAGGTCGTGCGTGATGAGCACCATCGCGGCGCCGCTGCGCCGACGTGCGTCCGCGAGGAGCTGCATGATCTGCGCCTGGATCGTGACGTCCAGTGCGGTCGTCGGCTCGTCGGCCACCAGCAGCCGCGGATCATGGGCGATCGCCATCGCGATGACGGCGCGCTGGCGCATCCCGCCCGACCACTGATGCGGGTATGCCCGCGCCCGCTCGGCCGGATCGGGGACGCCGACCGAGCGCAGCAGCTCCTCGACGCGCTCGTCGACCTGGTCCGCCGACCGCCGCTCTCCGTGCAGCCGCACGGCACGTGCGATCTGCGCCCCGACGCGCTTCACCGGGTTCAGCGCGGTCATCGGGTCTTGGAAGACCATCGCGAGCTCGTCACCCCGCAGCGCGCGTAGTTCGCGTTCCGGCATTCCGAGCAGATCCCGGCCGCGGTACGAGACCGACCCGCCCAGCACCTCCACGCCGGCCGGCAGAAGGCCGAGCACGGCGGCCATGGTCAGGCTCTTGCCCGAGCCGGACTCTCCGACCAGGCACAGCACCTCACCCTCGCCGACGCTGAAGGAGACGCCGTCGACGATGCGGACTTCGCCGTCGCGGCCGCGGGTCCCGACGACGAGGTCGTCGACGCGCAGCAGTTCTCGAGTGGTCATCGAGTGGCCTTTCTCTTGCGGCGGCGGAGCGTGTGCAGTTCTCGCTCGGCCGTGAAGCGCTGGCTCACGAGGTTGGTCCCGATCACGACGAGGAAGATCGCGATGCCCGGGACGATCGCGAGGTACGGCGCATCGCGGACGTACTTCTGGCCCTCGCTGATGAGCAGACCCCAGGAGGGGGTGGGCGGCTGGACGCCGAGGCCCAGATAGTCGAAGGAGGACGTCAGCAGCAGCACCCCGCCGATGTCGGCGGAGGCCAGGATCAGCATCTGCACGCTGACGTGGGGTGCGATGTGGGTGGTGACGGTCCAGACGGGTGTCGCTCCCTGGATGCGGGGAGCCACGACGAAATCCCGCTCCCGCAAGGACATCGCGGTGCTGCGGGCGACACGGGCGTATCCCACCCAGAAGGTCGCGGCCAGCGTCACGATCATGAGCCATACGCTCGGGCCGAGCGCCGCCGACATCGCGATGAGGACCAGGATGACGGGCATCGCGAGCTGCACATCGGCCCACGCCATGAGGGCGTTGTCGAGCCGGCCGCCCGCGTAGCCGGCGATCATGCCGGTCGCCATGCCGATCAGCGCGTTGAACACCACGACGACGATCACGATCCCGAGCGACACCTGCCCGCCGAGGGCGAGGCGGCTCGCGAGGTCGCGGCCGAGCATGTCGGTGCCGAGCAGGTGCTGGGCGTCGGTGAACGGCGGCACGAGCGTCGCGCCGAGGTCCTGCGTGTACGGGTCGTAGCCGGGCAGCAGCGGGACGACGAAGAGATAGGCGGCGACCAGCCCCAGCAGCCCGAACCCCAGACGCTCGAGCCCGGTGAACGTGGGGAAGCGGAAGCGTGCGGCGGTGTCGGGCGCCGGGACGGCGGCGATGCGATCGGACTCCGTGGTGCTCATGCGGCCCGCCTCACTCTCGGGTCGAGCAACGCGCCGACCACGTCGACCAGCGCATTGCAGATGATGAACAGAAGGGCGACGACGATGAGCCCCGACTGCACGACGGGGAAGTCGCGCGAGTACACCGCGCTCAGCATGAGCTGCCCCATGCCCGGCCAGGCGAAGACGTTCTCGACGATCACGAGCCCGCCGAGGAAAGCGCCGAGGCTGATGCCGGCGATCGTGAGCACCGGCAGCGCCGCATTGGGGAGCAGTTCGGCGAGGACGACATGCGAGCGACGCTCGCCACGGGCGAGGGCCGTGCGTGCGTAGTCGAGCTGGAACTGCTCGCCCAGGGAGTTGTCGAGCAGTCGCAGGTAGACGACGAACTGCGCAGTGGCGATCGTGGCGGCCGGCATCACGATCGCCAGCGGGTCGCGGTTGCCCAGCGAGGGGAGCCAGCCCAGGGCGACCGAGAACACGAGCACGAGCAGCAGGCCGAAGAAGAAGTCGGGGATCGCCTGCCGAGCGGAGCCGAGTCCCAGCAACGTGGTGCGCAGCGTCCGACTCGCCGTGAGCTGGATCAGCACCGCGGCAGACCCTGCGAGGAGCACCCCGAGCACGAGGCCCACGGCGCCGAGCTGGAGCGATGCGGGAAGACGCTCGAGCACCAGCTCCATGGACGACACGCCGGGCTGCCGGTAGGAGTCGCCGAAATCGCCGGTCAACACTCCCGCGAGGTAGTCGACGTACTGCTGCCACAACGGCAGATCGAACCCCAGCTCGCTGTCGAGCGCGTCGATCTGCTCGGTCGTCGCCGTGTCGCCGAGCAGCAGCGCCGCAGGACTGCCGCTCAGGCGCCCCAGCAGGAACGCGATGGTCACGACGATGAAGATCGTGACCAGGGACTGCACGGCGCGATGCCCGAGCACCTTTCCCATTCCGCTGCCTTCCCTCGATTGGACGATTCGGTATACAGAATCGGGGATGGATGTTTCATCGGCGTGACGTGGAGTTACTGACAGGTGAAACTCTGCGAGCATCTCATCGACTGTCCTGCGCTTGTATTTCCTTGAAAACACGGGCCGCAGAGTCATCGCTGCGGGGGCCACCCAGCCCGCAGGGCTGCTGCATGTCATCGCTCGTCATCCCCTAACCTGTTCGCACAGGCTCCATTTGGGATACAGAAAGGAACTCGATGGGCACACGCACGCTGACGTCCACCGACGTCGAACGGCTCGTCGACTGGGAGGGGCTGCTCTCCGCCCTCGAGCGTGTCCACCGAGAGCTGGCGACCGGTCGAGCCGTTCAGCCCGCCCCCGTGCCGCTGCGCGACCCGTCGGCGGCGGCCGCCGATTCGCCGGCCGTGGTCCCGATGCTGTCGTTCGCTCCCGACCTCGGGCTGTTCGCCGTGAAGGTGCTGGCAGACGCCCCGCGCAACCGCGAACTCGGGCGTCCGGCGCAGCGGTCCACGGTCAGCCTGTATGCCGCCGACACGGGGGAGTGCCTCGCCATGGTCGACGGCCGGGCGCTCACGAGGATCCGCACCGCGGCGGCGACGGCCATGGCCACGCGCGCGCTCGCCCGCCCGGATTCGCGGACCGTGGCCCTGCTCGGCTCGGGCGCCCTGGCGATCGAGCACGCCGCGGCGCTCCATCGGGCGTTCGAGCTCGACGAGATCCGGGTGTGGTCCCGTTCTGCCGACCGCGCCCGAAGCGCGACGGACGGATTGCGCGCTCTCGGAATCCCGGCCGTCGCCGCCGCGTCCGCGGCGAACGCCGTGCGGGAGGCCGACATCGTCTGCACGCTGACCCCTTCGCTCTCGCCGATCCTCAGCGCGGGCATGCTGGCGCCGGGAGTGCATGTGAACGCCGTCGGCTCCCCGCCGCGACGTGCCTACAGCGAGCTCGAGCCGGGCGTCTTCGCCCGGGCGGCGGTCGTCGCGGTCGACAGCCGCCAGGTGGCCTGGGCGGACTCTGGCAACGTGCGCAACGCCGTGGCGTCGGGCGCCCTCGCCGAGACCGACATCGTCGAGATCGGCGAGGTGCTGGAGGGTCTCGTGCCCGGGCGCACCTCTCCGGAGCACACCACGATCTTCAATTCGGTGGGGATCGGTCTGCAGGATCTGGCCGCCGCAGATCACATCCTGCGGCGCGCCGCCGCCGCAGGTGCTGGCACGATGGTCACGATCCGCGAATGACCGAATCGAGGGCGCGATGACCGACACGCTCGTGGCGACCGATGAATCTCTGGCGGCGCAGGCGTACCAGACGCTGCGCCGCGGCATCATCGTGGGGCGGTTCGAGGAGGGTTCGGCCCTCAAGGAGCATCGGCTCGCCGCCGAGCTGCAGGTCTCGCGCATCCCGATCCGCGCGGCGATCGCACGGCTCGACAACGACGGGTTCGTCCGCACGGCTCCGCGGCGCAGTGCGCGCGTGGAGGGCTGGACCGATCGCTCGATCAACGAGCTGTTCGACGTGCGTCTGAGCCTCGAGACGCTCGCCGCGCGCCGGGCGGCGCAGAACGTCCTGCGCGGAGCCGACTCGACGCGGCTCGACGCCTCGCTCGATTTCGCCCACGGCGCCGTGGCCGACGGCGACCGCCTCGCGATCGCGGAGGCGCATGCGCGGTTCCACGACAGCATCGTCGACGTCGCCGACAGCAGCCTGCTTTCGGCGCTCATGCGCGCGGTCCTCGGGCGCATGACGTGGCTGTTCTACCTCACGGGCGCGGGGCGCGATCCGGCGGTGCAGTCGCACGAGCACGACGAGCTGCTCGCCGCGATCGCCGCCGGCAACGATCGGCTGGCCGAGAGCCTGGCGTTCTCCCACATCGAGAAGGGCCGGGAGCCGTCGTTGTCGATCATCCTGGACGACTCCACGCGCAGCGCCCGGCGCGACGAGGGGCCTCCTAGGATGGCGGGATGACGGACATCCCCGCCCTCCCGCCCATCGCGATCCTCGGCGCCGGCTCGATGGGCGGGGCGATCGCCCGCGGCCTGTCGCGCTCCGGCCTCGCGGCCGGGGGAGTGACGGCCACCAACCGCTCGCGCGCCAAGGCCGCCGAACTCGATGGTCTCGTGGGCGTGTCGAGCATCGCCCTCGAAGAGCACCCGACGGGAAACACGGATGCCGCGGCCGCCGCGGGCGTCGTGCTGGTGGGTGTCAAGCCGGCGATGGTCCCCGACCTCCTCAGGGAGATCGCCCCGGCCCTGCGCCCCGGCGCGATCGTCGTGAGCCTGGCCGCCGGCGTCACGATCGCGACGTTCGAGGAGCTCCTCGGCGAGGGCGTCGCGGTGCTGCGCTCGATGCCCAACACGCCCGCGCTCGTCGGGCGCGCCGTCACCGGACTGGCGGCCGGATCGCTCGCCGACCAGGCGGCCGTCGCCACCGTCCGCCGGCTGTTCGAGACCGTGGGGACCGTCATCGAGGTGCCGGAGACGCAGATCGACGCGCTCTCGACCATCTCCGGCTCGGGTCCGGCCTACTTCTTCCTCCTCGTGGAGGAGTTCACGAAGGCCGCGCTCGGCAAGGGGTTCTCGGAGGCGGAGGCGCGGCTCATGGCCGAGCAGACCTTCATCGGCGCCGCGGCGCTGCTCGAGGCATCCGGTGACGACCCTGCCGAGCTGCGTCGACGGGTGACGAGTCCGAAGGGCACCACGGAGCGGGCGATCGCCGTGTTCCAGGAGGCGCGCCTGGACGACGTCTTCGTGGCGGCGACCGACGCGGCGCTCGCGCGTGCGCGGGAACTCGCGCAGGGCGGGTGAGCTCTCGGGGGCGGATCAGTCGCGATGCTGCGTCATGTACCACTCGGTGAAGGAACGCGCCCGGCCGTCCTCGTCGAGGTCGATCACCCAGAGGTTGCGGTAGCGGCGCCCGTCAGGCAGCTCGTCGTTCGGCGCGTAGTCCGTTCGCCCGTCCACGAAGACGCGATCGCCGTCGACGCCGGCGATCTCCCACTCGAACTCGTACGTGCCCGACTCGTCACGCGCTTCGAGCCAGCCGGCCACGATGGCGTCGGCCCCGGCCCACGGTTCACCCCATGGCTGGGTGTAGTACGCGGCATCGTCGGTGAAGAGGGCCCGGATGTCGTCGGGCTCGTTCGTCTTCCAAGCGTTCTCGTACGCTTCGACCCATCGCCGGGCCGCGGCCTCCGTCGTGTTGCGCTCTGTCATGCCGCGAGTATGCCGCGCGGCGGGGACATCCGACAGAGCGCCTCAGCGCTCGAGCGAGGCGAACCGCTCGATGTCGGAGTTCGTGCCCGAGACGATGATGAGGTCGTGGTTGGTCACCACGGTGTTCGCCTCGGCGTAGCGGAACGGCTTGCCCGGGCTCTTCACGCCGACGACAGTGACGTTGTATTTGGTGCGCACTCCGGACTCGTTGAGGCCGACGCCGCGGATGAACTTCGGCGGATACAGCTTGGCGAGGGCGAAATCGTCGTCGAAGCGGATGAAGTCGAGCATGCGGCCGCTGACCAGGTGGGCGACGCGCTCGCCGGCCTCGCGCTCGGGATAGATGACGTGGTTGGCGCCGACGCGGGCGAGGATCTTGCCGTGCGACTGCGACACCGCCTTCGCCCAGATCTGCGGCACCTTCAGGTCGACCAGGTTGGCCGTGATGAGGACGGATGCCTCGATCGACGAGCCGACGGCGACGACGGCCACCGAGAAGTCCTGCGCGCCGATCTGCTTGAGCGCGTCGATGTTGCGGGCATCGGCCTGGACGGTGTGGGTGACGCGCTCGGACCACTTCTGCACGAGGTCGAGGCTGTCGTCGATCGCGAGCACCTCGCGATCGAGCCGATCGAGCTCTCCCGCGCAGGCAGCGCCGAAGCGCCCCAGTCCGATCACGAGAACGGGGGCGTCGCCCCTGATGCGCTCAACCAACGATGGGCCTTTCCACAGGCAGCGAGTACAGCTGCGAACGGGATGACGCGGCCACGGCCGCGGCGAGAGTCACTGTACCAACGCGACCCATGACGATCGTGATCGCGAGCACGTAAACCGCTGGATCCGGCAGCTCGGCGGTGAGCCCCGTCGACAGGCCGACGGTCGCGAACCCCGAGATGACGTCGAACAGCACGTCACCGAGATCGGCCTTGGTGATCTGGGTGATGATGATCGTCGCGACGGCCACGATCGTCGCGCCCCACGCCACGACCGACAGCGCGACGCGCAGCACATCGCTGGGGATGCGCCGGCCGAACACCTGGTTGGACGCGCGTCCCTTCGCCTCCGACACGACGGCCAGCGCGATCACCGCGAGCGTGGTGACCTTGATGCCGCCGGCGGTCGACGCGGAGCCGCCGCCGACGAACATGAGCATGCACGCCACCAGCAGGCTGGATTGATTCAGCTCGCCGATGTCGAGGATCGCGAAGCCGCCCGATCTCGTCATCGCGGAGAGGAAGAACGCCTGGAAGGTGGTGTCCCACGCGTCGTTCGTGCCGAGGGTGAGGAGGTTGTCGTACTCGAGCACGAGGAACACCGCGCCGCCGAGGAAGAACAGCGCCACCGTGGTGATGATGGTGAGCTTCGCGTGCAGCGACCACCGCCGCACCCGCCAGCGCTGCCGCAGGAGGGTGTAGATCACAGGGAAGCCGATGGAGCCGAGGAACACGCCGGCCATGAGCACCGTCAGGAAGAAGTAGTCGTGACGGAAGGGCTCGAGGCCCTCGGCGTTCGGCGTGAAGCCGGTGTTCGTGAACGACATCGCGGCGTAGAACGGAGCCTCCCACAGCGCGACGTTCCACGGGACGCCCGCCAGCAGCAGCCCCGGATAGAGGAGGATCGCGATGATCCCTTCGATGACGAGGGTCGACAGCGCCACCGTCGCGAGCAGGCTGCCGATCTGGCCGAGCTGCACCGTCTGGCCCTCGTTGACCGGCCCGCCGTGGGTGCGGAGCGGGTTCGAGTCGCTCGCGGCGATGAGTTTGGCGCGCAGTCCGAGGCGGCGTGAGATCACGAGGCCGAGGATGGAGGCGAGCGTCAGCACGCCGAGCGCACCGATCTGGACGCCGATGAATACCAGCACATGCCCGAACGCGGACCAGTGCGTGGCCATGTCGACGGTCGCCAGTCCCGTGACGCAGATGGTGGACACGGCCGTGAAGAAAGCGTCGGCGAAGGGAGTGACCTGCCCGCTCGCCGCCGCGACCGGCAGGGAGAACAGTCCCGTGAAGAGCAGGATCAGCGAGAGGAAGATGAGGATCGCGAACCGCGCGGGGGAGCGCTGCGTCAGGTCGCGGAAGAATTCCATGAACGCGTGGCCGAGCACACGCAGGCGGCCCATGCCCGAGACGGGGGCGGCTCGCCTGCCATCCGTCATACGGGAATCCTCCTGATGCGAAACGGCTGAACCGCCGGCGGTCGTGATCATGGTACTCCGCAGGGCTCCCGACTAATCTGAGCACATGGCGGACATCTTCGACGTGATCGCAGACGGAACACGTCGCGACATCCTGCGACTGCTGCTCGATCGATCGTCCGCAGGAGAGCGCGGCACCAGCGTGTCGCACATCGTCACGGAGCTCGGCGCGAGCCAGCCGACGGTGTCGAAGCACCTCAAGGTGCTGCGCGACGCGCACCTCGTCTCGGTCCGCGAAGAGGGGCAGCACCGCTACTACAGCCTCTCGGCCGAGCCACTGGACGAGGTCGACGACTGGCTCGTGCCGTTCCTCGACGGCGACGCCGGCGATGCCGGCGAAGGGGCCGCTGCGGCGCTGCCCGACTCCGCCGCCCACGCGGCCGAGGTGGTCGGCCGGGCCGCGGCATCCGCGAAGCACGCCTTCGAGAACGCCTTCAAGCGCCTGCCCGGCCGGTGACTTGCCGTCCGGTCGTTGAGCGAGGAGCGCAGCGACGAGACGAAACGCTCTGAGGCGACCTTTGTCGTCGGCTCGGGGCGTTTCGTCTCGCTTCGCTCGCTCAACAACCGGACCCAGCTGGAGGATGTCCCCGCGCAGCGGGACCCCGGCTGAGCGGTACCCGACCTACCGGCGGCCGGCCTTGCGGCGGAACAGCCAGGCACCCCACACGAACGACACGACGAGGATGCCGAGGCACCAGGCGATCGCCCAGCCGACGGTGTCATCGACGGGCGTTCCCATCAGGAGCCCGCGGATCGTCTCGATGATCGGCGTGACCGGCTGATACTGCGCGACGCCCTGGAGCCACTCGGGCATCGTCTCGACGGGCACGTACGCGCTCGAGAGGTACGGCAGGAACAGGATGATGAAGCCGTAGCCGTTGGCGCCCTCGGGGCTGCCGGACGCGAGCCCGATCGCCGCGAACAGGTACGTGATCGCGAGGATCCAGAGAGCGATCACCCCGACCGCGCCGACCCAGCCCCAGAAGCCTGCCGTCGGGCGGAACCCCACGAGCAGCGCGACGCCGATCACGATCGCGGTCGCGAAGAGGTTGCGCAGCAGGCTCGCGACGACGTGACCGGTGAGCACGGCGTTCGCGCGCACCGGCATCGTGCGGAACCGGTCGATGATGCCGGCCTTCATGTCGCCGGCCACGTACACGGCGGTCGACGCGGCGCCGAACCCGGCGCACGTGAGGATCACGCCCGGCACGACGTAGTTGACGTAGTCGCCGGTGGGGTCGATCGCCCCGCCGAACACCCACGTGAACATCAGCATGAGCATCACGGGCAGCAGGATCGCCATCAGCAGCGATTCGCCGTCGCGCAGCGAGTGCAGGAGGCTGCGTCCGACGAAGACGCCCTCGGCGGTGAGGCCGGCCACCCGCGGGCGCAGCGCGGGGACGGTCGGCGAGGCGGTCACGGTGGTCATGCGATCTCCTTCAGGGTGTCGGCCCGGGGCGCGTCGGCGCGCTCGCCGCGGGCGTCGGGGGTGGTGAGTGCGAGGAACACGTCGTCGAGACTCGGTCGCCGCAGCGTCACGACGCCCTCGGCACCCGACTCGTCGAGCACGTCGAGCGCCCGGCGCAGTCCGGTCACCGAGCCGTCGGTGGCGACCTCCCGCACGAGGTCGCCGTGGGCGTCGTGCAGCTCGACCGTGTCGCCGCCGATGCGCGACTTGAGCTGGGCGGCGGTTCCCGTGGCGACCACGATGCCGCGGTCGAGCACGGCGATGCGATCGGCGAGCTGGTCGGCCTCCTCGAGGTACTGCGTGGTGAGGAAGACCGTGGTGCCGGCGTCGGCGAGCGAGCGGATGACGTCCCACAGCTCACGGCGGCTGCGCGTGTCGAGTCCGGTCGTCGGCTCGTCGAGGAACAGCACCTCGGGTGCGACGACGAAGCTGAGGGCCAGGTCGAGCCGTCGCCGCATGCCCCCCGAGTACGTGCCGACGCGGCGGGATGCGGCATCCGTCAACCCGAACCGTTCGAGCAGTTCCGCGGCGCGGCGGCGGGCCGCGCGCCGGGAGAGCCCCGACAGACGGCCCATCAGGACGACGTTCTCGGTGCCGGTGAGGACGTCGTCGACGGCGGCGGCCTGGCCGGTCAGGCTGATGCGGCGCTTGACCTGCTCGGGATCGCGCGCCACGTCGATGCCCGCGACCGTGGCGGTGCCGGCGTCGGGGTGGACGAGCGTCGTGAGGATGTTGATGGTCGTGGTCTTGCCGGCGCCGTTCGGGCCCAGCAGCGCGAAGACCTCGCCACGGCCTACGTGGAGGTCGAGACCGTCGAGGACGCGTTGGCGGCCGAACGTCTTTCGCAGGCCCTCGACGACGATGACCGGCGGAGCGGTGCGGTCGGGCATGGGACTTCCTCTCATGTATCTGTGTATGGACGAAACTGTGTATGCCAGTAACTGTTTATGACGGTAACACACTGTTTACGTGATAAACAGTCCTAGACTGACGAGATGACCGACGCCGTCGAGCCCGAGCTTCCGCGGGGCATCGCCCTCGCGTGGGGCGTCGCCGCCAGTCCGCAGCGTGGTCCCAAGCGCGAGATGAGCGTCGAGCGCATCGTCGAGGCGGCGATGGAGATCGCGGATGCCGAGGGTCTCGGCGCCGTCTCCATGGCGGCGGTTGCGGCGAAACTCGGCTTCACGCCCATGTCGCTGTACCGGTACGTCACCGCGAAGGAAGACCTCGTGCTGCTCATGCAGGAGGAGGCGACCGGTTCGCCGTCGGAGGCGACGCGGGAGGCGGGCGGCTGGCGCGAGCGCCTCGAGGCCTTGTTCGGCGAGCAGCTGCAGCACTACCTGCGGCACCCCTGGGTGCTCGACATCCCGATCTCGGGCGTTCCGGCCACGCCCAACAGCGCCGCGTGGATGGATGCCGGGATCAGCGCGCTCGACGACACCCCGCTGACCTACGAGGAGCGCTTGGCCGTGATGCTGCTGGTCACGGGCACGGCGCACTGGGCCGGCACGGTGCTGGCCGGGTATGCCCGCGTGGAACGCGAGCAGGGCGTCGGCAGCGACACGATCGCCCGCAACGAGGACGCGATGTTCCGGGCGCTGATCACCGCCGAGGCGTATCCGTCGCTGCGGGCCGCCATCGAGGCGGGGGCGTTTCTGGATGACTCGGACCCGTTCTCCTTCGCACTGGAGCGCGGGCTCGACGGCGTCGCCGCCTACATCGCCGCTGCGGAGGAGGGTCGCCGAGGCGAGCGCAAGAAGTGGGTCACGATCGACGACGGCGAGATCGCCGACGACAAGAAGTTCCGCGAGGCGCAGAAAGCCGTGCGGCAGGCCGAGAAGGCCCTGCGCGACGCGCGCAAGCTCGAGCGCCTGGCGGCGCGCGAGGCGCACGACCGCAAGGCCCGCCAGCGCCCCGAGTCCTGACGCGGATCACATCGGCCCCAGCTGTCACAGAGTTCACAGGGGCACCGTATTTACACACGGGTCCCGCGCGTTCTAGAGTGACTGCAGTACTTCTGGGGAAGGAATCGACATGGCTGAGTTGTCCGATGTGCGCTTCCTCACGGTCGCCGAGGTCGCGGAGCTCATGCGCGTGTCCAAGATGACGGTCTACCGCCTCGTGCACTCCGGAGAACTGCCCGCGGTCCGCTTCGGCCGCAGCTACCGGGTGCCCGAGTCCGCCGTCACCGAAGCCCTGCAACGGCCGATCGCCGACGTCGGCTGAGAACCGCCGTCAGTCTGCGACGGTGGCCCCTGCCCGCGCGAGGAGCCGTTGCGGAAGGAATGTCCCCGCTCCGTCCGAGCGCCGAGTCCGCCTCGTCCCGTGCGCCGTCCGCCCAGGCCCGGAAGACGTGGGGTGCACCGGCGACCGACTCGAACCCGACATCGACGTCTGGCCGCGATGCGCGAAGCGCTTGAGGCGTCAGGTCACTGACGCTCAGGCCACGCGACACTCCGCGGCAGCCCGAGCAAGGGAGCGACCGACGTGTCGAAATGTGTGAGCTCATCGATCCGGCGACCGGCCACGCCGATCACGAGGACGCCGACCAGCCGGAGGCATCCCGTGGTGGCATCCCGCGCGTACTCGCCCCAGGCAGGCTGACGGTTCGCGGACGTCGGCACCATCCGTTCGATGGTGCGCCGATGGTCGGCGACCGCGCCGAAGAACGCCGCTGCGGCGCTGGGGCCGTGGTACTCGTACGGCAGCGGCGGCATGCGCACCCACACGTCGTCGGTCATGAGCGCGACGAGGGCGCTGACGTCGTCGGACAGGAAGGCGGTCACGAACCGCTCGAGGAGCTCGGGATCCGGGGTGGTTGCATCCCTGCGGGCGGGCGTCGTGGCGAGCGCGGCGCGCGCCCTCTTGAGCGAGCCGTTCAGTGCGTCGACCGAGACGCCCAGCAACTCGGCGGCCTCGGCAGCGGGGTACCCGAGCACATCGCGCATGAGCAGCGCCGCGCGCTGCGACGGAGGCAGGAGCTGCAGCGCCCGCGTGAAGGCGAGCGAGATGGCGTCCCGCGACTCGTAGCGGGTCTCCGGCCCAGGAGCGTCGTCGGGGATGTCGTCGAACAGGGAATCCGGGTAGGGCTGCAGCCACATCACCTCGCCGCGCGCCGTCGGCAGTGCGGCCGGGTCGGCGGGCTGGGGCGCTCGCCGACCGGCACGCAAGAGATTGAGACAGCGGTTGGTCGCGATGCGGTACAGCCATGTGCGCACCGATGAGCGGCCCTCGAATCCGGCCAGGCCGAGCCATGCGCTCAGGAGCGTCTCCTGGACCGCGTCTTCGGCATCCTGAACCGAGCCGAGCATGCGATAGCAGTGGACGTGCAGTTCGCGACGATGCTCATCGACGAGTGCGTCGAACGCCGCGCGGTCGCCCGCGCGCGCTGCCCTGAGCAGGTGATCGGTCATGACGCCTCGCCTTCCCCATCGGGATCATCGTCCCGTTCCACACTCTTGTCGACACCGCGACCGCCGGGAATCGGTCGCGCGGCATCCCGGGGCGGTGACCAGTTGGACTCGTTCGGTGCGTCTGCATGAGCGAATCGTTTCTGGAAGGAGACTGCGATGCCTAATGAACACGCTCTCGAACGGCGGACCCTGCTCATCACCGGCGCGAGCCGCGGACTCGGCCGAGCGCTCGTCGACGGTGCGCTGGAACGCGGCGCGGCGCGCGTGTACGCCGCCTCCCGCACGGTGTTCGCGCATCCGGATGCGCGCGTGACGCGCCTGGAATTGGACGTCGCGGACCAGGGCTCGATCGACGACGTCGCCGCGCAGGCCCCCGATGTCGACATCCTGATCAACAATGCCGCCCTCGGTCTGTTCGACGATCTCACCGATCCCGGCGTGCTCGAGGAGCACCTGAGCGTGAACCTGCTGGGGCCGGTGCGCCTGACGAACGCCCTCGTCGCCTCGCTCGCGGCCCGCGGCGGCGCCGTCGTGAACGTGGGGTCGATCGCCGCCCTGGCCAACCTCCCCGTGATGGCCTCGTACTCCGTCTCGAAGGCCGCGCTGCTCTCGGTGTCGCAAGCGCAGCGCGGACTGCTGGCTGCGCGGGGCATCCGCGTGCACGCGGTGCTCGCCGGACCGATGGACACCGACATGACGAGCGCTCTCGATATCCCGAAGACGGCGCCGTCGGTCGTGGCCGCGGCGATCTACGACGGGCTCGCGCGCGGAGCGGACGAGATCTTCCCCGACCCGGTCTCGGTCCAGTTCGAGCAAGGCTGGAACAACGGACAGCTCAAGGCGTTCGAGCGGGCCAATGCGGCGCTGCTCGAACCGGCAGTATGAGCCGGGGCCCCCGTCACCGAAGCCCTGCAACGGCCGATCGCCGACGTCGGCTAGACTGATCCGAGGCATTTTTCGTATCTGCTCGTTCCCGGGCGCCGCACACGCCGCGCCCAGACCCCGACATAGTGAGGTTTTCCGTGGGTTCTGTCATCAAGAAGCGCCGCAAGCGCATGGCGAAGAAGAAGCACCGCAAGCTGCTTCGCAAGACTCGCCACCAGCGCCGCAACAAGAAGTAAGCGGCATCCGCACCAAGCGCCTGTCTTCGGACGGGCGCTTCGTGTATGCCCCTGCTCCGCCGTGCGGAGCCGCGACCCGAGAGGCCGACATGAAGTCCATCACCGTTCAGCAGCTGCGTGAACGCGCCGGCACCCCGCTCATCGACGTGCGCGAGGTCGACGAGTTCGCCGCCGGGCACGTTCCCGGTGCGGTCAACATCCCGATGTCCGCGATCGGCAGCCGGCTCGACGAGCTGCCCGACGGCGCGTTCGACGTCATCTGCGCGATCGGCGGCCGTTCGGGCCGCGTGGTCGAGGCGCTCGAGGCGCGCGGCTACGACGCGACCAACGTCGACGGCGGCACGAACGAGTGGATCGCCGCCGGCTACCCGGTCGAGGCGTGACGGCGACGGGCCAGACGGCGATCGGTGTGACGGCGGTGCCGCGATGACGACCATCACCCTCATCGGCAAGCCGGACTGCCACCTGTGCGACGTCGCCCGAGAGGTCGTCGAGACGGTCGTCGCCGAACTCCCCGAGGACGCCGTCGACCTCGATGAGCTCTCGATCGCCGACGACCCCGCGCTCTACGCGCAGTGGTGGGAGAAGATCCCCGTCGTGCTCATCGACGGCGAGCTCCACGGCCACTGGCGTGTGTCGCCCGACCGCCTGCGCGCGGCCCTCGCCGCCGCCCGCTGACGTCCCTGCTCGCGCGCGACGACCGTCCCGGCGGGCGCGTGGGGCCGCGGCATCCGTGTTCCTCAGCTGAGGACGTGAGCCGGGATGCGGGACGACCCGCCGGATAGCCGCCCGCATTCCGGGGCTGTTCCTCGAATGAGGATCAGAAGGTCGCGGGGCGCGATCCGCTCTTGCTCCTCAGATGAGGAACGGCGCGGGTGAGGACGGCTCGCTACGGATGCTGCGGGGTCAGCCGGCGAGGCGGGTGCGGAGGGCGTCGAGTTCGGCGCCGGTGAGGCCGCCCGACCGCAGGTATGCCGCCGAGCCGCCGTGCTCGTCGATCCACGACAGCGCCTGGGCGATGGCCGCCGGAGGCGTGCCGGTGACCAGTTCGCGGATCTCGGGCGTCAGCGGCGCGCCCATCTGCTCGATGCCGGCGAGCATGCGGTCCGCCCATGGGCCGGCGAGGTTGCGCTCCGAGACGGCGTAGTCGGCGATCACCGCATCGCGGTCGACGCCGACCGCGTCGAGGATGAGCGCCACCGCCACGCCGGTGCGGTCCTTGCCGGCGGTGCAGTGGATCAGGACCGCGGACGCGTGGCCGTCGACGGTCCCCGCGTCCTGTGGCGCCTCGCTCCGTCGGGGTGCCGAGATGCGGCGGGCCGCCTCGGCGAACGAGGTCGCGCCGTGTTCGAGCATCTGGACGTAGAGCTCGCCGAGGCGGGGGAGGGTCGCGAGGATCTGCTTCGCCATGCCGGTGTCGATGGGGCCGTCGGCCCGCGCCGCGGCGCCGGCAGCGCCGGTGAGCGCGCCTTCGAGGACGGAGAGCTCGACCACATCGAGGGCGCGGTCGGCAGGCAGACGGTCAGGCGCGGCGGCCTGCTCCATCGGCGTGCGGAAATCCACGATCACGCCGATGGGGCTCGCCGAGAGGTCCGCCACCCCCGCGTCGGTCAGGCCGATGAGCCCCTCGGAGCGGTAGAGCACGGTGGGGCGCACGCTGCCGCCTGTTGCGAGGGGGAGGCCGCCGAGGTCCCGGAAGTTCTGGAGTCCGTCGAGGGTGATCGTCACTCTCGAGGATTACCACATCCGCGTGTACGCGCTGGTCGGCCCCGCGCCGTCCCGGTCAGGGGCGGGTGTGGGCCGGCGTCCGGGATCAGGGCGCGAGGCGCGTCGGACCGCGGAAGAGGTAGGTGACCTCGCGGATCGACGACTCGCCGAGCAGCAGCATGAGCACGCGCGCGAGGCCCATACCGAAGCCGCCGTGGGGCGGGGCGCCGTAGCGGAAGAAGTCGAAGTAGAAGTCGAGGTGCTCGGCACCGAGACCCTTCTCCTTCGCCTGCTCGATGAGCACGTCGACGCGGTGCTCGCGCTGCGCGCCCGTCGTGATCTCGACGCCCTTGAACAGCAGGTCGTACGACTTCGTCAGGCCGGTCTCTTCGTCGCGCATGTGGTAGAACGCGCGGATCTCGGGGTGGTAGTCGGTGATGAACACGAACTGGTGTCCGTACGTCTCCTCGACGTGGGCCGAGATCTGACGCTCGCCCTCGGGGTCGAGGTCGCCGTCGGTGCGCGGGATCTCGTAGCCGCGGCTCTTCACGATCTCGCGCGCCTCGGCGAGCGGGATGCGCGGGAAGGGGATGGCCGGCACCTGCACCTCGAGGCCGAACAGCTCCTCGATCTCGGCGCCGTGCTTGTCCTTCACCGCCTGGAACGCGGTCTGCAGCAGCTCCTCCTGCATCGCGGCGACGTCCTCGTGCGAGTCGATCCAGCTGATCTCGGCGTCGACCGAGGTGAACTCCGTGGCGTGGCGCGAGGTGAACGACGGGTCGGCGCGGAAGGCCGGAGCGATCTCGAAGATCTTGCCGAAGCCGGCAACCTGCGCCATCTGCTTGAAGAACTGCGGCGACTGCGCGAGGTACGCCGTCTGGTCTCCGAAGTACTCGAGCGAGAACAGCTCCGCGTTGGACTCGGATGCCGAGGCCATGAGCTTCGGCGAGTGCACCTCGATGTAGTCGCGGTCGATCCAATACGAGCGGAAGGCGTGCTCGAGGGTCGTCTGCACGCGGAAGATGAGGTTGTTTCGGCGCTGGCGGAGGTCGAGGAAGCGCCAGTCCATGCGCTTGTCCATGCCGCTGTCGGCGGCGATGGGCGTCTCGGGGAGAGCGGCGGCCGCGATGTCGAGTGCGCCGATCTTGATCTCGACGCCGCCGAGCTTCACGCGCTCGTCGTGCTTCAGCTCACCCGCGACCGTCAGGAACGTGCCGGTGGCGAGGTTCGAGATGAGGTCCGTGAGGGCCAGGGCTGCAGCATCCTGTTCCGACCCGTCCTCTGCCGGCCGCGTCGCCGGGTTGACCAGCTGCACCGCCCCGGTCTCGTCGCGAAGGATGACGAACTGCACCTTCTTCTGATCCCGGACGGTCTCGACCCATCCGGAGACGGAGACGGGGCCGTCGGAGAGGCCCTTGAGCTGGTTGACGAGAACGCGTTCGGTCACGAGCGACAAGTCTACGTCGCGGCATCTCGTGCCCATGCCCGGAGCCCGCGGGCGACCCCCTGAGGGATTCGGGGGCTGGCACCCAGGAACGATTCACCCGCCCCGCCTAGCGTGGAGAAGTCGTCGCCCTCACGGCACGGCCGCCGCCATCCTCGAGCCCGCCCACAGATCTGGAACCCGGAATGACGACCGTGAAGACGAACGACGGATCCTGGCTGAGCACGCTCGCCGACTGGGCGGTCTCGCTCATGGATGTGATCGGGCCCGCCGGTGCGGGCATCGCGATCGCGATGGAGAACCTCTTCCCGCCGCTGCCCAGCGAGGTGATCCTGCCGATGGCGGGACTGGCCGCGAGCCGTGGCTCGTTCACCGTCATCGAGGCCCTCGTGTGGACGACCGCGGGTTCGATCATCGGGGCGCTGCTGCTGTACGGCCTCGGCGCCTGGCTGGGCGTCGCGCGGCTGCGGGCGATCGCGGCGAAGATGCCGCTCCTGAAGCCGGAAGACATCGACCGCACGGTCGCCTGGTTCGAACGGCACGGCGGCAAGGCCGTGTTCTTCGGGCGCATGATCCCGATCTTCCGCAGTCTCATCTCCATCCCGGCCGGCATCACCCGCATGCCGGTGTGGCGGTTCGCCCTGCTGACGGCGGCGGGCAGCCTGCTCTGGAACTCGATCTTCGTGTTCTCGGGGTACTTCCTCGGCGAGTCCTGGCACATCGTCGAGCGCTATGCCGACATCTTGCAGTACGTGGTGATCGCCGTCGCCGCGGCGGCCTTCGCGTGGTTCGTCTGGGTGCGCGTGCGCGAGGCGCTCGCCGGACGCGACTCCCGCGATCGACGCGGCGAGCCCGAGCTCGACTGAGTGCGAGGCGTCGGAACCTGGGAGCACGCTCAGCCGGCCCATAGACGAGCCCCACGTAGACTGGGGCGGTGCCCGCAGCTCGCCTTCATCTCGTGCGCCACGGGGAGGTTCACAACCCCGCCCGCGTGCTCTACGGGCGACTGCCGGGATACGGCCTCAGCGCGGACGGCCGCCGCATGGCCCGTCAGGCCGCGGAGTACGTCGCTTCGCTCGAGCGACCGGTCTCGACGCTGGTCTGCTCGCCGCTGCAGCGCACCCAGGAATCCGCCGAGCCGTTCGCCGAGATGTTCGGCCTGGACCCCGTCATCGACGAGCGCGTCATCGAGCCGACCAACGTCTTCGAGGGCAAGCGCATGGCGATCGCCCTCATCAACCCGTGGAACTGGCGCCATCTGCGCAAGCCGGCCCTGCCCAGCTGGGGCGAGCCGTACGCGGACGTCGTGGGCCGCATGAACTCGGCCATGACGCACGCATGGGATGCCGCGGACGCCGGCGACGTGGTCATCGTGTCGCATCAGCTGCCGATCTGGATCACGCACCTCGCGGTCGCGGCGCTGCCGCTGCGGCACGACCCCCGCGAGAGACGATGCGCGCTGTCGAGCGTGACGAGCTTCGAGATGGTCGACAAGAAGTGGACCGAGATCGCCTACGCCGAGCCGGCGTCGACGGCCGGCGCCGTGGATGTGGGGGCGGTATGACCGGGCGTCGGTCGCTGAGCGGGCGAAGCGGGACGAGACGCAGGGCGAAGGCCGCGGCATCCGCTCTGCTCGTCGTCGGACTGATCGCGGGACTTGCCGCGTGCACGAGCGATCCCCTCGCCGAGCAGTACCGCTCCGGTGACAACAAGGGCTTCGTCGCGGCCGACGGCTTCGCCGTCGACGAGATCTCGACGGACGAGCGCACGGAGCCGGTCGAGTTCGACGCTGTCCTCGACACCGGCGGCACGGCGTCGAGTGCCGACTACGCGGGCGACGTGCTGGTCGTGAACTTCTGGTACGCCGGCTGCGCGCCGTGCCGGGTCGAGGCGCCCGAGCTCGCCGCCGCCGACGCGGCGTTCGAGGGGCAGGATGTCTCGTTCCTGGGCGTGAACCTCTACGACGGCGCCGAGGCGTCACGCGCCTTCGCCGAGACGTACGGCGTCTCCTACCCGAGCGCCCTCGCGACCGAGGACGGGTCGATCAAACTCGCGTTCGCTGGTGAGACCCCGCTGAACGCCGTGCCGGTCACGCTCGTGCTCGACAAGGACGGCCGGGTCGCCGCCCGCCTGGTGGGACAGATCGAAGACGCGTCCATCCTCGAGACCATCGTGCGCGAGACGCTGGAGGAGTCGTGAACCTCGGCGCGCTGGTCGCCGACGGGTCGCTGCTCATCGCGATCCCGATCGCGGTCCTCGCGGGCGCGATCTCGTTCCTCTCCCCGTGCGTGCTTCCGCTGGTTCCGGGGTACCTCGGCTTCATCGGCGGCGCGGTGAGCCCACGACCGGTGCGCGTGGGAACGGATGCCGCGGCGGAGGGCTCCTCGAAGGTCCGAGGCGTTTCGTCTCGCTCGTTCGTCGCTCGCTCAACGACCGAGAGCCCTGGGTCGTTGAGCGAGGGAGCGCCAGCGACCGAGACGAAACGCGCCGAACCCGCGGACGTCATCGAACCCGGGCGCGGGCGCCTCGTGCTCGGCGTGCTGCTGTTCATCGCCGGGTTCACCGTCGTCTTCGTCAGCATGGCGATGCTCGGCGGCACGCTGGGGCGCTTCCTGTTCGAGTACGCCGACCTCATCACCCGCATCCTCGGTGTGGTCATCATCGCGATGGGCCTCGTCTTCATCGGCTGGTTCGGCATGGCGCAGCGCATCACGCGGCCGCAGGTGCGCGGCAACCTCGGGCTGATCGGCGCGCCGCTGCTGGGCATTGCGCTCGGCATCGGCTGGGCGCCGTGCATCGGCCCCACCCTCGCCGTGATCCTCACGATGGCGTTCGACTCCGGGTCGGCGGCGCGCGCGGCGCTCCTCGGCGTGGCCTACTCGCTGGGGCTCGGCATCCCGTTCCTCCTGCTCACCCTCGGCTTCGGCTGGGCGACGCGCTCGGTCTCGTTCGTCCGCCGACACATCCGCGCCGTGAACGTCATCGGCGGGGTGCTGCTCATCGTGCTGGGCCTCCTGATGGTGACCGGTGTCTGGACCGCCGTCATGGCCCAGCTCCAGGGGGTGTTCGCCAGTGTCCCGGCCCCGCTCTGACGCCTCGACCGGCCCTGACGTCCCGACCGGCTCCGCCGCTTCGACCGGCACGGCGACCGGGTCGGCGGCGGCCGACCCGCTGCGTCCGGCCGATCACGCGGACGCGGCCGACCCGGCATCCGCCCCCGATGGCATCACCCAGCCGGCGCTCGGCGTCGTGGGATGGCTGCGGTGGGGCTGGCGCCAGCTCACCTCGATGCGCACCGCGCTCGTGCTCCTGCTGCTGCTCGCCATCGCGGCGGTGCCCGGGTCGCTCGTGCCGCAGCGCAGCGCCGACCCGAACGGCGTGCGCCAGTACTTCGTCGACAATCCCGACCTCGCGCCGGTGCTCGACAACCTGAGCCTGTTCGACGTGTACACGTCGCCGTGGTTCTCGGCGATCTACATCCTGCTGTTCGTCTCGCTCGTCGGCTGCGTCATCCCGCGCACGAAGCACCACTACAAGGCGATGCGCGCGCAGCCGCCGCGCACACCCGCGCGCCTGTCGCGGCTGGACGTGCATCGCTCCGAGATCCTCGAGTGCCAGGCCGATCAGGATGCCGCAGCCGCCGCGGGGGCGGCCGTCGACGCCGCACAGCAGCAGTTGCGCAAGGCCGGCTACCGCGTCGCGAGGTACGACGGCGGCAGGGCGTTCTCGGTCTCGGCCGAGCGCGGCTACCTCCGCGAGACCGGCAACCTCGTCTTCCATGCCTCGCTGGTGGGCGTGCTGCTGGCCGTCGGCATCGGCGGCGGGTTCACCTACACCGGGCAGACCGTCATCATCGAGGGCCGCACCTGGGTCAACACGATGCTCGACTACACCTCGTTCAACCCGGGCCGGTTCGTCGACGAGGACGCCCTCACGCCGTACGCGCTCACTCTCGACGACTTCTCGCTGTCGTACGTGGCACCCGGCCAGCAGGGTGCGGGCCAGGCGGGCGACTTCGTCGCGCACCTGTCGACCCAGTTCCCGGACGCCGACGCCGGCACGGGCGAGGTGCGCGTCAACCACCCGCTGCAGATCGCGGGTGACAAGGTCTATCTCATGGGCAACGGCTACGCCCCGACCATCACGGTCCGTGACAGCGACGGCGACGTGGTCTTCTCCGAGCCGGTGCCCTTCCTGCCGCAGGACAACAACATGACCTCGCAGGGCGTCGTGAAGGTGCCCGACGGGCTGCGCGAGCAGGTCGGCATGGTGGGCTTCTTCTATCCGACGGCCCAGGAGCTCACCAACGGCGCCCTCACGTCGGTGTACGGCGACCTCGAGTACCCGATGCTCACGTTCTGGGTCTACGCCGGCGACCTCGGCATCGACGGCGGCGTGCCGAAGTCGGTCTACACGCTCGATCCCGCGGAGATGACGCAGCTCGCGGGCGGCGACTCGGGCGCCGAGTCGCTCGAGCTGAAGCCCGGCGAGACCGTCGACCTGCCCGACGGGCTCGGGACCGTCACGTTCGAGAACGAGGCGCCCGAGGGCGCGGCCGGGTTCCAGGACTCGGTCAAGCGCTACGTGTCGCTGTCGATCCACCGTGACGCGGCGGCCACGTGGGTGCTGGTGTTCGCGGTGCTCGCCACCGCGGGCCTCCTCGCCGCGCTGTTCATCCCGCGTCGGCGGATGTGGGTGCGCGCGACGCCGCAGGGCCATACCGTGCAGCTCGAGTACGCCGGTCTCGCCCGCGGTGAGGACCCCGCGCTCGACGGCGCCGTCGAGCAGTTCGCCCAGCGGCATCTCGCGTCGCTCGCAGACCGTGAACCGGCCGGAGCCCGCCCCGCCCGGCCCGAAACCACCCCCGACGTAGACTGAGGACCATGCCCGACGCCTCCCCCCTCACCCTCGACTCCGTCTCGGTGCTGCTGGTCTGGACGGCCATCGCCATCTACGCCCTGGCGTTCATCACGTATGCGGTCGACCTGGCGCGGCGGGGTGCCGTCGCTGTGGAGGCGAAGGATGCCGCGGCCCAGACGGCGCGCGACCGTGAGCTCGTCGCCGCCGGCGGCGGGTCGGCGCGCACCGGGATCATCGAGCAGATGCGTGCGCAGGAGGCGGCGTCGGAGGACGCGCTGAACGCCCCCGTCGGCCGCCGCTCGCGGCTGGTCTGGGCGCGCATCGGCACGTCGCTGACGGTGCTCGGCTTCCTCTTCCATCTCGGCGGTGACGTGACGCGTGGCATCGCCGCCGGCCGGGTGCCGTGGTCGAACATGTACGAGTTCGCGCTCACCGGGACGCTGCTGATCGTGGCGGTGTACCTCGGGGTGCTCTTCCGCTACGACCTGCGGTTCCTCGGCACGTTCATCACCGGCCTCGTCGTCGTGCTGCTCGGCGGGACGGCCATCTGGTTCTACACCGACATCGTGCCGCTCATGGATCCGCTGAAGTCGGTCTGGCTCGTCATCCACGTCTTCGTCGCATCCCTCGCGACCGCCCTGTTCGCCCTCGCGTTCGGCCTGTCGGTGCTGCAGCTCATGCAGGCGCGGAGAGAGGCGAGGATTGCCGTGGCAGCCCGCGCTCAGGACGCGGCCGACAGCTCTGCCGGGTCCACCGCGAAGACCGGACCCCGGTTCCTGCAGACGCTTCCGAGCGCCGAGGCCCTCGAATCGCTGGCCTACCGGTTCGCGATCCTGGGTTTCATCTTCTGGACGTTCACGCTCATCGCGGGCTCCATCTGGGCCAACGACGCGTGGGGTCGCTACTGGGGCTTCGACACGAAGGAAGTCTGGACCTTCGTGATCTGGGTGCTCTACGCGGGGTACATCCACGCACGCGCGACACGCGGGTGGCGCGGGTCGCGGTCGGCGTGGCTTTCGATCATCGGCTTCACCGCTGTGATCTTCAACTTCACCATCGTCAACATGTTCTTCAAGGGCCTCCACGCCTACTCCGGCCTGAGCTGATCGCCGGCGTCGCACCGGCGCCGAATTGCTGATCGGCGCCACATTCCCCCGCGGGCATGAACGGCGGCGTGGGGAATGTTGCGCAGCCCCTTGACGCCGTCGTCGCGGCGGCGCTAGCTTTGCGCCTGTTCGGTTCGCCGTCCGCTTCGCACTCGGGTGCGCGCAGGCGGTGACCGGGCAGGGGTTCGATGCATGTGTCATCGCCGGGGTTCGGGGGAGCCGCCAAGCGGAACGAGTGCACCGGCGCGTTGTTGTCAGTTTCGTCATTCGAGCGACAGGCGCGTCATGAGTTGGGGACAGGGGACGAAGCGCTCTCGGGGCGCGGCGTTCGCCATGCTTGCGTACGCGACGGCGATCGCCGTCGCGGTGAGCATCGCGATCCCCTTCGGTGTGCCCGCGAACGCGAACGCCACCCCCGCCACGACCGCCCCCTTCGCCCGCGAGGCCGACCCGGCGCCCACCTCAGCACTCGTCGCTGCGGCGCCCTCCGAGGGACGCGCGTCCACCCCGGCACCCGAGATGATCGGGCAGCCCGCGGCCCTGAACGTGCGGCCGTTCGACGCGACCGACGTCGCACCGCCGACCGAGACGGCCCCGGCCGACACGGCTCCGGCCGAGACGCCGGCGCCCGCCGACCCTCCGCCTGCGCCGGAGCCGGCCCCCGATCCCGCGCCCGCGCCGGCACCGGAGCCCGCGCCGTCCGACCCCGCGCCTCAGCCCGTGGTCGTCGACCCGGCGCCCGCGACCGATCCCGCGCCCTCCGGCCCCGCGCCGTCCGAGCCGGCGCCTGCCGACTCGGCACCTGCAGCGCCGCCGGCACCCGCCCCGTGGGTGCTCACGATGTCGGGCACGGCGTCATCACTGGTCTTCCACGGCGACGGCACCGTCTCGTTCGAGGGGGTCACCCGCTCGCTGTCCGAGATCTCCGAGATCCGCGTGACCGGCACCTCCGGCGACGACACGTTCACGATCGACTTCGGCGGTGCGAACCCCGCGATCACGGTGGGCTTCGACGGTGCGGCAGGCTTCGACACGCTCGCCACCCGCGGCGGCGGCGGCTTCAGCTCGCAGCCGACGGACGGCTCGAGCGGCGTGATGCACTTCGGCGCGACGCGCGTCGAGTACGCCGGCATCGAGCCGATCGTCGCCGATAACGACCCCGGCGCCGGCGTCGAGTTCGCGCTCGCCGACGACGACGACGAGGCGATCCTCGAGGCGGGACCCGCCGCCGGACAGCTGCAGCTGCGCAGCGCCAACGGCACCTTCGAGACGACGACGTTCGCGGCCCCGGTCGGCACGGGCACCGTGCTCAAGATCACGGGCGGCGGCGGGCGCGACTCGCTGACCATCGTCGACGTCATCATCCTGGGGTTCGCGGCGTTCGTGGCCGAGTTCGAGGCGATCACGGTGACCGGCTCGCTGAGCGCGGGCGACATCACGCTGACCGCCTCCGAGAGCAACACCGACGGCATCCCGGTCAATGTGGCCGACTGCACGGACTTCGACGACTTCAGCATCACCGAATGCCTCGACCACGACGCCGACGCCTCGGTGATCATCGACGGCGGCCAGCTCCATGCGACGGGTGACGGCGGCGCCGCCACCGGCGGGATCACGCTGACGGCGACGGCCACCGTTGTGCCCGATGCCACCGCGGGCACCGCCTACCTCATCCTCGCGAACGCCGACGCGATCGTCGCCGTGCGCGGGGCCGCGGCCATCACCGCCACCGGCGCCTTCATTGCGACGGCCTCGTCGGTCGTCGGACCCGTGACCCTCATCAAGGACTATGGCGACGCCGCGTTCGTCACCTCGAACGCCTCCGCGACCATCGACGGCGACGCGGTCGTCGACATCGACGGCGCGGCGACGATCTCGGCCACCTCGACAGTGGACGTCGGAGCGACGCCGCAGACCGACCCGTCCAAGGACGAGGATCCGGTGAGCGGCAGCTTCGACGCCGCGGTGGCGATCCTGAGCGTGACGGCGAGCGCGATCGGCAAGGTGACGGGCAACGCCCGGATGATCATCGGGGGAGCGCTCGGGATCGCGGCGGCGAACACCGCCACGCTGAACGCGGTGGGTGACGCGCACGAGGCGGGAAGCGGCGCCGGCATCGCGTTCGCGCGACTCGTGCAGGCGACCGATGCCGCGATCGACTCCACCAACGCGACCGGCACCTCCGCGGCATCGCTCGACATCCTCGCGTCGCAGACGGCGACCGTCACGGCGACCGCCAAGGCGAGCCCGGGAGGCGCCTCGCAGAACAACAGCAACAAGGGTCCGAACGACGCCGACCGCGGCAACGGCCAGGCGAGCACGAGCGACGGCGCGCTCAGCGTCGCCGGCGCGTTCGGCATGGCGCTGACGAGCACCCACACGACCGGTCGCATCGTGGGCGCCAAGGTCACGACGACCGGCGCGCAGAAGGTGACGGCGCGCGGCAAGAACACGATCGCGGTCACCGGCGACGGCGGCACCACGACCGGCACCGGCGGGGCGAGCGGAAACGGCGTCGGCATCGGCGTCGCGCTGCTCATCACGGATCTCGCGACGAGGGCCTTCGTGCAGGGCGGCGCCCTCGATGCCGCGGGCGGCCTGACCATCGCCGCCGAGGGGCCGGACGCCGGGGACTCCTCGTTCACGGCGACGGCGGTCTCGGGCAAGAAGACCTCGGGCGGATCGATCGCCGTGGCGGGCTCATTCGCCCTGGCGAAGATCGACGCGCTGACCTCGGCGACGATCGACGGCGCCGGATCGTTCGCGAACCGCGCCGTCGCCGTCACGGCCCGCGGCAGCCACAAGAGCACCGCGAAGGCGACGGCAAAGCAGGAGCTCGGCGGGGACAACGGCAGCGCGGTGGGCGCGGGCGCATCGGTCGCGCTCAGTCTGATCCGCGACGACATCATCGCCGCGGTGGCAGCCGGGGCGACGCCCACCGGCATCGGCGCCCTCACACTGACCGCGACGGGTTCTGACGACGCGACCACTGAGACCGTCGGCGGTTCGGACGGCGGAACGAGCGCGACGCTCACGGGCGTGGCGAGCATCGCCGTCCACAACGTCCGCACTTTCGCCGGCGTCCTCACCGGAACGGCGCTCACGCTCGCCTCGCTCGCGGCGACCGCGTCGCAGACCGCGAAGGCGACGACGTCCGCGACCGGCGCGACCAAGGCCGGAACCGGCTCGTCGCTCGCGCTGACGATCTCGTTCGCCCTGGCCAGCGTCGATCACGAGGCCGAGGCATCCATCGCCCGTGACGTCTCGGCCAGCGGCCCGGTGTCGCTCACGGCCGAGGCCGTCTCGAAGACCACCACGACCGCCGAGGCGAGCGCCAAGGGCGCACCGGGCGAGGGCACGGGCGGCAACGCGACGAACGACAACGTGAAGACGAAGTCCGACACCAAGCTCGCCGACGCCGGCGCGAAGACCAAGGGCGGCGCCGACGGCGGCACGGCGACACCCGAGCAGAAGAACGAGGACGGCACGTCGGTGTCGGTGGCGGCGGCGATCGCCATCAACCTGGTCACGTCGGTGTCTCGCGCGATGCTGCTCGCCGGATCCACGCTCATCACGGGCGGCGCGGTCACCTTCGTCGCCTCGAACAACACGGATGCCACAGCCATCGCCAAGGGCACCGCAACAGACTCGACCACCGTGGGCATCGGCGCCGCCGTCGCCGTCAATAAGGTGCGCCTCATCAACGAGGCGGGCCTCGGGGTCGGAGCGTCGCTGCAGGCGGAGTCACTCGCCGTGACGGCGAACGTCAAGGTGGACGGGCCCGACGACGCGCACGTGTTCGAGGCGACCGCCCAGGCCGGCGCGACAGGCGCGGGCGGCACGCTCGGCATCGCCGGGGCCTTCGCGATGAACATCATCGACGAAGACACGCGGGCCGTGCTCGACGCCAGCAACGACCCCGCGCCGCAGCCGGTCGACCAGCCGCTGCAGGGCGTGATCCTCACCGGCGGGACGGCGAGCTTCACCGCCGGCTCGAAGAGCACCGACAAGGCATCGGGCAAGGCCGACCAGTCCGGCGACGGCACGGTCGGCATCGGCGCCGCGCTCGGGCTCAACCTCGTGACCCACGAGGTGTACGCGGGCATCGCCCTCGTGGCCAACGGCACGCGCGGACCCCCGCTCACCGGTGCAGGCGCACTCAGCATCACCGCCACGCACGCAGTGACGTTCACCACCGATGCGGAAGCCGGTGGAGCAGGCGGCAGCGTCACCATCGTCCCCGCGGTCGCCATCGTCCTCGCGACCGTCCACACCACCGCCGCCATCGGCGCCGGCACCGCTCCGCTCACCGCGTCGAGCATCGCCGCCACCGCCACCCAGACCGTCACCGCCGCGACGACCGCGAAGGGGTCGACGGTCGCCGGCACCTCCGCGGGCATCGGAGTGTCCCTCGCCCTTGCGATCCTCGACGACCTCGTGGCCTCCGCCGGCAGTGCCCGCAGCCTCACGACCACCGGGGCAGCCTCCTTCACCGCGAACCAGCGCGTCGACGCCACGACGACCGCCAAGGCGGCGACGTCGGGCGCCGCGCCCTCGGAGGGCAAGGACCAGGGCGGCAAGGACGTCAACCAGAAGGCCGATGCCAACCTCGGCCAGGCGAAGACCACGAAGCAGCAGAACGGCGCGGGGTCGACGTCGACCACGTCGACGCCGAAGGCGGCCACCAACGACAACAACGGCAGCTCGCTCTCGATCGCCGGCGCGATCGCGATCAACGTCGTCTCGCCCACCGCACGTGCCTGGTTCGCCGACGGGATCACGGTCTCCTCGGGCGGCGTGGTCAGCCTGCGGGCGCTCGCCGACATCGACGCGAAGGCCGACGCCCGCGGCGACAGCGCGGCGAAGGGCTCGGTGGGCATCGGCGCGGGCGTCGCCGTCCAGGCGGTCGAGATCACCGTGCGGGCCACGACAGGCGCGTCGACGATCACAGCGACCGGGCTGGTCGTCGAAGCGGGCATGCTCGACGGCGACACCGACGACGTCGTTCGTCGCTGGGACGACGCGAAGAAAGCCTGGGTCATCGTCGACGAGGGGGAGCAGCTGCCCGGTCCGTCGAAGAACGACACCGCCTACGTCAAGGAATCGGGCCAGGAGGGCATCTACACCTTCGACGGTTCGAGCTGGACCAACTCGACGCCCGGCGCGATCACCGCCGGCGACGAGCTGCCGGCTTCGCCGTCGGATGGCGACATGTTCCTGCTCACCGCCGAGAAGGACGGGCAGCCCGCGAACTCGGTCTGGAAGTACATCGGCACGATCTGGGTGTTCCAGACGGCCGCCGTGTACGCGAAGAAGGACGACCTGCCGAAGGACGAGCTCGAAGAGGGCGACTGGTTCTCGCTCACCAGGCAGGACGGCGCGAACACCCCCGGCTTCTACAAGCGCAACGGCAGCCACGAGTGGGAGCTCCAGTCGGTGACCGTGGGGTCGGGCGACCGCCTGCCCGCCGCCCCGACCGACGACCAGCTGTTCCGGCTCTTCGAGCACGAGATCACCTCGATCGCACGGGCCGGGGCCAGCAAGGCCGACAGCGTCGGCGTGGCCGGAGCCCTCGCGATCAACGTCCTCGGCAACCAGACCGAGGCCCTCCTGCCGGCCGGTGCGACGGTGACGCTCTCGTCGGCGGCATCCGCCATCACCGCCGAGAGCAACGAGAGGGATGCCGCGACCGCGACGTCGCAGGCGAGTGTGGGCAAGGCCACCGGCGTCGGGGCCGTCTTCGTGCTGCAGGTCATCGACGGCAGCGACGTGCGCGCCGAGGTCGAGAACGGCGCCGTCCTCACGGGCGGAACCGGCCTCACGATCGACGCCTTCGGCTTCCGCGAGCTCATCACCATGGCGGAGGGCGGCAGCGCCTCCACCGGTGCGTCGGCGATCGCGCCGGTCGTGGCGCTGGTCATCAGCGTCGACGACGACGTCACCTCACGGCTCGGATCCGGCACCGCCACGGCGATCACGGGCGCTCTCAGCGTGAAGGCCACGCACCACCTGCGGGTGCGGACCGACGGCAACGCCAAGGCCGCCGGCAAGAGCGCCGCCGTCGGCGCCATCATCGCGATCAACGCGATCGTCGGCTGGGACACGCTCGCCGAGCTCGCCCGCGACGCGTCGGCCGCCTCTGTCGCCGTCGTGGCGGACTCGCTGACCTTCACTGAGACCAAGGTCGAGGCGAGTGCTCAAGGCGCCGAGGCCGAGGACACCAAGACCGGCGACCAGAAGTCCACCGAGGCGGTCAACGGCGACAAGAACCCGAACACCGCGGGCACCCGGGACGACACCGCGGGCGTGCCGTCGTCCAACGGCGGCACGAACGGCCAGAACGGCGCCCAGGGCGCCAACACCCAGCAGGCCGGGCAGTCCGGGCAGTCCGCCAACGGCGGCGGGGGCAACGACACGACCGCCGTCGCTGCCGCGGTCGGCGTGAACTGGCTGGTGGCCACATCGACCGCGCGCATCGCGGCGAACGTCGTCGTCACGGCATCCACCGGCGATGTCGTGGTGCGCTCGCTCCTCGCCCAGCGCGCCTACGTCTTCGCGATCGGCACGGCCATCGACATCACGAACGGCGGCACGCGCGTGGGCGCCACCATCGGCCTCAACGTGCAGGATGCCGCCAACCGCGCGGTCGTCGGCGGCGGCGCGCATGTCACCGGCCAGACCGGCGTGACGGTGGCCGCGGTCGCGCCGGACGGCACGCACAACGACTTCATCGTCTGGTCCTTCGCGGCCGCGGGCGGCAAGAGCACCTCGGTCGCCGGCAGCGCAGCCGTGCAGATCCTGCTGCTCACCACCGAAGCCTCCGTCGGCGTCGGCGCCGAGATCGACGCCCCCGCCGGGGGAGTGACCGTGACCGCGAGCCAGCCCCTGCGGCTGCAGAACCTCGCGATCTCGGGTGCCCTGGGAACCGGGTCGGATGCCGCCGTCGGCGGTGCGTTCCTCGTGAACTACCTCGAGATCGGCACGCGCGCGTGGATCGACTCGAGCGGTGCGAGCCCGACCGCCGTCGACGCCACGGGCGCTGTCGCGGTCACTGCCGGCACGACCCTCGACCCGCTGGTGCCCGACGTGCCCGAACCGGTCGGAAGCAAGATCGACTTCCCGGCCGTGACGAACATCGCCATCTCCGGCGCGGCTTCGTCCGGCGGTGCGGCCGTGGTCGGCGCGTTCATCGTCAACATCTTCAACCTGCAGACCCGCGCCTGGATCGGCACGGCAGCCGAGGTCAACCAGGAGAACCCCGCGGGCGGCGCCGGGCAGGACGTCGCCGTGTCGGCGAGCGACTCGCTCACCGTCGTCGACGTGGGCGGGGCGCTCGGTCTCAGCAAGGATTCGGCGGGCGTCGGCATCACCGTCGTGGTCGAGATTTCGAACTCCGATGTGCGCGCCTGGATCGCCGACCAGGCCGTGGTGCGCGCCGGCGGCAGCGTCAGCGTAGAGGCGACGTCGATCGAGGACTGGTTCGTCCTCGCCGTCGCCGGTGCCGCCAGCGCCGGTTCCGTGGCGGCCTCCGGCGCCGTGCTCGTCGTCGTGGCCAACCAGGGCGGCAGCGACCCGCAGACGCTCGCGCGCATCGGACAGGCCGTCCTGCGCGCAGGAGACGACATCACGGTGCACGCGAAGAAGACCGTGGACGCGGCCCTCTCGAGCGGCAACCTCGCGGTGTCCACGAGCGGGCCCGGGATCGGGGCATCCGTCACCGTACACGTGCGGGACAACGACGTGACCGCGAGCATCCTCGCGGGTGCCGACCTTCAGGCTGCGGATGACACCCTCGTGAAGGCCGAGCAGGTCGGCGACTACCTGCTGCTCGCCGTGGGCGGAGCCGGCGGCCAGAACGTCGGGGTCGGCGGGTCGGTCACCGTCAACGTGCTCACCGACACGACGACGGCGAGCATCGGCTCGGGCGCCAGGGTCAACTGCGTCGGCGTCTCGTGCACCAACACCGGCGCGACCCTCACGCAGAACGTCGTCGTCGAGGCATCCGACCACACCACCGTGCTGGCGCTCGCCGGGGTGCTGGCCGTGGGCGGCACCGCGGGCGTCGGCGTCGGGGTCGACGTCGAAGTGGTGGACAAGACCACCCAGGCCTCCATCGGAAGCGGCAGCGTCGTGAACGCCAACGGGGATGTCGTGGTCAGCGCCGCCTCGTCCGAGCAGATCGATTCGATCTCGGCGGGCGGCTCGGTCGGCGGCACCGCCGCGGTCACCGTGAACGCCGCCGTTCCGGTCGTGACCGTCACGACGAAGGCGTGGATCGGGGCATCCGCCCTCGTCACGGCCGGCGGCAACGTCATCGTCGCGGCATCCGATGACTTCACGCTCTTCACGATCGCGGGCAACATCTCGGTCGCCGGAACGGCGGCGGTCGGCGCCGGGGTCGCAGTGCCCGTCGTGACCAAGACGACGCAGTCCTGGATCGGCGACGGCGCCCGGGTCACCTCTCGCGCGATCGCCGGTCACATGACCCACACCACGGTCGCCTCGGGCCCGTTCGACACGAACGGCACCGACACGCGCTTCGACCCGCGCGCCACCCTCGGCGGCTACCCGACGCCGTACCCGCAGAGCCCGATCAACGGCGGCGGACTCAAGGCCGACGGCGCGACCATCAACCTCGGCTACCAGCACGGCTTCAAGTCCGGGCAGCAGGTCGTGTACGACGCCGGCGGCGGTGCGCCGATCACCGGACTCACCGACGGCGGGACCTACTACGTGCTGCCCGTTTCGAGCACCGCGATCAAGCTGTGCCTCAAGCGCGGGCCTCCGCTCTCGCCGGGCTCCGACGAATTCTCGTGCGAGGCCGGGTTCCTCGTCACCGGACTCAGCCTTCCCGCCGGGGCGAAGATGGGCGAGAACCAGCGGTTCGTGCCCACCACCCAGCCCGGCCTCCCGTCCGATGTGTCGCCGCGCTTCACCGCCCAGTTCGCCGTCGGCACGAACTACCTCGTGCTCCCGTACGACATCACCGCCGACGTCGGCGACCCGGTCATCTACAGCGCCGGCGGTGGCACCCCGATCGGCGGCCTCGTCGACGGCGCGACGTACTACGTCGTGGACGACGACCCCGATCACTTCCAGCTCGCCCGCACCCAGTGCGAGGCCACCGGACTCGCCGACGACTGCAACGGCGTCGCGGGGCCGATCGTGCCGATCGTGTTCAGCTCGACCGGCGCCGGCCGCTCCCACAGCATCGTCCCCTCCGGCTCGCTGCCGGCCGCGGATGCCTCGGCCCTCGGACCGCAGGCGAACGTCACGCCGCAGCAGAGCGGATTCGCCGGCGTGGCCGTCACCGCCACCGACAGCACCTACCTCGCCGGCATCGGCATCTCGGCGGGCGGCGCGGGCACCGCGGCCGTCACGCTCTCCGGCTCCGTCACCGTCGCGACGGTCGATGTGAACGCCTGGATCGGCGCATCCGCGCTCATCAACTGCGGCAACGTCACGTGCAGCGTCAACGACGCCGCGTCGGCCGGAACGGGTCAGTCGGTGCTGGTTTCGGCATCCAGCTCGTTCCGCACCCTCGGTCTCGCCGCAGCCCTGGCGATCGGCGGCACGGCGGGGGTCGGAGCCTCGGCCGCCGTCCGCGTGATCGACCTCACCACGACCGCGGAGATCCGCGACAACGCCGTCGTCAACGCGCGGGACGACATCGTCGTGGTCGCCGACTCGTCGCTCACCATCGTCTCGGTCAACGCCGCCGCCGGCGGCGGCACCGTGGGCGTGGCGGGCACGGTCGGCGTCACCGTGGTCACGGCATCCACCATCGCCCGCACCGGACACCACGTCGTGCTCCGCGCCACGGGCGATATCGGCGTGTTCGCGCGGTCGGACGACCGGCTCATCCTCGTCACCGCCTCCGTGGCCGCCGGCTACGTCGGGGTCGGCGTCGGGGTCGGCGTCGCCGTCGTCGACAAGACGACCAAGGCCGTCATCGGCCAGTTCAACACCATCGTGGTGGGCGGGCACGGCGCCGCCGGCCTCGCCGGCGTGAGCAACGGGCTCATCGCAGCGGGCGACTTCGCCTCGTTCGGCGAGTTCCACGGCCTCGCCGTCCAGGCCGTCTCCCGTGAGAGCCTGTTCGGCCTGGTCGCAGGCGTCGGAGCGGGCTTCGTCGGCGTGACCGCGAACGTCGGGGTGAACATCTTCACCGTCGACACGCAGGCGTACATCGATCTCGCCACGACCGTCAACGCGGCCGGCACCGTCTCGGCGGCATCCGCTCAGCAGGGCGTCTCGGTCACCGCGGCCGACCGCTTCGACTCGGTCACTTTCGCCGGCGGTGCCGCCGGCGGGTTCGTCGGCGCGGCCGGGGGCGTCGACATCGGCGTCGCGAGCATCAACGTGACCGCGTACCTCGCCGCCGGAACGGACGTCTGGGCAAAGGGCGACGTGGCCGTGAACGCGCTGGGCGTCAAGCACGTCCAGTCGTACGCGATGAGCGTCGGCGCCGGCTTCGTCGGGGCCGCCGGGGCGGTGTCGGTGTGGTCGATCGGGACGAAGCCCACGAGCTCGTACTCGAGCGACGGCAACGGACCCGACCGCGGCACCTGGAGCTCGTCGATCTCGTACAACACCGGAGACGTCGTCACCTTCGACGGGCAGCGCTACACCGCCAAGCGCGTGAGCAAGGGCGCGCAGCCCGACCTGTCGGCCGCGGACTGGTCGCTCATCGAGGACTCCGACCCGACGAACTACGGGGGCAGCAGTTCGCAGGGCGACGCCGACAACGTGGTCGCCGGTGGTGGGGCCAGTGGCTGGAAGTCGATCCTCGGCGATGCGCCGTCCGGCCCCGGCAGCACGCCGTACCAGAACCGGGTGTACGACACCATGGCCGGCACGAGCACCGCCGTCGGCGCGTCGTCCAGCCAGACGTCGCCCACCACGCAGCGCTTCACGCAGCCGGCACCGCCGTCGGGAACGTCGGCGGGCATCTACGGCAGCGTCCACTCGCAGTCCGCGGATGTCAGCGTGATCGCCACGGATGAGCTCGTGGTCTTCGCCCTCGCGGGGGCCGTGGCCGGTGGCATCGGCGCGATCGGCGCGGGCGTCACGGTGCTCACGATCGGGCTCGACACCGACGCCGGAATCTACAGCGGAGCGCACGTCGACGCACCCGGTCGTATCGACGTGAAGGCGCTCGCGACCGAGCGCACCACGCAGATCGGCGTCGCGGGTGCCGGCGGGTTCATCGCGATCGCCGGGCAGGTCGCCGTGCTCAACGACCACGCCGCCCAGACCGCCCATGTCGACACCGGATCGTTCATCGACCGGGCAGACGCCGGGCTGTTCGTCAACGCGCGGGCCGACCGCGAGGTGTCGGTCTACGCGATCGGCATCACCGTCGGCGCCGGCGCAGCGGGCGTCTCGGTCGCGGTGATCACGATCGACGGAAACGCGCTGGCCGAGGTCGGCGCCGTCGTTCTCGACCACATCGGCGGCCTCGAGGTGCGGGCCTCCGACCGGTTCGTTCCCACCGTCCTCTCGATCGGCGTCGCCGGCGGCATCGCGGTCGGACTCAGCGGCGTGGTCGCCGTGATCACCTACTCCGGCGTGACCCGTGCCGAATCCTTCGCCACCGGCACGGTCGACGGCGACGTCATCGTCGCAGCGTCCGCCGAGCGCTCCACCATTGCGCCTCTCGCCGTCAACGTCTCGACCGGCGCACTCGCCGTCGGGGTCACCGTGCTCGTCGCCACGAGCGATCGCGACACCGAGGCCGAGCTCGGGGGAAGCCTGAGCCTCGCCGCGGTGCCGACCGCAGACGTCACCGTGAGCGCATCGGCCACGAACGCGGTCCGGGCGTACACACCCGGCGTCTCGATCGGTGGCGCCGCCATCACGGCGATGGTCCCCATCGCGACCGTCTCGGGGCACACCACGGCACTCCTGAGCGGAAGCGTCTCGGCGAACGACGTCAGCGTGACCGTCAGCGGCCGGCAGCAGGCATCCGCGCAGGTCGACGTGATCGGCGTGGCCGGAGCCGCCTTCAACGCCTCCGTCGCCATCGCCGTCGTCACCGACGGTGCCGAGGTCGCCGCGCGGGTCGCAGGACCCGCGTCGATCACCGCCACCGGCGCCGTCGTGGTCAGTGCCAGCCAGCCCGGCCGCAACGAGGCGATCGCGCTCGTCAACAGCATCCAGGTGAGCATGGCGTTCTCGGGTGCCGTCGTGTTCGCCGACGCGCGGCTGGGCAGCGCGCTCGTCGCCGCGCTCGACGGCGACGTCGTCTCGTCGGGCTCGGTGCAGGTGACCGCGAACGGCCAGAACTTCGCGCAGGCGAAGGTCCTGCTCGTCGCCGGCTCGCTCGGCGTCGGCATCGGCGTGAACGTGCTCACCGCCGTCATCACGTCGGCCGCCATGGTCGCCGCCACCTCGTCCGACGCGAACAACGACCAGCTCATGTCGAGCTCCGGCGCGATCTCGTTCTCGGCGACGTCCGGCCACACCGCCGAAGTCCACACCGACCTCGCCGGCGGCGGGCTCCTCGGCGGCGCGGCCGTCTCGGTGCCGACCGCCACAGTCGCCGGTGCGACCACCGCCTCCGTCGAAGGCGACGCGACAGGCAACGCCGGCGTGAGTGTCCAGGCCAGCAGCGCCAACCGGGTGACGAGCGAGGTCGTGCTGGTCGGCATAGGCGGCATCGCGGGGGCCGCGGTGAACGCCTCGACCGCGGAGATCACCGCCGCGGCGGCAACCCTGGCCGAGGTCAAGGCAGGCTCGGTGGTGAGTGCACCCGGTGATCCCGTCATCGTGCAGGCGACCTCGACGAACCGCGCCACTTCCCACACGCTCGCGATCGGTGCCGGCATCGCCGCGGCGGTCGCGGTCCAGATCACACTGGCGGAGGTGGCAGCCGCGACAACGGCGCGCTTCGACGGCGACATCCTGTCGACGCCGACCAAGACCGCGAGCCTGTTCGTCCAGTCGCAAGCCGGCAACCAGGCCGTCGCCGAGACGAAGTCCGCGACCGTATCGGCGGGGGCCAGCGTCACCGGCGTCAGCTCGCGCGCCATCGTCTCGGGTGAGACGCTCGCGATCCTCGGCTCGGCGGCGTCGGTCGACGTCTCGGGCGCCGTCACCGTGAAGGCCCTGCTGTCGACCTTCTCGGGCGAGCAGAACCTCGCGCGCAGCACGCTGCAGGGCATCGCCGGCGGCGGTATCGCCGCGGGATTCGTCGTGATCGAGGCGACCGTGTCGGGTGCTGTGCGGGCTCTCTTGAACGGCGCCGTCAGCGGCTCGGGATCGATCACGATCGACGCCGATGCGATCATGAAGGCCGACGCCCACAGCCTCTTCATCGCAGCCGGCCTCGGAGCGATGGCGGGCATCGCCACGACCGCCACAGTCTCTGCTGACACGATCGCCGGCGGCGATGCGGCAAGCAGCACGGCGATGACCAGCGGCGCGTTCACGGTCACCGCCGACTCGACCTACGACGCGACGTCGGACTCGAACGCGCCCACCGTGGGCGCCGTGGCCGTGACGGTGCAGCTCCCCAAGGCTGCGGTCAACGGGCGCACCGGAGCGGTCTACGCCGGGCAGGTCACCGGCGGATTCTCTGCCTCGGCAACCGCCCACTCGCACAACACGGCCGTCGCCGACGCATCAGAGATCATCAGCATCGGGTTCGGCCTGAGCGTCGCGGTCGCGTACGCCCGCGCCGAGGTGGGCGCGACGACGGAGGCGGCGCTGGGCGGCGCGATCGTCTCGGGCGCCGTCACGATCGCCGCGACCTCGGACGACGACGCCACAGCCAACGTCGGCGGCGTCGCCGGCGGCACGCTCGCCGTGCAACTGCTGCAGCCCGAGGCCCGCTCGCAGGGGAACACACGCGCCTACGTCGGCAACGGCAAGACGGTCTCGGGCAGCTCGCTGACGATCACCGCCACGGCGACTCCCGACGCCGTGACCGATGCGAAGATGGTGGGTCTCGCCGCCTTCGCCAACATCCTCGTCACCAACCCGGTGTCGCGGGTAGGCGGCACCACCGAGGTGTACATCGGCGACGACGAGACCGTCACCCTCGGCTCCGGGGCGCTCACGATGACCGCGACCCGCACGGCCGTGTCCACCGCGACGGCGACCCGCATCACGGTCGCGCCGATCAACATCTCGTTCGTGCACCTCGAGGCGTACACCGCCGGTCTCATCGCCGCCCACATCGACGACCGCGCCGACGTCACCGCGGGATCGGTCACGATGACCGCCGGCGGCACCAGCAGCCCGAGCGTCGCCAGCGCCGCGGTCGGAGTTTCGCTCATCGGCGGAGCCGGCGTGGAGCTGTACGCCGAGGACTCCACGACCACCGCGGCGTACATCGGCCCGAAGGCCGGCACGAGCGCCGCCGACGCGACGGACCCGACCAGCGTGACCACGACCGGCCCGGTCACGGTCACGGCCGCGCACACATCGCAGCCGCTCGCCTCGTCGGCATCGCTCACCGTGAGTCTCGGCCTGGACATCGCCGGCACCGACGCGACGGCGGTGTCGTCTCCGACCGTGCTGGCGTACCTGGGCGATCGGGCACAGGTGGATGCGGGGAGCGCCGCGATCTCGTTCGTAGCCGCCGCCATCGCCATCGCCATCGCCGATGCGAAGGGCTTCGGCCTCTCGGCCGGCGCGGCGGCGGGCTGGACGACGTCGAACGCGACGGTGAGCCCCACCGTCAAGGCGTACACGGTGGGCGGCGGCTCGCTGTCGGGCGGCCTGGTCGAACTGGTCGCGCGGGCCAACGTCGACGCGGCAGGCAACCTGCTCTCGCCGAGCTACACGTTCGGCGTCATCAATGACGCGAACGGCGCTATCTCGGATGGTTCCCACAGCGTGGCGCCGGCCTTCGCACGCGCGACGCTCGGCTCGATCGGACTGGGCGCGGGTATCGGCGGAGCCGAGGCCAAGGCGACGAACTCCCCGGTGCTGGTCGCCGGCGTCGGCGGCGGCACGCAGATCAGCGCCTCGTCCCTGCTTCGAGTGCTCGCTCGGTCGTTCGGGGACGCGCAGGTCGACGCCCTGTCGCTCTCGGCGGGCCTGCTCGCAGGCATCGGAGTGGTGATCGGCGCGGCGACCTCGGGCGGCACCGTCGACGCGTACTTCGACGGGACATCCGGCACGATCCAGAGCGCGACCGTGACGGCCCGCGCCGACGCACACCCTCGCATCCAGGGGCGCTCGGCGGCCGGCTCCATCGGCCTCGGGTTCACGAGTGCCACGCTCAAGGCGATCGCTTCGGTGGCCGTCACGGCCCGCGTGGGCGGGGACCTGCAGACCGCGGGCGACGTCACGGTGCTCGCCGACGCGCGGATCGCGGTGTCGGCGCTGTACAAGGCGATGGCCATCTCGGCGCTCGCCTCGGGCGTGGGCGGCTCGGTCACCGCGAGCGACCAGACGCACACCGCGGCGTCGATCTCGGGCACCGGACTCGTCCGAAGCACGCTCGGGAACGCGGCGGTCCTCGCCTGGCACAACTTCGACGGCGCGAACTACCTCACGGGCAACGAGGTGAGCGCGTCCGCCGGGTCGGTGACGTTCTCCATCGGGCTCGCCATCAGCAGCGTGACCATGCTGGCGCAGGCGCACGCGTCGACGATCGCAACGGTGGGGGCGGGAGCCACGCTGGCCGCAGCATCCGCCACCGCAGCCCTGCGCGCCCGTTCGTACAACTCGGCGATCGCCAGCTACAAGCGCACGCAGGGTGCGTTCCTCGCCAGCATCGCCCCTGACGCGAACCCGACCGCCGATGCGTCGGGCACCACGCGCGCGGACCTGCTCGGTCACGTGCGGGTCGGCACCGGGAGCGGAGCCGGCGCTCTGGACGTCCTCGCGAAGGCGCAGGATCTCTCGTTCGCGGGGATGGCGAATGCCGGTGGCGGGGTGCTGTCGATCAGCGACTCGTCGTCGACCGCGACCGGCACCCCCACCGTCGCCGTCACACTCGGCGGATCCTCGTCCGTCATCATCGTGTCGGGTGACATCTCAGCGAAGGCCGAGAGCTTCAACGACGCGGACGCTGCGACGTCGAGCGGCAGCGGCGGCCTCCTGAACATCAACCTGTTCGGTGCGTCGGCATGGATGAACCCGACGGTGCGGGCGACCATCACGGGCGGGTCGTCGATCACCAGCACGACCGGCGATGTCACGCTCGACGCGACGAGCAACGTCAAGCCGGCGGACGCCTCCGACGGCACCTTCGACGGCGCCGCGGTGTCGTCGAACATGATCACCTTCAGCAAGGTGCACAACGCGTACGACGGTCAGGTCGTCATCTACCGTTCGCAGGGCGGCACGATGATCGTCCCGAACCTGGAAGGACGCACCGTCAACGTCATCGTGACCGGCGCGACAACCCTCATGCTCGGCGTCTCGTTCATCTTCGACAACCCGGCCACCCCCGACACGGTCGAGGGCGCCACCGTCGACCCGGCGACCGACATCATCGACTTCGGCGGGCGCGCCCACAACCTCAAGACCGGTGACCTGGTCGTCTATCAGCCCACCGGCGGAGCGATCGGCGGCCTCGTCGCCGGCGGCGTCTACAAGGTCTACGTGATCGACGTCTTCCGTATCAAGCTGCAGTCCACGTCGGTCGACGTGGTGCACCCGCCGCAGGTGATCACGGGCGGCGACATCGACGACACGGACGACAAGATCTCGGGGGGCTTCAGCAACGGGCAGTACGTGACGTACCACACCGCCCCGCCGGCAGGTCTGTTCTCGAGCACGGCGGTCTCGGGCAACGTCATCAATGTCAGCACCGACCAGGACGGCAACCAGACGATCGACGACACGGTGCCCGCCAGCGGCACCCGCGTGTACTACACCGCGACCGGCGGCAGCGCGATCGGCGGGCTGTCCAGCGGAACGTACTACTACGTGATCCGCAACGACGGTCAGCACCTCCGACTCGCCGCCACTTACTGCCGCGCGGTGGGCATCGACGAGCACGGCAACGGGTGCCAGTCGTCGCCGGCCGGCCTCGGCGGGAACGACACCTTCGGCGGCTCCGTCATCGCGATCGGTCTGACCGCCGACCAGAGCCCCAACGGCAAGCTGACCCGCCACCGTCTCGACGCCGACGGCGACTTCGAGATCGGCAATCTCGACGACGGCCACGGCTACTACGTGGTCGGCGCGAACGGATCCACGTTCCAGCTGTCGCTCACGCTCGGCGGCACCGCGATCAACCTCAGCGACGGCGGCGGCTATCCGCACATCTTCCGGGTGGAGGGACTCGACCTCTCCAGCGCCGGCAGCGGCGAGCAGCGACTGGTGCTGCAGCTGTCGGCAGGGACCGGCTCGCAGAAGCTCGACGGGATCGGCGGGCCGTCGGGAGCAGCGAGCTCCAGCGACGGCGTCATCTCGGCGACCGCCGCAGGCGGCGGCGGCGGCGCGATCAACGTGTCGACGGCGTCCTCCGACGCCACGACGACGCTCGTCATCTCGGCGACGGTCGAGGCGAGCGCAAACGTCAAGGGCCGCGACGTCACCATCACCACGAACGGCACGGCGCTCGCCAAGGGCGTCGCAGGCAATGCCGGCGGCGGCGCGATCTCGATCGGCGACTCGGCTGCGCGTTCCAAGACCACCGTCACCAACACCGTGACCATCGCGGCGGGCGCCGAGGTCGAGGCATCCCGCAACATCCTCATCGCCGCCAACAGCGACCTGCGCCCGCGCGTGTACGCCAACACGCAGCAGGGCGGCTTCGTCGGCGGCTCGTTCGGATCGACCTCGGCCTGGGCCGCCTACGACACCAAGACGGTGACCGCAGGCACCCTCCGTGGGGCGAACCGGGTGGCGGTCGAGTCGCACACCTCCGTCGACGGCTTCGCCGACTCGATCGCCGACGTGGGCGGTCTGGGCGCGTCGGCCGAGACCGAGGCGAACGTGTATGTCGGCATCGGCGACGACAAGGCCGACACGACGACGGAGGCGGGCGGGGTCATCACGGCACGGCACGTCCGCATCGGCGCGTTCGTCGACAAGATGAACGCGTACGCGCACACCAAGACCTACGCGATCGCGCTGGGAGCCGATTCCGACGCAGACTCCGAGATCGCGATCGAGGGATACACGCGCACGTACCTCGTCGCCGGCCTTCAGCTCACCGGCCACGTCGACACCGCGATCCTCGCCGAATGGCTCGGCGTCGACCTGAACGCCGACGCGTTCGCCGAGTGCGACTGCGGAGGGGGCGGCACCGACTCGTACGCTCGCATCTTCGAGATCCACAACATCGTCGGCGACGGCGCCGACGAGCCGCAGGCCATGCAGGCCAAGGTGATCGGCCGATCGGGCGCGACCATCACGACCTCCGACCTGACGGTCGCCGTCAACGACCAGATCGCGCAGCTGCGGCGTCACGCGACGACCGACGGCGGACTGCTCGACGTCGGCAACGACGGGCTCGAGACCGGCAACAACGCACCGCTGCGACGCGACATCTTCTGGGAGAGCCGTGTCATCATGCTGGGCGAGCCCAACCCGGTGCTCGAGATCGCCGCCGACGGCACGATCATCGCGATCTCGAACGTGCGCGTCTGCGACGATCAGGGTCACTGCTTCGAAGACAACCCGTTCACCGACACCCACACCACGGGCCAGCTCACCGGCAGCACGATCACGGTCGACGACATCGTCTACGACCACGGAGCCCAGGCGCGGTTCCTCGCGAACAACCTGGCGTCGCTGGGCCTCTCGGTGCCCGACGGCATCATCTGGGGCGTCGACGGCAGCTTCGAATTCCAGCAGACGTGGGACTTCGTGCGCATCCTGAACGCGTCCAGCCTCAATCTGGTGACGAACATCATCGACGTGGTCAACTCGCTGAACCCGCCCCGCATCGACATCCGCGTGCAGCAGATCCCCGACGCCGCGGTCGTCGCCCAGCCCGAGGCCTCGCCGGGCAGCACGTTCGACTTCGACATCGAGTACACCTTCCCGCCGACCGAGGTGAAGGTGCACAACTCATGCGCGTTCGTGTGCCCGGTGCGTCAGCCGTTCATCCGCCTCGACGACTACATCGAGAACCCGCTGGGCAAGACGTGGATCTTCAACGCGTCGGGTGACATCCTGTCGGGCTCCGGGCATGAGCTCATCCGCACGAACGTCCTCACCCTCGACGCCCCGCGCGGCGACATCGGCCACCAGAGCCCCACGCACGCGAACCCCGACCCGGAGCGCAACCCGATCGAGGTCGAGCTCGTCGACTACATCCACCCCGACGCGGACTTCTGCGACGGTGCCGCGCCGTGCAGGAAGCTGCCTGTCGTCACGGTGGATGCCGGCAAGGACGCGGTCGTCGACCTCACCTACTTCCGCCGCATCGATCCGGCCGTCGTCGCGCTCGGCACTCCGGGCATCATCGTCATCGACCGTGTCCGCGCCGGCGACGACGTCGACGTGGTGCTCAACGACTCGAAGAACGGCGACGGGCAGACGGGTCTCGTGCTCGTCGTCGTCGACCTGTACCACCCGTCGAACCTGTCGACGTACTACGGCTTCACATTCCCGTCGACCTACGCCCCGCTGATCAACGACGGTCTCTCCTACGACCGGGGCCTGTGCGCGGGCGCGTATCCGGGCAACTGCGGCAGCGGTTCGGGATCGTACGAGACGCACTTCCGGCCCGACGTGTCGGACCCGAACCTCGCCCACATCCTCCGCGCGCTCGGCACCGACGTCGACGGCGAGATCGAGTCCACCTACGACTTCAGCGATCTGCGCGCGGGCGACGACATCGACGTCTGCCACGTCACCACCGGCGGCGAGGAGCCCAAGACCTGCTTCACGACGCAGATCGACAGCGCCACGCACACGGTCACCGCCGACACTCCCGACACGACCGTCCACATCGTCGCGCAGGTCGACTCGGCCTGGACCGGCGGAGCCGGCCACGCCGGACCGGTCGACGACCCCGGGATGGCGGTCAACGTCTCGCAGATCTTCCTGCGCACCAACGGGAACATCACCGCGACCGAGATCGAGGGCGACATGCTCGTCGGCCACATCCACTCGACGAACGGCGACGTCATCCTGCACTCGCCGCGGCGGATCCTGGATGCCGACGGCCGGCCGACGATCGACGTCACAGGTGTCAACATCACCATGTACGCCGGCGAGGGCGGCGTGCTCGGAGGCATCGGCGTCCCGAGCAACTGGCTGGAGATCAACACCGCCGTCAACCAGCCGACGGGCATCGGCGGCGGCGTGCTGAAGGCCCATGACACCGCGGCCGCGATCGGCGGCGGCTCGACCGAGGGCATCTTCCTCGACGAGCTCACCGGCGACATGCCGATCTGGGAGATCTTCACCGGCGGCAGCTCGTCGCTCGCGACGGGCAATGTGGGCCTGCGAACCACGGGCGGCAGCATCCTGAACGCGAAGCTCGACCCTGACGAGGACAACGTCCGCGGCGACGCCGTCGACATCGATGCCAACGGCGGCTCGATCGGTCTGACCTCGAAGGACGTCATGGTCGACTCCGGTCGCGCGCCCCCGTTCGCGTGCACCTGGCTCAACTGCGGCGACGACCCGAACTCGCCCTGGAAGTCCGATCCCGCACTGGCCGCGGCCGGCGACGACGTCGGCCTGGAGGCAACCACAGGCATCTACTACACCGAGACCGACGCGTACCTGCGCCTCGTGCTCGCCCACTCTCTCACCGGAGACATCCGGCTCACCGTCCGCGAGTCCGTGCAGCTCGACGAAGACCTGTACCTCGTGGCCGCCGGCACCGCCCGGTTCGCCGAATCGAACACGCGCGGACCGCAGAACGACGCGGACGCCCCGCGCGGCATCCCCCACGGCACGATCTTCGCCGAGCAGGGCTCGGTCGAACTCCGCGTCGGCGATGACATCACGCTCCACCAGAACAGCCAGGTCCTGGCCGATCTCTCGATCGACATGCGCGGCGACTTCGGCAACCTCGACACCGGCGGCGGCGCCGCCGAGTGGGGCACGTCGATGATCCTGCGGGGCCGCATCGTCGCCGACTGCGTCGTGTCCGACGCCGGCGCCGGCGACGACCCGCTCAGCACCTGCACCCCCTCGAGCGTCAACCCGGTACCCGGCCGCCAGACGAACGTCTGGGGCGGCAGCGACGTCGACGTGATCGTGCTCGGCGACCGGTCGGGACTCGACCGGGCACAGACCTCCGATCCCGGGCTCAACAAAGAGCAGTGGGGCGACGACGGCTACATCTTCCTCGGCGCGAGGACGACGGTGCACGGCAACGGCTCGGGTGCCTCGAACACCGCCGACGGCGAAGACATCCTCACGGTCTACTACCTGCAGTCGATGAACGTCGTCACGAGCCCCGCGACCGGCGGCACCGGAGCCGGCCACGTGCTGACGCTCGACGGTCAGGGCGAGAGCGACCACTACGCCGTCCACACCAACGGCAGTCACGGCAACGTGCGCAACTACAACATCCAGGTGCTGGACTCCGGCCCCGCGAATCAGGGTGTCGACGAGCTCGCGGTGTACGGCTTCGACGACCTCGACCCGGCGCACAACACCGGGCTCCGCGCCGACGACATCTGGCTGCTGCGGGCGCTGACCTGCATCGACAACGAATCGCCGTTCGCGGTGACGGCGGTCGGCGGCGCGGCCGTCTGCAGCGCCCCGAGCGACCCCGCCGACCACCCGGCGTACATCGCCCTGCTGGCCGGCAACGAGAGCACCGACGGCGGCATCGGCCTCTACCGCGACCGCACGCAGGGCAACGAGCCGAGCGCGAAGGTGCAGCGCATCACCTACGACCGGGCGCTCAACGGCCGCATCACGGTCTACGGCCTCGGCGGCAACGACGCGTTCTACGTCGACGACACGCAGGCGACGATGACCCTCGACGGCGGCGCCGGCAACGACGCGTTCCAGATCGGGCAGATCTTCGGCACGCAGCGCGACAGCGACCCGGCTCCGGACGGCGGCGCGCTACTCCCGGCCGACACCTTCCCGTCGCTCGTGCCCACGACGCGCGGCTGGCTGAGCCCCGGGACGCACGCGCCGCTGCTGGCCACCGGCGGCACCGGCAACGACCGGTTCGTCGTCTACTCGAACCAGGCCGAGATCCAGCTCAACGGCGACGACGACAACGACCTGTTCATCGTCCGGGCCTTCGCGATCGCCGCAGTGTGCGACACCGACGCCACCGGCGACGGCCTCTGCACGCTCGCGGACGTCACGCTCACGGTGGTGCCCGGCACCGACCTCTTCCCGGTCGACTCCAACAACGACGGGGTCTGCAACGCCGCCGACGCCGACGGCTACACCGGATTCCGCAAGGACAACAACGACGACGGCACCTGCAACAACGCCGACGCGCACACGACCTTCACTCCCACGCCCGGCAACCCGAGCATCGACCTCGACAACACGAAGTGGCTCGACGACGTCATCCCGCTCGACGCGAACGGCGTCGCGGTGCCGGTGATCGGCCTCGGGTTCTCGACCAGCCGGCCGCTCGACATCCGTGCCGGCGGCGGCGAGGACGAGGTGCAGTACAACGTCAACGCTCCGGTCAACGTCGACGGCGGCACCGGGTTCGACAAGCTCGTCATCCTCGGCACCGAGTTCGCCGACGACTTCGCGATCACCGACAAGGCGATCTACGGCGCCGGCCTGAACGTGAAGTACGCCACCATCGAGGTCCTGGAGATCGACGGCCTCGAGGGTGACGACCAGTTCTTCGTCCTCTCCACGGCCTTCGGTGTGGCCTACCGCGTCATCGGCGGCCTGGGCAGCGACCAGATCTCGGTCGCGGGCGACGTGACCGCCGACATCGTCACCCGCGAGCTCGAGGGCCTCTCGGGCGCCGTCGACCACATCGTGCGCTCCGACGACCCGCGCTATGACGGCATCGTCGTCGACGGCGTGCCGTACAACCTCGCGACCGGGAACACCGGCGTCGTCGTCATCAAGGAGCCCGGCACCTCGACCAGTGTGCGCGAGGGGACGACGTCCGGCCCGATCACGCAGACCGCCTACTACACGGTCGAACTCAGCCATGCCCCGCAGCACCAGGTGTACGTGACCGTCTCGGCCGCGGCATCCCCCGATGAGGAGGCGCGCGACACCTTCGACAACCCGACCGGCTACGGGCTCACCGACGGGCCTGCCGACACGATCTGGCTGTGCGTCGACACCTTCCCGTACGGCGACCAGTGCATGAGCGGCGGCGACTTCCAGCGGCACTACATCCGGGGCGGCGTGCTCGTCGACGAAGCCGGCCGTGCGGTGGTGCTGACCTTCGACGGCTCCAACTGGAGCATGCCGCAGCGTGTCTACGTACGGGCCGTCGACGACGGACGCTCCGAGGGCGACCGCACAGTGGTGGTGCAGCACTCCGTGATCGCGCAGAACCCCGGCGTGGATGTCGAGTTCCACGGCGCCGCGGTCCGCCAGGTCAACGTGCGGGTGTACGACGACGACACCCCGGGCGTGTACGTGACCCACGTCGAGCCGGGCACCACGGTCCTCGACGATCGCGGCGTGGTCATCGAAGGGGATGCGGCGACCCAGCGCCTCGATGACGTGCTGGTGCAGCTGGCCAAAGACCCGTGCCCCGCGGCGAACCCGGGCTGCGGCCTCGTGATCACGGTCAAGATCACGATGGATGCCGACAGCCAGCGGATCCTGCAGATCGACGACGCGGCGGCCGAAGCCGCCCTGGGTGCGCGCTGGACGCTCGTCCACGAGGCCGACGGCGGCACCTCATACCTCCTCACGTTCGACCACTCCAACTGGAACATCGCGGTGCGCCTCACGCTGCGGGCCCGCAACAACCCGGTCGCCGGCGACCCGACGACCGCCGTCATCACGTGGGGCCAGGCCGGCGCGACGGACGCCTACCGGTTCCCGAACCTGCGCAGCGGCATCCAGCGCACCGACGTCCTGGTCTACGACGACGAGTCGGCGCAGGTGGTCACGATCCCGACCGGCACCGACACGGTCATCGTGCAAGGCGGCGCGAACGACGAGTACATCATCCGCCTCACCACCAAGCCGACCGCGAACGTGAACGTCGCGATCACGCCCGACGGCCTCGTCGACGTCGTCAAGATCAACGGCGTCGCCGTCACCCCGCTCGACTACGTCGAGATCGGCGGCGACATCCCGTCCCGCCTCTTCCTCGGCAACCTGGGCTTCGCCGGCAGCACGGTCAGCCGCACCAACGGCAGCGACACCGGCAGCTTCATCGACGACGGCATCACCACCGGGATGCGGCTCACGTTCGGTGCCTGCACCGGCGTCTACACCGTCATCGGCGCGGTGTCGGCCGGTTCGTTCCAGGTCAGCCCGGCCCTCAACTGCTCCGGTGCGACAGCAGAGGCCACGACCATCAACGCCCTCACCTTCCGCGGCAAGTGGAGCGGCGCCGTCAGCGGCATCGCGCTGACCCCGGGCGACGACCTCGTGAACCGCTGGCGCATCACGCGGAGCGCCGGCGGCTGGCTGGCCGACGGCTTCCTCGAGGGCCAGTGGGTCAAGGTGTGCGACGGCTTCGGGCGCTGCGCGATCGGCAAGATCCAGAACATCCGCGGCACGAACACCGCGCACGACCAGCAGCTCGAGTTCGGCCTGTCGCTGTGGGGCGACTCGTTCGGCAGCCTCGTCGGCCCGCTCACCGTCACGCGCATCGCGGCGCAGGCCGTCTTCACGACGGCGAACTGGATGACCGACCAGCGCATCGAGCTGCAGGGCGACACCGGGTATTACCAGCCCCTCATCCGGCAGGGCGTGAAGACCTTCCCCGCGACCCAGCACCTGCTGACGCGCCTGCGCGGCCCGCTCGCGGTCGAGGGCGGCGTCACCGGCGCCGACCGGTCGCTCGAGCTCGGCCTCAAGCTTCCGGGCGAGCAGGACGGCCCGCTCTTCGCCATCGCCACCCAGGCGCCGGAGTCGAAGCAGATCGACGTGCTCAACATCTATGGCGACTCCAGCGTGGCGAACAACTGGGGCGCGATGACCTCCACCACGCTGCGCGGCCTCGGCATGGCGAAGGATCTCGACTTCGGCAGCTCGTACGGCGGCACGCAGAACGAGACGTTCGGAGAGCCGCAGATCTTCCCCGGCGGCATCAGCTTCGGCTCGGTGTCGTTCGACGGTACGGGCTACACGACGGATGCCGGCAAGTCGACGATCGAGGTCATCAACCTGTTCCTCGGCTCCGGCAACGACCGCCTCGACGTGCAGGGCACCCTCCAGCCGGACGTGCCGGTGAAGGCGACCGGTGCCGTCACGCTGACGCCGCAGGGCGCGGGCAGCGGCATCCCGGCCGGTACGACGCACCGGCTGACGCGTCCGACCCCGTTCGACTGGAAGGCGCAGGGCTTCCTCGTCGGTCAGACCGTGACGATCACCGAGGGCGGCCGGGTGTCGACCTTCCTCGTCACCGGCTTCGGCGACGACCACCCGGAAGACACGACAGACAGCACGGTGATGTACCTCAAGTTCCTCACCGGAACGCTGCCGGTGGCCGCGACGGCGACCGTCACGGCGGCCGACGTCCCGGTGACGATCACGACGCCGGTGACGATCGCCGGGGGCGCTGCGGGCGGCACCGTGACCCGCTCGAGCGGCAGCTTCGTCGCCGACGGCTTCGTGGTCGGCCAGCTCGTGCGGATCGCCGGAATCGACGGCCAGTGGCGTCTCATGGGCATCTCGGTCGACGGGCGGACGCTCACGCTCGATCGCGGCGATCTGCTGCCGAGCAAGGCTCTGGGATCGCAGAACGTGTTCGTGCCCGGTCCGCACGGCGGCCTCACGACGATCCACGGCGGCGGCAACTCGCCGATGCAGACCGTGTTCGACATGATCCGCACCGCGCCGACGGCCGGGCAGCTCGCGCAGCACCCGGGAGCCGGCCTCGTGCTCACCCGCCAGGACGGTCTGAACTGGGCCTTCAACGGACGGCTGCCGGGCAGCGGCTACTACGCCGGCGACCCGTACCTGCACGCGTTCCAGCACATCCAGCTCGCGGGCGAGACCTTCACCCGGATGATCCTCGGCTTCGCCGACGCGCCCTGCCCGTACATGGACTCCTTCCCGGGCTGCGGCATCGGCTCGGTCATGATCCTGAGCGCTCCGCTCGTCCCGGTCGGCGAGGCGGCGGGCGCCGTGGTGCCGACCGGCCCGGCCGTCGTCTCCACCGACGTGAGCGTCGTCGCTCCGCTGAAGGTCGAGGTGAGCGGCCCGATCGAGGTGCACGCGTCCTCCCTGGTGCGCGCCGGGGGCTGGGCGGGCTTCCGCGCCGGCATGCAGATCAAGATCAGCGGCTTCGGCGGCGCCTTCACGGTCGACGCCATCGACGGCGACACGATGACGCTCAAGGGCGCAGCGCTCGCGCCGAGCATGTTCCTGGATGCCGCGGGCATCGCGCACTGGTACCGCCCGAACCTCACCATCACGGCGTGGGACGCCTCGCGCAGCGGCGGCCTGCTCATCGGCGGCGACATCATCACCGTCTGCAACCGGGCCGCGGACGCGATGCTGTTCAAGATCGCCCAGCAGTCCGACGGCGTCGAGGACGACGCGGTCCGGTGCGACCAGACCCACACCGCCGGCCCGGGCTCGCCGCTCGTGATCTACGGCGACACGTCGCAGGACGGCGTCTGGTACTCGGGCAACCCGGGGGACACCTTCGGCATGGAGTTCGGCCCGAAGCCGTTCGACCCGTTCACCCACATCCCGGACGGGCAGAACGAGGACGACGAGTGGGTCTTCGGGCTCGCCAACCCGTACGACCACGCCGGGAACGACATCATCGACGCGTCGGGACTCTTCGCCGAACTGCCGCCGACGATCCTGCCGACCGTCGGCATCACCGCCTACGGCGGGCTCGGCGACGACCTCATCATCGGCAGCCAGGCCGGAGACCAGCTCGCCGGCGGCTCGGGTGACGACGAGATCCGCGGTCAGCGCGGTGTCGACCACATCTACGGAGACTCCGGCGTCAACGTCGACGTGCTCACCCGCGCTCTCGACATCGCGACCGTCAACCGCAGTCCGTTGCCCTCCGTCACCGGCGCAGGCGTCATCCCGAACGGCACGACGATCATCCCCGCCCCGGGCGGCATCGCCGGCATCGTCGACGACCTGCAGAACGCCGGCGCAGACGTGATCTTCGGCGAGGGCGCTCCGGGCCTCGGCCTCGGCTCGTTCGTCGTGAACGCGAACGGCCAGCCCGAGTGGGCGTACGACGACATCGTCTTCGGCGACCACGGCGTCATCACGCAGGACGTCGCCGACCCGAACGAGCCCGACGCACGGCCGCAGAAGATCCAGACCACCTCGCTCACCGGCGTCCCGGGCGTCTCGGTCGGGGTGCTCGCGATCCGCAGCGTGCGGCTCGACAAGGGCGGAGACGACACCGTGTACGGCGGGCTGGGGCGCGACGTGCTCGTCGGCGGAGCCGGCCACGACCTGATCGACGGCGACGAAGCCGACGACATCCTCTTCGGCGATGCCGTCTGGTTCGACCGCACGCTCGGCGACTGGACGAGCCCGCGGTTCCAGACGCTCTGCGGCACGCTGCTCTACAGCCGCAGCGACATCCCCAACCCGGCCAACCTCTGCAACGGCGCGCCGGTGCCCACCGAGAACAACTCCGGTGTGCTGCTCGTCGACGGCACCCCGCGTCCGTACCGCGACCCCGACGGGGCGCCGTGGTGGGCGGAGTACGACGTGACGCACCTGTTCCACGACGTCGCCTCCGACCGCGGTGACAAGTGGGCGGCGACGTGGGGCAACGACTACCTGGCCGGCGGCGCGGGCAACGACATCGTGCTGGGGCAGCTCGGCGACGACGTCCTGCAGGGCGACGGCGGCATCGAGAGCGCACACCGCCGGTGGATCGACGACGCCCGCGACGCGAGCCACGTCGGCGCCTCGCGCACCCCGCTCGGCTGCTACGACAGCAACCCCGGTGCGGCCGTGGCCATCGTCTGCGACTACACCGGCGTGCTGGTCGTCGTGGCCTCCACCGAGGCGGCGACCGACGGGCAGGACTACCTCGAGGGCAACGCCGGCAACGACGTGGTCTTCGGCGGGCTGGGCCAGGACGACATCCTCGGCGGTTCGAGCGACTTCTTCAGCCTCATCACCCCCGACCAGCGCCCCGACGGCCTCGCCGTCACACCCACGGCGACGCTGCACAACTACACGACGGGCGACGACCGCGGCGCCGACATCCTCTTCGGCGGCGCCGGAGGCCGCATCGGCATCAACGACCAGACGACGGGCGCGGGCAACCTCGCCAGCACACCGGTGACCGGCGGCTCGCTCGCCGACAGCACCGCGCCCGAGAACATGGATGCGCGCGACGCCGACACGATCGTCGGAGACAACGGCCGGGTCGTCCGCATCGTAGGCACGAACCACAACGACGTCAACGGCAACGCGAACGACGGCGACGTCGGCGTGCCGCCGACGAGCGGCGCGAACTACGTGACCTTCGTCTACGACACGTACGGCGGCGCCTCGGCCGGCACACAGCGTCTGGTGGTCCGCGGTGTGCACCTGCTCGACTACACGGTCGGCGGTCCCGACTACCTGCCGCAGAACTTCGGCCTCGGTGCGGGTGCCGACTGCAACGGCTCGCCGACGCAGCCGACGTGCTCCCTCGTGCTCGACACCGCGTCCGGCACCTGGCGCAACACCGCGTTCCCGAACGGGGGCGGCGCGCAGACCGGCGGCCGCGACGAGGTGCACGGCGAGACCGGCGACGACACGGTCTACGGCGGCGCCGACCACGACATCGTCTTCGGCGACGCGCAGAACGACGACATCATCGGCGGCTGGGGCAATGACTGGATCTCGGGGGGCACCGGCTCCGACGGCATCCTCGGTGACGACGGCCGGATCTTCACCAGCCGCAACACGGGCTGCTCCGTCGCCTCGGCGGCGGTCTGCGCCGAGGAGGCTGAGCCGCTCTTCGGCATCCTGAAGCTGCGCACGGTCGACCCCGACACCAAGACGAGCCAGGGCGACGTGCTGGGGGAGTTCATCTACACGCCGGGCCAGGTGCAGACCGCCACGATCAACATCGCGGGCGAGCTGGTCAAGTCGGTCGACCTCACCGTCTACAACCTCGGCCCCGACACCAACCAGAGCCAGCACCACGTCGCGAACCAGCCGACCTACGACGCGAACAACTCCGACGACATCATCTTCGGCGGCTGGGGCGGCGACTGGATCCACGGCGGTTCGGGCGACGACGCGATCAGCGGCGCCGAGGCCATCGGCGTCGGGGGCGCGAGCGGCTTCGCGCAGCACTTCGATTCCGACGGCGACCCGATCGGCCTGGAATACATCGACTTCGCCCACCCGTGGAACCCCGGCGACGTGCTCCACTTCGGCGCCGACACCAACCCGTGGCACGCCAACAACCACAACGAGCTGCGGCTGGGCGAGTTCTACCTCTACAACGAGTACGACCCGCGTCGCACGATCCTCTTCAGTGCCACGGGCGGGGTCTGGGGCTGCACCTCCTACTCGCCGAGCGGCCACACCTGCACCGGAAGCGCACCGATCGCGCAGTTCCCGCACCACTTCTTCCTCAACAACCAGGACCTCACCGGCGACTACTACAAGGGCGCCGACGGCAAGGGCGCGTGCATCGCGGTCGACAACCAGGGCCTGTGCATCAGCTGGAAGACCACCCAGGCGACCGACGGCAACGATGTGATCTTCGGCGACCTGGGCAATGACTGGCTCGTGGGCGGCACCGGGCAGGACACGCTGTGGGGCGGCTGGGGCAACGACCTGCACAACGCCGACGACGACCTCCACTCCGGATGCCTCGCCTCCTTGCCGAACGGCACCTGCACGCAGCCGGGCGACTCGTGGCTCAACGACATCCCGGACGGCGTCAACTCGAGCTTCCAGGACCGGGTGTACGGCGGCGCCGGGCTCGACATCCTCATCGGCAACACCGGTGGCGACCGCCTCATCGACTGGGTCGGCGAGTTCAACAGCTACATCGTGCCCTTCTCACCGTTCGGCATCGCGACGGTCAGCCGCCAGAACGCGCCGCAGCTTCCCGAGTTCCTGTACGCGCTGAGCCGCAGCCAGGGCGTCGACATGACGAGGTGGAGCGACGAGGGCAGCGAGCAGGCGCGCAACGGCGAGCCGTTCGGCGAGCTGGGCCTCATCCGGCAGTCCGACCACGCCCACTGGCAGACGCAGACGGGCGGCCCGACCGACCCGCAGGCCGGCAACATCCCCGGCGGCCGGCGCGACACGGTGCGGGGGGCCGACTTCAACGACGGCTCCATGCAGGGCTTCGCGACCGACTCCGGTGTGTTCACCGTGCAGCAGGGCATCCTCAAGGTGACCGCCGCCGACAGCACCGGCGACGCGCTCGCCGTCTGGTACTCCGACGCTTACCAGAGCGTCTACTACGAACTGTCCGCCAAGATCTCGATGGACAAGCCGGTCGCCGGCTGGAAGGCCGACGCCTACGTCGTCTTCGACTACTTCGGCCCGATGGACTTCAAGTTCGCCGGCATCGATCAGTCGACGAACAAGGTCGTCATCGGCCAGCGAGCATCGTGGGGCTGGGCGGTGCTCGCGCAGGCGTCGGTGCCGGGCGGAGTGAAGGCCGGAACGTTCTACGACCTCAACGTCGTGATCAACGGACTCGTCGTGACGGTCACCGTCAACGGCAAGAACGCCCTCTCCCACACGTTCGCGCCGCGCGTCCTGGGCGGCGAGCAGGTCGCGCTGAACCGGGGACTGGTGGGCTTCGGCTCCGATCAGGCGCGCGGCTGGTTCGACAACATCGCGCTCACCGTGATCGCGGCGGAGATCACGATCGACCGCACCGACTTCTTCGAGGGCAGCGGGCCGACCGCGCAGCAGGCCGTGACCGGAACGTGGACGACGGTCGGCGGACGCCTCCAGGGGACGACGGATGCCACCGGCACCGCGACGGCGCTCCTCGGCATCCCGGCTGCCGGGGGTTCGACCTACGCAGCGGTCGAGCAGTTCGGGCCCGCCGGCTATGTGCAGCTCACGGCGACGCTCCGCGCCGCCGGGATCACCGGCATCCTGTTCGACTGGTACTCGTCGACCGACTACAAGTTCGTCGGCATCGACGTCGGCGGGCAGCGCGTGGTGATCGGCCACGTGGCGAAGGGCGTCCGCACCATCGACCTGGTGATCGCCCGGACGCTGGTGGCCGGCACCGACTACGTGCTCGACCTCGTGCTGAAGGCCACCGTGGTGACCGTCACGCTGAGCGGTCAGGTGCTCGCGTCGCACGCGTACAACTCGCCGCTCACCGACGGCAGGCAGGGCCTGTTCGCCTTCGGCGCCGGCGTGACGGCATCCGCGGCCGACTATCGCCTCCGCACCGACGACCCCCTCTACACCGGGTCTCCGCCCGCGGCCGCGGCCGTACGCATCTCGGATGCGACCGTCACCGAGGGGGCTGCCGGCACGACCAAGACCGTCACGCTCACCGTGACCCGCGACCAGGCCGGATCGGCGCTGTCGGTGGGCTGGAGCGTCGACACCCTCCTCGCGAACGCCGTGACCTGGGGCGTGGACGTCACCGGCGCCACCTCAGGGGTCGTGTCGTTCGCCGCCGGCGCGACGACCGCCACCATCACCTTCACCGTCCGCGGAGACGCGATGAAGGAGTTCGACGAAGCATTCATCGTGACACTGCAGCCCGCACCCGGGGCGAATCTCGCCGATGCGCAGGGGCTGGTCACGATCAAGACCGACGACGGATCGCCCTGATCAGTCGCCGGCTCCGGCGGGTCGGGTCTCACTCTCCCCCGAGGGACCCGACCCCGCCGGTCATGCCGACAGCCCGCCTGGCGCGGGTTCGCGTTGGCCCGCGAGGCAGACACTCGCCGCGGAGGTGCGGCAGGGGCGCGGCTCAGCGGTCGCTGCGGGCGGGTTCCAGCACGACGAGGGGCGTCTGGCGGCTGCGGGTCGCCGCGTGCGCGTCGAGGTCGTCGCCGCCCTCGAGTGAGCGGAACACGTTCCACAGACGCTCGCGCTCCTCGCCGTGTGCCTCGCGGGCGATCACGTCGCGTCGCTCGCCGGGAAGATCGATGGATGCCGCGGGCCGGGCCTGCAGGTTCAGCCACCACGCGGGCGGCGGATCACCCCACCCGTTCATGGCCATCGTGACGATGTCGGGGCCGTCCTCGACATAGGCGACGATCGCGACGCGCGGCGCTCCGGAACGGCGGCCGATCGTGTGCAGGCGCATCATGCCCCAGACCTTCGAGGTCGGCGGCCGGAGACCGAGGCGTCCACCCGTGACGTTGTAGATGGCGCGGTGCACGACCCACGCGGTGCGGATGAACCAGCGCGGAGGGATGCGCGCGGATCCCGCGGACGAGGATGCCGGAGTCTGAGGCGATGCGGTGCTCACATGCCGATCATGGCCGCGTCTCCGCGCGGGCGCATCGGCCGATCGGCCGATCTTCTCCGCTCGCGGCCCCGGCCGTTCGAGCAGGCCGCGGCATCGCCGCGCCTCCGCAGGAGAACTCTGCTTCCCCAGGCCGCCCCCGGGGGGATCCGTCCTGCGGAGCGCGGATTCTCCTGCGGAGGACCTACGCGGTGGCGGGGGTCGCGTTCAGCAGCGCGCGCGCCGAGGTGCTGCGGCGGCGAGCGACGACGATCATCGTCGCGACGAGCGCCAGCAGCGTCCAGATCACCAGGCCGGCGAGAGCGGCGCCGAGGCCCGCGGTCGAGGTGAGCGCGGCGAGCATGCCGTTGTAGGCCGGAGAGGTCGGCATCAGGCCGGCGACGCTCGAGAGCACGCCCGGCACGGTCGAGACCACGCCGGTCGCGACGGTCAGCACGCCGATGAGCGCCGAGATCCAGCGCCCGGCTCCGCCGAACACCGCGACGAGCGCCTGGTTCACGGCGGCGAACGCGATGCCCGCGACGACGGACACGCCGAAGAGCGCCCACCATTCGGCCCAGCCGTACGACGCGGCGAGCTGGACGACGCCCGCGACGAGCGCGCCCTGCAGCGCGCCGAGGCCGGCCGCCGGAGCGAACGACCGCAGCGTGAGCAGCGCCGACGGCTGGCGCGACGTGAGCGCGCGGCGCGACACGGCCTGCAGCGCGATGAACGTGCCGAGCCCGCCGAACCACAGTGCGAGGGTCGCGAGCAGCGGGACCGCCGACGCGCCGAAGAGCGAGGTGCCCACGCCGTCGGCCTCGACCGGGTCGGCGACGACGGACGCGAGGTCGGTCGCCTCCTGGTCGGTGTACGACGGCAGGGATTCGGATGCCGTCGTCAGGCCGCTCGCGAGCTCCGAGGTGCCGGTCGCAAGCTGAGAGACGCCGTCCGCGAGGCTGGTCGCGCCGTCGGCCGCCTGCGTCGCACCGTCGGCGAGCTGCGTCGCACCGTCGGCCAGGCCGGAGGCACCGTCCTGGATGCCGCTGACGCCGGTGGCGAGCTGGCCCGCGCCCGCGGCGGACTGGTCGATGCCGCCGGCGAGCTGAGTCAGCCCGCCGCCCAGCGTCGAGACGCCAGTGCCGATCTGCCGGAACTGCGCTGCGAACTGCGCCGTAGCCTCTTGATCGAACATTGTCAGACCACCGGAGAGGCCCTGCGCAGCCTGCTCGGCGCCTGCTGCTGTTCTCTGGGTGATGGTGGCCTGCGTGATCAGATCCTGGCAGAAGAGCGGGTCGGTGCTGACGGCAAGGCACTTGTTGGCGAGCTCGACGGTCTTGCTCGCAGCCGTCTCAGTGTCCCCGGCGAGTGTCGCGGTTATCCCGGCTCCGGCGGAGAGCTGGTCGGGCACGAGCCCGGTGGACTCGAGCTGTGCGGCCCCGCCGTTCACGCCGTCGGCGAGCTGCTGCGCGCCGGCCGCGGCCTCGCGGGTCTTGCCGGCGATCGTCGTCAGGCCGGACTGCAGCGACGTCGCTCCACCGGCGACCTGCCCGGCGCCGTCGGCGAGCTGTGCCGCGCCGTCCGCGAGCTGCGTGTTGCCGTCGGCGAGCTGCGAGATGCCGTCGGGCAGCTGCGCGGCGCCCTCGGCGGCCTGGGTCGCGCCGTCGGCGAGCTGTGCGGCGCCGCCGGCCGCCGTGCCGAGCTGGTCGCCCAGCGTCGTGAAGCCGAGGAACACGTTCTCGAGATACACGCTCGACAGCTGTGTGCCCATGCTCGACGCTGCGGCCGTCGCGACCTGCGCGGTGATGGCGTCGTCGACGATGAGGCTGTCGGGCGGGGTCGTGACCTCGATGGTGGCCTGTTCGGGCGTCGAGCCCGGGGCCGTCGACGTCGCGGCGGCGGAGAAGTTCTCGGGGATCGTGATGACCGCGGCGTAGGTGCCGTCGGCGAGGCCGGCCGCGGCATCCTCTTCGTTCGAGATCGTCCAGGTGAGGTTGCTGTCGAGCTCGTCCGATCCCTCGACCAGGCCGGCGGTGAGCTGGCGTCCGAGAGGCACGGTCTGCCCGTCGATCGTGACGGGTTCGTCCTCGTTCACGATCGCGGCGGTGAGGCTGTCGAGGCGCTCGACCGGGTTGTACAGCGCGGCCACCAGGATGCCGCCGATGACGACGGGCAGCAGCAGCACGCCGACGAGCGTCAGCCACGTGACGGGCCGGCGCGAGCGCGCGCGCTCGACGGCCGTGGTGATCCAGTTCGGGGTCATGCGTTCACCTCTGCGGTGGGGGTGGTCAGGGGGGTGCCCGAGTGCAGCGCCAGCGACGCCACTTCGGGGCGGTGCGCGTCGGCGAGGAGTGCGAGCGCGGCGCTCTCGGTGCGCGAGGTCACGATGAGCGTGAGTACGCCGTCGGCATCGCCGCGGCGGAGCGCCTCGGCGGCATCGCGCAGCAGCGCGCCCGCCTGGTCGCGTTCGGCCGCGTCGAGGGCGTCCACACCCTCGACGACGACGACCGTCGCCTTGCCGGCGAGGGCGCGCCGGAGCGCCGGCACTCGCTCCTCGGCGTCGCCGAGCAGCGCGAGCCCGACGTGGGCGCGCACCCAGGCCGCCCGCTCGGGCAGCAGGTGACCGGCCACGCGCAGCCGGCCGTCACTCGGCGCGAGCCGCCCGGCCAGGGTCAGCGCGAACGCCCGTGCCGCACGCGGGTCGCCGGTGGCGATCAGGGTGCCGCCGGGCTCGAGGCGGAAGGCGGCATCCTCGAACAGCACGACCTCGCCGGCCGAGCCGCCCGCGTCGGCACGGACGCCGACGCCCTCGCCGACGGCTGCGGCGGTCGTGTTCGGCTCTGGCCAGGCCTCGAGCGAGAGCTCCCGCTCGACCGCTTCGCCTTCGATGTCGAAGTGGGGGAGGATCCGGTCGAGCCACCGCGGGATCCACCACGCCTTGTCGCCGAGGAGCGCCATGACGGCGGGCACGAGCGTCATGCGCACGAGGAACGCGTCCACGGCGATGCCGACGGCCAGGCCCAGTGCGATCGGCTTGATCGACGCATCGCCCTCGGGCACGAACGCGGCGAACACCGCGAACATGATGACGGCGGCCGCGGTGACGACGCGCGCCGAAGCGGTGAAGCCCGACCGCACGGCACCGAGCGCGATGTCCCGGCGGCTGCGCGTCGAGTGGCCGGCGGCGGCGCGGCGGGCGTGCACGTAGTCCTCGCGCATGCGGCTGACCAGGAACACCTGGTAGTCCATCGCGAGCCCGAACAGCACGCCCATCAGGATGATCGGCATGAAGCTGATGACGGGACCGGTGCGGTCGACGTGCAGCAGCTCGGCGCCCCACCCCCACTCGAACACGGCGGCCACGACGCCGAAGGCGGCGAGCACCGACAGCAAGTAGCCGACGGCGGCCTTGATCGGCACCCAGATCGAGCGGAACACGATCATGAGCAGCACCAGCGACAGTCCCACGACGAAGACGCCGAACGGCAGGAGGGCGGCGCCCAGGCGGTCCGAGATGTCGATGCCGACGGCAGTGAACCCGGTCACCTTCAGGTCGACGCCGTACTCGTCCTCGAGCTCCGGGGCCAGATCGCGCAGCGCACGCACGAGCTCGGCGGTCGCCGGGTCGTCGGGAGCGGTCTCGGGCACGATCTGGATGAGGCCTGTGTCGGCGGTCTCGTTCGGCGTCGCGAGCGCGACCTCCTTGACGCCGGGGACCTTCTCGACCTCGTCGGCGAGGTCGGCCATGAGCCCGAGCGGGTCGGTCGAGGTGACGATGGTGCCCGTCATGATGAGCGGGCCGTTGGCGCCCGGACCGAAGTGCTCGGCGGTGAGGTCGTAGGCCTGGCGCGCCTGGCTCGACTCGGGCTGCTGTCCGGCGTTCGGCAGGGCGAGGCCGAGGCTCGCGGCGGGGATCGCCATCACCCCGAGAGTCAGCACCACCGCGATGGTCGTGATGACGGGGTGGTTCGTGACCAGCTCCACCCAGCGGTTCGTCTTCTTGACGGGAGCGTGGGTCGCGTCGACCGCCTCCGGTGAGAGAGCGGTTGCGATTGTGGTCTGTTCGCGCGTCTCCGCAGTCTCGGCGGCCGCTCGCGCGCGCCTCTGAGCCTGCTCCGACGAAGGTCCGTTCAGCGCATCCGAGGTCTCCGCGTCATCGCCACCCGGCCGTTGAGCGAGCTTGCGAGTCGACACGCCCTGGGCCTCCGAGGAGCGGCGGGGGAGAGGCATCCCCCGGCGCTTCCGGCCGTGGCCCCAGCCGGCGACGCGGTCCTTCGCGAAGCCGAGCAGTGCGGGGGTCAGGGTGATCGCGACGATCACGGCGATCGCGACGGCGACGGCGGCCGCGATGCCCATCGTCGTGAGGAACGGGATACCGGCGAAGCCGAGGCCGATGAGCGCGATGAGCACCGTGACACCGGCGAAGACGACGGCCGAGCCGGCCGTGCCGGTGGCCCGCGCGGCGGACTCCTCGGGCTCCACGCCCGCGCGCACCTGGTCCTGATGCCGGGCGACGATGAAGAGGGCGTAGTCGATGCCCACCGCGAGCCCCAGCATGATCGCCAGCATCGGCGTGGTCGACGAGATCGACGCGAACGCGGTGGAGACGTAGATGAGCGCGATTGCGAGGCCGACGCCGATGAGCGCCGACACGAGCGGGAACCACGCCACCGCGAACGAGCGGAACGTCACGATCAGCACGAACAGCGCGATGAGCACGCCCACGGCCTCGATCAGCGAGAGTGCGGGCACCGAGGTCGAGAACAGGTCGCCGCCCATGGCGACCTGCGATCCCTCGGGCAGGGTCTCGCGCAGATCGTCGGCGACGTCTTCCAGGCCCTCCTTCGTCTCATCCGACACATCGGTCGCCTGGCCGTCGAACTGCAGGCGGATGATCGCGGCCGACTCGTCCTCCGAGACCATCCCCGTGACCATCTCGTTGAAGGGGTCGGTGACGGCGATCACGCCGTCGAGGTCCTCGAGGTGGGCGACGGTGTCGTCGATCGCCGTGGCGTACGGCTCCTCATCGACCTGCTCGCCGTCCGCGGCGACGATGACGAGCTGCGCGCTCGTGCCGCTCGCCTGCGGAAAGCTGCGGTCCAGCAGCGCGATGCCTTCCTGGGCCTCGGTGCCCGGGATCGAGAACGAGTTGTCGGTGCCCTTCATGAACACCAGCGCGCCGCCACCGGCCAGCGCGAGCAGCAGCACCCACGAGACGAGCACACGCCACGGGTGGCGGTACGTCCAGCGGCCGAGCGCATAGAGAAGGGTCGACACAGCGCCTCCGGTTACGGATGAGGGTTTCGGGAAGTGTCGATACAGCGCTGTATCGGATACATGAGTGTATCGTAAGGCGGGTTGCCCGCCCGAACCTGAGTAGTGCGTGTGAGACTGGCTGGGAGGAGGCCCCCATGAGCGACACCCCCCTGGTGGAGGTGGCCGGAACGTCGCGGCGCCGTGAGGCGACCCGGCAGAAGCTGCTGGATGCCGCCGCACTGGTGTTCGCCGAGGTCGGCCTGGACGCGGCATCCGTCGAGGCGATCTGCGAGCGCGCGGGATTCACGCGCGGCGCGTTCTACTCGAACTTCGAGACCAAGGACGAGCTGATGCTCTCCCTGACCGAGCGCGTCGCCGGCGAGAAGATCGACGAGGTCGCCAAGCGCGTCGCCGTGCTGCAGGAGCGGGGCGAGGATCTCGAGCCGGGCGCGCTGGTGCGCCAGCTGCTCGACGTCGCGTTCGACAAGAAGCAGGGCATCCTGCTGACGAGCGAGATCCGCACGCGCGCGATGCGCGACCAGCGTCTGGCCGAGACGTACATCGCCTGGCAGACGGGGATGGTGGAGCGCGTCGGCTCGTTCATCGACGAGCTCGCCCGCACCTACGGGTTCCGGCTGCGGCTGCCGGCGACGGAGTTCGCCGGCATCATCCTGCAGACCTGGGAAGACACGTCGGCGTTCGGCATCATGACCGGCCTCAGCGCCGAGGAGCTGCAGCAGCTCGTCAACGAGCGCACCGCGCGCGTGTCGACGGCCCTGGTCGACCCCCTCTGACTCCACGCGTCGCCGCGCGGTCGTCGAGCGGGGTCAGCGGCGGCCGGTCGGGTCAGGGCGTTTCGTCTCGGTCGCTGGCGCTCCCTCGCTCAACGACCGGAATTGGTTCCCGGTCGTTGAGCGAGCGAAGCGAGACGAAACGCGCCGAACCGCCACTTCGCGCTCCGATTCAGCGCGCGAAGGCGAGGACCTCGTAGCAGCGCGCCAGGCGGTCGAGCCACCACTGGCGGCGGTCGGCGGATGCCGCGTGCGCGTCGAGCAGCGCCGCGTCCGGCGTGACCCGGCCCACCGTCAGCGAACCGTGGCGCGGGACCAGCGGCGGGTCCACCACATCGGCGGTGAAGAGCGACGCGGTCCCGAGTCCGCAGTCGTAGTCGAGCTGGGGGAGGGCTGCGGCGAGAGCCACGCCCATCGACAGCCCGACCGAGGTGTCCAGGGCGCTCGAGACGACGGCCGGAAGCCCTGCCTCCGCCACGATCTCGAGTGCGCGACGCACCCCGCCGAGCGGCTGCGCCTTGATCACCAGGAGGTCTGCCGCGCCCGCGCGCGCCACCGCCAGCGGATCGGCGGCTCTGCGCACGCTCTCGTCGGCGGCGATCGGGATGCCCATGTACTTCACGCGTCGCCGCAGCTCGGCGAGCTCGTCGACGCTCGCGCACGGCTGCTCGGCGTATTCGAGGTCGAACTCGGCGAGGGCGTGCAGGGCACGCTCCGCCTCGTCGACGTTCCAGGCGCCGTTCGCGTCGATGCGCACGCGGCCCTCGGGACCCATCAGCTCGCGCACGGCGCGGACGCGGGCGACGTCGTCGGCGAGCAGCTGACCGGCCTCGGCGACCTTGACCTTCGCGGTGCGGCAGCCGTCGAAGCGTGCGAGCACCGCGGGGACGTCTGCCGCGGCGACCGCCGGCACGGTGGCGTTGACGGCGATGAGCTCACGGCGAGCGGCGGGCCGCGGCATCTGTGAGTCCTCGATGGCCGCGGCGAGCCACGTCGATGCCTCCGCGTCGTCGTACTCGGCGAACGGCGAGAATTCCGCCCAGCCCTCGGGGCCCTCGAAGAGGAGCGCTTCGCGGACGTCGACGCCGCGGAACCTGGTCGCGAGCGGCAGTGCCACCACGTGCGCCGTCGCCAAGAGGCCGTCGAGCGGGGGAAGGGAGTGCGGGGTCGTCACCGCTTCATCCTGCCCCGTGGGCGGATCAGAATTGCCCGGCCTGGAAACGATGGTTTCGCATCTCGGTCTGAGCGAGCACACGCGCGTCGCGGAACTGCGACGACTCCGCGTTGCGGACTTCCTCGTAGGTCACCGGCTTGCCGAAGACGGCCCACTTCAGGCGGATCCAGCGGCTGGGCTTCTCCGACATCGCAGTCCCTCTCTCGCGTTCCGGTCAGCATGACAGGTTGGCGCCGAACTTTAAAGTGTGATTGACGATAGTGTGTGACGCACAGTACAGTGTGAGACATGAGCGAATCCGACATCCTCGAGACGCACCTGCAGGAGCTGCGGCGCGGCACCATCGTGCTGGCCTGTCTGCGGCTGCTCGAGTCCCCGGGGTACGGGTACGGCCTGCTCGAGCAGCTGGCGGCACATGGCTTCCCCACTGACGCGAACACGCTGTATCCCCTCCTCCGTCGCCTCGAGAAGCAGGGCCACCTCACCAGCGAGTGGAACACCGACGAGGCGAGGCCACGCAAGTTCTACCGCACCAGCGCCGCGGGCAAGCGCCTCGCGACCGCACTCACCGACGATTTCCGCGCGATCGCCACCGCGATCGACGCCCTTCCCCAGGAGGACTGACATGACCGGCACCATCACCTTCACCGACCGCTATGTCGACGCCGCGATGCGGACCGTTCCGGAGGACCAGCGCGACGACCTCGCCGCAGAGCTGCGCGCCTCGATCGACGACCAGGTCGATGCCCGCGTGGCCGAGGGCGAGGAGCGCGAACAGGCCGAGCGCGCCGTCCTCGTCGAACTCGGCGACCCCGACATCCTCGCCGCGAAGTACACCGACCGGCAGCTCTACCTGGTCGGGCCGCAGTACTACCTCGACTGGTGGCGGCTGACGAAGCTGCTGCTGTGGATCGTGATCCCCTTCGCAGGGCTGGGCATCGCGATCGCCCAGACCCTGTCGGGGGCCGATATCGGCGAGGTGATCGGCACGACCGTCGTGGCCATGCTCAACGTCGCGATGCACATCTTCTTCTGGACGATCCTGATCGTCGTGATCCTCGAGCGCACCGGCACCCGCATGCGCAAGCCCTACGCCGGATTCTGGAAGCCCGAGATGCTGCCCGAGCCGCGGCAGAGCGGTGCCGGATTCGGCGACATGGTGGCCAGCCTGGTCTTCCTCGTCGTGGCGGTGGGCGCACTGCTGTGGGACCGGTTCATCGGTTTCGTCCCGACCGAGCCCGGACTGTCGTTCTTCAACCCGGACCTGTGGCCGTGGGTCTACGCGGCGCTCTTCGTGCTGATGGCGCTCGAGGCTGCGCTGAGCATCGCGGTGTACTTCCGAGGGCGCTGGACGGTTCCGCTCGCGGTGCTCAACGCCGTGCTGGCTCTCGCGGTCGCGGTGCCCGCTCTGGTGCTTCTCGCCCGGGGCGAGCTGCTGAACCCCGAGTGGTTCGCCACGATCATCCCGGGAACCGAGGTCGGCGCGATCATGTACGTCATCACGGGCTTCGTGATCGCGGGCATCGCGGCATGGGACATCATCGACGTCGCGATCAAGGCGCGGCGGGGTGGAGTGCCCCGTCGGTGACCGACAGAGGAAGGAGGGGAGGAGTGCGCCTCGCACCCCTCCCCTCCTTCTAGGCTGATGCCCATGCCTCTTCTCGACACACCCGTACGGCTCGGCGTGCAGCTGCAGCCCCAGCACGCCCCGTACTCCGCGTTCCGCGACGCCGTCCTGCGTCTGGAGGAGATGGGCGTCGACGTCCTCTTCAACTGGGACCACTTCTTCCCGTTGTCGGGCGACCCCGACGGCCTGCACTTCGAGTCATGGACCATGCTCGCCGCCTGGGCCGAGCAGACCGAGCGCGTCGAGTTCGGGGCGCTGGTCAACTGCAACAGCTACCGCAACCCCGACCTGCAGGCCGACATGGCCCGCACCGTCGACCACATCTCGGCGAAGGACCGCGTGGGCCGCTTCATCTTCGCGACGGGCTCGGGCTGGTTCGCCCGCGACTACGAGGAGTACGGGTACGAGTTCGGCACCGCCGGCTCGCGGCTCGACGACCTCGCCGCCGGGCTCGAGCGCATCGAGGCCCGCTGGCAGAAGCTCAACCCCGCGCCCACCCGCGAGATCCCCGTCATGATCGGCGGCAAGGGCGAGCAGAAGACGCTGCGCCTCGTTGCGCGGCACGCCGACATCTGGCACAGCTTCGTGCGCCCCGACGAGCTGCCCCACAAGCTCGACGTCATCGAGCGGTGGGCCGAGCGCGAGGAGCGCGACACGTCGGGCCTCGTCATCTCCAACGAGCTGCACCAGCGTGGCGAAGGTTTCGCCGACGAACTGTACGACGCCGGTGTGCGCCTGTTCACCCTCGCCTTCCAGGGCCCGGACTGGGACTACGACCTCATCCGGTCGTGGCTGCGCTGGCGCGACTCGAAGAACGCCTGAGTCGGGACGCCCCCGGTCCCGTCGCCACCGACGTCTCCTTGAGCATGTCCCGATTTCTTCCGTTCCCGCCGCTCGTTGTGACCGATTTCGGGACATGAAGGCCATCGATCGGAACATGCCGACGGGGTGGGCTCCGCGTACGGAGCAGGGCGGCCGTCGCAAGGCGTCACGGACGGCGGCGGGGACGGATGCCGCGACTAAACTCGCGCGGGTGACCGCTGTCTCCACCGCACCCCGCTTCGCCCTCGACATCGACGGCGTGCCGCGTCCGGAGCGCTCGCAGCAGCTGCTCGAGGGCGTGCGCGAGCGGGTCGTGATCGCCGACGGCGCCATGGGCACGATGCTGCAGCGCTACGACCTGTCGATCGAGGGGGATTTCCAGGGCCTCGAAGGCTGCAACGAGATCCTCAACGTCTCGCGCCCGGACGTCGTCGCCGCGATCCATGACGCGTACCTCGAGGTCGGCGTCGACGCGGTCGAGACCAACACCTTCGGCGCGAACTGGTCGAACCTCGGCGACTACGGCATCGACGACCGCATCGCCGAGCTCGCCGCCGCCGGGGCCCGCATCGCGCGCGAGCGCGTCGAGGCGGCCGAGGCCGTCGACGGGCGCTTGCGCTGGGTGCTCGGCTCGATGGGCCCGGGCACGAAGCTCCCGAGCCTCGGTCACACGACCTACGACAACCTGAAGCAGACGTTCGCGCTGCAGGCCGAGGGGCTCATCGACGGCGGCGCCGATGCGTTCCTCGTCGAGACCTCGCAGGACCTCCTGCAGACCAAGGCCGCCATCAACGGCTGCCGTCAGGCGATCGTGAGCCGCGGCATCCGTCTGCCCATCTTCGTCGAGGTGACGGTCGAGACCACCGGCACCATGCTCATGGGGTCCGAGATCGGCGCGGCGCTGACCGCGATCGAGCCGCTCGGCGTCGACGCGATCGGCCTCAACTGCGCCACCGGTCCGACCGAGATGAGCGAGCACCTGCGGCACCTGTCGAAGCACGCCACCGTGCCGGTCGCGTGCATGCCGAACGCCGGGCTGCCGGTGCTCGGGGCGAACGGCGCGCACTACCCGCTGTCGCCCGCCGAGCTCGCGACGGCGCACGAGCAGTTCGTGCGCGAGTTCGGACTCGGGCTGGTGGGAGGATGCTGCGGCACGACGCCCGAGCACCTCGCCGCGGTCGTCGAGCGCCTGAGCCCCTTCCGCGACGCCCCCTCCCGGTCGTTGAGCGAGGGAGCGCCAGCGACCGAGACGAAACGGGCCGAGCATTCCGCAGGCGCTCAGGGCGTTTCGTCCCGCTTCGCTCGCTCAACGACCGTGGACCCCGGCGTCGCCTCGCTGTACCAGCACGTCTCGTTCCAGCAGGATGCGTCGTACCTCGCGATCGGCGAGCGGACCAACGCGAACGGCTCGAAGGCGTTCCGGGAGGCCATGCTCGAGGAGCGGTGGGACGACTGCGTCGAGATCGCGCGCGACCAGATCCGCGTGGGGGCGCACCTGCTCGACGTCTGCACCGACTACGTCGGCCGCGACGGCGCCGCCGACATGCGCGAGGTCGTGTCGCGCCTCGCGAGCGCGTCGACGCTGCCGCTCGTCATCGACTCGACCGAGCCGGCGGTCATCGCGGCGGGTCTCGAGCTCATCGGCGGGCGCCCGGTCGTCAACTCCGTGAACTACGAGGACGGCGACGGCCCGACCTCCCGCTTCGGGCGCATCATGCCGCTCGTGAAGGAGCACGGCACCGCCGTCGTGGCGCTGACGATCGACGAGCACGGCCAGGCCCGCACCACCGAGGGCAAGGTGCAGATCGCCACCCGGCTCATCGACGAGCTCGTCGGCGAATGGGGCCTCCGGGTCAGCGACATCATCGTCGACTGCCTGACGTTCCCGATCGCGACCGGCCAGGAGGAGACCCGCCGCGACGCCATCGAGACCATCGAGGCGATCCGGCAGATCACGGCGAAGTACCCCGGCATCAACACCACCCTCGGCGTCTCGAACGTCTCGTTCGGGCTCAACCCGGCCGCGCGCAGCGTGCTGAACTCGGCGTTCCTGCACGAGGCGGCCGAGGCCGGGCTGACCTCGGGCATCATCGACGCGGCGAAGATCGTGCCGCTCGCCTCGATCTCCGATGAGCAGCGCAAGGTCGCCCTCGACCTCGTGTGGGACCGCCGCGAATACGACGCCGACGGCAACGTCACGTACGACCCGCTGGCACGGATGCTCGACCTCTTCGCCGGCGTCGACACCGCGGCGCTGCGCAACCAGCGCGCCGCCGAGCTCGCCGCACTGCCGGTCGGCGAGCGGCTCGAGCGCCGCATCATCGACGGCGAGGGCAAGGGCCTCGAGGCCGACCTCGACCTCGCACGCGAGGGCGGGCTCGCCCCGCTGCAGATCATCAACGACCACCTGCTCGAGGGCATGAAGATCGTCGGCGAGCGGTTCGGCGCGGGCGAGATGCAGCTGCCGTTCGTGCTGCAGTCCGCCGAGGTGATGAAGACCGCGGTCGCGCTGCTCGAACCGCACATGGAGAAGTCGGATGCCTCGGGCAAGGGCCGCATCGTCCTCGCGACGGTCCGCGGCGACGTGCACGACATCGGCAAGAACCTCGTCGACATCATCCTCACCAACAACGGGTACGACGTCGTGAACCTCGGCATCAAGCAGCCGATCGCCGACATCATCGCCGCGGCCGAGGAGCACGACGCCGATGTCATCGGCATGTCGGGCCTGCTCGTGAAGTCGACCGTCGTCATGAAGGAGAACCTCGAAGAGCTCCGCTCCCGTGGCCTCGGCACGAAGTGGCCGGTGATCCTCGGCGGCGCGGCGCTCACCCGCGCCTACGTCGAGGACGACCTGGCGAGCCTCTTCGACGGTGAGGTGCGCTACGCCCGCGACGCGTTCGAGGGCCTGGCGCTCATGGAGCCGCTCGTGAAGATCGCGCGCGGCGCCGACCCGGCCTCAGTCGGGCTTCCGGCGTTGAAGAAGCGCCGCCACGCGGCCGGCTCGAAGCTCACGCTCACCGAGCCCGAGGCGATGCCGACGCGCTCGGATGTGGCATCCGACAATCCCGTGCCCGCTCCGCCGTTCTGGGGCACGCGCATCGTCCGCGGCATCGCGCTGCACGACTACGCCGCCTTCCTCGACGAGCGCGCCACCTTCATGGGGCAGTGGGGCTTGAAGCCCGGCCGCGGTGAGGACGGCGCGACGTACGAGCAGCTCGTCGACACCGAAGGGCGGCCGCGGCTGCGCTACTGGCTCGACCGCATCCTCGGCGAGGGCATGCTCGACGCGTCGGTCGCGTACGGCTACTTCCCGGTCGTGTCGGAGGGCAACGACGTCGTCGTGCTGCACCACGGCGACGACCCGGCGGGCGTGCTGGGAGCGGCAGGCCTCTTGGCGCCCGACGGCGGCAGCATCGATGGGCACGCCGCAGGCTCCGGGGGTGGAGGGGAGCTCGGCACCGAGCGACTGCGATTCCACTTCCCGCGCCAGCGCCGCGACCGTCACCTGTGCCTCGCCGACTTCGTCCGCTCGCGCGAGTCGGGCGCCGTCGACGTGCTGCCGGTGCAGCTCGTCACGGCCGGCGCGCACATCGACTCGGTCACCGCGAAGCTCTTCGCCGGAGACAAGTACCGCGACTACTACGAGCTCAACGGGCTCGTGATGCAGCTGACCGAGGCGCTCGCCGAGTTCTGGCACGCCCGCATCCGCTCCGAGCTCGGCTTCTCGGGAGAGGACCCGGCCGAGACCGCCGGCCTGTTCAAGCTGGAGTACCGCGGCGCCCGCTTCTCACTCGGCTACCCGGCATGCCCTGACATGGAGGACCGCCGCAAGGTCGTCGAGCTCCTGCGCCCCGAGCGCATGGGCGTCGAGCTCAGCGAAGAGCTGCAGCTGCACCCCGAGCAGTCCACCGACGCCTTCGTCTTCCACCACCCCGAGGCGAAGTACTTCTCGGTCTGACCTGCGACGCGAAGGAGACGGATGCCGCGGCCCGCGGCATCCGTCGTTTCATTGCGTGGTGATCTCGACGGTGACGTTCGGAGGCGGCGTGGTGTGCACCCAGGCGGCCGGATCGGCGGCGAAGAAGGTCACGAGGCCGATCACCGCCGCGAGGAGCGGGAGAGCCCACATCGCGGTGGCGGCCCGCCGGAGCACGCGCACGACGACGGAGGTCTCGGTGGCCCGAGAGGCCCGGCTCAGCGAGATGACGAAGACGACGGCCATCGCGACCCACACCACCGGCGACGGCTCGAGTGTCGCGGTGTAGCAGGTGGCTGCGGCGTCGGCGGCGGTGGCAGTGACGCAGCCACCCTGCGAGCCGCGCGTGAACAGCCCGTAGAGGACTGCCCAGAACAGTCCCCGCTTCGCGAGCGAGATGATCTCGGGCAGGTAGGCGCCGCTGAGATTCGACGCCGGGGTCGAGGTCGCTGTCGCGGGAATCGCTGTGGTCACGTGGGCTCCTCCTGGCACGTGACCTTCACGATAGGGCAGATGCTCGCTCTCGAGGAGCGGACGCGTGCTGCGTGTGCGGCGCCAGCGGCTTCGCCCGGCGCAGGGCGGCGAGGATCGGCCGGCCCACCACGATCAGACCGATGACGGTCGTGACGGCGCGGAGGGTGTCCCAGCTGAGCGTCGAGGTGACGAGCGAGTACAGCAGGAAGCTCGAGAGGTTGACGTCGAGCGGCGCGCCGCCGTCGTACGAGATGCCCGTGCCGGACCCCACGGCGAAGGGCCAGAACCACAGGTTCATGAGCAGGCCGAAGCCGTACGACGCGACGACGCCGTAGAGGCAGAGCATCGCGATCTCGGTGACGCGGGTGAGACGGCGGGGGAGCAACCCCGCCAGGGCGCCGACCCACGCGCACGCGAACATCTGGAACGGCGTCCACGGACCGAACGTGCCGGTGATGACGGTGGACAGGGCGATGGTCGCCATCCCGAGCAGCATTCCGAAGCGGGCGCCGTAGGCTCGGCCGGCCAGGATCAGCAGGATGAAGACGGCCTCGACGCCGCCGACGCCGGTGCCGGCGATGCGCACCGCGGCACCGATCGCGGCGAGCGTGCCCAGCAGCGCGAGCATATGGCTCGACCGCACCGTGCCGTCGAGCGTCGCGATCACGACGAGCGCCGCCAGCGGCGCCAGCGCCAAGGCGGCGATCGGCACGGCGGCATGCGCCTGCTCGGGCACGGCGGTCGCGACGAGGGGCCAGCAGAACGCCGCCAGCGCGAAGAGATTGGCGACGGCAAGGGCGAGCGGCGCCAGCGTGCGCGCAGCGGATCGCGCGCGCGGGGATCGTGGTGGCTGACCGGGATGCCGGATCACGGGTGGTGGGGCGGTCCGCGGCTCCGCGTGACTGGGCTGGCGGACCGCGGGTGGTGGGGCCGTCCGCAACTCCGTGTGATCCCGCGCCGAGGGTGCGTGCGCGCCCGAAGCCGGTGACGTGACTCGGTGTTCAGGCGGAGTGATGGCACGGGACGCGGCAGTGCTCCCAATGGACAGCACGCCGGCCTCCATCGACATCACCCGGTCGGCGAGGGCTGCGGACTCGGGTTCGTGCGAGGCGACGAGCACCGCGGTCCCCGATTCGGCGAGTCCGCGTATCGCCCGCCACACCACACCCCGCGCGCCGGGGTCGAGGCCTCGCGTGGGCTCGTCGACGAGCAGCACGGTGGGTGTGTCCGCGAGCTGGATGGCGATGGCGAGGCAGCGCCGCTCACCCACGGAGAGATCACGCGGATGCGCCGCCATCCGCGCCGCGAACTCGCCGCCCGCGGGGTCGAGGCCGAGGAAGCCGGCGAACCGGGCGGCCGTGGCGTCCGCGCTGGGCACAAGGCGTCGTCCCGCCTGGGTGGGTCCGCCGATGGGGGAGCCCGCCGATTCCGGGCCGACGCCGCGCTCGCCGTGCCGGGCACGGTGAGCCGCCCGCCGGTCGGCGCGGCGGCACTCGGCCACGACACTGTCGACGACGAACAGGTCGTCGGAGGCATCCGGCACCAGCGCCACCCGTCCGGACGACGCGACCCGCATCCTGCGGTCGGGCAGGGCCAGCGCGGCGAGCAGGCTCGACTTGCCGGCGCCGTTGGGCCCGATGAGTGCGACGATCTCACCTGCCTGCAGATCGAGGTCGGCCGCCGACACGGCCACCGTGCCGCGGTGGCTCACCGTGATGCCGCGGGCTCTCAGCACGGGTTCTGCGGACCGCCGGGGCTGCGCCGTCGACGGGCACGGCGCCGCCCCGGTCGGCGGCGCGGTTCGCGCGGCATCTCGGGGTTCGAACTGCCCGGCGGGCGCCCAGGGCGCGAACGACGAGTCCCGAACGCTCGCGCTGTGCTCCGATCCGGACGCGTCCGGTTCCGCGGGCGACCGCCAACCTTCACCGGCCGCTCCCGCGGCCCGCACCACGCCACCGTCGATGCGGAGGACGGTGTCGGCGACCCCCGACAGCGTCGCGATCCGATGCTCGGCGACGATGACGCACATGCCCGCCTCGTGCGCCAGGGCGTCGAGCAGCTCCGCGATCCGCCCACGCGCGTCGGCGTCGAGGTCGGCGAGCGGCTCGTCGACCAGCAGCAGGATCGGATGCTCGACGATCGCGGCGGCGATCGCGACGAGCGTCGCCTCACCGGCCGACAGCCCTCGCGTGGGGCGGTCGAGCAGCGCGGTCACGCCGACCCGCGCCGCCGCCTCGGCCGCTCGGGTGGCGACGATCACCGGTGCGACGCCGCGGAGTTCGAGCGCGAGCCCGATCTCGTCGCGGACGCGCTCGGTCGCGAACGCCTCGCGCGGATGCTGCAGCACGACGCCCACGCGCTGCGCCAGGTCGCGTGGGGGCACCCGGACGCGCTCGTGTCCGACGACCCGCAGCGAGCCGGCGATCCAGCCGCCGTCCGTGTGGGTGTGCAGGCCCGCGATCGCCCGCAGCAGCGTGGACTTCCCCGACCCGGTCGTACCCGACACGAGGGTCAGCGTGCCGGCATCGAGGACGAGTTCCGGCGGGAGACGGATGCCGCGGCCCGCCGTCCCGAACCCGATCTCGACGTCGTGCGCCTCGACCGGTGCGAGGCAGTCGCCGTCGAGCCCGCGTCCGGCGAACCCGCGCAGCTCGAGCGCCGCCGCGACGCCCCCGGCGCGCTCGAGCGTGCGTTCGAGCAGCGGCAGCAGCATCCGTGGTCCGCCGCGCTCGCCCCGGAGTCGCTGCGCGAACCGCACCGCGCGGGCGCCGTCGGCGAGCGAGGGGAGCGTCGCGCCCGCGATGGCGAGGGCGCGGGCGAGGCCCCGGAGCGGGCCACGGCGCGACGCGCGCGCGAACACGCGGTTGAGGTCGACGAGGGCGTTCAGCCCCCCGAACGCCAGGATGCACAGGGCGATGGGGAGGGCGCCGGCTGCGGCATCCCACAATCCATCGACCGTGACGGGACCCAGCAGCACGACGTGCGCGAACGGCGCGGGCAGCCGCACGGCCGGCAGGTCCAGCAGCACCGCGCCGTCGCCGTCGGCGCCGTGGAAGAGGACGCGGTACACGACCCGGGCCACCACGAACCCTGCGGCGAGGATCGCCGCGGCACGCAGAGGACCGGGTCGGAAGGTCATCTCAGGAGGTCGGCGCGGCCGGCTCGCCGTTCAGCGTGTAGAGCAGCGCGAGCGACTCGCCCGGCTCGAGTTCGAGGGTCGAGAGGCCCTCCTCGGCGTAGGCCCACTCACCGCCCGCGGGCTTCACCCAGAGCCCCCAGTACGCGAAGGCGGCAGGCATCGACTCGCAGGTCTCGAAGTACTCCGCGCCGTCCGGGGCTGGAATCGCGACGTCTTCGGCAGGCACGCCGTTCACGCGGCACACGACCTGGTCGCCGTACTCCTCGGTGCCCTCGGTCGACACGTTCACGAGGGTGAGGGCGTCCGCGGCGGCGAGTGTCTCGTCGGTGCCGATGCACCACTCCTTGCTGTCCCCGTCTTCGAGGGTCGACGCGTCCACCACCACCGTGATCCCCGCGTCGTCGGCGCAGGCGCTGTCGAGGATCGCGACGGTCTTGGTCTCCGTCGGCGTGGGGGTCGCGTCCGGGCTGCCGGCGCAGGCGACGAGGGTGAACAGCAGGGCAGCGGATGCCGCGGCAGCGGCGACGGTGCGAAGAGTCGGGGTCACCGATCCAGGGTAGTTGCGGGCGGCCTCGTCCGGTTGCCCGATGACGCTCGCCGACGCGCGGCTCTAGGCTGGCCGGGTGAGCGTTTCGGAACTGTTCGACGAGGACGAGTGGTCGCCGGCACCGGGCCAGGGCGAGAGCGACGGGCAGACGGGCGGCTACACCGACATCACCTCCCACGTCTCGAAGGACGGGCGCATCGCCCGCATCGCCTTCCACCGTCCGGAGGTACGCAACGCCTTCCGCCCGCACACCGTCGACGAGCTGTACCGCGCGCTCGACATCGCGCGCCAGGATCCGCGCATCGGAGTGGTGCTGCTCACCGGCAACGGGCCGAGCGCGAAGGACGGCGGCTGGGCGTTCTGCTCGGGAGGCGACCAGCGCATCCGCGGGCGCGATGGGTACAAGTACTCCGAAGACGAGGCATCCGTTCCGGCCGAGGCGTCCGCTCGAGCCGGTCGCCTCCACATCCTCGAGGTTCAGCGGCTGATCCGCTTCATGCCCAAAGTCGTCATCGCCGTCATCCCGGGCTGGGCGGCGGGCGGCGGGCACTCGCTGCACGTGGTGTGCGACCTGTCGATCGCGTCGGCCGAGCACGGCCGGTTCAAGCAGACCGACGCGGATGTCGGCTCGTTCGACGCAGGCTACGGCTCGGCGTACTTCGCGCGTCAGATCGGGCAGAAGTTCGCCCGCGAGGTGTTCTTCCTCGCCGAGGAGTACTCCGCGCAGCGCGCGTACGAGATGGGCGCCGTCAACCGCGTCGTGCCGCACGCCGACCTCGAGCGGGAGGCCCTCGCCATGGCGCGGACCATCCTCACCAAGTCGCCGACCGCGATCCGCATGCTGAAGTTCGCGTTCAACGCCGTCGACGACGGCATGGTCGGCCAGCAGGTGTTCGCCGGCGAGGCCACCCGCCTGGCCTACGGCACCGACGAGGCCGTCGAGGGCCGCGACGCCTTCCTCGAGAAGCGCGCCCCTGACTGGTCGCCCTACCCCTGGCACTTCTGATGCTGATCGCGATCTGCAGAACTCCACGCATCGCGTTGCACCGCGCCCCGCTCGGCCCCACGTGGGCCCAGGCGACCCCCGATCCGTGGAGTTCTGCAGACCGATGAAGCTCGAACCCGTTGTCGGCGACGATCCGCGCGAGATCCTCCGAGCCTTGCGCGGGGCGCTGCACGGTGCGGGTCCGGCGCTGAGCCTGGGCCTCGTCGAGGGGCTGCCCGCCGAGGTCCGCCCCGGCACCGCGGTGGTCGTGACGACGTCCGGCTCCACGGGCATCCCGAAGAGCGTCGTGCTCAGCCGCGACGCCCTCACCGCGAGCGCACTGGCGACCGCCGACCGCATCGGCGACGGCGCGTGGCTTCTCGCTCTGCCCGCGAGCTATGTCGCGGGGCTGCAGGTGCTCGTGCGCTCGCTCGTCGCCGACCGGGAGCCGGCGATCCTCGCGGGGGCGTTCACGCCGCAGGCCTTCGCGGCCGCGGCGCTGCTGATGGTGTCGACCGACCGCGGCGAACGCGTGCCGACCTACACGTCGCTCGTGCCGGCGCAGCTGTCCAAGCTGCTCGACGCGGCCGAGCACGACAGCGGGGTCCTGGCGGCTCTGCGGTCGTTCGAGACGATCCTGGTCGGCGGCCAGGCGCTGCCGGCGGCGACGCTCGAACGCGCCGAGGCTGCGGGGGCGCGCATCGTCCGCACCTACGGCTCCACCGAGACCAGCGGCGGCTGCGTCTACGACGGCGTGCCGCTCGCGAACGTGCGGCTGCGCATCCAGCACGGCGAGGTGCAGGTGTCGGGACCGACTCTGGCCGAGGGGTACCTCGGCGACCAGGAGCGGACGGATGCCGCCTTCCTCCGCGAGCGCGACGGCACGCGCTGGTACCGCACCGGTGACGCCGGCATCTTCGACGACGGCGTGCTGCGCGTGCGGGGCCGCCTGGACAACGTCATCGTGTCGGGGGGCGTCAACGTCTCGCTCGACCGCGTCGAGCGGATCGTGCGGGGGATCCCCGGACTCGACACCGCCGTCGTCGTCGGGATTCCGGACGAACGCTGGGGCGAGGCATCCGTCGTCGTCGCCTCCCGCGGCGAGGCGCTGCGCCGCAGCGAAGCCGTCCAGCTGCAGGAGGCGCGTGCCGCCGTGCAGGCCGAGATCGGCGCACACGCGCGCCCGTCGCGGCTCGTGCTCGTCGACGAGCTGGCCACGCTGCCTTCGGGCAAGCCGGACCGCGAGGCGATCCGTCGCGCGGTGATCGCCCTGCACTGACCTGCGCACCCCCGGTCGCTGAGCGAGGAGCGAGGTACGAGCGAGACGAAACGCCCGCACCCGGCGCAGACGCGACGTTCGAGGCGTTTCGTCTCGGTCGCAGGCGCTCCCTCGCTCAACGACCGGAGCTCATGGTCTCGGTCGTCGGCACTGCCTCGCTCAGGACCCGGAATCGGGGTACGGCCCGGTCTGCACGACGCAGAACCTGTTGCCCTCGGTGTCTTCGAGCACGACCCAGTCGGCGTCTTCGGGGTAGCCGTCCCAGTCCACCTCGCGAGCGCCGAGCCCGAGTAGTCGCTGGATCTCTGCGGCCTGATCCTCGGCGTACAGGTCGAGGTGGATGCGCGGCGGGTAGTGCTGCGGGTATCCGGTGACCGACAGCGCGAGGCTCGCGCCCGGTGCGGCCCAGTGGGCCTTGCCGGGCGGGTCGAGGATGACCCAGTCGTCGCTGGGCTCGCTGCGGTTCGCATATCCGAGGGCGGCGCGCCAGAAGTCCCCGGCACGGCCGATGTCCTCCACCGTGAGGACGACGGATCCGATGCTCAACATGGCGGCCATGATGGTGGCGGTGTCCGACATCCACAGGGGGGTTGACCGAGTGCGCGCCGTCATGGGTGCGAGCCCTATGATGTGCATTCGTGGCAGCAACCTCCAGCAAGAAGCGTGGCGCCGCGGGCGCGAAGAAGCAGCACCCGCGGGGCAACCCGCAGAAGGCGCGCGTATCGCGCGACCCCGCGCACGTCGCGAAACCCACGGTCGGCGACTGGGTCGGAGCCGCGCGCCTGCGCACCCTGCCGCTAGCGGTGACGCCGATCCTCGTCGGCACCGGCGCCGCGATCCTCGTCACCGACGTCTTCCACTGGGTGATCGCGCTCTTCTGCCTCGTCGTCTCGGTGTCGCTGCAGATCGGCGTCAACTACGCCAACGACTACAGCGACGGCATCCGCGGCACCGATGACTTCCGCGTGGGGCCCGCCCGCCTGACCGCGTCGCGCAAGGTCAAGCCGCGCAGCGTCCTGCTGGTGGCACTGGCCTTCTTCGCGATCGCGGCGCTGGCCGGTCTCGCGATCACGATCCGCACGCAGCAGTGGTGGCTCCTCGCGGTCGGCGCCGTCTGCATCATCGCGGCGTGGTTCTACACCGGCGGCAAGCGCCCGTACGGCTACTACGGGCTCGGCGAGCTCGTCGTCTTCGTGTTCTTCGGCCTCGTCGCGACGCTCGGCACCACGTGGGTGCAGGCGCTCGCGCTGCCGCAGGAGGCCTGGTTCGGGGCCGTCGGCGTCGGACTCCTCGCCTGCGCGGTGCTCCTGGCCAACAACCTCCGCGACATCGACCAGGACCGTGTCGCGGGCAAGAAGACGCTCACCGTGCTCATCGGCCGCACCGCCACACGCTGGCTGTTCACCGTCTTCGTGCTGGCGGCGTTCCTCATCGCGGCGTTCCTCGCCTGGATCGGCTACCCGATCGCCTGGCTGACGCTCCTCGCCCTGCTCGCCGGGCTGCCCGCGATCCTCATCGTGTGGACCTACCGCGACCCGCGCGACCTCGTCGTCGCCCTCGGCCTCACCTCGCTCACGTCGGTCGCCTACGGCGCCTTCCTGATGTGGGCCTTCGTCGGCTGAACCGGATGCCGCGGGCCGCGGCATCCGTCACCCTTCGAGTCGGCGGGAGGCGCGCTGCAGCGCCGACTGCGGTCGTCGTCCGGCCGGGAGTCGCGTCGCTTCAACAGGTCAACCGGCCCTGCACAGGAGGCTGAACCGTTCCACTCTCCTGTGGAACCGCGGTTGACCTGTTGGGGGCAGGGAGCGCCCGCCGTTCCGGATGCGGGCAGCATCGGCTGAGACGGATGCCGTGACCCGCGGCATCCGCTCGCTGCGGACTGCCGGTGCCCGCGCCCATTGCAGTCGCGATATGCCCTGGGGTCGCGTCGCTTCAACAGGTCAACCGGCCTTCCACAGGAGGTTGAACCGTTCCACTCTCCTGTGGAAGCGCGGTTGACCTGTTGGTGGGGGGCAGGGATCGTCGGGGGAGTTCAGGACTTGGGCGTCTCGGGGGTGTCGGGAGTGCCGGGGTCGGCGGCCGCGTCGGCCGCGGCATCCTCCGCCTGCTCGTCCGTAGCCCGGGCGCGCGACCGGTCGCGGCGCTCGGCGAGGCCTGCGGTCGCGTCCTCCAGCGGCTTGCGCAGGAAGAGCACCGAGAGGCTCAGGCCGATGAGCGCGGCGAAGATGGCGGCGAGCCAGTAATACTTCTGCATGATCGGGAACAGCATCAGGATGCCGAACGGCACGAGGAACGCCAGCAGCCGCAGCACCGAGTAGACGATGGCCGAGCGCACTTTCATCCGTCCATCCTACGTTCGCCCCGCCGGCGGGTTCGGCGACGGTTGCGTCACGGACCCACAGCGAAGCGCCCACGGCGGCCCCCGCCCGCCTAGGATGGGAAGATGCCTCGGGTGCTGTTGATTCTGGCCCTGGTGGCGACCGCGTTCTGGGTCTTCACCATCGTCGATTGCGCGGTCCAGCCCCCGAACCGTCACCGCGGAGTGAGCAAGCCCGTGTGGCTCCTCATCGTGGTCCTGCTCCCGGTCCTCGGCGGCATCCTCTGGCTGATCGTGGGGCGCATGCGCGCCTCGACCGTCGCCGCTCGCCGCGCGCCCGACGACGACCCCGAGTTCCTCGGTCGCATCGGCAGCATCAGCGATCAGGACGAGCGCATCCGCCGTCTCGAAGAGGAGCTCGCACACCTCGACGCCGAGAGCGACGACCCTCGGTGGAACCCGCCGGGCGGGCCCGCGGCATCCGATGACCCCACCGCTCCGGGCGGCACCCCGCCGGGAACGGCCGCCGCCGGTGGTGCACCCGCGCCGGGAACCCCGCCGCAGTCGAAGCCGCCGATCCGGCCCGCCGAGGGCGATGACGACGCCCGCGGTCAGCGCGGGGCCATCGGCTGACGTGACGGGCACGCCCCGCGCCGAGGGCGCGCTCGACTCCGCGCCCGCGACCGACGCCGCCGCGGCGCTGCTGTGCCGGCTCGTCGAGCTGGGCGTCCGCCACGTCGTGCTCAGCCCCGGCTCGAGGTCGCAGGCGCTCGCCCTGGTCGCCGCCGAACTCGAGCGGCGCGGCGCGGTCCGGCTGCACGTGCGCATCGACGAGCGCGTCGCCGGCTTCACGGCGCTCGGCATCGGACGCGAGACACGGATGCCGGCGGCCGTGGTCTGCACGTCGGGCACGGCCGTCGCGAACCTGCTGCCGGCCGCCCTCGAGGCGCATCACGCCGGCGTGCCGCTCCTTCTGCTCACCGCCGACCGGCCGCCCGAGCTCCGTGGCGTCGGTGCCAACCAGACCACGCGCCAGCCCGGGATGTTCGCGCCGACGGTGCGGCTCGAGGCCGACCTGCCGGTGCCCGAGATCGTCGACCCCGACGGCACGCACGAGCAGAGTGCGATGCTGCGGGCGCTCGCCGAAGAGGCCCTTGCCGCCGCCCTGGGCGCGGGGACGCGCGCGCCGGGACCCGTGCACCTGAACCTGCCGTACCGCGAGCCGCTGGCGGGAGCGCTGCCCGACTGGATGGGCGTGCCGGCGACCGAGCTCGAGACGACGGCCGACGACGACCCCGACGGGCCGCCGGTGGAGCCGGAGGCCGAGGACGAGGCATCCGGAGCGCTCTACCAGGGCGGTGGCGGGATCGGCGAGGCCGACGTGCCGACCGAGCCCGAGGATGCGCCGCTCGTCCTCGAACGAGGCCCGCGCACCATCGTTCTGGCCGGCGCGGACGCCGGCCCCGACGCGGAGCAGCTCGCGCACGTGGGCGGCTGGCCGCTCATCGCCGAGATCGTGAGCGGGGCGCGCTTCGGGCGCCACCTCGTGCACGGGTACCGCGAACTGCTGCGCGACCCTGAGCTCGGCGGCCGTATCGAGCGCGTAGTCGTGCTCGGACACCCGACCCTCAGCCGCGAGGCCGCGGCGCTGCTGTCCGATCCGGATGTCGAGATCGTCGCCGTGCGCGGGCCCGGCGAGCCGCTCAACCTCAACGGCGTGACGTTCGCCGCCGACCGCATCGCCGTCGCGACCGGCGACCCCGACCGCGCATGGCTGGGGGAGTGGCTGCAGGCGTCGCGCGCGGCATCCGTCGATCTCACTCCGCCCGCTCCCGACGCCGACGGCCTTTCGTCTGCGGTTCCCGAGGAGCGGCTGGGCGCCATCGCCGCCGAGCTCGAGGTCATCCGCGCACCGCTCGATCGCGCGGCGCTGGTCGACGCCGTCTGGCGGGCGACCTGGCCCCACGACCGGCTGGTCTTCGGCTCGTCGCGGCTGGTGCGGGTGGCCGATCAGGTGCTGCCCGGCAAGAAGATCCCGGTGCACGCCAATCGCGGCCTGGCCGGCATCGACGGCACGATCGCCACGGCGACGGGCATCGCACTGGCCAGCCAGTCCGCCGGCGGCCCCGGCGTCACGCGCGTGCTGCTCGGCGACCTGGCCGTGCTGCACGACGTCGGCGCGCTGCTTCTGCCGCCGCTCGAGGAGGAGCCCCGCCTGCAGCTGGTGGTCGGCAACGACGGCGGCGGCACGATCTTCGACGGGCTCGAGGTGGCCGCGGTGGCAGGCTCCGACGTCATGGACCGCGTGCTCTACACGCCGCACGCGGTGCACCTCGAGCAGCTCGCGCTCGCCTACGGCTGGGAGTACCGCCGCGTCACGACGCGGTCGGCGCTGGACCAGGCGCTCACCTCGCCGGTCGAGGGACGCCAGCTCATCGAGGTTCCGCTCGGGCGCTGAGCCCGCCTCGGTCCGCGCAACTGCGCCACGCGCATTCGGCGCGGCGCCGCCCTCAATCCTGGTCGCCGTCCGCTGCCGCAGGCCATGATGGCTCCATGATCGCCTCGAGTCAGAAGCACTGGATCGGCGACGTCGCCGATCTCCTCCGGGTCGGCGAGGGCTTCGTCCTCGCCGACGTCGACACCCGCTCGACGCCGGGCTACGCGAAAGACAAGATTCACGCCGCCGAAGACCTGAAGACCGGGGCCGACGAGCTGGACGAATACCAGGAGCGGCTGTTCGCGCGCAGTCGCGTGGATGCGACGGATGCCGCGGTGCTGCTCGTGCTGCAGGCCATGGACTCCGCGGGCAAGGGCGGGATCATCCGGCACGTCGTCGGCTCGGTCGATCCGCAGGGCGTCGTGCTCTCGGCGTTCAAGAAGCCGACCCCCGAGGAGCTCGAGCACGACTTCCTCTGGCGCGTCGAGCAGCGCGTCCCGGTGTCGGGCCTCATCGGCGTCTTCGACCGCTCGCACTACGAGGACGTGCTGATCGGCCGGGTGCGCGAGCTCGCGCCGGCCGACGAGATCGAGCGCCGCTACGGTGCGATCAACGAGTTCGAGAAGCGCCTCACCGACACCGGGACGCGGGTCGTGAAGGTGATGCTGCACATCTCTCCCGAAGAGCAGAAGTCGCGGCTCATGGAGCGGCTCGACCGGCCCGACAAGCACTGGAAGTACAACCCGGGCGACGTCGACGAGCGCGAGCTGTGGCCGTCGTACATGGCGGCGTACCAGACCGTCTTCGACCGCACCTCGACCGATCACGCGCCGTGGCACGTGGTGCCCGCGGACCGCAAGTGGTACGCACGCCTCGCGGTGCAGCACCTGCTGCTCGAGGCGCTCGAAGAGATCGACCCGCACTGGCCGCCGGCGACCTTCGACGTCGAGGCCGAGAAGAAGCGGCTCGCCGCGAGCTGAGGGCTCGCCTCGCGAGCCGAGGGCGCGCCTGGCGAGCACCACTCGCATCAGGTTGCGATCGACCTGATCAAGTAGTCGACGGTCATAGGTACTTGATGTGATACAGTACTTGACATGACAAAAGACGACGCGTTCGCGGCCGACCTGCTGCGCGGTCATACCGACACGATCGTGCTCGGTGTGCTCCGCCGCGACGACGCGTACGGCTTCGAGATCTACAAGGCGATCCGCGATGCGACCGGCGGCGCCCACGAGATCAAAGAGGCGACGCTGTACGCCACCTACCGCCGCCTCGAGAAGGACGGACTCGTCGAGTCCTACTGGGGCGACGAATCCCAGGGCGGCCGTCGCAAGTACTACCGCATCACCGACGCCGGCCGTGCGGTCTTCCGCAGCAACGTCGCGGCCTGGACCGCGACCCGGCGCATCATCGACTCACTGCTCGACGTGAAGGAGAGCCAGCAATGAACACCGACATCCACCGTCTCCTCGACGAAGCCTTCCAGGGTGTCGAGATGACACCCGACGCTCAGGATCTGAAGGAGGAGGTCCGCGCCAACCTCGTCGCCCGGACCACCGAGCTCGAGGCGGCAGGGGCCGCACCTGCCGACGCCGCCCGCGAGGCGATCACGGAGCTCGGCGACGTTCGCGCGCTGCTCGAGGACACGACGGATGCCTCGCCCCGTACGCGCGCGACCGACTACGCGTCGCAGCAGCTGCGGCACCGCGTGCGCCCGAAGCCCGCCTTCGTCGCACGGGTCGTCACATGGTCCGCCGTGGCCGTGGCCACCATTGCGCTCGGGGTCGTGGGTGCCGTCGGAGTGCTGCCGATCCCGGTCGGTGCCTTGATCGGAATCTTCGGCCTCGCCTCGACGGCGCTGGCGCTGATCGTCGGGGACTCGCTCTCGCAGGAGACGACGACGAGCCACCCGATGCCCCAGAACCGCGCGGCCTCCTACGCTCTGGCCACCTTCCTCGGGGCGTACGGGCTCGGGTTCGCCGGGCTCGTGGTGGCGGGCGCGCTGCCTGTGTGGGGTGTCGTGTTCGCCGCTCTCGGAGTGATCGCGTCGATCGTGCTGTTCGCGTTCCTCGGTGCGACCCAGACGAATCGTCACAAGGCATGGACCCGCGAGGCGCTGCGCAACGAGCCGCCCAACCGGTTCGAGCGCGAGCCCGAGACCGCGGCCCGCTTCGGCGTCTACACCGCCGTCATCTGGCTCGTCACGTTCGCGGTGATCGCCGTGCTCGTCTTCACGGTCGGCTGGTGGTGGGCGCCGGTCGCCTTCGTCGCCGGCTTCGCCGGCATGATGCTCCTGCTCGCGCGCATGCTCTTCACCCCCGACAGGACCTCCGGCCGTTGAGCGGGCGAAGCGAGACGAAACGACCCTGACCCCGCGCCGGGCTCGAGCGTTTCGGCTCGCTGGATGCTCGCACCCACGGGTTCGCGACAGGCCGGCCCGAGGTGACAGAGTGAACAGCGTGACTTCGATCCAGACCCAGGCAGCCACCGACTATCGCGACTCCGGCCTCGTCTTCCCTCCCGGTTTCACGTTCGGGTCGGCGACGGCCTCGTACCAGGTGGAGGGCGCGTTCGACGAGGACGGCCGCGGCCCGTCGATCTGGGACACGTTCTCGAAGACACCCGGCAAGGTGTGGAACGGCGACACGGGCGACGTCGCCTGCGACCACTACCACCGCTGGCAGAGCGATCTCGACCTCATGGCCGAGCTCGGCCTGGGCGCCTATCGCTTCTCCATCGCGTGGCCGCGCATCCAGCCGACGGGCACCGGTGCCGTGAACCGGGCCGGCATCGACTTCTACTCGCGGCTCGTCGACGGACTGCTCGAGCGCGGCATCCGTCCCGTCGCGACGCTCTACCACTGGGACCTGCCGCAGCGGCTCGAGGATGCCGGCGGGTGGGCGTCGCGCGCGGCGGCCGACGCCTTCGAGCGCTACGCCGAGATCATGGGGACGGCGCTCGGCGATCGCGTGCACACCTGGACGACGCTCAACGAGCCCTGGTGCTCGGCGTACCTCGGCTACGGCCAGGGCGGGCACGCGCCGGGGCGCCACGAGCCCGCTGCGGCGCTCGCCGCGGTGCACCACCTGAACCTCGCGCACGGCCGTGCCGTGCAGGCGCTCCGGGCGACCTCGGCCGGCGACCCGCAGTACTCGGTCACCCTCAACTTCCACGTGCTGCGCGGCCAGGGCGACGGCGCGGCCGAGGCGATGCGGCGGATCGACGCGCTGGCCAACCGGGCGTTCACCCACCCGATGCTGCGGGGCGAGTACCCGGCGGATCTGGTGGAGGACACGGCATCCGTCACCGACTGGTCGTTCGTGCAGGAGGGCGACCTCGCGGCCATCCACCAGCCGATCGACGTGCTCGGCGTCAACTACTACTCGACGGCGACCGTGCGACTGTGGGACGGCGTCTCGGCGAAGCAGATGAACGACGGCCACAAGGGCGCTGCGGGCGGCACGGCCTGGCCGGGCAGCGACCAGGCCGTGGAGTTCGTCGAGCAGCCCGGCCCGTACACCGCCATGGGCTGGAACATCGCACCCGAGGGGCTCGAGGAGCTGCTGGTGTCGCTGTCGGAGCAGTTCCCGGATCAGCCGCTCATGGTGACCGAGAACGGCGCCGCGTTCGACGACGAGGTCGCCGAGGACGGCTCGGTGCCGGACCCGCAGCGGCTGGACTACCTGCGGCGCCACTTCACGGCTGCCCACCGGGCGATGCGGCGCGGTGTCGACCTGCGGGGCTACTTCGTGTGGTCGCTGCTCGACAACTTCGAGTGGGGCTACGGGTACGCCAAGCGCTTCGGCATCGTGCGCGTCGACTTCGACACGCTCGAGCGCACCGTCAAGGACAGCGGGCTCTGGTACGGGCAGCTGGCGCGGAGCGGCACCATTCCCGCGTGAGATCGGCAGCGGAGCGCCCGACCGCGCACCCGTGAGCGGGCGCTCAGGCGAGCGCGTCGACGATCGGCCGGAACTTCACCCGTGTCTCGAGCAGCTCCGTCTCGGGGTTGCTCTGGGCGACGATCCCGGCGCCGGCGTGGGCGACGACGGGAATGGTGTCGCTGGAGGTGGTGCGGCTCCGCGCCGGCTCGGCGCCGATCTGGGCGCACCGCAGCGCGATCGCCCACTCGCCGTTGCCGTCGCCGTCCACCCAGCCGACCGGGCCGGCGTACCGCCGACGGTCGAACGGCTCGAGCGTGCGGATCAGGTCGAGCGCGGCCTTCCGCGGGGTGCCCGCCACCGCCGCGGTCGGGTGCAGGGCCGCCACGAGATCGAGCGCCGATGCGTGGTCGGCGAGGTCTCCGGCGACATCCGTCGCGAGGTGCCACAGGTTGGGCAGCTTCAGCGTGAACGGCTCGGGGTCCGCGCGCAGGTGACGGACGTGAGGGCGGAGCGTCTCGAGCACGCTCTGCACGGCGTAGCGGTGCTCGTCGAGGTCCTTCCCGCTGTGCGCGAGGGAGGTGGATGCCGCGGTGTCGTCGTGTGCGTCGGTGCCGCGCGGGATCGTGCCGGCGAGCACGCGCGCCGTGACCACGCCGCGCGAGGCCGTCACCAGCGTCTCGGGGCTCGCGCCGATGAGCCCGTCGACGGCGAAGGTCCAGGTGTCTGGGTAGTCGTCGGCGAGGGCGCGGACGAGCCGACGCAGGTCGGCGCCCGCGGGGATCGTGCCGACGAGGTCGCGGGCGAGCACGACCTTCTCGAGCTCGCCGCGCACGATCGCGTCGACGGCCTGTCGCACCGCTGCCTGGTAGCCGGCGGGGTTCAGGGTGCCGGGGCCGAGCGTCGCCGACCAGTACGGGCCGTACGGCGACGGCTCCACGGGAGGATCCTGCGGTGCGTCGGACGCGGGGCGGATCCGCGTCACCCACGACCGTCCATGATGACGGCCGACCACGGCCTGCGGGACGATGAGACGGCTGGCCGCCGACGACCGCTCGTCGAAGACGAGCGTGCCGAACGCGACCAGGCCGGTGCCGGGAAGACCGAGCGGATCGTCGATCTCCGCCGATGCGGCGATCTGCCGCCAGGCGTCGGCCGCGCTGGACAGATCCGCCGGGTCGGGGCCGGTCGCCCCGTGCGGCCCGCGCTCATAGCCGCCGACGACGCCGATGCCGACGATGCCGTCGCCTCTGCGCAGCCACGCGAGCGGCTCGTCGGCAGAGGCATACGTCAGCAGGTCGTCGACGTGCTCGATCTCGCGAGTCTCGACCACCAGCTGGGGCGGGCGGAGCGCAGATGTCACGCCTCCAGCCTAGACTCGCGAGGTGACCGCCGACGCCGACGACCAGCCTCATCCGCAACGTCCCGACCGACCCGCCGTCGGGACGGCGCTGCAGTTCCGCTGGCGCAAATGGGACGGCGGCGCCCACTGGGTCAACGACGAGATCTACCTCGGCAGTGATCGCTGGGGCGACTGGCTCGGGCAGCCCGCCGGCTGGAACAACGCTCGACCGGCCCGCGCGTTCGCCGCGGAGCACGACAGCGTCACCCTGATCCCGCCGAGCGGCGACTTCGCGTACACGCACAACGCCGCCCCGCACCCGACGCGCGTGTACATCGACATCGCCTGGGATGTGCGCTGGGATGCGGGCCTTCCGACCGGGATCGACATGGACCTCGACGTCGTCCGGCGTGAGCCGGCCGCACCGTACCTCGACCGCGACGGTGTGCTGCGCAGCCCCGGCGACGTCTACATCGAGGACCGCGACGAGTGGGACGAGCACCGCGTCGCCTACGGCTACCCGCTCGACCTGGTGGAGAGGCTCGAGTCCGTCGCGGTCGACCTGGAAGGGCGCGTGCGCGACGGCCTCCCTCCGTTCGACGACGAGACCGCTCAGCGCTGGCTCGCCCGCCTGGCCGCGCTGCCGCCGGTGCCGCAGCCCGCTCCCGCGGACTTCACCGACGCCGACGAACCCGCCGCCCCTGCACCTGCCGGCCCCGACCCCGCCCGCCCCGGCAGCGCGGCCTAGACTCGAAGCCGTGGCATCCCACCCCTCCGACCATGAGCCGAACCGCGCCGACCTGCACAAGGATCCGTCGCGTGTGAGCGGCATGTTCGATCAGGTCGCGGCCGGCTACGACCGCACCAACACCGTGCTGAGCATGGGCAACGACCGGTTCTGGCGCGCCGCGACCACTCGCGCCGTCCACCCGCGGCGCGGGCAGCGCATCCTGGACCTCGCCGCCGGCACCGGCGCGTCGAGCGTCGCGCTCGCCGGAAGCGGGGCCGAGGTGGTCGCCGCCGACTTCTCACCCGGCATGATCGCCGAGGGGGAGCGCCGCCACGGTTCGAAGGCGCCGGGCGGCGGCATCCGCAATCTGTCGTTCGTGCAGGCCGATGCGACCGCGCTGCCGTTCGACGACGACGAGTTCGACACCGTCACGATGTCGTTCGGCCTCCGCAACGTCAACGAGCCGAAGAAGGCGCTGCGCGAGCTGCTGCGCGTGACCAAGCCGGGCGGGCGGCTCGTGATCTGCGAGTTCTCGCAGCCGCCGTCCAAGACGTTCAACGGGCTGTACCGCTTCTACAACGACCGCGTGCTGCCGGTGGTCGCGAAGACGGTGAGTTCCAACGCCGAGGCGTACGACTACCTCAATGAGTCGATCCGCGACTGGCCCGACCAGCGAACGCTGGCCGCCTGGATCCGCGAGGCGGGCTGGACCGACGTCGCCCACCGCAATCTCTCGATGGGCATCGTCGCCCTGCACCGTGCGACGAAGCCCGTGAAGCCCGCGGCAGGGACGACGAAACCCCCGGTCTCCCGCTGATCGGCGCCCGGGGGACCGGGACGAAACGAGCCCCCGGTAGGCTGGGCGTGTGACACCGACAGCGCCGGGCTCCCATATCGCGGGCAAGCTGGGCCTGACCGACCGCATCTTCGCCGGAGCGCGATCGCGCACTCTGCTCAAGACCGTCGAGGCAGGCCTGAAGCGCGTCGACAGCGCGCTCGAGCGCGAGCTGCGGGTGGCAGACACCCTCGCCGACGCCACCAGCCGCTACCTGTACGACGCGGGCGGCAAGCGCGTTCGTCCGATGCTCGCGCTGCTGACCGCCCAGCTCGGCGACGGTGCGACCGACGAAGTCATCCATGCCGCCACGGCTCTTGAGATGACCCACCTCGGCTCGCTGTATCACGACGACGTGATGGATGCCGCCGACAAGCGTCGTGGGGTGCCCAGCGCCCACGCGGTGTGGGGCAACAACGTCGCGATCCTCACCGGCGATCTGCTGTTCTCCCGCGCGAGCCAGATCATGGCGCGCCACGGCGACCGTGCGATCCGGCTGCAGGCCGACACGTTCGAGCGTCTCGTGCTCGGGCAGATGCACGAGACCGTCGGTCCGTCCGAGACCGACGACCGCGTCGAGTTCTACCTGCAGGTGCTCTCCGACAAGACCGGTTCGCTGATCGCCGCCGCGGCGCAGTCGGGCGTGATCTTCTCGAACGGGCCCGAAGAGTTCGAGGCCCCGATGATGACCTTCGGCGAGAAGGCCGGGGTCGCGTTCCAGCTGCTCGACGACGTGATCGACCTGTCCGCCGACCCCGACGAGACCGGCAAGGTGCCCGGAACCGATCTGCGCGCCGGCGTGCCGACGATGCCGTACCTCGTGCTCGGAGAGCGCAAGGATGCGGCCTCCGTCGAACTGCGCGCCCGCATCGACGACGGCGTCGCCCGCATCGCCGACGGCGCGGATCCCTCGATCCTCGACGAGCCGCTCGCCCAGCTGCGCGATCACGAGGCGACCGCGGCCACCCTCGATCTCGCCCACGCCTGGTCGAGCCAGGCGATCGAGGCGCTCGACCCCCTCCCCGACGGCGCCGTGCGCGAAGCCCTCACCCGATTCGCTCAGGCTGTCGCCGACCGCTCCAGTTAGACGTTCCCGGTCCCTGAGCCTGTCGAAGGCCTCGGCTTCGAGCCCTTCGACAAGCTCAGGGACCAGCCCCATGCGGGGTGCGCTTCCCGAAAGGACCACCATGACCAAGCTCCGGCTGGCGATCGTCGGTGCAGGACCGGCGGGCATCTACGCCGCCGACATCCTGCTCAAGGCCGAGCGCAGGTTCGACGTGTCGATCGACCTGTTCGAGCAGCTCCCCGCCCCGTACGGGCTGGTCCGCTACGGCGTCGCCCCCGATCACCCGCGCATCAAGGGCATCATCACCGCCCTGCGCGAGGTGCTCGACCGCGGCGACATCCGCATCTTCGGCAATGTGCGCTTCGGTGAGGACATCACCCTCGACGACCTCAAGCACCACTACCACGCGGTGATCTTCGCCACCGGCGCCATCCGCGACACGAACCTCGACATCCCCGGCATCGACGCCGCCGGCTCCTACGGCGCCGCCGACTTCGTGAGCTGGTTCGACGGGCACCCCGATGTGCCGCGCGAATGGCCGCTGGATGCGGCATCCGTCGCGGTCCTGGGCAACGGCAACGTCGCCCTGGATGTCTCGCGCATGCTCGCCAAGCACGCCGAGGACCTGCTGCCCACCGAGATCCCCGACAACGTCTACGAGGGTCTCGCGGCGTCGAAGGTCACCGACGTGCACGTCTTCGGCCGCCGCGGGCCCGCGAACGTGAAGTTCACGCCGCTGGAGCTCCGCGAACTCGGCGAGCTGCGCGACGTCGACATGGTCGTCTACGACGAGGACTTCGACTACGACGACGCGGCGCGTGCCGCCATCGCGAGCAACAAGCAGGTCATGGTGATCGACCGCGTGCTGCAGTCGTGGCGCAAGCGCGACTCGGTCAACAACGCCGGCGGCACGGCGTCCCGGCGCCTGCACCTGCACTTCTACGCCAAGCCCGTGGAGGTGAAGAAGGATGCCGAAGGGCGCGTGTGCGCGCTCGTCTACGAGCGCACGCGCCCCGACGGCGAAGGCGGCGTCGTCGGCACCGGCGAGATGCGCGAGGTGCAGATCCAGGCCCTGTACCGCGCCGTCGGCTACTTCGGTTCGCCGCTGCCCGGCGTGCCGTTCGACAAGCGGCACGGGGTCATCCCGAACCGCGAGGGCCAGGTGCTGAGCAAGGACTCGAACGAGCGGGTCAACGGCGTGTACGCCACCGGCTGGATCAAGCGCGGACCGGTCGGTCTCATCGGCCACACCAAGTCCGATGCGATGGAGACGATCCGCCACCTCATCAACGATCAGGGCACGTGGTGGCAGCCGGCCGACCCGTCGGAGGAGTCGATCCCCGAGCTGCTGGCCTCGCGCGGCGTAGCGTGGACCGACCTGGAGGGCTGGCACCGCCTCGACCAGCACGAGATGGCGCTCGGCGCGCCGCACGAGCGTGCGCGGGTCAAGGTCGTTCCGCGCGACGAGATGGTGACGATCTCGCGCGGCGAGTGAGCGCGTCCGCCGGATCAGGTTGCCGAGCCTGCCCGACAGGTCGACGGCCTCTCCCACGAGGTCGCTGAGCCTGTCGAAGCGGGTCGCCCCGTAGGCTGAGGCCATGGCCGGGACGACTGCGGCGTGGGTCCCCGACATCCTCGGGAAGCCGTTCGAGCAGCTGACGCTGCCGCTGGGCGTGACCGGGGAGCACGGGGCGCTCGTCGCCACGCTGGTGCGCAGCATCCCGAATCCGGTGACGACCGCGTTCGCGTCGCTGCGGGATGTCGATGTGCTGTACGTGCACGGCTGGTCGGACTACTTCTTCCAGCGCGAACTCGCGGAGTTCTGGACGCGACGCGGCGCACGGTTCTATGCGCTCGACCTGCGCCGCTACGGTCGGAGCCTGCGCGATGGCCAGGCTCCCGGCTACATCGACTCGCTCGACGACTACGACGCCGACATCGGCGCCGCTCTGCGGGCGATGGGACATCCTGCCCCCGCGGCCCAGACGGCGGCCCCGCATGAGGCGCACGTCCTGTCCGCTCTCGCTGCGCGCACGCACGCACAGCCTGCGGGCGCGCAGCGGACGCACGAACAGCCTGCGGCCGCGCCGAACGTGCAGCCGCAGGAACCGGACAGGCATGAGCGGCGCCGCGGCCGCCGGCTCGTGCTGATGGGACATTCGACCGGGGGTCTCACGCTCACTCTCTGGGCCGCCCGCCATCCGGGTTTCGCCGACGCCCTCGTGCTCAACAGCCCGTGGCTCGAGCTGCAGCTCGGCCCGCTGGGCCGGCAGGCGCTCGCACCGCTGGTCGATATGCGGGCCCGGATCGATCCGCGGGGAACGCAGCCGGCCGTCGACTTCGGCTTCTACACGCGCGCGCAGGAGGAGATCGGCACGCTTCCGCACGCGGACCATCGCGCGCTGTGGCGGCCTGACCGGGGTTTTCCGACGGCACCCGGCTGGCTGTCCGCCGTGATGGCCGGGCACCGCCGCGTCGCGGCGGGAGTCGACGTCGGCTGTCCCGCCATGGTGCTGCTCTCGAAGGCTTCGACGGCACCGCTCTCATGGCGCGAATCGATGACGTCGACCGACTCTGTGCTGGTCGTCGACGACATCGCCCGCGCGGCGACGAAGATCGGCGAGCTCGTGACGATCTCACGCATCCGCGACGCCATCCACGACGTCTTCCTGTCGCGTGACGAACCGCGCGAGCGGGCGTACGATGCTCTCGACCGTTGGGTGACGGGCTACGCCGTACCGGACTGACGGACGCGAAATGTCCCCCGAAGAGGGGACAGCACACACCTTGCGAGCCGGGTTACCCTTTAAGGGAGATGTCCCCAGCATCTCAGGGAAGGCCCTCCCCAAGAATCCTTCCCGAACCGTCGTCCAGCGCCGCTGACCGGGGGGTTGGTAGCGAGAGCAGGCGACGTCAGGCCCCGGGTGTCCCCAGCACCCGGGGCCTTTTACGTTGCTTCCCCCCGCTCGACTACCGCCGCTTCGACGTCTTCTTCGGCGCCTCGGTGCCGCGCGCGAGCACGCGGATGAGCAGCACGTACGTCGTGAGCGAGAGCACGTAACCGGCGAGGTAGACGACGAGCTCTTGCGCCAGGAAGCGGCTGTAGTCGAGCTCGCCGTCGACGACCGCCGGCGAGCTCTGGCTGAGGAGGTAGGCCGCGGTCTGGCCCGCGGCGAAGATCGCCAGCAGGGCGAGCACCGCGAGGAGCGCGAACCAGATCCGGCTGCGCCACACGCGGGCCGTCGCGGCCATCGCCGTCGCGGCCGTCCACGCCGGCACCTCCGGGTCCAGCCACCCGTTCACCGTGGGGATCAGGATGATCGCCGCGATGAAGAGGCCGTTGAGAAGGGTGCCGCCGACTCCGGTGTATGCGGTGTCTCCGGTATCGGCGCGCACGAATGTCGGGATGAGCAGGATGACCAGCACAGGAAGCGTCGCGACGACGGCCGACAGCACGGCCCGGAGAAAGCGCATGGCCCGAGTGTAGGGCGACGGTGCGAGGGACGGATGCCGCGGACCGCGGCATCCGTCCCCTCCTCCTCAGGCTCACCGCCGTGCGGGGCGCGCCGGCAGCGGTGGCAGATCCCACTCATCGTTCGGTGTCCGCAGCACGTGCCAGGCGAGCACGCCCATGCACACGGACGTCGTGCCCCAGGCGATGAGGTCGAGCATGCGGCTCTGGAACACCACCAGGGCCACGAAGTGGAGCGGCTGCGAGATCGCCATCGCCACGCCCACGAGGATCGACGTCGTGCGGCTGACGATCATCGTGACGCCCAGCAGCACGGTGCCCACGATGTGGCCGATGACGAACACCACGCCGAACACCATCGTCGACGGCAGCATCCACATGGCCATGTTCAGACGGTCCATCTCGGCGGGCGTGAAGCCGGCGTCGTAGGCGGCCATGGTCGCCGCGTCCATGCCCCCGGCGAGCATCGCCAGGTAGGCCGGCACCAGGATCGCGGCCGTCCACGCGGTGAGACGTGGAGATCCCCGGCGCAGCAGCCGGAGTGCCGCGTACAGACCGGGAACCATCGTGAACGTCGCGGCGACGCCCAGCGCCATCACGAGTCGTTGCGCATCCGGGTCTGCAGTGACGGATTCCCCGACCGGCTCGAAGGGGATGACGAACCGGATGACGGCGACGGCCGCCGGCCCCACCGGCATCAGGGCCGCAGCCACGACGCGATCGAACGTGCGGAGGTCGGCGCGGCGTGGCGTGACGCCCGCCGCGGTGTCGACGGCGTTCATCGCCGCGACTCGATGCCGAGAGCGATCAGCGTGGCGACCATCACCGCGAGGAGGAGCCCGGTGGATGCCGCGACCACGGCGCCCGCCGGAACGCCCGGGACGAAGAATGCCGGCAGACCGGTCATGGCCGACAGGATCCTCACGCCCACGATGGTCCAGCCGGCCCACGCCGAACCGCGCCAGGCGAACGGGACGAGGACGAGCGTCGCCACGCCGAAGGCGATCATCAGCACGGCGACGGCCGTCGGAAGGAGGGCGGCCCCGCCGAGTTGCATGATGCCGCCGGCGATGTCGAGCGCACCGAGCAGGCCGGCGAGGGTGAGGCCGGTGCGGAGGACGCCCACGCGAGGACGTCGGGTGGAGACGGACGGGGTGGACATGAGCTGCTCCGTTCTGCGGACCGCGCTTCGGCCGCACGCCACATCGTCGTCGTCGCGCGGCTTCCGGGCCTGAGGGCACAGGCCGGACCGCCGGGCGGTGTCCGGGAGATCTCCCGGAAGGCCTGGGGGCGTACCCCTAGGGGCCGGGGCGGCAGAGCGGCAGAATCAAGCCATGGCCGGCGATGGCGTCACGCGGGTCGTCCTCGTGGACGACCACCCCGTCGTGCTGGCCGGTCTGGCGGCGCTTTTCGAGACGCTGCCGGGCATCGAGGTCGTCGGTCGGGCCGACGACGGCGAGGCGGCCGTGCGCGAGGTCGCGCTTCGCCGTCCGCATGTGGTCGTGATGGACCTGCGCATGGCGGGCACCGACGGCGTCGCCGCGACCCGGCGCATCGCTCAGGACTACCCGGAGGTCGCCGTCCTGGTCCTGACGATGTTCGACGAGGACGCACTCATCGCCGACGCGCTCGCCGCCGGCGCGCGCGGCTACCTGCTGAAGGGCGCGCAGCAGGAGGAGATCGAGCGTGCGATCCGCGCTGTCGCGGCCGGGGAGGCCATCTTCAGCAGTTCCGTAGCCTCCCGCGTGCTGCGGCACATCGCACCGACGCCGGCGGGATCGTCCCTGCCGCAGCTGACGGCGCGCGAACTCGAGGTGACGGACCTCATCGCTGCGGGACTCTCGAACTCGGCGATCGCGGAGCGCCTGGGCGTGGCGCCCAAGACGGTCGGCAACCACGTCTCGGCGATCTTCCTCAAGCTCGGCGTGGCCACCCGTGCCGAGGCGATCGTGACGGCAAGGGACGCGGGCCTGGGGAGGCGGACGTGACGACGCCCGAGCCCGCCTACGCGGGCGCACCGCTCGATCCGGCCGGGGCCGCCGCCAGTACCGCGGCTCCCGCCGTCCGGCGCGCCGGAGTCGTCGTCGCGTGGAGCGGCATGGTGGCACTGGTTGCGGCATCCGTCGTCGCCGCCATCGTGGCCGGCATGTCCCTCGACGAATGGCTGAGCTCGTACACGGCCTCGAACCTCGTGGTCGGCGTCGCCCTCGCCGCATCGGGGCTCTTCATCGCATGGTTCCGGCCGCGGCATCCGGTCGGCGTGCTCATGGCCGTCGCCGGTATGGGGCACCTCGTCTCGGCGGCTGTCGCACCGATCGCCACGCTCGGGCTGGACCAGGGCTGGCCGGAATGGACCACGCGAACCCTGACGACGGTGTACCTGGGCGCGTGGACGCTCGGGCTTCCCGCCCTCTTCATGCTCGCGCTGCTGTACTACCCCGATGGAAGGCTGCTCTCGCGGCGGTGGCGCTGGGCCGCGGTGTACTTCACCGTCGCCATCGCCTGGGTGCTCGTGTCGACCGTAGTCGGTCCCTTCGAGGCCATTCCGGGTGAACCGGGTTCGATGTCGATACTGGCGATCGCGGGCCTGGATCCCCAGACGCTCGACGCCGTGGGCCTCGTCGTGGGGTTCGCGGTCCTGCCGATCGCCGTCGCTTCCCTCATCGTGCGCTTCGTGCGCGGCGATGCGCGCACCCGGCGACAGGTCATGTGGCTCATGCTCGCCATACTCGCCATCGCCGTCTTCAACCTGCAGCGGTTCGTCACCGGGGACGGGCCGATCGTGCTCCTGTTCAGCACCGTGTTCGTGCCGATCGCGATCGCGATCGCGATCGTCCGCGAGGGACTCCTGGACATCCGGGTGGTGCTGTCGCGCACGCTCGTCTACGGCAGCGTCATCGCGGTGGTCGTCGCCCTCTACGCAGGACTCGTGGCCGCACTCACGCTGGTGGTGCCGGCCGACGCGGATCGGACTGTCGCCGTGGTCGCCGCCGTGCTGGTCGCTCTCCTGTTCAACCCCCTCCGACTGCTGGCGCAGCGCGGAATCGGCCGGCTCTTCTACGGCACCCGCGACGATCCTGCGACAACGGCGGGGCGGGTCGGCGCGGCGATCAGTGCGGACACGCTCGATGAGGTGCTGCACGAGCTGCGCCAGGCATTGCGGATGCCGCGGATCGCCGTGCACGCGGGCGGTCGAGTCGTTGCGGCAGACGGTGTCGATCCCGCGGACGCCGCCCACGATTCCCTTCCGTTGGGCCGGGACGCTGTGCTCGTCGTGACGCTGCGAGCGGGCGAGGTGCGGCTCCACGAAGCCGACCGTCGGACCCTCGAGCTGCTCACGCCGTCGCTTGCGCTCGTGCTGCGCGAGCAGCGGCTCGTCGCCGAGCTGCGTATCGCGCGCGCGCAGACGGCGGAGGCGCGCGAGACCGAGCGCAAGGCGCTGCATCGGGACCTGCATGACGGTCTCGGCCCGACGCTGACGAGCGCGGCGCTGCACGTGGACGCCGCACGCAACCTCGTGCCCGACGAACCCGCGCGCGCCGACTCGATGCTGACGCAGGCTCGTGACGACCTCGGCGAAGCGCTCGCCGAGGTGCGCCGTGTCGTGTACGGCCTGCGACCGGTCGCGCTGGACGGTGACGGTCTCGTCGGTGCGCTGCGCGAGCAGGCGGGGCATCTGGCGGGGCTCCCGGTGACGCTCGAAATCGGTCCGCTGCCCGAGATCTCGCCGGCGGTCGAGCTCGCCGCGTACCGGGTGGTCGTCGAGGCCATCGCCAATGCGAACCGCCACTCGACCGCCAGCCGGGTGGTCGTCGCGCTGTCGGCCCGGTCAGGGACGCTGGAGGCCGTCGTGCGCGACGACGGGACGCCGGACGCAGGGTTCTCGCCGGGTGTCGGCATCCGCTCACTCACCGAACGTGTCGAAGAGCTCGGCGGCACCGTCGAAGTCGGGCCGTCGCCCGGCGGCTGGACCGTCGCGGCGCGACTGCCCCTTCCCGCGTGAGGCGCGCCTCCGGTGGTCGGCGAACGGGAGTGTCGGCCTCGAGATCGGCGGGCCTCACGAGGCGAGCGTCAGGATCGCCGAGGCGACGGCCTTCGGTGACGAGTGCTGTGCGACATGGTGGTGTCGCGGGATGAGCACTTGTTGAGCTGTCGGAGCGCTCCGGCGAAGCCGCCGGCACCATTCGAGTCCGGCGATCGGGTCGGCGCCGCCCCGGATGAGGAGGAGGGGCACGGCGAGGTCGGGCACGCGCTCTTCCAGCCGATAGGCGAGCATGTGCCGCAACTGCGTCAGATACCAGGGGACTCCGCAGCGCAGGTAGTCGGTGAACACGATCACGTTCACTGACGGAGGCTCACCCAGGGTGTCGACCGCGAGCGCGCGCGTCTGGCCGATCATGGTCCGGTGCCGGTCATCTGCGACCGGCCCCATCGCCACCACCGTCGTGACGAGGTCGGGGCGCTGGAGAGCCGCTTCGACGACCCACTGGCATCCCATCGAATGGCCGAGGAGCACCACCGGTCCGACGCCGAGTCCCGCCACGACCTGCCCGAGAGCGTGCGCCATCTCGGGCACGTCCAGGTCGCGGCGAGGCTTCGGGAGCCCGCCGAAGCCCGGCAGATCGATCGAGAAGACGGTACGGCGGGCCGCCAGCTCGTCGTGCAGCCGCGAGAGGTAGCGGTGGGACACGCCGATGCCGTGCACGAGCACGATCGCGGGTTCGCGGCTCTCCGGTGCGACGGACGACAGCACCCGGAACACGAGGTCTCCGACATCGACGCGCCACTGGGCCGGTCGCGCCCGGTCAGGCATGGACGTCTCGCTCCGTGGTGACCCGTGCCCTCTGCTCCGCCGACGCCATCCGGTCATGCTACGGCGTGCTCACGCCGGCCCGGGAGCCGTTGACAAGCCCCATTTCCGCCGCCTGCTCGTCGCTTTCCGCTCTCCTGGCGTTCACCCGGCGCGGCCAGCGTGTCGAGCGGGCGTGCACCCCGAGTCCCCACCGGGAGTCGTGCGCCCTCCACTCCCAGAGGAAAGGACGGCGCGCGCATGCGGCCGAGTTCGAGACGCCCCGACCCCAGCGGGGCGCAACGCACACACTGGACGAAGACAAGGGTGACGGCTGCGGGCATCGCGGCCGCGCTCCTCGTCACCGGATTGGCGGCACCCGCGGCATCCGCTGCACCGCTCTCCACGGCGAAGCCCAGCCCTGAGGCACCTCCCGTCGCACCGACGCTGACGCCGGCGGACGGCTCCTGGGTCGAGGGGACGGTCACCGTCGCCTCGGACGCGACCACCGCAGGCGACCCCGTGACGAACCTCACGATCGACGGCCAGGAGTTGACTGTGTCGCCGACACCGGGCCTGTCGCACCTGCTGTTCGACGTCGGCAGCAACTCGGCCGCCCTGTCGTACGCGAACTACCTCATCGTGAACGGGCACCGCATCGATCAGGACCGCACGTGGGTATCCGAGCGGGTCGACATCCCGATCCCGAACGATTGGCTCGTCACGGGCGAGAACACCATCGAGATCTTCGCCGGCACCGCGGATGCGGCATGCGGCGTGAACTACGACGACTTCGTCGTCACGGACGTCAGCCTCGAACTGCTCGGCGAGGTCGCCGACGGTGAGGACAACCCGTTCACGCTCAACTTCGGCGACGGAGACTGCGGCACGCAGACAGGCGACATCACCCACGCGGAGCTGTCGTTCTTCGTGCTCGGCGCTCCGCTCGCCTCGACCGGCCTGACAGCCGACGTAGACACGACCGCGCTGGCCAATGGACAGCACGAGATCGTCGCGACGACCGCCGCGGGCGGCACCGTGGCGCACGCCGTCTCGGTCAACAACGCGCCGGTCGGCGCTCCGCAGGTCTCGCCGGAAGACGGCACCCTGACCCGCGGCGTGCAGACCGTCTCGGCGTCGCTGCCAGCGAGCGGCGACGGCGGCGTGAGCGCCCTCACGGTCGACGGCGCCCCGGCTCCCGCGGCGGTCTCGCTCGGCGCCGGGTCGTCGATCTTCGCGTTCACGGTGGGCTCGAACTCGATTGAGCACCGGTACCAGAACCACCTGCTGGTCAACGGGCACAAAGTCGACATCCTCGGCGACTGGGTCAACCAGCGGGTCGAGGTGCCGGTTCCCAACCGCTACCTCGTTCCGGGTGACAACGCCGTAGCCATCGTCGCAGGCGACGTGAGCTCGAGCTGCGGCGCGAACCTCGACGACTTCACCGTCACCGAGCTCGCACTGCAGGTCAGCGACGGCACCGCTGCCGGTCGGAATGTCGCTACGTCGTATTCGATGGGCGACGGCAACTGCGGCTCCTCGACGACCGCCCTCGCCCGGGCCGACACGAGCTGGACGATCGACGCTCCCGCGGTCTCGACCCTGCCCACCCTCGGTTCCGGCGAGGCGACGTTCAGCTTCGACGTCGGAACCAACTCGATCGACGACGTGTTCGCCAACATGCTCTACGTCAACGGGATCCCTCAGCTGCTCGGCGGCGTCCACGTCGGCGAGCGGGTCGACATCGTCATCCCGAACGAGTGGCTGCTGCCCGGCTGGAACACGATCGACGTCGTGACCGGCACCACCGAGACCGGCTGCAACCGCGACGACTTCACGATCTCGAACCTCGCGCTCACGCCGGCCGCCGGCACCGCGACGGGTCAGCGCCTGAAGGCGTCGTACGCGATGGGAGACGGCACATGCGGTTCGAACGTCAACTCGTTCGCCGAGATCGACGTCCACTTCCTGGTGACGGATGCCTCGGCACAGGGCCTGCGCGCAGAGGTCGACACCGCCTCCCTCACGGACGGTGCTCACACGATCGCCGCCACGTCGACCACCGGTGAGACCGCGACGCGCCAGCTGCTGACCGACAACACCGCTCCGGTGATCTCGTCGAGCACTCCTGCCGTCGGTACGACGATCACCTCGGCGGTGGCGCTCGACGTGCAGCTCGAGGACGCCTCTGGTCTGATGGGTACGCCCGAGCTCACGCTCGACGGCGCCCCGGTCGCCCTCGGCGATCTCGTCGGACCGGGCCTTTCGGCCGGTCAGCACACGATCGCCGTGACGGCGACCGACTCGCTCGGCAACTCGGCGCAGCGCGAGGTGGCGTTCTCGTCGGCGGGCATCCCCGACGTGCCGACGGACCTCACGCCGACGACCGGCACGGGCGGAGTCTCGGGATCGGTGACGCTCGGCGCGACCGTCGGCGAGCCCGACGGCGGTGACGTCACGGCGACCTTCTCGCAGGCCGAGATCCTCACGCCCAACCAGGGATGGCAGGGCACCTCGACCGACGTGCCGACCAGCCTCGGGGTCGCCGGCGAGTCGAACATCGGCTCCACGAAGTCGCTGGCCCCGGGTGACGGCGTCACGCTGGACTCGCCGGTGGGCCGCGACGTGACGTACCAGCGGTTCGACGTGCAGCTCAAGGGACAGGTCGCCGATCCGGTGCTGCGCTGGGAGGGGGTCATCGACCCGACCCGCGTCGTCGCGCTGCGCGCCTGGAACCTCCAGGCGGCGGCGTGGGACGTCCTCGCCAGCTCGCGAGGCGCCCTCGAGGGCAACACGGTGCTCACCTCGCTGGTCGACGCCCGCTACATCGACGGCCAGCAGGTGCACGTCATGATCACCGGTGAGGATCCCTTCGCCGATGAGATCGACCCCGGCGAGGAGGGCTTCGCCGACCCCGCGTCGTACGACTTCTCGATCGCGCACTTCACCGACACACAGTACCTGTCGGAGGGGGCCGTCGAGCAGGAGACGGCGGCCGAGCGTGCGATCTGGGAGAAGGCGTACGGTGACACCACCCGCTGGATCGCCGACAACGCCGCGGACCGCAAGATCGAGTACGTCGCACACACCGGCGACATCATCGAGAACAACATCCGCACGCCCGCGGACGAGGCGATGATGCAGCAGGTGATCGGCGAGTTCGAGGTGTCATCGCGTCAGCAGGCGATTCTCGACGACGCCGGGGTCACCAATCAGGTGATCGCGGGGAACCACGACAACCGCTCCGGCACCGAGAACGGCCCCGAGGCCCTGTACAACCAGTACTTCGGCCCCGACCGTTACGAGGCGGCGGACGACGCGTGGATCGACGCCGAGTACGGCGGACCGTGGCGCGAGGGCGACAACCAGAACAACTACACCCTGTTCTCGGCCGGCGGCCTCGACTTCGTCGCGGTAGGGCTGTCCTACGGTGTCACCAACGAGGAGACAGCGTGGGCGGCGGAGATCTTCGCTCGCTACCCGGATCGCAACGGCATCCTGCTCTCGCACGACTACCTCGCCGCGAGCGCTCAGACCGACGGACGCAACTCCGGCTACGCGGCTCCCGACGGTGCTCTGCTGTACAAGAAGATCGTCGAACCCAACCCGAACGTGTTCCTCATCCTCGCGGGGCACATCCACGGCCTGGGTACGAACGTCAAGCCCGAGGTCGGCCAGGTCGGCCACGGAGTCGTCGAGCTGCTCGCGGACTACCAGGCGTTCACGGTCTCTGCCGAGCAGCTGGGCCTGACCGGGATCGGCGGATACGCGCCCACCGACAAGCTGCGCTTCGGCGCCAGCTTCCTGCGTCTGCTGCAGTTCGACGTGGACCGGTCGGAGATGCTCGTCGACACGTACTCGCCGTTCCTCGGCGAGTTCGGCGCCGACGAGTACGACCCGGCGCTGCGGTACCTGCCGGAGGCCGACAACATGGTGCTGCCGGTCGATCTCACCTCGCGTACGACGAGCTTCCGCACGGATTCGCTCGCGCTCTACAACCCGATCGCGGTCATCGGCGAGACGACCGCCGCCTCGGGTCAGGTGGCCTCAGTGACGTGGACGGGCCTGAAGAAGAACACCGCCTACGCGTGGTTCGTCGTGGCCCGGTCGGTCGGCGGCGGCGAGACGCCGTCACTGCCGAGCGTGTTCGTGACCGGCGACAAGGCGACAGCTGAGAGGCAGGTCACTCCTGAGCTGGCGCCGTACGCGACGCCGACCCCGACGCCCACGCCGAGCCCGGTGACGACTCCCGCCCCGGAGCCGTCGCCGACGGTGGAGCAGACGCCTCCCTCGTCGGAGTAGGCGGAGACCCTCGAGAGGGCCTGTTCCCCGCTGCACCGCGGGGAGCAGGCCCTCCCGCGCGCCGACGGCCGAGGATTCCGAGGTGTTCTCCCCGCGATCCCACGCCGTTCATCTGCATGAACGAGCATCACCCTGTCTGTGAAGGAGCCCGCTTGACCGCGCTGATACGCCGCCATCGGCTGGCCGCGATCCCCATCGCCATCGCCGTCGCCTCCGCTGCGGCATCCGTCCTCTTCACTCCTGCCTCTGCCCACGGCCACGGGTTCACCACGACCGTGTACGTGGATGCGACGGCACCGGTGCCGGGGGTGGTCCGTGCCGAGATCGGACTGGAGTACGACCTGCTGGTGCTGTCCGTGTCCGACGCCGAGGACGCGCCGGAGTTCTTCGAGGACGGCATGGACGTCTTCGGCACCGGCGAAGAGGCTGACGCGCTCAACGCGCATCCCGAGGCGATCGTCGACTACGTGACCGAACGTCTCGAGGTCTCGGCGGACGACGTCCCGTGCGTGCCGGAGCGCACCGGCGCGCTGAGGGTCACCGAGCGGCACGACGTGCCGTACGCCGTGCTCACGCTCGACTACGTCTGCGAGCAGGCTGCCGCGCACGAGCTGCGCAGCGCGCTCTTTCCCGACGAGGAGGGCTTCGTGCGGGGCACCGTCACGATCGTCGAGTACGCCGTCGATCACACCTCGGGCAGTGCGACATTGACGCGCCAGGAGCCGGCGTTCAGCACGGAGCAGGCGCTGTTCGAACGACTCGGGCGGTTCTTCGTGCTCGGATCCGAGCACCTGCTGTTCGGCATCGACCACATCCTGTTCCTCCTCGCCCTCATCGTCGGCTCCCGCCGTCTGCGTGACATCGTGCTGGCGGCGACGGCCTTCACCGTCGCGCACTCCGTGACATTCATCCTCGCCGCGCTGGGGATCGTGTCGTTGCCCGCCGCGCTCGTGGAGCCGCTCATCGCGCTGTCGATCGCGGTGGTCGGCTGCTGGTATCTCTGGCGGGTGTGGCGTCAGCGCCGAGAGCCGGCGCAGCTGTACGCATCGCCGACCGACACCGGGTTCGACCGCACCCAGATGGCACGATTCGCCGTGGTCTTCGGATTCGGGCTGCTCCACGGGGTCGGCTTCGCCGGCGCCCTCGGCATCCACGAGCCCTCGTCCTGGTCGCTGCTCGGTGCGCTGCTCGTTTTCAATCTGGGGATCGAAGCCGTGCAGGTGGCGATCATCGTCGTGACGTTCCCCATCCTGCTGGCGGTCCGCAAGGCGGCCCCGAGAACGGGTCTGGTCGTCGGAGTCGTCATCGCCGCGGGCGTGACCGTGGTGGGGCTGGTCTGGTTCGTCGAGCGCCTGCTCGGGATCGGCTAGACCGGAAAGCAGCGGTGACCGAGGCGTCCGCTGACCCACCCGCGCTAAGGTGCGGCTATGGCCAAGACGACGAAGGCACAACGCCAGGCGCTGGACGCGATGGACGACGCCGCGGCGGCGGCCAAGCAGGCGAAGAAGGCGGCCAAGGCTCTGCCTGGCAAGAGCGCCAAGAAGCTGCGCCAGCTGTCCGAAGACGCCCGAGACGCCGCCGATGTCTCGAAGAAAGCGCTGCGAAAGAAGCCCGCCAAAGTTGCCGAGCGTGCCACGCGAGCGGCGGACAAGCTCGTGAAGGCGACGGCCCAAGCGGTCGCCAAGGCCGAGAAGAAGGCCCGTCTGCGGGCAGAGGCCGAGCGCACCACGGCAGAAGCGGCGCGGGTGAACGCCGAGGCAGACCAGCTCGCACAGCTATCGCAGGCGGCCAAGGCGTCGGCGCGCAAGGCGCCCGCACGACCCGCGTCCCGCGCGAAAGCTCCAAACTCGCCAGCCATCGGCGAGGACGCTCCCGCCGCACCGCGTGCGAGGTCCTCGCGAGCGGCTTCCGCCACGGGCCGGCACAGTGCATCCGACCTCTCATCGCTCACGGTCGCCGCGCTGCGGGACCGCGCCCGGGCGGCCGGCAAGACGGGGTACTCGCGCCTGAGCAAGGCGCAGCTCGTCGCGCTCCTGTCCTGAGGCGCAGCCGGCGGAGGAGCGGCCGGATCGTCGCTGCGAAGAGCTCGGGCCGCGGCATCCGTTCTCACCCCGTCGGTCGGCGCGTCGCAGCCGAAGTCGTTGCGGGCGGGCGGCGGGGTGCCATGATGGCCGCACGCGAGATGGATCGAGGGACCGATGCCTGGGATGGGAACGCGCGTGTCGATCGCGGTCGTGTCGGTCGCGGTGACCGCGGTGGCGCTTGCGGGATGCGCCGGCGAAGTCAGCGATGTCGAGCGTGCTCAAGCCAAGGTGTCGGCGAGCGAGGATGCGGTGGCCGAAGCCCAGGACGCGTTCGATGCGGCATCCGACGAGTTCTGCCAGGCGGGGGAGAGCTACATCGAGGCGCTCGACCGCTACGGCGATGTGCTCAACGAGACCGCGCCGACGGTCGGCGACGTCCGGACTGCGGGAGCCGATCTCGTCGAACCTCGTGATGACGCGCTCGACAGCGCTCAGGCTGCGGTCGACACGCAGGCGGACCTCGTATCGGCGGAGCAGGAGCTCGCCGACGCCCGCGCAGAACTCGCCGCAGCCGAGGCCGGCCCCACCGGCACACCCGCCCCGGTCGACACAGCGATGCCGTCCGCGTCGCCGCTGGCTCCCGCCGCGACCGTCGACCGCGTCGACCAGGCGGAGTCGGAGTTCGACGCCGCGCTGTCTGCCGTCACCGACGACACACCTCTGTCCGATGCGTCGGAGCTGTTCAACAGTGCCGCGGTCGAGCTGGAGATGGCATGGCTGCGGCTGTTCGCCGATGCCGGATGCCTCGCCGACGAGCAGCAGCAGCAGGCCGAGGCAGCCGTCCGGGCATACACGACCGCCCTCCAGCAGGAGCTGACGACCGCGGGGTACTACACCGGCGCCGTCGACGGCATCTACGGTCCCTTGACCGTCGAGGCGGTCGAGAGCCTGCAGGAGGCGCAAGAGCTGCCGGTCACCGGCACCGTCGACAAAGCGACCGCGGAAGCGCTCCAGGCGGAGCTCATCGCGCTGGGCGGGGTCGCCGCGCAGGATGCCGTGGCATCGACGGCTGCCGTGCAGCAGACCTTGAAGCTGACCGGCTTCTGGGACGGCCCTGTGGACGGCGTCTGGACCCCCGAACTCACCGAAGCCGTCGCCGCGTTCCAAGTCGAGCTGGGCGTCGAGCCGACCGGCACCGTGGATGCCGCCACCATCGCCGCGTTCGAGCAGGCGATCTCCGAACTCCAGCAGGCGACTCCTACGCCCAGCCCATCGAGCTCCGACGGATAAGCGATCACCGACAGGCGTCGTCAGTAGTAATCGTCGTAGACGTCGTGGCCGGGATCCATGCTCGGCGGATTCTCGGCCCACTCCATCAGCTGTTCGTCGGATCGCTCGAGAAGCTCGAACCGCACCCCGATATGAGGGGTGATCAGCGCGGTGATGGTCGATCTTCCGATCGTCTCGAATTGGACGAACCCGCCCCCATGCCGCACCGCCTCCACGATCAGTCGCTTCAGCTCGCCGACGTCCTGGCCGGGGTCGAGGATGAACGCCTGACCATCCACGCGAGCCCTTGTGATCTCTGCCACGGTGCACCCCGTCTCCGTCGGTCTATCGAGAGTAGTCCCGAATCGCTAGACAAACTAGAGAAGTGGCTGTCGGCGTCGCGACCCTCGGCGCTCGGATCAGCGGGTCAGCGGTAGTTGACGAACTGCAGGTCGACCTCGAGGTCGGCGGCCTTCAGCAGGCGCTGCACCTCCTGCAGGTCGTCGCGGGACTTGGACTGCACGCGCAGTTCGTCGCCCTGGATCTGCGACTTGACGCCCTTGGGGCCTTCGTCGCGGATGATCTTGGAGATCTTCTTCGCGTTCTCCGACGAGATGCCGTCCTTGATCGTCGAGACGATCCGGTACTCCTTGCCGCTGGCGAAGGGCTCGCCGGACTCGAGGCTCTTCAGCGAGATGCCGCGCTTGATGAGCTTCGACTGGAACACGTCGAGCACGGCCTTCGCGCGCTCCTCCGTGCTCGCCTTGATGAGCACGGACTCGCCGCTCCACTCCACGGAGGCGCCGGTGCCCTTGAAGTCGTAGCGCTGCTCGATCTCTTTGCGCGCCTGGTTGAGGGCGTTCTCCGCCTCCTGGTGGTCGACCTTGCTGACGATGTCGAACGAGGAATCTGCCATGCGGGGAAGTTTAGTGGCCGAGCGGATGCTGCGCCCCGGTGTCGTGGCGGTGTCCCCGCGAGCCCGAGCCGATCAGACGCGGGAAAGCGCCTGCAAGCGATTCCAAATCTTCTCGTTTTATCACAGCCGGATATCGATCCGAAGCCCGTGTTGCCAGATTTCGCGGCGCAAGGTAAGAATGTAAGCGCTTGCATTTCGCAGCACGAGTCACAGCCGCACTGTCGCGATCGGCAACGCGGCCGAACTCACTCAGTACTCCAGAGAGGCACTGCACCGATGAAGGTGAACAAGAAGAGCTGGCTCGCTCTCGGCGGCCTGGCCGTCGCATCCATCGTCCTCGCCGGCTGCGCCGGCAGCGGCACCCCCGCCGACAGCGATGAGGGCGACGCATCGACGGCACTGACCGTCTGGGTCGACACCGAACGCGTCGACGCGCTGAAGGACGCCGCGGAGGCCTACTCCGAGAAGACCGGTGTCGAGGTCGACCTCGTCGGCAAGGACGTCGACAACATCAAGAACGACTTCATCCAGCAGGCGCCCACCGGCCGCGGACCCGACGTCGTCATGGGCGCGCACGACTGGCTCGGCGAGCTCTCGTCGAACGGCGTGGTCGCCCCGATCGAGCTCGGCGACACCGCAGCCGACTACGCTCCCGTCGCGCTGCAGGCGTCGACCTACGAGGGCACGACCTACATGCTCCCGTACGCGGTCGAGAACATCGCGGTGCTCCGCAACGCCGACCTCATCCCCGAGGCCGCTGCGAGCTTCGACGACATGATCGCCAAGGGCACCGCGGCAGGCCTCGCCACGCCGTTCGTCGTGGAGCAGGGCGTCGAGGGCAACCCGTACCACCTGTACCCGTACCAGACGGCGTTCGGCGCACCGGTGTTCGGCACCGACGCCGAGGGCAACTACGACCCGACCGACCTGCAGATGGGCAACGAGGGCGGCTTCCAGTTCGCCACGTGGCTCGGCGCGCAGGGTGCCGCCGGTGCGTTCAACACCGACATCGACGGCCAGATCGCGAAGGACAAGTTCCTCGCGGGTGAGGCGGCCTTCTGGCTGACCGGCCCGTGGAACGTGGGTGCGGCGGTCGACGGCGGCATCAACGTCGCGATCGACGTCATCCCCAGCCCGACCGACGCCCCGGCGCAGCCGTTCGCCGGTGTCAAGGGCTTCTTCGTGAGCTCGGAGTCCGACAACAAGGTCGCCGCGAACGACTTCCTGGTCAACTACATCGGCACCGAGGACGTCCAGCTGTCGCTGTTCGAGGCCGGCAACGTGCTGCCCGCCCTCACCGCTGCCGCCGACGCGGCCGCGTCCGACCCGATCGTCGCCGGCTTCCAGGCCGTCGGCGCCGAGGCCGTCCCGATGCCCGCGATCCCGCAGATGGGTGCGGTCTGGGAGTTCTGGGGCGTGGCCGAGGCTGCGATCATCAACGGCGCCGACCCCACCGCGACGTGGCAGAAGCTCGTCGATGACGTGACCACCGCCATCCAGTAAGCAGTCCGTCGCGGTCCCGCGGACCGCAACGGTGACCGGGGCGGGTGCTCGCGCACCCGCCCCGGTCATGGCACTACTCACGACGAGGACGAAGCATGACCGACACCCTCACGACGGCGTCCGAAGACACGGCGCCTCCGAGCCCACGGCAGCGCAGCGCCGCTCGCATGGCCGATGCCGCCGGCGGCCGCCTGCGCTGGCTGATCTTCAAGATCGCGCTGCTCGCGATCGTGGACGCCGTCGCCGTGTTCGCGGTGTTCGTGCTGTTCCTGCACAACGAGTGGCTCGTTCTCGCCCTCGTCGCGGCCGTGACGATCCTCGTGAACTGGATCTACTTCTCCCGCAAGCAGATCCCCGCCAAGTACCTGACGCCGGGCATCCTCCTGCTCATCGTCTTCCAGATCTTCACGCTCGTCTACACGGGCTACATCGGCTTCACCAACTACGGCACGGGCCACAACGGCAGCAAGGACCAGGCCGTCGCCTCGCTCATGCGGTCCTCGCTCGTGCGCGTCGAGGACTCGCCGACGTTCGACGTCACCGTGGTGGAGCGCGTCGGCGAGCTCGGGCTGCTCGTGACCGACCCCACCGACGGCGACGTCTCGCTGGGCACCAACCTGCAGCCGCTGGAGCCGGTCGACGACGTCACGATGGAGGGCGGCAAGGCCGTCGCCGTCGACGGCTGGACGACGCTCCAGTTCGCGGACGTGCTCTCACGCAGCAATGACATCGAGGCGCTCGCCGTGCCGTACAGCGACGACCCGAACGACGGCGCGATCCGCACGCAGGACGGCCAGAAGGGCTACCTGTACGTCTCGACCCTCGAGTACGACGCGGCGGCCGGCACGATGACCGACACCACCACGGGCACCGTCTACACCGACAACGGTGAGGGCGCGTTCGTCTCGGCCGAGGGGGAGGAGCTGCTTCCGGGCTGGCAGGTCTTCGTCGGCTTCGAGAACTTCGTCAAAGCGGTGACGGATGCCTCCATCCGCGGCCCGCTCCTCTCCGTGACCGCGTGGACCTTCGTGTTCGCCGCGGTGTCGGTGGCCTCCACCTTCTTCCTCGGCCTCCTGCTCGCGCTGGTGTTCAACCACAAGGGCATGCGCTTCAAGAACACCTACCGGATCATGCTGATCCTGCCGTACGCGTTCCCCGCCTTCCTGGGGGCCCTGGTGTGGGCGGGCATGATGAACGAGAGCTTCGGGTTCATCAACCAGGTGCTCCTGGGCGGGGCCGAGATCCCGTGGCTCACCGACCCGTGGCTCGCCAAGGTCTCGGTGCTCCTGGTGAATCTGTGGCTGGGCTTCCCGTACATGTTCCTGGTGTGCATGGGCGCGCTGCAGGGCATTCCGGACGAGGTCAACGAGGCCGGAGTGATGGACGGTGCGAACCCGTGGCAGATCTTCCGCCGCATCAAGCTTCCGCTGCTGCTGGTGACGGTGACCCCGCTGCTGATCGCGTCGTTCGCGTTCAACTTCAACAACTTCAACCTGATCTACATGCTCACCGGCGGCGGTCCGCGCATGGAGGACACGGCGATCCGCGTCGGGCACACCGACATCCTGATCTCGATGGTCTACAAGGTGGCGTTCACCGGCGAGAACCGCGACTACGGCCTCGCATCCGCCTTCACGATCCTCATCTTCATCGTGGTCGCCCTGATCTCGATCGTCAGCTTCCGCAAGACCAAGGCCCTCGAGGAGTTGAACTGACATGACCGAGGTCCGACTGTCACACAGTGACCAGACCGTCGCCGAGAACGCGACGGATACGGCGACGGCGTACGAGCCGACCAAGCGCCGCCGTTCCTTCGGCCGGTGGTTCGCCGACACGGGGTGGCGCCATGTCGTCGCGATCGTGGTCTCGATCTTCGCCATCTTCCCGCTGCTCTACGTGCTCTCGGCGTCGCTGAACCCGCAGGGCACCCTGACGGGCTCGAACCAGCTGTTCTCGGCGATCGGCATCGACAGCTACGTGCGCATCCTGACCGATCCGCAGATCCCGTACCCGATGTGGTTCCTCAACACGATCCTGGTCGCCACGATCACCGGCTTCGTCATGGTGTTCATCGGGGCGCTCGCCGCGTACGCGTTCTCGCGCATGCGCTTCGCGGGCCGCCGCGTGGGCCTGATCACGATCGTGGTGGTGCAGATGTTCCCGCAGCTCCTCGCCGTGGTGGCGATCTTCCTCATGATGAGCGCCATCGGCGACTGGTTCCCGGCGATCGGCCTGAACACGCTCAGCGGCCTGATCCTCATCTATCTCGGCGGTGCGCTGGGGGTCAACACGTACCTCATGTACGGGTTCTTCAACACGATCCCCAAGGAGCTCGACGAGGCGGCGAAGATCGACGGCGCCGGCCATGCGCGCATCTTCTTCACGATCATCCTGCGGCTGGTGGCGCCGATCCTCGCGGTGGTGGGCCTGCTGTCCTTCATCGGCATCGTCAACGAGTACGTCATCGCGAGCGTCATGCTGATCGACCCCGAGAAGCAGACCCTCGTCGTCGGGCTGACGAAGCTGGTCTCCAACCCCCGCTACGCCGACTGGTCGGCGTTCTCGGCGGGTGCCGTCATGGCGGCGATCCCGGTGGTCGTGGTGTTCCTGCTCCTGCAGAAGTACATCGTGGGCGGACTGACCGCCGGCGCGACCAAGGGCTGAGACGACCCCGAATCGGCAGAGCGGATGCCGCGGCATCCGCTCTGCCCGTTCTGACGCGCCCGCGTGCCCGCGGTACGCCGCGCTCGGGCTGTGGACAGTCGGTGACACCTAGTCGCAGGATCCTGCACACTGAGTCCCATGTCAGCGTTGACCACCATCGGGCTGCCCGTAGCCCTCGGCATCATCATGCTCGGCCTCGGCCTGAGCCTCACTCCCGGCGACTTCGCCCGCGTCCTCAAGCAGCCGAAGGCGGTGATCGTCGCGCTGCTGTGCCAGCTGATCCTGCTGCCCTTGATCTGCTTCGGGCTCGTGCTGGCATTCCAGCTGCCGCCGATCCTGGCGGTGGGCATGATGATGCTCGCGGCCTCGCCGGGCGGCACCACCGCCAACCTCTACAGTCACCTGTTCCGCGGCGATGTGGCCCTGAACATCTCGCTCACGGCCGTGAACTCGGTGATCGCGGTGTTCACGCTCCCGCTCATCACCAACCTCGCGATCCTGTACTTCAACCCCTTCGACGATCAGCTGGGGCTGCAGTGGGCGAAGACCGTCGAGGTCTTCGCGATCGTGCTGCTGCCGGTCGCCCTCGGCATGATCGTGCGGCACTTCTGGCCGCGTTTCGCGAAGGCGATGGACAAGCCGGTGCGGATCGCGTCGGTCATCATCCTCGTCGTCGTGATCGTCGGCGCCGTCGCGCAGAACTGGGCGCTGCTGCTCGAGAACTTCGGGCGGCTGTCTCTGATCACCATCGTCTTCTGCCTCATCAGCCTGACCGTCGGCTACTTCGCCCCGCGGCTGGTCAGGGTGGGCAAGCGGCAGTCGATCGCGTCGTCGTTCGAGATCGGCATCCACAACGCCACCCTCGCGATCGTCATCGCGCAGACGGTGCTCGGCTCGGTCGAACTGTCGCTGCCGGCGGCGGTGTACGGCGTGCTCATGTTCTTCATCGCGTTCGGCTTCGGCTTCCTCATCCGCGGCCGCTCCGGGGCGGCCGACGACACCGCGTCCGACCCGGTCGACGACACCGCAGCCCCGGCCGCGTCCGCCTGAGAGCGGGGCGGACGGATGCCTCCGCCGTACGGCGTCGATCACCGCTCCCCGGCGAGGGGGGTGGGCGTGGGGACCGTCGTTCGTAGACTGGGCGGGCGAGGAGGTGCCATGCGCCCACTGACCGAAGAAGAAGTGCGTTCGTCGTTCGTGAACGCCACGTCCGACGAACTGCGGCTCGTCACGCTGCCGGCCGACTTTCTGCTCACCGACTGGGATCACCTCGACTTCCTGGCGTGGCGTGATCCCCGGACGCGGGGCCGCGGCTATCTGATCGCCGAGGTCGACGGCGAGGCCGTCGCCATCGTGCTGCGCGGCGCCGAAGGGGCCTCGCACGCGCGCGCCGCGCTCTGCAACCTGTGCCACACCATGCAGCCGGCCGACCAGGTCGTGATGTACACGGCCCGCAAAGCGGGTGAGGCGGGCGCGCACGGCGACAGCGTCGGCACGTACATCTGCGCCGACCTGTCGTGTCATGAGAACGTGCGGCTCGCCGCGCCCCTCGCGCCGAACGAGGTTCGGGCGAGCGTCGACCGCAAGATCGACGGCACCCGGCGGCGCACCGAGGCCTTCGTCGGTCGGGTGCTCGAGACGGCGGGCGTCGCGCGATGACCGTCGTCGTGGTGGGCGACGCGCTCATCGACGAGCTGCGCGATGATCACGGGGTGCGGGAGTTCGTCGGCGGCGCCGCGCTCAACGTCGCCGTCGGGCTCGCGCAGCTGGGCGTGCCCGCCGTGCTCGTCGCCATGCTCGGTGACGACGAGCCCGCGTCGCGGGTGCGGCGCTACCTCGCCGACTTCGGCGTCGACCTCATCGCGACGCCGTCGCTGCTCGGCACGGCGCGTGCCGTGAGCACGCGTTCCGGCGGCGGTGAGCCCGTGTACGAGTTCAACGAGGCGGCGCAGCGGCGCCGCATCAGGTTCGGCGACGACGAGCGGAGGGCATTCGCGGATGCCGATCTCGTGGTCGTCAGCTGCTTCGCGTTCGACGACGCCGAGCAGACCGCCGAACTGGTGGACGGGATCGCGCAGGCCCGGGCGCTCGCGCGCGATGAGGGGCAGGGCGGAGTGCCGGTCGCCGTCGACCCGAATCCGCGGACCGGGATGCTCCACGACAAGGCCGAGTTCGTGCGGGGCTTCGAGCGGCTGGCGGCCGACGCCGCGGTCGTGAAGGTCGGCGAGGACGACGCCGCCCTGCTGTACGGCGACCGCCTCGACGTGCTGCGCGCCCGCCTCATCGACCTCGGCGCCCGGGCTGTGCTCGCGACCGAAGGCGCGGCCGGCGCCACGATCGAGGCCGGCGAGGTGATCGTGACGCGGCCGATCTCGAACCTTCCGGGACGCATCGTCGACACGATGGGCGCCGGCGACGCCGCGTTCGCCGCGACCGTCGCGGCGCTCGTCCACGGCACGCCGGTGGACACTGTCGAGTGGGAGGCGGTGCTGCAGTCCGCAATGGATGCCGCGGCCGCCACGTGCCGCTTCGAGGGAGCGCTGCTGCGCACTCCGAGCGCCCTCGGCGGCATCGATCTGGACCGCATCGGCACCTGAACGGCTCTGATCAGGAGACGCCGCGCCGCCGCCGACAAGGCGGATTTCTGACCTCGCGCATCTACGAGTAACATTGTGGATCGCGCCTCCGGTCGTCTGGAAAAGTCGGACGGGTGCGCCTGGCGAGTTACCCAAGCGGCCAAAGGGATCTGACTGTAAATCAGACTGCTCAGCATTCGGGGGTTCGAATCCCTCACTCGCCACCAACTGCAAGCGCCCCTTCGTGGGGCGCTTCGTGGTTTCCGGGTCGTAGCCTGGTGGCCATGACCTGGACCGCCACCGGAACCCTCACCGCGGAGGCCGCGACGCGGCATCCTGAACTGATCAGTCCCGCCGTCGCGGACGGCCTGATCCACCTCGATCCGGATGTTGCGGCCAGCGTGGGCGTTGCTGCGATCGATCCGGCTCTCGCCGATACGGCGGCGTTCTGCGAGCGGTACGGCGTGGCGCCGGATGCCTCTGCCAACTGCGTCGTCGTGAAGGGCAAGCGCGGCGGCGAGGTGCGGTTCGCGGCGTGCATGGTGCTCGCCACGACGCGGGCCGATGTGAACGGGGTCGTGCGCCGGAGGCTCGACGTGCGGAGCGCGTCTTTCGCCCCCATGGACGAGGCGGTCGCGCTGACCGGCATGGAGTACGGCGGCATCGCGCCGATCGGGCTTCCCGCCGACTGGCCGATCTTCGTCGACGCGGCCGTCGCAGCCGCGCCCGAGGTGGTCATCGGCGGGGGAGTGCGCGGGAGCAAGCTGTTCCTGCCGGGCCGCGCTCTCCTCGCGCTGCCGGGCGCTGAACTGGTCGAAGGCCTCGGACGCACCACGGAGTAAGGCGCCAGCTGCGGGATTCGGGCGACGGCCGGTTCCGGCCACTGCGTCCGTCGAGGGGCGCTTCGACAGGCTTAGCGACCGAAGCATCAGGCTCAGCGACCGAAGCACCAGGCTCAGCGATCGAGGCAAGGCTCAGCGATCGAGGCAGCAGGGTCGGCGACGAAGCGGGCGGAGACCTCGTGCGCGAGGGCCGCCCGGATGCAGACCGGACGGCCCTCGACGTTGCTATGCGTCAGTCGGCGGGGAGGAAGATGCGCTCCGGGATCTCCTCGTACGCCTCAGGATCGAGGGACTCGATGGAGCCGTCGGCCACCGCGGTGATCAGCCCGCGGACTCCGATCTCGACCTGCTTCGCGAGGAAGCCGTTGCGCTTCTGGCCGTCGGACTGGGTGTTGCTCGAGGTCTCGAACAGGATGGTGGCGCTGCCTCGCAGAGCGAACGAGCCCAGCGCGGTGCCGGGAAGGTTGGTGTCCTGCGGGTAGAGCGTGAGGTCGCCGAACGCCGACTCGCCGTGGGCCTGCAGGGCGTCGTAGACCGCGACATTGGCGCGGCGCGAGGCGTCGTAGTCGAAGTTCGGCCAGTCGCCGAACTCCGACGGGTCGGCGATGAACCGCGCCGAGATCGACAGCGGCGACATGTCGCCGGTGCCCTCCTGGGCGTAGCACGGCCACTGGTTGTGGAGGTCGACGAAGTAGTCGACGATGCCGAACTCAGTCTCGAGGCCCGCGTACACGTCTCGCACGGTCTGGGCCTCGGGCGTGATGTACCAGCCGGTGTCGGCGCTGTTGCCGGGGAAGTCCTCGGGCAGTGGGACGTAGTCCAGGTCGGGGTTGAAGTCGCGGTTGACGTCGAAGCCGGGAACGGCCGGCTGATAGTTCCACGCCGGGTCCACTCCGGCGAGCTGCGGGAAGTCCTCGACGACCTCGTCCCAGCTCATCCGGTTCTGCCGGGTGTCGCGCTCGCCGCCGTCGACGTTGAGGCGGGGGATCGCGACGATCGTCACGTTCTCGCGGATCTCCGCCGCGGCCGCCGTGTTGCCGCCGAACTCCTTGAGCAGCGAGAGCAGGGCTTCCGTGCCGTGGTTCTCGTTCCCGTGGATCTGCGACTGCACCAGGACGACCGTGTCTCCGGTGCCCACTCGCGCCTGATAGATCTCGCGACCCTCGTTGCTGTAGCCGGCGACCGAGACATCGACGACCCCTCCGGTCGTGGTCTCGATGCGTTCCAGCTCCTTCGTCAGCTGATCGTGCGTCACGAACGCGGACCGGTTGCCCGCCGACTCTGTTCCGCAGTGGGAATTGACGGGGATGGCCTGCGCGGCGGGCGCGGCGACGATGCCCGCCGCGCCCACGAGGACGGCGCTCGTCAGCGCGGCGAGGGTGACTCTTCTGCTTCTCTGCACGGTGTCTCCAGTTCTGTATGACGTGGTCCTCACATGCCAGCGCATCCCGCAGTGCAAGGGAAGCGCTTGCTGAGGCTTCTCATCGAAGTGTCATGAACGGCTCGGACGCGCCGCGGGCGGAGGCATCCGCGGTTTCGTCCCACGACTGCTCCGAGCCTCGCATCACCGCCCGGATCGGCCTCCACACGGTGCGGCGCGACATGTCAGGATGGGCGTGCAGGCACTCTGCCCGCGTCACGAGAGGAACGCCATGACCGCGCCCGACCCGTATGCGACGCCCGCCCCGACGACGGATCAGGCGGCGCATGCGGACAGCTCGCGCTCGTCGCTGCTGCGCGCCGCGATCTGGGTGGCGATCGGCGCGCTCATCGCGGCCGCGATCGTCTGCGTGCTGTGGGTGCTGCTGGGCACGCGGGACGCGAACGACATCGTCGGCCGTGCCTTCCTGACGATCCTGCTGCTGGCGGGCTTCGCCGGCGTCGCGATCCTCGACGCGCACCTCGCGCCCAGTCGCCCCGCGTGGTTCGCCCTGGCGAGCATGGCCTCGTGGGTCATCGCCCTCCTGCTCGGCGCGATCATGATCTGGATGCCGGAGCGCTTCCCCTGGCTCGGATTCTCTCGCTTCATCCAATTCCTGCTGATCGTGCTCATCCTGCAGCTGGTGCTGCTGCACGTGCGCTTCTACCTCAAGGCGTTCCAGCGCTACGACACGCCGTTCACCCGCACGGTCACGATCGTCACCATCGCGCTCGTCATCGCCCTGGCGGTGCTGCTGATCATCCCGCTGGCGTTCGGGGAGTGGCTCGCGCTCGCCGGCGTCTACTGGCGCATCGTGGTGGCCATCGCGATCCTCGCGGCGCTCGGCACGGCGCTCGTGCCGCTCGTGAACGTCCTGTTCGCGCCGAAGAAGCCGCGCCCCCAGGTCGCTCACGCACCGATCGCCGCGCCCGCCGCTCCGGCCGCGTCCACCGTGCCTGCTGCGCAGGAGCTCCTGCCGTGGCCGACGTACGTCGACGCGGTGACGCCACTGCCCATGCTTCCCGACGGCTCGCCCGACTGGAACGCCTACTACACCGGCCACCCGTCGCCGGGCGCGCATGTCTTCACGGCGATCGCGCCGGCGGCGCATGTCGAGCCGCAGGCCGCCCCGGCCCCGCCGCAGGCCATCGCTCCGGCGCAGCCCGCCCCGGCTGTCGGATACGAGGGCTACCCGCCGCCTCCGCCGCTGCCGCCGCGCCCGTAGCCGCGCCCGCGCTGTGTGGCACGTCGACATCATGTGATCTCGCCGAGAGCACGTGCTTGAGACGCACCCATCGTGTGCCCTGGGCGAGAGCACATGAAGTCGAGGCGCGCTGATTTCAGTGCCGCGCGAGGTCAGCGCGCCAGAAGCTCGAGAGCGGCCATCGCGGCATTGTGGCCGCCCAGCCCGCTCACCGCGCCGCCCCGGCGCGCACCCGAGCCGCACACGAGCACGATCGGGTGCTCGGTGGCGACGCCCCAGCGCTCGGCGGGCGTGGCGAGGGCATCGTCGTCACCCGCCCACGGCCACGACAGCTCACCGTGGAAGATGTCGCCCCCCACCATCCCGAGGGTGCTCTCGAGGTCTGCCGTGGTCCGTGCCTCGACGCACGGCGACCCGTCGGGCGCCTCGTGCAGGCAGTCGGCGATGGGCTCGGCCAGCACCGTGTCGAGCGAGCGCTGAGCCGCATCGAGGAGCGCCGCGCGCGCGGCATCCGTGTCCCGTCCCTCGAGCAGTCGATGCGGCACCTGCAGACCGAAGAGCGTCAGGGTGTGCGCACCCGATGTTCGCAGCTCGGGGCCGAGGATCGACGGGTCGGTCAGCGAATGGCAGTAGATCTCGGCCGGCAGCGGATCCGGGATGCCGCCGCGTACGGCCGTCGCATGCGCCCTCTCGAGCTGTGACATGGTCTCGTTGACATGGAACGTGCCGGCGAACGCGGCCTCGGGCGCCACCCGATCGTCGCGGAGGCGGGGGAGGCGCCGCAGCAGCATGTTGACCTTGAGCTGCGCGCCCTCCGGCGCGGGTACGGCCCCAACGCCGGCGCCGCCGGAGGCGAGAAGCCGCGCGAGCACGGCCGGGCCGACGCCGCTCAGCACCAGTCGCGCGTGCACCGTCGAATCGTCGTCGAGCGTGATCGCGCCGTCGGGCGAGACCGCCACCACCTCGGCGCCGGTGCGCAGTTCGGCGCCCGCCTCTCTCGCGGCGCGCTCCAGCTCGGCTGACACGCTGCCCATGCCGCCGACGGGCACGTCCCAGTCGCCGGTGCCGCCGCCGATCACGTGGTAGAGAAAGCAGCGGTTCTGTCGCAGGCTCTCGTCGTCGGCCGACGCGAAGGTGCCGATCAGTCCGTCGGTGAGTGCGATGCCACGGGCGATGTCCGTGTCGAGCGACGATCTCAGCAGCTCGCCCAGCGGGCGCTCGAACAGTGCCTGCCAGAGCCTGTCGTCCGCGAGTGCGGCACGAACCTCTCCGCCTCGGCGCAGCGGCTCGGTCATCGACGGGAAGAGCAGCCGGGCGACCGGTTCGAGCCGTTCGGAGAACTGCGAGAACCGCGTCGCCTCGCCGGCACCACCGGTGACGCGGGCGAAGGCGTCGGCGGTGGCCGCGGCATCCGCCGTGTCGATCAGGATGCCTCGCGAAGGGTCGTGTGTATCGGGCGTGTACGAGGAGTACCGCCGGCGCCGGAGGTGGATGCCGAGTCCGAGGTCGTCGATGATGCGGCGGGGCAGCAGGCTCACGAGGTAGGAGTAGCGCGACAGTCGTGCGGCGACGCCCGGCCACGGCTGCTGGGACACCGCGGCGCCGCCGAGGTGGTCGAGCCGCTCGAGCACGACGACCGATCGTCCCGCGCGGGCCAGGTACGCCGCGGCGACGAGGGCATTGTGGCCGCCTCCGACGATGGCGGCGTCGTACACGGGGGAGCGGACGGCAGCGGCCATGGGGTCACGCTACCGAGGCCGCCCGCCCTCGCGCGAGCGTCGCCCGCCGTTTGCCGCCGGACCCGAGGCGCCGCCGAACATGGGTCTCGCCTCACCCCAACAGGTCAACCGGGTTTCCACAGGAGGTTGAGTCGTTCCAACCTCCTGTAGAGCCGCGGTTGACCTGTGGGGCAGCGCTTCATCGGGAGGCGGGCGTCGCCGTGGCCGACCCGGATACCGTGGAGGCATGAGCCTCGAGCACGACCTCGAATCCCTTGCCATGGAGATCGCCCGCGAAGCCGGTGAGCTCGCCCGGGTGCGTCGCGAGGCCGGTGTCGCCATCGCCGCGACCAAGTCGGCGCTCGCCGACATCGTGACGGAGGCCGACCGCGAGGTCGAAGCGCTGATCCGCGCACGGCTGAAGGCCGCGCGACCCGACGACGGCTTCCTCGGGGAGGAGTCCGGTGCCGAGCGGGGCGCCGGCGACGTGACGTGGGTCGTCGATCCCATCGACGGAACCGTCAACTATGCGTACGGCATCCCCACCTACGCCGTCAGCATCGCGGCCGTCCACGGGGAGCCGGACCCTCGGGAATGGACGGCGCTCGCGGGTGTCGTCTACGCGCCGGTCAGCGGGGAGGTGTTTCACGCAGCACGGGGGGAAGGTGCGTGGCTGGGCGTGAGCCGGCTCGCCGTCAACCCCGAGGTCGGACCCGCGGGCGCGCTCCTCGCGACAGGCTTCGGGTACGACCCGGCCACCCGCCCCGGCGACCTCGAGCTGATCGCCCGGGTGATGCCGTCACTCGCCCGCGACCTGCGCCGTGGCGGGGCCGCCTCGCTGGACCTGTCGTTCGTCGCCGCCGGGCGTCTGGACGGGTACTTCGAGCGCGGACTGGCACCGTGGGACCTCGCCGCAGGCTCGTTGATCGTGACCGAGGCGGGTGGCCGCTTCGGTCGGGCTGAGCCTGACGGCGGCACCCGCGGACCGCTGGTCGTGGCGGCGACTCCGGCCATCTTCGACCGCCTCGCAGAGGCGGCCGGACTGGTCTGAGGCGGGCGTCTCTCATCGAACTTTCACGAAACGCGCGTCATGAAATCCAAGTCGCACATGGCATTCCCAGCACGCCCGGGGTAGTGTTTACCCGATCGTTACCTTCGCCGCCCGAACGGCGGAGGTGGTCCTAGCCCGAACGACCGCCTTGCTGCGTGCACCCCCCCTCGCGGCACGACCCGAGAGCCCGACTCCGCTTTGCCTTTCGACTCCCCTTTGGCTGAGCCTGCGCCCACGCGCAGATCCAGCCGTACCTCTCCCACGCCTGTGCAGGCGACGTCGGAGACCCCGGGGACCGGCCGTGCCACAGTGCGGCGTCAGGCGGCGAGCGCGACTCCCGAGCGCCCCGCGGTGGTCTGGGGTCGCTCGGTCGACCCGAAGCGGACGGATGCCGCAGCCCCGCCCGCCCCGCAGGCCCCGGCGTCGTCGTACGTGACGCCCGCGTCCGACGTTCCGGCGCCGCGACCGTCGCTGTCGGCCGCGGACGCTCTTGTCGCTCCCGTGCTCCCCGACGTCGATTCCGCTCCCGTGGCATCGGGCCCTGCGCTCGCCGCCCCGGCCCCCGTGGCACCGGCCCCGTCGTCGGTCGACGTCCCCGTGGCCTCCGGCCCGGTCATCGACCCGATCGCTCCTCGCGCCCGCGCCCGGGCCGCCGTGCCGGCGGCGCCGGCCGCTCCCGCCGAGCACGTGAGCCGCCGCACCCGCCGCATCCAGACAGGTGCGCAGCCCGTCGTCGACGTCCCGCCCATCGCCGCGCAGACGCCCGCCGCGCCGGAGCGCGCGGCAGCCGTCTTCGAGGCGGCGCTGCCCACGCGCGAAGAGCCGGCACCGCTGCTCGACACCGTGCTCGTGCCCGCCGAGCCGTTCGAGCTGCTCTCACCCGCCGTCGAGGCTGCGGCCCCCGTCGAGGCTGTCACCCTTGCCGCCGAGCCGGCCGCTCCGGCCCCCGCCGGCGAGACCGCCTCCACGTGGATCGCCGAGACCTTCGCGAAGCTTCTGGCGGCCGACGCCGCAGCCACCGTCGCGTCGACGGCCGCGGCCGAACCGGTCCACACCGCGCAGACCGCCGCGCCGCATGCGCAGGCCGAGCCGACGCTCGCGGAGCCGCAGACGACCGCCGGGCCGCAGACCGCAGCGCCCCAGGCCGAGGCGCAGACCACTGTCCCGCCGCGGACGGTGCCCGGACGCCGCCGCGCCGCCGCGCACCAGACGACCACCCAGCCCGCAGTTCCGATGGCGCCGGCTGCTGCATCCCCTGCCGCTCCTGCGCCGCGCGTCGACGTCCCGTCGCCGACGACCGCCGCGCCGACCTCCGCCTCCGCGGCTCGGCCGGCCGACGCGCCGACGGCGCCGACGCACGCTGAGCAGCCCCGGCCCGAGCGCGTCGGACCTCTCACCGGGCCCATCCCTCAGCCCGCGGCATCCGATGTCGACGAATTCGAGGCCGCCTCGCGACTGTTCGCGTTCACGGGCGAGACCCCCGTCCAGCAGGCACAGCCCGACGCGCAGCCCGCGGGGGACGCACAGCCCGCCCCGCATGCGGCCACCCGCAGCGCTCCTGCTCGCCGCGGCGCCGCGTTCAAGCGCACTGCCACAGCCTCGTTCTCGGTGGGCGTGCTGGGGATCGTCGGGCTCATGGCCGTCGCCATGACCACGCCGGCGGAGGCGGTCGCCGCGATGCACGGCACCGACGCATCGCTGTCCGTCGTCGCCCTCGGCGACAACGCGGCACCGGTGATCGACGAAGCCGAGATCCAGGCCTATGTGGCTCCCGGTGACGTCCAGAACGACACCCTCGAGCGCAGTGGCAACTACACGACCACGACGACGGCCCAGCTGGCGTCCGAGGCCGGCATCAAGAACTTCTCGAACCTGTTCCGCAACAACCCGAACTCGAACATCCAGTGGCCGTTCTCGGTGGGTGTGACGATGTCGTACGGGTTCGGCATGCGCTCGGGCCGGATGCACGAGGGCATCGACTTCACGCCCGGCAACGGCGCCCCCGTGCAGGCCATCGCCGACGGCACCGTCCGCATCGCGTCGGAGGCCGGTGGCGCCTACGGCGTGCACGTGACCATCGACCACATCGTCGACGGCCAGCTCATCTCGAGCCACTACGCGCACCTGCAGTACGGCTCGCTGCAGGTCAGCCCGGGTCAGCGGGTCACCGTCGGCACCGTGATCGGCCACACCGGCAACACCGGACGCTCGTACGGGGCCCACACGCACTTCGAGCTTCTGAAGAACGGCACCACCGCCATCGACCCGTGGCCGTGGCTTCAGCAGTACACCGACGGCACCCACACGGTGGGCTGACCGGTTCGGAAGGATGCCGGGCCTCTGGTATCCTCTTCTAGTTGCCTGCTCGCAGGCAGCACGCCCCGATAGCTCAGTGGCAGAGCACTTCCATGGTAAGGAAGGGGTCGTCAGTTCAATCCTGACTCGGGGCTCGCAGCATCCAATTCGAATGACCACGGATGCCGTGCGGCAGGGTAGCTCAGTTGGTGAGAGCGCACGACTCATAATCGTGAGGTCGCGGGTTCAAGCCCCGCTCCTGCTACGGATCGCCCCGGAATCTCGCCGATTCTCCGGGGCTTTCTTCTTGCCCGTGCGACGGGTGGGCGAGTCGGCTCAGCGGAGATCGTGCCGTAGCGTCGTCGTGTGGGTCGCAGCGGCATCTATGTGGAGACGATGATCGCCGCCGACCTCGAGGCGGTGTGGGCCGCCACGCAAGACCCCGCCGAGCACGTCCGGTGGGATGTCAGGTTCACCCGGATCACGCCCGACGGAGTGACGGATGCCGGTGCCACGACCTTCGCCTACGAACGCCGTGCGCCCGGGCACAGCATCCGCGGGACCGGTGTGAGCATCGGCGAGACGCAGCGCCCGGACGGTGTGCGGACGTCGGCGCTGCGCTTCCACACCGACGATCCGCTGTCGCCGATCCGGGCAGGACGCGGGTACTGGCGCTATGTCCCGCACGAGCGGGGGATCACGTTCGTCACCGGGTACGACTACAGCCCCGGGTGGGGCATCCTGGACGTCGTCGTCCGCCCTCTGCTCGGCTGGGCCACGGCGTGGAGCTTCGACCGGCTCCGCATCTGGCTGGAGACCGGCGTCCCGCCCGAGCGGTGGCCCTTCTGGAGCGTGCTGTGGTGGTGGCGTGCGGATCGACCTCGTGCGGCGCGCTGCCGCCGCGCACCGGTGTCCGGGCGGCGCCGCGCGGACCATCTGCAGGATGCACCCGCCACGCTGGCGGCCCTGCCCGACCCGGGAGCGGCGGTATGACCTCCATCTTCGAGCGCGCGCTCGGCGCGGACTTCGACCGCCTGCATCCGATGATGAAGCGGCGCTTCGGCGTCGGCCTCGACGCGGGGGAGGCCTGCGTCGGCCGGGGCGTGATGGCGATCATCCGGCGGGGTCCGTGGTGGACGATCCCGTTCCTGCAGATCGGGCGGCTTCGCAACATCCTGATCCCCGACACCGGCGTCGACGTCCCCTTCGTCATCGAGAACTATCCCTATCGCGACCCGCTCGGACGCGAGACCGTCACCTTCGTCCGGGAGTACCGCATCGGCTCTCGCCGCCGCAGATTCGACGCCACGATGATCCTCGACAAGGGGCGTGTCGTCGACTATCTCGGCACGCACCAGCACCTCGCCGTCGATCTCGACCTGCGCGTGGACGAACGCGGTGGGCTGCTGCTGACCTCCGGTGCGCAGCGCTTCTACGAAGGCCTGGTCGGCTTCCGGTTCCCGATGATCTTCAGCGGCCGCGCGCATCTGCGCGAGTACTACGACGACGCCGACGAGCGGTTCCATGTCGACCTCGAGGTGCACAACCGCTGGTTCGGCTTCCTGTTCGGCTATCGCGGCAGCTTCCAGTGCGAATGGATGCCGGCAGTCGACGCGCCCGCGCGCCTCAAGCCCCGCCGGCACGAGGCGCGCACGTGACACAGCCCGCGTGAACCGCGGGTAGCGCTCGAAGTTGCGGCCGCGGCATCCGTCTTATGCCTTCGCGCGAGCACCGCCCCGCCGTGCGGCCAGGTACTCCGGCGGCATGCCGGGGCCGATGCGGACCCCGATCTCGTCGGCCGGAACCACGCCGCACGACTCGCACGCGGCGGCGGCATGCACCGCTCCGTCGCAGCGGGAGTGCCGGTACAGGATCGGCGGCTCGACGGAGGAGGCCCACTCGTCTCCCCACTCGGTGAGAGCGATGAGCGCGACCGCGAGGTCGTGGCCCTTCGGCGTGAGGACGTAGTCGGCCGCGCCGTCACGGTCCATGATGCCGCTCGCCACGAACGACTCCAGCCGGGAGGCGAGCACGTTGCTGGCGATCCCCAGGTTGTGCTGAAAGTCGCCGAAGCGCGTCACGCCGGCGAACAGGGCGTCGCGGATGATGAGCAGACTCCACCGCTCGCCGACCAGCTCGAGCGATCGCGCGATGGAGCACACCTGGGAGTCATACGTCTTGCCCAACATGCCTCGAATCTAACACTTGCGTGATGCAAGCAGCCAGCGCTATGGTCGCTTGCATCACGCAAGTCACCCCCGAGCAGCACGCAGAGGAGCATGCACATGACTGCCAACTTCACGACCACCATCACCGTCGACGCCTCGCCGCAGGCGGCGTTCGATGCGATCAACGACGTCTCCAGCTGGTGGGGACGCATCACCGGCTCGACGACGGCCGTCGACGACGAGTTCGTCTACGTCGTCCCGGGGCTGCACTACAGCGGCTTCCGGGTGACCGAGCTCGAGCCCGCCAGCCGTGTCTCGTGGCTGGTCACGGGGAGCTACCTCGACTTCGTCGCTGACAAGCAGGAATGGAACGGCAGCACGGTGCGCTTCGACATCACGGAGGTGGACGGCCGCACCCAGGTCGTCTTCACCCATGAAGGCCTCACCGCGGACGACGAGTGCTACGAGATCTGCACCAACGCCTGGGGCATGTTCGTGAACGGCAGCCTCAAGGCGCTGATCGAGACCGGGCGGGGCGCTCCGTACGTCTTCGACGGGAACGAGGCCCTGACGACGGACGATCACGACGAGCTGCACCGTCAGGTGGCCGCCTCGCGCGCCTCTGCCGCGGCGGGGTAGCCGCGTAGCGCCCGACACGCCGTAGGAGTCGCCGGCACCCGCGCATGGAGTGCGCGGGTGTCGGCGGTTGCCGTTACGGTGAGACGCGGAGGCGACATGAAGACCAAAAGACTCGCTCGTACCTCGTCGCAGCTGCCGCGCCGAGGCCACGTGCTGGTGACGATCACCGTGGTCGACGAGAACGGGTTCACGTCGCACTACGAGACCGTCGAAGCGCCGGTCGGCGCGCTGCGCGAGGGTGTCGCCGCGATCCATCTCGCCGCGGTCGAAGCGAGCGCCGACGCCGGCTCCGCCACGGCCTGAGGTCGTCGCTCCCGGTCTTGCGGGCCGCCTTGCGCGCGTCCTAGTATCGAACATAGATTCGATCAAGGAGGACGTCATGAGGATGGCAAGTCGAGAAGATGTCCAAGTCTGGTGCGAGCATGACCGGCCGGTTCGTCTCGTGGTCGATGGCGAACGCTGGCGCATCATCGACACCCCGACGCGGTCGGACGGCGGGTTGCTCTTCCAGAGCTGGCGGTTCACCGCGCGCAGCGACGTGGATCACCGTACGCGCGTCATGGACGTCGAAGAGGTGGACGGCCAGTGGATGCTGGTCGCCTCGTGGGACTGAGGGCCGAGCTGTAGGGAGCGCTGCGGAGGCAAGGAATGAGAAGTTCGGCGGAACTTCTCATCCACAACCGCTTGAGACCCCTTGAAACCTGAATCGCGCGTCAGGTATCGTCCCGCAGAGCGGCTTCCCCCAGCCGTGTCCGCGCTCTACAAGGAGGTATCAGCGCATGGCATCCACGCAGCAATCACCAGACACGATGAAGCAATCGAGTCTGCGTCGGGTCGTCACGGCTTCGATGGCCGGAACCGTCGTCGAGTGGTACGAGTTCTTCCTCTACGCCACGGCGGCGACACTCGTGTTCAACAAGATCATGTTCCCGCCGTCGGACGACCCGTACGCGCCGATCATCGCGGCGTTCGTCACCTACGCCGTCGGCTTCATCGCCCGGCCGCTCGGCGGCATCGTCTTCGGGCATTTCGGCGACAAGTACGGGCGCAAGAAGCTGCTCCAGTTCGCGATCATCCTCGTGGGCATCGCCACATTCCTCATGGGGTGCCTGCCCACGTTCGACATGATCGGCTACTGGGCGCCTGCCCTTCTCGTGGCTCTGCGCTTCGCGCAGGGCTTCGCGGTGGGCGGCGAATGGGGCGGCGCGATCCTTTTGGTCGCGGAGCACTCGCCCAACAAGACGCGCGGCTTCTGGGCATCGTGGCCGCAGGCCGCAGTGCCGATCGGCAACCTCCTGGCCACCGTCGTGCTGCTCGTCCTGAGCCGCACCCTGACCGAGGAGCAGTTCCTCGCCTGGGGCTGGCGCATCGGTTTCTGGCTCTCGGTCGTCATCGTCGCCGTCGGCTATTACGTCCGCACACGTGTCACCGACGCGCCGATCTTCGTGGAGGTCCAGAAGCAGGTCGAGCAGTCCAAGGCCGTGCGTTTCGGTGTGCTCGAGGTGATCAAGCGCTATCCGCGCGGCGTGCTCACGGCCATGGGCCTGCGATTCGCCGAGAACATCATGTACTACCTCGTCGTGACGTTCTCGATCACCTACCTGGCGGTCGCCCTGGAGGTCGACACCTCCGAGATCCTCGGGCTCCTGGTCATCGCGCACATCGTGCACATGATCGTCATCCCGCTCATCGGCGGTCTGACCGACCGGCTCGGCCGCAAGCCGGTGTACCTGATCGGCACCGTCGGCGCGGCCGCATGGGGCTTCGTGGCCTTCCCCATGTTCGACACGCGCAATCCCGTGATCATCGTCGCGGCGATCAGCCTCGGCCTCTTCATCCACGCGTTCATGTACGCGCCGCAGCCGGCGATCATGTCCGAGATGTTCCCGACGCGCATGCGGTATTCGGGCGTTTCGCTGGGCTATCAGGTGACCTCGATCATCGCGGGCTCGCTCGCACCGATCATCGCCACGGCGCTGCTGTCGAGCACCGGGTCGTACGTCCCGGTCGCCGTGTACCTGGCGATCGCGGCGGGCGTCACGCTCATCGCCGCGCTGTCGATGCGCGAGACCAAGGGATCGTCGCTGCACGATCTCGACCGCATCGACGAGGAACAGCTGGCCGCCGAGAAGGTGCCCACCTCCGCCTGACCGGCGGGTCCTCGGCCAGTCGAACGCCCCGTCACGTTGTGACGGGGCGTTCCGCCGTCTCGAGCCGAGCGCGCGCGACGGCGCTCAGACGCCCTGCCGCCTCGTTCCCGCTGTGGCCGGGGTCCGGCGCAGCACGAGCACGGTCGTGATCGCCAGGATCACGACCCCGATGGACTCGACGATGATGGTCTCGGGCACGAGGGTGAAGTCCCAGGTGGAGGTGATGCCGAACAGCCCCACGGTCAGCGCGAGGATGAGCGCGAGGAGGGTGGCGATGAGGAAGAGCAGGCTCAGCACCGTCGCCACCTGCAACAGGCGGCCGTGCAGCGCCACCATCCCGATCGTGAGCACGAGCGCCGCCACGGCGTTGAGGACGAACATCACCCCCAGGAAGCCGCCGACGCCGTTGAACACGAGGAACAGGTGGATCCCACCTGCCGCGAGGAGCGCGATCGCGCTGAGGATCCGCATGGTCCAGAGCACGCGTCCGGTGGTCTCTGTGGATTCGGTCATGGTCTTATCTGCTCTCCGGTGGAGGTGAGGTCGTCGACGCCTTCTCGAGGGAAACGAGGGCGCGGCTGCGGAGGTTCATCCGCACGAGCCACGTGACGTCGCGGCCGAACGACTCGAGCATCAGCAAGAGGGCCGCGGCGGCGACGGCCAGGGTGGCGGTCGACGGCAGCACTTGCGCCGCGACGACCGCGAGGGCGATCCCCGAGGCCGCGGTGACCACTTTGCGCCAGTACCTCGGCGGCAGGGTCCGGCGCATCCAGGGCAGCAGCGCGCCCGCCACGACGAAGGCGTAGCGCAGCAGACCGATCGACAGCACCCACCAGCCCACATACCGCGCGTCGTACACGGACAGCACGAGCAGCAGGAAGGCATCGACCTCCATGTCGAAGCGGGCGCCCAGCTCGCTCTCGCTGCCGGTGCGGCGGGCGACGTACCCGTCCACCCCGTCCAGCGCGAGCGCGCAGGCCACGAGAGACACCAGCAGAACGGTGGTCCCCACGGCCCCACCGCCCGCCGCCGGCGCGTCGAGCGAAGCGTCCGGCGGCGTGGGCCCGGTCGTGCCCTCCAGGGAAGCGACCGTCAGGGCGGTCACGAGGCCGACGAGCGTCGAGCGGGTGGCGGTGACGGCGTTCGCAGGTCCGAACCGACCGGCGCCCCGACGGCGCAGCGCGACGGTCAGCAGCATCGTCGAAACGACCAGGTAGGCGAACCCCACCGTCACGGCCAAGGCCGACAGCGGCACGGCCACGCCGATCGCGACGAGGCCCACCGTCCCGGCCGCGACCCACCACCACGGCTGAGCCCATGCGGCGAAAAGCCCTGCGGACCACTGAACTTTTCCCATGCGCGCTCCGTGTATTCCTCATGGCGGTCACCGGGAACACGACGCAGACACCCGCCGCGGTTCACAGTGATGCTCCGGATGCCGCGATCGCCTGGTGGACGATCGGTCCCGGGCAGGGCGAGTTCCGGTCCGAAGGACTGCCACGCCCGGCCGAGGGCGAGGCGTCGGTGCGGACGCTCTGGACCGGTGTGAGCCGCGGCACCGAGGCGCTCGTCGCCCGCGGCGAGGTGCCGGAGTCGGAGCGGACCCGCATGCGAGCGCCGTTCCAGGGCGGCGACTTCCCCTTCCCGGTGAAGTACGGCTATCTCAATGTCGGCACCGTCGAGGAGGGCCCGGCATCGCTGCAGGGCCGCACGGTGTTCGCCCTGGTCCCGCACCAGTCGCGGTACGTGGTCGCGGCGGATGCGCTCGTCGCCGTGCCGGAATCCGTCCCGCCCCGTCGAGCGGTGCTGGCCGGCGCGGTCGAGACGGCGGTCAATGTGCTGTGGGACGCCGCCCCACTGATCGGCGACCGCGTGGTCATCGTCGGGGCCGGCATGATCGGATGCGCCATCGCGCGGGTGGCGCGCGGCATCCCGGGCGCCGACGTCACGCTCGTCGACGTCGATCCGGCGAAGGCGGCGATCGCTCGAGCCCTCGGGGTGAGGTTCGTGCTCGGCCCGGACGCGGAGGACCAGCCGCTCGAGCCGGACGTCGTCGTCGAAGCGAGCGGCAGCGGCACGGGACTCGAGCTCGCGCTGCGGCTGGCGCCCACCGACGGCGAGGTGGTCGTCGCCAGCTGGTACGGCAGCCGGGCCGTGCCGATCGAGCTCGGCGCCGACTTCCACTCGCGCCGGCTGACGATCCGCTCCAGCCAGGTCGGCGCCGTCTCACCGCGTCGCCGTGGCAGCCGCACCACCCGTGACCGGCTGGCGGTGGCGCTCCGGCTGCTCGAAGATCCCGCATTCGATCTGCTGCTGGGTGGAGGATCGTCGTGGCGACAGCTGCCGGAGATCACCGCCTCCCTCGCTGCGGGCACGGCCGGCGAGCTGTGCCACACGATCGATTGGAGCAGCGCCGGTGAGGCGCTGAGCGACGAAAGGGAGTCGAAGTGACCTTCAGCGTGACCGTCCGCGACCATCTGATGATCGCCCACAGCCTGCGCGGCGAAGTCTTCGGCCCGGCGCAGCAGCTGCACGGGGCCACCTTCCTGGTCGACGCGACCTTCCGCGCCGACGAGCTCGACGCCGATGGCGTCGTGGTGGACATCGGCCGTGCGAGCGAGGTGGTCCGCGAGATCGTCGGCGCGCTGACATACCGCAACCTCGACGACGAGCCGGACTTCGAGGGGCTGAACACCACGACCGAGCGGCTGTGCCAGATCGTGGGCGACCGCCTCGCGGCGCGTGTGCGCGACGGCGCGGTCGGCGCGTCGCCCCTGACCGGCATCATGGTGACGCTGCACGAGTCCCATGTCGCCTGGGCCTCCTACGAGGTGGCGTTGTGACGAGCGGACCCTCGGTCCGCTTCCTCGTCCCCGAAGGGGTCGACGACCCCCGTCGCGTCAGCGGCGGCAACGTGTACGACCGGCACATCCGGGACGGACTGCGCGCGCGCGGCTGGGAGGTGACGACGCAGGAGGTGGCGGATGCGGCGGCTGCGGCATCCGCTCTCCGCGATGCGCCCGACGGTGCCCTGGTGCTGGTGGACGGACTCGTGGGGGGATGGACGCCCGCCGCGCTCGAGGAGCACGCGCCGCGCCTGCGCGTGGTGCTGCTCGCGCACATGGTGGTCACGGCCTTCCCCGATGCCACGAATGCCGCGGCCGAGGCGGAGCGACGAGCGCTGGGGGTCGCCCGCGCCGTGGTCGTGACGAGTCACTGGACCGCGGACGAGCTGGCTCGACGAGGGCTGGTCGGTCCCTCGCGGGTCACGGTCGCCGTTCCTGGCGTGGACCGGGCCGACGCCGTCACGCCGCGCGACGAGAACGATCTGCTCTGCGTCGGGGTGCTGGCGCCGCACAAGGGTCAGGACACGCTGCTCGATGCGCTCGCGCGGCTGCCGACCGCCGATTGGACGTGCGCCGTCGTCGGATCCGCCGAGCCGTTCCCGGACTTCGCGGCGACCATCGCCGACCGTGCCGCCGCCTTCGACGGGAGGGTCAGCATCGCCGGCGTGCTCGACGACGATGCGCTCGCCGAGGCGTATCAGCGCAGCGCGCTGCTTGTCGCACCGTCCCGTGTCGAGAGCTGGGGCATGGCCATCGGCGAGGCGCGGGCGCGGGGACTGCCCGTCATCGGCGCCGACACCGGCGGGATCCCCGAGGCTCTCACCGGCGGCGGCGGACTCGTCGTGCCGCCCGACGACCCCGCTGCACTGGCCGGGGCATTGGAGGCATGGATGTCGGACCCGCCGCTGCGGGCCCGACTGCGGCGCGAAGCACTCACGGCCCGCGCCACCCTGCCGACGTGGAGCGACGCCGTCGCGCGCGTCGCCGACGTGCTGGAGGCGGCATGACCTCGATGTCGACGGCGACACCGGACTGGCTCGCACTGCGGGCGCCGGCCGACGACGCCGCGCGGTCGACGGAGCTCGCCCGGGAACTCGGCCGGCTGCTCGCCGCCCGTCGCCCGAGCGCGGCCGCCCCCCTCGTGCTCCACGACCTGGGCGCGGGCACCGGCTCGATGACCCGCTGGCTCGCACCGCAGCTGCCTGGCCGGCAGCGCTGGGTGCTGCGCGACGGGGACGCCGACATCGTCGAGCACGTGGACCTCGATGCCGTCGTCGACGCCGATGGCTGTCGGATCGACGCGGACGTCGTCGTCGAAGACCTCGCCGAGCTGCCGAAGGATGCGTTCGACGGCGCAGCGGCGGTGACGGCATCCGCCCTCCTCGACGTCATCACGCATGCGGAGGCCGCGCACATCGTCGCGGCATGCGTCGCCGCGGACACTCCCGCGCTCTTCAGCCTCACCGTCACAGGCGTCGTGACGCTGCGCCCGTCCGCGCGGCTGGATGCCGTCGAACAGGTCCTCAGCGCCGCCTTCGACGACCACCAGCGACGGGACGCCGACGGGCGACGGATGCTGGGACCCGATGCCGTCGCCGCGACGGCCGAGCTGTTCGCCGCCGCCGGATGGAACGTCCGCACGGTGCCGACACCCTGGCGCCTGAAGGGACGAGACAGCGCGCTGACGAGCGAATGGCTGGACGGGTGGATCGACGCCGCCGTCGAATGGCGGCCGGACTTGGTGGACGACGCGGAGGCGTACCGCCGGCTTCGCCTGGCGCAGGCGGCCGCCGGCCGGCTGCGGGTGATGGTGTCGCACGAGGACCTGCTGGCGTGGCCTGGGTGATGAGCATGTCGCCGCGTCTGCGATCCGGTGCACGGATCGTGGCCGCGCTCGCGGTGCTGGTCGGGACGGCCGCCGTCGTCGGCGCCGCGCCCTTTCTCGACGGACTCGCGGCGGTCTCACCCTGGACGATCGTCGCCGCCGTCGCGCTCGCCGCGGTCGCCACCGCTGCGGCGGCCTGGCGGTGGCGGATGATGTCGACCGGATTCGGGCTGCCGCTCGCCTGGGGCGACGCCTTCGCCGCGTACTACCGGTCGCAGTTCCTCAACATGGTGCTGCCCGGCGGCGTTGTGGGCGACGTGCAGCGCGCGTACGTCCAGGGACGCATGCACGATCGCCTCGATCTCGCTGCCCGCGCGGTGGCGGCCGAGCGCATCGCCGGGCAGCTCGTGCAGCTCGTCCTCACGCTGGCGATCCTGCTGCCGCTCGGCCTGACGTCGCCGCTGGCCCCGCTCGCGTGGATCAGCGGGGCGGTCGCCCTGCTCATCGTCGCCGGCATCGCCATCGTGGCGCTCACTCCGCGGGGGCGCGCCGCGCTGGCCCGCGAGTACCGGATGCTGCGGCCCGTGCTCTCGCGGCCGCTGACGCTGCTCGCGATCACGGCGGCATCGGTCGTCGTCCTGGCCGCACACACCGCCACGTTCGTGGTGGCGGGGCTCGCCGCAGGCGTCCACGCCGACCCGGCCGATCTCGCAGTGGTCGCTCTGATCGTGCTCGCGGCTGCGGCGATCCCGGTCAATGTCGGAGGCTGGGGGCCGCGCGAGGCCGTCGCCGCCGCCGCGTTCGCGCTCGCCGGGCTGGGCGCCGGCGCCGGCGTCGCCGTCTCCACGGCGTTCGGCGTGCTCACGATCGTCGCCGTCGCGCCGGGTGCCGTGGCCCTCCTGGGGGACCGCTTCCGTTCGTCTCGCCGGAGGAGCATGATCGAGAGGAGGAGACCCGTATGAGCGAGAGACCCTACGTGACCCTCAGCTGCGCGATGTCGATCGACGGCTATCTCGACAGCGCTGAGCCGCACCGGCTGGCGATGTCGAACGCGGCCGACCTCGACCGCGTCGACGATGTGCGTTCACTGCACGACGCGATCATGGTGGGCGCCTCGACGGTGCGCCGAGACAACCCGCGGCTGCTAGTGCGGGACGCCGCGCGGCGCGCGCGCCGGCTCGCCTCCGGGCGCCGGGAGTCTCCCGTGAAGGTGACGGTGACCTCGAGCGGCGACCTGGCCGCCGACGCCGCCTTCTTCACGACGGGGGAGGGGCCGCGGATCGTCTACTGCCCGCAGTCCCGGGCGGCGCAGCTGCAGGAACGGCTGGGCGAGCGCGCGATCGTCGTCGGACTCGGCGACGACTGCGTCATGATGGCCGCGCTGTTGGACGATCTCGCGGCGCACCGCGGCGTCCGGAGCCTCATGGTCGAGGGCGGCGGCACCGTGCTGACGCAGTTCCTCGGCGCGGACCTCGTCGACGAGCTTCATCTCGTCGTCGCGCCGTTCTTCGTCGGTGAAGACCGCGCGCCGCGGGTCGTGCGATCGGGAGCGTTCCCCTGGACCGCCTCGCGCCGGGCCCGGCTCGCGGACACCCGCCGGATCGGCGATGTGGTGCTGCTGCGCTACGCCCTCTCCGACCGGTTCGGCATGCTCGAGCCCGAGAGCGCCGAACCCGGGCGGGAGCCGGTCGCCGCCGAACGCCCGTGAACCGTCCGCTCGCCGGCGCGGGGTCGCGGGCATGGCGGGGCCGCCTCGCGGTCGCCACAGCCGTCGCCGTGCTTCTCGTCCTGCCGCTCGTACCCGGGGCGTTGGTCGCAGGGTCGGTGCTCGCCCTGCTGCGGATACCGGTCGAGTCGATCGTGATCCTCCTCGTCCTCGCGCTCGTGCCGTGGGCCCGGCCGCGCATCGTGCTCGCGGCCGCCTTCGGGCTGTTCGTCTGCCTGGCGGTGGTGCTCGCGGGCATCGATGTCGGCTACGAGGCCGCGCTCGGCATCCATTTCGTGCCCCTCGATTGGCAGCAGCTCGGCGACGCGTACGGGGTCGTCGCGGCGGCCATCGGCGCGGCACCCGCGACCGCCCTCGTCGCTGCGGCGGCCGTCCTGGTCGCGGGGGTGGCGACCGCGCTCGCGTGGGCCGCGCTGCGCGTGGACGCCGCGGTGCGCAGGGACGAAGGACGGGGCCGCGCCGCGCTCGCCGCCATGACCGCCGGATGGGTCGCCGTCGCCGCCCTGGCACCACCGCTGGGCATGCCCAACCCGTCGGCGGCTGCGGCATCCACCGGGGCCATCGGCTCGGCGGTGTCGCGGACCGTCGCTGCACTGCACGCGCGGGAGGTCGTCGCCACGGCGATCGCCGACGACCCGTTCGCCGAGGTCGACGCGGACCAGCTGCTCACCGCCCTCCGAGGCAAGAACGTCGTGTTCGCGTTCATCGAGAGCTACGGCAGGGTCGCGCTGGAGGGCGACGGCGTGTCGGACGGCGTCAACGCGCTGCTGCGCCGGGGCGAGAGCACGCTGGCCGCCGAAGGGTATGTCGCCGAGAGCGCCTGGCTGACTTCGCCGACCTACGGCGGTGCGAGCTGGCTCGCGCACGCGACGCTGCAGACGGGAGTCTGGATCGACTCGCAGACGGTCTACACCGAGGTGGTGGGCAGCGACCGCCTGACGCTCAGCGGTGCCTTCGCAGCCGGCGGGTGGCGGACGGTCAGCGACGTGCCGTCCAACACGCAGGACTGGCCGGTCGGTCGGGACTTCTACCGGTTCGGCACACTGCTGGACGCGACGAACGTCGGCTATCGCGGGCCCCGGTTCGGATACGCGCGCATCCCCGATCAGTACACGTGGAAGCACTTCGCCGACCACGAGCTCGCCGTTGCCGGCCAACCGGTGATGGCCGAGATCGACCTGGTCTCGTCGCATACGCCGTGGGCCCCGCTGCCGGAGCTCGTCGCGTGGTCGCAGATCGGAGACGGCTCGATCTTCGCCGGGCAGCCCGAGGCGAGCCGACCCGCGAATGAGGTCTGGGAGGACCCGAAGACAGTGCGGCGGTTCTATGGACTCTCGATCGAATACGCCCTGGGCGCCATGTTCTCGTTCCTCGAGAACGTCGATGACTCGAACCTGGTCGTCGTCGCGCTCGGCGATCATCAGCCGGCTGCGATCGTCAGCGGAGAGGATGCCGACCGCGACGTGCCGATCAGCATCATCACGAAGGACCCCGCCGTGCTCGACGCGATCACAGCGTGGGGCTGGGAGCCGGGTCTGCAGCCCGCCGCCGACTCACCGGTGTGGCGGATGGATGCCTTCCGCGACCGGTTCTTCACGGCCTTCCGGTCTCCGCACTGAGCGCGTCCGTGGCGTCTCAGGGTGCGACGGCGCGTCTCGGCCGCATCAGGATCGCGGCGACGCCTCCGCCGATCGCGCCGAAGAGGTGGGCCTGCCACGACACCCCCGCGGGCGCCCCGAAGACCCCGGCGAGCATGCTGCCGCCGTACAGGACGGCGACCGCGGTGGCGATGAGCGCGTAGAGGATGCCGTGGCCGAGCGACGGCGCGACGAAGGCCCGGATCAGCAGATAGCCGAAGTACCCGAACACCAGCCCCGACGCGCCGACGGTGACGACTCCCGGCGCGCTGAAGACCCAGGTGCCCAGCCCGCCGACGACGGCGATGATGCCCGTCACCGCCCAGAACCGGCCGACGCCGTCCAGCGCGACCAGCACCCCGAGGACGACCAACGGGACGCTGTTGGCGAGCAGATGGGACCATCCCGCGTGCAACCCCGGGCCGAACAGCACGCCGTCGAGTCCGTCGAGCGCCCACGACCGGAGACCGAATTCGCCGTTCGCGTCGCCGGGCAGCAGATCGTCGAGCACGCGGACGACCCACATGATCGCGAGCAGGAGCAGCGGCTGAGCGATCCGGGCCACGATGGTGCCGCCGCGGGAGGGCGTTGAAGGTGCGCTCGTCACCTGCCCATCGTCGCATCCGCGGGAATGTGCCGCGTGACGGACGTCCGCGGCGCTCGGGCCGGTGCCGTGCTGCCTGGCAGGATGGCGGGATGACGTTCACCGTGCGGGTCCCGGAGCTGAGCGAAGCAGCGGAGATCGCCGATGTCCACGTCGTGACGTGGCGCGAGACCTATACGCATCTCCTGCCCGAGGGGTTCTTCGACGAGGAGTACGTGGAGGCCCGCCGCGCGCTCTGGCGTCGGCTGCTGGAGAATCCGCGAGACGACTGGCGCGTCCGCGTCGCGGAGCGCGACGGCCGGATCATCGGGCTCGCGACGGCCGGTCCGAGCACGGCGACAGAGGGTCAGGACCCTCCGCGCGAGCGCCAGCTCTACATGCTCTACGTGCTCGCGGCCGAATACGGACACGGAGCGGGTCAGGCGCTGTTCGACGAAGTGCTCGGCGACGAGCCCGCGGTGCTGTGGGTCGCGAAGGAGAATCCGCGGGCGATCGCGTTCTACCGCCGCAACGGCTTCGAATTCGATGGCGTGGAGGAGGCGTATCCGGGCATCCCGGCGCTCGTCGACGCACGCATGGTGCGCTGACGGCGGGGCGCCGCAGGCTCTCAGCCGGGGAAGTCCGAGTCGTCCGTCCACGCCGCGATGTCGACGCCGTGGTTGTCGGGGGACGTCAGGGTCCAGTAGTTGGGCGCGTGGGAGTCGTCGGTCATTCGTCCGCCCGCGGCCAGCGCTGCGGCGATGCGCGCCTGCACCTGGTCGCGCGGCACCGAGATGTCGATGTGCGTGCGGCCGCGACCGGGCTTCGGAGGCGCGAGCGGGTGGAACCACACGTGCGGATTGCGACGCAGCGGGTCGATGGCGTCCTCGGCGCCGAGCGGGTCGTAGCCCAGGGCGGCGCTCCAGAACGGCCGCACGTGGGCGTCGGGACCCTGCGCGACGGCGATGCCGACGACCGTCAGCGCGGAGGGGTCCGGCTCGAGGCCGAGGTCACGCGCGGCGCGGGAGACGGATGCCGCAAGGTCGGCATCCGCCCTGCTCAGTGCCCCGTCGGGCCGGCTGAACGTCTTGACGAACACCCCCTCCGGGCGCAGGTCGATGTCGGGGAAGTGATCGAGCTCCTCGGCGATCGGCACGATCTCGGCGACGAGGCGGGCGCCCTGCGCGAGTGATCCGGCGCGGAAGAACGCGTGCGCACCCCAGTAGAGGACGCGCCAGTCCTCGACGCCCTCGGACGCGTGGAAGGTCTGCGCGCTGATCGTCTCGACCTCGGGTGCGATCGTGCCGTCGCCGAGGGGCGGCTGGGCGAGGATGAGACGCACGAGCGACTGCGGGCGGGTCAGCTGCGGCCAGTGCCCGGTCGGCAGGTCGAGGAACGTGACGTCCTCCATGGTGGCGAACTCCTGAACGGGCGCGGCGCCCTCGTCGATCCAGGAGCGCAGGTCGGCGACGCTGTACTCGGTGGCCACCGCGGTGACCGGGATCGCGCGGCGCCGGTCGTCGTGCAGATGCTGGATGCCGGTGACCACGCCGGCCGGTGAGGGGATCGCGTACGCGCGGAACGCCGCCATGCCGCCCTCACCGAGGTCGCGGAGGTCTGCCTCGTCGAACTCGCTCCAATCGGGGAGCGGCAGTTCGCCGCCGACCGGTTCATAGCCGGAGAGGAGCGGCGCGCCGTCAGGCGTCGGGAAGCCGCCGATCAGGATCAGCCGGGCCACCCGGTGCGGCCGGGCGTCGGCTGCCGCATAGACGATGCCGGCCCCTGCCGAATGCCCCACGAGGATCACCTTCTCGCCGGGCGCTGCGTCGATCGCCGCCACGACGGCTGCGACATGGTCGTCGAGAGTGATCGCCGAGCGGTCCGCGTCGGCCGACTCCATGCCGGGAAGCGTCAGGGCGACCGGTCGGTGGCCGGCCTCCTCGAGGGCGGGTGCGACCTGGTACCACGCCCATCCGCCCATCCATAGTCCTGCAACCAGGATGATGTCCACGTCCGCTCCTTCGCGTGATGAGAGGTGCAGCCAGTGTGGCGGGATCCTCCGACATCCGCGACAGGGGAATACGTCGAGGTGGCCGACGATTGACTCTGATACCCCTAGGGGGTATGAATGACATCGTACCGATGAGGAGAACCGCTGTGACCGATCCGAATCGCGACCGCGACCTGAGCGCCGTCGCGCACGCCGAACAGCCGCACGCCGGCCACGATCATTCCGCGCACTCCGGACACGACCACGCGGCGATGACGCCGCCCACCACGGGTGCCGACCACGACCACCCGGGGCTGCGCCAAGCCGGCCACCAGCACGCCGACCACGACCACGCGCAGGCGGCCGACCCCCACGCCCACCTCGCGCACGACCACGGCGCCATGGCTCACGCCGACCACTCCGCCCACGACCACACCGCAGTGGCTCACGCCGACCACGGTGCGCACGGCGCGCACGGCGCGCACGGGGGCCACGCGGGTCACGGCGCCGACCACGTCGCGCGCTTCCGGCGGCTGTTCTGGATCAACCTGGTGCTGGCGGTGCCCGTCGTCCTGTTCTCGGGCATGTTCGCGATGGTGCTGGGCTACACGCTCCCCGACGTGTCGCTCGTGCGCTGGATCTCGCCGGTGCTCGGGACGGTCATGTACTTCTGGGGCGGCTGGCCGTTCCTCACCGGCGCCGTCTCGGAGCTCCGCGCCCGCAAGCCCGGGATGATGCTCCTCATCGGCCTCGCCATCACCGTGGCGTTCTTCGCATCGTGGGGTGCGAGCCTCGGCCTGCTCCACCACGAGCTGGAGTTCTGGTGGGAGCTGGCGCTCCTCATCGTGATCATGCTGCTCGGCCACTGGATCGAGATGCGCTCGCTCGCGCAGACGACGTCGGCGCTCGACTCGCTCGCCGCTCTCCTTCCCGACGAGGCCGAGCGCGTCGAGGGCGACCGCGTCGTGACGGTGCCGCCCTCCGAGCTGCGCGTCGGCGATGTCGTCGTCGTCCGCCCCGGCGGCAGCGTTCCGGCCGACGGTCGCATCGTCGACGGACGCGCCGACCTCGACGAGTCGATGGTGACCGGAGAATCCCGCCCCGTAGCCCGCACCACGGGCGACCAGGTCACCGCGGGCACGGTCGCGACCGACTCCGGGCTGCGGGTGGAGGTCACCGCGACGGGGGACGACACCACGCTCGCCGGCATCCAGCGGCTCGTCGCCGAAGCCCAGAACTCGACGTCGCGCGCACAGCGCCTCGCCGACCGCGCGGCGGGCTGGCTGTTCTGGTTCGCGCTCGGCGTGGCCGCGCTCACCGCCGTGGTGTGGAGTGCGTTCGGGATGCCGGACGAGGCGGTCGTGCGCACCATCACGGTGCTCGTGATCGCCTGCCCCCACGCGCTGGGTCTCGCGATCCCGCTGGTGGTCTCGATCGCGACCGAGCGCGCCGCGCGCGGTGGTGTGCTGATCAAGGACCGGCTGGCGCTGGAGAGCATGCGCTCCATCGGCGCGGTGCTGTTCGACAAGACCGGCACCCTCACCAAGGGCGAGCCGACGGTGATGGATGTCGCGACCGCCTCCACCCCCGCTGCGCTCGACGCCGACGCGGTGCTGGCACTGGCGGCATCCGCCGAGGCCGACAGCGAGCACCCGCTCGCCAGGGCGATCGTCCGTGCCGCCCAGGCGCGCGGACTGGCGCTCGCCGCGGCCACCGGCTTCGAGTCGTCGCCCGCGGTCGGCATCACCGCGCACGTCGACGGGCACGTCGTCCGCGTGGGCGGCCCGCGCCTGCTCGAGGAGGTGGGCGGTGCGGACGTCGCCGCCGCAGAGCAGTGGCGCGCGAAGGGGGCGATCATCCTCCATGTCGTGCGCGACGGCGAGGTCGTCGGCGGGCTCGCACTCGCCGACGAGATCCGACCCGAATCGCGCGACGCCGTCGCCGCGCTCCAGAAGCTCGGCGTCGAGGTGGTCATGATCACCGGGGATGCCGAGCCCGTCGCCCGCGCGGTCGCCGAGGCTCTCGGCATCCGCCGTGTCTTCGCCGGTGTGCGTCCCGAAGACAAGGAGCGGAAGGTCGCGGAGCTGCAGGGCGAGGGCCTCAAGGTCGCGATGGTCGGAGACGGCGTGAATGACGCCCCCGCGCTGGCCCGCGCCGACGTGGGCATCGCGATCGGTGCCGGCACGGACGTCGCGATCGGGTCGGCGGGCGTGATCCTGGCGTCGAGCGATCCTCGGTCGGTGCTGTCAGTCATCGAACTGTCGCGTGCGAGCTACCGCAAGATGACGCAGAACCTCTGGTGGGCCGCGGGGTACAACCTGATCTCGGTGCCCCTCGCGGCGGGTGTGCTCGCTCCGATCGGATTCGTGCTGCCGATGTCGGTGGGCGCGATCCTGATGTCGCTGTCGACCGTCGTGGTCGCTGTGAACGCGCAGCTGCTGCGCCGGCTCGACCTGACCCCCGAGCGCAGCACCCAGGCCGTCCTCGACCGCTGACACCGTGGATGAGCGGATGCCGCAACCGCCGGCATCCGCTCATCAGCGGGCCTCGACTCCTCCTCGTCGGGCACTGCGACGGACGCGAACGGTGCCGATCCGGCGAACGGCTCGACGTGACATCCGGTCCATGCGGAGTTGTGGCTCGCTGTGGGCGGGCGCTGGGCGCGGCGATAGGGTTTGACAATGAAGACGACTCCTCCCGGCTGGTACGACGACGGTCACGGCGCTCTGCGCTGGTGGGACGGGACGCAGTGGACGGAGCACGTCGCCCAGCCCGACGCCGAGTCGTCGCCGGCCCCCACGGAGGCGGAGATCGTCGCCGCCCAGCTCGGATTCGAGCAGCAGCAGCCGGTGGGAGCGAGCGAGACCGCCGCGCAGGTCGACGCGGGCGCGGTCCCCGGACCGGCCGGCCAGCCCGACGGCGCCGCCCAGCCCGGCTACCCCGCCGCGCAGCAGTATCCGCCTGCCGCCCCGGGATACCCGCAGGGCATGTACCCCGGTGCGCCCGGTGCGCCTGCCGGCGGAGGATTCACCGCAGCCACCGAGCCGCGCAAGTCGAAGCTCTGGATCGTCTGGGTCGTTCTCGGCGTGGTGCTGCTCGGCATCGTGATCGCGGCCGCCGTGGTCATCCCGCTGCTCTTCCTCTCGGCCACTTCGTCCTCCAGCCAGGCCGGCGGCGCCCAGTCCGACGACGAGCGCTCAGCGGTCGCCACGGTCGAGCTGTACGACGAGGCCTGGCAGGACGGCGACTGCGAGACGTTCACCGCCTCGACCACCGAAGACTTCCGCACCCAGAGCGGCTTCACCGACTGCGTCACCTTCGAAGAGGACTCCGTCCGCTTCGACGAGAACTTCGAGGACTACGAGGTCACGATCACCGACGTCGAGACTCTGGGCGACGAGATCGCTGTGACGACGAATGAGACGTTCACGGCACTCGTCGACGCCAACGGCGAGCCGGCAGACCCGTCGCCGGGTTCGACGGTGTACTACTACACGCTCGTCCAGGCCGACGGCGCGTGGGTGATCGACGACCTCTCGTACGAATGACCGCGCCCGAAACCGAGCGCCCTCCGCACGACCTCCGTTTCTACCTCGTCTGCGTCGGGATCGGACTGCTCGCAGGGCTGCTCTCCGGCCTGTTCGGCGTCGGCGGCGGAACGGTGATCGTGCCCTTCCTCGTGCTGCTGCTCCGCTTCGACCAGCGCCTCGCCGCCGGCACGTCGCTCGCGGCGATCGTCCCGACGGCGGCCGTGGGCGTGATCTCCTACGCCGTGCACGGCTCGGTGGCCTGGATCCCGGCGCTGCTGCTCGCGGCCGGCGCCGTGTTCGGCGCGCAGATCGGCACGTGGCTGCTCCCGCGACTGTCGCTGACGGTGCTGCGGTGGGCCTTCGTCGGGTTCCTCGTCGCCGTGATCGTGAGCCTCTTCGTCGTGATCCCGTCGCGCGACGCCGAGCTCACCCTCACCGTGCTGAGCGGCGCCGCACTGGTCGCCCTGGGCGTGGTCACCGGCATCCTGTCGGGCCTCATCGGCGTGGGCGGGGGGATCATCGTGGTCCCCGCCCTCATGGTGCTGTTCGGCACCAGCGACCTCGTGGCCAAGGGGACCTCGCTGCTCATGATGATCCCGACGGCCGTGTCGGGCACTGTCGGCAACATGCGTCGACGCAACGTCGACCTCGTCGCCGCCGCGATCGTGGGTGTCGCCGCGTGCACGACGACGGCGCTCGGCGCGTGGGCCGCGGTGCTCCTCGACCCGTTCGTGGCCAACGCGCTGTTCGCCGTCTACCTCGTGGTGATCGCCGTGCAGATGGCGCTGCGGGCCTGGCGCGGGCGTCCGCGCCGGGCGTGACCGGCCGTCCGCGGCGTCAGTCCAGCGGATCGCCGGCGAGACAGAGCACTCGCGCCGAAACCGGGGGCGGTGGCCCTGGTCTCGCCGCGGATCCCTTGGCTCGACGGCTGACGCCGGCCCGCTCCCGTCCGGTCCGGCGGAAGCCGCTCGGTAGGATGGCGTGGTGCCAGTGAACCCCGAGCTCGTCGGCCGCGACTTCCCGCCGACGACCCCCTACCTCGTGGGCCGTGAGAAGGTGCGCGAGTTCGCGCGCGCCGTCTTCGCCGAAGACCCGCAGCACCTCGATCCCGCCGCCGCGCAGGCGCTCGGCTACCCCGATGTCGTCGCCCCGCCGACCTTCGCCATCGTCGTCGCCGAGTCCACGCTGAAGCAGCTGCTCGGTGAGCCCGACTCGGGCATCGTCCTCAAGAACGTGCTGCACGCCGAGCAGAAGTTCCGCTACTCCCGGCCGATCGTCGCGGGCGACGAGCTGACCGCGAAGCTCGCTGTCACCGGCATCCGTGCGATGGGAGCGGCCGCCATGGTGACGAGCGAGTCCGAGATCACGGATGCCGCGGGCGACCACGTCGTCACCGCGACGTCCATCCTGCTGGTGGGGGAGGGCGAGCAGTGAGCGCGCTGACGAACCTCACCGTCGGAGACGTCGTCGCCGAGCGCACGGTGCATCTCACGCGGGAGTCCCTCGTGCGCTATGCCGGGGCATCCGGGGATTTCAATCCCATCCACTACCGCGACGACGTCGCCGCCGCCGTGGGGCTCCCGGGCGTCCTCGCCCACGGGATGCTCACGATGGGCCTCGCCGTCGGCACGATCGAGCCCTGGCTCGGTGACACCGGCCGCATCCTCGACTACGGCGTCCGGTTCACCAAGCCCGTCGTGGTCGACGCCGAGACCGGAGCCGACGTGACCGTCGTCGCGAAGGTCGGCGCCGTCGACGACGAGTCGGCGCGCGTCGACCTCACCGTGTCGTTCAACGGCGCGACGGTGCTGGTCAAGGCGCAGGTGCGCGTGCGGACGATCTGACGCATGCCCGACGTCACCCCGATCCCGCTGTCGCGGCTCACGACCCTGCGCACCGGCGGCACGCCCACCCGCATGATCGACGCGCCCACCACCGACGAGCTCGTCGACGCCCTCCGCGACGTCTGGGCGTCCGGCGACGAGTGGCTCGTGCTCGGCGGCGGCTCGAACCTGCTCGCCGGTGACGAGCCGTTCGACGGCGCCGTGGTGCGCGTGCTCACGAACGGCATCGAACGGATGCCGTCGCCCCTGGCCGGACGTGTGCGCCTGCGCGTGCAGGCGGGCCACGACTGGGACGCGCTCGTCGCCTACGCGGTGGCCGAGGGCCTCGGCGGCGTCGAGGCGATGTCGGGGATCCCCGGCACCGTCGGCGCCGCTCCCGTGCAGAACATCGGCGCCTACGGCCAGGAGATCGTTCAGACGCTCAGTGAAGTCGAGCTGCTGGACGAGTCCACCGGCGAGGTCTCGACGGTGCCGGCCGCCGAGCTCGGGCTCGGCTTCCGCACGTCGGTGCTGAAGCACCACTACGGCTCGGCGCCCGCGCGGCGGGCGGTGATCCTGACGGTCACCCTCGACCTCCCCGAGATCGGCCATGGGGCGCGCCGCATCGCCGGCGACCAGCTGCGCACCGCGCTGCGGCTCGGGCCCGACGACGAAGTGACACTGGCGTGGGTCCGCGAGCGCATCCTCGAGACGCGCCGCAGCAAGGGGATGGTGCTCGATCCCGACGACCCCGACACGTACAGTGCGGGCTCGTTCTTCCAGAACGCGGTGGTGTCGGCATCCTTCGCCCGCACGCTCCCCGACGAGTGCCCGCGCTGGCCGGTGCACCCCGACCTCGACCCGGTGCTCGTCATCCCGCTCGCGAGCTTCGACGGCTACGTGCCGCCGGCGCCGACCGTCGAGTCCGATGTCAAGGTCAGTGCCGGATGGCTCATCGAGCACGCCGGCGTGCGCAAGGGCTTCAAGCTGCCCCGCTCGCGTGCCGGCCTGTCGACGAAGCACGCCCTCGCCCTGACGAACCGCGGCACGGCGACCGCCGCCGAGCTCGCCGAGCTCGCCCGCTTCATCCAGGGCCGCGTGCAGTCCGAGTTCGGGCTGATCCTGCAGCCCGAGCCGGTGCTGGTCAACGTGGAGCTCTAGCCGCAGCCCCTTTCGCCGTCCGCGCGGTGCCCCTCGTCGTCTGCGAGCAGCAGCGTGCGGTGCGCGGGCATCAGGTTCGCCAGCGCCGCCGCCCACTCCATCACCAGGTCGATTCGCCGTCCCATGGGGTGTCCTTTCGTTGATCGTCCTCACCAAGGACGACGAACGAGCGGGCGACGGGTCGACGAATGCCGGCGCGTTCGTGGCGAGTCGCCAACAAATGCCGCTGCGGGACGACGTTTCTGGCGAGTCACGGAAGCGGGCGGTGCGCACGAACAGTCGGGGGGTCCCGACTTCACCGAGTTTTTGGCGAGTCGCCAGAGCTGCCGGCCTCCGTGAGTGGTTTTGGCGAGTCGCCACAAACGCCAGCGGTGCGCGCTTCTTGGCGAGTCGCCATAGCGCGCGGATAGGACGCTGGCACGACTGGGCGGGCGGGAACCCGCCGGCCGCGGCGACTCGTCCGCGCGGCTCACGCCATCAGAAGTCGGCGGATTCGATCTGCGAGCGCAGCCAGGTCGTCGAAGTCCCGCCGTGTGACGACCGTGACGCGGTATCCGAGGGATTCCAGTTCGGCACGCCGGATCTCGTCGCGGCTCCACTGGTCGGGGTCGCGGTGGTAGTCCCCGTGGTACTCGACTACCAGCTTCTGATCGCGATAGAGGATGTCGACGCGAGCGACGAAACGCGAACCGTCGTAGATCTCGACGTTGCACTCTGGGCGAGGCAATCCCGCCTGCTCGAGCGCGCACCGCAGCTCCGACTCGCGTGGCGATTCCGAGTGCTCCGTACAGAGGTCTAGGGCCCGCCGACGGTTCTGAGCGCCCGGAGCGTGCGGCGAAGCGGCGTGCTCAGCGGCCAATTCCTCTCGCGTGCAGCGGCGTCGGCGGCGAGAGATCAGAAAGTCAGTGACTGCGACCAGGGCGGGCAGGTCCAGCTCGGCGGAGAGGTCCAGCCACGTCCGGGTGTTGCGGGTCACACGAATCTCTCGCCGCATCTCGAGTTCGGTCTCCGCGATCTGCAATGACCGTCCGCGGACACCACGTCCCCGGATGCGGTTTCGCGGATATGACACGGCGATGGTCGGCCGGCCGAATGCGTCACGGCGAACGGCGGCAGGCAACGGGAAGCCCAGCAGGGCCGCCGCCGTGGGGCCACAGGCGAAGGCATGCGAAGGGAGGACGCGCATGAGGAGCCGGAGGCGCACGAACCCGTCCACCTCACGCACAGCACGGGTTCCGTGAAACGGCGCCAGCAGCTTGCGGCTGCGAAGCTGCAATTCGGCGACTCCGGCTTCTCGGCCTTCGCGAAGAGTGAACGCGGGCACGAGGTGCGGTGGCAGCGACGGCGTCTTCATGTGTCGATGGTCGATGCTGGCGCTCGCAACGACGGCCCGTCTGCCCGACTCTGCGGACGAACAGCGGGCGTGCCCGCCTGGGGAGGAGAGCTCCCTCGCTCCATGCATTGTCTGGCTTTTCGGCGACTCGCCATATTCGGCCGTCTGCGGTGGTCGTTCCTGGCGAATGACCTGCCGCGCTCGCTCAGCTCGGCGTTCCGCGCTTCCTGGCGACTCGCCAGACAGAGCTGTTTGCGGTGGTCGTTCTTGGCGAGGGGCCTGCCGCCCCTTTGCTCAGCTCGGCGTTCCGCGCTTCTTGGCGACTCGCCAAACAGAGCTGTCTGCGGTGGTCGTTTTTGGCGGAACGCCCCCCTTTGCTCAGCTCTGTACTCGGCGCTCCCTGGCGCTCGCCATATTCGCGGCGCTCGGAGCGCACCATTGGCGACTCGCCAAAATCGCGGGTGCGGACACCTGACTGAGGTGCAGGCGGTGACCTACGGGACCGAACGAAGAACGCGGATGCCTCGCACCGAGGCATCCGCGTTCGCTCGAGAGTGTGGGGCTACGAGGCGAAGAGGCGCTGCAGACGCTGGACGCCCTCGAGGAGGGCGTCGTCGCCGAGCGCGTACGACAGGCGCAGGTAGCCCGAGGGGCCGAAGGCCTCGCCCGGGACGACCGCGACCTCGGCCTGCTCGAGGATGAGGTCCGCGAGCTCGAGCGACGTGGTCGGCGTCGAACCGGCCCACTCGCGGCCGAGGAGGCCGCGCACGTCGGGGTACGCGTAGAACGCACCCAGCGGCGTGGGGACCTCGACGCCGTCGATCTTCGACAGCTCGGACACGATCGTGCGGCGGCGGCGGTCGAAGGCCTGGCGCATCTGCTCGACCTCGTCCTGCGGGCCGGTGAGGGCCGCGAGCGCCGCACGCTGCGCGATGTTGTTCACGTTCGAGCACAGGTGCGACTGCAGGTTGCCGGCGATCTTGATCGCCTCTTTGGGGCCGACCATCCAGCCGAGGCGCCAGCCGGTCATCGCGTAGGTCTTGGCGACGCCGTTGACGAGGATCGTCTGGGCCGCGGCATCCGGAACCGCCTCCACGATCGAGACGGCCTTCACCGGAGCGTCCGAGCCGTCGGGCGCGTAGACGAGGTTCTGGTAGATCTCGTCGGTGATGATCCAGATGCCGTGCTCGACGGCCCACTCGCCGATCGCCCGCGTCTCTTCGAGGGTGTACACCGACCCGGTCGGGTTGGACGGCGAGACGAACACGAGCGCGACCGTGCGGTCGGTGCGGGCGTCCTCGAGCTGCTCGACGGTCACCTTGTAGTGCTGATCGGCACCGGCGAAGACCTCGACGGGGATGCCGTCGGCCAGGGCGATCGCCTCGGGATAGGTCGTCCAGTACGGGGCCGGCAGCAGCACCTCGTCGCCGGGGTTCACCACGGTCTGGAAGGCCTGGTACACCGCCTGCTTGCCGCCGTTGGTGACGATGATCTGCGAGGGGTCGACCTCGAGGCCGGAGTCGCGCAGCGTCTTCGCGGCGATCGCCTCGCGCAGGGCCGGCAGACCCGCGGCGGGCGTGTAGCGGAAGTTGGCGGGGTTGTGCAGCGCCTCGGCGGCGGCATCCACGATGAACTGCGGCGTCGCGAAATCGGGCTCGCCGGCCGCATACGAGATGACCGGCCGGCCGGCGGCCTGCAGGGCCTTGGCCTTGGCATCGACCTTGAGGGTCGCCGACTCGGCGATGGCGCTGAGCTTGCGGGAGAGCGAGGGCGTACGGGTGAGCGGGGCGCGTTCTGTCACGGTTCGAGCGTAGTCCGAGCGCGCGTCGCGGTCTGCGGCCAATCACGCCCGTGCGGCCCGAGAGTGTGCGCGATGCGCGACAGGCGCGACGGAGCGTCCGGAGCGCGGCCCGTCCCATTCCGTGGAGCGTGCCCTTCCGGGCTGTACCGGTGCGCGGTAGCCTGTGCCTCGTGGACGCCTGGATCTGGGGAGCCGTCGTGCTCGCGCTCGTGCTCGTCACTGCGGGCGGGATCGCGTGGTGGCTCGCGCGCGGCTGCGTGCTCACCAGGGTCGGCGCCACGGGCGCGATCTTCGGCGGCGTGCTGTCGCTCATCGCCCTCGTCGTGCTGCTGGATCCCGAGGCGGGCCTGCGCGCCGCCGCCGTCATCACCATCGGGTCGGGCGTCTGGCTGCTCGCCTGGGCGCTTGCGGGCGGCATCCGCGGTCAGCGCCTGCTCCGCGCCGAAGAGCGAGCGGATGCCGCGTCCGGCGTCGCGGTCACGGTAGCCGGGCCCACTCCGGCGCCGGGACGCTGACCCGGTCGCCGGCGCACCGCGGCCTCGGCATCCACCGAATGGGGGATGCCTGCTCCAGCGGATGACGGCTGGTCTCGGTCTGCTGCGGCGGCGAGGCTGGAGGCATGCAGACGGATGAGGGTGCGGGCGCGGTCGCGGTGCGGGCGCGCGATCTGCGGAAGACGTACGGCGACCGAGCAGTGGTCGACGGCGTGTCGTTCGAGATCGAGCGAGGCGAGACCTTCGCGCTGCTCGGACCGAACGGTGCGGGCAAGTCGACGACGGTCGAGATCCTCGAGGGGTACCGGCGCCGCTCCGGAGGTGATGTCGAGGTGCTCGGGATGGATCCGGCGACGGGCGGGCTCGATCTGAAGGCGCGGCTGGGCATCGTGCTGCAGTCGACGGCGCAGTCCGGTATGGCGACGGTGCGCGAGCAGCTGAGGCAGTTCGCGGGGTTCTACCCGCACCCGCGCGACGTCGACGAGGTGATCGCGGCCGTGGGCCTGCAGACCCAGGCGAAGACGCGCATCTCGCGGCTCTCGGGCGGGCAGCAGCGGCGCGTCGATGTCGCGCTCGGCATCATCGGCCGGCCGGAGCTGCTGTTCCTGGACGAGCCGACGACGGGGTTCGACCCGCACGCACGCCGAGAGTTCTGGGATCTCATCCGCGGTCTGCAGGCAGAGGGCACCACGATCGTGCTCACCACGCACTACCTCGACGAAGCCGCGCAGCTCGCCGATCGCGTCGGCGTGATCGCGGCGGGGCGCATGCGTGCGATCGGCCCGGTCGCGGGGTTCGGCGGCGACGAGGCGCGGATGCCGATCGTGAAGTGGCACGAGCAGGGGATGCCGCGGCAGGAACGCACCGCCGACCCGTTCGGGTTCGCGACGGCGCTGGCCGCCCGGCTCGGTGGCGCGCCCGACGAGCTCGAGATCGTGCGGCCGAGTCTCGAGGACATCTACCTGGCGCTCGTCGCCGAGGCCGAGGCATCCGTCGACAGCATCGGCGATGCCGTCGCGATCGGAGGGGAAGAGCGATGAGCACCACGACACGGAGCACGTCGCCGAGCCGGCCGATGCCGGCGCGGCATCACTCACGACGGCGCAGCGTCTTCGCGGTGGGCGTCTGGCGCGCCCGCTTCGAGCTGGTGCAGTACTTCCGCTCGGGCGACACGCTGTTCTTCACCTTCCTGTTCCCGATCTTCATGCTGGGGCTGTTCAGCGTGGCCTTCGGCTCGGACGGCGACGTGCAGATCGCCCCCGGCGTGCCGGCCATCCCGATGGCGCAGCTGTACCTTCCCGGCATGATCGCGGCGGGCCTGCTGCTGTCGGGCTTCCAGAACCTCGCGATGGACATCGCGATCGAGCGCTCCGAAGGCATGCTCAAGCGCCTCGGCGGCACGCCGCTGTCGCCGGTGAGCTACTTCCTCGGCAAGATCGGGCAGGTCCTGGTGACCGGTGTCCTGCAGTCCGCGCTGCTCCTGGCGTTCGCGTCGCTGGTGCTCGGCGTGGAGCTTCCGACCTCCGCCGAGAGCTGGGCGACGTTCGCCTGGGTGTTCGTCCTGGGCATCACCACGTCGGCGCTCCTCGGCGTGGCCCTGTCGGCAGTGCCACGCACCGGCAAGAGCGCCACGGCCGTGGTCGTGCCGATCGCGCTCGCGCTGCAGTTCATCTCCGGCGTGTACCTGACGTTCTCGCAGCTGCCGGACTGGCTGCAGAACGTCGCCGGGCTGTTCCCGCTCAAGTGGATGGCGCAGGGCATGCGTGCCGTGTTCCTGCCCGAGGAGTACGCGGCGCTCGAGCAGAACGGCGAGTGGGATCTCGCCGGCGTCGTGATCGCGCTCGCCGTGTGGCTGGTCGTGGGGCTGGTGCTCTCCCGCGTCACCTTCCGGTGGATGCGCCGCGATGCCTGACCTCGCCCGATCGCCGCGGAGTCTGGTTCTACCCGCGCGCGGGACCGGTTCGCGCCGGGCGCGGGGCAGGCTCGCGCCGCTAGCCTGACGGTGCGTGCCCCGGCAGGTTCGACGCGGGGCGGGGGAGACGAACGCAGGGAAGCGAGGGTGGCGGAGCATGTTGAGTGAGCGGCGGTGGGATGCGATCGTCGCCATCGTGGCGACGGTGATCGCCCTCGCGGTGGTGTTCCTCTTCGCGCCGCCCACGCCCGCCCGCACCGCGGTGAGTCTCGCGGCGATCGTGATCTTCGTGGCGGGCTACGCCTTCGTGGGCCGCGCCGCCGTCGAACCGCCGCGCGCGGCGTGGCGCTACCCCGCGTTCCTCTCCGTCGCAGCGGTCGCGGTGGGCATCGGCGTCGGCGCGGCGCCCTTCATGGCCATGCTGCAGACGCTCGCCTACCCGCTCGTGTGGGTGATCGGCGATTCGCGGCAGCGGGGGATCGGCGGGTCGGCCGTCATCGCCGGCAGCGTGTTCGTCGGCGTGATCATCGGCAACGGCGCCGATGCCGATTCGGTGCTGGCAGGCGCGACGACCGCTGTCTTCTCGCTGGCGTTCGCGATCGCCATCGGCCTGTGGATCGCCCGCATCGCCGAGTACGGCGAGGAGCGCGAGCGACTGCTCTCCGAGCTCACCGCCGCGCAGGGACAGGTGGAGGCCCTCAGCCGCGAGCGCGGCGCCTCGGCCGAGCGTGAACGGCTGGCCCGCGACATCCACGACACCCTCGCGCAGACGCTCGCCGGCCTCGTGATCTTCGCCGAGCGCGCCGGCCGGCAATCGCGAGAGGGGCAGACGGATGCCGCGGCCGCGACGATCGCGACCGTCGAGCAGGTCGCCCGCGACGCTCTGGCGGAGGCCCGGGCCCTTGTCGCCCGCACGGCCGCCGTGCCCCGGGAGCCGGCTTTCGCCGCTGCGGTCGAGCGGCTGGTGGAGCGCTTCCGCGCTCAGGGCCGTGCAGCGATCGAGCTCGACACCGCCGATGCGGCGGGCGAGCTCGATCGCGAGACGCAGGTCGTGCTCCTGCGCTGCCTGCAGGAGGCGCTGTCGAACGCCGCGAAGCATTCCGCCGCAGACCTGGTGCGCGTGCGCGTCCGCGTGGACGCCGGGGGCGGCGCGGCCCTCGAGGTCGCCGACGACGGCCGCGGGTTCGAGCCCGCCGCGCCCGGCGCGGGGTTCGGTCTCGACGGCATGCGGGAGCGCGTCGCGCTGGCCGGGGGCACCTTCGAGGTCGACTCGACAGCGGGGCGGGGGACGGCGCTGCGCGTGCATCTTCCCAGGGCAGGTCAGGATGCCGTGGACGATGTCTCAGGAGGCGTCGCATGATCCGGCTGCTCATCGCCGACGATCACCCCGTGGTGCGCGCCGGGCTGTCGGGCCTCCTCTCGGACGAACCCGGCTTCGAGGTCGTGGCCGAGGCATCCGACGGTGAAGAAGCCGTGCGGCTCGCCGCGGCGACGCGTCCCGACGTCGTCCTGATGGACCTGCGCATGCCCCGCGTGGACGGTGTCGCGGCGACCGCGCGGATCGCCGGGGGAGAGGCCGGCGACCCGGCGCCCCGCGTCCTGATCCTCACGACCTACGAATCCGACGACCAGATCCTTGCGGCGATCGAGGCGGGCGCGTCGGGATACCTGCTGAAGGCCGCACCGCAGGCCGAGATCGTGGCCGGCATCCGCTCGGTGGCGGCCGGACAGTCGGCGCTCTCGCCGCAGGTCGCGGTGCGCCTGGTCGAACGGATGCGGCGGCCGGAGCCGGCGGTCGTGCTCACGGCGCGCGAACTCGACGTGCTCCGGCTCGTCGCGACCGGGCAGAGCAACAAGCAGATCGCGGTGACGCTCGGCATCGGCGAGTCCACCGTCAAGACCCACCTGCTGAAGATCTTCGAGAAGCTCGGCGTCGCCGACCGCACGCGCGCGGTGACGCTTGCGATGGAGCGCGGCCTCCTCGGGTAGCGGAGGGACGGGACGACGGGGGACGGACGACGGATGCCGCGACCCCGGCTGGGTCGCGGCATCCGTCGTCTTCTGCCGTCTTGCGGCAGGACTCAGCTGAACTGGTTCATCGTGTTGTGCTGACCGCCGGCCTTGAGGGCCGCGTCGCCGGCGAAGTACTCCTTGTGGTTGTCGCCGATGTCGCTGCCCGCCATGTTCTGGTGCTTGACCGTGGCGATGCCCTCGCGGATCTCGCGGCGCTGCACCCCCCTCACGTACGCGAGCATGCCCTCGTCGCCGAAGTAGCCCTTGGCGAGGTCATCGGTCGACAGCGCCGCCGTGTGGTACGTCGGGAGTGTGATCAGGTGGTGGAAGATCCCGGCGCGCGCGGAACCCTCGCGCTGGAACGTGCGGATCTTCTCGTCGGCCAGTCGCGCGAGCTCCGTGTCGTCGTAGTCGACGTTCATCAGGTCGCCGCGGTCGTAGGCCGAGACATCCTCGCCCCGCTCAGCGAGCAGGTCGTAGGCCTGCTGGCGGAAGCTGAGCGTCCAGTTGAACGACGGGCTGTTGTTGTAGACGAGCTTCGCGTTCGGGATCTCCTTGCGGATCGCGTCCACCATGCCGGCGATCTGCTCGACGTGCGGCTTCTCGGTCTCGATCCACAGCAGGTCGGCGCCGTTGCGCAGCGACGTGATGCAGTCGAGCACGACGCGCTCCTCACCGGTTCCGGGGCGGAACTGGTAGAGGTTGCTGGCGAGACGCTTCGGGCGCAGCAGCTTTCCGTCGCGCTTGATCACCACGTCGCCGTTTCCCAGATCGCCCTCCGAGATCTCTTCGACGTCGAGGAACGAGTTGTACTGGTCGCCCAGGTCGCCGGGCTGCTGGGAGACCGCGAGCTTCTGGGTGAGGCCGGCACCGAGCGAGTCGGTGCGGGCGACGACGATGCCGTTCTCGATGCCGAGCTCGAGGAACGCGTAGCGGACCGCGTTGAGCTTCGCGATGAAGTCCTCGTGGGGAACGGTGACCTTGCCGTCCTGGTGGCCGCACTGCTTCTCGTCCGACACCTGGTTCTCGATCTGGATGGCGCAGGCGCCCGCCTCGATCATCTTCTTCGCGAGGAGGTAGGTCGCCTCGGGATTGCCGAACCCGGCATCGATGTCGGCGATGATCGGCACCACGTGGGTCTCGTAGTTGTCGATCTGCGACTGGATGAACTCCACCGCGGTCTCGTCGCCGGCGGCACGTGCCCCGTCGAGCTGGGTGAAGAGCAGGTCGAGCTCGCGGGCGTCGGCCTGGCGCAGGAAGGTGTAGAGCTCCTCGATGAGCGCCGGCACGGAGGTCTTCTCGTGCATCGACTGGTCGGGGAGGGGGCCGAACTCCGAGCGGAGCGCGGCGACCATCCAGCCCGACAGGTAGAGGTAGCGCTTGTTGGTGCTCTTGAGGTGCTTCTTGATCGAGATGAGCTTCTGCTGGCCGATGAAGCCGTGCCACACCCCGAGCGACTGGGTGTACACCGACGAGTCGGCGTCGTACTCCGCCATGTCGCGGCGCATGATGTCGGCGGTGTACTGGGCGATCTCGAGTCCCGTCCGGAAGCGGTTCTGCGCCCGCATGCGAGCGGCGGACTCGGGGTCGATGGCGTCCCAGCTGGAGCCGTGCAGCTCCTTGAGCGCCTGGATGGCTTCGATGTCGTCTTCGTACGCGGTCATGGTGTGTCCTTTGCGATAGGGGTGTTCGTGTCCCGATAAGCGGTCGTCGTGTCCCGATCTCCACCGCTCGCGCGGTCGCAAGCGGGGGAAATCGGGACACGGATGACGCGTCAGTCGGTCTCGATCAGGAAGCGCGAGTAGGCGGGCAGCGTCAGGAACGCCGGGAAGTCCTGGCCGAGGGCGACATCGCGGAAGATCTCCGCCGCGTCGTCGAAGCGGTCGCCTTCGCTGCGCTGGACCTCGTCCAGCACCTGGGAGATCAGGCCCTCGACGTAGTCGCGGGTGATCGCGGTGCCGTCGTCCGTGGTGCGGTCCTGGTGGATCCACTGCCACACCTGCGAGCGCGAGATCTCGGCCGTCGCGGCATCCTCCATGAGGTTGTCGATCGCCACTGCGCCGAGGCCCCGCAGCCAGGCCTCGAGGTAGCGGATCGCCACCGAGACGTTCGCGTGCACGCCCGCCGCCGTGACCGGACGCCCGATGTGCACGTCGATCAGGTCGGCTGCGCTCACACGGACCTCGGGACGCTGACGGTCGAGCTGGTTCGGGCGATCGCCCAGCACCGCGTCGAACTCGGCCCGCGCGACCGGGATCAGGTCGGGGTGGGCCACCCACGTGCCGTCGAAGCCGTCGCCGGCCTCGCGCTTCTTGTCGGCGGCGACCTTCTCGAACGCCGTCGCGGTCACCTCGGGGTCGCGCCGGTTCGGGATGAAGGCGCTCATGCCGCCGATCGCGAAGGCGCCGCGCTTGTGGCACGTCTGCACGAGCAGCTCGGTGTACGAGCGCATGAACGGCACGGTCATCGTGACCTCGCTGCGGTCGGGCAGCACGAAGCGCGCACCGCGGCCGCGGTAGTTCTTGATGATCGAGAAGATGTAGTCCCAGCGGCCGGCGTTCAGGCCCGCGCAGTGGTCGCGCAGCTCGAAGAGGATCTCCTCCATCTCGAACGCCGCCGGCAGGGTCTCGATCAGCACGGTCGCCCGGATCGTGCCGTGCGGGATCCCGATGTACTTCTCACTGAAGGTGAAGACGTCGTCCCACAGCTTCGCCTCCTCGCTCGACTCGAGCTTGGCGATGTAGAAGTAGGGCCCACGGCCGTTCGCGATCAGTCGCTCGGCGTTGTGGAAGAAGTACAGCCCGAAGTCCACGAGCGACCCCGACGCGGCCATCGTGCGGCCGGTGCGGTCGGTGAAGCGGATGTGCTGCTCGGGCAGGTGCCAGCCGCGCGGCCGCATCACGATGGTTGGCGTCTCGGTGGCGGTGACCTCGTAGCGCTTGCCTTCGGGGCTGGTGAACGAGAGCTCGCCGCGGATCGCGTCGCGCAGGCTCAGCTGGCCCTCGATGACGTTCTTCCACGTGGGACTGGTGGCGTCCTCCTGGTCGGCGAGCCACACCTTCGCGCCGGAGTTGAGCGCGTTGATCGTCATCTTCGGGTCGGTCGGGCCCGTGATCTCGACGCGGCGGTCCTCGAGTCCGGGACCTGCACCGGCGACCGACCACTCGGAGTCCTCGCGGATGTGGCGGGTGTCGTCGCGGAACTGCGGGTCGTGCCCGTTGCCGATCTCGAAGCGGCGGCGCATGCGGTCGGCGAGGCGGTCGTGCCGGCGGGCGCCGAAGCGCTGGTGCAGCTCGGTGAGGAACGCGATGGCCTCGGGGCTGAGGACCTCGTCGTACCGGGGCTGCATGCGGCCGGCGATCTCGATCGACGGCTCGTGGATCTGGGTGGGGATGGGGCCGGTGCGCGTACGCATCGGGGTGGCGGTTGCAGGTGTCATGTCCCTGTCCTGTCTGTGCGGTCCCGGTCGTTGAGCGAGCTTGCGAGTCGAAACGTCTTCGGTGGGTTCGAGGCGTTCCGTCTCGGTCGCTGGCGCTCCCTCGCTCGACGACCGGGGGGAGTGTGGAGATGTGGGATGCCGCACCCGGCGTGTGGGCCGGGTGGAGGCATTCCGTGATCCGCGTTCTGGATCAACCGTCGGTTTGTCGTGACACCACTCTGCGGTGAAGTTCGGGGGTCGAACCGACGATTCGCCGTGTGAACTTTTCGAGGATTTCTGTTTTCGTGACAGAATCGGCTCATGACGACGACGTTCACACCCGAGTTGCGCGGTGAAGTACCCGACGATGAAGAGGTGGATCCCCTCACCATCGGCCGTCGCATCCGGCAGCTGCGCACCGACCGCGGCATGACGCTCGAAGAGCTCGCCGCTGCCGTCGAGCGCGCGCCGAGCCAGCTGTCGATGATCGAGAACGGCCGGCGCGAGCCCAAGCTCACGCTGCTCCAGTCGATCGCGCGGGCGCTCGGCTCGTCGATCGAGGCGATCCTCGAGTCCGAACCGCTCGACGAGCGCGCGACGCTCGAGATCTCGCTCGAGCGGGCGATGCGCGGCCAGACGTTCCAGGCGCTCGGCATCCCGCCGTTCCGCATCGGCAAGACCGTGCCGACCGAGGCGCTGAAGGCGATGCTCGCGCTGCAGGGTGAGATCGAGCGTCTCCGCGACGAGCGCGCGGCAACGCCGGAGGAGGCCCGCCGTGCGAACGTGGCGCTGCGCAAGCTCATGCGCACGCAGAACAACTACTTCGCCGAGCTGGAGCAGCAGGCGCGGAGGCTCCTCGCCGCCGTCGACCACCCGGGTGGTCCGCTGACGCAGCGCACGGCATCCGACATCGCCGCCCACCTGGGCTTCACGCTGCACTATGTGTCCGACCTGCCGCAGACGACCCGGTCGGTGGCCGACATCAAGAACGGCCGCCTGTACCTCTCGAGCCGCCTCACGACCAAGGGCGACCCGCGCACGGCGGTGCTGCAGGCGCTGTCGAGTCGCATCCTCGGGCACCGCGAGCCGACCTCGTACGCAGACTTCCTGCGCCAGCGTGTGGAGACGAACTACCTCACGGGGGCCCTCCTGATCCCCGAGGCGCACGCCGTGCCGTTCCTGCAGGAGGCGAAGAAGGACCGCTCGATCTCGATCGAGGATCTCCGGGACGCCTACTCGGTGTCGTACGAGACCGCCGCGCACCGCTTCACGAACCTCGCGACCGTGCACCTGGGCCTGCCGGTGCACTTCCTCAAGGTGCACGAGTCGGGCGTCATCACGAAGGTGTACGAGAACGACGACGTCAACTTCCCGACCGACCGCCTGGGCGCGATCGAAGGGCAGATGTGCTGCCGCAAGTGGACCTCGCGCGTCGTCTTCGACGTCGACGACCACTTCAACCCGTACTACCAGTACACCGACACCGGCAACGGCACGTACTGGTGCACCGCGCGCGTCGAGCTGTCGAGCGAGGGCGCGCATTCGGTGAGCGTCGGCGTGCGGTTCGACGACACCAAGTGGTTCCTCGGCCGCGACACACCCAATCGTGGCGTCTCGACCCACTCGGTCGAGGCGTGCTGCCGCCGCGCGCCGGCCGAGCTCGAGGCCGCCTGGCGCGAGCAGTCGTGGCCCAACGTGCGCACCCCGCGCACCCTGCTCGCCACCCTGCCGACCGGGTCGTTCCCCGGCGTCGACACGACCGACGTGTACGAGTTCCTCGAGGCCCACGCTCCCCGCTGATGCCGCCCGGCACCTGCTCGCCACACACGTCGCCACGCAGGTTTGCCGAGAACAGGTGTTCTGGCGGAGACAGGCGAAACCCGGCGGGATCGTCCTGCATGCGCCGGAACACCTGTTCCGGGCAAGGGCGCTGGGCGCTGTCCCTTCGCGTGAGAAGCGCATGAGAGACCGGATGCCGGGGGTTCAGCCAATACCTGCCGCGTGTTAGGTTTTGCGCACCGACGGTTCCGTCCGACGGAGCCGCTTTCGACGAGGAGAGCGCGATGAAGCGATGGGTGAGCACGGTGGCGGGGGCCGGACTGGTGGTCGCGGGACTGACGGTCGGCGGATCGGCCCAGGCAGTCGGCGGTCAGGGCGACGGCGGCGGCAGACCCGGCAACGAGACGCTGCAGCGGTGGGCCGAAGACACCTGGGCATCTCTCGATGCCATGACGGATGAGGCCACGGGGTTGCCCTCCGACAACGTCACGGGCGACCTGCAGACCGTCGGCGCCTACACGTCTCCCACCAACATCGGCGGCTACCTGTGGTCGGCCGTGACCGCGCGCGACCTCGGCATCATCGGCGCTGACGAGGCGCACGACCGCATCGCGACGACTCTCGACACCCTCGAGACGCTGGAGCGCAACGACGCCAGCGGCATGTACTACAACTGGTACGACCCGGCGACGGGTGCCAAGCTCACGACGTGGCCGGATTCCGGCGATCCGGTGCACCCGTTCCTCAGCACCGTCGACAACGGCTGGCTGGCCTCGGCGCTGCGCATCGTGCGCGAGGCGGAGCCCTCGCTCGCGGCCCAGGCGGACGCGCTGTACCGGACGATGGACTTCTCGGCCTTCTTCAACCCCGAGGGCGCTCCCGGGCTGCCGGCCGGCACCAACCGCGGTGGGTTCTGGGAGGTGCCGCCCCCGGACTGCAGTGTCGCGGCACCGATGTACAACGGTTCCGGCGAGACCGCGTACTACACCTGCCACCACTACGACACGACCGTGAGCGAGAGCCGGATCGCGACGTACCTGGGCATCGCCAACGGACAGATCCCGCCGACCGCGCTCTACGGCACGCACCGCACCATGCCGCCGGGCTGCGACTGGGACTGGCAGGAGCAGCTGCCCACGGGTGAGTACCGCACGTACGACGGCTTCCAGGTGTGGGAGGGCGTGTATTCCTACGCCGGCATGTCGTTCGTGCCGGCCTGGGGCGGCAGCATGTTCGAGGCGCTCATGCCCGACCTGCTCGTACCCGAGACGACCTGGGGGCCGCGCTCGTGGCGCCTCAACCACCCCATCACGGTCGCGGTGCAGGAGCACCACGGTCTGGAGGACGCGGGCTACGGCTATTGGGGCTTCTCGCCCGCGAGCAACCCGTTCGGCGGCTACTCCGAGTACGGCGTCGACATCGCCGGCATGCGCTCGGACGGCTACTTCTCGGATGTCGAGCACACCGACATCGACGTCGACCACCCCGGCTGCAGCACCGGCACGAACCCCGATCCTGAGTACGGCGACGGCGTCGTCACGCCGCACGCGGCGTTCCTCGCGCTGCCGTACGACCGGGAAGGCGCCATCGACAACCTCAGCCGGATCGAGACCGACCTCGCCGCGTACGGCCCCGGGGGCTTCTACGACGCCGTCGCGACGGGCAGCGGCACGATCGCCGAGCGGTACCTGTCGCTCGACCAGGCCATGATCATGGCGGCGATCGGCAACGCCCTCACCGGGGATACGCTGAAGGACTACTTCGTGGATCGTGACATGGAGCGGCTCCTGCGGCCCGCGATGCGCCAGCAGGACTTCGGGTCGACGTGGTGAGCGGCGCCCGCGGCAGCGATGAGTGACCCGCCGGAGTGTGGCGCCGGCGCGGACGGGAGGCAAGGGTGACCGCGGACGAGCAGGTCGACAAGGCGGCGCCGCGCGGCCCGCGGGGCAGCTATGCCAAGGGGCAGGCGCGGCGGCAGGCCATCGTCGACGAGGCGCTGGCGGTGTTCTCCCGCACCGGTTTCCACAGCGGATCCCTGCGCGAGATCGCCAAGCGCGTGGGGCTCACGCCGGCCGGGCTGATGCACCACTTCGCCGACAAGGAGGAGCTGTTCGCCGAGGTGCTGCGCCAGCGCGACGAGAAGGTGCGTGCCGCCGCGGGCGACCCCGCCGAGCACACGCTCATCCAGCAGGCCGAACGGGTGGTGGCGTACAACAAGACCACGCGCGGGCTCACCTCGCTGTACGCCATCGTGTCGGCCGAGGCGACCGACTCGGAGCATCCTTCGCACGAGCAGTTCGCCGACCGTTATCGCTCAACGGCCCAGCGTGCGGGGGACCTCCTGCGCGCGGGCCAGGAGGCCGGCGAGGTGCGCGACGATGTCGACCCTGACCTGGCGGCGCGCCTGATCAGCGCCGTCATGGACGGCATCCAGCTGCAGTGGCTGCTCGACGAGTCGGTCGACATGGTGCCGCTCTTCGAGGAGTTCGTCCGGGGCTACCTGATCCCCGACCACCCGGCCCCCGCCCACCGGGTCCCCGACCCGGCCGCCGAGCGAGCGCGAGACGACCGAGACGAAACGCTCTGAGCGCAGCGCACGGGCGCCGGCCCGGGTCGTCTCGTCTCGCTCGGCCTGCTCAGCGACCGGCGGGCAGGCCGTTCGCGCGCGCGACCCGACCGAGCCACGCGAGGCTCGGCTTCGGCCGGCGCTCGAATGTCTCGGGGTCCCAGCCGATCAGCCCGAACGTCGGCCGGAAGCTGCCCCACTCGTAGTTGTCGAGGGCGCTCCAGTGCAGATACCCGCGCACGTCGATGCCCTCGGCGATGCACTCCCGCACCGCTTCGAGCGCCCCGGTCGTGTAGTCGATGCGGCGGGCGTCGTCGGCCGTGGCGATGCCGTTCTCGGTGATGTACACCGGGGCTTTCGCCCGCGCCCAGGCGTTGCGGATGCCGTCGCCGACCGCCGGCGGGAAGTACTCCCACCCGGTGAGGGTGCGCTCCGCGTCGTCGGCGATCGGGAGCGGACCGTCCTGCCCGATCTTCGTGCGCGTGTACGCCTGTACGCCGATCCAGTCGTCGCCCTCCGCGGCGTCGAGGAAGACGTCCTCGCGCGATCGGCCGTAGTCCGCGGCGACCTGCTCGGCGCCGGGCTCGGGCTGATACGCCTGCGTCGCGACCGACCAGCCCGCCCGCGCACCCGCCGACCGGACGAGTTCGCGCGCGCCCCGATGCGCGGCGATCAGCCGGTCCGTCACGTCCGGAACGCCGGGCGGCAGGCCGATCGACGGGAAGCCCACCTCGGGGTCGGCCAGCACCGACACCATGTTGGGCTCGTTGATGGTGCAGACGAGCTCGACGTCCTCGAGCACGGGAAGGGCGGCCTCGACATAGCGCCGGAACGCGTCGACCGAGGCATCCGTCAGCCACCCGCCCTCCCGGGCGAGCCAGGCCGGATTGGTGAAGTGGTGGAGGGTGATCACCGGCTCGAGGCCGAGGTCGCGAGCCGTCGCCACCATGCGGCGGTAGTGGTCGATCGCCGCGCGTGAGACCCAGCCCTTCTCGGGCTCGATCCGCGCCCACTCGATGCTGAAGCGGTAGGCGGCCAGGCCCGCGTCGGCGAGCAGCGCCATGTCCTCGGGGTAGCGGTGGTAGCTGTCGGCCGCGTCGCCCGACGGCGCCTCGACCGGTGGCCCCGGCAGGTGCCCCCACTCCCGCTGCCACCAGTCCGAGTTGACGTTGCCGCCCTCGATCTGGTGCGCCGCGGTCGACGCGCCCCACAGGAACCCTTCGGGGAAGTCCATCGTGTCGATGATCCTTTCGTTTCGAGATGACGGATGCCGCGGCATCCGTCATCTCACTTGATGCCGGTGAGCGAGATGCCCTGCACGAAGTAGCGCTGCAGCGCGACGAACACGATCAGCACGGGCACGACGACCACGACGGCGCCGGCCATCATGAGGCCGTACCGTGCGGCGTTCTGCCCGACCGAGTACAGCGCGAGCGCCACCGGGAGGGTGTACATGTCCTCGGTCGTCGCCACGACGAGCGGCCAGAGGAAGTTGTTCCAGCTCGCGAGGAACGTGAGGATCGTCAGCGTCGCGATCGCCGGCCCGCACAGCGGCATGATGACGCGCAGGAAGATGCGCCATTCGCCCGCGCCGTCGATGCGCGCCGCCTCGATGAGCTCGTCGGGGAGCCCCAGCATGAACTGCCGCATGAGGAACACGCCGAGCGGGGTGATGAGGAACGGCAGGATCAGCCCGGGATACGAGTTGACCAGCCCCAGGTTCGCCGTGAGGACGAACAGCGGGACGAAGGTGACCACGCCCGGAACCATCAGCGTCGACAGCACCAGCGCGAACAGCAGCTTCTTGCCGCGGAACTCGAGCTTGGCCAGCGCGTAGCCCACCATCGAGCAGAAGACGATGTTGCCGAGCGTGACGAAGACGGCGACGACGACGCTGTTGAAGAAGAACGTCGCGAAGTCGAGGCGCGCGAACAGCGTCACGAAGTTGTCGAGCGTGGGTTCCTTGGGAAGGAAGTCCGTGGGGTACTGGCGGATCTCGGCATCGGTCTTGAACGCGCCGAGGATCATCCAGATGAACGGCATGATCATCGCCACCAGGCCGAGGCCGAGGACGATGTACAGCCACCAGCGGGTGCGCCCCTCCATCCGGCGGCGTCGGCGGCGTGCCGGCCTCGCCGGCTCGGAGCCGGGCGCCGCGACGGGCACGGGTGCGACCGCGGTCATGTCAGTCCCTCCTTCCGAGCAGGCGGAATTGGATCAGCGAGAGCAGCACGATCGCGAGGAACAGCACGTAGCTCGCGGCAGCGGCGTACGAGTAGTTGCCGAAGCCGAACTGCTGGTAGGTGTACATCGCGGTCGACAGCGTCGAGTCGAGCGGGCCGCCGCGGGTCATGACGAACGGCTCCTCGAAGAACTGCAGGAACCCGATGCCGGTGATGACCGCCGCGAACAGCAGCGCTGGTCTCATCTCGGGGATCGTGATGCTCCAGAAGCGCTGCCAGGCGTTCGCGCCGTCGACCATCGCCGCCTCGTGGTGCTCGCGGGGCACGCCCTGCAGGGCGGCCAGGAAGATCACCATGAGCGTGCCGATGTTGCGCCAGACCGCCATCATGATGAGTGACGGCAGCGCCCAGGTGGTCGACTGCAGCCAATCCGGACCCTGGATGCCGAACCAGGCGAGGAAGCCGTTCAGCAGGCCGTCGGGCTGGAGGATGAAGCGCCACACGATCGCGATCGCCACGATGCTGGTGACTACGGGCGTGTAGAAACCCACCCGGAACACGGTGCGGAACTTGCGGATGCCCTTGTCGAGCGCCAGGGCGACGACCAGCGCCAGAGCGATGGTCAGCGGCACCGCCACGATCACGAAGGTCAGCGTGTTGCCCAGGGACCGCAGGAACCGCGGGTCCTGGAAGAGCCGCACGTAGTTGTCGAACCCGACGAGGTCGACCTGGAACGGCGTCTGCAGGTCGCGCGTCGTCATGTCGGTGAAGCTCATGCCGAGCGACGCGATGATCGGCCCCGCCATGAAGACGAGGAACAGCACGACGAACGGTGCGGCGAACAGCCACGCCGTGAGGGTCATGCGCCGGGCCCGCCGTGACGCCCCCGAAGGGGGAGCGCCACGGCGAGTGGCCGGCGGTGCGAGAGTGGCCACGCTCGGGCCTACTCTCCGGTGCCGATCGACGATGCCTGCTGCTGGATCGTCGCCACGGCGTCGGCGGGTGTGGTCTCACCACGCGTGGCCTTCTCGAGTTCCTGGTCGATCACAGCCGACACCTGCGCCCAGGTCGCGATCGCCGGCGGCGCCTTCGAGTCCTGCAGCTGCTCGCCGAACACGCTGAGGTACGGGTCTTCGGCGAACGTCGGGTCGTCCCAGGCGGACTGGACGCTCGGGAGGTCGGTCGAGATGTCGTACCACTCGATCTGCGTCTCGGGCTCGCTCAGCCACCGGACGAACTTCCACGACGCGTCGCGGTTGTCGGTCTCTTCGAACACCGCGAGGTTGCCGCCGCCGGTGAAGCTGGTGCGGCTGTCGGCGCCCGGCACCATGGCGACCCCGAACTTGTCGGCGAACTCCTCGCCGCCCTGGTCGAGCAGCAGGCTCACGTGGAACGGGCCGCTGTAGAAGGCGCCGACCTCCCCGTTGATGAAGGCCTGCTCGATCTCGCCGCCCTCGAGGCGACGCGGTTCGGCGATGCCCTCTTCGAAGAAGCTGGTGTAGAAGGCGAAGGCCTCCTCCCATTCCGGACTGTCGAGCGTGAACTCGGTGCCGTCGTCGTTGAGGATGTCGCCGCCCTGCTGCCACGCCAGCGGCGTCACGTACTGCCACGAGTCGAATCCGCCCGGGGGCAGCGAGACGCCCCACTGGGCGCCGGCCGTCTGCAGGGCCTTCGTGAACTCCTTGTACTCATCCCACGTCGTCGGCGGCTCGACACCCGCCTGCTCGGCGAAGTCGGTGCGGTAGTAGAGCACCCGCGTGTCGACGTACCACGGCACGCCGTAGGCGACGTCGTCGACGACGGCGGTGTCCCACGAGCCCTCGAAGAACGACGACTCGTCCACCAGGCCGTCGGGCGTGGGCTCGAAGGCGCCGGTCGCGGCGAACTCGCCGACCCAGGTGGTGCCGAGCATCGTGATGTCGGGGGTCTCGCCGCCGGCGATCGCGGTCGCGATGCGGTCGTGGGCGCTCTCCCACGGCACAGCCGTCACTTCGATCGTGACATCCGGGTTCTCCTCCTCGAACTGGGCGGCGAGCTCGTCGAGGACTTCGCCCTCGTTGCCCATCGCCCAGACCTCGACGGTGCCCGACGCAGGGGAGTCGTCGATCGCCTCGCCGCCTCCGCCGTCTCCTCCGCCACCACCGTCGTCCGTGCGCCCGCAGCCTGCGAGCACCAACGCGCCCACGAGCGCGGTCGCTCCGACCGCCGCCCATCGTGAGGTCCTGCGTACTGATCGTGTCATCGGTCCTGACGCCTCCATCGGTCGTCGCCGCTCCGCGCGGCGTCCTTGCCTCCGCTGTGTCGGCGCACAGGGCGCCGCCCTCTGACGATAGCGCTAATACCTGACACATGAAAGGTATTAGGGATGAGAATCGCCTCATCAGGCAGGATGCCTCCGCCCGGCGCGCCGACGAACGGCCTGGCGCGGCATGCTGCGAGGTGCTAGCGGCGGGCGCCGACAGCCGGGGGAGGTCGCCACAGGCTGTCCCCGAGAACAGGTGTTCTGGCGGAGGCAGGGGGATTTCGGGCGGATCGTCCTGCGTGCGCCCGAACACCTGTTCCGAGCGACGGGTTGTGGGGCGCCGTGCGGCGGCGCGCGTGCGTCAGTGGCGCCCGGCGACGACGTCCGCGACGTGGGCGGGCCAGGCGGTGCGGTCGGAGGGACCGGCTGCCTCCAGCCGGTCGGCCATCCGGTACGCGGTGTAGATCGCGTTGACGGCGGTCCAGCGCAGCGGCTCGATCTCCCAGCGCTTCGCGCTGTGCCCGACCCACGGCAGCCGGGTCAGTTCGGCGTCGCGCTCGAGCACCAGGTCGGCGAGGGTGCGGCCGGCGAGGTTCGTGGCCGTCACGCCGGTCCCGACGTAGCCGCCCGCCCAGCCGAGGCCGCTGGCCCGGTCGTGGACCACGGTCGCGGCCCAGTCGCGCGGCACTCCGAGGACCCCCGCCCAGGCGTGGGCGATCGGGAACGAAGCGCCCGCGGCCTCAGAAGAGAAAGCGCCCGCGGCCTGAGGAAAGAACTCCTGCAGCAGCCCCGCGAGCGACCGGATCGTGCGCTCCTGCGTCGTGCCGTCGGTGTCGACGCGTGACCCGTAGCGGTACGGCACGCCTCGCCCTCCGAAGGCGATGCGGTCGTCGGCGGTGCGCTGCGCGTACATGTAGACGTGGGCGAAGTCGCCGAGGGTCTCGCGGCCGTTCCAGCCGACGGCCTCCCAGAACGCCGATGGCAGCGGCTCGGTCACGATCATCGACGAGTTCATGGGCAGCCAGGTGCGGTGCTCGCCGCGGAGGTCGGCCGTGAAGCCCTCGGTCGCCCGCAGCACGTGCGCCGCCCGGACCGTGCCCCGGTCGGTGACCGCCCGTCCCGCCGAGATCTCGCGCACCTGCGTCTGCTCGTAGATGGGCACGCCGAGTCGCTCGACCGCTTCGGCGAGCCCGCGCACGAGCTTGCCCGGGTGAACGCGCGCGCAGTGCGGGTGCCAGGTGGCGCCGAGCGCGCCGGCGATGCGGATGCGGGATGCCGCGGCCGCGGCATCCATCACCTCCACATCGGTATGGGGCCACGACTGCTCGGCTTCCGCGCTCGCCCGCAGGCGCGCGAGCTGTGCGGGCGTGCGGGCGACGCCGAATTCGCCGCCCTTGACGATGTCGGCGTCGATGCCCTCGCGGGCGGCGACGGCGATGACCTCGTCGACCGTCTCGTTGAGGGCGCGCTGCTGGGCGATCGCCGCGTCGCGACCATGGGTCTCGGCGTAGCGCTCGCGCCCGCCGGTCACGGTGTTCGTGAGCCATCCGCCGTTGCGACCGGATGCCCCGAATCCGGCGAACCGCTGCTCGAGCACGACCACCCGCAGGGACGGCTGCTCGCGCTTCAGGTAGTACGCGGTCCAGAGGCCGGTGTAGCCCGCGCCCACAATCGCGACGTCGGCGTCGAGGTCGCCGGGCAGCGGCGGTCTCGGGGTCGGCAGGCCGCCGAGGTCGCGCCACCACCACGACACGTCACCATTGCGCACGGGGCTCAGAGGCATGCGCCCATCCTCGCGCGTCCTGCCCGTGCGGCGTCCCGATGATCTGTCGCGAGTATCGGTCGGACCGCGACAGGGTGCCCCGGCGTCCAGAACGAGTTTGCCCGATCTCGACGCCGAGCGAGACGGCCCGTGGACGCCTCGAGGGGGCTCAGGCGTCGAGGGCGCGCAGCGCCGCCCACAGCTCGGCGCGGGTCGCGAACGACGAGAGGTCGCGGCCGAGCACCCGTTCGATGAGCGCGAGACGGGTGCGGACGGTGTGGCGGTGCACGCCGAGGGACTGAGCGGATGCCTCGTGCGAGCAGTCCGCGTCGAGCCAGACCTGCAGCGTCTGGACGAGGTGGGTCCCCTGTGCGGCGTCGTGGTCGTACAGCGGCGCCAGCTCGGCGCGCGCGAGCGCCCGCGCGTCGTCGGTCAGGGCCGACAGCACGCCGCCGCGCGAGACCTCGGCGAAGGCCGTGACGGCTCCCACACCGCGGTCGCGGGCGACGCGCGCCTGCCCGAGCGCGGCGGCGAAGGTGTCGTAGGCCGCGGGGTCCGACATCCCGATGCGGACGTCGAAGCGGTCGACGAGGTCGTGGAGGCTCGAGGGGTCGTCCGCCGGCACCACGAGCACGAGTCCGTCGTCCCCGCGCCCGAAGAACAGCCCACCGCGCTTCTCGTCGGCCCAGAGCTCGAGCAGCTCGGCGATGCCGTCGACGCGGGCTGCGGCGGCATCCGTCACCGCCACGATGACGGGCGCTGCCGGAAGCGGCCCCCACAGCTCGCGGGAGGTGCGCCGGGCGAGCCCTGGGTCGCCGCCGAGGAGCGACTGCACCAGGCCCGCGCGCAGCGCGCTGCGGGCGCGACCCAGTCCCTGCTGCTGCTCGAGGGCGAGGCCCGCCATCGCGATGACGGCGGTGACCACGACCCGTCCCTCCTGATCGAGGTCACCGGCGGCGATCGCGATCACGCCGCGGAGATGCCCGCCACGGCCCAGGGTCTGCAGCGTGAAGGGCGTCTCGCCGATGTGCAGCGACGACCCGGCCCGGGCTCCGCGATGCAGCACGCCCGTCACCTCCCGCTGCAGCGCAGCCGCCGTGTCGGCGTCGAGCGCACCGGCGGGGTGCTCGCGCGCCAGCTCGCCGGCGGCGTCGAACATGCCCACCCAGGTGTCGAGCTGCTTGGCGAGCTCGGCCACGGTGGCGCCGAGGCCGTCGGGGCGCAGTGCCGCCAGCGCGATGGCGCGCTGCGCGGCGAGCGCCCAGCTGCGGCGGGCGTAGGCCTCGGCGGCGATCGCCTCGGCGTTGGCGCGGGCCACCGCGATGAACGGCGTGCGGTACGGCACCTCGAACAGCGGCATCCGCTCGTCCCGGCACGCGTCCACGAGGGCGGGCGGGATGCCGGCGCGCGCCACCTCGGTGCCGAACCCGAGACCGACCACGCCGCGGGCTGCGAGGCGGCTGACGTACGCGCGGTAGACGTCCGGCGCGTCGTCGCCGTGGGGAAACTGCGTACCGGTGGTCAGCAGGACGAGACCCTCCGAGAGGAACGGCGTCGGGTCCGCGAGATCCGAGCTGTGCACCCAGCGGATCGCCTTGTCCAGTGCGCTGTCCAGAGCGCCCGGCTCTAGATCGTCCCCGGCCAGTGAGAGCCGCAGATCGCGCCGCGCGAGCAGCGCACGGAGGGTGGGGGCATCGGCGTCCATGGTCCCCGAGTGTACGTGCCGTACAGACGAGTGAGCAGAATGTACAGTCGGGCGGGTGCGAGCTCTCCGGCGCGCGACATACGCTCCCCACCATGAGCAGCGCAGCCGACATCGTCACCGAAACGCCCCTCGGCGGTCCGACCCTTCCGCAGGAGCGTCGCCTGGTCACCAGCATCCCCGGTCCTCGCTCCCTCGAGCTGATCGACCGCAAGGCCGATGCCGTCGCGGCGGGCGTCGGCCACACGGCACCGGTGCACGCCATCGCCGCCGGCGGCGGCGTGATCGTCGACGCCGACGGCAACTCGCTCATCGACCTCGGCTCGGGCATCGCCGTCACCACGGTCGGCAACGCGCACCCGAAAGTCGTCAAGGCGGTGCAGGAGCAGGTGGCCCAGTTCACCCACACGTGCTTCATGATCGCGCCGTACGACTCGTACGTGTCGGTCGCCGAGGCCCTCAACCGCCTCACGCCGGGCGACCACGCGAAGAAGAGCGCGCTGTTCAACTCGGGCGCCGAAGCGGTGGAGAACGCCGTCAAGATCGCCCGCAAGTACACCGGCAAGCAGGCCGTCGTCGCGTTCGACCACGGCTACCACGGCCGCACCAACCTCACGATGGCGCTGACCGCGAAGGCCATGCCGTACAAGAGCGGGTTCGGGCCGTTCGCCTCCGAGGTCTACCGGGCACCCCTGTCGTACCCGTACCGTGACGGGCTCACCGGCGCCGAGGCCGCGAAGAGGGCCATCTCCGTCATCGAGAAGCAGGTCGGCGCCGACAACCTCGCCGCCGTCATCATCGAGCCCATCCAGGGCGAGGGCGGCTTCATCGTCCCCGCCGAGGGCTACCTCCCCGCCCTCGTCGACTGGTGCCGGGCCAACAACGTGGTCTTCATCGCCGACGAGATCCAGACCGGCTTCGCCCGCACCGGCCGCATGTTCGCGAGCGAGGTGTTCGGCATCGTCCCCGACCTCATCACCACCGCCAAGGGCATCGCCGGCGGACTGCCCCTGGCAGCCGTGACCGGCCGGGCCGAGATCATGGATGCCTCCCACGCGGGCGGCCTCGGCGGCACCTACGGCGGCAACCCCATCGCCTGCGCTGCGGCGCTCGCGGCGATCGACGTGTTCGAGAACGACGGCATGCTCGAGCGGGCGCGCGAGATCGAGACGCTCCTCAAGGGACGCCTGCAGCAGCTGCAGGCCGCCGACCCGCGCGTCGGCGACGTGCGGGGCCACGGCGCCATGATCGCCGCAGAATTCGTCGACCCCGCGACGGGCGAGCCAGATGCCGCGCTCACCGCCGCGGTCGCGAAGGCGTCCATCGCACAGGGCGTCATCGTGCTCACCTGCGGCACCTACGGGAACGTGATCCGTTTCCTGCCGCCGCTGTCGATCACCGACGACCTGCTCCACGAGGGCCTGGACGTCGTCGCGGCAGCGCTCGCCGACAGCTGATTCCGGATGCCGCGGCCGGTGCAGATCCGCCCGGCCGCGGCATCCATCCCCGCCCGCTCTGGCACGATGTCCCGATTTCTCGCCCTCATGTCCCGGTTTCACCCGAAACAGGGCCCCAGAGCGGTGGATTTCGGGACACGGTTGCTGCACACCCCCGCTCTCGCGCTCACTCTGGCGCAGAGCCTGACGAAGGAGTCCGAATGACCGAGCTGACCCGCGACGTCGTGATCGTCGGCGCCGGCGCCGCCGGCACCACCGCCGCCAACGAGCTGAAGAAGGCCGGCCTCTCGGTCGTCGTGCTCGAGGCGCGCGACCGCGTCGGGGGGCGTCTCTGGACCGACGTCATCGACGGCGCCATGCTCGAGGTCGGCGGGCAGTGGGTCTCGCCCGACCAGGACGCGCTCAAGGAGACCCTCGCCGAACTGGGCCTCGAGACCTACAGCCGCTACCGCGAGGGCGACTCCCTCTACATCGGCCGCGACGGCGAGCTCCAGCGGTTCACGGGCGAGATCTTCCCGGTCGCGCCCGAGACCGAGAAGGAGATCGTGCGGCTCATCGACGTGCTCGACGGGCTCGTCGCGCAGGTCGACCCCGACAAGCCGTGGGAGCACCCCGATGCCGAGGCGCTGGACCGCATCTCGTTCGAGGCGTGGCTCGAGGAGCAGACCGACGACCAGGAGGCGCGCGACAACATCGCGCTCTTCATCGCCGGCGCCATGCTCACGAAGCCCGCGTACGCGTTCTCCGCGCTGCAGGCCCTGCTCATGGCGGCGAGCGCGGGCAGCTTCTCGCACCTCGTCGACGCGGACTTCATCCTCGACGAGCGCGTGGTCGGCGGCCTGCAGCAGGTTCCGCTGCTCCTCGCCGAGCGCCTGGGCGAGGACGTCATCCTCGGTCAGCCGGTCACCGAGGTGCACTGGTCCGACGACGGCGTCCGCGTCGTCACCGACAACGGCCTCGCGGTGCGCGCGCGCTTCGTCATCCTCGCGCACGCGCCGATCCTCTACCCGTGGATCGAGTTCCAGCCCGCGCTGCCTCGCCTGAAGCAGCAGATGCACCAGCACATCTCGATGGGCTTCGTCATCAAGGTGCACGCCGTCTACGACCGCCCGTTCTGGCGCGAGCAGGGGCTGTCGGGCACCGCCTTCAGCCCGTACGAGATCTCGCACGAGGCATACGACAACACCAACCACGGCGACGACCGTGGAACCCTCGTCGGCTTCGTCTCGGACCGCAACGCCGATGACCTGTTCCGCGTCTCCGCCGAGGAGCGCAAGGAGCGCATCCTCGAGTCGCTGTCGCACTACTACGGACCCGAGGCCAAGAACCCGCTCGTCTACTTCGAGAGCGACTGGGGCGCCGAGGAGTGGACGCGCGGCGCGTACGCCGCCAGCTTCGACCTGGGCGGTCTGGCGCGCTACGGCGCCGACCTCCGCACCCCCGTCGGCCGGATCCACTTCGCGTGCAGCGACATGGCCGGCGCCGGCTACCAGCACGTCGACGGCGCCATCCGCATGGGTCGCCTGGTCGCGGCCAACATCGTCGAGGCGGCGCGCCGATGAGCGCGCGCATCGTCGTCGGCTATACCGCGACGGATGCCGGAGCCGACGCGGTCGCGCTGGGCGTGCGTCTCGCCGCCGCGACGGGGGGCGCACTCGACCTGGTGCTCGTCCTGCCGGGGGAGGACCGCAGCGTCATCACCCCGCCCGACGCCGGCTACGACCGCTACCTCCAGGGGCAGGCCGAAACGTGGCTCGCCGAGGCGGCGACGTCGATTCCGGATGCCGTGGCGCACAGCTCGCACGTGCGGTTCGGCGACTCGTTCGCCGAGGGCCTGATCGCGGCCGCGCACGAGTTCGAGGCATCCCTCATCGTCGTCGGCGCGGCCAACGGAGGACTCCGCGGCCGACACCGCCTGGGGACCGTCGCCACCGAGCTGCTGCACTCCGCCGACGTCGCGGTCGCACTCGCACCCGAGGGCACGCGCCGGACGCAGGTCACCGGCGTCAGTCGCGTCACCGCCGCGATCGGCACGCGCCCCGGCGCGAGCGCGCTGCTCGACGCGAGCGTCGCGATCGCCACCGCGACCGGCGCATCGCTGCGGCTGCTGTCGCTGGTGTCGGTGGACCTGCCCGCCAGCGTCGACACCGGCGTGATCCGCATCGCCGGAGCGGCTCACGCCGACGACGTGCTGGGCAAGGCGCTCGACGCGCTCCCGGCCGACCTCGACGCCGAGGTGGTCGTCGCCCGCGGCGAGAGCATCGAAGACGCCGTCGCCCACCTCGCCTGGGAGCCCGGCGAGCTCGCCGTCGTCGGCTCCAGCCGCCTCGCGCAGCACCGGCGCCTGTTCCTCGGCTCGACCGCGGCCAAGATGCTGCACGAGCTTCCCGTCCCGATGGTCGTGGTGCCCCGCACCTACGACAAAGAGAGCGCCCGCGCACTGTCGCGCGTCGGCGCCGAAGAAGGAGAACGCGCATGAGCGCTTCCCAGCACACCGGCGCCGTCGCGCCACCGGCTTCCGCCGCCGAGGCCCGCGGTCTGTCCAAGAAGGGCCTGAGCGCCGGCGCCGTCGGCGTCGTGGGCGCCGTGGTCATCGGCATCTCGACGATCGCCCCGGCCTACACGCTCACCGCCTCGCTCGGCCCGACGGTCGCGGTGGTGGGCACCCAGGTGCCCGCGATCATCCTCGTCGGCTTCATCCCGATGCTGCTGACGGCGTTCGGCTACCGCGAGCTCAACCGTGCGATGCCCGACTCGGGCACCTCGTTCACGTGGGGTGTGCGGGCCTTCGGCCCGTGGATCGGCTGGATGACAGGGTGGGGTCTCATCGCCGCCACCGTGATCGTGCTGTCCAACCTCGCCGGCATCGCGGTGGAGTTCCTGTTCCTGCTGATCTCGCAGCTCACGGGCAACCCCGACATCGCCGACCTGGCGTTCAACCCGTTCATCAACGTTGCAGTGTGCCTGCTGTTCATGCTCGGCGCGACGCTCGTCTCCTACCGCGACATGCAGACGACGCAGAAGTTCCAGTACGTCCTGGTCAGCTTCCAGGTCGTCGTGCTCGTGCTCTTCGCCGTCGTCGCGATCATCAAGGCGGTCGACGGTGAGGCGCCCGACCCGACCGCGTTCTCGTGGTCGTGGTTCAACCCGTTCGAGGTGCCGACGTTCAGCGCGTTCGCCGCCGGCCTGTCGCTCTCGATCTTCATCTTCTGGGGCTGGGACGTCGTCCTCACCATGAACGAGGAGACCAAGAACCCCGAGAAGACCCCGGGTCGCGCGGCGATGCTCACCGTCGTCATCGTGGTCTCCCTGTACCTGCTGCTCTCGATCGGCCTGATCATGTTCGCCGGCGTCGGCAACGGGCCGCTGGGGCTGGCGAACGAGGACATCTCGGCCAACGTGTTCTTCGCGCTCTCCGATCCGATCCTCGGCCCGCTGGCGTTCCTGGTGTCGCTCGCCGTGCTGTCGAGCTCGGCCGCCTCGCTGCAGTCGACGGCCGTCGGCCCGGCGCGGACGCTGCTGGCGATGGGCCACTACGGCGCACTGCCGAAGAAGTTCGCGCGCGTGAGCCCCCGCTTCTTCACGCCCGGCTACGCGACGGTGGTCTCGGCGATCGTGGCGTCGGTGTTCTACGCCGTCATGCGCGTGGTGAGCGAGAACGTCCTCACCGACACCATCCTGTCGCTCGGCATGATGATCTGCTTCTACTACGGCCTCACCGCGTTCGCGTGCGTCTGGTACTTCCGCAAGCAGTGGTTCGACTCGGTGCGCAGCTTCTTCTTCACCTTCCTGTTCCCGCTGGTGGGCGGGGCGATCCTCGCGGTGCTGTTCGTCACGACGCTCATCGACTCGATGGACCCGGCGTACGGCAGCGGATCGAGCATCTTCGGCCTCGGCCTGGTGTTCGTGCTCGGGGTGACCGTCATCCTGGTCGGTGTCGTGATCATGATCTGGCAGGCGATCAAGCGTCCGGCGTTCTTCCGCGGTGAGACACTCGGTATCGATGCCCCCGAAAGCCTTCGCCGCGCCCGCCGCTGACAGGCAGACTGACCACAATCCATCCGATCGGAGAGCAAGAATGACCGACTACGCCGTCGTCAACCCGGCCACGGGCGAGACCCTGGCCACGTATCCGACCATCACCGACGAGGCTCTCGAGACCGCGATCGCGCAGGCGGATGCCGCCTACCGCACCTGGCGCGATCAGCCGGTCGCCGAGCGCGCCGCGCGCATCCGCAAAGTCGCCGACCTGCACCGCGAGCGCCGCGACGACCTCGCCGCGATCATCGTGCGCGAGATGGGCAAGCCGCTCGAGGCCGCACTCGGCGAGGTCGACTTCGCGGCCGACATCACCGAGTACTACGCCGACCACGCGGAGAAGATCACCGGCGACCAGCCGATCGACATCGACGGCGAGGGGACCGCGGTCATCCGCCGCACGCCTCTCGGCGTGCTGCTGGGCATCATGCCGTGGAACTTCCCGTACTACCAGGTCGCCCGCTTCGCGGCGCCCAACATCGTGGTGGGCAACACGATCCTCCTCAAGCATGCGCCCCAGTGCCCCGAATCGGCTGCCGCGATCGCGGCGATCTACGCCGACGCCGGGCTCGAGGGCGTGTACACGAACATCTACGCGACGAACGACCAGGCGGCCACCATCATCGCGGACCGCCGCGTGCAGGGCGTGTCGGTGACGGGCTCCGAGCGCGCCGGTGCCGCGGTCGCCGAGATCGCGGGGCGCAACCTCAAGAAGGTGGCGCTCGAACTCGGCGGGTCGGACCCCTTCATCCTGCTCTCGACCGACGACCTGGACAGCGCCGTGGAGGCCGCGGTCGCCGCGCGCCTCGACAACACCGGGCAGTCGTGCAACGCGGCCAAGCGCTTCATCGTGGTCGACGGCCTGTACGACGCCTTCCTCGAGAAGTTCACGGCGGCGATGTCGGGCGCTAAGGTCGGCGATCCGTTCGCCGACGACACCGTGCTCGGCCCGCTCTCGTCGCTGACTGCCGCGGAGCGCCTGGCCGAGCAGGTCGAGAAGGCGGTGTCGCAGGGCGCCACCCTCGTGACCGGCGGCACGCGCGACGGCGCGTTCTACCCCGGTACAGTGCTCACCGACGTCACGAGCGACATGGATGCGTACCGCGAGGAGTTCTTCGGCCCCGTCGGCGTCGTCTACCGGGTCGCCGACGAGGACGCCGCAGTCGCGCTCGCCAACGACACCAGCTACGGCCTCGGGTCGTATGTCTTCACGACGGACGAGGAGCAGGCGAAGCGGGTGGCCGACAAGATCGACGCCGGCATGGTCTACGTCAACGTCGTGCTCGCCGACGAGCCGGGGTTGCCCTTCGGCGGCGTCAAGCGCTCCGGCACGGCGCGCGAGATGGGGCTGCTCGCCGCCGACGAGTTCGTCAACAAGAAGCTCATCCGCGTCGGCGTCTGACCCGCCGACGTCGAGACAGGGGATTCCCGTCGAACCGCAGGGCATCGCTCTCGGTCTCGGCGGGAGTCCTCGGTCTCGCGGTCTCGCGGTCTCGCGGCTCGCGGCCTCGCGGCGCGCGGCGCGCGGCTCGCGGCGGGCCGGCGCCGCCGTTCCGCGCTGCCGCCATCCGGGGGTGTCGCAGGACACTCGGGAGCGCGAGGATGGAGTCATGGCAGACACACCGGATCCCGTCGTCGCCCTCTCCGACGAGCAGTGCTGGGAGCGCCTGCGCACGCAGGAGCTCGGGCGCCTCGTGACGCACGTCGGCGACGTGCTCGACATCTTCCCCGTGAACTACGTCGTCGACGGCCGGAGCCTGCTGTTCCGCACGGCCCAGGGCAGCAAGCTGTTCGAGCTGACCGTCAACGACGAGGTGCTCTTCGAGGTCGACGACCACACCGACACCGACGCCTGGAGCGTGATCCTCCGCGGTCGCGCCCATCCGCTGGAGCGCTCGGAGGACGTCGAGCGCGCGGACGGGCTGGGCCTGCGCCCCTGGATTCCGACGCTCAAGTACACCTATGTGCGCGTCGAGCCGACCTCGCTGTCGGGCCGCGCGTTAGAGCGTGCGCCCGAGCCGGACCGCTACGGCGTGCAGCAGTACTGACCCGCCGGGCGCCCCGCCCGGGAGTGCCCTCGGTTCGCGGGTCCTGCGGGCATGCCGTACACTGGAACGTGCAGTTGAAGTCTGCATTCTTTCGCCGTGCCCGTTGTCGGGCGCGGATCCTCAAACCGCGGTGAGAGGGGAAGAGTGCGGGTTTCACGAGACCTCCGGGTCTCTAGGGCGGTAGCTCAATTGGCAGAGCAGCGGTCTCCAAAACCGCAGGTTGCAGGTTCGATTCCTGTCCGCCCTGCGCGTCAGCGCAACACATCCTGCGTTGATAACAAAATGTGGTCGACCCGTGTCGGCTCACGGAAGGTAATCAGGTGGCATCGATGGTTCAGGACGAGCCGAAGGGCGAGGTCGTCCCCGCTGAGGGAACGGCAGCACCCCGCGAGAAGAAGCCCAACGTCTTCGCTCGTATCGCCCTGTTCGTCCGTCAGGTCTTCGCCGAGCTCCGCAAGGTCGTCACCCCGACGCGCCAGGAGCTGCTGAAGTACACGGCGGTGGTGCTCGGCTTCGTCGTCGTCATGATGGCACTCGTCTACGGCCTGGACGTGCTGTTCGTGTGGATCACGACGTACGTCTTCGGAGTGCCCGCCTGATCCCCGAGCGCTTCGGCCTGATGCCAGGAGCCACGACACGGGCGGACCGCAGGTCCGGCAGCGGACGGAACGGAAGAGAACTCACGTGACTGAAAGATATGTCGACGACGCCGATTGGGCGACCGCCGCAGAGCAGTCCTCGGAGGACGACGAAGCCCAGGAGGGCAACGTCCTCGCGGCGGAGGAGCGGTCCGTCGAGGCCGCCGAGCACGTCGCGATCCACATCGTCGACGACGGTGACGAAGACGAAGACGACGCCGACCTGGACGACATCGACATCGACGACCCGGAGGCGGACGCGATCGTGAACGACGCTCTCAATCTTGACGAGACGGCAGAGACCGAGGCGGCAGCCGAGGTGATCAACGACTCCCTCGCGGAGGAGGTCGCCGAGCGCGCGGCCGAGGCCGCCGACGAGGTGACCCCGTACGACGGTCCCGACGTGAACGGCGACGAGGACGAGCCCGAGCTCGACGAGGACTTCGTCGAAGAGGTGGATGCCGCAGCCGCCGTCGTGGACGAGGTCGAGGCATCGGTCTCCCCGGCTGACGCCGCAGAGGCTCCCGAGCTCGAGGACGACGCCGACGAGGACTCGGACGACGAGGACGAGGACCCCTACGAGGCGTTCCGCGCCGAGCTGCGCACCCTCCCGGGCAAGTGGTACGTCATCCACTCCTACGCCGGCTTCGAGCGCAAGGTGAAGGCCAACATCGAGCAGCGCAAGTCGACGCTCGAGGTCGAGGACGACATCTACCAGATCGAGGTCCCGATGGAGGACGTCGTCGAGATCAAGAACGGTCAGCGCAAGATGGTCACGCGCGTCCGGATCCCCGGCTACGTGCTCGTGCGCATGGACCTGAACGAGGACACCTGGTCGGTCGTGCGTCACACGCCCGGCGTGACCGGCTTCGTCGGCAACGCCCACAACCCGACGCCGCTGCGCTTCGAGGAGGCCTTCAACATGCTGAAGAGCCTCGTCGAGGTCAAGGAGGTCGCCGGCGCCAAGGGCGGTGCGGCCAAGAAGGGCGCCGCCGCCGCGACCCGCGTCATCCCGGCCGAGGTCGACTTCGAGGTCGGCGAGACCATCACGATCAAGGAGGGCTCGTTCGCGGGCCTGCCCGGCACGATCAGCGAGATCAAGCCTGAGAGCGGCAAGCTCACGGTCCTCGTCTCGCTCTTCGAGCGCGAGACCCCGGTCGAGCTCAGCTTCGACCAGGTCACCAAACTCTGACACAAGACTTCCCGGGTCTTCCCGGGGGAACCGCTGCTCGGAAACGCCGAGTGCGCGGGAGAACGGATGGCATACGGCATCCGCTCGAATGAAAGGAAAGAAGAATGGCACCGAAGAAGAAGGTGACCGGCCTGATCAAGCTTCAGATCAACGCCGGCGCCGCCAACCCGGCGCCGCCGATCGGGCCCGCGCTCGGTCAGCATGGCGTCAACATCATGGAGTTCTGCAAGGCGTACAACGCCGCGACCGAGTCGCAGCGCGGCAACGTCATCCCCGTGGAGATCACCGTCTACGAGGACCGCAGCTTCACGTTCATCCTGAAGACCCCGCCGGCCGCTGAGCTCATCAAGAAGGCTGCGGGCGTCCAGCGAGGCTCCGCCACCCCTCACACGGTCAAGGTCGCCAAGCTCACCAAGGAGCAGGTGCGTCAGATCGCCGAGGCGAAGCAGCCCGACCTGAACGCGAACGACATCGAGGCCGCCTCGAAGATCATCGCCGGCACCGCCCGTTCCATGGGCATCACGGTCGAGGACTGAGGGGAAGAGGAAACATGGCTACCAAGTCCAAGGCCTTCAAGGCCGCTGCTGCCAAGATCGAGGCAGACAAGTTCTACAGCCCCACCGAAGCCGTCGCGCTCGCGAAGCAGACCGGCTCGGCCAAGTTCGACTCGACCGTCGAGGTCGCGCTGAAGCTCTCGGTCGACCCCCGCAAGGCCGACCAGATGGTGCGCGGCACCGTCATCCTCCCGCACGGCACCGGCAAGACCGCCCGCGTCATCGTGTTCGCGACGGGTCCGGCCGCTGAGGCCGCGATCGCCGCGGGTGCGGACGAGGTCGGCGGCGCCGAGCTCATCGAGCGTGTCGCCGGTGGCTGGACCGCGTTCGACGCGGCCGTCTCGACGCCCGAGCTCATGGGCCAGGTCGGTCGACTGGGTAAGGTGCTCGGCCCCCGTGGCCTCATGCCGAACCCCAAGACCGGCACCGTGACCCCCAACCCGGCCAAGGCCGTGGAGGAGATCAAGGGCGGCAAGATCGAGTTCCGCGTCGACAAGCACGCCAACGTGCACTTCGTCGTCGGAAAGGCGTCCTTCTCGGAGGAGCAGCTCGACGAGAACCTGAAGGTCGCGCTCGAAGAGATCGTGCGCCTGAAGCCCTCGAGCTCGAAGGGTCGCTACATCCAGAAGGGTGCCGTGTCGACCACGTTCGGCCCCGGCATCCCGCTGGACGTCAACGCGATCGTCTGACGCGTCGTCGGATTCGCACGCAAGGGGCTCCACCTTCGGGTGGGGCCCCTTCGTCGTACCGCCCTTCTCGTCCTGCCGCACGCAGGTGCCCAGCCACCGGCGAGCGGGGTAGCGTCGGGGTATGGCCACGACGCTGCAGGACCTGTTCGGGATCGACGCGCCGATCGTGCTGGGACCTTTCGGCGGCTTGTCGTCGGTCGAGCTGACCGCTGCGGTCAGCGAGGCCGGAGGACTCGGATCGTACGGACTCTACGGCTACTCGGCCGACCGCATCAGCGACACCATCGCGGCACTGCGGTCCGCGACCTCGCGTCCGTTCGCCGTCAACCTCTGGCTTCCGACGGGCGACGAGATCACGCCGGGCGAAATCGACCTGGCCCCCGCCATCGAGGCGCTCACGCCGCTGTACGACGAGGTCGGCCTCGTGCCTCCCACGCCGCCGATCGAGTTCCTGCCCGACCTCGACTCCCAGCTGACCGCGGTGCTGGATGCGGCGCCCGCGGCGTTGAGCGTGGTCTTCGGCGTGCCGTCCGAGAAGCTCCTCGCCGCGGCCCGCAGCCGCGGCATCCGTGTCATCGGCACCGCGACCACCGTCGCGGAGGCCGTCGCGCTCGGCGCTGCCGGCGTCGACGCGATCGTCGCCACCGGCGCAGAGGCCGGCGGTCACCGCGTCTCGTTCCGGCAACCGGCCGAGCACTCGCTCGTCGGCACGTTCGCCCTCGTGCCTCAGGTGGTCGACGCGGTGGACGTCCCGGTGATCGCGGCGGGCGGCATCGCCGATCGGCGGGGCGTCGCCGCCGCGTTCGCACTCGGCGCTGCGGGCGTGCAGGTCGGCTCGGCGTTCCTCCGCACGCGCCAGTCGGCCGCGACCGACGCGCACCGCCAAGCCATTCAGGGTGCCGCGGACACCGCCACCGTTCTCACGCGGGCGATGAGCGGCCGGCTGGCTCGCGGCATCCCGAACCGCGCGATGCGCACGATCGAGACGTCCGGCGTCATCGCGCCGTTCCCCCCGCAGAACTGGCTCACCGGGCAGTTCCGTGCGGAGGCCGGGCGACGCGGCGACGGCGACCTCGTGTCACTGTGGGCGGGCCAGGCAGCCGGCCTATCGACGAGCGACGATGCGGCGGAGGTCTTCGCTGAGTTGGCGGAAGGCCTCCCCGGCGGCCCCGACACGCGGTGAGACGCCCCCCGGGTCAGCAACGGAGCGTCACACGGCTGCCCAGGGCGCCGTGGGCCGTGTTGTACTGGAACGTCCCCGCGGATCGCCCTTCCGCCGCCACGACCCCAGGAACCACTCATGCCGCGTCGCCTCGCCGCCCTCGTTCTCGCAGCCACCGCCGCCCTTGCTCTCACGGCGTGCAGCGGCGGCTCCGCCGATCCTGCGTCGACCGCAGAAGGCGACGACCTCGGCCTCGTGACTGACGGCACGCTGACGGTTGCCACCGAGGGCACCTACCGCCCGTTCACGTTCCACGACGAGTCGGGCGAGCTCGTCGGCTTCGACGTCGAGATCGCCGAGGCCGTCGCAGACAAGCTCGGACTGGAGGTCGAGTTCCAGGAGACCCAGTGGGATGCGATCTTCGCGGGCCTCGACGCCGGGCGCTTCGACGTCATCGCGAATCAGGTGTCCATCAACCCCGAGCGCGAGGAGAAGTACCTGTTCAGCGAGCCGTACACCGTCTCGCCCGGCGTGATCGTCGTGCTCGAGGACGACGACTCGATCACGAGCTTCGCCGACCTCGAAGGCAAGACCACGGCCCAGTCGCTCCAGAGCAACTGGTACGAGCTCGCCCAGGAGAGCGGCGCCACCGTCGAGGCCGTCGAGGGGTGGGCTCAGGCCGTCGCTCTGCTGCAGCAGGGGCGCGTCGACGCGACGATCAACGACAACCTCACCTTCCTCGACTACGAGAAGAGCGAGGGCCCGACCGGTCTCAAGATCGCGGCGGAGACGGACGACCCCGCACGGAACGCGTTCGCCTTCACCAAGGACAAGACCGCCCTCGTCGACGCGGTGGATGAAGCGCTCGCCGAGCTGCGTGAGGAAGGCGTGCTCGCAGAGATCAGCGACAAGTACTTCGGGGCCGACGTCACTCAGTAGGCCATCCGGCGTGAACCGCCTGCCGTCGGATGCGGCGCGGGCGGCCCGCCGACTGCGGGGAGGGGATCGTCAATGGATGACGGGAACACCTGGACGCTGGTGGTGGACTCATTCCTGCCGCTGCTGGGGGCAGGCCTGACGGGCACGATCCCGCTCGCGTTGGCCTCGTTCGCGATCGGACTCGTGCTGGCGCTCGCTGTGGCGCTCATGCGGCTGTCGTCGAACCCCGTCGTGTCGAACATCGCCAGGTTCTACATCTCGGTGATCCGCGGCACGCCGCTGCTTGTGCAGCTCTTCGTGATCTTCTACGGGCTGCCATCGGTCGGCGTCGTCATCGATCCGTGGCCCGCCGCGATCATCGCCTTCTCGCTCAACGTCGGGGGATACGCCGCCGAGGTGATCCGCGCGGCGATCCTGTCGGTGCCCAAAGGACAGTGGGAGGCCGGGCACACGGTGGGTTTCTCGCACGGGCGCACGCTCGCACGCATCGTGCTCCCGCAGGCGGCGCGCGTGTCGGTGCCACCGCTGTCGAACACCTTCATCTCGCTCGTGAAGGACAGCTCGCTGGCATCGCTGATCCTGGTCTCGGAGCTCTTCCGTGAGGCCCAGCAGATCGCTGCGTTCACGTTCGAGTTCATGGTGATCTATCTGGAGGCCGCGTTCATCTACTGGATCTTCTGCCTGGTCCTCTCGACCGGGCAGAGCGCCGTGGAGAGGAGGCTCGACCGATATGTCGCCCACTGAGTTCCCGGCCGATCCGCTCGCGCCGCCGTCGCCGGCCGACGATCGGCCTCTGCTGGAGGTCAGCGGCCTCACGAAGAGCTTCGGCTCGAATCGCGTGCTCGACGGTGTCGACTTCTCCGTGCGGCGTGGCGAGGTCTTGGTGCTCATCGGTCCGAGCGGGTCGGGGAAGACCACCGTCCTGCGCTCGCTCAACGGCCTCGAGACGCCTGACGCGGGCGTCGTGGACTTCGACGGCGGCCCCTTGCTGGACTTCTCGGCTCGCATCTCGAAGGTCGATCGCGCGGCGCTGCGAGACCGTTCGGCGATGGTCTTCCAGCACCACAACCTCTTTCCGCACCGAACGGTGCTCCAGAATGTGATCGAGGGGCCGGTGCACGCCCATCGTGTGCCCAAGGCGGACGCGATCGCCAGGGCCGACGCACTTCTCGAGCGTGTCGGGCTGACGGAGAAGCGCGACGCCTTTCCGTTCCAGCTGTCGGGAGGTCAGCAACAGCGGGTCGGAATCGTCCGCGCGCTCGCTCTGCGGCCGCAGCTGCTGCTCTTCGACGAGCCGACCAGTGCGCTGGATCCCGAACTCGTCGGCGAGGTGCTGGTCGTGCTGAAGGAACTGGCTGACGAGGGCTGGACGATGGTGATCGTGACGCATGAGCTCGGGTTCGCGCGCCAGGTCGCCGATGAGGTGCTGTTCTTCGACCACGGCGTGATCGTCGAGCGCGGTGCCCCGAGGCAGCTCTTCACCAACCCGCAGGAGGAGCGCACGCGTCGCTTCGTCGACCGCATCCTCCACCCGCTCGACGACTGAGGCCGTGCCGAGCGCGCCCAGGGTGCGTGTCAGCCGGTCGGCCGCACCTCGAAGCCGCGCTCCCCGGTGGGCTCGGCATCCGTCACCGTCGCCGAATCGACGCGCGCGCCGGGCGGTCCCTCGGCCATCCAGGCGAGCACCTCGTCGACCTGGTCGGGCGTGCCCTCCAGCTCGGCCTCGACCGAGCCGTCGGCGCGGTTGCGCACCCAGCCGGCGAGCCCGGCGTCCCGCGCGATCATGCGCATCGTGTAGCGGTACCCCACGCCCTGCACCTCGCCGCGAACCATCACGTGCACGCGTCTCATGCCTCCATCGTGCCGCGCGCGGGGTGTCGCGGGCGAGAGCGGAATGACAGGATGCCGGAATGGGAACCGTCGACGACCTCCTCACAGAACTCGACCCGGCCGACCGGTCCTCCGTCGAGCGGATCTATGAGATCGCCCGCGACGTCGCCCCCGACGCCGAACAGGGGCTCGGATACGGGATGCCGGCGCTGGTGTACCGCGGCAAGCCGCTGGTGTCGGTCATGCGCGCCAAGAAGCACATCGGCGTGTACCCGTTCAGCCCGGCGGCGGTGACGGCTGTCGCCGACGCGCTGGCGGGGCATCCCGGGATCGGGCTGGACAAGGGGACGATCCGTTATCAGCCGGAGCACCCGCTGCCCGACGAGGTCGTGCGCACCCTCGTGACCGCCCGCAAGGAGCAGATCGAGGGCTGAGCCCCGATCAGCCGGCGGTCGGGAGCACGAGCGAGACGCCCAGCGCGATCATCACGACGGCGATCACCCCGTCGAGAATGCGCCATGCGCGGGGAGTCGAGAGCCAGCGGCTCAGCAGTCGCGCGCCGAAGGCGAGGCCGAAGAACCAGATCAGGCTCGCGGCGATCGCCCCGGCGGCGAACAGCCAGCGCGCGTCGCCGTGCGTGCTGGCGACCGTGCCGAGCAGGAACACCGTGTCGAGATACACGTGCGGGTTGAGCCAGGTGAGCGCGAGGCAGGTGAGGATCACCGAGAGCAGCGCCGTGCGGGCCGGAGTGGCTCGACGCGAGGTCGTCCCCACGGTCGACCCGTGGGCCGGCTGCGCGTCGTGGGGACCGTCGGCGTGCCGGGAGGCAGCCGTGGACGGCGCTCCCGAGCGAAGCGCGGGCTCGACGTCGACACCGGCATCCGGCGCGTCCCCCGAGCCGAGCGCGGCGCCCGTGGGCTTCCAGGCGCGCCGTGCGGCCAGCACGCCGTACGTCACCAGGAACAATGCGCCGGCCCAGCGGACCACATCGACCAGCCACGGCACCGCCTCCAGCACCAGGCCGATGCCCGAGACGCCCAGGGCGATGAGGATCGCGTCCGAGATCGCGCAGATCGCCGCCACCGCGAACACGTGCTCGCGGCGCAAGCCCTGGCGCAGCACGAAGAGGTTCTGTGCGCCGATGGCGATGATGAGCGAGAAGCCGAGTCCGAGGCCGGCGAGAAGAGGGGTGAGCACTCTTCGACGGTACGAGCCGGGGCTTCCGTAGTCCAGCTCATGGATCTTCAGTACCATTAGCCACACTGAAGATGCGCATCCCATCCGAACTCGCCGAGACCCTGGCCGTCGTCGTGGACGAGGGCACGCTCGACGCGGCCGCCCGCCGCCTGCACGTCACGCCGTCGGCGGTGAGCCAGCGGATCAAGGCGCTCGAGGAGCAGCTCGGGCGTCTCGTGCTGGTGCGATCCAAGCCGGTGCGGCCGACGGAGGCGGGTGTGTCGGTGATCCGCCTCGCCCGCCAGCTGGCGCTGCTCGAGCACGACGCGCTCGCCGAGCTCGGCGCGGATGACGGCGAGACGGCGCTCACCAGCGTGCCGCTCGCGGTCAACGCCGACTCGCTGGCGACGTGGTTCCTCGAGCCGCTCGCACGGCTGGCGGAGCGGCATCCCGTCGTCTTCGATCTGCATCGCGACGACCAGGACTTCACCGCCGGACTGCTGGAATCGGGAACCGTGATGGGTGCGGTCACCTCGCGCGCCGCGCCGGTGGCAGGATGCCGCTCGTCGGCGCTGGGCGCCATGCGCTACGAGGCCGTCGCCACGCCGTCATACGTCGAGCGGTGGCTGGGAGGCGATCGCCGGGCGGCGCTGACGGAGGCGCCGCTCGTGGACTTCGACCGCCGCGACGACCTGCAGAACGAGTGGCTCGCGCAGCAGGGCGTGGATCCCGCGCATCCGCCGCGGCACTACGTGCCGGCCTCCAACGACTTCGCGACGGCCGTGCGGCTCGGACTCGGCTGGGCCATGCTCCCGCGCTTCCAGTCCCACGACGCGCTCGACCGGGGAGAGCTCGTGCTGCTCGGCGGCCCGCCCGTCGACGTCGCGCTGCACTGGCAGCAGTGGAACCTGCGCTCTCCGCTCCTCGACGCGATCGCCGAGACGATCGTGACCGAGGGCCGCCGCGTGCTCGCGTCGGCGTGATGGCGTTCACTTGCGCTGAACGTACGCCGAACTGGCGTTTTGGCGTACATCCAGCGCAAGTGAACCGATTCAGGCAGCGGCGTGGCGGGGGAGGGGTGAAGGGGACGGCGCGCTCAGCCGTCGCTGACGCGGAGGACGACCTTGCCGCGGGTGTGGCCGGTCTCGATCGCGCGGTGCGCCTCGGGCGCTTCGTCGAGCTCGAAGACGTGCTCGATGTACACCTGCACCGAGCCCGAGTCGAGCAGGCGGGCGATGGTCGCCAGCGCGCCTCCGTCGGGGATGACCTTGTACGACGTGGCCCGCACCCCGGCGTCGGCCGCGGCGTCGGCGTAGCCCGGCCACGAGCCGGTCGGCACGAGCACGTACAGCCCGCCGGGTCGCAGCACGGTCAGCGAGCGGGTGCCGGTGTCGCCGCCGACGTTGCCGACCAGGTCGATGACGACATCCACTTCGCCCACCACCTCTTCGAACCTCGTCGTCGTGTAGTCGATGACGACCGAGGCGCCGAGCTCGCGCAGCCACGGGGCGTTGCGTGCCGATGCCGTGACGGTGACGTGAGCGCCGAAGTAGGCGGCGAACTGCACGGCGAAGTGGCCGACCCCGCCGCCGCCGGCGTGGATCAGCACGCGCTGACCCTCATGCGCGTGCGCGGTCTCGACGACCAGCCCCCAGGCGGTGAGCGCGGCGAGCGGCACCCCCGCCGCCTCGACGTGCGAGAGCGCCGCGGGCTTGCGCGCGACCGACAGCGACGGCGCCACGACATACTCGGCGTACGTGCCGCCCGTCCGCGGGAACGACGCCATGCCGAACACCTCGGTGCCGGGCGGGAAGGCGTGCGCCTCGTACGGGCTCTTCACGACGATTCCGCTGAAGTCGTAGCCCGGCGTCGCCGGGTAGGCCTCGATCGCACCTGACACGCCGGCGCCGGCGCGCGTCTTGGCATCGATCGGGTTGACCCCCGCGGCGACCACCCGCACCAGCAGCTCGCTGAGGACGGGGGAGGGGACGGGAACGGATGCCGCGCGCAGCGCGTCCGGTTCGCCCGGAGCATCCACGACCACCGCCCGCATCGCCGCGGGCGGCTCAGCCACCGGCGCGAGCGGCGCATCGGGTGTCGATCGCAGCGGTCGGATCCTCATGACGCACTCCTTCCGCGGGCGTGCCGTCATCGGCACCAGAATCGTGACCCGGTGAAGCCCAGTCAACCGTGCGTTCGTCTCACCCGTGTTACGCCGGTGCTACCGTGCCGCGAACGCACCGGCGCTCACGAGACGCACCGCCGGACGAGCGTCGGCCGCGCACCGACGCGGGACGCGGCATCCGTCCTCCCGTCGGTGCGCCGGTGTCAGGCTCGCGGCGCCCGGCGCTCGACGGCCTCGGGCGAGAGCACCTGCTGCATCACCATGATCGCGGCACCGAGGACGCCGGCGGTCTCGTCGGCCTGAGACTGCACGATTCCCAGATGCTGCGTCGCCAGCGGGATGGAGCGCCGGTACACGACCTCGCGGGCGCCGGCGAGCAGGTGCTCGCCCGCGCGGGCCACGCTGCCGCCGATGACGATCACCGACGGGTTGAGCATGTTGACCACCGTGGCGAGCACTTCGCCGACCTCGCGGCCCGCCTGCCGTGTCGCGGTGATCGCCGCCGGATGGCCGGCGCGCACGAGAGCCACGACGTCGGAGCTTCCGGCGGCGTCGATGCCCTGAGCGCGCAGGTCGGCAGCGATCGCGGTGCCGCTCGCGATCGCCTCGAGGTCGCGCTGGTCGCCCGGCGGCCGCGGGGAGTCGTGGCTGTAGGGCACCTGCACGTGCCCCATGTCACCCGCGGAGCCCTGGGCGCCGCGCTGCAGCGAACCGCCCGAGATGATGCCGGCGCCGATGCCGGTCGAGACCTTCACGAAGATGAGGTCGGCGACCCCCGGCCAGCTGAGGGCCTGCTCGCCGAGGGCGAGGATGTTCACGTCGTTGTCGACGAGGACGGGCACGTCGAAGGTGCGCTGCACGTAGTGCGGCACGTCGAACCGGTCCCAGCCGGGCATGATGGGCGGATTCGTCGGGCGGCCCGTGGAGTGCTCGACGGGCCCGGGCACCCCGATGCCGACGCCGACCACCTGCGACGCCGCGATGCCGCGCGCCTCGAGCAGCGCGGCGCCCTCGGCGATCACGGTGTCGAGCACCGTCTCGGGTCCGTCGGCGATGTCCAGCGGATGCGTGTTGGTGGTGAGGATGTTGGCGGCGAGGTCCGCGAGTGCGACCGTGGCGTGCGTGGCGCCGAGGTCCACGGCGATCACGATGCCCGCCATCGGGTTGAACGCGACACGGGCGGGCGGGCGTCCCCCTGTCGAGGCGGCTTCGCCCGCGGGCCGCACCAGACCGGCGGCCAGGAGGGTGTCGACACGGCTCGAGACGGTGGAGCGGGCGAGGCCGGTGAGGGTCGCGAGCTCGGCCTTCGTGCGCGCGCGGCCGTCGCGGAGGATCTGGAAGATCTCGCCCGCGCCGTTGCTGCCGGCGGCGCCGCTGCCGCGTACTGCGTCGACCATGGCGACAGTAAAGCACACGCTTTTGGTGCCGGAGCCAGTGACTTAACATCACGGCCTGATCACTTTTGTCGAAGTGCTAGCAAAAGTCGGCGTCCCCGTGACATGATCACGGGATGACTACGGAAGTCATCGACATCGATGTCGACACAGTGCGCACGGGACTCGTGGGCGGCGGGTTCATGGGGCGCGTTCACGCCGCTGCCGCACGGCGCGCGGGCGCGCAGCTCACCGTGGTCGCGTCTTCCAGCCGCGGCCGCGCCGAGGCCGTGGCCCGAGAGCTCGGCGTCGCGCGGGTCGAAGACGAGGCGGCCGGGGTCTTCGCCGCATCCGATGTCGACGTCGTCCACATCTGCACGCCCAACGCCACGCACGCACCGCTGGCAGCCGCAGCGCTCGCCGCGGGGAAGCACGTCGTGTGCGAGAAGCCGCTCGCGACCACCGTCGCCGACGCCCGGGCCCTCGCGCGCGCCGCGGAGGATGCCGGAGTCGTGGCCGCGGTGCCGTTCGTGTACCGCTACCACCCGATGGTGCGTGAGGCCCGCGCGCGCGTCGCCTCGGGGCGCATCGGCACTCTGCTGACGCTCGACGGCTCATACCTGCAGGACTGGATGCTGCGGCAGAACGACGACGACTGGCGGGCGGATGCCGCGACCGGCGGTCCGTCGCGCGCCTTCGCCGACATCGGCTCGCACCTGTGCGACCTGGTCGAGTTCGTCGCCGGCGAGCGCATCGTGCGCCTCGCCGCCCGCACGCGCCGGATATTCCACGAGCGGGCCGGCCGGAGCGTGGACAACGAGGACATCGCTGCCCTCCTCGTCGAGACCGATTCCGGTGCTCTCGGCACGCTGCTGGTGTCTCAGATGGCGCCGGGCCGCAAGAACGCGCTCGTCATCGAGCTGCACGGCAGCCGGCGCAGTCTCCGCTTCGATCAGGAGCGACCCGAGGAGCTGTGGATCGGCGCACGCAAGGGCTCCCGGCTCATGCTGCGCGACCCCGCCACCGCCGATCCCGACGCGGCCCGGCTGCAGCGTGTGCCCGCGGGGCATCCGATGGGCTATCAGGACGCGTTCGACGGCTTCGTCGCCGATGTGTACAGCGCGATCGCCGGCCAGGCGCCGGACGGCCTCCCCACCTTCGCGGACGGCCTGCGCGCCGCCGTGCTCACCGAGGCCGTCCTGGAGGCGGCCCATTCACAGTCCTGGATCGAGGTGACCTCATGAGCGAGACCATGCTCGCCGATACCCCGCTGCCGCAGGGAGGGACCGACGTCGTGCTGCGCGCGCGCGGGATCTCGAAGAGCTTCTTCGGCGTCCCCGTGCTGACCGGCATCGACATGGATGTCCGTCGTGGCGAGGTGCACGGCCTCGTCGGCGAGAACGGCGCCGGCAAGTCGACCTTCATGAAGATCATCGCGGGCGTGCATCAGTCCGACGCCGGCACCGTGGAGTTCGAGGGCCGTGAGGTCGCGTACACGCACCCCCGCCAGGCGATGGACGCCGGTCTCGTGACGGTGTTCCAGGAGTTCAACCTGCTGCCTGAGCGCACCGTCGCACAGAACGTGTTCCTCGGTCGCGAACCGCGCCGGGCGGGCTTCATCGACAAGAAGGCGATGGTGCGTCGCACCGGCGCGCTGCTCGAAGACCTCGGCGTCACGTTCATCGACCCGGCGGCGCGCGTGGGATCCCTGACCGTCGCCGAGCAGCAGATCGTCGAGATCGTGAAGGCGCTGTCGTTCGACGCCCGCGTCATCTCGATGGACGAGCCGACGGCGGCGCTCAGCGACCACGAGGTCGAGCTGCTGTACGCGATCATCCGCCGGCTGACGGCCCGCGGCGTGGCCGTGGTCTACGTCTCGCACCGCCTCAAAGAGATCTTCGACCTCTGCGACCGGATCACGATCCTGAAGGACGGCGCGCTGGTGTCGACGGATGCCGCAGCCGACCTCACCAGCGCAGAGCTGGTGCGCCGCATGGTCGGCCGCCCGATCCAGTCCTACTTCCCGGGTGCGGTCGAGGGCACCGTGGTCGGATCCCCGCGGCTCGAACTCCGCGGCTGCGGCAACGCCTACGTCGACGGTGTCAGCTTGGTGCTGCGCAGCGGCGAGATCGTCGGCGTGGCGGGTCTGCAGGGTTCGGGCCGCACCGAGCTCGTCGAGGGGATCTTCGGCGTGGACACCTTCACGCGGGGCACGATGATCCTGGACGGCCGGTCGTTGCGGCTCAAGAGCGCCCGTGCGGCCGTCAAGGCGGGCCTGGCTCTCGTCACGGAAGACCGCAAGGCGCAGGGACTGGCGCTGTCGCAGTCGGTGCTCGACAACGCCCTGCTGGTCGTGCGCAGCGTCTTCACGGGGCGTACGGGAGCGGCGCGCAAGGCCGTACCCGGCATCCTGAGCTCTCTGGAGGTGTCATCTCGCGGAGTCGATCAGGAGGTGCGCTTCCTCTCCGGTGGCAACCAGCAGAAGGTCGTGCTCGCGAAGTGGCTCGTCACCGATCCGCAGGTCGTGCTGTTCGACGAGCCGACGCGCGGCATCGACGTCGGCGCGAAGGTCGCCGTCTACGAGCTGATGCGCACGCTCGCGGCCGAGGGCAAGGCCGTGCTCATGGTGTCGAGCGAGCTGCCCGAGATCATCGGGATGAGCGACCGCATCCTCGTCATGCGCGACGGCGAGCTCGTCGCCGAGCTTCCGGCCGGTTCGGCCGAGCACGAGGTGCTCACCGCCGCCACCGGATCGCAGGAGACGCCGGACGACGTGATCGCGGATCCCCGCATCGAGACCGAGGGAGGTGCGCGATGAAGCGCATCCGGGTCGACCAGACCGCCATCGTCCTCGGCATCCTCGTCATCGTCATCATCGTCGGCGCGATCCTCGTCGCCACCGTCGGGCGCAGCTTCTTCAGCCCCGGCAACATCCGCGACATCCTCACCGGCATGAGCGTGCTGGGCCTCGTGGCCATCGGACAGACGCTGGTCATCCTGGGCGCCTCGCTCGATCTCTCGGTCGTCTACGTCATGAGCCTTGCGAGCCTGATCGCCGCTACGACGATGAACGGCAACGCGGCGAACATCCCGTGGGCCGTCACGCTCACACTCCTCGTCTGCGCGGCGATCGGCCTGGCCAACGGCCTCATCGTGACCGTGCTCAAGGTCAACGGCTTCATCGCGACGCTCGGCGTCGGGCTGATCCTGCAGGGTGTGCTCAACACGAACTTCCAGGGCAGCGCCGGTGCGGTGCCGTGGGAGTTCCAGACCATCGGCGCGACCGGTGTGGGTCCTGTGCCGGTGTCGACGATCATCATGCTCGCCCTCGCCGTGCTCGTCTGGTTCCTGCTCGATCGCACGCGTACCGGCGCGCACCTCTTCGCGGTCGGCGGCGATCCCGAGATCGCGCGCCTCTCGGGCGTTCGAACCCGCCCGCCGCTCATCGCCGCGCACGTGCTCTGCTCGGTGTTCGCCGGCCTCGCCGGTCTGCTGCTGGCCAGCCGGCTCGGCGTCGGCAGCCCCACCGTCGGGCAGCAGGGCGGCTACGCACTGCTGTCGATCGCGGCGGTGGTGCTGGGCGGAACACTGCTGCTCGGTGGGCGCGGCTCGATCTGGGGCACGATCGGCGGTGTCGCGATCTTCGCGGTCGTCGACAACGTGATGAGCGTCATGCAGGTCAATCCCTTCCTCAAGGACGTCGTCCGCGGCGTCGTGATCGTGGCGGCCGTCGCCGTGTACAGCCGCCGCGCCATCGTGCGCCGCCGCGCCCGCTTCGGTCCCGGCGGAACCAGGACGGGCGGGGATGCCGCGGCCGATGCCGCGGCGCCCGCGATGGCAGCGGCATCCCACGCCCTCGAGGCGGAGGCGGGCGCGACCGATGCCGGTCCCACGACGGAAGGTGGCACGCGATGAACTTCCTTCGCACGCTCGTCAGCCCCCGTGGCGCGGTCTTCCTCCTGCTGGTGATCCTGCTCGCGGCGGTCATCGTGCTCAACCCCGACTTCGCCGAGCCCGGGCAGATCATGCGCTACATCCAGCGCGTCGCGCCCGTGGCGATCGTGGCGATCGGGCAGTACTTCGTGATCGTCGCCGGCGAGTTCGACCTGTCGCAGGGCTCGCTCATCACGGCGCAGGTCATCATCGCGGGCAACCTCGTCGGTGAGGACGACTCGCGCACGATTCCCGTGCTGTGCCTCATGATCGTGATCGGCCTGTTCGTCGGGCTGGTGAACGGCCTGCTGACGACGCTGCTCAAGGTGCCGTCCTTCATCGTGACCCTCGGGATGATGCTGGCTCTGCTGGGGCTGGTGCTGTGGTGGACCGGCGGCGCGGCCACCGGGAACCCCGCCGACAGCTTCCGCCAGATCGGCCGCGGCGGCATCCGCGACATCCCGTTCATCGACTTCCTTCCGTGGTCCGTCCTGATCCTCGCCGCGTGGCTCGCCCTCGGCATCCTGATCACGAAGCGCCCGCTGGGCAAGCTGCTGATCGCGATCGGCGACAACGCCCGTGCGGCGCGCTACTCCGGTGCCCGGGACTGGTGGGTCACCACACGCGCCTTCATGATCTCGGCGCTCTCGGCGACGGTCTCGGCCGTGCTGCTGGTCGGCTACGCCGGCGTGCATCCCTCCGTCGGGCGCGGGTACGAGTTCATCGCCATCACCGCGGTGGTGCTCGGCGGGGTCGTGCTCGGCGGCGGCCGGGGCTGGATCGTCGCCGCGGTCGCCGGCGCCTTCGTGCTCGAGGCGCTGTTCCTGCTGCTCAACATCGCCGGGGTGCCCTCGTCGCTGCGCGACGCGGTGCAGGGCGTCATCATCATCGCCGCCGTCGCCTACTCGGGCCTCGTATTCCGCTCCCGCCGCCGCGGCGGGGCCCCACCGACTTCTCCCGACCTGGGGAAGAAACCAGACGCGCCCGTGGGCGCCGAGGTGTCCGCATCACCTGCCCTCGCTGCGGAGGGCGTCGCTGAGAACTCACACCACAGAAACAGAGGAGACTAGCAATGCGACGATCACTGAAGATCGCCACCACATCGGTGGCGCTCGTCGGCCTCTTCGCCCTGGCCGGCTGCACGACCGATCCGAACGTGGCTCCGCCGGACTCTTCGGCCGAGCCGAGCGACGACGGCGGCGCGAACGAATGGTTCGACCAGGAGCTGTTCGACACCCAGATGGCACAGCGCGAAGTCGTGCCCGAAGGGCCGGAGGACGAGCCGTACCTGCAGTACATCGACGCCGAGATGGTCGACACGTCGCAGTATGCGAGCACCGGGCCGAAGAAGGCCTGCTTCGCCAACGCGTCGATCTCGAACCCGTGGCGCCAGACCGGCTGGATCACCATGAACCAGCAGCTGGAGGTGCTGCAGGAGGCCGGCGCCATCAGCGAGATGGAGACCCGCGACGCGCAGGACTCCGACGACACGCAGATCGCCGACATCGACTACTTCATCTCCGAGGGCAACTGCGACGTCTTCATCATCTCGCCCAACAGCACCGCGGCCATGACGCCGGCTGTCGAGCGTGCGTGTGACACCGGCAAGCCGGTGATCGTGTTCGACCGCGGCGTCGAGACCGATTGCCCGGTCACGTTCATCCACCCCATCGGCGGGTTCGCGTGGGGCATCGACACGGCGGAGTTCCTCATCGACAACCTGGAGGAGGGCGACAAGGTCATCGGCCTCCGCATCCTCCCGGGCGTCGACGTGCTCGAGCAGCGCTGGGCGGCAGCCGAGCACCTGTTCGAAGAGGCCGGCATCGAGGCGGTCGACCACTTCACCGGCGCCGACCCGGCCGAGATCAAGAGCTTCATCAGCGACGAGCTCGCCAAGGGCGACGTGCACGGCATCTGGATGGATGCCGGTGACGGCGCCGTCGCCGCCATCGAGGCGTTCGAGGACGCCGGCGTGGACTACCCGGTCATGACCGGTGAGGACGAGATGAGCTTCCTGCGCAAGTGGAAGGAGACGGAGCTGACCGGTCTTGCACCGGTGTACTCGAACTTCCAGTGGCGCACGCCGCTCCTGGCGGCGCAGAAGATCTTCGCCGGCGAGGAGGTCCCGAAGGAGTGGGTGCTCCCGCAGGTGCCGATCGAGGCAGGCGAGCTCGATGAGTGGCTCGAGGCGAACGACGGCATGCCCGACGGTCACTACGCGAAGTTCGGCGGCGAGAACCTGCCGGGCTACCCCGATGTCTGGCAGGAGCGCCAGATCCCGTAACCCGCGACACCCCGTGTCCCACTTCCTGCCGATCATGTCCCGATGACACCGCTTTCCGGGTCGTCGGAACGACAGGAAGTGGGACACGGTCTCGCTGCCCACCGAACGAACGAAGAGAAGAGCATGCAGCGCACGATCGGTGTCAACACGTGGGTGTGGACCTCGCCACTGACCGACGACTCCCTGGCCGAGCTCGCGCCGAAGATCGCGCGCATGGGCTTCGGGGCGATCGAGCTCCCGCTCGAGAACGCGGGCGACTGGGATGCCGGCCGCACCGGTGATCTGCTCGAGTCGCTGCAGCTGCAGCCCGTCGTGATCGGCGCGATGGGGCCGGGCCGGTCCCTCGTGGATCGCGCGGGCAACGTCGCCGCCACCCAGGCATACCTGCGCACCTGTCTCGCCGCAGCCCGCCGGGTCGGGGCTTCCGTCGTCGCCGGTCCCTTCTACGCCCCGACCGGCGTGACCTGGCGCATGACCGGCGACCAGCGCACCGAAGTGGTCGCCCAGCTGCGACGCAATCTCGAGCCGCTCGTCGAAGAGGCCGCCGCGGAGGGGCTCGCGCTCGCCGTCGAACCGTTGAACCGCTACGAGACGAGCGTGATCAACACCGTCGAGCAAGCGCTCGACGCCCTGGGCCCGCTGCTCGGCAGCGGACTCGGACTGGCGCTCGACACCTACCACCTCAACATCGAGGAGAAGCGCCCGGAGGCCGCCATCCGGTCGGCCGCCGGGCGCATCGCGCACGTCCAGGTGTGCGGGAGCGATCGCGGACCGGTGGGGGATGACCACACCGATTGGCCGGCGACGCTGGCGGCGCTCGACGAAGCCGGGTATGAAGGCATCCTGGGGCTGGAGAGCTTCACCGGTGAGAACGCCACGATCGCCGTGGCCGCGTCGGTCTGGCGCCCGCTCGCGTCGAGTCAGGACGACCTGGCGGAGCGGTCGCTCAGGTACCTCAGCGCGCTCCAGGCGCAGCACTGACCGTCGTACGACTCGAGGAGGAGTCCATGGCCGAGCACCCCGTCACCCTGTTCACCGGGCAGTGGGCCGACCTGCCGTTCGAGGAGGTGGCGCGGCTCGCGGCGTCGTGGGGGTACGACGGGCTCGAGATCGCGGCATCCGGCGATCACCTCGATCTGAAGCGCGCCGACGAGGACGACGCGTACGTCGCCTCACGGCGCGAGATCCTCGACCGGCACGGTCTCACGGCCTTCGCGATCTCGAACCACCTGGGAGGTCAGGCGGTGTGCGATGCGCCGATCGACTTCCGCCATCAGGCGATCCTGCGCGACTACGTGTGGGGCGACGGCGATGCCGAAGGCGTGCGGCAGCGCGCCGCCGAAGACATGAAGCGCGCCGCGCGGGTGGCGCGCAAGCTCGGGATCGACGTCGTCGTGGGATTCACCGGGTCGTCGATCTGGCCGTACCTCGCGATGTTCCCGCCGGTGCCGGCGGAGGTCATCGAGCGCGGCTTCGAGGACTTCGCCGCCCGCTGGAACCCCATCCTGGACGTCTTCGACGCGGAGGGCGTGCGCTTCGCGCACGAGGTGCACCCCGGCGAGATCGCGTACGACTACTGGAGCTCGGTGCGCGCCCTCGAGGCGATCGGCCACCGCGAGGCGTTCGGCTTCAACTGGGACCCGTCGCACATGATGTGGCAGAACATCGATCCCGTCGGGTTCATCTGGGACTTCCAGGACCGCATCTATCACGTGGACTGCAAAGACACACGGATGCGGCCCCGCAACGGCCGTGCGGGCGTGCTCGGCTCGCACCTGCCCTGGGGCGACCCGCGACGGGGCTGGGACTTCGTCTCGACCGGCCACGGAGACGTGCCGTGGGAGGATTCGTTCCGCGCGCTCGATGCGATCGGCTACACCGGCCCCATCTCCATCGAATGGGAGGACGCCGGCATGGACCGGCTGCACGGGGCCGCACAGGCGCTCGATTTCGTGCGGTCGCTGCTGTGGAAGGCGCCGGACGCCTCGTTCGATGCCGCCTTCTCGAACCAATAGGCCTTCTCAAACCAACCGGTCCTCAACCACACAGGGGAGCACATGTCCATCGAGCACACCGTCGTCTTCCGGCTGGTCCACGCGCCCGGTTCCGAGGAGGAGCGCGAGTTCGTCGAGACCGGCCGGCGGACGCTGACCGCGATCCCCGGCGTCACCGAGTTCGCCGTGAACCGCCAGGTGAGCCCGAAGAGCGAGCTCACCCATCAGTTCACGATGGTGTTCGCCGACCAGGACGCCTATGACGCCTACAACACGCACCCGGCGCACGTCGACTTCGTCGAGAGCCGGTGGGTGCCTGAGGTCGAGGCGTTCCAGGAGTACGACTTCACGCGTCTCTAGCCGGCGTCCGGCGCCGACTCAGGAGGCCGGGCGCTCGCCGAGCGTGAGGGCGTGCAGCAGGCGGGTCAGATTCAGGATGTCGTCGACCGGCCACTCCTCGAGGGCATCGACGAGCAGGCTCTCCTGCGGCGCGCGGGCTTCTGCAAGGCGCTCCAATCCGAACGGGGTGGGGGAGAGCAGGCTCGACCGGCCGTCATCGGGGTCGGGCGTGCGCTCGATCAGGCCGAGCTGCTCGAGCTCGCGCACCGTTCGGCTGATCTGGCCCTTGTCGGCCGTCAGGGCCTCGGCGAGCGCCGAGAGGGTGATGCCTTCGCGGCGGACGATGGTGGTGAACACCTTGTAGGCGCCGGGCAGCATGCCGGGGCTCACGCGGTTCGCGTTCTCGGTGATGATCCGCCGGAAGCGGTTGATCAGCTCGCCGAACTCCGCCTCGAGGGCGCGCACCGCTTCGGTGCGCGCCTCTCGAGTGTCGGGGGAGGTCATCGTGTTCGACATTAGCGCCGGGTGGACCGGGCCTCGTCGGCCGCGGGGCGCGACTGCTCGGGCGCAGCGGATGCGGAGGACTCGGCATCCTGCGTCTTCACCGTCGCCGTGGCGGTCAGCGCGTCCATGCCCTCGGCGACCGAGACGGTCGCGAGGTCGGCCTCGCTGGCCTGCACGCGCTCGCTCGTCGTCATGCGGGTGAGCGGCTTGTTCGGCAGGAAGATGATCGCGATCAGGCTGACGACGGCCAGCGGCACGGCGATCAGGAACGAGTGGGCGATGGCCTGCGCGTAGATGTCCTCGACGATCACGCGGATCCCCTCGGGCAAGGCCGACACCTGCGGGATGGTGCCCGACTGGAGCTGCGCCGCGATGGCGGCGCCCTTCTCGCCCAGCGTCATGATGGCCGCGCCGATCTCTTCCTTGCGCTGCGCGAACAGGTCGGTCGCCGATGTCGCCAATGCGGCACCCATCACCGAGACGCCGATCGTGCCGCCCAGGCTGCGGAAGAACGTGACACCCGAGCTCGCGACGCCGATCTCGCTGGGCTTCGCGGTGTTCTGCACGATGAGCACGAGGTTCTGCATCGTCATGCCGACGCCCGCGCCGAGCAGGAACATGTACAGCGAGACCAGCACGAAGTTGGTGTCGTACTCGATCGTCGACAGCAGGAACGACCCGGCGATCAGCAGCACGCCGCCGACGATCAGGTACGGCTTCCAGTGGCCGTGCTTGGTGACGAGGCCGCCGATCACGATCGACGCCAGCAGCAGGCCGGCGATCATCGGGATGGTCATCAGGCCGGCCTCGGTCGGCGTGGCGCCGCGGGCGAGCTGCATGTACTGGCTGAGGAACACCGAGGTGCCGAACATCGCGATGCCGATCGAGATCGACGCGATGACCGCCAGCGTGAAGGTGCGGTTGCGGAACATCGTCAGGGGGATCAGCGGCTCCTTGGAGCGCAGCTCGACGATCACGAACACCACGGCGGCGAGGAGTGCCCCGCCGACCATGAGGATCGTCTCGGTGCTCCACCAGTCGTAGTCCTTGCCCGCGTTGGTGACCCAGATGAGCAGCAGCGACACGGCGGTCGAGAGCAGAACGATGCCGAAGTAGTCGATGCGGGCCTTCACCTTCGGGCGCGCCGGCAGGTGCAGCGTGCGCTGCATCATGATGAGCGCGGCGACGGCGAAGGGCAGCGCGATGAAGAAGTTCCAGCGCCAGTCGATGGTGTCGGTGATGAGTCCGCCGAGAAGCGGGCCGCCGACGGTCGCGACGGCCATCACGGCGCCGAACAGGCCCATGTAGCGACCGCGTTCACGCGGGCTGATGATGTCGGCCATGATCACCTGGCTGAGCGCGGCGAGACCGCCGGCGCCGATGCCCTGCACCGCGCGGAAGGCGATGAGCGTGCCGGGGTCCTGCGAGAAGCCCGCGGCAGCGGTGGCCAGCACGAAGATCACGATCGCGATCTGGATCAGCAGCTTGCGGTTGAACAGGTCGGCGAGCTTGCCCCAGACGGGCGTCGAGATCGCCGTGGTCAACAGGGTCGCGGTGACGACCCAGGTGAACGCCGCCTGGTCGCCGCCCAGATCGTGGACGATGACGGGCAGCGAGGTCGAGACGACGGTCGACGCGAGCATCGACACGAACATGCCGAGCAGCAGTCCCGTGAGCGCCTGCAGCACCTTGCGGTGTTGACGCTTCTCTTCCGAGTTCGTGCTGCCGGCGGCGGCAGTGGCGACCGACCCGGTCGCGGGGGTGGACGTAGCCATGGGAATCCTTCTCGCTGATGTTGATCGAGGATGTGCGGCGCCGATGACGCAAGAGTGGTTGACGCAGGTCAACAGTTGATATGGGTCAACTATACGCCGATGGTTGACGTGCGTCAACTATCGGTGCGGGAGAAGGTCAGATGCACGTGCCGCCGCTGCTCAGGCGGACAGGGCGGAGCGTTCGGCGGAGCGGATGATCCACTCCACGCCGAGGGCGAAGAGCTCGCGATCCTCGAGAGCGAGCAGCTGCGGAGAGATCTGTGCGATGTGGGGGTGCTGGACGGGGTCGACCAGCAGAGGACCCTCGAACCAGGGACTCGACTCTGCGGGCGCCGACGTGGCACGCGCGGTCTGCGCCCGCGCAACGCCCGCGGCGGATGAGAGGACGTGTGTCGCCATCAAGGCGTAGTGCTGCACGAGGTGCTCTCCCGTGAGGCCGGCGCGTGAGAAGGCGTCCAGCATGAACTCGATCGCATCGAGCTCGCCCGGCCCGTGCGTGGTGAGCACGATGGCTTCCTGGCCGATGGTGGGATAGCGCGAGAGCTCGTCGAGCGTGGCGGACGCCAACTGGCGCAGTCGCTCCTGCCATTCCTCTGGGGGCGCGGTCACCGCGGCGAGGCTGCGCACGGTGAGCTCGTCGAGCAGCGCCCCCATGAGGTCGTCCTTGCTGCGGAAGTGCCGGTAGACGGCGGTCGGGTCGGTGCCGAGCTTCGCGCCGAGATCGCGAATGGACAGGGATGCCGAGCCGGTGGTCTCGGCGAGCTCGAGACCGGCGCTGATGATCGTCGCTCGATCCAGCCGCCTGCCGCCGGCCTTCTCGGAGGTCGCTCCGCTGCGTGCCGCCATGATCCCCGCTTTCGTCCTCGCCGTCCATCGTTCCACGGAGCCGCGTCTCGACGCCGTGACGCGCCCAGCCTACCGGCCGTGTCATCAGCGCGGTCAACGGTGTTGACAGCGGCGATGACATGCGCCTATCGTCAAGCAACCCCGATCGATGACGAAGGAGAGTTCCGTGGCCGCTGCCGTTGCTGACGCACAGACGCCGTTCGCAGACACCGTGTTCACCGGAGGCGCGCTGTTCAGCTCCGACCTCGTGACTGCGGGGACCCAGCAGGCGCTGACCGGTCTCGCCGTCGCGGTGCGGGACGGACGCATCGCCGCGGTCTGCAGCGAGGACGCGGCATCCGCGCTCATCGGTCCCGACACCCACGTCGTCGACCTGGCCGGCGCGCTGCTGGCGCCGGGGTTCCAGGATGCGCACATCCACCCGATGTCGGGCGGCGTCGAGCTGCTGCAGTGCAACCTCACGGGCTCCGAGGATGCCGCCGATGCCCTCGCGACCATCGCCCGCTACGCCGCCGACCATCCCGACGCCGAATGGATCGTCGGCGGCGGCTGGTCGATGGATCACTTCGCGGGCGGCGCACCGCCGCGGGACGCGCTCGACGCCATCGTGCCCGACCGGCCCGTGCTGCTGGCGAGCCGCGACCACCATTCGTCCTGGGCGAACAGCGCCGCCATGCGCGTGGCCGGCATCGATGCCGCGTCCGCCGACCCTGCCGACGGACGCATCGAGCGAGAGGCGGACGGCTTCCCCGCGGGCACGTTCCACGAGGGGGCGACCGACCTCTTCGCCGCCGTGCGTCCGACCGTCTCCGCGGACCTCGCGTACGCCGGGCTGCTGCGGGCGCAGCGAGACCTGCTCGCGCAGGGCATCACGGGATGGCAGGACGCCCTCGTCGGTGACTTCCCGGGGATCGCCGGCGGACTCGCGTCCTACCGGCGGGCACTCGCCGAGGGCACGCTCAAGGCGCACGTCGTCGGGGCGCAGTGGTGGGAGCGGGCCGAGGGCATCGAGCAGCTCCACGAGATGATCCGCCTCCGCGACGAGATCGCCGCGCTGGGCCGCGAGGATCGGTTCTCGCTCGGCTCCATCAAGCTCATGGTCGACGGCGTCGCCGAGAACCACACGGCCGCCATGCTGGAGCCCTACCGCGACGGTCACGGGCACGACACCGAGAACCGCGGACTGTCGTTCATCCCCGCCGAGAAGCTCTGCGAGTATGCGACCGCGGCCGATGCGGCCGGGTTCCAGCTGCACTTCCACGCTCTCGGCGACCGGGCCGTGCGGGAGGCGCTCGACGCGGTCGAGGCGGCGGCCGCGGCGAACGGCGACACGGACGGGCGTCACCACCTGGCGCACATCCAGGTCATCGACGAGGCCGACGTGCCGCGCTTCGCGGCGGTGGGGGCGGTCGCGAACATGCAGCCGCTGTGGGCGTGTCACGAAGACCAGATGGACGAGCTGACACTGCCGTTCCTCGCCGAGTCGGCGGCATCCCGTCAGTACCCGTTCGGCGATCTGCAGCGCGCCGGCGTGCGCCTCGCCGGCGGCAGCGACTGGCCGGTCTCGAGCGCCGATCCACTGGCAGGCGTGCACATCGCCGTCAATCGGGTCGCGCCGCTGTCGGACGCCGCGCCCCTGGGCGGCGCGCATCAGCGGCTGGATCTCGCGTCGGCGCTCGCCGCGTACACGTCCGGCACCGCCTACGTGAATCACCGCGACCACGACACCGGATACCTCCGCACCGGCTACCTGGCGAACCTCGTCGTCGTCGATCCCAACCCGTTCGCCGTCCCGGCGGAGGAGCTGTACGCGTGCCAGGTCGTCTCGACCTGGATCGACGGCGAGCGCGTCTACGCCCGCGAGGATGCATGGCCGGGATCCGACGCCCCGTCGGATGCCTCCGAGACCGGTGGGCGGGCCATCCCGACGCACGTCGCGAGCCACGGCTGACCCGGCCACGCATCGCACCCGATCCTTCTCCACCCGACACCGACGTCCGCACCCGAGGAGCACCATGATCCCCACTCGACGCACCGCCCGTCGATCCGCCGTCCATCGCCCCGCCGCGCTGGCAGCTGCCGGCCTCGTGGGCGTGCTCGTCCTCTCGGCGTGCAGCCCGGGCGAGGCCGAGCCCGATGCGACCACCGCGCCCGAGTGGGAGCTCACCGCGCAGACGGCTGCGCCGTCCGGTGACATCGACTCGTTCACCTGGGTGAGCTATTCCGAGCCGTACTCGCTCGACTACGCCTACGCGTTCGACTACGCCGACAACCAGGTGCTCGCGAACGTGTGCGAGTCGCTGCTGCGCCTCAATCCCGACTACACACTGTCGCCGGGCCTTGCGGAGTCGTTCGAGCATCCGTCGCCCGAGACCTGGGTGTACACGATCCGCGAGGGCGTCACCTTCCACGACGGCACGCCGCTCACCGCCGCCGACGTCGTCACGTCGATGAGCCGCCATCTCGACCCTGAGGTGGGCTCGTCGTGGTACTCGGCGTATCAGAACGTCGCCGCGATCGAGCAGACCGGCGATCGCCAGGTCACCGTGACGATGACGCGGCCCGACTCCCAGTTCAACCTCGCGATGGGCGGCTCGGCCGGCGTCGTCGAGTCTGCCGCGACGCTGGCCCAGAAGGGCGCCGACTACGGCAACTCCACCGGCCTCGTGAACTGCACCGGGCCCTTCGAGCTGACGGCCTGGAAGTCCGGCGAATCGGTCACGCTGACGCGGTACGACGACTACTGGGACGAGGCGCTTCGCGCCCGGGCGGGCGAGGTCGAGGTGCTCTTCATGACCGACCCCAACGCCCGGGTCAATGCTCTGAAGTCCGGCGAAGTGGACGGCGGCTGGATGCTCCCGCCCGACGCGATCGCGCAGCTGCAGGGCTCCGGCAAGGGCGACGTCTACTTCGGGCTCAACACGGCCGTCGGCAGCCTGATCGTGAGCGATCTCGAAGGCCCGCTCGGTGACGAGCGCGTGCGCGAGGCCCTGCTCCTGGCGATGGACCGGCAGGGGATCCTGGATGCCGCTGCCCAGGGCTACGGGGAGGTCACCAACGCGCTCACCACCGAGTCGGTGTGGGTGGGCGCGAGCGAAGCGGCGCTCGACGACGCGTTCGACGGGCTCGAGGAGTACCCGTACGACCTCGAGGCGGCGAAGAAGCTCATCGACGACGCGGGCGTGGCCGGTGAGGAGATCGTCATCGCGACGGCACCCCTCGGCAACGACTTCGCGGTGATCTCGCAGGGCGCGGCGGCGGCCGCGCAGGCGATCGGGCTGAAGGCGACGATCCAGACCGTGAGCCCGAGCGCGTACACCGCCCTGTTCTCGGACCCGGCCGCGCGTGACGGCGTCGACCTCTTCTACACCTCCTGGTACCTCTCGAGTCCCGACCCTCTCGAGATGTACGGCGTGCTGCGAACGGGGGAGTTCAGCAACTACGGCGGCTGGAGCGATCCGGACTTCGATGCGCTCGTCGACGAGGCGGTGGCGATCGACGACCCGGCGCAGCGCAGCGGGATCACGGCTCAGGCTCAGCGCATCGCGAACGAGCAGCTGCCCTGGCTGCCGCTGTTCGAGGGGCCGACGACCGTCTTCCTGAGCGACCGCGTGACCGGCGTCGCACCGTCGGTGGCGTTCCTCTACTACCCGTGGGCGGCGACCATTGGCTCCCGGTGACCTGAGTGGCAGCCCGGCCCGGACTGCCGGGCCCCGTCCGGCCTCGTTCGCGGACGGCGTCGCATCATGACCGCCGTACGCCGGATCGCCGGCAAGCTCGGAGGTCTGCTGCTCACGCTGTTCCTGGCATCCGTCCTCGTCTTCTTCTCGCGTTTCCTGGTGCCGGGTGACCCCGTGGCGTTCCTGCTGCGCGGGCGCAAGCCGAGCGCCGAGGCCGTGGCGCAGATCACCGCGCAGTACGGACTCGACCTGCCGCCGTGGCAGCAGTACCTGACGTGGGTGGGAGGGCTTCTGCACGGCGACCTCGGCCGCTCGCTGCAGTACCGGCAGGACGTCACCGTCGTGCTCGGCGAGCGACTGCCGGTCACGCTCGGCCTCGTGGTCATGGCAGGGACGATGATCGCGATCGTCGGACTGACCGCGGGCGCGCTCGCCGCACTCTCGCGGGGGCGCGTCGCCGACCGCTCGATCCTGATCGGGCTCACCGTGCTCGGCGCCGTCCCGTCGTTCGTCGGCTCGATCGTGCTCATCGCGGTGTTCGCGGTGCAGCTCGGCTGGTTCCCCTCGTTCGGCTCGGGCGACGGATTCTGGGACACGCTGTACCACCTGGTGCTGCCCTCGATCGCCCTCGCCATCGTGTTCGTCGTGCTCGTGGGCAAGGTGACCCGCTCGTCGATGATCGACCAGCTCGACCGCGAGCACGTCGAGGTGGCGATCAGCCGCGGCATCCGGCGTGGCACGGTTGTGCGGCGTCATGTCTTCCGCAACGCCGTCGGACCGATTCTCACGGTCAGCGGGATGCTGGTGGCCGGGCTTCTCGTGTCGAGCTCCATCGTCGAGGCGGCCTTCGGCCTGGCCGGCATCGGCTCGCTGCTGGTGCAGTCGGTCGACCGCCTGGACTTCCCGGTCGTGCAGGCGATCGTCCTCCTGGTCGTCACCGCGTTCGTGCTCGTGAACGCGGTGATCGACGTCCTCGAACCCTGGATCGATCCGCGATCCGCTGCCGGAGCCGGTGCCCGATGATCTCCACGACCCCTCCGCCCGCGACCGGCGCTCCGGCCGCGCTCTCGAAGCGCACGAGTCCGGCGACGCTCGCCGTCGGTGTGCTGCGAGCGCCGCGCCGGCGGCGCGCCGGCCTCACCCTGGCGATCGCGCTGGGCGTCGTCGCGGCGATGACACTGGCCGCGATCTTCGCGCCGTTCCTCGCCCCGTACAACCCCGACGCCGTCGACTTCGCCGCGGTCAACGCCGGGCCGAGCGCCGCGCACTGGCTCGGCACCGACGGCCTCGGACGCGACACGCTCAGCCGCCTGATCTACGGCGCGCGCACGGCGCTGCTCGGGCCGCTCCTCGTGGTGATCGCGTCGACCGTGCTCGGCATCCTGCTCGGTCTTCTCGCGGGCTGGCGCGGCGGCTGGATCGATGCCGCGCTCGGTCGCGTGTTCGACGTGCTCTTCGCCTTCCCGTCGCTGCTGATCGCCATCATGGCGGTGGCGCTCTTCGGCAAGGGCCTGGTGGCGCCGGTCATCGCCATGAGCATTGCCTACGCGCCGTTCGTGGCACGGCTGACCCGGTCGCTCGTCGCCACGGAGCGGAACCGGCCGTACGTCGCGGCATACCGCGTTCAGGGGTTCTCCGGGCCGTGGATCGCGCTGCGCCGCGTGCTGCCGAACGTCACCCCGATCGTCGGCGCGCAGTCGACGCTGAACTTCGGCTACGTCCTGGCGGAACTGGCGGCGTTGTCGTTCCTCGGCCTCGGCGTGCAGCCGCCGACCGCCGACTGGGGCGCGATGATCAACGAGGCGCAGGCCGGGCTCATCGGCGGGCACTTCCTGCCCGCGATCGTGCCGGCGGTCGCCGTCGTCGTGGTCGTCGTGGCGGTCAACATCATCGGGGAAGAGGTCTCCGACCGCATCGGAGGGGAGATCCCGGCATGAACGAACACGATTCCGTCGCCGAGCCGGCCGCGGCCGGAGCCCTCGAGCCGCCTGCGCTGCACGGCGGCGCGCTGCTCGGCATCCGTGATCTGACGCTCGACCTCGCCGACGGCGCGCGGCTGCTCCACGGCATCTCGCTCTCGGTCGGCGCGGGTGAGACGGTCGGCCTCGTCGGTGAGTCCGGCTCGGGAAAATCGCTCACGGCCCGCACCGTGCTCGGGCTCCTTCCCGCGCGCGCCGTCACCACAGGCGACGTCGTGCTCGGCGGGGCGGGCGTGCTGACCGCCACCGCGCCCCAGCTGCGCGGGCTCCGTCGCCACGGCGCCGCCATGATCTTCCAGGACCCGCGCGCCGGCATCAATCCGATGCGCACCATCGGCGACCACCTGACCGAGGCGCTGCGGCTGGCCGAGGGATGGTCGGCGGATGCCGCGAGAGCACGCGCCGTCGAACTGCTCACCGCGGTGCGCCTGCCGCGCCCCGAGGAGCACCTGGGGCAGTATCCGCACGAGTTCTCGGGCGGCATGCTGCAGCGCGTCATGATCGCGGGGGCGCTCACCACGTCGCCGCGACTGCTGGTGTGCGACGAGCCCACCACCGCCCTCGACGTCACGACGCAGGCCGAGATCATCGGCGTGCTCAGCGAACAGCGCGAACGCCGGGGCATGGGCATGCTCTTCATCACGCACGACCTCAACCTCGCCGCCTCGCTCTGCGACCGCGTCTACGTGATGAGCGGCGGGCGCATCGTCGAGCAGGGGCGCGCACGCGACGTGCTGCGCGACCCGCATGCGGAGTACACCCGCCGCCTCGTCGCCGCGACCCCGACGCTCTTCGCGAGCCCGCGGACGCTGGCCGGGAACAGCGTCGGAGACTCTTCCCGACAGACCGGTCGCCGGCATCCACTCACCGGCGTGTCGTCGAAAGGCTCCGAATCTGTGCACGGCCATGCGGCGGATGCCGGCGGTGACGCATCCGCTCGGACCGAGTCGTCCGTGCACGCGCCGATGCTCGAGGCGATCGGGATCGCCAAGACCTATCACCGCCGCGGGAAGGAGCCCGTGCAGGCGGTGATCGATGCCACGATCACCGTGCCGCGTGGCGGCGCACTCGGCGTGGTGGGGGAGTCGGGCTCGGGCAAGTCGACGCTGGCGCGCATGATCGTGGGCCTCGAGAGCGCCGACCGCGGCGACATCCGCATCGATGCACGTGCACGCACGGCGGTTCCCCGCGGCCGCCGTGAGCGACTGGCGCACGCGCGCAGCGTGCAGATGGTGTTCCAAGACCCCTATCTGTCGCTGGACCCGCGCATCACCGGGGGCCGCGCGATCGAGGACGCCCTGCGCCTGCACGGCGCCGCGGGCGGCGAGAAGCGGCTCAGCGCGTCCGAGTCGCGGTCGCGGGTGCGTGACCTTCTCGCCCAGGTGGGGCTCGGCGAGAAGCACGCGGCGGCGAGGCCCCGGACGCTGTCGGGAGGGCAGCGGCAGCGCGTCGCGATCGCGCGCGCCCTCGCGATCGAGCCGGACGTGCTGGTGATGGACGAGGCGACGAGCGCGCTCGACGTGTCGGTGCAGGCACAGGTGCTCGACCTCGTCGATCGCATCCGGCGGGAGCGCGGACTCACGGTGCTGTTCATCAGCCACGACCTGGCGGTCGTCCGGCGGGTGTGCGACGAGACCGTCGTGATGCGTCGCGGCGAGATCGTCGAGCGCGGACGCACGGCCGAGCTGCTCGCCCACCCGCAGCACGAGTACACGCGGCTGCTCATCGACTCGGTGCCGAAGCCCGGCTGGGATCCGGAGCGGGCGGGCGCCGAGGTCGAGGATGCAGGCATCGATGCGGGAGCCCCGGACGGGGTCGCCGGCGACGATGTGGAAGCCGCGTCGGTGGAGGAAGCGAAGGTCGAGGCGTCGGGACAGGCACGGTGAGCGCCGGGTCTTCATCGCGCGGCACGGTCGGTTCGAGGAGTATGGAGGCGTGTTCAGCGTCGAACTGATTCCAGATGCCGAGCTCGACCGCGCGGTCCGGGAAGACTGGGATCGGCTGCTCGGGGCCGATCTGCCGAGCTCGGGACGCAATCCCGCACCGAGCAACCGTCCACACCTGACGCTCGCGGTGCGGGACCGGCTCGATCCGTCGGCGTTCGACGACATCGCCGACCTGCTCCCGGTCGCCCTTGAGCTCGCGGGAGTCGTGCTCCTGGGTCATCGAGATCGCTACGTGCTCGCGCGGCATGTCGTCGTGAGCACGCCGCTCCTGGCGATCCACCGCGTCGTCGCAGAGATCGCCGGCCGGCCCGAGCCGCACTACTCCAACACCGGGGTCGACCGGTGGACGCCGCACATCACTCTGGCCCGGGGGCTCACGGCCGCGCGGCTCGCAACAGCCATGCGGTTGATCAAGGCGCCGAACATCGTCGGGCAGGCGACGGGCGCGCGGGTGTGGGACGCCGATGCCCGGCGCGTGACCACGATCCGATGACGCGTGGCCGAGCCGGCGCGGCCCGCCGCGTCAGTCGGCGAGGGCGAGCGCGCGGAACGGCTCGCGCGGCGTGGTCGGCGGCTGAGGCATCCGTTCCGGCTGCTGACGCGAGCGCATCGTGCGCAGGTACAGCTCGTCGATCAGGGCGGTCGCCAGGCGCACGAGCTTCGCGATCTCGGCCTCGTCGCGATCGACCCACGCGCAGCGCGGCTCATCGCCGACGGGCACGAAGCCGTCGTGCTGCTCCCACGCGACGAGGGTGCGCTCGGCACCCAGCACGTGCTGCTGCCACCACACCTGACGCAGGTACGAGCGCGGGATGCTGCGCCAGGCCTTGTTCGTCGTCTTGATCTCGGCGAGGGTGATGCGGCCCGTCCCGTCGACGGCGATGCCGTCGGGGGTCGCGAGGTGCCGCTTCTCGACGACGGCGTGGAAGAGCGCCGACGAGGGCTGGATGCCGTGGGTCGCGGCGACCCACCCGGCGATCTCGGGCTCACGCGCACGTCCGTGCGCGGTGTAGGCGTTGCCCGAGAAACCCGAGCCGAGCAGCTTGGCGTCGGCGGCACGGCCGATGGCCCGGTCGGACGTGAGGCTCGCCACATCGGTCGCGGTGATGCCGCGCGACCGTGCACGCACCCAGGCGACGCGGTCCCGCGAGTCCGCGACGATGCGGGCGGCCACGTCCGGGGCATGCGCCGCGAGCGCCGAAGGGCGTGCGGCGGCGTGCTCGGGGTTCACCCTCCGAGGCTACGCCGCCGACCCGACATCCGCCGCCTGCGACGCACCTGCGGCGCGGGGTCCGTCCCGCGACGTCGCCGGTCGCGGCATCCGTGCGGCGAGAGGGGTTGCGTTCGGCGGTGGCGGTGGCATCCTCGGGATCATGAGCACCATCACGTCAGACGAGTTCCGCGCGTTCCCGGGTGTCGAGGACTGGCGTCCCCGCGTGACCGGCGCCTTCGCCCTGTTCCGCACGGGCAGCTTCGCGGCCGGGGCGCAGCTGTTCGCCGCGATCGCCGATCTCGCCGAGGCGGCCGACCACCATCCCGACGTCGACGTGCGCTACGCCACCGTGCGCGTGCGGCTGCTCACCCATTCGGCGGGCGGCCTGACGGCGAAGGATGCCGCGCTCGCCGCGCAGATCTCCCAGGCGGCCCGCGAGCTCGACATCCGCGCCGAGACCGAGCGGATGCAGGACCTCATGCTCGCCGTGGCGACGCCCGATCCCCGCGCCGCGCTGGCGTTCTGGAAGGCCGCGACGGGCTTCCGCGAGGTGCGCGACGGCGTGCTGTTCGATGCCGACGGCCGAGGGCCGCTCATCTGGTTCCAGCCCGTCGACAAGCCGCTGCGCGGCAGGTCGCACCTCGACGTCAACGCTCCGCGCGATGTGATCGAGAAGCGCCTCGAGGCGGCGCTCGCCGCCGGCGGCGTGATCGTCGACGACACCCACGCGCCGGAGTGGTGGACGCTCGCGGACGCCGACGGCCACAAGGTCGACCTCTGCCCGTGGCGCGAGTAGCGCACGACCACGGCGGCCGCCCCGAGTGCCTCAGAAGGCGGCGGCGCCGGCCTCCGCGACGGTCTGGTCCTGTTCGCCCGAACCGCCGCTGACGCCCACCGCACCGACGACGGCGCCGTCGCGGGAGAGGGGGACGCCGCCGGCGAAGATCGCGACCTTGCCGCCGTTGGTGGCGTGTATGCCGTAGAACTGCTGCGTCGGCTGCGAGTTCTCGCCGAGGGCCTTCGTCTCGATGTCGAATGCCCGCGAGGTCCAGGCCTTGTTGATCGAGATGTTGACGCTGCCCATCCACGCGCCGTCCTGGCGGACGTGGGCGACCAGGTTGCCTCCCGCGTCGACCACGGCGATGTTCATGGGCTGGCCGATCTCGTCGGCGCGCTTCTCCGCGGCGGCGATGACGCGACGGGCGTCTTCGAGGGTGACGGACATGGTGGTGTTCCTTTCGTCGGCGAGCGGATGCCTCGACCGAGGAATCCGCTCGTGGTCAGGTGGACGGGATGTACCCGTGAGGATTCAGCACGTACTTCTTCGCCGCCCCCTGGTCGAAGTCGGCATACCCCTGCGGGGCGTCCTCGAGTCCTATGGCGGTGGCGCCGACGGCATCGGCGATCGCGACCTTGTCGTGGAGGATCGCCATCATAAGCCGGCGGTTGTAGCGCATGACCGGGCACTGGCCGGTGGTGAAGGAGAGCGACTTCGCCCAGCCGAGTCCGAGGCGCAGCGACAGCGACCCGACCTTCGCGGCCTCGTCGATCCCGCCCGGGTCGCCGGTGACGTACAGGCCCGGGATGCCGAGCGCACCGCCCGCCGCGGTCAGATCCATGAGCGAGTTGAGAACGGTCGCGGGCGCTTCGTGGGACGCATCCGCTCCGTGTCCGCGCGCTTCGAACCCGACGGCGTCGACGCCGCTGTCGACCTCGGGTACACCGAGGATCTGCTCGATCTGGTCCTTGGGGTCGCCGGCGGACACATCGACGGTCTCGCAGCCGAACGATCGTGCCCGTGCGAGACGGTCCTCGTTCAGATCACCCACGATGACCACCGCCGCGCCCAGCAGTTGCGCCCCCACCGCGGCGGCAAGGCCGACGGGTCCGGCGCCCGCGATGTAGACGGTCGATCCCGGGCCGACGCCGGCGGTGTACGCGCCGTGGAACCCGGTGGGGAAGATGTCGGAGAGCATCGTCAGGTCGAGGATCTTCTCCAGGGCCTGGTCGCGGTCGGGGAAGATCAGCAGATTCCAGTCGGCGTACGGAACGAGCACGTACTCCGCCTGGCCGCCCACCCAACCGCCCATGTCGACGTAGCCGTAGGCGCTGCCCGGCCGGTCGGGGTTGACGTTGAGGCAGATGCCGGTCTTGCCCTCCTTGCAGTTGCGGCAGCGGCCGCACGCGATGTTGAACGGCACCGAGACGATGTCGCCGACCTTGACGAACTCGACGTCGGGGCCGACTTCGACCACCTCGCCGGTGATCTCGTGGCCGAGCACCAGGCCGGCAGGCGCCGTCGTGCGACCGCGCACCATGTGCTGGTCGGAACCGCAGATGTTCGTGCTCACGGTCTTGAGGATCGCGCCGTGCGGCACTTTCCTGCCGACGTTCGCCGGGTTGACGCCCGGACCGTCCTTCAGTTCGAACGTGGGGTAATCCGTGTCGACGACCTCGACCTCGCCGGGGCCTTTGTAGGCGACCGCCCTGTTGCCGGACATCTTCGTCCTCTCCGTCGCGCGGCGCATGACCGCGCGACTCGGTCGTGCCGGTTCTGATGCGAGCCTGTACCTCGGCGACGCCGTGCGCAACGGGGCCGGGCGTCGGCAGCGCGGGGCGAGTGCCGCACTGCCGGCAGGGGGCGGCGCGGATTTGGCGGGAGCGAGGGGATCGCGTACCCTTGTGGGAGCCGAAGACCGCCGGTCATCGACGTGTGTGCGAACGCATGGAGATCGAAGCTCTGCAACGCAGGGGCCCGCGCAGGTGTCACGAACGATTCTCCTGGATTCAGGAATCCCGCTCCGTGCGCTTGCGCCGGAGCTTTTTTGTTGCCGCGACGAGATGATGACCGGATGCCTCCGGCCGGCGCCCCGCCACCGCGGAGCGTCTCGTACACCACAAGGAGTGGCCATGGCGCAGAAGGAAGCATCGGTCGCCGAGCTCACGAAGAACTTCGAGGACTCGACCGCCGTTCTGCTGACCGAGTACCGCGGTCTGACGGTTGCCCAGCTCAAGGAGCTGCGCAACAGCATTCGTCAGGACGCGGAATACGCCGTGGTGAAGAACACGCTGACCAAGATCGCCGCGAACAACGCGGGGATCACGTCGCTGGACGACGACCTCAAGGGTCCGTCGGCCATCGCGTTCGTGCACGGTGACCCGGTCTCCGTCGCGAAGGGTCTTCGTGCCTTCGCCAAGGCACACCCTCTTCTCGTGATCAAGGGTGGTTTCTTCGACGGAAACCCCCTGAGCGCTGACGAGGTCAACAAGCTCGCCGATCTCGAGAGCCGTGAAGTCCTGCTGGCGAAGCTCGCCGGTGCGATGAAGGCCTCGATGACCAAGGCGGCATACGTCTTCAACGCGCTCCCGTCGAAGGCCGTCCGCACGGTCGACGCGCTGCGCGAGAAGCAGGAGTCCGCGGCCTGACATCGGGCCTCGGCGTAGCAAAACCACTATCAAGGAGAATCATCATGGCAAAGCTCAGCACTGAGGAGCTGCTCGACGCGTTCAAGGAGCTCACGCTCATCGAGCTCAGCGAGTTCGTGAAGGCGTTCGAGGAGACCTTCGACGTCACCGCCGCCGCCCCCGTGGCCGTGGCCGCCGGCGCCCCCGCCGGTGGTGCCCCCGCCGAAGAGGTCGAGGAGAAGGACTCGTTCGACGTCGTTCTCGAGGCCGCCGGCGACAAGAAGATCCAGGTCATCAAGGTCGTCCGCGAGCTCACCTCGCTCGGCCTTGGTGAGGCGAAGGCCGTCGTCGACGGTGCTCCCAAGGCTGTCCTCGAGGGCGCCAACAAGGAGACCGCCGAGAAGGCTCAGGCCGCCCTCCAGGAGGCTGGCGCGACGGTTACCCTCAAGTAACCCGCTCTGCGAATCACGAAGGCCCCGGATGCTCGCATCCGGGGCCTTCGTCATGCCCGGGATGCCCCGCATCCGGGGCCTTGGTCATGCCTCGGGAACGTCTGACCAGCGGCTGAGACTGCGCAATCTGCGAAATCCCTTTCTCACGGTTCGGTCTCGAATCACACCTGATTTTCTGTAGGACTTGCGCTTCGGCATCCGTTCTGGCAAGAATGAGAAAGCGCATTCCAGAAAGCGCATTCTCACCCTCGAAGACGAGACCGGAGGACACGGTGACGACGACGCACCGCCCCAGAACACGGCCGCCAGGCCGTGCCCGTGGAGCAGACGCATGAGCGCTGTCAGCGAGCTCGGCAAGCTGAAGACCGCGAAGTCCGACGGCAAGAAGCAGAACAAGGCCGCGTACCTGTTCCTGGCGCCGTGGTTCGTCGGGCTGGCGCTGATCACGATCGGCCCGATGGTCGCATCGTTCGGACTGTCGTTCACGCGGTACAACCTGCTGAGCCCGCCGAAGTGGATCGGCTTCGAGAACTTCTCGCGGATGCTGACCGACGAGCGGCTCGCCACCTCGCTGCAGGTCACGTTCAGCTACGTGTTCATCTCATTGCCGCTGCAGCTCGCGGTCGCGCTGTTCCTTGCGATCGTGCTCGACCGGGGCCTTCGCGGCCTCGCGTTCTACCGCTCGGCGTTCTACCTGCCCTCACTGCTCGGCGCGAGCGTCGCGATCGCGATCCTCTGGCGGCAGATCTTCGGGGTCGACGGCCTGGTGAACCAGGTGCTCGCCGTCTTCGGCATCCAGGGGCAGGGGTGGATCTCCAATCCCGACACGGCGCTCGGCACGCTGATGATCCTGAACGTGTGGACGTTCGGCTCGCCGATGGTGATCTTCCTCGCCGGGCTCCGCCAGATCCCCACCATGTACTACGAGGCGGCCGACGTCGACGGCGCGAGCCGCCGGCAGCAGCTGTTCCGCATCACGATTCCGCTGCTGACCCCGATCATCTTCTTCAACGCGGTGCTCCAGCTGATCGGCACGTTCCAGTCGTTCACGCAGGCGTACATCGTCTCGGGCGGCACGGGCGGCCCGGTCGACTCGACGCTCTTCTACACGCTGTACCTGTACCAGCAGGGCTTCACCAACTACAACATGGGCTACGCGTCGGCCATGGCGTGGCTGCTGCTGGTCATCGTCGGCATTCTGACCGTCCTGATGTTCTGGACCTCGAGGTTTTGGGTTTTCTACGATGACCAAGATTGACGACGCCGCCATGACGGCCCCGCTCGCGACCGAGACGATCGTCACCGGCCGCGCACCGCGCGCCCGCCGGCGCAGCCCGTTCCGCAAGCCGATGGCGAGCATCGTGCGGCACACGCTGCTCATCGCGCTCGCGCTGGCGATGCTCTATCCGGTGATCTGGATGGTCGTGAGCTCGCTGCGGCCGAACGAGGAGATCTTCCGCGACCCCAGCATCATCCCGGACAGCTTCCAGGTCTCGAACTATGTGGACGGGTGGAACGCCCTGGCGTATCCGTTCAACGTCTACATGTGGAACTCGGCGCTGATCGTGCTCGGGTGCATCATCGGCAACCTGGTGTCGTGCTCGATGGCCGCGTACGCGTTCGCGCGGCTGCCGTTCAGCGGCAAGCGGTTCTGGTTCGCGGTGATGCTCTTGAGCATCATGCTCCCGATCCACGTCATCATCGTGCCGCAGTACGTGCTGTTCTCGCAGCTGGGCTGGATCAACACCTTCCTGCCGCTGATCGTGCCGAAGCTGCTCGCGACGGATGCCTTCTTCATCTTCCTGATGGTGCAGTTCATCCGCGGCATCCCGAAGGAGCTGGATGAGGCGGCCCGGATCGACGGCGCCGGCCACCCGCGCATCTTCCTGCAGATCATCCTGCCGCTGATGGTGCCGGCCCTCGCGACGACCGCCATCTTCACCTTCATCTGGACGTGGAACGACTTCTTCTCGCAGCTGATCTTCCTGACCAAGCCCGAGCTGTACACCGTCCCGCTCGCGCTGCGGTCGTTCGAAGACGCCCAGAGCACGACCAACTACGCCCAGATGTTCGCGATGAGCGTCGTCTCGCTCATCCCGATCTTCCTGATCTTCCTGTTCGGCCAGAAGTTCCTCATCAAGGGAATCGCGACGACCGGGATCAAGTGACGTCCGCGTCACACACACCTTCGCGGGCCCAGTGCCCACCCTCATCACACGCACCAACACCCACACACCGACTTCGGTCGAAAGGATGCAAGACATGCGACGCACCACAACCGCACCGCGCTGGTTGCTGCTGACCTCCGTCGGCGCAGCGACGATGCTGACGCTGACGGCGTGCGCGGGACCGACGGAGGCTCCCGCCGACACCGGCCCGACCCTGTCAGACGAGCCCGTGACACTCAGCTTCACCTGGTGGGGCAACGACGTCCGCCACGGGATCACCGAGGAGCTCATCGCGGCCTTCGAGGCCGAGCACGAGAACATCACCATCGAGCCCCAGTACACCGACTGGGCGGGCTACTGGGACAAGCTCGCGACGACGGTCGCCGCCGGCGACGCCCCCGACATCATCCAGATGGACGAGAAGCAGCTGTCGACGTACGCCGCCAACGGCGTGCTGCTCGACCTCGGCACCCTCGGCGACCAGCTGCCGACCGAGGACTTCCCCGATGCCGTGCTCGGCACCGGTGCCCTCGACGGCACGCAGTACGGCATCCCCGTCGGCATCAACTCCTACACCTACATGGCGAACGTCGACCTGCTCGAGAGCCTCGGCATCGAGCTGCCCGACGACGAGACCTGGTCGTGGGACGACCTCAACGAGATCGCCGAGGAGGTCACCGCGAAGAGCGGCGGCGCCGTGGTCGGCTCGCAGTCTTGGGGCTTCGAGGACGGCGGACTCAACAACTGGCTGCGCCAGCACGGCGAGTCCCTCTACGCCGAGGACGGTTCGCCCGAGGTGACGGCATCCGCCGAGACGCTGGCCGCGTGGTGGCAGAACCTGCTCGACGTCACCGAGGCGGGCGGCACCCCCGACCCCTCGGCCACGATCGAGCGCGAGTCGGCCGGCCTCGCCGAGTCGTTCACGGCGACGAACCAGTCGGTCTTCGGTCCGTGGTGGTCGAACCAGGTCGCCGCGCTGCGCGAGGCGAGCGGTCAGAACCTCGAGCCGCTGATGGTGCCGACGCCCGACGAGGGCGAGAGCGCGGCGGCGTACTACAAGCCGTCGATGTTCTGGTCGGCCTCCGCGAAGACCGAGTACCCCGCCGAGGTGGCGCTGTTCCTCGACTTCCTCTCGAACAGCGAGGAAGCGGCCGACCTGCTGCTCGCCGAACGCGGCGTGCCTGCGAACGAGAAGATCCGCGAGTACATCACGCCCAAGCTCGACGAGGTCAACCAGGAGGTCGTGGACTTCCTCGACGAGATCGCGCCGCGCGTCGGCGACGCCCCGCCGGCGACCCCGCCGGGCGGTGGCGCGATCGAGACGATCATCGACCAGCACACCCAGCGCGTGCTGTTCGGCGAGCAGACGCCCGAGGACGCCGCTGAGAGCTTCATCGCGGAGCTGCAGCAGGCTCTCGACGACGCCGCCATCTAGCCGACGGCCGGGCCGCGTCCACCCGAGGCGCGGCCCGTCGTCCCCAGAACCGCACGGGGCCGGACCGAAGTGATGAGGGGTCCGGTCCCGGGCGGGCATGCCAAGAACCGCTCGGCGACCGCCGCCGGGTCGAAGTCGCACGCGCGAATGCGCCGCACCGGGCTCGTCGACGCCCAAGATTGAGAGAGGAGGGGATCCGTTGAGCGAGGTCACAGCGCGCCCGATCACGATGGCGCAGGTCGCGCAGCACGCAGGAGTGTCGCAGGCATCGGTGTCGCGCGTCCTCAACGGCGTCGCCACCGTCGACCCCGCGATCGTCGCGAAGGTCAACCGTGCGGTCGCCGCCCTGAACTACTCGCCCAGCGAGGCCGCGCGCAGCCTCGTGCGGGGGAGCAGCCACACCATCGCGCTGCTGGTGCCTGACCTCGAGAACCCGATGTTCCAGGGCGTGCTCAAGGGGCTCACGGTCGCTGCGGCGCGCGACGGGTACCGCGTGCTCGTGGCCGACAGCGCCGAGGCGGTCGGCGTCGAGGCGGACATCGCCGGAGAGGCGCGCAGCAAGTGCGACGCCCTCGTGCTGGTGTCGCCACGGATGCCGGATGCCGAGCTGCGCGAGCTGATCCAGCGCACGACGCCGGTCGTGGTGGTCAACCGCCGCGTGGACGACACCGCGGCGGCGCAGCTCTCGGTGGACTACACCGCCGCCGTCAAAGAGCTCGGCGTGCACCTGCGGGGCTTCGGCCACCGGCGCATCGCGTATGTCGCCGGACCCGCCCTCAGCTACGCCAACGAGCAGCGCGCCCAGGGGCTCGGGGAGCTCGCCCGCGAGTACCCCGACCTCGAGTTCCTCACGATCCCGGCCGGATCGAGCATGGAGGCGGGCTACGACGCCGCCGACGCCGTGCTCGAGACGGGTGCCACCGCCGCGATCGCCTTCAACGACCTCGTCGCCCTCGGGCTGATGTCGCGCCTGCGCGAAGTCGGCGTCGAGGTTCCGCAACAGCTCTCCATCGTCGGGATCGACGACATCCCCCAGTCCCGTTTCGCCGCCCCTCCGCTGACGACCATGTCGGTTCCTCGGATCGAGATCGGGCGGCAGGCTTGGAATCGCATGCGTCAAGCACTGGACGGCGAGAACGCCGGCCACGCCCTGTTCTATCGGCCCGTCCTGGTGCCGCGTCAGAGTTCCGGTCCGGCATCCCATGCCAGCGGCTGGGTGGGTCCCGCCCGCCCCGTGCTTCGGCTGGGGTCGACGGTGGTCGCCCAGTACGAGGAGGGGACGAACGTCGACTCGGTGCTCTCACCTCGTCCGTACCTCGACGCCGTCATCTCGCGCGCCGGCACGCCGCTCTCCGTCACCGAGCCGACCGACCACCCGCACCACCTGGGGGTGAGCCTCGCGATCGCCGATGTCAACGGCACGTCGTACTGGGGCGGTCGCACCTATGTGCGCGGCGAGGGGTCGATCATGGTCCCCAACCACGGCCGGCAGCGCCGTGACCGCCTGCACATCGACGGGCACTCGCTCGACGAGCGGCTCAGCTGGGTCGACGAGCACGGCACCACGCAGCTCGTCGAGGTTCGGGAGCTGCGATCCGCCGAGCTCGCCGGCGGCTGGGCGCTGCGGTGGCGCAGCCACCTCAAGGCGACGCTCGACGCCATCACCTTCGGCTCGCCGGCGACGAACGGCCGAGACGGCGCGGGCTACGGCGGGATCTTCTGGCGGTTCGCCCCCGAGATCGCCCGGGTGTTCAGCCCGGCGGGCGATACCGAGCGGGAGGTGCACGGCGCGGCGACAGACTGGCTCGCGTTCACGTTCCCCGAGCGCGGCACGACGGTCGTGCTCACGCAGGGCGAGGAGCGCCTGCCGTGGTTCGTCCGCTTCGCCGAGTACCTCGGCGCCGGTCCCTCCGTGGCGTGGGACCAGCCGCGCACGATCCCCGAAGGGGGTGAGCTCAACCTCGAGCTGACCGCCTACGTCCTCGACGACGAACTCGCCGACGCCGCCGCGGTCGAAGCCGCCCTTCCGGCGCTCCGCGCCGAGGCGGGGCTGTGACGCCACCGCTTCGCGTCGGCGTCGCCGGCGTCCACGGGCACGGCCGCAGTCACGTCGACGCCGTGCTGGCCCGCCCCGACCTCGAACTCGTCGCCGTCGCCGACCCCCGGGGCGGCGGCGACGTGCCCTCCTCGACCCGTGTGTTCGCGGATGCGACGTCGATGATCGACGCTCTCGATCTCGACATCGTCGTGCTCAGCACGCCGATTCCCACCCACACCGAGCTCGCGCGGCTCGCGCTCGCCCGCGGGGCCCACGTGCTGCTCGAGAAGCCGCCGGTGCCCTCGGTCGCCGATCACCACGCGCTCCTGAGTGCGGCGGATGCCGCCTCCCGTGCCGTGCAGGTCGGCTTCCAGTCGCTCGGCAGCGCGGGTGTGCCGGCGACCGCCGACGCCCTGGCGTCCGGTGTCATCGGCGACCTCGTGCACGTCGGCGCGGTGGGTCAGTGGTCCCGGTCGGAGCAGTACTGGCGCCGCGCGCCGTGGGCCGGTCACCGTCAGCTCGACGGCCGCCTGATCGCCGATGGCGTGGTGACGAACCCGCTCGCCCACGCCGTGGCGACGGCCTTCGCCGTCGCCGGAGCCGCAGCCCCGGAAGACGTCGTGGCGATCGACGCGGATCTGCGCCGGGCGAACGAGATCGACACCGACGACACGTCGTCGCTGGTGATCGAACTGCGCGACGGCACGCGCATCGCGGCCGGTCTTGCGGCCACCGCCGTCCGGCGGCACGAGCCGTATGTGCTGGTGCGCGGCACGCACGGCTTCCTCGTGTACCTCTACACGCTCGACACGCTCCACGTCCATCGCGACGGTGCGGCGCTGCCTCGCGCCTACGCCTTCGATCGGACCTCGCTCCTCGACGACCTGGCCGCCCACATCCGCGACGGCAGTGACCTGCTCGCGCCCCTCGGTCGCACCGGCGCCTTCACGCGCGTGCTCGAGGAGGTCGTCACCGGGACTCCGGCGACCCCGATCGATCCCCGACTCGTTCGTGTCGAGGCATCCGGCGACGAGACGTTCCGCACCGTGCTCGGCGTCGAAGATGCCGTCGAACGCGTCGCCTGGGAGGGCCGCACCTTCCGCGACCTCGGCCTGCTCTGACCCCGCGGGGTCAGGCCGTGCCGCGTGGGCCGACGCCGATGATCGCGGACGCGTCGTCGTCGACCGCAGCGGTGGAGTTCCGCGCGACGAGCGGCGACGACTCGTAGAGCCGGTGGGTCGGGGCGCCGGGATCGTCGAGCTGCCACATCAGCAGCTGCACAGCGGCGCGGCCCTGCTGGTGCGGACGCTGCTGCAGTGTGGTGAGCGAGAACATCTCGGCGTAGGGGTGATCGTCGATGCCGACCACGCTCAGTCGCTCGGGAACGCGGATGCCGAGCCTGCGCGCCGCGATGATCGCGCCGACCGCCGCCTCGTCGCACACCCCGACGATCGCCGTGGGGCGCGTGCGGCGGTCGCCCAGCAGCTCGACCGCCGCGCGGTAGCCGCCGGGCATGGTGGCCTCGGACTGGACATGACGGACGGATGCCGCGAGCCCGGCGTCGCGCATGGCGCTGCGGTAGCCGTCCAGCCTCCGGCCGTCGCCGAAGCTCGTCCGGCGCCCGTCGGGGTCGCCGCCGAGGAAGACGATCTCTCGGTGTCCGAGTCCGGTCAGATGCTCGGTGGCGATGCGGGCGGCGGCCTCGTCATCGATCGACACCCCGTTCGTGCCGACCTCGTAGCCGCCGACGGCGACGACCGGTTTGCCGAACGCGACCAGCCGCTCGAGCTCGCGGGCGCTCGGCTCGATCCCCACGGCGATGAGCCCGTCGAACCGCTTTCTCGCGAGGAAGTGCTCGAACATCTCCCGCCGTGCGGGAGAGTCCGGTGGTGCGCCGTAGAGGGCCAGGTCGAACCTGCGCTCGAGCAGCGCGTCCTGGATCCCCTCGAGCACCTGGGCGAAGAACCACCGGTCGAGCGAGGGCATCACGACGCCGACGGTCTGGGTGCGGCCGGTCACCAGGCTCACCGCGCTCGTCGTGGGGACGTAGCCCAGGGTGGCCGCGGCATCCCTCACCCGTTCGCGGGTCGCCGCCGAGACATAGCCCGAGCCGGTGAGCGCACGGGACGCCGTCGACTTCGAGACGCCTGCCGCGCGAGCCACCTCCGAGATGCCCGCCATCGGATCCTCCTCCCCTCCGACGACACCGCCGTCGTCTGGATTGTGGAACCGGTTCCGGGCCTCATTGTGCCGTGATCGCCCCGCAAACGCCACCCCGGTGGTCGGTGTTTACCGAGTTGTGATCCGGGGACGTTGTGTCGCCCTGCGGCATCCCCTACCGTGAATATGGAATCGGTTCCCGATCCATACGAGCGGCGCCGCAATGCCTTGCGGCTCCGCGACTCGAAGAGGAGGCAGACGAACATGACTGCACTGCGATCACGTCGTCGACACGGCTACATCGCGCTGGGGCTCGCCACCGTCGCGGCACTGACTCTCGCGGGCTGCGCCGAGGGCGGAGACGAGGGCGACGCGGGTGACGGCTCGCTCGAAGGCGAGACCGTCGAGATCTCCGGCGGCATCACCGGCTCTGAGGCTGACAATCTGCAGAAGTCGTTCGACGCATTCACCGCCGACACCGGCATCGAGGTCGTCTACACCGGCGACAAGGGCTTCGAGGGCAACATCGTGACGAAGGTCGCCGGTGGTTCGGCGCCCGACATCGCCATCGTGCCCCAGCCCGGTCTGTTCCGCTCGCTCGTCGACACTGGCGAGGTGCAGGAGGGGACCGAAGAGGTCGCGGCCAACGTCGACGAGTACTGGGCGCCCGCCTGGAAGGATTACGGCTCGGTCGACGGCACCTTCTACGCTGCTCCGATGCTCGCGAACGTCAAGGGCTACGTCTACTACTCGCCCAAGAGCTTCGAAGAGTGGGGCGTCGAGATCCCTGAGACGTGGCAGGAGCTGCTCGAGCTCACGGCGACGATCCAGGAGAAGACCGGCCAGCCGCCGTGGTGCGCCGGATTCTCGTCCGAGGCCGCATCCGGATGGCCGGGCACGGACTGGGTCGAAGACCTCGTGCTGCGTCAGGCCGGCGCCGACGTGTACGACAGCTGGGCCGCCGGCGACACCCCGTTCACCGACCCCGATATCGAGGCCGCGTTCGACGAGGTCGCGAAGGTCCTGCTCGACCCGAAGTACGTCAACGCCGGGTTCGGAGACGTGAAGAGCATCAACTCGACGGCCTTCGGCGACCCGATCGCCTCGGCGGTCGCCAACGGCACCTGCGCTCTCACGCACCAGGCGTCGTTCCTCACTGCGAACTTCCTGGCGGTGCAGACGGCGGAAGGCGGGACGCCTGAGGTTGCCGAGGACGGGGACGTGTACGCGTTCCTGATGCCGGGATTCGAGGGTGAGCCGTTCTCGGTATCGGGCGGTGGCGAGTTCGTCACCGTCTTCTCGGACGACGCCGCCACGCAGGCTGTGGCCGAGTACATGTCGACCCCGGAGTGGGCGGACGCGCGGGTCGAACTCGGCGGCGCCATCTCGGCGAACACCGGCGCGGACCCGTCGCTGGCGTCGAGCAAGTTCCTCACCGACGCCATGACGGTGGTGCAGGACCCGGAGACGGTCTTCCGCTTCGACGCCTCCGACCTGATGCCGTTGACGGTCGGCTCGGGGTCGTTCTGGCGTGGCATGGTCGACTGGATCGACGGCAAGCCGACGCCGCAGGTCCTGGAAGACATCCAGTCCGGTTACGACGACTGACGCACCACACCTCGGGGCCGGGACCGCACCGCTCGCGGAGCGGACCCGGCACCCGGGGTGATGTCATCCGTCGGCGTCGACGGGGGAAGGCAGAACATGTCTCAGACCGCAACATCGGCGGAGCAGGCAAAGGCGACTCCGCCGCCCGAAAGAGGCGGCAACAAGCCGCCGTCGCGTGCGACGACGCGCATCGTGATCACGATCGGCTTCATCCTGATCGCCGCCCTCGTCGTCTTCCTGTTCCTGAGCCCGCCCGCCCCTGACGCGCCGCCGACGTCGCTGGGCTTCTCGTTCAACTCGTTCTTCCAGTGGATCGGCAACCTCAGCCCCCTCGTCCAGATCCCGATCGTCCTCCTGGTCTTCGGCGTCGTCGTCGCGATTCTCCTGGTGCTCATCGAGTACGCGCCACGCAAGGGCACGGGTTACTTCTGGCTGAGGCTGATCTCGTGCTTCGCGATCCCGGTGCTGGCGTTCATGATGCTGCGGCCGTACCAGAACGCGGTCATCTACGTGATCCCGATCGCGCTCATCGCGGGCGGCCTGCTCTTCTACGCCGACTACCGTGCGCGCGAAGGCGCCGGATATCTGTACCAGCTGACGCTGTTCCTGGCGCCCGCGGCGATCCTGATCCTGATCGGCCTCATCTATCCCTCGATCGCGACGATCATCCAGTCGTTCTTCGACAAGAGCGGCGAGAACTTCGTCGGCATGGAGAACTACGTCTGGGCGTTCACGAACCCGCAGGGGTTCTGGTCGATCATCAACACCCTGATCTGGGCGATCTTCGCGCCCATCTTCGCGACGATCGTCGGACTCGCGTACGCCGCGTTCATGGAGCGTGCGCGCGGCGACCGGATCCTCAAGATCCTGGTGTTCATCCCGTTCGCGATCGCGCCGGTGAGCATCAGCCTGATCTGGAAGTTCGTCTACGACTACCGGCAGGGGGAGCAGATCGGCACCCTCAATGCGCTCGTCGTGGCGTTCGGCGGTGAACCCGTCCGCTGGCTCGACGTCTGGCCGCTCGTGAACACGTTCTGCCTGCTGTTCGCCTTCGTGTGGGCGCAGACCGGTTTCGCGATGGTGGTCCTGTCGGCCGCCATCAAGGCGGTGCCTGCCGAGCAGATGGAGGCCGCGCAGCTCGACGGCACCAACGCGTGGCAGCGGTTCACCAACGTCACCGTGCCCGGGATCCGCACGGCGATCGTCATCGTGCTCACGACGATCACGATCTCGGCCCTCAAGCTGTACGACATCGTGGCGGTGATGACCGGCGGCCGGTCCAACTCGACGGTGCTGGGCTTCGAGATGGTGAACCAGCAGCAGCGCTTCCAGAGCTACGGGCATGCGGCAGCGCTCGCAGTGCTGATCTTCGTGTTCGTCACGCCGCTGATCATCTACAACGTCAGACAGCTCCGCCGACAGAGGGAGGTGCGGTGATGACCGCCGTCGACGACAAGACGACCCCGCAGCTCGACCGGGCGGCGGCGCGCAAGGTCGCGCGCGAGACCCGTCGCAACGAGGCGCAGGCGCAGAAGCGCATGACGTCGCCCGTGGCGACGGTGATCGCCGTCGCGATCGCCTTCCTGTGGACGATCCCGACCCTCGGGCTGCTCATCACGTCGTTCCGTCCAGGCGCGGACTCCGCGTCGTCGGGATGGTGGACGGTCTTCACCAACCCTGACTTCACCCTCGGGAACTACCAGGCCGCCCTCACCTCCGGCGGCACGGCGCTGACGCTGGGCGAGTCGTTCCTCAACTCGCTCGCGATCACGATCCCCGTGACGATCTTCGCCCTGGCGATCGCGTCGCTGGCCGCCTATGCGTTCGCGTGGATGGACTTCCGAGGCCGGGGCGTGCTGTTCGTGGCGGTCTTCGCGCTGCAGATCGTGCCCATCCAGATGGCCCTGGTGCCGCTGCTCAGCCTGTTCTCGCGCGGGCTGGAGATCGGCGACGTCGCGGTCTTCCCGGGCCTCGAGATGCGGGAGGTCGATCGCAGCTTCGCGACGATGTGGATCGCACACGTCATCTTCGCCCTGCCGCTGGCGATCTTCCTGCTGTACAACTTCATCGCCGAGATCCCCTCCGACGTGATCGAAGCGGCGCGGGTCGACGGGGCAGGTCACGGGCAGATCTTCTTCCGCATCATCCTGCCCCTGGCGACCCCGGCGCTCGCGTCCTTCGCGATCCTCGAGTTCGTGTGGGTGTGGAACGATCTGCTCGTGGCGACGATCTTCGCGCCATCCTCGTCGCTGCCGATGACGCAGACACTGAACTCGCTGTCCGGGTCGTGGGGCGATCAGTGGTTCCTGATCTCGGCGGGCGCGTTCCTCGTGCTGGCGGTGCCGCTCATCGTGTTCCTCTCACTGCAGAGGTTCTTCGTGCGCGGCCTGATGGCGGGCGCGACGAAGGGCTGACACACCAGGGCGGACGGATGCCGCGACCCGACGCACGAGGTCGGGCGCGGCATACGCGGTTGGGGCCGCGTTCTCCGAGCGCCCCGCTGTCTGCCGGCATTCGGGCGCGGCCCGCGTCAGCCCGAGCAGCCCAGGCGCGCCTGCATCGACTGCATCGCGTCGATCTCGGCGGTCTGACCGTTCTCGATCGCCTGCGCCACCTCGAGTGCGCGAGGGTCGGTGCCGAGGTCGAGGAGCGCCTCGGCCATCGGGATCGCGCCCTCGTGGTGGCGGATCATGAGCGCGAGGAACAGGCAATCCGCCTCCTGCCCCGTGGCGGCCTTCAGCGCGGCGATCTCTTCTGTGGACGCCATGCCCATGGCCGCGTGCGCCTCTTCATCGCTCATCGGCTGGCCGGAGGCCGCGCCGTCGTGAGCGTGCTCGTCGGACACGTTCATCCACTGCATCATCGGGCCGCCGCGCTGGGGGAGGCCCCACTGCACGAGCCAGTCGTACATCTGACCCCGCTGACCCGCCTGCCCGGTGGCGATGTCGTAGGCGAGGGTGCGCAGCTCCTCGTCCTCGGTCTTGCCGTAGATCTCCATCGCCATCTCGATCGCCTGCGCGTGGTGCACCTGCATGTCGCGGGAGAATCCGGCCTCCGCAGAGGCCGTGCCGGGGGTGGCCGCGGCAGACTGCGAACCGAACGTCGAGAAGCGTCCGACCGCGAAGGCGAGCGCCGCGATCAGGACGAGCGCGACGGCGGGGACGAGCCATCGCCGGGCAGCCCCGGTCGACGTCTCCTCCGGCACGCCGCGCCTACTTCTTACCCGGCGCTTCGAACGCGCCGGTGCAGGCCGCGCCCGGCTCGGGAGCGTTCGTGCTGTTCCAGTACGCCGTGATGAACTCCTCGATGCGCTCGTCGTCGGCGGAGTCGAGCTTGAGCTGGGCGTTCCACGCACTGAGGGCGATCGGGCTGTCCATGTCGTTGTACGGCGAGAGCACCGTGTAGGTCGAGGGGAGCGCGTCCTCGAGCTGGGCGATCTCCTCTTCCGACACCTGTGCCGGGTCGTAGGTGACCCAGACCGCGCCGTGCTCGAGAGAGTGGACGGCGTTCACATTGGGCACGGGCTCGGTGTAGACGCCGCAGTTCAGCCATGCGACGTTGTGGTCGCCGCCCGCCGGGGGAGTCTGGGGGTACTCGACATCGCCCTCGACGTGGTTCGCCGTGTTGGTGAACGTCTCGACGCCCTCGATGCCGCTGCCATCGCTGTCGCCCCGGTCGTAGGTCGGCGCGGGCGCCGGCGCGAAGACGATCGAGGCCACGATCGCCGCGATGACGAGGATGGCCGCCACGGACCCGACGATCCACCACACGAGCTTGCTGCGCCGCCGTTTGGCGAGCTGCTTCTGGTACTCGGCGAGCTTCTCCTGGCGCTTCTGCTCGCGCTGCTGCTTGACGGTGAGGTCGATCTTCGCCTGCGTGGCCGGGTTGCCGCTCGCGCGCTTGTCGGAGGTCGGGGTCATGCTCGTGATCTCTGCCAATCGATAACAGGGGTCTGGGCGCCCGCGAACTGCCGCGGGAGCGCGGACGACGGGTTGTGCCCATCCTATGCGAGCGCATGTGACGGGGCCCTGGGAAGCCGCCGACAGCGGCGGCCAGCCGCGACGGATCGCGGGTGCGGCAGAGGGGAGGCATCCGTTATCATGGGATCTCGAATCGATTCGACCTTGCGGTCGTCTTCTGTGTCCTGGTGCCGATCGGCAGCGCCGGACTCCTCGTTCCCCTCGGTTCCCCTCCGTGCGCCTGCACCGCCCGGTGTCGATGCCGTACTCCTACGCCGCCCGTCGAAACCTCGCCACGAAACGAAGCCCACTGTTGCTCGACACCGCCTCCATCCCCGTCCAGAAGCTCCAGGCCCGCACGCCGCACGAACCGCAGCCGCACCCGCACCCGCACCCGACGTCCACCGGCGCGATCCGCACCCTCGGCAGCAACCCGGCCACCGCGCCGATCGTGCTGCACCCGGGCGATGCGATCACGCACCGCCGTCGGGTCCTCTACATCGTGCTGCTCGGCGCGCTGACTGCCCTCGGTCCCTTCACGATCGATCTCTACCTGCCCGCGTTCCCGGTGCTCGAGGCCGACTTCGATACCACGGCCGCGATGATCCAGCTCACCCTCACGGGGACGATGATCGGCTTCGCGCTGGGGCAGCTCATCGTCGGCCCGCTGAGCGACAAGGTCGGCCGGCGGCTGCCGCTGCTGGCGGTGACCGCGCTGCACGTCGTGGCCAGCGTCGGCGCAGCCCTCGCGCCGACACTCGAGCTGCTGTCGGTGGCCCGCGTGCTGCAGGGCGCGGGAGCCGCCGCCGGCGGCGTGGTGGCCGCTGCGATCGTGCGTGACCTGTTCGGCGGGCGCCGCCTCGTGGTCATGCTGTCGCGCCTCGCGCTCGTCTCGGGCGTCGCCCCGGTGCTCGCGCCGCTCGTCGGCTCGGCCCTCCTCGCCGTCATGCCGTGGCGCGGCATCTTCGTGGTGCTGGCGGTGTACGGCGCGATCATGCTCGTCTCGGCCATCGTGTTCCTGCCCGAGACCCTGCCGCCCGCGCGCCGCCACGAGCGGGGCGCCACCACGGTCTGGCAGCGCTACCGCAGCGTCTTCAGCGACCGCGTGTTCATCGGCGTGCTCATCATCGGCGGCATGACGTTCTCGGGCCTGTTCTCGTACCTGTCCAGCTCGTCGTTCCTGTTCCAGCTGAGCTACGGCCTGAGCGCCCAGCAGTACGGACTGATGTTCGCCGTCAACTCGCTCGGCGTCGTGCTGGGCGTGCAGACGGCATCGCGGCTGGCGGCCCGCTTCGGCCCGCAGTGGGTGATGGCGTGGTCGACGGCGGTGCTGGTGGTCTCGGCATCCGCCATCATCGTCACCGACCAGCTGGGCCTCGGGCTCTGGGGCACGATCGTCCCGCTGTTCGTCTTCATGACCGGGTGCGGTTTCACCTTCCCGTGCGTGCAGGTGCTGGCGCTCGACCGCCACGGCAAGGCGGCCGGCACCGCGCAGTCGATCGTCGGCGCGACCAACTTCGGCGTCGCAGGCCTCATCTCGCCGCTGGTGGGGTGGATCGCGAAGGATGCCGGCATCACGGCCACCACGATGGCCTCGGTGATGGTCGGGTGCGCGGTGGTCGGCGTGCTGGCGCTGTGGCTGATCGTCCGCCCCCGGACGGTGGAGCGCCTCGCGCCCTGACCCGGTGCTCAGTCCGCTGCGGCCACCGGCTGCAGGCGGAAGAGGCGGACGGTGCGGCCGGACTCGCGTTCGTAGTTGCGGTAGCCGGGCCACTGGGCCTCGATGCGCGTCCACACCGCGTCGCGCTCGGCGTCGGGCACCGGGGTGGCGTGGACGAGCATGCGCCGGCCGCGCACGGTGATCGCGGCATCCGGGTGGGCCAGCAGATTGGTGGTCCACGCGGGGTGCCGCGCGCCGGCGAAGTTCGTGCCCGCGACGATCGCGCGTCCCTGCCCGTCGGGCGTGTACATCAGCGCCGCGTCACGCGGCTCGCCGGACTTCGCGCCCACGGTGTGCAACACCAGCGAGGGGACGAGGAGCGCGCTCACCTGCACGCGGCCGTGCGAGATCCACGCCACGAAGCGCTCGACCGGTGGCAGCAGGAGAGGCCCCAGCACCCGCCGGAACACCCGCGTGCGGGTGAGGGGCGCGATGATGGCGCGGACGATGTCGACGACCCGTGCTGGCATGATCCCATCCTGCCGGACGCCGCAGACGCGCTCACGGTCGGAGCGGCCGATGGGCGTCGTGGTGCGAACGGCGGCGCGCGGAAAAAGCCCGGATGAGGTGCATACGGCCGGCTGGCAGGCAGAATAGGGCGATGACCACGACAGAGCGGCGGGTGGCGGTACCCGTCATCGCCTACCTGGTCGCCGGGTCTGTGCTGGTGGTGCTGTCGTGCCTGCTGGGCTGGTGGATCTTCTCGCGCGGCGAAGAGCCGTTCGCGATCGACACGGCGTGGAACAGCTTCGTCGCCGACTGGTGGCATCCCGTGGTCGCCGGGTTCTCGCACGTCCTGAACTTCGTCGGCGCCGGCTGGATGGGCATCCTCGTGGTGCCCATCGGCGGCGCGATCGGGCTCATCCTCTTGAGACGCCCTTGGGCGGCGGCATACTTCCTGGCGGCGGAGGCGGTGTCGGCCGCGGGGGTGCAGGTGCTCAAGCACGCGTTCGGGCGGGTGCGCCCCGAAGACATCCTCGTCCTGTCGGACTACGGCTCATACCCGTCGGGGCATGTGGCCAACGCAGCCACGATCGCCGTGGCGGCCACGGTGATCTTCCCGCGAGTGTGGGTGGGAGTGGTGGGTGCGGTGTGGGTCCTTCTGATGGCGTTCAGTCGCACCTACCTGCATGCGCACTGGCTGAGCGACACCGTCGGCGGCGCCCTGCTCGGCGCGGGTGCGGCGCTGCTCGTGGCGGCCGCCTTCGCCCTTCCGCTGGCTCGCGAGGGAACGGGCGTCCCGGCCAAACGCGCGTGACTAGGCTGAGCGCATGACCGCGCCCGACTCGCCTGCGCCCGACGTCACCGCGACCGATCCGGCCATCCTGGCCGCCGAGGCCGAGCTCGCGCGGTTGCGCGCCGAGGCGGACGCGGCCGAAGCCCAGCTGAAGGCCGCGCAGGCCCGGGCGGCGCTCGCCGCCGCCGAGGCCGCCGCCGCCAAGGCGAAGGCGACCGGCACTCCCGCGCCCCGCCCCGCGGAGGACGCGTCGGCGCAGCCGACGCCCGGCCCCACGGAGGATGCGTCGGCGCAGCCGACGCCCGCTGTTCAGAACGGGCCCGCAGACACGGATTCGGCGGGCAGTGCGAACGCGGGGGAACCATCCGGCGGCACGAGCCAGGGGCCCGCGCGAGCGCCCAGCTCGCCCCCGGCGACGCAGGAACAAACTCCTCAACCGGCCATCTCTCTCACGGAAGCCCGCCCACTCGACCAGAAAGACGTCGAGAAGATCACCTCCGGCTACGCGTTCGAGGAGGCCACCCTCGACCTCGGCGCCCTGCTCAACGGCGACCCGGTGCCGTCGGCGCAGATCCGCATTCCGCTCGGCATGATGAATCGCCACGGGCTCGTGGCGGGAGCGACGGGAACCGGCAAGACGCGCACGCTGCAGGGGCTGGCCGAGCAGCTCGCCGCAAAGGGCGTGCCGGTGTTCGCCGCCGACATCAAGGGCGACCTGTCGGGCGTTGCGACACCGGGGGAGCCGAGCGAGAAGCTGCTCGCGCGCACCCAGGCGATCGGGCAGGACTGGAAGCCGGAGGCGTCGGCGACCGAGTACTTCGCGCTGGGCGGCATCGGCAAGGGCGTGCCGGTGCGCGCCACCGTGTCGGGCTTCGGGCCGCTGCTGCTGAGCAAGGTGCTGGGCCTGAACGACACGCAGGAGTCGAGCCTCGGTCTCGTGTTCCACTACGCCGACGCGAACGGCCTCGCCCTCGTGGACCTGTCGGACCTGCGCGCGGTGCTCAGCCACCTCACCAGCGATGAGGGCAAGGCAGAGCTCAAGGAGCTCGGCGGGCTGTCCGCGGCGACCGCGGGCGTCATCCTGCGCGAGCTGATCACCTTCGCGGATGCCGGAGCCGACGTCTTCTTCGGCGAGCCCGAGTTCGACGTGGCCGATTTTCTCCGCACGGCGCCCGACGGCCGCGGCATCATCAGCCTGCTCGAGGTGCCCGGGGTGATCGACAAGCCGGCGCTGTTCTCGACGTTCCTGATGTACCTGCTCGCCGAGCTCTTCGAGATCCTCCCCGAGGTGGGCGACGCCGACAAGCCCAAGCTCGTCTTCTTCTTCGACGAGGCGCACCTGCTGTTCAAGGACGCCTCGAAGGACTTCCTCGCCGCCATCGTGCAGACCGTCCGGCTCATCCGGTCGAAGGGCGTCGGCGTGTTCTTCGTGACGCAGACCCCCAAGGACGTGCCCTCCGACGTGCTGGCCCAGCTGGGCTCGCGCGTGCAGCATGCCCTTCGCGCGTTCACGCCCGACGATGCGAAGGCGCTGCGCGCGACCGTCGGCACCTACCCGAAGTCGGGGTACGACCTCGAGCGGGTGCTGCAGGAGCTCGGCACCGGCGAGGCCATCGTCACGGTGATGAGCGAGAAGGGCGCCCCCACCCCGGTCGCGTGGACGCGGCTGCGCGCCCCGCAGGGGCTGATGTCGCCGACGCCCGATCCGGCGATCGACGCCGCGGTGAAGGCATCCACCCTGCTCGCGAAGTACGGCACGGCGATCGACCGGGAGTCCGCGCGAGAGATCCTGGCGGCCAAGATGAGGGCCGCCGACGATGCCGCCGCCGCGGAGGACGCGGCCCTCGCGAAGGCGAAGGCCGAGGCAGAGTATGCGAAGCAGAAGGCCGCGATCGACAAGCAGCAGGCCGCCGCCGACAAGGCGAGCGCCGCGGCCGAGAAGAAGGCGCAGCAGGAGTACGAGCGGCTGCTCAAGAAGACGGCGGGCACGACGCGCACGTCGCGATCGACCCAGAAGTCGCCGCTCGACCAGATCCTGAACTCCAAGTCGACGCAGACTATCCTCGGGGGAGTGATCCGCGGGATCTTCGGCACCGGCAGGCGCTGAAGGGCCCCGATCCCCGCCGGCGCACGTTCCCGAGCTCGCGCAGCGCGAAGCGTGCCGACGCCGCGGCGTGGGCGGATCCCTCCCGATCCGGAAGGTTCCCGTGCGCCGCAGAGCTGTCGCCGTCGTCGCGTTGACGCTCGCTGTGGCGACCGCAGCAGCCGGCATCGCCTTGGCGGTGGCGTCGGGGATCGGCGCGGGCGCGGCGGGCGAGGCGGACCCCGGGATGTCGGCGTCGGTGCCGGCCACGTCATCGGAAGCGGCATCGCCGGTGACCGCCGACGACTACTGCTACGTCGAGGCGATGATCTACTACCGGGTCAAGGAGCTGGAGCTCGCCGAGACGCTGCAGCGCAAGGACGGCATCGAGGCGGGCGCCCTCGGGTTCGCCGCCGGGATCGCCGCGCGCGACGCCGAAGATCTCGAAGACCTACGTGCCTGGTATCTGTCGTGGGCCGACGCCCGCCCGCTCGAGCCGCCCGCCGACGGCCCCTGCGCCGGGCACGGTTCCGACCACGCCCAGATGCCGGGCATGCCGTCCTGGAGCACGCTGCAGGGCTTCGTCGACGCCCCGCACCCCGACGCCGAACGGCGGTTCGCCGAGATCCTGCGTGATCAGAACGCGGGCATGGTGGCCCTGGTCACCCTGATCCTCGACGGCGACCCGCATCCGGACGTCGTCGAGTCGGCCGAGCGCGTGCTCGAGCAGTCCGCGTCCGACGCGGCGACCATCGACGGCATCCTCGGCGCCGTGCCCTGATCGCCGGCGGTGACGGATGCCGCGGGCCGCGGCAGCTCCCGCCTTCGCGCCGACGGCGGCGCGTTCTCGTGGGGGAATGGGCGGCGCGTCACCAGTCGCTGAGCGTGCCGAGCAGAGCGAGCGCCTGCGCCGCCCCGCGAAGCGCGCCGACGTGGCGTGCGGCGACGGAGAGGCGCGAGATCGAGGTCGACAGGGTCACCGCTCCGACCGGGCGGGCGGCGTCGTCGTGGATCGGCACGGCCAGGCACCCGCGGTCGGAGTCGAGCAGCGCGACCTGCTCGGTGTAGCCCCGGACCGCATACGCCTCGCGGATGGCCCGGACATCGCCGGACGCTGCGTCGACCCGCCAGGACGGCGCCCGCGGAAGACGGCGGTCGGGGTGGGCGACCAGCCAGAGGTGTCCGATGGCGGATCGGGTCGGGTCGGCCAGCAGCGCATCGGGGTCCGACAGCGGCTGCGCGGGGTCTTCGTCGAGTACCAGCAGCCCGGAGCCGTGGAAGGCGAACAGATGCACGGCCTCTCCTGTCTCGCTGCGGAGGCGATCCACGACGGCCGCGTGGGTCGGTCGAGTGCGGGCACCCACGATCGCGGCGAGCTCGAGCACGCGGGTGCCGAGGAGGAACCCGGAGAAGTCCGGCCGCCGCACGAGGTACTCGTCGCGGACCAGTGAATTGACCACGCGGTAGACCGTCGCCCGTGGTGCGCCGACGGCACGGGCGATCTCGGCTGCCGACGCGCCGCGGTCGTCACGGGCGACCTGTTCGAGGATCTCCAGCGCGAGGCCGAGGCCCTTCTCCGGAAGCCGCGAGTCGCCCGCGAGACCCGCGCCGCTCACGTCCGCGCCGGCCCTTCGATGCAGTCCGCGTCGACCGGCCAGTCGTGTACGCCGATCCGTGCGGCCACGCGTGGGTGACGTGCCAGCCGCACCGAGCCGGCGCCGACGAGGAGGGCGAGGATGCCGGCCGCCCACACCAGCCCGCCGGGGTTGTCGCGCAGCGTCGCGGCGAGGTAGAAGCCCAGCACGCACAAGAGCCCGGCGAGGGGGAGTGCGCTGATGGCCACCGCGCGCACGGTGAGCTCGCCGATCCGCGCGAGGAACACCGGCGCCGCCGCGCACACCAGTGCGTAGGACAGCACGAAGCCGATGATCGCCGCGGGCGAGGTGACGATCCGCATATCCTGCCGGCTGCCGCCGACCGCCAGGATCACGGCAGGCACCGCTGTCACGACCGCCGTGAACAGCACGCCGGCGACCGCGGGCACGCCACGGCCCGAGATCCGGCCGAAGACCATCGGCAGCAGACCCTCGCGGCTCATCGCGAACCCGAGCCGCGTCGCCGCGTTCGTCATCGCCAGGGCGCAGGCGAGGAATGAGATCGCCACGATGACGTCGATGAGGCCGGAGAGGCCGGTCACGGCCGCGAGGGATGCCGCACCCGGCCGCTCCGCCACGATCGACAGCTGCGCGGCCGTCCCGACCAGCATGACGAGCCCCGTCGCGCCGACGCTCACCATCACGGCACGCGGCACCGCCGCGAAAGGACGACGCGTCTCGGGCCCGAGGGCGGCCCCGCTCTCGAAGCCGACGAAGCCGATGAGGGCGAAGGCGACGCCCGTGATGATCGCCTCGAGCGAGAAGTCCGAGGCGCGGGGTACGAGCAGCCCGAGATCCCACCGGGTGAGGCTGAGAGCGGCGATCGAGAGGACCAGTACCGTCATCACGGCGATCGACTCGAGCACCAGGAGCATGCGGGTCGACATCCGCAGTCCGCGGGCGACGGCCAGGGCGATGATCCCGCCGAACACCGTGATGAGGACGGTCACGAGCCACGGGGGAGCGGTGCCCCCGCTGAGGAGGTTCGCCAGTCGCTGCGAGCCCGACGCCAGCGTGTTCATCGCGACGGCGAGGTAGCCGATGCCGAGGGCGGCCCCGGTGACGAGGCCGACGTGGGAGCCGAGGCCCCGCGCCGCGAAGGTGTAGAGCGAGCCCGTGCTCGCGATGCGGCGGGCGAACATGCCGATCACCAGGCCGACGCCCACCACGAGGGTGATCGTGATCGCGATGTCGAGGAACGCGAACGATCCGCTGCGGGCGTAGGCGGCGGCGGGGTGGATCAGCAGGACGCCGGCGGGCGCGGTGGCCGCCACGGACTGCGCGACGACGTCGATCGTATGGGCGTGGCGACGGCGCAGGCCCGCGAATGGCGAGCTGGACCCGAGGTCGTTCCTCGGCCGCGCCTGCTCGATCGCGTCCGCGAGTGCAGTGCTCACGCGTCCTCCTCGGTGCCCGGCGCTCGCCGCGGTGCGGCTGGCCGCGACGCTACCGGGCGCGCGTTGCCGTAAACGGCGGCTCGTGTTTCGACCGCGTGACATCACCTGGGATCAGGGGGCGGGGATCGGCCGGCGTCGTCTCATCAGGATTTCGCTCGGCGTTCGCGGCCTCGTACGACGGCGAAACGGCGCAGGCGAAGAATCGGCCCGACGCGGGTGCGAGCCGCGTCATCGCCCTCGAAAGGAATCCTGTGACCGAACAACAGCTCTCTCCCGAAGGGGACTCGCCGCCCCCTTCGCGACAGCGGCCGACAATCCGCGGCCGACTCCTCACACCGCGCGTCCTGGGCATCGCCTCCGCAGCCGCGGCGGCGGCCGCCGCCGTCGCGCTCGTCTTCGCGACCCAGACCGCCGTGCAGGCGACCTCGTCGCCCGAGACCACGGCATCCACCCCCATCGCCGCCGACAGCACGGACGAGGACGCCCCCGAGAAGGCCGAGGACGTCGCCAAGCCCGCGACGGTCGCGGCCGCCTACGACGCGCTGTCGGGAGCCGAGGTCGAGTACGTGCGGTTCCTCGGCGCCCAGGACGCGGCGTTCGCGGCCGGCGAGGACGTGTTCGGCGAGCCGGGACTGCAGTTCCTCTCCACCGACGTGGCCGACCCGCAGGCGTACACCGACCGACAGCGGCGCCTGATCTCGCTGTACTACGACTACGCCACCAACGAGACGGTCAGCATGATCGTCAACGCGACGAGCGGCGCGGTCGAGTCCGTGGACCGTGCTTCAGGCACCCAGCCCGCTCCGACGGACGCCGAGACCTCGCTCGCGTGGGAGCTGCTGCTCGAATCGGACGCGGCCCAGCCGGTCGTCGACGAGTTCGCCGCCCTCACCGGTGGTTCCGCCCTGACCCCGGCATCCGCCGAGGTCATCCTCACCGCCCACTCGTTCGTCACGGATGCCGGCTCCTTCGGCGCCGAGTCGTGCGGGGTCGACCGGTGCGTGCAGCTGCTCGCCCAGGTCGACGGCGGCGCCTTCCTCACCACCAGCACCTACGTCGTCAACCTGTCGACGCGGGCCGTCCTGTCCATCTCATGACCATGGAGACCCTCCCGATGAAACGAAACCCCCTCCGCCGGCTGCTCGGCGCGGGCACCGCGATGGCTCTGCTGGCGGGTGGCCTCGTGCTGGCCGCGCCGGCCGCGGCCTCCGCCCAGACGGTCACCGAGGCATCCTGCTCCGGCGACTCCCTCGTCTCGAAGACCCTCGAGTCCGGATCCAGCTGGCAGATGTGCTGGCGTCTCGACACCTACCGCGGACTCGTGCTCGACAAGATCGCCTACCAGCCGCGGGACGACGCGTCACCGATCCTCGTGCTCGACTCGATCGCGCTCGCCCAGCTCAACGTGCCGTACGACACCGGCGCCACCGAGTACAACGACGTGACCACCTACCAGGTCGGCGGGCGCCGCCTGCAGGCGATCGAGGCTGTCGACTGCCCGGTCGGCGAGGTGCACAGCGCGTGGGTCGACGCGACCCGTGGTGAGATCCCCGCCGTGTGCATCGGCGAAGAGGATACGGGGCTCGCGTACCGCTCCAACATCGCGCGCGACGCGCTGTATGCGGCGCAGGGCACCGACCTCGTGCTGCACAGCGTGTCGCGCATCGGCTGGTACGAGTACCAGACCGAGTACCGGTTCCACGACGACGGTGAGATCTCGGTGCGCCTCGGTGCCACCGGCGATCTGTCGCCCAACGACTACGTCGACGTCGTGAACCAGGGGTGGCCGATCGCCCCGGGCCAGGAGGACTTCGCGGTCAACCACTATCACTCGGCGTTCTGGCGCGTGGACTTCGGGCTCGACTCCGGCGCCACCCAGCAGGTCGAGAAGTTCGCGACCACCCCGACCGGCGAGTACGGGACCACGGGCGACACCGGTCACACGGCGATCCTCGAGACGCAGCTCACGCAGATCACGAACGAGACCAAGACGATGGGCTCGAACCGCGAGGCCTATCGGGTGGTGAACCCTGAGAGCATCAACGCCGACGGGCACGCCCGCTCGTACGAGATCATCGTGCCGCGGGACCAGGCCTACAACCTCAACCCCGAGACCGACTACGACATCGCGTTCACGTCGGCCAAGTCGGACGAGATCCACGCCAGCCACAACCTCATCCCGTCGAAGGCGGGGCAGATGGTCACCGACTACATCGCCGACGGCGAGACGCTCGAGGACCCCGTGGCATGGGTGAACGTCGGCTTCCACCACATCAACCGCGACGAGGACCAGAGCCCCATGCCGATCCACTGGCAGGGCTTCACCCTCTACCCGCGTGATTTCGCGGCGCAGAACCCGAACATCCCCGAGGGCCGCAAGTGGGTCAACGGCGACATGCGCGGGGTGCCCAACCCCAACATCACGCCGACGCCGACCGCGTCGCCGACGCCGACCCCCACGACGGAGCCGACCACGGAGCCCACGCCGACGCCCACCGAGTCCGGGAACGGGAACGGCAACGGGAACGGGAACGGCAACGGGAACGGCAACGGGAACGGCAACGGCAACGGGAACGGGAACGGCGGCTCGACGGCGCCCGCAGCGGCGCCGGTGACCTTCGACAGTGCCGAGGTCGCGCCGGGTGCGGCGCAGTCCGCGACGGCGAGCGGCTTCACCCCCGGTGAGACCGTGAGCGCCGTGATGCACTCCGACCCCGTCGACGTCGGCACGTTCGTCGCCGACAGTGAGGGCGCGGTGAGCGTGCAGTTCATCGTGCCGTCCGACACACCCGCCGGCGAGCACTCGCTGGTCCTGACCGGGCAGACCTCGTCGGCCGTCGCGCAGGGGTCGTTCACGGTGGCGTCCGCGTCGCCCGCGGCCATCTTCGGCGCACTCGCGACGACCGGCACCGACGCGAACAACTGGGCGCTGTCGGGCCTCCTGCTCCTGACGGCAGGCGCCGGACTGGCGGCCACGTCGTGGCACCTCCGGCGCCAGCAGGCGGCCAAGGTGCACGCGGCCTGACCCCACCCGTGGGGCGACGTGCTCGTCGCGTCGCCCCACGGGAACGCCCCGTGTCGCGGAGGGCCCGGCCCGCGGCATCCGGATCTGAGAGGACTCGTCCATGCGCAGTCGTATCGCCGCCCTCGGAGTCGTGCTGGCACTTTCGACGGCCACCGTGGCGGTCGGCGCGGTGGGGCTCAGCCTGACGACGAGTCCGGAATCAGCGCCGCAGGCAGCCCCTGCCGGCACGAGGGCGGATGCCTCCACCGCCGCCTACCCGACCGTCGAGGACCATTGCTACATCGAGGGCATGATCCCGCACCACGAACAGGCGCTCGAGCTCAGCAGCCTGGTCCTGGCCGCCTCCGGGGTCCGCGAGCGCACGCGGGCGCTCGCCGAGTTCATCGTGACGGACCAGACCTCCGAGATCGAGACGATGCGGGCATGGCAGACCGCGTGGCGCGGTGCGATCCCCGCCGGCGGTTCGAATGGCGGCCATGACGGCCACGGTGGCGCACAGCCCGCCGCCGGAGCGGTGCCGACCGGGTGCGGCGATCACCCGCACACGCAGATGAAGGGCATGGCCGGCGTCGAGCAGCTCGCAGCGCTCGACGCAGCCGACGGCGTGGCGGCCGATCGGATGTTCCTCGAGCTGATGATCGCGCATCATGAGGGCGCCCTCGAGATGGCGGAGAGCGCGGTCCGCGAGGGATCCAATGCGTATGTGCGCGCGTCCGGCAAGCACGTGCTCGTCGAACAGCAGCGCGAGATCACCGCGATGTCGACGCTGCTCGCCGAGGCGCCGTGACGGTCGTCGCCGGCTCCGCAGCGGTCCGTCGATCCGCGGGCAGGAGACGCACGCTCGTCTGGCTCGCAGCCCTTCTGTTGCCCACCGCTGCAGCGCTCGCGCTCGCCGCGGCCTTCGGCGTGGCGACCGTGCACAACGACTCGATGAACCCGACCCTGCACAGCGGCGACACGGTGCTGTTCGACCGGTGGAGTCCAGCCGGTCGTGGAGACGTCGTCCTCCTGATCGACCGTGAAGGATGGTCGGGCACACCGGACGCGCTCCTCGTCAAGCGCGTGGTCGGTGTCGCGGGCGACGTGGTGGTGTGCTGCGAGGCGGGAACCGGCCGGCTGCTGCTCAACGGCGCGCCGATCCAGGAGGCCTATGCCGGCGCCGTCCGCCCGGGTGGCGACATCCCCTTCCGCGTGACCGTGCCCGAAGGTGCGGTGTGGGTCATGGGCGACAACCGGGCCGCGTCGGTCGACTCCCGGGCGTCGGTGTCGGCCCCGGGTCACGGCGCCGTGACGCGAGACGACCTGCGCGGTACGGCGCGCGCATGGTGGGGCGGCTGAGGGCCCCGGAGCCCCGCGCGAGGCATAGCCTGGAGGTATGGCGACGAAGCCCCCGAGAGTCGATATCGACGAGACGCGCGTGCGCGCGTCGCGGCCCAAGAAGGTCGCGGTGGGCGTGCCCGCGGTGCTGCATGCGCTGCAGATCGCGAACGAGCAGATGGGCGTGGCCCGGTCGGTGCAGACGCTGTTGCGCGTCAACCAGAAGGACGGCTTCGACTGCCCCGGATGCGCGTGGCCCGAGGAGGACAAGCGGCACATCGCCGAGTTCTGCGAGAACGGCGCGAAGGCGGTCGCCGAGGAGGCGACGCTGCGGCGCGTCGAGCCGGAGTTCTTCGCGGCCCACTCGCTGGACGAGCTGCGCGGCCACGACGACTGGTGGCTCGGGCAGCAGGGGCGGCTGACGCACCCGATGCTTCTCGAAGAGGGCGCGTCGCACTACCGCCCGATCTCGTGGGACGACGCGCTCGCCCTCGTCGCGGATGAGCTGCGGACGCTGGACGACCCTGACGAGGCCGTGTTCTACACCTCCGGACGCACCTCGAACGAGGCCGCGTTCCTGTATCAGCTGCTCGTGAGAGGGCTCGGCACCAACAACCTGCCCGACTGCTCCAACATGTGCCACGAGTCATCCGGATCGGCGCTGACCGAGACGATCGGCATCGGCAAGGGCACCGTCTCGATCGACGACATCCACGAGGCCGACCTGCTGATCATCGCCGGGCAGAACCCCGGCACGAACCACCCCCGCATGCTCTCGGCGCTCGAGAAGGCGAAGCAGCGCGGCGCGACGATCATCGCCGTCAATCCGCTGCCCGAAGCCGGCCTGCTGCGGTTCGAGAATCCGCAGACGGTGCGAGGCGTGGCGTTCGGGGGCACGAAGCTCGCCGACCAGTTCCTGCAGATCCGGCTCGGCGGCGATCAGGCGCTGTTCCAGGCCATCGGCAAGCACCTGCTCGAGGCCGAGGAGACCGACGGGGGTGTGCTCGACCACGAGTTCCTGGCGGCGCATACCAGCGGCTTCGAGGCTTATCGCCAGGCGATGGCGGATGCCTCGTGGCGGGAGCTCGTCACCGCCACCGGCCTTCCCGAGAAGGCGCTGCGCCGGGTGGCCGAGACGGTGCGCACATCGAAGTCGACGATCGTCTGCTGGGCGATGGGACTGACCCAGCACAAGCACTCGGTGCCGACGCTGCGCGAGGTGGTGAACATGCTGCTGCTGCAGGGCAACATCGGCCGTCCCGGCGCCGGCGTGTGCCCGGTGCGCGGGCACTCCAACGTGCAGGGCGACCGCACCGTCGGCATCTACGAGAAGCCGTCCGCGACGTTCCTCGACGCGCTCGATGCGGAGTTCGGCTTCGCCGCCCCGCGCGAGCACGGCTTCGACACGGTCGGGGCGATCCGCGCCATGCGCGACGGCCGCGTGCGGTTCTTCATGAGCATGGGCGGCAACTTCGTCTCGGCGACCCCCGACACCGCCGTCGTCGAGGCGGGGATGTCCCGCGTGGGGCTGACCGTGCACGTGTCGACGAAGCTCAACCGCTCCCACGTGGTCACCGGGCGCCGGGCGCTCATCCTGCCGACCCTGGGCCGCACCGACCGCGACCGCCGCGGGGGCCGCGAGCAGCGGGTCACCGTCGAGGACTCGATGGGCGCGGTGCACGCCTCCCGAGGCCGCCTCGCACCGCCGTCCGAGGAGATGCTCAGCGAGGTCGCGATCGTCGCCCGTCTGAGCGGCCTGGTGTTCGGAGACAGCGCCGCGGTCGGCAGATCGTCACGAGCGGAGGAGATGCCACGAGCGGAGGAGGGTTTCGCGGCATCCGATCCTCCGCTGGACACATCTCCTCCGCTCGTCGCACAAGATGCCGCGACGCACGCTGCCGTCGCCACGCACGCTGCCGTCGCCACGCACGGTGCCGTCGCCACGCACGGTGCCGACGCGACGCACGGTGCCGTCGCCACGCACGGTGCCGACGCGACGCACGGTGCCGGCGCCACGCGGCACGACCTCGGGTACCCCGAGCGGTCACCGCGTGAGGAGGCTCGCACCGATGGTCCGGATCCTGTCGGGTTGCGGCATCCGTCCAACGTCCCGCACGCCGACTGGGCGGCGCTCGAAGCGGACTACGCGCTCATCCGCGGCCACATCGCGCGGGTGATCCCCGGCTTCGACGACTACGAGGAGCGCATCGACAAGGGCCGCACACTGCACCTGCCCAACGGGCCGCGCGATGCGCGCCGCTTCGCGACGGTGGACGGCAAGGCGCGCTTCACGGTGAACCCGCTGGAGTATCCGCGCATCCCGCGTGGGCGCTTGCTGCTGCAGACGCTGCGCTCGCACGACCAGTACAACACCACGATCTACGGCAAGGACGACCGGTACCGCGGCATCCACGGCGGGCGGCGGGTCGTGCTGGTGAACGCCAAGGACATCGTCGCCCTCGGCTTCACCGAGAACGACGTCGTCGATCTGGTGTCGGAGTGGCGCGGTCCTGACGGGGTGCTGCAGGAGCGTCGCGCCGAGGAGTTCCGCATCGTCGCCTACCGCACGCCCCGGGGCAACGCCGCCGCGTACTACCCCGAGACGAACGTGCTGGTGCCCCTCGACTCGGTGGCGGACGTGTCGGGCACGCCGACCTCGAAGTCGGTGGTCGTGCGGCTCGAGCGCCGCGCATGACGAGGCGGCGCGTGCCTAGGCTGGAGGCATGACCCGCGCCGCCGTCATCACCGTCTCCGACCGCTCCGCCGAAGGCGCCCGCCCCGACACGAGCGGACCGATCGCGGTGTCCGCGCTGCGGGAGGCGGGCTTCGACTGCGCGGACGCCGTCGTGGTCCCCGACGGCGCCGACAGCGTGGAGCGCGCGCTCACCGCGGAGGTGGTCGCGGGCGTGAAGCTGATCGTCACCACGGGCGGCACGGGCGTCTCGCCGCGAGACCAGACGCCGGAGGGAACCGCCCGGGTGGTGACGCGCGAGGTTCCGGGCATCGCCGAAGAGCTGCGGCGGCGCGGCGCCGCCGAGAAGCCCGCCGGCATGCTCACCCGCGGCGTCGCCGGCGTCGTCGACCCGCACGGGGTGCTCGTCATCAACCTGCCGGGGTCACCTGGTGGCGTGGGATCGGGGATGCCGGTGGTCCTGTCGGTCGCGAGGCATGTGCTCGACCAGCTCGGCGGAGGGGATCACTGATGACCGTGTCGACCGACGCCGTGCGGGTCGCGGCCATCAGCGCCGAGCCGCTCGACCTCGACGCACACCTGCGCGCCGTGGACGACCGGCGCATGGGGGCGGTGACGACGTTCGTGGGGCGCGTGCGCGATCACGATCCGGATGCCGCCACCGCCGTCGTCGCCCTCGAATACTCCGCGCATCCCGACGCCGAAGCCGCTCTCGAACGGCTGGCGACAGCGGCGATCGGGTCGTCCGGTGCGCTGGTCGCGGTCTCGCACCGGGTGGGCACGCTGCAGGTCGGCGATGCGGCCGTCGTGATCGCGGTGGCCTCCGCGCACCGTGCGGAGGCGTTCGAGGTGTGTCGCACGCTCATCGAGACGATCAAGACCGATCTCCCGGTGTGGAAGAAGCAGGTCGAGTCCGACGGCACCGCCACCTGGCTGGGCCTCGGGGGCTGAGCGCCGCACCGCCGCACCGCCGCAGGGCCTGAACACCGCAGCGCCGAGCACAACGTCGGTGGTCTCTGGTGCCACGCCGGGTGACAGCATCCATTCGCGGCGTGTCGTCGGACGTCTCCGACGCTGTGTCGCCGGATCAGCCGCCGGCGAACGGCGGCAGCACGTCGATCAGGTCGTCGTCGCCGAGGGGCGTGTCGTCGTCGACGCGTGAGCCGCCGACGAGCACGGCGCAGCGGGGCAGGATGCCGCCCAGCCCCGGGAACTCCTCGGACACGGCGCGGCGCAGCTCGCCCAGCGTCGTCTCGGTGCGGTGCTCGGAGTCCCGGCCGGTCGCTTCCTGCGCGGCGGCGAAGTAGCGGACGACGGCCATCAGGCCTCGTGCTCCCAGTCGCGGGCGAGGGCTGTGATCGCCGCCACGGCGGCGTCGATGTCGGCGGGGGACCCGCCACTGCGGCCGGCGACGAGACCGGCCACGAAGGCGCTGAAGGGCGCCGCCGGGCGCGCCACTCCCAGTGCGACGTCGCGCGCGAGATCGAGGATGAGCGACACCGGAACGTCTTCGGGCGCGAGCCCGAACCGCTCGCGCAGGGCAGCCGCCCAGGCGTCGAGGGCCTCGGGGGGAAGGGTGCGGGACTGCTCGCTCATGACGACTCCTCCGGGCGTGGACGGTGCGGCGCGGCCCGGTGCGCGATCGGTCCGGTGCGCGCGATCGACCTGATGCGCGCGATCGGCCCGAGCGCGGGCCTCCTTCAGATCCTCCCACGTGTCGACATCGCGGGTCAGGTCGTCGGGCGCCGCGACGACGGCGATCGCGAGTTCGTCGGCGATCGCCCTCACCGGAAGGTCGCGTCCCCGATCGGGAAGAACGGATGCCGCCTGCCGCAGCGCCCGCGTGCGGTAGGCGCCGGTGAGCCACTGCGGGCGGCTCGACGCGTCGCCGAGACACACGCCGTCGGTGTCGGCGGGGAGCAGCGGGATGTCGTCCACGAGGCGGCGCACGGCCTCGCCGACGCCGGGCAGGTCGCAGGCGAGCACGAGCGTCCACGCGGGGTCCGCCTCCGCCGGCCACGCATCGAGTGCCGCCACGACCGCCGCGGCGGGGCCGCCGAAGGGCGGGTCCTCCCGCACCCAGTCCACGGGGAGCGTCTCGTCGAGGACGGGTGCCACGACCGTGATCGGCCGGGCTCCGGCATCCGTCACCGCCGTCACCGCCGCGGCCAGCAGTGTGCTGCCGCCGATCTCGAAGAGCGGCTTCACGGCCCCGCCGACGCGCGTGCCGCGGCCGCCGGCCAGCAGGATCGCGCCGAGGCTGAGAGGCGAGTGCGGGTCGTGACCGGACATCAGCTCTCGTCCGGGCGGTGCCAGTCGCCGCTCTTGCCGCCCGTCTTCGTCACGATGCGGACGCTCTCGATCGACGTGCCCTTGTCGAGCCCCTTCACCATGTCGACGACGGCGAGAGCGGCCACCGACACGGCGGTCAGCGCCTCCATCTCGACGCCGGTGCGATCGGCGGTGCGCACGGTCGCCTCGATCGCGACACCGCCGTCTTCGATGGCCAGATCGACCGCGGCGCCGTGGACGCCGATGACGTGCGCGAGCGGCAGCAGTTCGGGCGTGCGCTTGGCGGCCTGGATGCCGGCGATCCGGGCGACCGCCAGCACATCGCCCTTCGGCACCGACCCGTCGCGCAGGGCGGCGACGACGTCCGGCGCGCAGCGCACGAATGCGCGGGCGGTGGCGGAGCGCACGGTCGGCTGCTTCAGCGTGACGTCCACCATGCGCGCGTTCCCGGCGGCGTCGAGGTGGGTGAAGGTCGGCTGTTCGGGCGTGCTCATGAGATCAGCATGACATCGACGACATCGCCTGCCGCCACCGCATCGACCTCGGCGGGCACGACGGCATAGGCCTCGGCACGGCCGAGTCCGCCGGCGAGATGGGAGCCGCCGCTCGTCGCCGGAAGGGCGCGCCACGCGGCCGGGTCCGAGCGGTCGATCGTGACCGGGAGGTACTGGCGCCGCGCCGGCGGGGTCCGCCAGCCGGCTCCTGCCGGGAGCGCGGTGACCGGGCGGCCGATCGCCCGGCGACCCTGCAGGCGCAGCAGCGCCGGCCGCACGAACACCTCGAACGAGACCGCCGCGCTCACGGGATTGCCCGGCAGCCCGAACAGCAGCGTGCCGGCCTCGAGACGGCCGAAGCCCTGCGGCTTGCCGGGCTGCATCGCGACCTTGGAGAAGACCATGGTCTCGGCGAGCGTGGTCTTGACCACCTCGTACGCGCCGGCGCTGACGCCGCCGGAGAAGACGACGACGTCGGCGCGATCGGGCGACCCCGGATCCGTCACCTCGGCCAGCAGCGCGTCGAGCGCGTCGCCCTCGTCGGGAACGCTGGCGCGGCGGACCACCTCGGCGCCGGCCTCCGCGGCGAGTGCGGCGAGGAGCACGCTGTTCGACTCGGGAATCTGGCCGCGCCGCAGAGGAGAGCCGGGCTCGACGAGCTCGCTGCCCGTCGAGATGACCGCGACGCGAGGACGCCGTACGACGACGACCTCGGCGACGCCCGCGGCCGCCGCGGCGGCGAGCTGCAGGGGGCCGAGCAGCTCTCCGGCGGACAGGACCTCGTCGCCGGCGCGGGCGTCCTCTCCGGCGCGTCGGATGTGCGCGCCGACGGCTCGCGGAGCGCTCCGCACCGAGATCGAGCCGAGGGAATCCGCGAGCCCACCGGCGGTGTCCTCGAACGGCACGATGGCGTCCGCGTCGGTCGGGACCGCCGAACCCGTCATGATGCGCGCGGTCTCGCCCGGGGCGAGCGCCGGGTCGGCGTCGGTGCCGGCGGGCAGGTCGGCGACGACGCGGAGGGTTCGAGGCGCGCCGGGGCCGGCATCCGTGACATCCGCGAAGCGGACGGCGAACCCGTCCATCGCCGAGTTGTCGAAGACGGGGATGTCGACGGCCGCACGCACCGGCTCGCGCAGGGTGCGACCGTGGGCGGCGGCGAGCGGGACGCGCTCGGCCTCCAGCGGCTCGGCCGCCGCGAGCACGTCGGCGAGGTGCTCCTCGACGGTGCGCAAGCCGCTCATGCGTCGACCGCCGTGCGCGCACCGTCGCGGGTCCACGCGTCGATGCCGCCGGCGAGGACGGATGCCTCGATGCCGGCGCCGCGCAGGGCCACTGCCGCGCGCTGCGCGCGCATGCCGACCTGGCACACCACCACCACGCGGGAGGCATCCACTCGTCGCGGTTCGGCGAGCACGTCGCCGAGCGGCAGCAGCATCGAGCCGGGGATGACGCCGCGGGCCGTCTCGAAAGGCTCGCGCACGTCCAGCAGCACGGCGCCGGCGCGCTGCGCGGCGAGGGCTTCGGCCGGGCTCAGCTGCGGGATGCTCGGCGGGCCGGCGGGCGGGGGAGTCGCCGCTGCCGGCGGTGCGGCAGGGACGTGCTGCTGCTCCGGGTGCGTGGCGGCAGGGCGGAGCGGCACCTCGTCGGTCCGGCCGCGCAGCGCGTCGATCACGAGCACGCGTCCGAGGAGCGGCTCGCCGATGCCGGTGACGAGCTTGATGGCCTCGGCGGCCAGGAGTGCCCCGACCTGCAGGCAGAGCGCGCCGAGCACACCGACCTGTGCGCAGGTGGGGGCCTCGCGTCCGGCATCCGGCGGGTAGAGATCGGCCAGGCGGACGGGCACCGCGCCGGCGGGCGGCGCCGACCAGAACACGGTCGCCTGCGCGTGGAACTCCTGCACGACGCCCCACACGAGCGGCACGCCGAGGTCCTCGCACGCGGCCGCGACCGCCTCGCGGGTCTCGAACGTGTCGGTGCCGTCGATGACGACGTGCGCGCCGGCGAGCAGCTCGCGGGCATTGGCCGGCGTGAGCACCGCCTGCACCGGCCGCACCACGGTGGCGGGCGAGAGGTCGGCGGCGATCCGCACGGCGGAGTCGACTTTGGCCGCGCCGACATCGCTCACCCGGTGCATCACCTGCCGTTGCAGATTGGATGCCTCGACCAGGTCGTCGTCGATCACGGTGAGGGTGCCGACTCCTGCGGCCGCCAGCGCCAGCACGGCGGGCGAGCCGAGACCGCCGGCACCGACGACGGCGATGTGGGCGGCGGCGAGGCGGCGCTGCGCGACGTCGCCGAAGCCGGCGAGCACGCGGTGGCGCGCGGTGCGCGTGCGCTCGGCGTCGCTCAGCTCGGCGAGGGGCTCGACGAGTGGGGGAAAGGCCATATCCACAGGCTACGCCGCGCGCATCGGGGGTCGGCCGGCGCTCGCGTGATCGCGTCCGACGCACCGACGGCGGTCGGCGCCCGGCAGGGTCAGACTCGCCCGGTCAGGATGAGATTCCAGTAGACCCAGGGCAAGACGTGCCGGTCGAACACCCACGACAGCCGGCTCTCGCGGTACATCCGCCGGAAGAACGGGATGGTGGGCTTCTGATTGCCCTGATCATCGAACTCCGCCCACACGACCGTCGACCGCGAGACCGTGAACGGGCATACCGCGTAGCCGTCGTAGCTCGCCTTCGGCTCCTTCCCGCGGAGCACCCTCGAAAGGTTCTTGGCCAGTACCCATGTCTGCTTGCGCAGCGCGCCCCCGCACTTCGAGTTGGTGGTCGCGGCGGCGTCGCCGAGAGCCCAGATCTGTGGGAAGCGCGGATGCCGCAGCGTCCGCGGATCGACCTCCACGAACCCTCCCGATGAGCCCGGTGCCGGCAGCGCCGACGCCTTGAGCCAATCCGGTGCCGACTGCGGCGGTTCGACGTTGAGCACGTCGTAGTGCAGATGCTCCGGGCCGTCCGGACCGCCGATCACGACCTCCTGTGCCGCGGGGTCCACGCGGAGGAGCACCGAGCGGGTGCGCAGCTCGATGCCGTACTCCTCGATCTTGCGCTCGAGCTCGCGATCGAACGGCGGCAGGAACGCGGTCTCGGTCGGCACCACCATCACGACCCGGATCCTGTCCAGCACCCCCGTGGCCCGCCAGTAGTCGCACGCCTGATACATCGGCTTCTGCGCGGCGCCCGCGCAGGACGCCGGGCCGTCGGGCTGCGTGAAGACGACGGTGCCCTCCTTCAGGTCGCGCAGAAGCAACGAGGCCTTCTGCGCGAGCTCGAACTCGTAATGGGATGCCGCCGCCGGCGTCTGCATCGCTTCCGTCAGCCCCGGCACGCGGCCCCAGTCCAGCTGGATGCCCGGACACACGATGAGCTGGTCGAAGGTGACGCGGTCGCCGCTCTCGAGCACGACGGCGTTCGCGTCGGGCTGGACGGCGGTGACGGCATCCTGAATCCACTCCACGCCCTTCGGCATCACCTCTCGCTGCGGGCGGACGGTGATGCCGGCGCGTGCGGTGCCGCCGGCGACATGCGAGAACAGCGGTTTGTACAGGTGCTGCTCGCGCGGCTCGATGATGGCGATGTCGGCCACGCCGGAGCGACGCAGTCTCGCGGCGACCGAGATGCCGCCGTTGCCTCCGCCGATCACCACCACCTGGTGATGCGCCTGCTGCTCGGACATGTTGCCTCCCCTCGGATGGCGACCCACGTGGACCGTGGTCCGCGGGTGCCGCGTCTGAGATATCCCTGCACGCGAGGTTAGGCAGGCACGTGCAAGAAGCGAGGGGGCTTGCGCCGGCGACCGCGGTCGCACGAAGATGCCGCGTCGGACCCGTCAGCGGACCGGAGCGCGCCCCGCCGTGCGGTCAGTCGGGGGAGGAAGATGGAGGCATGCCTGCCCCTCATCGCCCTGGTCTACGGGTGGGCCATGGGGTCACGATCCCCGAGTCCGAGCTGTCCTGGCGGTTCTCCCGATCGTCCGGCCCCGGCGGGCAGGGCGTGAACACCGCCGATTCCCGTGCGGAACTGGTGTGGGACGTCTCTCGCTCGATGGTGCTGTCCCCACTGCAGCGCGAGCGCCTCCTCGAGCGGCTGAGCGGCCGGCTGGTGGACGGAGTGCTGACGATCGCGGCATCCGAGCATCGCGCGCAACTGCGGAACAGGGATGCCGCCCGCGCACGGCTCGCCGCGCTCGTCGCGGACGCTCTGCGGCCGCCTTCGCCGTCGCGACGACCCACCAAGCCGACGCGGGGCGCCAAGGAACGGCGCCTGGGCGAGAAGAAGCGGCGCACCGACGTCAAGCGGCTGCGGCGACCACCCGCCGAATGAGGACGCCGGCGTCGACGCTAGGAGCGGCGCCGGGTGAGGTGGACGTCCACGGAGTCGCCGTCGGTCTTGCCGATCGCCTTTCTGACTTCGGCGTTGATCGGCAGCTTGTGCGTCCCGTCGCCCAGCGCCATGAAGGCGCCCTCGAAGGGGTGCCCGTCCACGGTGCCGGCCACCTTGACGAGTCCGCGGGTACCGAAGATCGTCGCGGAATCGGGCAGCTTCACGCAGGTCCACGTGTCTCCCGGCTGAGCTTTGCCGAGCGTGGCGGTGAAGCGGATGTCCAGGGGTCCGGTGTGGTCCGACATGATGGCTCCAATCTCGGCCGCCGCAGCTGTGAAGAGTATGGTCCCGGCGGAGGCCCTTCACGGGGATGACGATCGAACGTCGTCCAGATCGACAGTGCTCTTCCCGCCGGGTGCACCTCGTTGACCCTTCCAGGTCAGCGGATCCAGAAATCCTCGGGACGCGCCCCCGGGCGGAATCCGAAGTGCTCGAGCATGGCCATCGCCTCCGGGAAGTGGGCGGCGAGCATGGCGGGGCCGTGGGCGTCGCTGCCGAACGTGACGGCACGCCCGTCTTCGTCCGCCCACCACTGGGGGATCCACGGCCAGAGCCGGCGGGTGTTCATCTCGAGGGCGCGTTCGGACTCCGCGACGGCGCGCATCGCGGCTCGGAAGCCTTCTTCGAACCTGCGCGGATCGAAGGGTCCCGCGGTCGCGACCGGCCAGGAGCGCACGGCGTAGTCGATGTGCGTGAACACCGCGAACGAATCCGACCCGGCGACCATCCGCGGGACCTCCTCGAGGTAGCTCCACATCACGTCGTCCGCCGGCATGTGGCGATACAACGTGGTCGGCTCTGAGCGATAGACGCCCTGGAAGGGGAGCATGTGCAGCGAACCGTTGACGCGATCGATCACGCCACGGGAGAGCAGGTCGGCGGCGCGCGCGTCTCGCAGATGCGGCTGACCGAACTCGACGCCCGTGAGGATGCGCAGGTCGGGGAAGTCGTGGCGGCACCGTTCGATCGCCGTGAGATAGCCCTCGACGTCGAACTCGGGCAGCCGCACATGGCCACGCTCATCGACGTACTTCTGAGCGTGCACTCCGATGTCGCCGTCTTCGACTCTCCAGTCCTGCTCGAAGTCGAGGTGCTCGGTGAACACGATCGCCGGGAGTCCGATTCGGACCGCGCGTTCGCAGATGCGGACCATCGCGCCTTGCGAGGCCGGATCCGAGCCGCAGTCCCACGACCACTCGCTGTGCACGTGGGCGTCGGCCGGAAGAGTCGCCGTCATCTCGCCGAGAGTACTCCCGGCCGCGGGTGCCCCGCCGACGCGCTGATATCCTCGCGTCCTTGTCCGTGAATGCGGCGAACAACTCGGCTATGCCCCGCAGATGCGGTGATAATGTGGCGCTGTGGCCAGCTACAAGATCTCCGAGGCGGCGCGGCTCCTCGCGGTGAGCGACGACACCGTGCGCCGGTGGATCGACGCCGGGACGCTGCCGACGACGGGGGCATCGCCCATCGAGATCCCCGGAGACGCGCTCGCCGCACGAGCCGTCGAGCTCGCCGCGGCGCCCGGCGACCCGGCCGACGTGCTCTCGAGCGCGCGCAATCGTTTCGTCGGGCTCGTCACGCGGGTGCAGCTCGATGGCGTCATGGCGCAGGTCGACATCCAGTCCGGCCCGCACCGCGTGGTCTCGCTCATGTCGTCCGAGGCGGTGCGCGAGCTGGGGCTCGAACCCGGCTCGCTCGCCGTCGCCGTGGTCAAGGCGACCACCGTGATCGTCGAGACCCCGAAGGCCTGACGTGCGCCGCGGGGCCACCATTCGCGCCGCAGCGGTCCTCGCTGCTCTCGCGCTCGGACTCGCCGGCTGCGCCGGCGCCGTCGATCGGGATCCGGACGCGACGTCTCCGCGGACGACCTCGGCGGGCCCCGAGCTGTCCGGAGAACTCACGGTGTACGCGGCCGCGTCGCTGCAGGCGGCGTTCGACGAGCTGGCGACGCAGTTCGAGCAGCGGCATCCGTCGCTCCGCGTGCAGCCCCTCACGTACGACGGGTCGCCCACGCTGGCGACGCAGATCGTCGAGGGCGCGCCTGCCGATGTCTTCGCCTCGGCCGACGAGCCGAACATGCAGAAGGTCGTCGAGGGCGGCCTCGCGAGCGATCCGGAGCTGTTCGCGACCAACACGCTGACGCTCGTCGTTCCCGCGGGGGATCCCGGCGACGTCGACGGCCTCGACGATCTCTCGGACCCCGATCTGACCGTGGTGCTGTGCGCCGCCGAGGTGCCGTGCGGGGCGGCATCGACGACGCTCCTCTCGGACGCCGGCGTGAAGGCGAGCGTCGACAGCTACGAGCAGAACGTCACCGCCGTCCTCACGAAGGTCGCGACCGGCGAGGCCGACGCGGGGCTGGTGTACTTGACGGATGCCTCGACCACGAGTGCCGTCGAGGCGATCGAGGTCGACGCGAGTGAAGCCGTGGTCAACCGGTACCCGATCGTCGCGCTGAAGGAGGCGGCGAATCCGCGAGCCGCCGACGCCTTCGTCCGGTTCGTGCTCGGCGACGAGGGCCGACGGGTGCTTTCCGATCTCGGCTTCGGAGCGCCGTGACCGTCGCCGCGGCGCGCGACCCCCGCACGCAGGAGGAGCGGGCCGGGTTCGTGCCCCGCGTACTCGCCGTCCCGGCGCTCATCGGGCTCGCGCTGCTGGTGCTGCCGCTCGGCGCACTGGTGCTGCGCGTCGAGTGGTCGACGCTGTGGACGGACATCACGTCTCCGGAAGCGCTGTCGGCACTCGGGCTCTCGCTCGCGACCGGCGCCGTCGCGACGATGGTGTGCGTCGTCCTCGGGGTGCCGCTCGCCCTGCTCATCGCGCGGAGCACCGTGCGGACGGCGGCCGTGCTGCGGGCTCTGGTGACGGTGCCGCTCGTGCTGCCGCCCATGGTCGGCGGCGTCGCGATGCTGTTCCTCTTCGGTCGCACCAGCTGGCTGGGCGGGATCCTCGCCGAATGGGGCATCCGCATCCCGTTCACGACCACCGCCGTCATCCTCGCGCAGACCTTCGTCGCGCTGCCGTTCCTCGTGCTCGCCCTGGAAGGGGCGCTGCGCTCGACGGGCACCGGTTTCGAGCAGGCGGCGGCGGGCCTCGGTGCCGGACGATGGACGATCCTCGCGCGTGTGACGCTGCCGCTCGCCGCGCCCGGCCTGGTCGCCGGCATCGTGCTGTGCTTCGCCCGCGCGATCGGCGAGTTCGGCGCGACGGCCCTCTTCGCCGGCAACGCGCCGGGCGTGACCCAGACCATGCCGCTCGCGATCTACACGGCCTTCAACGGCGCCGGCGTCTCGCAGGGCACCGCCGTGGCGCTCTCGCTGCTGCTGCTGGTGACCGCCGTCGGCGTGCTGCTGCTCGTGCGCGCCTGGCGCGCGGAGGCCCCACGATGAGCCTTGCGAGCACGGCCGCCGCCGCGCCTGCCGGACTCGACGTGCGCGTCCGCGTCCATCGCGGCGCGTTCGCACTCCATGTGGCGCTCAGCGTGCCGGCGGGCGAGGTGGTGGCACTCATGGGGCCGAGCGGCGCCGGCAAGTCGACGCTGCTCGGTGTGCTCGCCGGGCTGACCGGGTTCGACGAGGGAGAGGTACGGCTGCACGGCCGGCTGCTCGACCGGCGCACCTCCGATCGCACGTCGTCCCTCCGGACGGCTCCGGCGGCGCGCGGGGTGGTGCTGCTCGGACAGGATCCGCGCCTCTTCCCGCACCTGAGTGCACACGGGAACGTGGCGTTCGGGCTGCGCGTGCACGGCGCCACGAAGGCTGCGGCGGCGGCCGGGGCCGCCGGCTGGCTTCGACGTGTCGGGCTCGAGGGCCTCGATGAACGGCGCCCTTCACAGCTGTCGGGCGGTCAGCAGCAGCGTGTGGCGCTGGCGCGGGCGCTCGCGACGTCACCCGCGGCCATCCTGCTCGACGAGCCGCTGACGTCCCTCGACACCGAGACCGCGGGCGACGTGCGCGCCCTGCTGCACCAGCAGCTCGCGGCGACGCGCACGACGGCCGTCGTCGCGACCCACGACGCGGTGGACGCGGTCGCTCTCGCGACTCGCCTCGTCGTGCTCGAGGAGGGCCGCGTCACGCAGAGCGGGCCGGTCCGCGAAGTTCTCGCCTCCCCGGCGACGCGGTTCACTGCGGCCGTCGCAGGGCTGAATCGCGTCGTCGGGACCCTCGAACCCGCGGAGTCGGCCTGGCGTGCCGGAGAACTGGTGCTGCCCCACCCGGCCGGGCCGCGGCATCCGTCTCTTGCTGCGGTATTCCGGCCGAGCGCCGTCGGAGTGATCGACGGGCCGCCCCGCGCCGCGGGGGAGTGGACAGCACGCATCGTGCGCCTCGAGCAGACGCCGGCCGGGGTGCGGATACGCACCGCCGATCCCGACGTCGCGGTGGACGTCGCCGCCGATCGCGCCGCGGGGCTCGCGCCCGGAGACACGATCACGCTGCGCGTGGTCCCGGCCGACGTGCGACTGGTCGTCGGGCACTGAGCCGCCCGCACGCTCGGCGCGTTTCGTCTCGCTCGTTCCTCGCTCGCTCAACGACCGGGAGAAAGGTCCCGGCCGACGTGCGACTGGTCCTCGAGCGCTGAGTCGCCCGCACACTCGGCGCGTTTCGTCTCGCTCGTTCCTCGCTCGCTCAACGACCGGGAGAAAGGTCCCGGCCGACGTGCGACTGGTCGTCGAGCACTGAGTCGCCGGCACACTCGGCGCGTTTCGTCTCGCTCGTTTCTCGCTCGCTCAACGACCGGGAGAAAGGTCCCGGCCGACGTGCGACTGGTCGTCGAGCACTGAGTCGCCGGCACGCTCGGCGCGTTTCGTCTCGCTCGTTCCTCGCTCGCTCAACGACCGGGAGAAAGGCATCGGTCGTTGAGCGAGGGAGCGCCAGCGACTGAGACGAAACGCCTCGAGCCGAGGGACCGCGCCGGGCCGGGACGCTTCGTCGACGACCGGTGCCACGACAGCTGTCCGGCGCATCTCATAGACTCGCCCGGTGACGCGCATCCGCCCCTTCCGCCCCGGTGACGAACCGGCTCTCGTCGACATCTGCCTGAAGACGGCGGATGCCGGAGCCGACGCCACCGGCATCCTCGACGACGACGATCTCTGGGCCGAGATCTTCGTCCTGCCCTATGCCGCGCGTCACCCCGAGTTCGCCTTCGTGGTCGAGGCGGACGACGGCCGCGTCGTCGGCTACATCGTGGGCGCTCCGGACTCGGCCGCGTTCGAGGAGTGGTTCCGGGCCGAGTGGTGGCCGCGGCACGCCGAACGCTGGCCGCGCCCCCAGCCGGCCGGCGGCTCCCGGCAGGACGGCATCCTCCGCTATGCCTACGCCCGCGCCGGCGGAGCGCAGCCGTTCGGCGATGAGTATCCGGCGCACCTGCACATCGACCTCCTGCCCGAGACACAGGGCCAGGGGCTCGGCCGCCGGCTCATCGAGACGCTCGAAGACGCGCTCCGGCAGGCCGGGGTGCCCGGGCTTCACCTCGTCGCCTCGGCAGACAACACCGGCGCCATCGCCTTCTACCCGCGCGTCGGGTTCGAGCCGCTGCCGTCGCCCGAGGGCACCCAGGTCTTCGGGACGCGCCTCTGACCTACGCCACGGCCGACCGGACGTCAACCCGTCCGGCTCTGTGGTGCCCCCGCGTAGTCTGCCCCCGTGGACGATGTCTCGGCACCGACCGGCCATGAGCCGGCTCTCCTGGCGCTGACGCGCCCCGACGGCACCGCGCCACGTGCCCTCGTCCTCGGGGCGACGGGGTACATCGGCGGGAGGCTGGTGCCGCGACTGCTGAACGCCGGCTACGCGGTCCGCGTGCTCGCCCGCGACCCCGCCCGGGCGTCGGCCTTCCCCTGGGGCGACCGCGTAGAGATCGTCGGCGGCGACGCTGCCGCCGAGGGCCCGGTGCAGGAGGCCATGCGCGACGTCGATGTGGTGTTCTACCTCGTCCACTCGATGACGGGCGGCAAGCGGTTCGCCGACACCGACCGGCGCGCCGCCGAGACCGTCGCGCAGGCGGCGGCCGCGGCATCCGTGCGTCGCATCGTGTATCTGGGCGGCCTGCACCCGACCGGCGTGACGCTCTCGCCGCACCTGCAGTCCCGCGTCGAGGTCGGGCGGACGTTCCTCGAGAGCGGCGTGCCGACGATCGTGCTGCAGGCGGGCGTCGTGATCGGGTCGGGATCGGCGTCATTCGAGATGGTGCGTCATCTCACCGAGGTGCTGCCGTACATGCCCGCACCGCGGTGGGTGCGCAACCGCATCCAGCCCATCGCCGTGCGCGACGTGCTGCACTACCTGCTGGGCGCCGCGCGCCTGCCGGCCGACGTGAACCGCGCCGTCGACATCGGCGGCCCCGACGTGCTGCGGTACGGGCAGATGATGAACGGCTACGCGGTCGAGGCGGGGCTCCGCCAGCGCGCGATCGCCGCGCTGCCGGTGCTGACCCCCCGTCTGGCGTCGCACTGGGTGAACCTCGTCACACCGATCCCGCGGTCGATCGCACGGCCCCTCGTCGAGTCGCTGCAGAACGAGTGCATCGTCAAGGACCACGGCATCGACGATCTCATCCCGCCGCCGGAGGGCGGTCTCACGTCGTACCGGACGGCGGTGCAGCTGGCATTGGGCAAGCTCGAGACCGACGCGATCGAGACCAGCTGGCAGGATGCCGGCGTGCTGGGAGCCCCCAGCGACCCGCTGCCGAACGACCCCGACTGGGCGGGGCGCGTGGTGTTCAGCGACATCCGCACCGCGCACACTCCGGCATCCCCCGACGCGCTGTGGCGCGTCATCGTGGGGATCGGCGGCGAGAACGGCTGGTACTCCTCGCCGGTGCTCTGGGCCGTCCGCGGCTGGATGGACCGCCTCGTCGGCGGCATCGGCCTCGCGCGCGGTCGTCGCAGCCGTGACCGGCTCGCCGTGGGCGATGCGCTCGACTTCTGGCGCGTCGAGGCTCTGGAGCCGGGGCGGATGCTGCGCCTCCGGGCAGAGATGAAGGTCCCGGGTCTCGCGTGGCTCGAGCTGCGGGCGTCCGCCGACGAGGCGCGCGGCGGCTCACGCTACGACCAGCGCGCCCTGTTCTTCCCGCGCGGTCTGGCCGGGCGCCTGTACTGGCTCGCCGTCCTGCCGTTCCACGGGTTCATCTTCGCGGGCATGGCGCGGCGCATCACCGCGACGGCCGCGGCGGGCGGCCCCGTCGGCGAACCCTGACCCGTGCCGCTGCCTGTGCTGTCGCGCCGAGCGTCACGCGGCGAGGATCGGGCGGCGCGAGACCAGGCGGTCGAGCACCGAGCCCTGCGGCACGGCGTCGTACTTGTAGCTGAGCTTCTGCACGATCGAGGCCCCGGCGACGAATCGCAGCGCGTCGGGATCCCACGGCTGCATCATGCCCAGCTGCAGCAGGTGACTTGCCGCGCTCGACAGCGTGGGTGCGGCATCCCACTGCCCGTGGAACTCGGGCACGAGATCGAACAGCACCTCGAAGATGCGGTGATAGAGGAAGTAGTCCGGGATGCCGCCCCCCGACGCCCACCACGCCTCGAGCGCGAGCCGCTGCAGGCGGATGAGCGGGGTCGACGGCACCGCGGCGATGAACCAGTTGCCGATCTGGCGGCGGGTCCAGCGGGGATACAGCGCGCCGGCGGTGAGGAGCGGAGCGACCGCCTGGGGAAGCGGGGCGGGCGCCCAGCACGTGGCGTCGACCCAGATGCCGCCGAGGCGATCCAGCACGCTGACGCGCACGAAGTCGGAGAAGTGCGCGGGGTGATCGCTTTCGAGAGCGTCGGCCACGGCATCCGGAATCTCCACCAGCTCGCGCGCCGACCTGCCGTCGAGCACGGTCAGCGGTGTCGGGAGGTCGGCGTGGAGACGGGTCATCTCGCGGATGCACGCCTGCACGAGCGGGGGTGCGGTGTCGAGCGGGCGGTTCCAGAACGTGTAGAGATTCAGCGCCGACGGGTCGACGCGGCCGCCGTCGCGGTGAGCCAGGAGCCGGCCGTCCTTGCGGGTGCCGGTGTGCTCCGGCAGGCCCGCAGCGACCCGGAGCTCCGGCAGGCGGGGCCGGAGGAAGTCGGTGAACGTGCGGTAGGCGGCGATCGCGGCGACGGGGTCGACGGCGTCACGGAAGCGGTCGGCGCGCCGCAGCTGCGCCTCGAGCCCCTCGAACGGGTTCGGGATGCCGTCGCTCACGGTCCGAGCCTAGGGGCTCGCTCCGGGGCCGACGGGGTGCGCCGCCGCTCAGGCCGTGATGCGGCCGTCCTCCAGGCGCACCACACGGTCGACCAGCTCGTCGGGCACGGCGACGTGCGAGATCAGCACCATCGCCTGGTCGTCGCGCACGGCGCTCAGGAGGTCGACGAGAAGTCGATCAGATGCCTCGGGGTCGACGCCCGCGGTCGGCTCGTCGAGCACCAGGACGGGGAAGCCCCGCAGCAGCGCACGGGCCAGGGCGATGCGCTGCGCCTGACCGCCCGACACGAGGGCCCCGCGTTCCCCGACGCGCGCGCCGAGCCCGCCGCGCTCACGCAGCCACGCGTCCAGTCCGACGCGGGCGAGCGCCGCCTCGAGCTCGGCATCCGTCGCGGTCTCGCGCGCGAACAGGAGGTTCTGCCGGATGTCTTCGTCGAAGAGCATCGGATGCTGCTCGCACAGGCCGACGGTCAGCCGCACGTCGTCGGGCGACAAGCCGTGCACCGATCGGGGACCGATCTCGTAGTCGCCGTCCGTGTCGAGGAACCGCACCAGCGTGTGCGCGAGCGTGCTCTTTCCCGCCCCGCTCGCACCGATGACCAGAACGCGCTCGCCGGGCCGGATCGCGAGGTCGAGGTCGTGGAGCGATGCCTGCGCCGCGCCCGGCCAGCGCACGTTCGCCGCCTGGAGCCGGATGCCGTCGCCCAGCTCCGGAGCCTCGCCCGTGGCCGGGAGGGATTCGGGCGCGAGTTCCGCCGGCGGCCTTGCGGGCAGCGCGCCCGCGACGCGCTCGGCCGAGGCCCGCACCTGACGCCAGGCGGAGGCGGCCATCGGCACGGCGGCGAACACCTCGAACACGGCCATCGGCACCAGCACCACCACGGCGAGCGACGGCCCGCTGAGCGCGCCGGATGCCACGCCCGGCGCGGCGACGAGCACCGCTGCGATCGACGCGGCGCCGGCCAGCAGCGAGACGAGGGCCGTGGTCCCCGCCTGGGCGCCGGACCGACGGACCACGGCGCGGCGCAGGTCGGCGTCGGCCCGGGCGATCCGCTCACGGCTCTGCCCTTCGGCGCCGAAGGCCGTGAGGACGTCGAGGCTGCCGATGTGATCGAGCACGGCGTCGGCGAGGGCGGCGCGCAGCGGCGCGATGTCGCGCTCGGCGCGGGCCCCCGAGAGCCAGCCCCACAGTGTCGCGATCGCCGCCGCGACGGCCAGGCATGCGAGCAGGGTCAGCGCGGCCGGCCACCACACGAACGCCACGAGCACGACGGCGCCGAGCGCGACGAGAGCCGACGACACGAGCGGCTGCACGACGCGCAGCGGAAGATTCTGCAACTCGTCGACGTCGTCCACGAGCGCGCCCAGCACGGAGCCCCTGCGGGTGCGGGCCAAGCCGTCGGGCGCCAGCGGAACGAGACGGCGCACGAGGTCGGCGCGCGTCGAGGAGAGCTGCCGCAGCGCGGCGTCATGGCCGGTGAGCCGTTCGAGGTAGCGGAAGGAGGCGCGCGAGATCGCGAAGAACCGCACGCCGACCACCGCCGCCGACAGGTACAGCACGGGCGGCTGCTCGCTCGCCCGCACGATGAGCCACGCGCTCACCGCGAGCAGCGCCACCGCGGACGCCTCGGACGCGAACCCGGCCGCGAGCGCCCATCCGAACCGCCGGGCCGGCGGCATCGCGCGGCGCAGCACGTGCGTGGCGCTCACCGGCGGGCCGGTGCCGTCGCGCCCGCTCATGCGGGCACCTCGGCCGGTCCCTGAGCCGGTAGAAGGGCGAGGTGGATGACATCGTCGGCGATCTCGCGCGCACTCGTGCGGTGCGAGACGAGGAGCACTGTCGCGCCGGCGTCGGCGAGAGACCGGATGCTGCGCCACAGCCGGCCCTCGGTGTCGGGATCGAGCGCCGAGCTCGGTTCGTCGAGCGCGATCACCTGCGCGTTCCCACGCAGGTGCCGGTACACGGCGCGGGCGACCGCCACGCGCTGTGCCTGCCCTCCGGACAGGCCGGCGCCCTGGACGCCGAGTTCGAGAGCGGGGTCGAGGGCCCCGGCGCACGCGAGGTCCAATGCGCGCCGCACGATCTCGGCATCGGGCGCCGGGTCGCCGAGGCTGACGTTGTCGGCGATGGTGCCGGCGAGCAGACCCGGGTGCTGACCCGCCCACGCGAGCCACTCGGCCGGCGCGAGGTCACGCACGTCGACGCCGTTCCAGGCCGCGGCGCCGTCGAACGGCGCTGCGCCCCGCAGCGCGGCGAAGACGCTGGACTTGCCGGCGCCGCTCGGCCCCTCGATCAGGGTGACGGTGCCCGCGGCGGCCCGCAGATCGACGGGTCGCAGCATCCTGTCTCCGCGGCGCACGCGCACGGCAGAGAGCTCGAGAAGCCCGCCCGCGGTCGGGCGCGGGATCAGAGGATTCCGGTGCGCCCCAGGCGTTTCGTCTCCCTCGTTCCGGGCTCGCTCGACCACCGGAAGCGGTGGTTGTCCGATCGCCGCCTGAGCCCGGCCGGCGTAGCGCCGGCGGGCGGCGTCCAGCACGTCGAACACATCGTCGGTCGCGGCGATGCCCTCGGCCGCCGCGTGGAACTGCACCCCGACCTGCCGGAGCGGCAGGTACGCCTCGGGGGCCAGCAGCAGCACGAACAGGCCCACCGCGAGTGTGAGCGACCCGTCGATGAGGCGGAACCCGATCGACACCGCGACGATCGCGACCGAGATCGACGCCAGGAACTCGAGCGCGAACCCCGACAGGAACGACACCCGCAGGACGCGCATGGTCTCGCGGCGGTAGTCGTCGGTGACGCGCTCGATGGATGCCGCGGCGCGGTGCTGGCGGCCGAACACCTTGAGCGTCGACAGCCCCTGCACGGTGTCGGCGAAGCGCGACGCCAGGCGCTGCAGGGTCTGCCACTGCCACTGCTGCACCGCGCGTGTGGCAAGGCCGATGAGCACCATGAAGATCGGGATGAGGGGGAGGGTGAGCAGCACCGTGAGCCCCGAGATCCAGTCCTGCCACCACATCACGGCGATGATCAGGGGCGTGGCGACGACCGTCTGCACCAGCTGCGGCAGGTAGCGGCCGAAGTACGCCTCGAGCGCGTCGAGGCCGCGCCCCGCGGTGATCGCGAGGGCGGCGGAGTTGCGTGAACCGAGCCACTCCGGCCCGAGGACGCCGATCGCCGAGACCAGCGCCGTGCGCAGCTGCGTCTGCACTCGCGCGGCGGCGCGGGCGGCGACGGCCTCGCGGGTCCACAGCAGCACGGCACGCAGCGCGACCACGAGGGCGAGGGCGCCGAGCGTGGGCAGGAGGTCGGCCGGCGGCATCCCGTCGATCGCTCCGGTGATCGCGCGCGTCAGCAGCCAGGCGAATGCGACGATCACGACCGTCTGGGCGACGGCGATCGCACCGACCGCGACGAAGAACCACCGCGAAGCGCTCGCGTACCTCAGCAGCCGCGGGTCGACGGGCTTGCCCGAGGTCTGCGCCGGGCCGCTGCCGTTGTTCTCGTCCATCGCTCCTTCGACCCTACCGATCCGCTCCGCACTCTCCGTGTTCGCCTCCCTCCCCCCGGTTCACTTGCGCTGAACGTACGGGATGCGCGGCGTTTCGCGTACGTTCAGCGCAAGTGAACCGCCACGGCGTGGGGGACGGATGCCGCGGGCCGCGGCATCCGTCCTCGACAGGTCAGTGGGTGGGCCCCGCGGCGGCGGCCTTCTCGATGTGCGAGCGGGTGATGCGCTTGCGGAAGATCCAGTACGTCCAGCCCTGGTAGGCGAGCACGAGCGGAAGGAAGATCAGCGCCGCCCAGGACATGATCGTCAGCGTGTAGTCGGTGCTGGAGGCGTTCTCGATCGTGAGCGACCCGGCCGGATCGCCGGTCGAGGGCATCACGAACGGGAACAGGGCGAACCAGACGGCGAGGACGGCGCTCACGATCGTGAACGCGCCGAAGCCGAAGGCCCAGCCCTCGCGGCCGCGCGCATTGGAGATCCACGACGCGATGAGCAGCACCGCCGCCACCGCTGACAGGGCCGCCGTGGCCAGGGCGAACTCGCGATCTTGGCCGAACGCCATGCCGACGGTCCACACCAGGAAGACCGCGGCCACGACGATCGTGAGAAGGCCCGAGCGGCCCGCCAGCCGGCGGGCGTCGGCGGCGACCTGGCCGTCGGTCTTCAGCGCCACGAAGTACACGCCGTGCGTGAAGAACAGCAGCAGGGTGGTGAGTCCGCCCAGCAGCCCGTAGGGGTTGAGGAGGGTCAGGAAAGAGCCGACGAACTCGTGGTCCGCGTCCAGCGGCACACCCTGCACGATGTTGGCGACCGCGACGCCCCACAGGAACGCGGGCACGGCGGAGCCGACGACGATCATCGTGTCGAACCTCTTCTTCCACCGGAGCGAATCGCGCTGATGGCGGTACTCGAACGAGACCCCGCGCAGGATGAGCGCGAGCAGGATCAGCAGGAGCGCGAGGTAGAACCCGCTGAACAGCGTCGCGTACCACTCGGGGAAGGCGGCGAACAGGCAGGCGCCGGCGACGATGACCCAGGTCTCGTTGAGGTCCCACACCGGGCCGATGGTGTTGATGACCTGGCGGCGGCTGACGTCGTTCTTGCCGAGGAACGGCAGTGACATGCCGACGCCGAAGTCGAACCCGTCGAGCACGAAGTAGCCGACGAAGAGGAATCCGACGATCCAGAACCAGAGGTAGGCGAGATCCATGACGTTTCTCCTGGGCTCCTAGTAGACCGTCGTCGGGGTGTCTTCGACCGCGAGTTCCCGCGGGTCGGGGTCATCCGGGCCGGGCAGAGGATCGGGGCCCTTCTGAGAGGTCTTCACGATGAGCCCGAACTCGACGACCGCCAGTGCGGCGTAGATGACGGTGAACGCGGTCAGCGAGATGAGCACGGTCCATCCCGGCACCGAGGGGGAGACCCCGTCTTCGGTCAGCATCAGGCTGAACACGATCCACGGCTGGCGGCCCATCTCTGTGAAGACCCAGCCGACGAGGATCGCCAGGAGGGACGCCGGCCACGCCCAGATCGCCAGCCGCCAGGCCCACGCGGGGACCTCGCGCTTGGCGTTCTTGCGCGTGAGCCAGAGGCCCGCCACCGCGACGAGCGCGGCCACGCCGCCCAGGCCGATCATCCAGCGGAACGCCCAGTAGGTGACCCAGAGGATCGGCGCGAAGTTGCCGTCGACCTGGTCGGCGAACTGCGGGAACAGCTCGGTCGTGTACTGCATGTTGAGGTCGTTGATGCCCTCGACGCAGCCGTCCAGCGAGTGCGTCGACAGCAGTGCGAGAAGGTAGGGGACGCGGATCGAGAACAGCTCGCTCGTGCCGTCGGGTGTGCCGAGCGTGAAGATCGAGAACGAGGCATCCGCGCCGCACACGGTGTTGAAGGTCGCCTCGGCGGCCGCCATCTTCATGGGCTGGGTCGCCACCATGACCAGGCTCAGCTGGTCGCCTGAGAGCGCGACGCCCGCGAACGCGGCGATCAGCCCCCAGAGGCCGAACTTCAGCGACGACCGCATCATGTCGACGTTCTGCCTGCGCAGCAGATGCCAGGCCGAGATCGACACGATGACGCCCGCGGTCATCATGAAGGCGGCGAAGAGGGTGTGCGGCAGGGCGGCCAGCGCGACCGGATTGGTCAGCACCGCGAGGAAGTCGGTCATCTCGGCGCGCGAGCCGTCCTCGGCCATCTTGAAGCCGACCGGGTTCTGCATGAAGGCGTTGGCCGCGAGGATGAAGTACGCCGAGAACCAGGCGCCGATCGTGGCGATCCAGATGCTCGCGAGGTGGAGCGCCTTGGGCAGTTTGTCCCACCCGAAGATCCACAGCCCGATGAAGGTCGCCTCGAAGAAGAACGCCATCAGGCCCTCGAAGGCGAGCGGCGCTCCGAAGACGTCGCCGACGAATCGTGAGTACGACGACCAGTTCATGCCGAACTGGAACTCCTGCACGATGCCGGTGACGACGCCCATCGCGAAGTTGATCAGGAAGATCTTGCCGAAGAACCGGGTGAGGTGGAGCCATTTCAGGTTGCCGGTGCGGAACCAGGCCGTCTGGAAGATCGCGACCGTCAGCGCCATGCCGAGGGTGAGCGGCACGAAGAGGAAGTGGTACAGCGTCGTGAGGCCGAACTGCCAGCGCGCCAGCAGCAGAGGGTCCAGCAGATCCACGATGCGTTCTCCGATCGCTACGGGATTCCGTGTGGTCTGACCACAGTAACATGTGGTCAGACCACAGGGCGAGGGCTCCCGGAAGCCGTCTCCTCCCACAGGTTCCCAGCAATCGACGCCCGTGACGAGCGTTCCCCGCCGTGAATAAACGGGCTGCACCGGAGCCGCGCATGGTGCGGCGCGACTACCCTCGAATCATGGCGCGCCGGGAACAGCGAACGGAGGCGCCCGCGTGACCGCGATCCCGGTCACGATCGGGCGACGGTCCCTGCTGTCTCCGGCGGCGGGGGGCACAGCTGTTCCCGCGGAACGCGTCGGCAGGGATGTGTTCGCCGCCGGCGATGCACCGGCCGACGCCCCCACGGGTGTCGGCGCGCCGCTCGTCGACACGCACGGACGCGTGCACCGCGATCTGCGCATCTCGCTCACCGACCGCTGTTCGCTGCGCTGCACGTACTGCATGCCCGAACAGGGCAACGAGTGGCTCGCCCGCACCAGCATCCTGACGCTGGACGAGATCGAGCGCATCGCGCGCGTCGCCGCGGCCGACGGCATCACCACTTTCCGGCTCACGGGCGGCGAGCCGCTGCTGCGCGCCGACATCGTCGAGGTGGTCCGTCGCCTCGCCGCGATCACCGGCCCCACGGGCGCCCCGGTGCAGATCGCGATGACGACCAACGGCATCCGCCTCCCCGAACTCCTCCCCGGCCTGATCGATGCCGGGCTGCACCGGCTGAACATCTCGATCGACACGCTGCAGCGCGACCGCTTCCATGAACTGACGCGGCGTGACCGGCTCGACGATGTGCTGGAGGGGATCGCGGCGGCTGCGGCATCCGCTCTCCGGCCGCTGAAACTGAACGCGGTGGCGATGCGCGACGTCAACGACGACGAGCTCGTCGAGCTCGTGGAGTTCGCGATCGCCCACGACGCGCAGATGCGGTTCATCGAGCAGATGCCCCTGGACGCCGGTCACACCTGGGACCGCTCGCGCATGGTGACGCAGGACGAGATCCTCGCCGCGCTCGCCGAACGGTGGACGCTCGCCCCGGTGCCGGGTCGCGGCGGCGCCCCGGCCGCGCGGTGGACGCTCGACGGCGGGCCGCACTCGGTGGGCGTCATCGCGTCGGTCACCGCGCCGTTCTGCGGCGACTGCGACCGCCTGCGGCTGACGGCCGACGGCCAGCTGCGCAACTGCCTGTTCTCGACCACCGAGTACGACGTGCTGCCGATCCTTCGACAAGCTCAGGGACCGGTGGCCGGATCGGTCGCCGAGCCTGTCGAAGCGTCGGTCGACGCCGGCATCGACGGGATGCTGCGCTCCTGCGTCCGCGGCAAGCTGCCCGGTCACGCGATCAACGATCCGTCGTTCCTGCAGCCGGCCCGTGGGATGAACGCCATCGGCGGCTGACATGGGCCGCCTCACCACGCGCACGCCGGTCACCCGCATCTCGCTGAACGACGGCGACGTCGCCGTGCGCCGCCGTGCGGACACCCTCGTCGTCGAGGAGCCGCTCGAGATCCGCATCCTCGGCGAGGCGCTGACGGTCACCATGCGCACCCCCGGGCACGACCTCGAGCTCGCCGCGGGGTTCCTCGTGTCGGAGGGCGTCATCGCCGCGCGCGGAGACCTCCGCTCGGCCATCCACTGCGGCGGACCGGGCACCGGTCCGGCCGCGGCCACCCCGCTGCTGACCATCGGTCCGGCGGCGGTCGGCACTCCGGCGTCGACCGAGAACACGTACAACGTGCTCGACATCGCACTCGCGCCGGGGCTCGAGTCGCTGGTCACCGACATCGCCCGCAACTTCTACACGACCAGCTCGTGCGGCGTGTGCGGCACGGCGTCGATCGAGGCGATCGAGAAGCAGTCGCGCTATGACGTGGCGACGGATGCCGCAGCCGTCGACGCGGCCGTGATCACGACTCTTCCCGACGCGCTGCGGGCCGGGCAGGCGGTGTTCGAGAAGACCGGCGGCCTGCACGCCGCGGCGCTGTTCGACGCCGCGTCGGGCGAGTTGCTGGTGCTCCGCGAGGACGTCGGCCGCCACAACGCCGTCGACAAGGTGATCGGCTGGGCGGTGCTCGAAGACCGGCTGCCGCTGACCGGAACGGTGCTGCAGGTGTCGGGCCGGGCGAGCTTCGAGCTCGTGCAGAAGGCCGTGATGGCCGGCATCCCGATCCTCTCCGCGGTCTCTGCCCCGTCGTCGCTCGCGGTCGAACTCGCCGCCTCCTCGGGACTCACGCTCGCGGGGTTCGTGCGCGGAACGTCGATGAACGTGTACTCGCACCCCGAGCGGGTGCGCGTCCCGGCGCCCTCCGAGCTCTGACCCGCTCGGGCCGCGCTCAGACCCGGCTCAGGCGCGCGTGGTGAGCTGCACGACGCACTGGGTCGGATCGCACGAGGCGGCGATGCCCTCGACCCGCAGCGGCCCGCCGGCCTGCGCCAGCACGCTGTCCATGAGGCCCACGTGCACGCCGCACAGGACCCCGCGATGATCGGCCGCGGGCGCATGCGGGCACGGCGTCAGATCCACGGTGAGCCCGCGTTCGTCAACGGCGGGGTCGAAACCGGCCTCGTTCAGGTCTTCCACGAGCGCGTCGAGCTGGTGGAGGGCGTCGGCGCCGAGCTCGGCATCCGTGTCCGATCCGTACACGCGGCGCAGGAGGTCTCCGCGTCGCGCCGCGGCTTCGGCGCGGCGGATCGCCACCGGGCTGGATGCCTGGCCCGCGCCGGTCGCCGCCGAGTAGAGCACGCGCGGACGCCCCCGCGTGGTGCGCCGCTCGGTCTCGGCGATCACGTAGCCGGCGTCGATGAGGCGCTGCACGTGCTCGCGCACGGTGTTGGCGTGAAGGCCCGTCGCCTCGACCAGCTCCGCGATCGCCCGGTGCGGACGCTCCTGGAGCAGGTGCATGATCTCGACACGGGAGTAGCTCGAGATCGCGCTGTACCCGGCCGTCATGCACCCATTATCGCGGGAGCCTGCCGTCGATCGGGTCGCGCGGGTGCGGGACGGATCAGAAGAGCTGGCCGAAGATCAGGATCGCGATGAAGAACACGGCCAGGATCGCGACGATGATGCCCAGCGTCCGGCCCGACAGCTTGGCGACGCCCCACCCGATCAGGACAGGCACCGCGAAGAGGAAGACCGCGATGATCCACCAGAACGTCGAGTAGCCGGCGCTGCTGGCCTCCTCGAGGCGCCCGCCGAAGAGCTGCTGCGTCGCGGGGTGGGTGGCGAAGCGCACCGCGATCGAGATCGGCACCGCCACGAAGGCGAAGACGACGAGTCCGATGAGCCAGCCCCACAGGACGGGACTGCCGTTGCCCGCGAGGACCCCGCCGTGCAGTTCGGGTTCCGGCTGCTGCTGCTGCTTGCCTGATGCCATGGGCACGACTCTAGCGGCGCGCGGCCCGCCCACCTCACGCATGTCGCATGACATGGCGCTGCCCGCCGGTCCTTGGGGGAGGAGGCGGGCAGCGTCGGGGCGCCTGGGATCATCGCCTGGGGGTGCGATTCTCCGCGCTCACCATCCACGAAAGCTGCTCAACACGCTCGAGGACGGCGTGGAGGATGTCTGCACTCGTGGGGTCTTCTTCGTCGACGGCATCGTGGACGTCACGGCACGTGGCGGCCACGTCGTCCAGTCGTTCCGTCATGAGATCGACGACCTCCTCGGTCGCGATCTCACCCTGCGGGAACTCCGGCAGGGTGGTGGTCTGTGCGACGACATCGCTGCGGCCGTCGGGAAGGGCGTGCAGCGAGCGCATCCGCTCGGCGACGGTGTCGGCGAACTCCCGGGCCGCTTCGATGATCTCGTCGAGCTGCAGGTGGGTGTCGCGGAAGTTGCGGCCCACCACGTTCCAGTGGGCCTGCTTGCCCTGAAGCGAGAGCTCGATGAGGTCGACGAGCACCTTCTGCAGGTTCTCACTGAGCGTCTCGGACGCCGTGAATCCGCGCTCGGCGTTCTGCTCGGGGGTGAGCGCCGCGCCCACTCCGCCGCGCGCCGTACGGCGCCTGCTCTTGGCCGTGCCGCTCGCGCTGCTCTTGCTCGCCGCGCTCTGCGAGGTGCTCTTCTTCGCGGTGGTCGTCGCCACTGTCGCTCCGTTCATGAGGCTCACGCCGTGGGGGACCGTGCTGGCCCGCCGCGGCAAACCCTCGTCGATGGACCCGCTCGGCTCTGCGGATGCCTAGAAGCTAACCAGGCGGGGGCCGGTACGCGCGGGGCTTGCCCTCCCGGCCGACGCGTGCTAGTCGCGGCCCGGCCTCGCTGCATGGTGGGATGGGATCGCCATGACCTCGCCCCACCCCGTGCCCGCCTCCGCCGGAGAGATCGCCGCCGCCGTGCGCGCCGGCGAAGCATCCGCCCTCGACGTCGTCGAAAGCCACCTCGAGCGCATCGCCCGTCTCAATCCGGAAGTGAACGCGCTGAGCGTCGTCTTCGCCGATCGTGCCCGCGCGGCCGCCGCTGACGTCGACGCCGCTCTCGCCGCCGGCGACGACCCCGGCCCGCTGGCGGGAGTGCCGTTCTCGGTGAAGGAGAACATCGACCTGACCTGGTCGGCGACGACGAATGGCTGGCGTGGGCTCGCCGACGCCGTCCCGGAGCGCGACGCCACGATCGTGCGGCGGCTGCGTGAGTCCGGGGCGGTGCCCGTCGGCCGCGGCAACATGCCCGACTTCGGCATGCGGTGGGACACCGACAACGATCTGTTCGGGCGCACCGTCAACCCGTGGAACCGCGACCGCAGCGCCGGCGGATCCAGCGGCGGCGACGCCGTCGCCGTTGCGACGGGCATGTGCGCGCTCGGGCTCGGCAACGACTTCGGCGGCTCGCTGCGTCTTCCCGCCTACGCAGCCGGCGTCGTCGGCCTGCGCCCTTCGCGGGGCCGGGTGCCGCGTGCGGCCGTCCGCGGGCAGTCGGTCGCACTCACGCTCCAGCAGTTCTCGGTGAACGGCCCCCTCGCGCGCACCGTCGACGACGCCGCCCTCGCTCTCGGCGTGCTGCAAGGGTGGGATGCCGACGACCCGATGTCCGTGGCCGCGCCGCCGCCATCGCCCCACCTGCCCCGCCGGGTCGGCGTGGTGCGCGATCCCGGCGGAAACGCAGTGGATCCCGAGGTTGCTGCGGGGATCGACCGTGCCGCGGCATCCCTCGCCCACGCCGGCTGGGAGGTCGTCGACATCGAGGCTCCGCACCTCGAGGAGGCCGCCGTGCTCTGGCGCCGGCTGTCGTGCACCGACATGCTGATCTCGCTCGATCCCGCCGCGCTGGGGCAGCCGCTCGGACGCTCGGCGACCTCGTTCCTGCACGACAGCACGGCGGCCGCCCGCCCCTACGAGACCGCGCGCGAGTACGCCGAGGCATGGGCGCGGCGGGCCGCGATCGCCGCCGACTGGCGCCGCCTGCAGCGGGAGACTCCGCTGCTTCTCGGACCGGTGTCGACGTCGCGCATGCGCGAGCCCGACCACGACCTCGGCGGGCAGGAACCCGCTGACCGCGCCTGGCGCGACCTGTGGCTGACGGTCGCCGCGAACTTCCTCGGGCTGCCCGCTCTGGCGCTCCCGACCGGACCCGGAGCGGACGGGATGCCGACCGGCGTGCAGCTCATCGGCCGCTCTTTCGGAGAGGATCTCCTCTTCGAGGCCGGGCGCGCGGTGGAGGCCGGCGTGCCGCCGCTCACCGTGCCGGACGCGCTGAGCGAGGCGTGAGCGCAGCACACGCGGCCACGCGCCCCTGACGGCGGGTGGCGTTCGGCTTCGGAGCGCAGGCTCCCGGCACGGTGGCATCGACGCGTGGACGGCGCCACGATAGGGGAGTGAGCGCGGCGTCGCCGGGTATCACAGGCATCCGCCCGGCCTCCTCCAGACGGACAGCCGAACGGAGAGCCCCATGTCTCGCACGCTCCCAGCGCCGGTGGCGATGCCCGACCTGCGCGGGCGCACCGCGCTGATCACCGGCGCGAGCGACGGCGTCGGCGTCGAGATCGCGCGTGGCCTCGCTGCCGCGGGCGCCGAGCTGGTGCTGCCCGTGCGCAACCGCGCGAAGGGCGAACGCGCGATCGAGAGCATCCGCACGACGGTTCCCGACGCGCGGCTGACGCTGCGCGACCTCGACCTGGCGCGCCTGGAGACGGTCCGCGCGCTCGCCGACGCGCTGGGCGCCGAGCGCGTGCCGCTCGACATCCTCGTGCTCAACGCGGGCATCGTGCTGCTCGGGGATCCCGAGCGCCACGTGAGTGTCGACGGGTTCGAACTGCACTTCCAGACGAACTTCCTCGGGCACTTCGCGCTCACGACGGCGCTGCTGCCCCTGCTGCAGGAGCGGCGCGCGCGGGTCGCCGTGCAGCTCAGCCTCGCGGCCGGCGTCTCGAGGGTGCGATGGGACGACCTCCAGAGCGAGCGTCGCTACCGCCCGTTGCGGGCGTACGGCGGCTCGAAGGTGGCACTCGGGCTGTTCGGATACGAACTGGCGCGGCGCTCGCGCGCCAGCGGGGCGGGCGTGTCGGTCGGGTTCAGCCATCCGGGCGTCGTGCCCGGCACCGCGATCGCTCCGGCGATGCGGGCGCGCGGGGGCAACGGCGTCGGCCGGGCACTCAGCGAGCGACTCGGGGGAACTCCGGCGCAGGCCGCGCAGTGCGCGCTGCTCGCGGCGACCGCTCCCGGGGAGGAACCGCCGGCCTTCTTCGGTCCTTCGGGGCTTTTCCACTTCGGCGGTCGCGCCGCGCCGCAGCGGCCGTATCCCCGGCTCTCCGACGAGGCGGACGGTGCCCGCATGTGGGAGCTGGCCGAGGAACTGCTCGCCGAGCGCACCACAACGCCTGCTCCTTGACGACGGGTGAATCGTTTCGCTTGCGCTGTATGTACGCCCCTGGCACCTGAACCCGTACGTTCAGCGCAAGTGAACGGGGCTGCTCCGGCAGAGGTGGGCGCAACCCGGCGCAGTGCGGCTACGGGAACGGCGTCTCCGGTGTCTGCGGGAACGACGGCTCAGCCGGGTGCGGCGCGAGCGGCTCCTCCGGCCACGGCGCGGGCGGCTCCGCCGGGTGGTCAGGCCCAGGCTGATCGGGGGTCGGCTGATCGGGTGCCGGCTGGTCCGGCGGCGCACCCGGAGGCATCTCGCCCGGCGGCGTCTGACCCGGCAGCGGTTCGGGGATCGTGGGGTCGGTCATGGACTCCTCCAGGGGTTCGGGCGCACAGCGTCGCCGAGGTACCTTCCCACCCTGCGGTGCACGCGGGCGCAGTGGCCAGGGTCTTGACCTCCCGCGGCCGAGGGACTACCGGGACCCGGCGAGCGGATGCGTCGGACGGATGCCGCGACCGCCGCGCGCCGCGGCCTCGGCGCCCCGCACCGAACCGCGTGTGGCCACCGCGCGTGGTCTGCGGCGCTGCGCATCCGTCGGTGGCTCTCGGCGGTGGGCGCCCTCACACCGCGGCGTCCGTAGGCTGGAGGAGTGGCATCCGTTCTCAACGTCTCGGCGTATCTGTTCACCCGCATCGTCGACGCCGCCGAGCTGAAGCCGGTGCTGCGAGACCGCGCGGTGGCAGCCGGGCTCAAGGGCACCATCCTGCTCGCCGAGGAGGGCGTCAACCTCTTCCTCGCAGGGGATGCGAATGCGGTGCGCCACTTCGTCGACGCGCTGCGTGCGGACCCGCGGTTCGCGGCGCTGAGGACGAAGGAGAGCTGGTCCGAGACGCAGCCCTTCGGCCGGATGCTCGTCAAGGTGAAGCGCGAGATCATCCGCATGGACCACCCCACCATCCGCCCCGAATCGGGCCGTGCGCCATCGGTCGCGCCCGCGACGCTGCGCCGCTGGCTCGACCAGGGCCGTGACGACGAGGGCCGCGAGGTCGTGCTGCTCGACACGCGGAACGCCTTCGAGGTGGACTACGGCTCGTTCGACGGCGCACTGGACTGGCGCCTCGAGCGGTTCACCCAGTTTCCGGATGCCGCAGCCGCCGCCGCGGCGGACCTCGAGGGCAAGACCGTCGTGAGCTACTGCACGGGCGGCATCCGCTGCGAGAAGGCGGCGATCTACCTGCGCGAGTCCGGCGTGGACGCCTACCAGCTGGACGGCGGGATTCTCGGCTATTTCGAGCAGGTCGGCGGCGACCACTGGAGCGGGGACTGCTTCGTCTTCGACGAGCGAGAAGCGCTCACGCCGGGCCTCGCCCCCCGGCCGGCGGTGCGCGCATGAGGGCCGCCGCCCCGACCGCGCGTGCGACCGAGCGGCCCTCCCGGCGTGCGGTGGCGGTCGCGCTCGGCCTCGACGTCGTGCTCGTGATCGCCTTCGCCGCGGTCGGCCGTGCGAGCCACGACTCCGACGTGTGGACGGGCCTCGGACAGACGACATGGCCCTTCCTCGCCGGCCTCGCGGCGGGCTGGCTCGTCACGCGGGCGTGGCGCGCACCGGCGGCGCCGGTGCGGACCGGTCTCGGCGTGTGGGCGGTCACCGTGGCCGGTGGGATGCTGCTGCGCGCGGCATCCGGTCAGGGAACCGCGATCGCGTTCATCGTCGTCGCCGCCCTGACGCTGCTCGCGGCCCTCGTCGGCTGGCGCATCATCGCCGCCGCCGTTCGCCGCGCCCGCCGGCGCTGAGTCGGGGCAGCAGCTCTAGCCGTTCTTGCGCAGGCCCGTCTCGATCACGATGCGGTTGCCGTCGATGACGCCCGGGCCGTCTCCGGGCGTCGGAGCCGGGGCGGGGGTGATCTGCTCGGCCTCCCACACCGCCCGGGCGTTCTCGGCGCTCGGATGGAAGAACTCGTCGATGCCGAGCAGTCCGCCGGATGAATGCGCGGGCACCTCGCCCCGCTTCCGCCTGCGGTGGGTGTCGAACGCGAACCAGAGGAAGTACACGGGCAGCAGGGCGGCCAGCGTGCCGAAGCCCCACAGCATGATCTCGCCCATGTCCATGACGACAGGGTACGGCGTCATGGCTGGGGAGGGTCATCGGTGGGCGAGGGCCTCCACCGTCGCACCAGGGGGAAGGTCCTCGAACCAGGCCTCGAAGGCCACGGGCGTGCCGTCGCCGGGGACCGCGTCCAGGTAGGTGCTGGTGGCCGCGGCGATGGTTCCGTCGGCCGCCCGCACCAGCGCCGTGACGGCGACGAACTCCTGATCCTCGGCGAAGTGCGCGCTCGCTGTTCCGGTCACGGCGACGGGACCGTCCGCGTCGGCCGGGATGGTGTCGACCTCCACGCCGAACGACCCGGTCTCCGTGCCGGGCGAGAGCGTCGCTTGCGAGGCTTCGGGCAGGTCGGCGTCGATGCGCGCGATCTCGGCGTCGCTCAGATCGAAGAAGTAGCCCACGAGGGCGGTCTTGCCGGAGAGCAGCATCGTGTATGCCGGCGCTGATCCGAGCATCGACCCGTCCTCCGCGTAGGCGTGGACCTCCGCATACGCGTCGAACACGTAATCCGCGTTGGGGTTGTCGACGATCACCGCGTACCACCAGACATCGTCGTACCCGCGTCCGAACGCCGTCTCGGTCACCGTCGCCTGCACCGGCGGGGCGAACTGCGCGCCCGGATCGGGCTGCCCGTCCGTGCCCGGCGCGGCGATCCCGGGGAGCGAGTACTCCTCCTCGGTGTACGTGTCGTAGCCGTCGTCGCCACCGCTGGAGGCGCCGGTGAACGCGCCGAAGACCCAGGCGACGGCGACGACGAGGGCGAGGAGCCCGCCGAGGATGGAGAGCAGCAGCGCGCCGACTCCGAAGCCCTTGCCGCCCTGCCTGCGGCTGATCAGCGCGATCAGTGAGAGCACGAAGGCGACGAACAGCAGCAGCGGAGACAGCCAGCCGACTCCCGCCGAGCCCAGGACTGCTGCGACGAGCATCAGGAGCACACCTGCGCCCGCGAGGGACAGCGCGACGATCGCGAGCCCCTTCGGCCTGGTGTCGGTGCCTGCGGGCGGGAGCGATCCATTCACCGGTGCCGTGCCGAAGGCGGGCGCGCCCGGATAGGACGGGGGTGGGGCGGACGCAGCGCGAGCGTAGGGCGGCAGAGCGGCGGCGGCCGCTGCGGCGCCGGCAGCCGCGTAAGCGGCGGGAGGCGCAGCGTAGGCGGTGGGGTACGCGTACGTACCGGGTCGAGCAGCGGCGCCGGGATCGGCATACGCGGGCGTGGCGTACGCATGTGCGAGCGGCGGAGCACCAGGCGACGGGGCGGAGCGAGCGTCGCCGGGTGCCGGCGTGGTCTGCTGCGGCGGGACGGCGTAGGCGGGCATCGCGTACTGCGGAGCATCCGCGGAGGGTGACGTATACGGGCGTGGCGACGCGCCGTCCGCGGTGGGACCCGTTGGCGCCGCGTCACTCGGCGGCCGCTCGCCGGATGGCTGCTCGCCCGATGACTGCTCACCCGATGGCTGCGGGGGGCGGGGATCGGACATGCGGCTCCTCTTCTCGGGCTTCCGAGTCTGCCCTACGCCGGCGACGGCGCCCAGGCGGATCGGCCGACGCGCGGGTGAAAGCACGGCGCCCCTCGCGGATCCGGAGGGATCCACGAGGGGCGCCGAGCTGTCGGGCGTCCGGTCAGTTGAGGCCGTTGTCGGCGAGCCAGTCCGCCGCGATGTCCTCGGGCGAGCGCTGCTCCTCCGTGGATTCGACGTTGAGTGCGACGAGACCCTCGGGGGTCAGCGCTGCGCTCACGGCGTTGATGACGTCCGCGATGTCGTCGGCGATCTCGGCGTTGACGACCGGGACGACGTTCGACGCGAGGAAGAGTCCCTCGGGGTCTTCCAGCGTCACGAGGTCTTCCGTCTCGATCCGCGGGTCGGCGCTGTAGACGTTCGCGATCTGGATGTTGCCCGCGACCAGTTCGTCGACGGTGGTGTCGGCGGTGGCCTGGAACGACACCGTCACGCCGTAGAGCTCCTGGAGCCCGGTCGGCCCGTACGGGCGCTCTTCCAGTTCGGGCGCGCCCCCGAGCACCAGCCCATCGATCCCGGCGAGGTCGGCGATCGAGGTCAGTCCGTTCTCCTCGGCGAAGGCGGCCGTGACGTTGTACGAGTCCTGGTCGGTCGCCGAGGACTGGTCGAGCACGGTCAGGCCTTCGGGAAGGGCCTCCTGCAGCGCGGCGTAGACGTCCTCGGAGGTCGTCGCCGTGGTGTCGGGCTCGAAGTACTGCAGCAGGTTGCCGGTGTACTCGGGGAACAGGTCGATCTCGCCGTCCTCGAGGGCCGGCATGTAGGCGTCCCGCTGGCCGATGTTGAAGTTGCGCTCGACCTCGAAGCCGTCGGCCTCGAGGGCCTGCGCGTAGATCTCGGCGATGATCTCGTTCGAGTAGTAGGCCTGCGAGCCGATGACGATGGCCGACGAGTCGCCGGTGTCGCCCGTGTCGGTGCTGTCGTCGTTCAGCGGGTCGCTCGAGGCGCAGCCTGCGAGCGCGAGCGCCGCGATGGCGGTCCCTGCGAGCGCCGCGGTCAGGCGCGTGCGTGCTGTGGACATTTTCGTTACCTCCGGTGTGGTGGGATCAGCGGGAGAACTGCGGGGCGCGGGCGAGCGCGGGGACGTCGCCCTGAGAGGGTTTACGGGCGCCGTCCGTACGAGGCACGGCGACGCGGGCGAGCAGGGCGAAGAGCCCGTCGAGCACCAGGGCCAGCGCGACGACCACGATCGACGCGCCGAGGATCTCGGCGAAGTCGCGCAGCGCGATGCCCTGCAGGATGTAGTAGCCGAGCCCGCCCACGCCGATGTAGGCGCCGATGGTGACGGTGGCGACCACCTGCAGCGTCGCGGAGCGCAGCCCGCCGATGAGGAGCGAGAGTCCTAGTGGCATCTCGATCCGGAACAGGATCTGCCACTGGGTCATTCCCATTGCGCGACCGGCGTCGATCACGGTCCGGTCGATCGCCTCGATGCCCGCGTACGCGCCGGCGAGGATCGAGGGGATCGCGAGCACCACGAAGGTGGCCACGGCCGCCTCGGTCTTGAACGCCACGCCCAGCAGCAGGCTCAGCAGCACGACCAGTCCGAGGGCCGGGAGGGCGCGGGCGGCGCCGGACAGGAAGACCGCGAGCTCGCGCCCTCGGCCGGTGTGCCCGATGAGCCATCCGATCGGGATCGCGATCACCGCGGCGATCGCCACGGAGCCGAAGGTGAAGGCGAGGTGCTGGGCGATGGCCGTCGGCAGCGGCAGCGAGCCGGTCAGCCGGGCGGGCGCGAAGATCCAGGCGAGCGCCTCGGCCAGCAGGTTCATGCCGTCACCACCCGGAGGCGGGCCTGCTTGGGCGGCGAGATGCGCCGCGTCCAAGGCATGAGCGCGCGCCCCGCCAGGATGAGCAGCCCGTCGATGACCACGGCGATGACCACGACTGCGACGACGCCGGCGAGGACTTCGGCGATGATGCGACGCTGCGACCCGTTGGTGAAGAGATAGCCCAGATTCTCCACGCCGATCAGGGCGCCGACGGTCGCGAGCGAGATGGTCGACATCGCGGTCACCCGCAGGCCCGCGAGCACGACCGGGCCCGAGAGTGGGAAGTCGACCGTCCAGAACCGTCGCCATGCGCCGAAGCCGACCGCCACCGCGGCGGAGCGCGTCACCGGGTCGACGGAGGCGAGCCCCTCGGTCACCGAACGGGTCATGATGGCGACGGCGTAGATCGTGAGCGCGATGATGAGGTTCAGCTCGGACAGGTACGGCACGCCGAACAGCGTCAGCAGTGCGAACAGTGCGAACGACGGAATCGTATAGAGGAGCCCGATCACCGTCAGCACGGTGCCTCGCAGTCTGGTGTACCGGAACGCCAGCCACCCCAGTGGGATGGACAGCACGAATCCGGCGAGGATCGCGACCGCGCTCTGGCGCAGGTGGTCGACGGTCAGTGCCCCGATCAGATCGAGGTTGTCGAGCACCCAGTTCACGGCTCGTCCTCCACGAGCACGCCCTGCGTGCGCCCCGCGGTGTCGACGAGCACCGTGCCGTGCGCCGTCTGCTTGGCCCGCAGGGCACGCGCGCCCCGCTCGACGCCGATGAAGTCGGCGACGAAGTCGCTCGCCGGGTTCTCGATGATCTCGCTCGGGGTGCCGATCTGCGCGATGCGCGCGCCCTTCTCGAGGATCACGACCTGGTCGCCGAGCAGGAACGCCTCGTCGATGTCGTGGGTCACGAAGACGATGGTCTTGTCGAGCTCGCCCTGCAGGCGCAGGGTCTCGGTCTGCAGCTCTCTGCGGACGATCGGGTCGACGGCGCCGAACGGCTCGTCCATCAACAGGATGTTGGGGTCGACGGCGAGGGCTCGTGCGACTCCCACGCGCTGCTGCTGCCCGCCCGACAGCTGGCTCGGATACCGCTTGGCCAGTCCGCGCTCGAGGCCGACGACATCCATCAGCTCGAGAGCGCGCTCGCGCGCCTTCGCACGGGGGACGCCGCTGAGCACGGGAACCGTCGCGATGTTGTCGACGACCGAGAAGTGGGGGAGGAGGCCGGCGTTCTGCAGGACGTAGCCGATGCCTCGGCGCAGGGCGACCGGATCGCGACCCGAGATGGGCTCGTCGTCGATGGTGATGACGCCCGCACTCGGCTCGACGAGCCGGTTGATCATCCGCAGCAGCGTCGTCTTGCCACTGCCCGACGAGCCGACGAGCACCGTGGTCTTGTGCGCGGGGATGAGCACGCTGAAGTCGTTGACGGCGACGGTGCCATCCGGGTACCGCTTCGAGACCCCGCGGAATTCGATCGCCATGCTGCCCTTTCGGCCGGGGTTCCCACATAACCACAGGCCGGCGACATCATGGCGGACGCGACGGATGCCGTGATCTGCGCTATGCTCGCCGGCCACGCCGCGCGGCGGCATCCGTCTCGCCTGTGTCGCGGGACGCGGCTACGTTGGGGCGCATGACTTCGCGCGAGTACGACCTCATCGTGATCGGTGCCGGCCCCGTCGGCGAGAACGTCGCCGACCGGGCGACGCAGGGCGGGCTGTCGGTCGTCGTCGTCGAGAGCGAGCTCGTGGGCGGCGAGTGCTCGTACTGGGCGTGCATCCCCTCGAAGGCGCTGCTGCGTCCAGGTGCGGCGCTGCGGGCCGCGCGGGCGGTCGGCGGAGCCGCGCAGGCCGTGACCGGCACGATCGACGTGGCGGCGACCCTGCACCGCCGCGATGAGCTCGTGCATCACTGGGACGACACCTCCCAGGTCGACTGGCTGCACGGGGCGGGCATCGATCTCGTCCGCGGGCACGGGCGGCTCACCGGGGAGCGCGAGGTCACCGTGACCGACGCGGACGGCGTCGAGACGGTGCTGGTCGCCCGCCACGCGGTCGCCGTGTCCACCGGTTCGGCGGCACTGCTCCCCGACATCCCCGGCCTGCGCGACGTGCAGCCGTGGACGAGTCGCGAGGCCACCGGCGTGCAAGACGTGCCGGCATCCCTCGTGGTGCTGGGCGGCGGTGTCGTCGGCAGCGAGATGGCGACGCTCTTCACCTCGTTCGGCGCCACTGTGACGGTCATCGCGCGGTCCGGCCTGCTGGGCGGCGTCGAGCCCTTCGCGGGTGAGGCGGTCGCGAAGGCGCTGACGGATGCCGGAGCCGTCGTCCGCACCGGCGTCGAGGTCGAGCGCGCGTCGCGCGACGGTGACGGCGATGTCGTGCTGTCGCTGTCGGACGGCTCGGAGGTGCGCGCGGCCGAGGTGCTGGTCGCCACAGGTCGTGTGCCCCGCACCGCCGACATCGGTCTCGAGACCGCCGGGCTCGAGCCCGGTTCGTGGCTCGACGTCGACGACACCCTGCGCGTGCGCGGCGTGGACTGGCTCTACGCGGTGGGCGACGTCAACCACCGCGCCCTGCTCACGCACCAGGGCAAGTACCAGGGGCGTGCCGCCGGCGATGTCATCGCCGCGCGTGCGCAGGCGGCGGAGGTCGACGATGCTCCCTGGGGCGCCCACGTCGCGACGGCAGATCACTCCGCGGTGCCGCAGGTGATCTTCACCGATCCCGAAGTGGCGTCGGTCGGGCATACCGAGAAGTCCGCACGCGCCGCAGGGCTCGACATCCGCGTCATCGACTATGACCTCTCGTGGCTCGCGGGTTCGAGCGAACTGGCCGACGACTACCGCGGGCGGGCCCGCGCGATCGTCGATGAGGAGCGGCGCGTCCTCGTCGGGGCGACCTTCGTCGGCCAGGACGTCGGCGAGATGCTCCACGCGGCGACGATCGCCGTCGTGGGCGAGGTGCCCATCGAGCGCCTGTGGCATGCGGTGCCGTCGTATCCGACGATCAGCGAGGTGTGGCTGCGCTGGCTCGAGGAGTTCGGGCGCTGAACGCGCCGACCCCGGGCGGCGGCGCCCGCGATCACTGCGGCGGCGCGGGGTACGGGCGCTCCTTCAGGAGCCCCGCGAGATGGGCGGCGTTGCGGGCGAGGGTCTTCGTCGTCGACGCGACCTTCTCCGGAGTCTCGGGCAGGTCCTTGTAGTCGGTGGTCTGCATCGCCTCGCCGTTCCAGTAGACCCCGCCCTGCGAGGGGATCGTGAAGCCGACGTCGCCGAGAGCCTGGTAGAGGTCGGCCGTGATGGCGTGCGCGCCGTCCTCGTTGCCGACGACGACCGTCACCGCGACCTTGCCCGCGAGGATCGCGCGCCCCTCGTCATCCGTCTCGGACAGCTCGGCGTCGAGGCGCTCGAGCACGCGCTGGGCGACGCTGGACAGGTGTCCCATCCAGGTGGGCGTGGCGAACACCAGGATGTCGCTGGCCAGCACCTTCTCGCGGATCCCCGGCCACTGGTCTCCGTCGCCCATGTCGGCTTCCACCCCCGGCCGCACGTCGAAGTCGACCACCCGGATCTGCTCGCCGGCGACGTCGTGGTCGGCGAGGGCGTCGAGGACCTGCTGGGCGAGCAGTTCGCCGCTCGAGGCATCCGGCGAGGTCTTGAGGGTGCAGTTCAGTGCGAGTGCGCGGAGCATGTCGATTCCTTTCGCGTCGTGGGGCACGCTACGGAACCCGCGGCGTCCTCGGCGAGGCCTTGACAGGGTCACCCACAGGTGAGTGGCGGTCGCGCCGGGGTAGCCTTGCCCTCCAACCGCTGCTCCCTCAGGAGGTGGCACATGAGGCCCGAGCCATCGCCGGTCGGCCCTGGCCAGGAGTCCGTCTGGGACTACCCGCGTCCGCCGCGCGTCGAACACGTCGCCCGACGTGCCGTGATCCGCCTCGGCGGTGAGGTGATCGTCGATACGGACGATGTCGTCCGCGTGCTCGAGACGAGTCATCCGCCGGTCTACTACCTGCCGATCTCCGCGTTCGCCGCCGGCGCACTGACGCCGGGCGAGGGATCGTCGCACTGCGAGTTCAAGGGCGGCGCCCGGTACTTCGACGTGCGCGGCGGGGGTCAGCTGCGGCCGCGCGCGGCGTGGACGTATCCGAGCCCCGCCGAGGGGTTCGCGTCCCTCGAGGGCCGGGTGGCCGTCTACCCCCGCGAGATGGACATGTGCGCGATCGACGGCGTCGAGGTGCTGCCGCAGCCCGGCCGGTTCTACGGCGGGTGGATCACCCCGGAGATCGTCGGGCCGTTCAAGGGGGAACCCGGCTCCATGGGGTGGTGACGCTCGGCGCCGTCCCCGCTGAGGCATCCGTCATCGCGATCTGCACAGGGAACACCCAGCCCGATCCCTTGTCGAGCGATATATCGCTAGGTATCGTCGGCATATCGGCACACACTCGTTCAGGAGGTCGTCATGAGCGGTTCGTTCCCCGGATTCGGTTCCCGTCCCAGTGGTCAGGGATCCGGTCTGCCCGGCAGTCTGTGGGATGCCATGGACCAGTTGAAGGATGCCTTCGAGCGCGGTTTCTCGCCGCGCGTCGGGCGCGGCGACGTGCGGGCCGCGGTGCTCGCGATCCTCGCCGAGAAGCCCATGCACGGCTACCAGATCATCCAGGAGATCGAGGCGCGCAGCGACGGCGCCTGGAAGCCCAGCCCGGGATCGGTGTACCCGACCCTGCAGCTCCTCGCCGACGAAGGCCTCGTGGCCGCGGAGGAGGCGAACGGCAAGAAGACGTACTCGCTCACCGAGGCGGGACGCGCCGAGGCTGCGGCCGCCGACGGACAGTCCGCGCCGTGGGAGTCCTTCGGCTCCCGCGACACGGGGCGCACCAGCGCCCTGCCCAAGGCGGGCGCCAAGCTCGCACAGGCGGCCGCTCAGGTCGGACGCGGGGGCACGCCCGAACAGGTGGCGCAGGCGGTCGAAGTGCTGGACGAGGCGCGGCGTAAGCTCTACTCGATCCTCGCTCAGGACTGACGGGCCGGCCGGGTGCCGGCACAGCACCACGACCCGTGCGCCCACCGGCGCACGGGATTCCGGGCGGCCGGGATCGCGGCACCACTGCTGACCTGATCCGCACCGCCTAGGAGCTTCGATGGCCGACGTCGGGAACCCGCGCGCCCGCTACCGCCGGATCCTGCGGTTCGCCGGGCGCTACATGGTCCAGGCGTGGTGGTACGAACTGTTCCTGCCCCGGTTCGGGTTCGGAGCACTCGCCGCCCGCGGCCGCACCCGCAGGCTGCGCACGATCGCGCGCCGCTTCCACGTGCTGGCGGTCCAGTACGGCGGGCTCATGATCAAAGTGGGCCAGTTCCTGTCGTCCCGTCTCGACGTGCTGCCCCCCGAGATCACGAAGGAGCTCGAGGGCCTGCAGGACGAGGTTCCCCCGGTCGCCTTCCCGGCCATCCGGGAGCTCGCCGAGGCGGAGCTCGGCGTGCCGCTGAGCCGCGCGTTCGAGTGGGTCGATGAGACACCGGTGGCCGCGGCATCCCTCGGCCAGGCGCACCGCGCGCGATTGACACCGGCCGACGCCGCCGAGACCGGGTTCGCGGACGTCGTCGTCAAGGTGCAGCGGCCCGGCATCGAGGCGATCGTCGACGTCGACCTCGCCGCGCTCCGGCGCGTGGCCGGCTGGCTCAGCCGGGTGAAGGTCGTGCGCGACCACGTCGACCTGCCGCAGCTCGTGGAGGAGTTCGCACACACCAGCCGCGAGGAGATCGACTACCTCCACGAAGCCCAGAACGCGGAGCGGTTCGCCGCCGACGTCGCCGGCGACCCGCGCGTCGAGGCCCCTGAGATCGCCTGGGAGCGCACCACCCGCCGCGTGCTGACGCTGCAGGACGTCACCGCGATCAAGATCAACGACATCGAGGGCCTGCGGGCGGCGGGGATCGACCCGGCCGCCGTCGCGGTCGAGTTCGCCAACGTGATGTTCGATCAGCTGTTCCTCCGGGGCTTCTTCCACGCCGACCCGCACCCGGGCAACATCTTCGTGACCCCGGTGACGCGCGCAGCCGGCGACCCCCGGCATCCGTGGACCCTCACCTTCATCGACTTCGGGATGATGGGCGAGGTGCCCGACACGCTGCGGCACAGCCTGCAGCGGCTCATGATCGCGGTGGCCTCGCGCAACAGCCGGCAGATGATCGACAGCATCCGGGCGGTCGGCGTGCTGCTCCCGTCCGCCGACACCATCGAGCTCGAGCGCGCGATGACCACGCTGTTCGCGCGCTTCGGCGGCATGGGTTTCGCGGAGCTGCAGCAGGTCGACCCGCGGGAGTTCCGCGATTTCGCGAAGGAATTCGGCGACGTCGTGCGGTCGCTGCCGTTCCAGCTTCCCGAGAACTTCCTGCTGATCATCCGGGCGGTCTCCCTCACGAGCGGGATGTGCAGCTCGCTCGACCCGGCATTCAACGTCTGGGATGCCGTGGAGCCGTATGCCGATCGCCTGCTGAAGGACGAGCGGGGCAACATGGGCAGAGCCGTCGTGCAGGAGGCGGCGTCGATGGCGGGCGTCGTCGCTCGGCTGCCGCGGCGGCTCGACGACATGGTGACGCGGATCGAGGATGGCCGGCTCGTCGCCGACGTGCCGAAGCTCGACCGCTGGCTGAGGCGTCTCGAGCGGATGGGCCGCCGCGTCGTCTCGGCCGTGCTGTTCGCCGGCCTGCTGATCAGCGGAGCGGTGCTGCGTGCCGAAGATCTCACGGTCGGCACGGTGCTGATGATCGCGTCACTGCTTCCGCTCCTGCACGCCCTGTTCGCGGGCTTCTCCGGCCGCCAGGGGCCGCAGGGCTGAGCACTGCGGCCGTGTCCGGTCGGCGACGGCGAGCCGGGTGTAACCGGTCTGCCGCGAGCGCGCAACCCCGGAGCGTGGACACGGCCTTCTGCTTAGCGTGACGGCATGGCTACCGACACACGAGACCAGTACACGTTCACCAACCCCGCTGAGATGTACGCCGCCTTCGATCCGAAGAAGCAGCATCAGCCGGAACCGGGCCTCGACGCCGAGCTGGAGCCGAAGGCCGATCTCGGCGAGGAGACCTATCGCGGCTCCGAGCGCCTCGCCGGCCGCAAGGCGCTCATCACCGGTGCCGACTCGGGCATCGGCGCCGCGACGGCCATCGCCTTCGCTCGCGAGGGCGCCGACGTGGCGATGTCGTACCTCCCGGAGGAGGAGAAGGACGCCCAGCGCATCGCCGGGCTCATCCAGGACGCCGGCGTCACGGCACTCACGCTGCCGGGCGACCTGCGCGACCCCGGCTACTGCCGCGACCTCGTCGCGCGCGCCGTCGACGGGCTCGGCGGACTCGACATCCTGGTGAACAACGGCGGCAAGCAGGTCTTCAACGAAGATCTGGCGACGCTCGACGACGACCAGTTCGACGACACCTTCAAGACCAACGTCTACGCGATGTTCTGGATCACGAAGGCGGCTCTTCCGCACCTGAAGCCCGGCTCGACGATCATCAACACGACCTCCATCCAGGCCTACAAGCCGTCGGAGATCCTCGTCGACTACGCCTCGACGAAGGCGACGATCAACGCGTTCACCAAGGCGCTGGCGCAGCAGCTCGCCCCGAAGGGGATCCGCGTGAACGCGGTCGCGCCCGGCCCCATCTGGACTCCGCTGCAGGTGACCGAGGGACAGCCGCAGGAGAAGATCGAGAGCTTCGGCGAGCAGACGCCGCTGGGTCGCGCGGGCCAGCCCGCCGAGCTCGCGCCGGCGTACGTGTTCCTCGCGTCCGCGGAATCCAGCTATGTCGCCGGTGAGACGCTCGCGGTGACCGGCGGATCGCCGACCCCGTGACGGTGTCCCGCGCGAGCGGCGGGCGCAGGTCGAGATCCGCCGAGGATGGCGCGGGACCGCGGCGGCGGCATCGGTCCGAGCCGGCGATGGTCGCAGGCATCGGCCGGTGCACCGCCGCTGCTCTCTAGACTGCGAGAACGGATGGTCGAGCCTCGGCTCGACGGACGAGTGGAGGAGCGGCGATGCAGCTGGGAATGGTGGGCCTCGGCCGGATGGGCGGCAACATCGTCCGGCGTCTGATGCGAGACGGCCACGAATGCGTCGTGTACGACGTGAGCGCGGATGTCGTCACGGGCCTGGTGGCGGAGGGCGCCGTGGGCTCGGGAAGCCTGGCGGAACTGGTGGCGCAGCTCGAGGCGCCGCGTGCGATCTGGCTGATGATCCCCGCAGGGCTGACCGGGAAGGTCGTCGACGAGGTCTCCGCGCTGCTCGAGCCCGGCGACATCATCATCGACGGCGGCAACTCGAACTACCGCGACGACGTGCGGCGCGCGGCGGCGCTGAAGGGCACCGGCGTCCACTACGTCGACGTCGGCACGAGCGGCGGCGTCTTCGGGCTGGAGCGGGGGTACTGCCTCATGGTGGGCGGTCCCGACGAGGCGTTCCAGCGCATCGAGCCGATCCTCCGGACCATCGCGCCCGGCAGCGGCGAGGCGGGCCGCACACCCGGCCGCACCGGAGACTTCGCCCCCGAAGAGCTGGGCTACCTCCACTGCGGGCCGTCCGGCGCCGGCCACTTCGTCAAGATGGTCCATAACGGCATCGAGTACGGCGTGATGGCGGCGCTCGCCGAAGGACTGAACATCCTCGAGCACGCGGATGCCGGGGTGCAGGAGGCCGAGCACTCGGCAGAGGTCGCCCCGCTGGAGGAGCCGGAGTTCTATCAGTTCACGATCGACACCCCGAAGGTCGCCGAGCTGTGGCGGCGGGGATCGGTGATCTCGTCGTGGCTGCTCGACCTGACCGCGGCGGCGCTCCAGGGCAATCCGACGCTCGAGGGCCTTGCGGGGCGGGTCTCGGACTCCGGTGAAGGCCGCTGGACGGTCAAGGCCGCCGTCGACACCGGGGTGCCGGCTCCGGTGCTCGCGGCATCCCTGTTCGAACGCTTCGCCTCGAGGGACGAGGACCAGTTCGCCAATCAGGTGCTGTCGGCCATGCGGCTGCAGTTCGGCGGGCATCAGGAACTGCCGGCGGGCGATGTGCTCGAAGCGGGCGGACGCAAGTCGGAGTCCTCGAGCGGCGGGTCCGCGCAGGTCGGTCCGGCGTGACGAAGGTCGACCTGAAGAAGTCGATCAGCGCCTACACGGCACCGCGCGGGGCGTTCGAGATCATGGACGTGCCGCCGATGCGGTACGTCATGATCGACGGCCATGGAGACCCGAACACCTCGGAGGAGTACGGCTCCGCGGTCGGAGCGGTGTTCACCGTCGCGTACAAGCTGAAATTCCTGAGCAAGGTCGAGCTCGGTCAGGACTACGTCGTGATGCCGCTCGAGGGGCTCTGGTGGTCGGAAGACATGACCACGTTCACGACGGCGCGCGACAAGTCGCGCTGGAGCTGGACGATGATGAGCCTCGTCCCCGAGTGGATCGAGATGTCGCACTTCGAGCGGGCGCGGGAGGCGGCGGCCGCGAAGGCTGCGTCACCGGCTCTGGAACAGCTGCGCATGGCGGAGCTGAGCGAGGGGACGTGCGTCCAGACGCTTCACGTCGGCTCGTACGACGACGAGGCCCCGGTGCTCGACGAGATGCACCGCCGATTCATCCCCGATGCGGGCCTGCGCATGCGGGGGCTGCACCACGAGATCTATCTGGCGGATCCGCGGCGCACCTCAGCGGAGCGCCTGCGGACGATCCTGCGCCAGCCGGTCGAACCGGCGTAGCCGGTCGAGCGGCCGGATGACTGTCGGCAGTCAGCCGGGGCCGAAGAGATCGGCCCCGGCTGACGACAGATCAAAGCGGCCGGATGTTCGCTGCCTGCATGCCCTTGGGGCCACGCTCGGCGTCGAATTCGACCTTCTGGTCCTCGCGGAGCTCCTTGAAGCCCTCGCCGGTGATCGCGCTGAAGTGCGCGAACAGGTCGGCCGAACCGTCGTCGGGAGCGATGAAGCCGTAGCCCTTCTCCGAGTTGAACCATTTCACGGTGCCAGTGGCCATCGTGTCTTTCCTTCTTTTTCGTGGGCCGTGTGAACGGCCGCGGGTGCCACTCGCGCGAGCGCGCAGTGGACGTGTGTGGCGCGCATGATGCGCGGGTGCGACGGTGTGCGAGGCGAACGACGCGGCGACCGCCGCGGACGCCTGCGGGTGCGTGGAGTGCACGCCGAGCGGCGACCCGAGGGCGCTCTGTGCCTCGAAGCCGTGGGAGCCGACAGCGACGAATCCGGCATACTCGCCGGCGGCCGTCGCGACGAAGACGTCGGGGTCGGCCTGGTGCCAGGCGAGCACGGGATGTGCTGGTGCTGCGGTGGAAGTGACGGAGGTCAAAGGAACTTTCAGAAGGTGCGCCTTCACGAGGAGGAGAGGGGCACGGAAATCGATGGGAGTGAAGCCGCACTCGGCGGTGGACGTCGGAAGCTCTGCATTCCTCGTTGATGGCAGAGGATGTCGACAAAACAGCCCGATCGGGCGTTCCAGGTTAGCACGCTCGTCTGTCCAGTGCCGACGTGTGGGTACCGGAATCGACGGAGCCGAGGAATCTGCGTTCCCGCGGGGCTTATTTCGCACGCCCGCCGGTGGTGCCCGCCGCCGGGGTCGAGCCCGCGACCGGAGGGGTTGCGGCCGGCGGTGCCGCCTCCGACCCGTCGCGGGAACTGCGGGAGATGAGGTTGGTCGCCCACCGCTCGTTGAAGCCCGCGAGGAATCCGACGGAACCCCAGAAGAACCAGCTCTCGACCCGTCCCTCGGGGATGGTGAACACCGTCGCGGCCAGGATCCCGCTCTTGAGGAGGAACACGACCGCGGCAGCGAAGAACCACCCGAGGAAGATGCGGTAGCGCGCGGCGCCTCCGGCGGCGACCTCGATCGGGAGATCGCCCAGCTTGTGCATCCGCAGGAGCACGCTGACGCAGGCTCCGGCGGCGCCCGCCCCCACGGCGACCAGCACGTCCCGCAGTGCATCGGCCTGTTCCGTGGGAATCGGCCCCCCTCGCCAGAGCGTGATGACGGCCGCACCGCCGCCGCCGATCAGCCCGAGAACGAGGAAGGTCAGGATGACGCCGCCCAGCAGGCCCCGCGCGTACCTGCGCCGCGCGAGCTCGCCCTCGCGGCGCTTCAGGAAGTCCTCCGCGTAATCGAGTCGGGCCACGAGCGCCGCGATGTCGGCAGCCGGTGATCCCGGGCGGGCGAAGCCCTGCGCCGCGATCCGCACTGCTTCGCGCACGAGCTCGTCCAGCGTCGCGATGTCGTCGCCGCGCAGCACGAATTGCCCGCGCAGGAGCACCTCGTTCAGACGGCCGAACTGTCGAGGCGCATATGCGGCGACCTTGCGCGCCGCCGCACGGAAGTCGGCGTCGTCGCTGCGCAGCAGGCCGATCGGCGGTTTCTGGAGGGCCCGGCGCTCACGCTCGGCCGCTCGGGATCTGGCGGCGTTCGGAATGCGTGCCAGCTGGATCGCCGACCACGTCGCCCAGGATGTGTCACCGATCCATCCCGTCCGCAGGGGCGCTTGCGCTGCTTCGGCCACGATCGCTCATCTCCTTGCGCCGCGTACTGGTGGCGATGCTGACATGAGGAGACGGCGGGAGGCTCAGATACACGGATGCCGCGACCCGTCGGGTCGCGGCATCCGTCGTCGTCTCGTGCCTGCGGAGCCCGGTCACCGACCAGGCCCGTCGTCACGCGGTGGCGTCAGCGCGCTTGGGCAGCACCCAGCCGGCACGCGGGAAGTGGCACGTGTAGCCGTTGGGGATGCGCAGCAGGTAGTCCTGGTGCTCGGGCTCGGCCTCCCAGAACGGGCCCGCGGGCTCGATCGTGGTGACGGCGTTGCCCGGCCACAGCCCCGACGCGTCGACGTCGGCGATGGTCTCGCGGGCGACCTGCTCCTGCTCGGGGGAGAGCGGGAAGATCGCCGAGCGGTAGCTCGAGCCGATGTCGTTGCCCTGGCGGTTCAGCGTCGACGGGTCGTGGATCTGGAAGAAGAACGCGAGGATGTCGCGGTACGTCGTCTTCGTGGGGTCGAAGACGATCTCCACCGCCTCCGCGTGACCCGGGTGCTTGCGGTACGTCGCGTGCGCGTTCTCGCCGCCGGTGTAGCCGACGCGGGTGTCGAGGACGCCCGGCTGGCGGCGGATGAGGTCCTCCACGCCCCAGAAACAGCCGCCGGCGAGGACTGCCGTCTCGGTGCCGGGGGTGCGGGTGATCTCGCCGGTGTCGAAGGGACCGCTGGTCATGATGTGTGCTCCTGGTTCTGGGCGGTGAAGAGGTGTCGGTAGGCGCCGTAGCCCTCGTCGTCGAGCGACGAGGCGGGCACGAAGCGCAGTGCGGCCGAGTTCATGCAGTATCTCAGGCCGCCCGCCTGCCGTGGGCCGTCGGGGAAGACGTGACCGAGATGGCTGCCGGCGCCCGACGACCGCACCTCGGTGCGGGGCAGGAGCAGCTTCCAGTCCTTCTTGGTCTCGACGGCGTCCGGCTCGATCGGCTTGGTGAAGCTCGGCCATCCGGTTCCACTGTCGTACTTGTCGGTCGATGAGAACAGCGGCTGGCCCGAGACGACGTCGACGTAGATGCCGGGCTCGTGGTTGTTCCAGTACTCGTTGCGGAAGGGCGGCTCGGTGCCGTCCTCCTGCGTGACGTGGTACTGGGTGTCGGTGAGGCGGCTGAGCGCCTCGGGAGTCTTGCGGTAGTCGTTGCTCACGATTCCTCCTCGGATGACGTCGCTGGCTGCGGCGTCATAGAGGAAGAACGGATGCCGCACCGGTTTTGGTCCCGCGAACCTGAGAGCGAGCTTCGAGTTCTCCAGACCCGCGAGAATCGGTCCATGGCGACACGGCTCCTGCTGATCTCCGACACGCACATCCCCGGGCGTGCACGGCGTCTCCCCGATGCCGTACTCGACGCCGCCGACGCCGCCGACCTGGTGATCCACGCGGGCGACTGGGTCTCGGCATCCGTGCTCGACGAACTCGCTCGCCACAGCGAGGTGCTCGGCGTGTGGGGCAACAACGACGGCCCGGATCTGCGCGCCCGCCTGCCGGAGGTGGCACGCCGCACGATCGAGGGCGTGCGGTTCGCCGTGGTGCACGAGACGGGGCCGTCGCAGCGACGCGAGCCGCGGATGGCGGCGGCGTTCCCCGACACGGAGGTGCTGGTGTTCGGCCACAGCCACATCCCGTGGGACACCGTGGCGCCCGGCGGCCTGCGGCTGCTGAACCCCGGGTCGCCGACCGACCGCCGCCGCCAGCCCGCGCACACGATGATGACGGCCACGGTCGACGCCGGCGAGCTGCGCGACGTCAGGCTCGTGGAGCTCGCTCCCGCTCCACCAGCCTGACCCCCGCGACGACCAGGCCGGCGACGATCGCGCCCAGCCCGCCGGCCGCCATGTCGCCGATCGTGTCCTGGTAGCTCACGAAGATCGTGGGGTCGACGAGCGTCTTGCCGGCCCATTCCGCCATCTCCCAGACGGCGCTGAGCGACAGGCCGAGACTCGTGACCACCACGATCGGCGTGACGGGGCGGGTCGTCGGTGCGAGGGGCGCCGGCACGACTGCCAGCCTCGCCAGCACGACGTAGGCCGTGGCGGCGAGCACGCCCGTGCAGACGAAGTGCACGACGAGGTCCCATCCCGGCACCGTCTCGTAGAAACCGAGCACGTTGCTCCAGGCCGCGACGAGCACCGTGAGGCAGAAGACGACGTCGAATGCCGGGCGCACGCCGACGAACCGGGGAACGACCAGCGCCAGCAGCGTCAACGCCAGGATCCCGGCGTCCGATGGGCTCCACCAGACGAAGGCCGCGACGACGCTCAGCGGCCCGAGCAGGCGGACCGCGTCGGCCACCCACTCGGCCACGTCCTGCGGCGGCCTGAGGAAGCGCGCCTTCACGCGGCGTCCTGCCGCGCCGGGACACTCACGACGGCCTGGACCGGAAGATGGTCCGACGGCCACACGCCGCGGTGCCGGAAGGTGTTGATCGCGGCCCGCTCCACCCGCACGTCCGGTGTGACGACGATCCAGTCGATCCGCGGGCGCGCGGGACGCGGCGGCCGGTAGTGGGCGAACGTGCCCACGGATGCCGTCACCCGGCGAGCCGCGGCGGTCCAGGCATCCTGCAGTCCGCCGTCGTCGAGCAGCGCGCGCAGGGTGCGGGACGTCTCACCCGCGTTCAGATCACCGGTCAGGATGCTGGGACCCCGGCCTGCCATCGCCCGGAGCACGTCGACCGCGCGCACGCGCGAGCGCGGGGAGAAGGGATCGAGGTGCGTGTTGAGCGCGGTGAGCGCGACTCCCGTGCGGCGGTCGAGGAAGCGAGCCGTCACCACGATGCGGGGGATGAGGTTGCCCCACGAGCGGGAGCCGGCGGCGCGCGGGTGATCCGAGAGCGCGCTCTGCTCCCAGTCCAGGAGTTCGAGGCGGTCGGCGTCGAAGAAGACCGGGCAGCCCTCCCCGGCCCCGCGCGGGCCGTGACCCCGGCCGACGAACCGGTAGCGGGTGCCCAGCGCGCCGAGCACGGCCGCGGCCTGATCCGGCATCACCTCCTGCATGCCGAGGATCGTCGGCTGCTCCGACTCGAGCAGGGCCCGAACCGCGGGCGCGCGATGCCGCCAGCGGTCCGCCCGGCGCCAGGAGTGGCCGCTTATCCGCCGCCGGATGTTGAAGGTCATGACGTGCAGGGCGGGAGGTTCCACGGGTCCGACGACAGGCACGGCGGGCTGCGCGTCGACCGTCGTGTCTCGTCGGTGCATCCCTCACCGTAGGCAGATCGCGCAGCGAGGCGGGAGGGGCTTGCGTCCTGGCTGCTCTCTGGGCACCAGCCCCTCACACAGAGCCGAGCCCACCGCTCAGCCGGCCGTGGAAGGACGCCGCGGCGTCGCTCATGCCCTCGAGCGTGACGGTGGTGCCGCGCTGCTCGTACTTCGTGACGATGGCGTCGAGTGCGGCGACGGTCGAGGCATCCCAGACGTGCGTGCGCGACAGGTCGATCACCACATGCGCCGGATCGGCGGCGTACTCGAACTGCGTGGTCAGATCGTTGCTCGATGCGAAGAAGAGCTCGCCGTCGACCCGGTACCGCGCGGTATCGCCGTCGACCGTTCGGCTCACGGTGGTGAAGTGGGCTACCCTGCGGGCGAACAGCACCATCGCGGCGAGCACCCCCAGCACCACGCCGATGGCGAGGTTGTGGGTCCAGACGGTGGCGACGACCGTCACGAGCATCACGAACGTCTCGCTCAGCGGCATCCGCTTCAGCGTCGCGGGCCGGATGCTGTGCCAGTCGAACGTCGAGACCGACACCAGGATCATCACGGCGACGAGCGCCGCCATCGGGATGAGGCCGACGATGTCGCCGAGGGCGACCACGAGGACCAGCACCCACACCCCCGCCAGGAACGTCGAGATGCGGGTGCGGCCGCCCGAGGTCTTCACGTTGATCATCGTCTGGCCGATCATCGCGCAGCCGCCGGTGCCGCCGAAGAACGCCGAGGCGATGTTCGCGACGCCGAGGCCCCACGCCTCGCGCGTCTTGCGGGAACGGGTGTCGGTGATGTCGTCGACGAGCTTCGCGGTCATCAGCGATTCGAGGAGGCCCACGAGCGCGGCGGCGAAGGCGTAGGGCGCGACGATCTGGAGGGTCTCCCACGTCAGTGGCACCTGGGGGATGAGCAGTTCGGGAAGGCTGCGCGGCAGCTCGCCCTGGTCGGCGACGTTGGGCACGGCTGAGAGCCCGAACACGACGACGGCGGCCGTCAGCAGCACGATCGCGATGAGCGGTGCGGGAATGGCGCGCGTGATCCGCGGCCAGACGAACAGGATGCCGAGGCCCACGGCGACCAGCACGTACACGGCCCACGGCACGTCGATCAGCTGCGGCACCTGCGACAGGAAGATCAGGATCGCCAGCGCGTTCACGAACCCGACCATCACGCTGCGGGGGATGAAGCGCATGAGCCGCGCGACTCCGAGCACGGCGAAGAGCACCTGGATGACACCCGCGAGCACGATCGTGACGATGAGGTAGTCCGAGCCGTGCTCGCGTGCGACCGGGGCGATGACGAGCGCGACCGCACCGGCGGCGGCGGTGATCATCGCGGGGCGCCCGCCGGTGAACGCGATGACGACGGAGAGGACGAACGACGAGAAGAGCCCGACCCGCGGATCGACGCCGGCGACCACCGAGAACGCGATGGCCTCGGGGATGAGGGCGAGAGCCACCACGAGTCCGGCGAGCACCTCGCGGGTGAGAAGGCGGGGCCGGTGCAGCGTCTGGAGCACGGTGGGCTCGCTGCGGTAGCGATCGGCGGATTCGGCGACGGTTGACACGGGTGACGACTCTAGCCGCGCGGGATCCGCCCGCGCCTGTATCCAACACCGCGGGGGATCTCAAGGGCCTGCCGGGGAGGCGGGCCACCCGGCAGACTCGCGGCATGGATTCCACGGACTCTCACGCGCTCCCGGATGCCGCGACATGCGGCATCCTGCCCCGCCCGAGGGGGAAGCGATGAAGATCACCGACACGAGCGACCTCTGGTGGAAGAGCGCCATCATCTACTGCCTCGACGTCGAGACCTACCTCGACTCCGACGGCGACGGCACAGGCGACCTGCAGGGTCTCGCGCAGCGGATCGACTACCTCGCACAGCTGGGGGTGACGTGCCTGTGGCTGATGCCGTTCTATCCGACGCCCGATCGCGACGACGGGTACGACATCACCGACTTCTACGGCGTGGATCCCCGGCTGGGCAGTCACGGCGACTTCGTGGAGGTCATCCGCACCGCCCACGACCGCGGCATGCGGGTGATCGTGGACCTGGTCGTCAACCACACGTCCGACCGGCATCCGTGGTTCCTCAAGGCGAAGCGCAGTGTCAACTCGCAATATCGCGAGTTCTACATCTGGCGCGACGATCCACCGCCCAAGGGGCAGAAGAACACGGTCTTCCCCGGCGAGGCCGACGGCATCTGGACCAAGGACGATGCCTCCGGGCAGTGGTACCAGCACAGCTTCTACGAGCACCAGCCCGACCTCAACATCGCGAATCCCGCGGTGCGCGATGAGCTCGCCCGCGTGATCGGCTTCTGGTTGCAGCTCGGGGTATCGGGCTTCCGGGTCGATGCCGTGCCATTCTTCCTCGAGATGCCGCCGGGGGCCGAGATCCCCGACCCGCACGAGTTGCTGCGCGACTTCCGGCGCTTCCTGCAGCGCCGCTCGAGCGAGGCGATCCTGCTGGGGGAGGTGAACCTGCCGTACGATCAGCAGGTCGCCTACTTCGGCGGGGGCGACGCCAGCGAGCTGTCGATGCAGTTCGACTTCGTCGGCATGCAGGCGTTCTACCTGTCGCTCGCGCGGCAGGATCCGGCGCCGCTCATCACGGCATTGACCTCACGACCGCAGCTTCCCGACGACGTGCAGTGGGCGAACTTCCTGCGCAACCACGACGAGCTGACGCTCGACAAGCTGACCGACGTCGAGCGGGAGGAGGTGTTCGACGCGTTCGCGCCGGACGAGCGGCAGCGCGTGTTCGGCCGCGGCATCACCCGCCGGCTGCCCCCGATGCTCGGCGACCCGCGGCGCATCCGCATGGCCTACAGCCTCATGTTCACGCTGCCGGGCACACCGGTGCTCTTCTACGGCGAGGAGCTCGGCATGGGGGAGAACATCGACATCCCGGGGCGCAGCGCCGTGCGCACGCCGATGCAGTGGACCGCGGAGAAGAACGGCGGGTTCTCGCAGGCCGCGCCGTCGCGGCTGATCGCCCGGCCGCCCGGCGACGGCTATGCGCCGCAGCACGTCAACGCCGCGGATCAGATCGAGGACCGGGAGTCCCTGCTGCACTTCTTCCGCGATCTGATCTCGCGGTACCGGATCTCTCCCGAGCTCGGATGGGGGGCGTTCGAGGTGCTGGAACAGCCCGTCGACGCGCTGCTGGTGCACTCCCTCCGGGCCGACGTCGGGCGGATGATCGCGATCCACAACTTCAGCGACGTGCCGGCAGCGACCACCTTCGCCCTGAAGGATGAGCCGGAGGGCACCCGGCTCGTGGATCTGCTGGGCTCGGACCGCATCCCGCTCGACGAGCGCGGAGCCGTGGAGCTCGAGGTGCCGGCGTACGGCTACCGCTGGCTGCGCGTGTCACGGCCGGGGGACGGCCGCGTGTCGTAGCGGCGGGCGCGGACACGGCGCAGCAGCCGCCGCGTCCAGCGCACCGGCGGGAAGTCGTGCGGAAAGTGCACCAGCACCGTCCGCAGCCCGCGCACCGCGCGACGGCCGAACGCCCCTCCGGGGGCGAACGGCCGCATCGAGATGCCCATCCGCGCGCCTGACAGCCGGCGGATACGGCCTCGCTCACCGAGGTGGAACGCGAGGTCCATGTCGTCGTGCAGCTCGGGATCGCGATGCACGGACGAACGGATGCCGAGCCACGCCTCACGACGCAGCCCCAGGTTCGAGCCGAACAGGGGGAGATGCCCCAGGGTGGGGATCATCACGGCGGCGTAGGCGCCGAGGTAGAGGGTCGCGAGCGGTGCCCGGAGCGGCGGCGGACCGTCGATGAAGCGGGCGCCCCCGGTGAACGCGGCGACGTCGGGACGGGCGGCGAAGGCGGCGGCCATCGCCGCGGTCCATGACTCATCGGGCACGCAGTCCGCGTCGAGGCGCAGAATCACGTCGCCCCCTGCCGCGTCGTATCCGGCGGCGCTCGCCGCGGGGATGCCCGGGGTCTCGCACCGGACCAGGCGGGCGCCGAAGGCGCGCGCGACGGCGGCGGAGGCATCCGTCGATCCGTTGTCGACGACGATGACCTCGTCCGCCGGGACGGTCTGGCGGGCGAGGGCGCCCAGGCACCGCGCGAGCTCGGTGTCGTCGTCCTTCACGGGGATGACGACCGAGATCCGCGTGGCGTCCGGCATGCCTTGAAGTACACCGGTCCGGCCCGCCGCCGAGAAAGGGCTTGACACCCGCGACCTGCATCGGCGATCAGTAGGTCATGCCCATGGCGGAGCGCACGTCGGTCAGGGTGTCGGTCGCGATGGCGTCCGCCCGCTCATTTCCCCGCCGCAGCACGGCTGCGGCATCGTCGGGGGTGAGTGCCGCGCGACGTGCGCGGTGCTCGCGCAGGAACTCGTTGACGGCCTCGATCGTGAACGTCTTCAGCGCGCCGGCGCCGGCGGTGCCGATCTCGTCGGCGATCTCATCCGGTGTGCGCGACAGGACGACGGCCGCGGTGGCCAGCAGTCCCGCGACCCCGGGCCGCCGTCCGGGGTCATACGTGATGGCGCGGTCGGCGTCTGTGCGGGCTCGTCGGATCGCGGCGGCTGTCTCGTCGGCCGTCATCCCGAGCTCGATCGCGTTGCCGTAGCTCTTGGACATCTTCCGCCCGTCCAAACCGGGAAGCTCGGGTGCGTCGGTCACCAGCGCCTCCGGCTCAGGGAACACGTCGCCGTACCGCTCGTTGAAGCGGCGCGCGATCGTCCGGGTCATCTCGACGTGAGGCAGATTGTCCTTGCCGACGGGTACGAGATTCCCCTTGCAGAACAGGATGTCCGCGGCCTGATGGACGGGATACGTCAGCAGCAGACCGCTGAGGGCGCGTCCGGATGCGCGAAGCTCGGCCTTCACCGTCGGGTTGCGATGCAGTTCCGCCTCGGAGACCAGACTGAGGAACGGGAGCAGCAGCTGGTTCAGCGCGGGGACGGCGGAGTGGGCGAAGATCGTCGTCACCTGCGGGTCCAAGCCGGCGGCGAGGTAGTCGATGACCGCGCTGTACACGTTCTCACGGACATCGCCGGCGGTGTCCCGGTCGGTGATGACCTGGTAGTCCGCAAGGATCACGAAGGTGTCGACGCCCGCCGTCTGCAGTCGGACACGCTCCCGGATCGTGCCGAAGTAGTGCCCGAGGTGCAGGCGGCCGGTGGGCCGCTCGCCGGTGAGCACGCGAAAGCGCTCCGGATGCTGGGCGATGCGAGCGCGGAGCCGCGGCATGCGGCCCGCGGTGGCGGTGAACGAGTCCATGTCTGCTCCTTGACCGAGGAGCTGCACGGACTGGGATGCCGCCGATGGGTCCGCGGGCTGCCGTGCAGCCCGCGCGTGTGTGCGTTACGGCTGCCGGTGCAGCCACCACCAGGACGAGACGGCGAAACGCATGTCCTCAGCCGTACCAGCCGGCGAGTGGCATGTCAACGGGCAGGTGCCGGAGGATGCCTCTGCCTACGCTGAAGGGGTAACAAAATGCAGTGCCGTGCGAAGCGGTCGAGGATCGGCGTTCGGGTCGCCGTTCAAAACTCCCGCGAACGTGCTGATGGTCCCGGTGGGAGGGCTACCCACCGGGACCGTCGCTGCATCCCCGCCGCTCGCGGCGGCTCCCGCGGCATCCATCGCGATTATCCTGGCGGGATGCACCGCATCTTCTCGCTGAGCTTCGCCGTGCTCTATCCGCTCTACGTGACGAAGGTGGAGAAGAAGGGGCGCACGACCCAGGAGCTCGACCAGGTCATCGAGTGGCTCACGGGCTTCGACGACGCCGACCTGCAGCGGCATATCGCCGAGCACACGACGCTCGAGGACTTCTTCGACGACGCCGAACTCAATCCGAACGCACCGCTCATCACCGGCGTGATCTGCGGGATGCGCGTCGAGGAGATCGAGGACCCGCTGATGCAGAGGATCCGCTACATGGACAAGCTCGTCGACGAGCTGGCCCGCGGAAAGGCGATGGCGAAGATCCTGCGCACCGCGTGAGTGAGCCCGGCATCGGAGGCCCTGCTACGTTCGGAGCGACCCCGATCGAGGAGAACGGCATGGAGCGCAGCAGCTGGGTGCTGGTGGACGGCGAGAACATCGACGCCACCCTCGGCGGATCGATCCTGGGCCGTCGTCCCCTTCCGGAGGAGCGGCCGCGGTGGGACCGCTTGCTGGCATTCATCTCGGAGCGCTGGGAACGGCCCGCGAAGGGCCTCTTCTTCCTCAACGCGAGCACGCACCTGCCGATGCCGTTCGTGCAGGCGCTCCTCGCGCTCGGCTACCAGCCGGTGCCGCTCTCAGGCCCGGCCGACGAGAAGATCGTCGACATCGCGATCCAGCGGACGCTGCGGGCGCTCGCCGACCGTGGCGACGACGTCGCCCTCGTCAGCCACGACCGCGACTTCGCCGAGGATCTCGCGCGGCTCGCCACGAACGGGCGGCGCGTGGGCGTCGTCGCGTTCCACGAGTTCCGCAGCACCGAGTTCACCGGCATCCCCGGCGTCGAGTTCTTCGACATCGAGTACGACGCCGAAGCCTTCGACGCTCCGCTGCCGCGGGTGCGCGTCATCCCGATCGAGCAGTTCGACCCGGCCGTGTTCCTGCGCTGACTCAGTACCAGCCGGTCGACTGCGAGTGGCCCCAGGCGCCGCACGGGGTGCCGTAGCGGCCCGAGATGTAGCCCAGGCCCCACGCGATCTGCGTGGCGGGGTTGGTCTGCCAGTCGGCGCCGGCGCTGCCCATCTTGCTGCCGGGGAGCGCCTGAGGGATGCCGTAGGCACCGCTCGAGCGGTTGTAGGCCTGGTAGTTCCAGCCCGACTCCTTGTTCCACAGCGACACGAGGCAGCCGAACTGGTCGTCGCCCCAGCCGTAGTTGCCGAGCATGGCGCGGGCCGTGGCCTGCGCGTCGGCGGGGCTGGTGCCGCCCACGGCGCCGCCGGTGGCGTACACCGGCCGCGGCGCCGACGAAACCGAAGACGAAGACGACGACGACTTCTTGGCGGCCTCTTCGGCTGCAGCCGCTTCGGCGGCGGCCTTGGCGGCAGCAGCTGCGGCTGCGGCGGCGGCCTCAGCCTCCTTGCGCGCCTTCTCCTCCGCCTCCTGCTGCGCCTTGAGCGCGATGGCGGCGTCGAGGCGGCCACGCAGGCCCTGCGTCTGCTCGCCCACAGACGCGGTGAGGGTGGTCACGGCATCCGCGAAGTCCGTCGAGTACATCGCCGGGAGCGACTGGGCGCGCTCGAGCTGGACGACGGCGGCCTCGAGCCCGGAGGTGTCGACGGTGGTGTCGGGGGTGCCGACGTCGAGACCCGACGCGGCGATGTCCGCGGCGACGGCCGTCGCCGCCGTCACGGCGTCATTCGCCTCGGTCACGGTCCGCTCGACGGCGGACGCCGCAGGCGCCTTGTCGGCGGTCGCGGAAGCCGACGTCGTGTACGACGCCAGCGCGAAGCGGGGGCCGGATCCGGATGCCTCGGCCTGCGATGCGGGGGCCGCCGTGGTGAACCCGGCGGTGGCCAGCACGCCGATCGCGAGCGTCGCGGCCAGCAGCACCGGGCGGCGGCGGAGGCGGCGTTCGGCGCGGCGGACAGTGCGGCGGTTGGGCAGGAGGGGCATGTGGTTGCGCATGAAAGACCGGTTCCGTATCAGCGAAATGCGCCATCGTGCAGCGCCTCGTGCCCGTTCGGGCGGACACAAGTCCCCGAGTCTCCCCGGCGTTTCTGGACGGTTCCGGTGCGTTACCTGAACGTTACATGTGAGCGGATTGCTCGAAAAGGCCAGATCAATGGCCCGCATCCTGCGCCGTGAACGGGCCGAAGAGCGCTCCGAACTACGATCGGAGAACCCCTGCACCGCTATCGAGGAGGCTCGCCCGTGCCCTCATCCACTGCTCCCGTCAACACCGGCGCCATGGCCCACGCCGAGGATCTCGCCGCGTTCGTGGCGGCGTCGCCGTCGAGCTTCCACGCTGCCGCCGAGGTCGCGAATCGCCTGGAGGGCGCGGGCTTCACGCGCCTCGACGAGTCGGCCGGCTGGCCCGCTCCCGCGGGCGGGAGATTCGTGGTGGTGCGCGACGGCGCAGCGATCGCGTGGGTGGTGCCGCCGACGGCGACCGCCGCGACGGGGGTGCGGGTCTTCGGGGCGCACAGCGACTCCCCGGCGTTCAAGCTCAAGCCGAAGCCGACGACCGGCCGGCTCGGGTGGCTGCAGGCGGGCGTCGAGATCTACGGCGGACCGCTCCTCAACTCCTGGCTCGACCGCGAGCTGCGTCTCGCCGGTCGGCTCGTGCTCGACGACGGAACCAGCGTGCTGACCGCGACGGGCGCGCTGCTGCGCCTGCCGCAGCTGGCGATCCACCTCGACCGCGAGGCGAACGACCATCTCGCCCTCGACAAGCAGTCGCAGACGCAGCCGGTCTGGGGGTTGGGATCTGCCGACTCGGCCGACATCCTCGGCGAGCTCGCTGCTCAGGCCGGTGTCGACGTCGCCCGCATCCGCGGCTACGACATCGTCACCGCGGACTCCGCGCGCGGTGCGACCTTCGGGCACGACGACGTCTTCTTCGCTTCCGGTCGCCTCGACGACCTGGCGTCGGTGCACGCGGGAGTGGTCGCCCTGGAGCGGGCGGCCGAGGGGCACGACGCCGACCACATCGCGATGCTCGCGGTCTTCGACCACGAGGAGGTCGGTTCGGGCACGCGGTCGGGAGCGGCCGGGCCGTTCCTCGCCGACGTGCTGGAGCGGCTGTGGCTGTCGCTCGGCGCCGATCGCGAGCAGCAGCTGCGCGCCCTGGCGGCGTCGTGGTGCGTCTCGAGCGACGTGGGCCATTCGGTGCACCCGAACTACGCCGAGAAGCACGACCCGGTCGTGCAGCCGGTGCTCGGGTCGGGGCCGATCCTCAAGATCAACGCGAACCAGCGCTACGCCACCGACGCCGCGAGTGCCGCGGCCTGGAACGGGTGGTGCGCGGCAGCGGGTGTCACGAGCCAGGAGTTCGTCTCGAACAACGCGGTGCCGTGCGGCTCGACGATCGGCCCGATCACCGCGACGCGCCTCGGCATCCGCACCGTGGATGTCGGCATCCCGATCCTCTCCATGCACTCGGCCCGAGAGCTCGCCGGGGTCAGCGACCTGTGGGACCTCGCCCGCGTCGCCGAGGCGTACTTCCGCGGCTGAGGCGGGCGCACAGAATCGGAGCATTTGTGCGAACACGCCGGAGCATGGTGCCCCGCGCGGCGTGTCGCGCAGGACCTCCGATTCCGTGCCCGGGGCACTCCCCGCCCTCCTGACACTTCGAGCGCGAGAACGCAACCCCCTCCGCGGATTCGCCCGGGCTCCCTGAGGGTGTCGTGAAAGACCCAGGAGGAGCGCATGAAGGCGATGACGTACCGCGGACCGTACAAGCTCCGCGTCGAGGACAAGCCGGAGCCGAAGATCGAGCATCCCAATGACGCGATTGTCCGCGTCGAGCTCGCCGCGATCTGCGGATCGGATCTGCATCTGTACCACGGCATGATGCCCGACACCCGGATCGGCCACACGTTCGGCCACGAGTTCATCGGCACGGTGATGCAGGTGGGCGGGTCGGTCGAGAGGCTTCGCGTCGGCGACCGCGTGATGGTGCCGTTCAACATCTACTGCGGCTCGTGCTACTTCTGTGCGCGCGGGCTGTTCTCGAACTGCCACAACGTGAACCCGAACGCCACGGCGATCGGCGGGATCTACGGCTACTCCCATTCCACCGGCGGCTACGACGGCGGACAGGCCGAGATGGTGCGCGTGCCGTTCGCGGATGTCGGACCCTCCGTGATTCCGGACGACATCGCCGACGAGGACGCGCTGCTGCTCACCGACGCGTTCTCGACGGGATACTTCGGCGCGCAGCTCGCCGACATCGCGGAGGGCGACACCGCGGTCGTGTTCGGCGCCGGTCCGGTCGGACTGGCGGCGGCGCGCTCCTGCTGGCTCATGGGCGCGGGACGCGTGATCGTCGTCGACCATCTGGACTACCGCCTGCAGAAAGCCCGGGAGTTCGCCTACGCCGAGACGGTGGCGTTCACGCAGGTCGGCGACATCGTGCGTGAGCTCAAGCGGATGACCGGCGGGCTGGGAGCGGATGCCGCGATCGACGCGGTCGGCGCGGAAGCCGACGGTCACGTGATCCAGCACGTGACGTCGGCGAAGCTCAAGATGCAGGGCGGCTCGCCGGTGGCGCTGAACTGGGCGATCGACTCCGTCCGCAAGGGCGGAACCGTGTCCGTCATGGGCGCGTACGGGCCGATGTTCAGCGCCGTGCGCTTCGGCGACGCGATGAACAAGGGCCTCACGCTGCGGATGAACCAGGCACCGGTGAAGCGGCAGTGGCCGCGGCTGTTCGAGCACATCCGGGCCGGTTACCTGCGGCCGAGCGACCTCATCACCCACCGCATCCCGCTCGACCACATCGCGGAGGGGTACCACCTCTTCTCGACGAAGCTCGACGACATCATCAAGCCGGTCATCGTTCCGGCGTCCTGAGACTTGGGAGGACGACATGCCCTACACCTCGAACAAGCCGGGATCCCCGGCCAGCCCCGACGATCTGCGTGCCCGCATCCCCGGCTGGGGAGCCGACGCCGACCCCGCCCAGCGCCCCGCGGTGCCCCGGGAGCAGCCCGGCATCGAGACCGGCGCGCACTGGGACCTGCCCGAGGACCAGCCCGGTCGCGGCGGACGCGAGAAGTCCGTCGAGCATGAGCGGCTCACGCCCGTATTCGGCACGGCGCAGCCCTTGCGCGGAGTCGCAGGCAAGGTGCGCCGCTACGCGTACGACACCTACAGCGAGGGGCAGACCGCGCACTGGCTGCTGCTCGTGCTCGGTGATCGCGTCGACTCGACGACGGCCCACGTGAAGTCGCTCTTCTCGCGGCGGCCCGACGACCCGATCACCCAGAGCGGCATCCTGGGCGAGCGCGGTCACCGGCCCTTCGCCTCGCGCTTCGGGCGCGGGCGAGCCGACCTGAAGCACGCCTGGCTCGATCCCATCCTGGTGCTCGGGCCGTGGGTCGTGACGGCGCTCGTCGCCTTCCGTCTCGTGCGAGGGCTGTCCCGGGGCGTCCTGCTGCGCAAGGAGCAGCGCTGACACGACTCGACGCGTGGCGCCCGGGAGACGCATCGGCGTCTCCCGGGCGTTCGCTCATCTCGGCGGCCTCCGTCACCGACGACTCGTCCGCTCGCTGGTGGGATCAGTCCGGCAGCTGACCGCCTCCGTCGGCGTGACCCGGCATCCCCGGGACGCCGGCGTGATCGGGCGGACCGGGCACTCCCGCGTGGTCGGGCGCGCGTCCATGGCCGCCGCCCGGTCGTGACGGGTCCGCGAGTCCGCCGTGCGTGAGACTGAGGTGCGGCGCCGAATGGATCGTCGTCATGGCACCTTCTTCCGTGAGCAGGGCGTCGAGGATCGCCGAGGGGTAGTGGTTCGCGGCAAGCTCGAAATAGCTCATGCTGTGGGCCGTCACACCGACCGCTCGGAGGTAGTCGATCGTCCGCACGTTGGCGAGCTTCGCGACGTCGCCGGTGTAGTACGGGAAGCTCTCCGGGTCGGCGACCCACGAGCTCGCGGCCGCGACGGCATCGGCGAGGCCGGTGCCGTTCGCGTTGACGTACGTGTGCAGATCGCGGCCGTGGCCGTTGAGCGTCTCCGCCGTGAGGAGAAGCGGCAGCAGTGAGAAGTGCGTGTACCAGATCCCGTAGTCGCCGACGCCGTTGTTGCGGGTGACCTCCTCGGGCATGTGGCCGTTCGCGTCGATCTGGTGCTCGATCAGCTCGGTGGCCCGCGTGTAAGCGGCTTCGATCGCCGCCGCATCGTCCAGATACGCCGCGCTCGCCGCGGTCAGCTCGAGCGCCCAGCTGCCCCAGTTGTTGCTGCGATGGAGGATCGAGCCGGCGACCGGAGTCGCCGTCTCCGCAAGGAAGCCGGCGAACGCGCGCTCTCCCTGCTCCGACCACGCCGGCGTGCCGCGGAGCAGCTCGGCCGCGAACACGAACGCGGGGAAGTGGTAGCTGAACGCCAACGCGGAGTCCTCGCCGGTGCGCACGCAGTCGACCGTGGCCATCCACGCGTCGATGAACTGGGCGGCATGTGAGCCGTAACTCTCGTCGCCCGTGAGTCGGTACGCCAGCGCGAGCTGATAGGCGGTGTTCGCGTCGTTCTGCAGTCCATCGCGGGCCGCCCGGTGGGCGGTGGGGTTGTTGTAGAAGAACGGCACGAAGAAGATCTCCGGCGGTGCCGGCGTGCGCGCCATCCCGGCGGCGACGTCGGCCATGAGGAGATCGAATCCGGACGCCTGAGGCTCGACGCCGTGGTCCGCGCGACGGGCGACCTCGGCGATGCGCTCGGGACTGTTCAGCACGAGGCCGCGCTCGGCCGTCGCGGCGGGCTCGCCCGACCACGCGATGCAGTCCGCGGGTGCCGGCTCGTCGCGCTCCGCGACGCCGGTCAGCTCCACGGAGTCGACGACCATCCGAACATCGCGGTGGGCGGCGAGCGAGAAGCCGCCGTCGTCGAACGAGGAGTCCGTCACCGAGAGAAGCGGCTGCGCCGCCCCGCCCATCGAGACGTCCAACCGGTCGCCGTCCAGGCGAGCCGTCACCGTGACCCAGTCGGTCCCCGGCCGTGCCGCCGTGGGAGTCGCCCCCAGGTACGTCACGGCCGAGTTGCCGGCCGCCTTGATCACCGCGAGCTCGCCGTTGTTGCGGACGAGGACGGTGTAGCCCGACTGCGTGTAGTCGTCGGTGGTGCCGGAGCGGTGCACGGTGAAGCCGGCCCACGCCGTCGCGCCGCCGCCTTCGGTGCGGAACGTCGCGGTCGCCGTGCTGACGGGCTCGAGGCCCAGCTCGGTCAGTGCCAGCACCGATCCGCGCGTCGAGCCCGCCGTCACGACGCGGGCGGCGCCGTCGGACGCCTGCCAGTCGCCGGCGGCGCTCGTCCACGCGCTGCCGAGCGTGTCGAAATCGTCGCGGAACGTGCCGTCCTCGCCGGTCTGTGCGAGCGCCGGCTGCGCCGCTCCCACCAACGCGAGCACGGCGACAGCGGCGAGCGAAGCTCGCCATCGAGCCTTGATCATCGGTTTCCTCCTTCTGTTGGGCTTTCGAGGTGCGAGCTCGGTGCGCGCGGCGGTCCGCGCCGGTTCAGTAGACGCGGATCGACACCACACGTGCCTGCGGGGCGCCGTTCGTGGCGAGCACGCGCAGGCGGAGCGCCTGCACGTCGTCGGCGGATGTCTCGTGCACCCGCTGCCGACGTCGGTTCGCCCCGACACGCACGATCTCGCGCCAGCCGCCGCCGTCCTCGCACACTTCGAGCACGTAGTCCCGCACGAGCTCGGGGAAGATGCGATCGGGCGTGCGGTGGTGGTGCAGCGTGTTGAGCTCGACGTCCGTGTCGTCGTCGAAGACGAGACGGACGCTGCGGATTCGCTGCGACTCCGACCATTCGAGCGTGAGGGACTCCGCGGTCTCGGGATCTGCACCGCTCGGCAGCGACATCCAGAGGTTCGGACCGCCGTAGAAACGCTGGTACCCGGCGACGGCCCGGGATTCGTCGAACGCGTCGGTCGCCGGGCTCACCCGCACGCGGGGTGTGCGGCCGCGCAGCGGGATGGCGGGCCACGCGATGACGCTCTCTGACTCGTCGACGGCGACGTTCGCGTCGCCGTCGGCCTGCGGGCGATGGGGGAGCGCGAGCACGCCCGGGATCTGCGCATCGCTCAGCACAACCGCCACGCCCTCGGCGGCCTCGAGCACCACCACGACGCTCTCGGGCTCATCCGGGTTCCAGCTGAGCGGAAGACGTACCCATTGAGGTTCAGGCGAGGCCGGGACCTCGACCTCGACGCGCGCGCGCTCGTCGATCGGCACGGCGTTCTGCAGGTGCCCCGTCGTCCACAGCGACGCACCGAGCGTCACGTCGCGCTCCGTGTGCAGGAGGACGTCGACGTGGTCGAGTCTCGGGTCGACGGGCAGCAGGATCCCGAGATCCCGCTCGAGCGCGAACGGCGTCTCGCGGGCGCCCGGCGCGAGCTCTGCTGGGTCCAGCGTGCGGGCCGTGCTCGACGCGGTCACGACGGCACGGCGCGCGAGATCCGACGGATCGGAATTGCGGATGCCGAAGACCGAGGCATCCTGTCGCAGCATCGTCTGGCGGAGGGTCTCGACGTGCGCCGTCGCCAGCTCGCGCGGACGCACGCCGAGGTCGAGCGCGAGCGACGCGCCCGTGCCCGCAGCCTCGCCCCCCGCGCCGCAGGTGGCCATGACGCGCGTCGAGCCGAAGGCGACGTGCGTCGCCGAGATGTCGCGGCCGGCCAGCAGCAGGTTGGCGATGTTGCGCGAGTAGTAGCTGCGGAACGGGATGCCGTAGATCCCGTTCGAGTACCGCTGATGGGCGCCGGCCTTCGTGGCGTACATGCCCTCGACCGGGTGGAGGTCGATCGACCAGCCGCCGAAGGCGACGGCATCCGGGTGATCGATCTGGTCGAGGATGTCGTTCTGCGACAGCATGTGGTCGCCGAGGAAGCGGCGGTACTCCCGCTTGCCCGGGAGCGAGCCGACCCACTCCAGGTCGAGGTTCGCGGCATCGAACTTCCCGGAGTTCTTGATGTAGTCCCAGATGCCGAAGATGACCGAGCGCAGCTCGTCGCGGATGATCTCGTTGTCGTGGACGGTGTCGAGATGGCCGCCCCATTCGATCCACCAGTAATGGGCGCCCTTGTCGCCCGATCGCAGGATGCGCGACGTGGGGATCGGGGTCTTCGTGATGTCCTTCGCGGAGTCCGGGGCCACGAAGTCCACCGGGCGGCCGAGATCCTTCGTGTAGAAGAGGATCGTCGACCCCAGCAGCTCACCGTCGGCTTCTTCGGGTGCCCACGACTCGCCGAACTCGTGCGACGCCTCGCGCCCGATGCGGTACTCGGCGCCGGCGAGGTGGCCGACGAGCCCGTCGCCGGTGCAGTCCAGGAAGTAGGGGCTCGTGAAGGTCGTGAGGGTCTCGGATCCCATCGTCCATCCGCGGACCGCGGTGACGACGCGCTCGCCGTCGATGTCGGCGGCGTCGACCTCTCGCACGTCGGTGTTGAGGAAGACGGTGATGTTCGGCTCGGCCCGGACCGCGTCGAAGACCACCTCGTCCCAGATGATCGGGTTCCCCTCGGGGTTGCGGTACTGATTCTCGACGTAGAGCTCGCCGATGACTCCGCTCTCGCGGGCGAACCGCTGCACGCCGTGGCCGGTCGCACCCACGACCCAGACCCGCACCTCCGACGACGAGTTGCCGCCGAGCACCGGTCGATTCCCGATGAGCGCCACCCGCTTGCCGAGCCGCGCCGCGCTGATCGCGGCGCAGACGCCGGCCAGGCCGCCTCCGACCACGGTGATATCGGCTTCGACGTTCTGAGTGCGCATGGTTCCTTCGGCGGGTAGCGGTTGGGGGCAGGTGAGGTCGCCGGCCCGGGGACGACCCCGGGCCGGCGGAGAGAAGGGGGTTTCAGATAAGGCCTGTGATCGTGTCGCCGGCGGTCTTCATCGCGTCGGATGCCGACTTCTGGCCGATCAGGACCGCTTGGACCTGCTCGGCGATCGCCGTCTCCATCTGCGCGTAGGACGGGTACTCCCACAGCGGGCTCGACTTCGCGGTGGACGTGACGGTTTCGGTGAAGGCCTGGACGAACGCGTTCGCGGTGACCGTGTCGGATGCCAGTGCCGCTTCGGTGGTCGGGGGCAGCCCGAGTGCCGCGAAGTACTCCTCGCTCTGCTCAGGGTCGCTCGTGAGCCACTGCGCGAAGTCGGCGGCGGTGCCGGCGCCCTCGCCGTCGACGACGACGACGAGGTGGCCCCACAGCACGTGCTGAGGCGTGGATCCCGCCTTGAGGACGGGTCGCGCGATGGGGGTCATCTTGTCGCCGAGCGTGGCATCGGGTGACTGCGAAACCACCGACGACTTGCCGACCGGCGCATCGTCGTAGAGTGCGGTCGCGCCCTGTGAGAAGAGGGTGCGGGCCGCCGCGCGGTCGACGTCGGCCGCGATCAGGCCGTCGTCGTACAGCTTCTTGTACCACTCGACAGCCTCGACCGACGCGTCGTCACCGATCGTCGACTTCCCGTCCTCGATGATCGGCGAGCCGAACGTCTGCATCCACACGACGATGTCCTTCAGCTGCGCGGCCTTGGTGCTCGCGGCGTACGGGATCACTCCGATGCCCTTCAACGCGCGGAGGCCGTCCTCGAACTCGTCGATCGTTCCGGGCGTGAGCGAGGCTCCCGCCTTGTCGAACAGCTCAGCGTTGCCGATGAGACCGATCGCGCCAATGGTCCAGGGGAGTCCGAGCTGCTTGCCGCCCGACGTGCCGGCGCCCAGTGCGGCATCCGTGTAGCCGCGGCCGCCGGTGTATGCGGAGAGGTCGGTCAGCTTTCCCAGTGCCGCGAGGGCCGACAGCCACGCGACGTCGAGCTGTGCCGCACCCGAGAACTGCCCGCCCCGAACCTGCAGGGTGAGCTGATTGAGGTACTCGTTATACGGGTACGCGCTGGTGTCGATCGAGATGCCCTCGGCGCTCGAGAAGCTCTTGAGCGCCGCCTCGATCGTGGGTTTGGCCGCCTCCTCGGACAGGCTCCAGGACGCGAACGCGAAGTCTGTCGGCTCCGCTGCGCCGGGCGTCGTGACCGGGGCGCCGGCGACTCCGGTCGAGCAGCCCGCGAGGCCGAGCAGAGCGGCCCCGCCGAGCCCCAACACGGAGTAGCGCAGCAGAGACCGCCGCGAGATGTCGTTTGCCATGAGTTCTCCTTCGAACAATGCGATCGGGTGATGGTGGGAGAGGAACGAACGTGGGGTTCAGCCCTTGACCGCACCGGCGGTGATCCCGCCGACGAGGAAGCGCTGGAGGAGGATGAAGGCGATGCAGACGGGCACCGAGACCACGAGCGAGGCCGCCATGAGCGCGGGCCACGACGTGCTCGCCTCCGAGATGAAGGTGTTGACGAGGCCTGGGGGAAGGGTCTGCCGGTCGGGGCCGGCAAGGGTGAGCGCGAAGATGAAGTCGTTCCACCCGCGCACGAAGGCGAACAGCCCTGCCGCGACCAGTCCAGGAGCGGCGAGCGGAAGGACGATCGAGTGGAAGATGCGCCACGGGCCTGCGCCGTCGATGCGCGCCGCTTCGATCAGGTCGTCGGGGAGCGCATCGAAGAAGCCCTTCAGCATCCAGACGCACAGCGGGAGCGTGAAGGTGGTGAACGAGAGGATGAGTGCGAGGTAGGTGTTCAGCAGGCCGAACTGTGCGAAGACGAGGTAGAGCGTCACGAGCAGCAGCGCCTGAGGGAACATCTGGCTCGACAGCACGAAGTACATGAGCGACTTGCGGCCCGCGAAGCGGTACTTCGAGAACGCATAGCCCATGTACATCGACACGATCACCGAGAGCACGGCGGTGATCACCGACACGATCACGCTGTTGCGGAAGTAGACGAAGATCGCCTCGTTTCCGAACACCGTCGCGTAGTGGGAGAACGTCACCTCTTTGGGGAACAGCGTCGGCGGGAACGCGAACACCTGATCGCTGGGCGTGAGCGAGGTGGCGAGGAGCCAGTACACGGGCGCGAATCCGAAGAGCGAGATCACGGCCAGAGTGATCCAGGTTCCCCAACGGACGCGGCGGCGCCGACGCCGGGCGCCGGGAGGCGGCGCCTCCTCGGCGAGGACCGTGATGGGTGTGGCGGTGATGGTGGTCATCCGCGGGCTCCCTTCTCGCCGCGCTCGGAGAGCCAGACGTAGACGACGACGAGGATGGTGAGCAGCGCCATCCAGAGGATGCCCAGCGCACCCGCGTGACCCAGGTCGTATCCCTTGAAGGCGGTGTCGTACACCTCGGTCGCGAAGGTGTTCGTCGTACCCGCCGGTCCGCCGCCGGTGAGGACGAAGATCGTGTCGAAGTGCTGGAAGTTCCAGATGAACTCGAGCAGCACCACCAAGCCGGCGACGCCGCGGATGTGCGGCCAGGTGACGGTGAAGAACCGTCGCACCGTGCCGGCGCCGTCCATCGCCGCCGCTTCGTGGAGCTCGGCCGGGACCGTCTGCAGCGCGGCGAGGAGCATCACCATGATCCAGGGAAAGGTGTTCCACGTCTTGGCGACGATCAGCGCGACGCGCGCGGTGTCCGTCTGGAACAGCCAGGCGATCGGGCTGTCGATGACCCCGATGCTCAGGAGGATGCCGTTGAGCACGCCGTAGTTCGCGTCGAAGATCCACATCCAGAGGAAGGACACGACGACGCCGGGGATCAGCCAGGGGATGAGGAACGCGCCGCGGAGGAACCGCTGACCGCGGAAGGTCTGGTTGAGCACCAGTGCCAGCGCGAGTCCGATGACGAACGGCGCCACGGTGGCCCCGACGGTGAAGATGAGGGTCTGCGTGAGCAGCGGGCCGAACTCGGTGGTGAGGACGCCGATGATGTTCTGGAGCCCCACGAACGTCATGCCGGGGTACAGCAGGTTCTCGTCGAAGAAGGCGGAGATCAGCGATCGGATGAGCGGGTACAGCACGATCGCGCACAGCAGCACGATCCCGGGAAGCAGCAGGAAGGCCAGGAAGGTGCGCTCGCTGAGCGGGGTGCCTCGCGTGCGCCGAGCGGCAGCGTCGGGAGCTGCCACGCGGGAAGTGGTCATCGTCGTCCTTCGCAGAGTCGGACCGGAGCGTCATCTCTGAGCCGCCGGCTCGGCGCCATCCTTCGACGCCGCCTTCAGAGTGCACGAGCCGCGCACTATTCGCAACTGCTGTGCACTATGTGCATGGATGTGGTTTACTGAGCCTCACGGGCCGACGACGAACCGGAGGACACATGGCTGTTGACAAGGGCGCGAACCAGAGCGTGGAGAAGGCGATCTCCGTGCTCGAGTCCTTCGCGAGCGGTGAGCCGATGCGCGTGGGCGACGTCGCCCGGGCGGCCGGAATCGGTCAGTCGACCGCGTCCCGCCTGCTCGCCACCCTCGAGGCCGGCGGCCTGGTCGAGCGCGATGCACAGACGACGCTCTACTTCCTGGGCTCGGAGCTGCTGACGCTGGCAGGCATCGCGATCAACCAGAATCGCGTGCATCGGGTCGGTCGTCAGATCGCCCAGGGGCTTGCCGGCAAGCTCGGTCTCGGCGTCAATCTCGCGCTGCTGCGCGGCGCCGAGCTCATCTATCTCTGCAACTTCGAGGGTCCGCTCTCACCCAAATCGCACACCCTGATGGGGCAGCGGGTGCCGTTGCACGCCACCAGCATCGGGAAGTCGACCCTCGTCGGCACATCGCGCGATTCCCGTCACGCCCTGCTCCCCGAGCTCGTCGGCTACACCGAGGCGACCATCACCACTCACGAGACTCTGGACAGGGAGGTCGCCCTGATCGCCCGCCGCGGATACGCGACCGAGGTCGAGGAGTTCGTGCTCGGCCGGGCGTCGGTGGCGGCGCCGATCCTCGACCAATCCGGACGGATCGTCGCGGCGGTCTCCATCTCGGGGCCGCGATCGACCATCGATCTCGAGACCCGTGAGGCGGAGCTCGGCCGGATCGTCATCGAGACCGCGGACCGCATCAGCTCCGGCCTCGGGTACCAGGGTCCCGCCGGCTGAGTTCCGGGCGATCCGGGTGTCGTCGACCGGGCGTACCCTGAACCAATGCGCGCCGAACCGACCACCCGGAGCGCGCGGGCGCAACTCGCCGCCCTCGCCGATCCCACAGGCGACCGCAGACCGTTGATCGACCTGCCGCCGCAGCCGAGTGCCCGCCCGGCCGCCGTGCTCATGCTCTTCGGCGTCCTCGACGCGTTTCCCAGCGGTCACGACGCCGAGGCGCAGGCGGTGTCGCGCGATCTCGACGTGCTGCTCCTGTCGCGTGCGACGACGCTGCGGGCGCATCCCGGGCAGGTCGCCTTCCCCGGTGGGCGTCTCGACCCGGGCGACGACGGGCCGGTCGCGGCAGCGCTCCGTGAAGCCCGCGAAGAGACCGGCCTCGACCCTGCCGGCGTCGACGTGCTCGGCGAGCTCACCGACATCTCCCTCGCGTTCTCGCGGCACCTCGTGACGCCGGTGCTGGGCTGGTGGCGGCATCCGTCTCCCGTCCGCGTCGTCGACGAGGCCGAATCCGCCGCCGTGTTCCGGGCCCCCGTCGCCGACCTGCTGGACCCGGCCAACCGCGGCGTGACGGTGATCCGCCGCGACGGGCAGGAATGGCGCGGCCCGGGATTCCTCGTGCGGCATGCGACGGGGGAGCACCTCGTCTGGGGCTTCACCGGAATGGTGCTCGACGGGCTGTTCGACCGCCTCGGGTGGAGCGAGCCGTGGGATGACACCCGCGAGCTGCCCCTCGTGCTGCCGGGATGACGGGAGTCAGCGGTACCGGTAGTGCTGCGCGCTCGTGTTGACCCAGGCGATGAAGCGCCGGGCCTCCGTCTCGTGCGCGGTGGCGTAGGGCGCGACCCACACGTGCGCGCCCGCGATCACCACGTGCGGCGCCATGCGGCTGATCGCGCGGTTGATGGTGCGCGGCGTGATGGGTCCGTTCGCGCCGAACATCCGCCGCTCGACGGCCGCTCGCGTGAAGGCAGGACGCCGCAGCAGCGCATCGCCGGAGTCGATGGATGCCTCGACCTCGGCGACCGGCTGGCTCAGGTCGCCGAAGTGGATCCATCGCCCATCGATGACGATGCCGGCGAAGTCCTGCTCCTGACCGCTGTAGCGCACATCGGCCGTCCAGCGGCGTCCATCCCACCACCGCGTGCGTCCGCGCTGGTCGTCGTACCAGCCGGGCAGCGCCGGTCCGGCCGCGGCGGGTCCGGCATCCGTCCGCAATTCGATGTCGGGCGCGCGCAGATCGATGTATTCCTCGGTCCAATGCGTGCCGTCCCACCAGCGCTGCTTGCCCGAGCCGTCGTCGTACCACCCGGGTGCGGGTTGCGTCGCCATGAACCGAGAGTAGTTCGTGACACGGAACCTCGGCGAGCGGCCTCGAGTGGCCGGGGCACGCCAGACTGGACGCATGCCTTCCGTCGACGACATCCTCCCCGCTGACCGACGCCACCTCCTCGAACTCCCGGTGTATGCGCACCTCGGAACCATCCGGCCGGACGACACCGTGCAGGTGAACCCCATGTGGTTCGAGTTCGACGGCGAGCACGTCCGGTTCACCCACACGAACTACCGGCAGAAGTACCGCAACCTCCAGCACAACCCGTCGATGTCGCTGTCGATGGTCGACCCCGAGCACCCCTTCCACTACCTGGAGGTGGCCGGCCGGCTGGTCGAGGTCGTCCCCGACCCGGAGGGCGCTTTCTACGTGCGACTCCAGAACCGCTACGGCAACTCGAGCCAGACGCCGCCGCGCGACAAGGCGGACCGTGTGATCCTCGTCATGTCGATCGAGCGCGCGACGAAGCAGTAGCGACGATTCAGCAGCGACGACAGCGGCTGTGGGTCAGCCGAGCGCGCGCATCCGCTCAAGGAGCGGCTCGGCGACCTCCGCCAGGAATCGCTCCTGCTGCTCGTCCCCGATCTGCACGATGGCGATGTCGGTGAAGCCGGCGTCGAGGAACGGCCGCACGCTCTCGGCGAGCTCGTCGAGGTCGGGGCCGCAGGCGATGGACCCGGCGACGTCCTCCGGCCGGACGAACTGGCTCGCCGCAGCGAAGCTCGCCGGCGTGGGCAGCTCGGCGTTCACCGGCCACCCGCCGCCGAACCACCGGAACTGGTCGTGCGCGCGCTGCACCGCGGCATCCTTGTCGGGATCCCACGACACCGGCACCTGGCCGATCTTGCGCGACACGCCCTCGGCGCCCTCGGCGCCACGCGCTTCGTCCCACTGCTCGACGAGCTCGACCTGCGGCTCCACGGCGATCAGGTGATCGGCGAGCGGGGCGAAGGCCTCGATCCCCTCCTCGCCCGAGACGGCGACGCCGATCTCGACGGGGGAGTCGGGCACGTCCCAGATCCGGGCCGAATCCACCCGGAAGTGCTCGCCGACGTACGTGATGAGGTCGCCCGTGTGCAGCTCGCGGATGATCTCGATCGCCTCGACGAGCATCTCCTGGCGCGTGTCGACGCTCGGCCAGCCCTGCCCGACGACGTGCTCGTTGAGGCTCTCGCCCGACCCGACGCCCAGGATGAACCGGCCTTCGCTCAGCAGCTGCAGCGTCGCCGCCTTCTGGGCGACGACGGCGGGGTGGTAGCGCATGGTGGGGCAGGTCACGTAGGTCATGAGCTCCACTCGGGATGTCGCGTGCGCGACCGCTCCGAGGACCGTCCAGGCGTGCGGGGAATGGCCTTGGCTGACCAGCCACGGCGAGTAGTGGTCGCTCGACACCTCGAAGTCGAAGCCGGCGTCCTCCGCTGCCTGTGCGTAGCGGACCAGCTCTCGAGGACCGCTCTGCTCGCCCATCAGCGTGTATCCGAATCGTGTCATGCGCGCGACGATACGCACGGCCGAGAACGAGCGCCGGGGGATTGCGACTGCCCGGTCACGAGTGCTATCCGGATGTGCCGGATACGATGGAGCGCATGGGAACGATCTGCAGCGCGCCGATGACGGCGTGCGTCTTCTACATTCGCGACCGCCGCGCCTGACGGCGCGCTCGCTGGTTCTCGCGTAACGCGCGCCGTCGTCCGGGATGTCCTCGCACCCCGGCCGCGCGTCCTCCCTGGCCGTCCATGGCCTCCTCGATCGACGCCTGCGTCGGGGTGCTCCCCCTACTTCTTGGAGCACCTCCCATGCGAAACCGTTCCGTACACGGTGGCCGGCACGAACTCGGCCAGAACTTCCTCACCCACCGCCCGACGATCCACAGCATCGTCGAACTCGTCGCCGACACCCGCGGGCCGATCCTCGAGATCGGCGCCGGTGACGGTGCGCTCACCGTTCCCCTCGCCGGCCTCGGTCGCGATCTCGAAGCGATCGACATCGACGAGCAGCGCGTTGAGCGGCTGCGCCGACGGCTGCCCCACGCGCGGATCGCCCACGCCGACGCGCTCCGGCATCCGCTCGACCGGCCGGTGCTGGTCGGCAACGTGCCGTACCACCTGACGACGCCGATCCTGCGCCGCCTGCTCACCCGAGACCGGTGGCGGCACGCCGTGCTCCTCACCCAGTGGGAGGTCGCCCGCAAGCGCGCGGGAGTCGGCGGGGGCACCATGATGAGCGCCCAGGCAGCACCGTGGTTCGAGTTCGCGGTGCACGGCCGCGTGCCCGCTCGGCACTTCCGCCCCATGCCGAGCGTCGACGGCGGCATCCTCGGCATCACCCGGCGCGGCTCGCCGCTCATCGATCCGCGCGACCGCGCGGCATACGACCGATTCGTGCGCGAGGTCTTCACCGGGCGCGGCGGCGACCTCGCCGCGATCGTGCAGCGTTCCTCGGGGCTCGGCCGGCCTCGTGTGCGGCGGGCGCTCGCGGATCTGGGTGTCGGTGCCGGCGCCCTGCCGCGCGACCTGCGCCCGGCTCAGTGGGCCGGGCTGTGGGAGGCCGTGCGGTCATGACGCGGTGGCGGCGGGGTGCGTGCGGAAACGGGGATGCCGTTGCCCTGTGAGGCCTGTCGGACCGTCGGTGCGTGCCGCTAGCGTGGGCGGCGTCACGCGCCGTCGATCGCTGGAGGTCCCGCATGTCACCTGTCGTCGCCACGATGTCGATCTCACTCGATGGGATCGGCGCCGGTGTGAACCAGACCGAGGAGCGCCCGTTCGGCGAGGTGCCCGAGAACGCGCTGCACCGGTGGATGTTCGAGACTCCCGACGAGAACCGTGCCGAGATGGAGGCGATCGTCGCGGCCGGCGCGTTCATCATGGGGCGCAACATGTTCGGCCCCGTCCGCGGTGAGTGGGACCGCGACTGGCGCGGCTGGTGGGGGCCGAACCCGCCGTACCACCGCCCCGTCTTCGTGCTGACCCACTACCCGCGCGCGTCGATCGAGATGGACGGCGGGACGACGTTCCACTTCGTCACCGACGGCATCCACGCGGCGCTCGATCGGGCGCGCGATGCTGCGGGCGAGCTGCCCATCCACGTCGCGGGCGGCCCGTCGACGACCAACGCCTATCTCGCGGCAGGGTTGATCGACGAGCTGGCGCTGCAGATCTCGCCGAGCGTCGTCGGTGGCGGACTGCGGCTGCTGGAGGGCGTCGGACCCCTCGAGCTGGAGCAGATCTCGGGACGATCGACATCGCTCGTGACCCATGTGTGATATCGCGTCGTGCGCGGATGACTCCATAACCGGATAGCATCGTCCGGTGTCGACGAAGACCCCACCCGAACCCTTCCACCCCGACCTCGCCGCCGTGCGATGGCTGCCGCTCTTCAGCGCCGGACCCCGCACCCTGTGGATGTTCCGGATGACTCCACCCGGCATTCAGCCGCAACCCGACGTCGACGTCTCGACGGTGCCCTTCCGCACGCCTGCAGGCGAACGACCCTACCGGGTCTTCCGGCCGCGGCAGGAGCCCGGCTCGGCGGCGGCAGCACCGGTGCCGGCGCTGTTCTGGATCCACGGCGGCGGGCTCGTCCTCGGCACACCGCAGCAGGACGACGGCACCAACCTCGCCCTCGCGCGCGAGCTCGGAATCGCCGTGTTCTCGGCGTCGTACCGCCTGGCACCCGAGCATCCGGCGCCTGCGGCACTCGACGACCTCGTCGAGGGGTTCCGCGAGGTCGTCGCCCGTGCTGCCGAATTCGGTGTCGACCCGACCCGTATCGCCGTCGGCGGCGCGAGTGCCGGAGGGGGCCTCGCTGCGGGACTCGCGCAGCGGCTGCATGACGAGGGAGGCCCCCAGCCCGTGTTCCAGCTGCTGGCCTATCCGATGCTCGACGACCGCACGGCGCTGCGCGACGACATCGATACGCGTCACCTCCGGATGTGGTCGCCCGCGAGCAATCGGTTCGCGTGGTCGGCCTATCTCGGCGCGGACGCCGATCCGCCGGACGGTGCCGCGGATGCCGGCATCCGCTCGTCCGTCGTTCCGGCGCGGCGCGAAGACCTGCACGGGCTGCCGCCGGCGTGGATCGGGGTGGGCACGCTCGACCTCTTCCACGACGAGGACGTCGCGTACGCGGATCGGCTGGTCGCAGCCGGCGTGCCGTGCGAGCTCTCCGTCGTGCCGGGGGCGTTCCACGGCTTCGACGCGGTGTTCCGCAAGGCCGGGGTGTCGCGGGCCTTCCATGCCGAGTGGGCGCGCGTGCTGCGCGGCGCACTCCAGCTCGAGCCGGAGACCACCGGCTGACGTCGCCGGTCAGGCGCCCGCTCGACTCCACTGCATCTCCCCGTCGGTCGATGCGTCAGGAACCCGGGCCGGGCTACGGTCGAGGGATGACCCCGCATCGGCTCCCCCGCGATCAGGCGCGCCGCATCGTGGTGCGCGCGCAGCTGCTCGACGCCGAGCGACCGGGCGACGTCGTCGAGGTCGCCGAGCAGCTCGGGTACATCAAGATCGACCCCACCGCGACGATCGCGCCGTGCGAGCACACCGTGCTCTGGTCGCGCATCGGCTGGTCGTACGAGCCCGGTCAGCTGCGCAAGGTCGTCGAGGACGACCGTCTGCTGTTCGAGTTCGACGGCACCTTCCGCCCGATGAGCGTGCTCCCGCTGATGCTGCCGGGCATGCGGCACTGGCCGCAGCGCGAGAGCAGCCGGCAGTGGCTCGAGGCGAACGCGGGGTTCCGCGCCGACGTCCTCGCCCGCCTGCGCGCCGAGGGACCCCTGCTCGCGAGCGACATCCCCGACACCGCGCAGGTGAGCCGGGCACCCGACGGCTGGTCGGGGACGAATCAGGTGCCGCACATGCTGGACTTCCTGCTGCGCCAGGGCGAGGTGGCCATCGTCGGGCGCGAGGGTCGTCGCCGCCGGTGGGATCTCGCCGAGCGCGTCTACCCGCGGAGCGTGCCCGCGTACGACGACGAGGAGGCCGCACGGCTGCTCGCGGAGCGCCGCCTGCAGTCGGCCGGGCTGGCCAAGCCGCACCGGTACTGGAGCGGCGTCGCGAAAGACACCGGGGAGCCTGCCGTCGTCGAAGGCAGCACGACGGCGTACCGCGTCGATCCCGAGGCGCTCGCTGCGCTCGACGACGACGATGCGGGCGGACGAGTGGCGTTCCTCAATCCCTACGACAGCCTGCTGTTCGATCGCCGACGCCTCGAGGAGCTGTTCGAGTTCACGTACGTGCTCGAGCAGTTCAAGCCGAAGGCCCAGCGCCGCTACGGCTTCTTCGCCCATCCGATCCTGATGGGCGACCGTTTCGTCGGGATGCTCGACGCCGAGGTCGACCGCGATCGCGAGGTGCTCCAGGTGAACGCGGTGCACGAGTTCCTCCCCTTCGAGCCGGAGGAGTCCGACATGGTGCGCGCCGAGATCGCCGAGCTGGCCGAATGGCTCGGCGTATCCGTGACCGGACTGCCGTGAACGGACGAATGCCGCCGCCCGGCGTCGTGCTGCGGGCCCGGCGCGGTGGGGGACGAGGCGTGGCGACGGCTGCCTTCTCGGTACGCTCGAAGGCGTGACTCCTCGTACTCTCGCCGATGGCGCCGTCCTTCGTGAGGCCCGCCCGGGCGACGAGCCGGGGATCCTGGCGTGCATTCGTGCGCTGGCGGTGTACGAGCGCGAGCCGGACGCCGTCGAGAACACGGTGGAGGCGCTCGAAGACGCGCTGTTCGGCGACGAGCCGCGGGTCTTCGCGCACGTCGTGGAGCGGGACGGCGAAATCGTGGGCATCGCGATCTGGTTCGTCACCTACTCCACGTGGACGGGGCGGCACGGCCTGTGGCTCGAGGACCTCTTCGTCGACCCGAGCCGGCGCGCCTTCGGCTACGGCAAGGCGCTGCTCGCGTCGCTGGCGGGCGTGTGCGTCGAGCGCGGGTACTCGCGCTTCGAGTGGACGGTGCTCGACTGGAACGAGCCCGCGCTCGGCTTCTACCGCTCGATCGCCGCGGAGCCGATGGGTGACTGGACGACGCAGCGCGTCACCGGAGAGGCGCTCGCCGCACTCGCGGCGACGCTCGACGCCTGATCGGCCGGCGTCGATCGGTCACGGCACGCGGTTCGACACGGTCAGCAGGACGACCGAGTCCTCGAGCGCGGCGAGACTGTGACGCTGCGGCGGCACGGTGAGGTGATCGCCGGATGCCCCTTCCCACGCATCGTCGCCCGTGATCAGTCGCACTCGGCCCTGCAGCACCTGCAGCGTGGCCTCGTGCGGGCTGTCGTGCTCGGAGAGTTCGTGCCCGGCGAGCAGCGCGATCACGGTCTCCCGGAGGGCGTTCTCGTGGCCGCCGCGGATCGTCCGCGCCGCGCGGCCGCTGGATGCCACCCGTGCCTTCGCCATGAGGTCGTCGATCAGGTCGGCCAGATCCGTGCTGTGCATCCGCATGCCTCCATCGCCTCGGATGGCCGGAGTCTACCGGTGCGGGTCGTCCCGATGACAGGGAGCCGGCATGGTCAGGCGAGCATCTCGGCTCCGCCGTCGTCGGGCGGCTCGGCGACGACCTGCAGCCCGAGCGGCGAGTTGGCCGTGCGCATCAGCGCCTCGAGCCAGGTCCGGTTGATCTTCGCCGACCGTCCGCCGTAGTACGTGAAGACCAGGCTCGCAGCCGCGTGCACCCAGACGGTCGTCCGTCCGCCACCCGTGCTGGGGTCACCGTGCCACGTGAAATAGAACGGCTCGTTCCGGCGGAGCTTCGTGCCGATGGCGACCTGGAGGTGCGAGAGCACGCGATCGTCGAACTCCGTGCGGACGCCGCCCTCGTAGATGAACTTGCCCACGTGCCTCCCTCGGCGAGCCGCGTGCCCGCTCGAAGAGACTCTGCGACAGCGCGCTCGACGCCGGCTCACCGCGGACCGCCCTGCGAAAGCGGGGCACGGAAAACGAAAACCCGACGCAGCCGAAGTGGAGGGTCTTCAGCCGCCGTGGAGGGTCTGCCGCGGCGACTTGCCGTACGCGTCGCGATAATGCTTGGCGAAGCGCGAGGCGCTCGCGAAACCCCAGCGCCGTGCGACCTCCGAGACGCTCGCGGCCTGCTGCAGTTCGGCATGCGCCCCGGCCAGTCGTTCGCGTCTGAGGTACTCCGTGGGCGTCTGATCGAGGGCGCGGCGGAAGGCGTACTGGAGCCCGCGCGAGGAGATCCCGGATGCCGCGGCGACGTCGTCGATCGTGATCGGCTCATGCGCGTGCTGCTCCATGTAGGCGATCGCCCGCCGGACGCTCCGCGGGGCGGCGCGCCGCTGCGAGGAGCGTTCGATGGCGGCGCCGAAGGCGGGGGAGAACGCCGCGAGGGTGGCGTGCAGCGCGTGGCGCCGGAGCTCCGCCTCGATCATGGGAGTAGTGAGTCCCGGCACGAAGAACGACCCGGCGACGTGCTGGAACACACGCTCCCAGTGCCCGGCGAGATCCCGGGCGATCGGGGCGGAGCTCGTCGTCGCAGCGCGCAGCGTGAAGCGGTCGTCGCCGGCCAGACGGCGTGCCTCCTCCTCGGCCACGGCGCGGTCGAACACGAACGCGCGCACGTCGGCGCGGGTGTGCCAGCGTGCGCTCGTCGGCCCGTCCAGCGCGAGCCACGGCAGCCCGGCGTTCAGATCGCCGCGGGGCGTTCCGACCCAGCCGCCGCGGGAGGCCACACGACAGGCCATCAGCTGACTGTCCGGTTCGATGGCGGACTGCACCGAAGCGTTCAGCCGGTACTTGACGACCGAGAAGCCCGGTGTCGCGGCGGACGTCCACGAGAACGCGAACGTGCGGGGATCCACTCGCTGGAGGGTGGCCGACGGCACGAACTGGCGCCACGTCGACTCGACGTCGCCGACGTCCCGCGACGCGAGCGTCAACACTTCGCCCAACTGCCCCTCCCGGCATCCCGGGCACATGCCGCCGTGTCCGGTGCCGACACTCTAACCCGAGCGGGTGCGACGTCCAGAACCAGCCGCACGCGCACGGCATCCGATGTGACACCCGGCCGCGGCATCCGGGAATCCGGTCGCTCCCGGTGCGGTTGGATGATCATTGCACCGAAGGGAGCCCGCATGAATGGACTCGAGGTCACCGTCCTGCTCGGAATCACCGTCCTCACCGGTGCGATCCTGGCCCCGAAGCTCCGAGTGGCCGTCCCGCTGCTGCTCGTCGTGGCGGGGCTCGCGCTGGGATTCATCCCCGAGGTGCGCGAGATCGAGCTGCCGCCCGAGACGGTGCTGCTGCTGTTCCTTCCCGTGCTGCTCTTCTGGGAGAGCATGACGACGTCGCTGCGTTCCATCCGGCGCGACTTCCGCGGCATCTTCCTCATGAGCACGGCGCTCGTCGTCGCCAGCGCCTTCGCCGTCGCCGGCGTCGCCTACGCCCTCGGACTGCCCTGGAACGCCGCGCTCATCCTCGGCGCCGCCGTCGCCCCGACAGACGCCACGGCGGTCGCTGCACTCGGGCGCATGCTTCCGCGGCGCAACTTCATGAACCTCAAGGCCGAGAGTCTCACCAACGACGGCACCGCGCTGGTCATCTACGGTGTCGCCGTCGGGGTCGCCGCCGGAGGCCAGTACACCCCGCTCGACGTCACAGGCCTGGTGGTGCTGTCATACGTGGGCGGCGCGGCAGCCGGTGTCGTCGTCGCGGGTGTGGCGTATCTCGTCATGCGGCGCATCAGGAACACGCTGAACCTCAACATCGCCCTGCTGCTCGTGCCGTTCACCGCGTTCCTGCTGGCCGAGCTCGTCCACGCATCCGGTGTGCTCGCGGTCGTCGTGGCCGGACTCATCGTCGCGTACATCACGCCGCGGATCAGCACGGCGGCGTCGCGCCGCCAGGCCGCGTGGACTTGGCCCCTCGGCTCCTTCCTCCTCAACGGCTCCCTGTTCGTGCTCATCGGCTTCGAGGTGCAGGCCGTCGCCCATGAGATCCCCGGACGCGAGATCGGCTGGCTGGTGGTGGTCACCCTGGCGTCGTGGCTGGTGCTCCTCATCGCGAGGTTCGTCTTCCAGACCACGTCGGTCATGATCATCCGCCTGCTGGATCGCCGGCCATCCCAGCGACTGCGACGCACCACCTACCGTGCGCGGATCGTCAGCGCGGTGGCCGGCTTCCGGGGCGCGGTGTCGTTGGCGATCGCGCTCTCGGTGCCGCTCACGACGACAGCCGGAGACCCGATGCCGGGGCGCGACGAGATCATCTTCGTCACGGCGGGAATCATCCTGCTGACCCTCCTCGTGCAGGGACCCGTCCTGCCTGCTGTCGTGCGATGGGCGCGGCTTCCCGACGACACGGCGATGCAGCAGGAGCTCGAGCTCGCCGAGCGCGCGATCACAGGCGCCGCCCTGACCGCGATGAAGGAGCTCGCCCAGGACCATGGCGTGAGCGAGGAGACCCGCGACCGTCTCACCCGCGACTACTACGAGTACCTCGAGCGCAACAACGAGCGGGTGCAGGCGCGGGAGCAGGCGCAGGTCGACCGCACGATCTCCCGACTCGACACGATGATCGAGGGGACCGAAGCTGAGGCCGAGGCAGCCGCGACGGCCACTGCCGTGCTCGAACCGCCCGCCCCGCTGCCGTCCCCGCGCGAGAGAGACGAGGAGTACTCGCGACTGCGCATCGCGCTCCTGGACCGCAAGCGCGAGGTGCTGTATCGGCTGCGCCGCGAGGGTGCCGTGGACGATGCCGTGGTGACGCAGATCCAGACCAGGCTCGACGTGGAGGAGCTGCGCATCACCGGCGTCGAGGCGCTCGACTGATCCCGCGGCCGACGGCGGTCGCCCGCCGTGTGAAGGCGGAGTTCAGGCCGCGGGCTCACGCAGGCCGGCCGAGATGAGATCGGCGAGTGCGGGCAGGTCGGCGGCATCGGCCGGGCCGGCGAGCTCGTCGCCCGCCGCCGCCGACCCGGACTCCTCATCGCCGGAGTGGGCAGGAAGTGTCGGGGTCGTGATGATCGCGACCCAGGCTTCCGCCGCGATTCGCACGCGTCGCGCGGCGATCGGATGCAGGATGCTCGCGCCGAGCACGCGCTCCACGATCGTCTGCAGCTGACTGCGGTAGTCGCGCAGTCTCGCACGTACCTCGGGGTGCGTCCGGTGCTCTCTCCACACGATGACGCGGCGCACCGCCGACTCGCCCTGCAGTTCGCGGAGCCTTCCCGTGACGTTGAGCAGCGACTGCGCGGGATCGCCCTCCGCGATCAGCGCGGAGGTGTCGATGGGATCGAGGTCGAGCCGTTCGCGCATCAGTGCGCGCAGCAGATCGGTCTTGCTGGGGAAGTAGTAGAAGAGCAGCCCTTTGGGCACGCCGGCCAGGTCGGCGATCGCCCCTGTCGGGGTCGCGTCGAAGCCGCGCTCGGCGAAGAGGTGCTCGGCCGCATCGAGGATGAGGATCCGGCTCTCCCTGCTTCGCGTCATCTCGGGTCCTCAGGGAAGGCGCGGGGGTCGCCGGCGGTCTCCGGCGCCCCCGTCTCGACGGCGCACGTCAGTGGGGAGGGCACCTCAGTGCGGGAGGGAACGGTCGTGCGTCTGCATGGCCGGTCGGATGGCGAGGGCCGCGACGATCACCACGACCCCCCCGCCGACCCAGCAGATCCAGGCGGCTGCGGAATCCATGCCGGCGTAACCACCCAGCCACGGAGCGACGAACAGCACCGCACCGAGCGCGAGCTGCACGTACTCCATCGCGACCATTCCCGGCATCGCGAGGTTCATGACGCCGGCGGCGATCAGCAGAATGCCGACGATCAGCATCCATGGCATGGAGGCGCCCATCGGCGGCATGAGCAGGGCCGCCACTGCGGCGACGAGGCCCACGACCACGGCGACCCAGTCCTCCCAACGAGTCCACTTGTTCATCGGAATCTCCTCCTTCGGAGACGGTGATGGCTCCCGATCGGGGGTCGATTCCACGCTATTCCTGACTGACCGACCGGTCAAGATCACTCCCGAACGATCCGCTGCGCCCCGTACGGCGGCGTCAGACGCGGGTCGGCTGCCAGCCGAGCGCGGGGGCGACGTACTTCGCGAACGACTCGACCATCCGCAGGTTGAACTCCACGCCGAGCTGGCTGGGGATCGTGAGCATGAGCGTGTCGGCCGAGGCGATGGCGGCGTCGTTCTGGAGCTGCTCGACCAGCTCGTCGGGTTCGCCGGCATAGGTCTTGCCGAAGGTCGAGCGGAGGCCGTCGATGACGCCGATCTGGTCGCCGTCCTGGCGTCCGCCGAAGTACATGCGCTCCTCGGCGGTGGTGATCGGGAAGATCGAGCGGCTCACCGAGACGCGCGGCTCGCCGGCGTGGCCCGCCTCCCGCCACGCGGCGCGGAATCCGTCGATCTGCTCCGCCTGCAGGATGTCGAAGGGCCGGCCGTCCGCCGAGGTGAGCAGCGTCGACGACATCAGGTTCACGCCCGTGCGGCCCGCCCACTCGGCGGACTCGCGGTTGCCGGCGCCCCACCACACGCGGGACCGCAGTCCGGGGGAGTGCGGCTCGATGCGCTGCAAACCCGTGCCCCCGCCGCCGAACGGCGACGAAGCGTCGCGTTCGGCGAGGCCTTCACCGTCGATGGCGCGCAGGAACAGGTCGAAGTGCTCGCGGGCGATGTCCGCGCCGCGTGGGTCGTCCGACCCGGTGTACCCGAACGCCTCGTAGCCGCGCACGACGGTCTCGGGTGATCCGCGGCTCACGCCGAGTGCGAGCCGGCCGTCGGAGATGAGGTCGACGGCGGCGGCTTCCTCCGCGAGGTACAGCGGATTCTCGTAGCGCATGTCGATCACCCCGGTGCCGACCTCGATGCGCTGCGTCCGTGCCGCGATGGCGGCGAGCAGCGGCATCGGCGACGCCTGCTGTCGTGCGAAGTGGTGGACGCGGAAGTAGGCACCGTTCACGCCGAGCTCGTCCATGCCCTGGGCGAGGTCGATCGCCTGCTGCATCGAGTCGGCGGCAGTGAGCTGCCGCCCGCCGCCCAGCGGGCCGTAGTGTCCGAACGAGAGGGTTCCGAAGCGCTGCATGTCGACTGCAACGGTACGCGCGCAGCATCCATTCCGGTGAATGCAGTGGTCCCGTGCCCGCGTCATGCGGCGTCACGCGGGAAGAGTTGTCGGCGCCTCGTGGTTGCCTGGACCTCGGAAGCGCACCGACGGAAGGACGAAACATGGCACATCTCCTGGTGTTCGAATTCCCCTCGGCGGGGCCGTTCGGCGCTGAGGCGGTCACCGCATTCGGCGAGCTGGCCCGCGACATCGCGGGCGAGAAGGGCCTCGTGTTCAAGGTCTGGACCGAGGATGCCGAGACCGGCATCGCCGGCGGCGCCTACCTCTTCGAGACCAAAGAAGATGCCGATCGCTACCTCGCCTTCCACAGCGAGCGGCTGCGGGGCTACGGCGTGACGGACATAGAGGTGAGGAGCTACGGCGTCAACGACGGTCTGTCGGCGCTCACCGGCATTCCGCCGCGCTGAGCGGCGCACAGGCGACGCGACCTGTCAGTCCCGATGCACCACCTCAGCGAGCGCCTGCGTCAGCTCGGCGCGTGAGCCGATCCCGAGCTTCGTATAGGCCTTGCGCAGGTGGTATTCGACGGTCTTCGGGCTGAGGAACAGGGCGGCCGCGGCTTCGCGGGTCGTGCGGCCCTCTGCGAGCAGCACGCTGACCTGGAGTTCCTGCGGCGTGAGGTCCTCGACCGCGTTCCCCATGGTGGCGCGGACGTGTTCGCCGGTCGCGGTGAGCTCGGTCGCGGCGCGGTCGCGCCACACCGACGCACCCAGCTCGGTGAAGTCTTCGAATGCCGCCCGCAGCTGAACGCGCGCGTCTTTCCGCCGACCCGCCCGGCGAAGGCGCTCGCCGTACGCGAGGCGGGTGCGCGCCGTCTCGAACCGGTCGAGCGTCTGCTCATGCCAGTCGAGCGCCGAAGCGAACCAGTCGTCGGCATCGTCTTCGGCCGCGGCGATCCCCATCGCCCGGTCGCCTCGGGCGCGAGCCCACGGCTGCCCCTTCGCCGCGGCGCGCGTGCGGTACGAAGTGGCCGTCGTCAGCGCCTCTTCCCGGCGCCCGACGCGCACCAGGGCATCGCCGTACTCGGGACCGGGCCAGAGGTCGACGTCGTCGAGTCCGAGGCGTGCCAGCAGCAGGATGAGATCTGCGAAGAGCTCCGCCGCGACCCCCGGATGCCCCAGCGAGAGCTCGAGGTCACCGAGCGCGTGGCCCACCCAGGCCTCGCCCACGTGGATATCGCGCGCCGCGCAGTGCGCCCGTGCCGCCTCACCGTGGGCGCGGCACGCGTCCGCTCGGCCGGCACGGGAGTCCAGTCGCGCGAGCCCCGCCAGCGACATCGCGAGCTCTGTCGTCTGACCCGTGTCGGTGGCGAGTCGGATGGCCTCGGCGAAGTTCGCCTCTGCCCGCACCCAGGAGGCGGTCGTCGTGGCCTGGTCGACCGCGACATGGAAGAGCAGCGCAGGCAGCGCGCCGATCCCGGCGGCGCCGCGCACCTCGTCGACGAGCTCGCGAAGCCGCACCCCGCTGGTGGCGTCGCGCAGGTACAGGGGCGCCAGCATGAGCCACGACAGGCGGCGAGGATCCCGCCCCAGCTCAGGGTCGGTCTCGAGGAGCGGCACGGCGGCACGGATCTCGTCGGCACCGCCGCGGCCCGCGAGCGTCTTCGCCATTCCCGACGCCATCAGCCCGAGTGCATGGGCCCTCGTCGTCTCGACCTCTGGCCGGAGTGCGGCGATCCGGTCGGCCAGCACCGACGCCGTGCGGGCGTCCCCGAGGTAGTAGGTGGCGTGCACGGCGTCCGCCAGCGCGACGGTCGCGGCATCCGCCGATGCCGCGTGATCGGCCGCACGCAGCAGGATGTCGAGCGCCTCCCTCAGCGATCCGGTGCGCGCCGCCACCGACGCACGCAGCTCGATCTCCCGGACGCCGTCGGCAGCAGAGCCGGCCCCACCCCCGCCCTCGGCGTTGCCGGCCACCTCCGGAACGGCGTCCCGCGCACGCCGGTCCAGGAGCGACACGGCGCGCTCGCCGTCGCCGGCTTCCCAGGCGGTGTCGGCGGCACGGAGCAGCCGTGCGGCGCGCGTGCCGGCTTCAGGAGTGAGGCGCGCCGAGCGCTCGAACGCGCCCGAGGCGACGGAGTACGCGGCCCGTGCGACGGCGTGATCGCCGGCCTCGGCGAGGAGTCCGGCGATCGCGGCGTCGGGATGCGAGGTCGCCTCCGACAGGTGCCATGCTCGCCGGTCGACATCGCCGGGTGACGCGGCCTCGGCGGCGGCGCGGTGCGCGGCACGGCGTTCCTGTGCGGACGCCCCGGAGTACACGGCGGCGCGCAGCAGCGGATGCCGGAACCCGATGTGCCCGTCGCGCACCCCGATCAGCCCGGCGTCCTCGGCCGCGTCGAGTCGCGCCACGTCCACTCCGTATGCTTCGCACGCGTCGGTCACGAAGCGGAGGTCGGCGCCGCACACGGCGGCGACGAGGAGGGCCGAACGGCAGCCGGCATCCAACGTCGCCAGCCGCCTGCCGAACGCGTCTATGACCGCACGCGGCACCCGGAGCGGAAGCCCGGTGTCGAGGCTCTCGACCACGCCGAGGTCGGCGGCGCGCAGTTCGAGCATGGCGAGCGGGTTGCCCTCCGTCGCGCGGTGCAGCATGCGCACCCGTTCGTCGGCGACGGCGGCGCCGGGCGCGCGCTGAAGGATCATCCGCGCGGAGTCGAGATCGACGCCGCCGAGCGTCAGCGTCCGAAGGCCCGAGACGAGCCCGTCTCCCTCGGGGCTCCTCGAGCCGAACAGCGCCACCACCGGATCGGCGGCGAGCCGTCGCGCGGCGAAGACGAGGGCGCTCGACGACGGCGCGTCGGCCAGGTGCAGATCATCGACGACGACGGCGACCGGTCCGTCCTCGGCGAACCGGCAGACCAGGCTCAGCACCGCCGCGCCGATCGTGAACCGGTCGCGCCCGTCGGCCGGCCCCGATGCCCCGGGGAGTGCGAGCGCGGCGGCGAGGGCATCCGCCTGCATCGAGGGGATGCCTTCGAGCGCCCCGAGTGCCGGCCGCAGCAGCTGCAGCAGCGTCGCGAAAGGGATCTCGCTCTCGGACTCGAGCCCGGTCGCACGCAGCACCTGCATGCCGTGCAGCTGCGAGACGGCGTCGTCGAGCAGTGCGGTCTTGCCCACACCCGCCTCGCCGCGCACGGCGAGCACGCCGCTCGTCCCCAGACGCGCAGCGGCCCCGAGCCGGGCGATCTCCTGCTGCTCGGCCCGCCGACCCACCAGCATGGACCCGAGTCTACGACCGGGGTCCGGACTAGGGGGGTCCCCGGACGCGGGGGCGGCGCCAGATTCCTACCGTCGAGGTGAGGGCTGATCACGCCGTCGCCACCGACCGAAGGAGCCGCTGATGTCTCTCACCGCCTCACCCGCCCAGATCGACACCGACAAGCTGATGAGCTTCGTCTTCCGCGCCGTCGACGAGGTCGGCGCGACCCTCAACGCCGCACTCGTCGTGATGGGCGACAAGCTCGGGTACTACCGCGACCTCGTGGAGAACGGAGCGAGCACGCCGGCTCAGCTGGCCGAGCGCACGCAGACCGCCGAGCCGTACGCGCGAGAGTGGCTCAACGCCCAGGCCGCGGGGGGCTACGTCACCTACGACCCGGCGACAAGGCGCTACACGCTCCCGCCCGAGCACGCCCTCGCGATGACCGATCCCGACAGCCCGGCGTTCCTTCCCGGGTTCTTCCAGATCGCGCTCGGCACCGTCCACGACACCGAGCACATCGTGGACGCCGCCCGCAGCGGCGCCGGCTACGGCTGGCACCAGCACGGCGCGGATGTGCACCTCGGCTGCGAGCGCTTCTTCCGCCCGAGCTATCACGCCAACCTCGTGGATTCGTGGATCCCCGCGCTCGACGGAGTGAGAGAGAAGCTCGAGTCCGGCGCGCTCGTCGCCGACGTCGGCTGCGGCCACGGGGCATCCACGATCCTGCTCGCGCAGGCCTTCCCCGACTCCACCTTCGTCGGCTCCGACTACCACGCCGAATCGATCGAGACGGCGCGTGCCCGCGCCGCGGAGGCGGGCGTCGATAACGTGCGCTTCGAGGTCGCGTCCGCGCAGGGGTTCGGGGGCCGCGGCTACGACCTGGTCACGATGTTCGACTGCCTGCACGACATGGGCGACCCCGTCGGCGCCGCACGGCGGGTACGCGAGGCGATCGCCGAGGACGGCACCTGGATGATCGTCGAGCCGATGGCCGGCGACCACGTCGAAGACAACCTCAATCCCGTCGGGCGCGCGTACTACGGGTTCTCGACGCTGCTCTGCACCCCGTCGTCGCTCTCGCAGGACGTCGGTCTCGCCCTCGGCACGCAGGCGGGTCCGGCACGCATCCGCGACGTCACCGCCGCGGCTGGATTCACCCGGTTCCGCAGCGTCGCCGAGACGCCGTTCAACCGCGTGATCGAGGCGCGGCCCTGACGGGGCCGTGGGGACAGGAGCAGACTGACCTCGAATGCGGGTGAGGCCTCGAGCGAGGAGATGGCCGCCATGGGCAATCGCCACACCTGGGTGCGGGCGCAGCGCCGTCCGCGCAGGGCGCTGTTCCTGTCGTCCCCGATCGGCCTCGGCCACGCCCGCCGCGACGTCGCCATCGCGCAGGAGCTCCGTGCGCTGCACCCCGACCTGCAGATCGACTGGCTCGCGCAGCATCCGGTCACACGCGTGCTGGCGGATGCCGGGGAACTCGTGCACCCGGCATCCGCACTCCTCGCCAACGAATCGGCCCACATCGAGGACGAGTCCGCCGACCACGACCTCCACGCCTTCCAGGCGATCCGGCGCATGGACGAGATCCTCGTGAACAACTTCATGGTCTTCAACGACGCCGTCGACGACACCTACTACGACCTGGTGATCGGCGACGAGGCATGGGACGTCGACTACTTCCTGCACGAGAACCCGGAGCTCAAGCGGTTCGCGTTCGCGTGGCTCACGGATTTCGTCGGATGGCTGCCGATGCCGAGCGGCGGGGATGCCGAGGCCGCCCTCACCGCCGACTACAACGCCGAGATGCTCGAGCAGCGGGCGCGCTACCGGCGGCTGCGCGACCGCTCGATCTTCGTCGGCAACCCCGACGACGTCGTGGACGCGCCGTTCGGGCCGGGGCTGCCCGCGATCCGGGACTGGACGGCGGCGCACTTCGACTTCGCGGGGTACATCACCGGCTTCGTGCCACCGACCGACGACGAGCGCGCCGGGACGCGCGCGAGGCTCGGCTACGGTCCCGACGACGTGCTGTGCGTGGTGACTGTCGGCGGCTCGGGAGTGGGCGCTGCACTGCTCGGCAGGGTCATGGATGCCGTGCCCCTCGCGCGCCGCCTGCTGCCGGCGCTGCGGTTCCTGGTCGTCACGGGTCCGCGGATCGATCCGGCGTCGCTGCCCCGCAGGCAGGGCGTGCGGGTGCGCGGATTCGTCCCGGACCTGTATCGGGCGCTGGCCGCCTGCGACGTCGCGATCGTCCAGGGCGGGCTCACGACGTGCATGGAGCTGGCCGCGGCCCGGCGTCCCTTCCTCTTCGTGCCGCTCGAGAACCACTTCGAGCAGAACTTCCACGTGCGTCACCGGCTGGAGAACTACGGCGCCGGGCGCGGCATCCGTTATGCAGAGGCCAGCGACCCCGACACGCTCGCCGCGGCGCTCGTGGCCGAGGTGTCGCGCGATGTCTCGTATCGCCCCGTGGAGACCGATGGTGCGGCGCGAGCGGCCGCGATGCTGGCGGAGCTGATCTGATGCGCGCGCTCGAACCGACGACGAGCGGCTTCGTCGACCGCGACGGGATCGCCGTCCACTACGAGGTGTACGGCGACGGCGCGCCCACCGTGTACCTGCTCATGCCCGACGTGATCGTGCACAGCCGGGCGTGGAAGGCGCAGATCCCCTTCCTGGCGCGGCACTTCCGCGTGGTGGTGAGCGACCCGCCGGGCAACGGGCTGAGCGGCACGCCCGTCGCGGCCGATCAGATGGACGATGACGTGGTGATCGCCGGCCAGTGGGCCGTGCTGGATGCGATCGGCGCCGATCAGGCGGTGCTGGTCGGCGTGTGCACGGGCGCCGGGCACGCGTTGATCATGGCCGGCCAGCGTCCCGAGCGGGTGCTCGGGGCGTGCGCCATCAACCCCGGCGTACGGCTGACGGAGCCGCTGCCGCACCGGATCGCGTTCGACTTCGACGCGCCGCGCGACTCGTACGAAGGCTGGCAGAAGCAGAACCGCCACTACTGGAAGCAGGACTGGGCTGACTGGTCGCAGTTCTTCTTCGGGCAGATGTTCCCCGAGCCGCACTCCACGAAGCAGGTGGAGGACTGCGTCGACTGGTCGATGGGGGCAGGCGCCGACATGCTGATCCTCGAGTACGCATCCACATACCTCGCCGCGGACATCCCGTCGTCGCGGGCGATCTGCGAGGCGGTCCGATGCCCGGTGCTGGTGATCACGGGATCGCTCGACATGTGCCAGGACCCGCGGCGCGGACCGATCGCCGCCGAGATCACGGGCGCCGACCTCGTCGTCATCGACGGTGGCGGGCATCTGCCCCAGGCGCGCGACCCGGTGAAGGTCAACCTGCTGCTGCGTGATTTCCTCACACGCCTGTGACCCCTCTGTCCGATGGTGCCCGGCCGTGCCTACGATGGCCAGACGAAAGATGGCGCAGTCGGATGCCGCGGCGAGAGGAGGCGCGTCATGGTTCAGGTTCGCGTGGCCGGCGTCGCGCTCGACGCCTCCGGGCAGCACGTCCTGCTGCTCAAGCCGGTCGATCAGATCCCGGGCGACGGGCTCGTGCTGCCCATCTGGATCGGTCAGCTCGAGGCGACCTCGATCCTGGTCGCGGTCGAGAACGCCGACGTTCCCCGCCCCCTCGCGCACGACCTCATGGGCCTGATGCTCACCGCGCTGGATGCCTCGGCGACGCGGGTCGAGGTGACCCGCATCGAGGACGGCACATTCTTCGCCGAGATCACGCTGTCCACGGCGCTCGGCGACCGCATCGTCGATGCCAGGCCGTCCGATGCGATCGCGCTCGCCTCGCGCGTGGGCGCGCCGATGTGGGTCGCAGACGAGGTCCTGGCCGAGGCCGGCGTGCCGGACGTGCTGACCGAGACCGACGCGTCGCAGCGTCTGGACGAGTTCAAGCGCTTCCTCGACGAGGTCGAACCCGAGGACTTCGAGAGCTGAGAGATCGTCGTCGCCCATGTATCTGGGGTGACCTGCCGTGCTCATCAGTGGGGTGGCCCGCGCCCGATGCGCTGGGCCCGACGACGGAGCCGGTCGAGACCCTCCGTCGCGATCCGCTCACCGAAAGGCATCCCCATGTCCCTCAACGACCTTGCGATCGACGTCCCTCGGGCTGCGGCCGGGGCGGCGGCAGCCGAGCTGCGAGCCGCGCTCGGCGACCGAGTGCTGCTTCCCGGCGACGCCGGGTTCGACGCGGCGCGCACGCCCTGGAACACCGCCGTGGCGCAGCATCCGTTCGCCGTCGCGCTTCCGGCGTCCGCCGAAGACGTCATCGACATGGTGCACGCCGTGGCACTGTCGGGGCTGCGCATCGCTCCGCAGTCGACCGGTCACGGCGCCGGCGCGCTCGCGGGCACCGACCTGCGCCACACCGTGCTCGTCTCGCTGCGGGGACTCCGCGGCGTCGAGGTGGATGCCACGGCGCGCACCGCGCGCGTGCTGGGCGGCTCGCTCTGGAACGACGTGCTCGAGGCGGCCGCGCCGCACGGGCTGACCGCGCCGCACGGGAGCGCCGGCGACGTGTCAGTCGTCGGGTACATGCTCAGCGGCGGTCTGTCGTTCTACGCCCGCGCGCACGGTCTTGCTGTCAACGCGGTGCGCGCCGTCGAGGTCGTCACGGCCGACGGCACGCTGGTGCGGGCGAGCGAAGACGAGCACCCCGACCTCTTCTGGGCGCTGCGCGGCGGCTCCGGCGCCTTCGGCGTCGTGGTCGCGATGGAGATCGACCTGCTTCCCCTCGCCGACATCTTCGCCGGCATGCTGCTGTGGGACGCAACGCACGCTGCCGAGGTGTCCCGTGCGTGGGCGGAGTGGACGAAGTCCGCACCAGAGACCGCCACGACGACCCTGCGCATCCTGAACCTGCCGCCGCTTCCCGACCTCCCGCCCTTCCTCTCGGGGCGCTCGGTGGTCGTGATCGATGGAGCCATCGAAGACACGGATGCCGCGGCATCTGCTCTGCTCGAGCCGCTGCGTGCGCTGCAGCCCGAGATCGACACCTTCGCGCGCATCCCCGCGCCCGCGCTGATCGGCGTGCACATGGACCCGCCCGAGCCGACGCCGTCGGCCAACCACCACGCGATGCTCGGCGACCTTCCCGACGCGGCCGTCGAGGCATTCGTCGCCGCGGCGGCGACGCCGGGCATCTTCGTGCAGGAGATGCGACACCTCGGCGGCGCCGCCACCCGCCGCCCGGCCGGCGGCGGGGCGATCGCGTCATTGGCAGGCGAATACCTGGTGCACGCCATCTCGATGGTGCCGGTCCCCGAGGCGCTTCCCGCCGCCACGGCGGCCGTGCACGCGGGCGTCGCAGCGCTCGAGCCGTGGCGCATCGATGCCCTGGCGCTGACGTTCATCGAGGAGCCGGACGCTGACCGCTCGGCCGCCTTCGGCCCGGCGTGGGCGCGCCTTCGCGAGCTCAAGCTCGCCTACGACCCGGCGAACCTGTTCGCCGCCGCCCGCCCGGTCTGACCTGGGCTTCGTACCGAGCGGGGCGGCTCAGGCCGCTCTGCTCCGCACGGCGGCCGCGACATCCGCCGGAGAGCCCTGCCACGGCGCACCGTGGCCGGGAAGGACCCACGAGGCCGCCACGCCGGCGAGGCGGTCGAGGGACGCGGATGCCTCGTGCGGGTCGTCGGTGAACGGGGCCGGCTGCATGCCTTCGCGGCCGGTGAGCACGTGGCGGGTCGTGAGTGCGTCGCCGACGAACACGGCGCCGACGAGGGGGACGTGGACGGCGATGCTGCCGGGGGAGTGGCCGGGCATCCCGATGACCACGGGGGATCCGGGCAGGTCGAGCACGTCGCCGTCGTGCACCTCGACGACCTCCGACACGTACGTCGTGGGCATGGCGCGCTTGCGCAGCGCGTAGGCGAAGAAGCCGAGGGTGGGGCCCAACTTCATCGGGCCGGTGGAGACCTTGGGCTTGTCGCCGGTACGGGCCCGCCGGGCGTCTGCCTCGTGCACGTAGACGGGCACGCCGTGGTCGCGGCGCAGGCGCTCCGCGAAACCGATGTGGTCGCTGTCGCCATGGGTCAGGACGACGCCCTTCACGTCGTCGGGCGACAAGCCGAGTCCATCGAGCTCGCGCACCAGGTCTTTCCAGTGACCGGGAAGGCCGGCGTCGACGACGGTGACGCCATCGTCCGTGACGACGAGATACGCGGCGACGATGTCGTTGCCGATGCGGTGCAGGTGGGGCGCGAGCTTCATGGCCATCTTTCCGGGTGGGGGATTCGTGGTTGCATGGCTACGATACGTAGCTATGATGGCTAATGTCAATAGCTAACGGAAGGATGCCGCATGCCGACGCCGGAGCGCACGTCATACGCCGAGATCGTCGCCGCGGGACGCGACATCCTCGAGGAGTCGGGTCCCGCCGGCCTCACCATGCAGCGGGTCGCGGAGAGGGTGGGGGTGCGTGCGCCTTCGCTGTACAAGCGGGTCCGCGACCGTGAGGCTCTCGTCGAGGCCGTCGCGGCCGCAACCGTGGAGGACCTGACGCGCCGGCTCGAGGCATCCGATCGGTCCCTCGAAGCGCTGGCGCGCACCTACCGGGCGCTCGCCCACGAACGCCCGGAGGGCTTCCGGCTGATCTTCGCGGCGGCGGCGCCGCAGCAGCTGGTCGACCGCGCGGGTCTCATCATGGTGGACAGTGCCGCCGGGGTCGCGGGGGATGAGCACGCGCTCGACGCCGCGCGCCTCGTCACGGCGTGGGCCACGGGTTTCATCTACATGGAGCTCGCCGGGGCGTTCCGCCTCGGCGGCGACGTCGACGCGGCCTTCGAGTACGGTCTCGCCGCGCTGCGGCGGGGGCTCGACGGCTGACGGAGCCGCCCGGTCTCAGCCGTGCGCGACGACCGGCTCGGGAACCGCGACGGGGAAGAGCGCGCGTACGAGACCCCATCCCACGGCCGCGCCGACGAGCTGTGCGGCGATGAACGGCAGCGCTGAGGCCGGGGCGATGCCCGCGAACGTGTCGCTGAACATGCGGCCGACGGTGATCGCGGGGTTCGCGAAGCTCGTGGATGACGTGAAGAAGTACGCGGCGCCGATGTAGGCGCCGACCGCCGGTGCCGCGAGCTGGCCGCGGCCGGTGCGCACCAGAGCGAAGATCACGACGATCAGGCCCGCTGTGGCGACCGCCTCGGCGAGGAGGAGGTGCCATCCGGAGCGGTCGGTCGTGCTCCAGGCGACGGCGGGCTCGGCGAACATGAGGTTCGCCACGACGGCACCGGCGATGCATCCGAGCACCTGGCTGGGCAGGTAGACGGCGACTGTCGACCAGCTGCGGCGATGCAGGAGGATATCGACCACCGTCACGACCGGATTGAAGTGGGCGCCGGAGACGGACGCGAACACCAGGATCAGCACGGTGAGTCCCAGTGCCGTTGCGAACGCGTTCTCGAAGAGCTGCAGGCCGACATCGCCCGGCGAGAGCCGCTGCGCGGCGATGCCCGACCCGACGACGACGGCGGCGAGCCCCGCGCTGCCGAGGAACTCGCCCAGGGCGGCGCGCGCGGTGCCGCTCACGAGGCGACGAGGAGCTGCGAGATGCGGTCGAGGGCGCCCGGCACGAGCTTGAAGTACGCCCACGTGCCACGCTTGCTGCGTGTCAGGAAGCCGGCGGTGGTGAGGACCTTGAGGTGGTGCGACACGGTGGGCTGGCTGAGGCCGACCGGCTCGATCAGGTCGCAGACGCAGGCTTCGGAGTCTTCGGAGGCTGCCACGATGGACAGCAGGCGCAGTCGTGCGGGGTCGGCCAGTGCTTTCATGGTCGTGGCCAGCTGCTCAGCCTCCGCCGCGCTCAGCGGTTCGCGCACCAGAGGCGTGCAGCAGGCAGCGGCGGTGACATCGGTCACCTCGAGCATCGTGGTCATATATCGAGGCTAGTCGATATTGACAGATGTCGATAGATGGGTTCACACTCGGTATCGACGTTCATCGATATCCGTTGGAGGATGCTGTGACTCTGCTTGATCTGACACCCCGGGTGGTCGAAGCCGATCGGCTTTCGACGCTTCCCGTCGCCATCATCGGCGCCGGCCCGATCGGGCTCGCGGCTGCCGCGAACCTCGTCGAACGCGGCATCGACTTCGTGGTCTTCGAAGCGGGCGCGGAGGCCGCGGCCAGCGTGCGTGAGTGGGGTCACACCCGCCTCTTCTCACCGTGGAAGCACCTCGTGGATCCGGCATCCCGTCGCCTGCTGGAAAGGAGCGGGTGGGAGGTTCCCGATCCGGAGCGCGCCCCGAGCGGCGCCGAGTTGGTCGAGAAGTACGTCGCGCCGCTGTCCGAGGTCGACGAGATCGCGACGCGGGTGCGCCTCAGCGTCGAGGTGATCGGCGTCACGCGTGAGGGGATGGACCGGACGCGCACCCGCGCGCGCGCCGCCACGCCGTTCGCCGTGCGCATCCGCACCGCGGACGGCGAGGTCGAAGACATTCCCGCGCGCGCCGTCATCGACGCCTCCGGAACCTACCTCTCGCCCAACTCCCTCTCCTCGAGCGGGCTGGAGCTGCTGGGCATGTCAGAGATCGCGGATGCCGTCACGCCCGCGCTGCCCGACGTCCTCGGGCGCGACCGCGCCACGTTCGCAGGCCGCCACACGACGGTCGTCGGGGCCGGCCACTCCGCCGCCAACACCCTTCTCGCCCTCGCCGAACTCGGCCGGCAGGAGCCGGGCACGACGATCACGTGGCTGATCCGCAACGCCCAAGCGGTCCGTGTGTCGTCCTCGGCCGATGACGAGCTCGCCGACCGCGCCCGGCTGGGCAGCAGAGTCGATCGAGCCGTCGCCGACGGTCGGATCACCGTGCTCGACGGCTTCGAGATCATCCGCGGCGCCCGCGCCGCGGATCGCGTAGAGCTGGTCGGGCACCGCCGGGGCGAGGTCGTCACCCACGCGACCGATGTCGTGGTCAACGCCACGGGATTCCGCCCGAATCTCGACATCCTTCGAGAGATCCGGCTCGATCTCGACGAGATCGTCGAGGCGCCGCGGCGACTTGCTCCGCTGATCGATCCGAACGTCCACTCGTGCGGCACCGTCGAGCCGCACGGCTTCCGCGAGCTGACGCACCCCGAGCAGGGTTTCTTCATCGTGGGCATGAAGTCCTACGGCCGTGCGCCGACTTTCCTGCTGGCGACCGGCTACGAGCAGGTGCGCTCTGTCACTGCCTGGCTCGCGGGGGACACGGCATCCGCGTCCAACGTGGAGCTCGTCCTCCCGGCGACGGGCGTCTGCTCGACCGACACCGGCAGCGGGGGTGGATGCTGTTGATGATCGGTGTGCGCGAGATGGTGCCGGAGGATTGGCCGGTCGTCGAGGCGATCTACGCACAGGGGATCCAGGACGGCGAGGCGACGTTCGAGACGGCCACGCCGACGTGGGAGGCTTTCGATGGGGGCAGGCTTCGCGACCTGCGGTTCGTGGCCGTTGATGCGGACGGTCTCGTTCTCGGCTGGATCGCGGGTTCGGCGGTCTCTTCGCGTCCGGCCTACCGCGGTGTGGTGGAGCACTCGGTGTACATCGACCGCAGCGCGCGGGGACAGGGGATCGGCCGTCTGCTGCTGGAGGCGTTCATCGTGGCCGCAGAAGCGTCGGGCGTCTGGACGATCCAGTCGAGCATCTTCCCGGAGAACGGCGGGAGCCTGCGGCTGCACGAGGTCACCGGATTCCGGGTCGTCGGGCGACGCGAGCGGATCGCCCGTTCCGGCGCCGGTCCGCACGTCGGTGCCTGGCGCGACACGCTGCTCATCGAGCGTCGCAGCACTGTGGTCGAGAACGAGTGACGATGGATGACGCGACGATGCGTCGCCCCCTCAGCGGGCACCGATGCGGGCGATCTACCGCTCGTGCGGCGCTTCGCTGATCCATCACACAGGCGTAGCCTCGGCTCATGATCGAGGCCCGAGGTGGCTGGAATCCCGCACACGCCGCCACGGAGCTGTGACCATGAAGGTCGCCATGCTCGGACCGATCGCGTGGCGCACGCCGCCGCGCCACTACGGGCCGTGGGAGCGCGTCACCAGCCTCTTGACCGAGGGGCTGGTGCGCCGGGGAGTCGAGGTCACGCTCTTCGCGACCGCCGACTCCGAGACGTCGGCGCGGCTCGATTTCGTGGCACCGCACGGTTACGCCGAGGATCCGCAGATGGATGGTCGGGTCTGGGAGGCGCTGCATGTCGCCCGCGCGATGGAGCGGTCCGCGGAGTTCGACATCGTGCACAACCAGCTCGATTGGCTGCCGCTCGTGTTCGGTGCGCAGTGGGCGGCACCGATGGTGACGACGATCCACGGCTTCTCAGGAGAGGCGATCCTGCCGGCGTACGAAGGGTCGGCATCCGCCTTCGTCTCGATCTCGGATGCCGACCGCTCGCCGGCCCTCGACTACGTCGCGACGGTCCACCACGGCATCGACATGACCGAACTCGACAGCTCGGCGGCGCCCGGCGACGACCTCGTCGTCTTCGGGCGCATACACCCCGACAAGGGCATCGCCGACGCGATCGAGATCGCCGCACGCGTCGGGCGCCGGCTGGTGATCTGCGGGATCGTGCAGGATGCCGCGTACTTCGCGGAGCGCATCGAGCCCCACGTCGACGGAGACAGAGTCGTGTACCGCGGATCGGTGGGCCCGGCCGAGCGGGCAGACGTGCTCACGTCGGCCGCGGTGCTGCTGCATCCCATCCACTTCGACGAGCCCTTCGGGCTGTCGGTCGTGGAGGCCATGGCATGCGGGACCCCCGTCGTGGCGTACCGGCGTGGTTCGATGCCGGAGATCATCGACGAAGGGGTCACCGGCTTCGTCGTCGACGATGTCGCCGCGGCCGTCGACCGCGTCGCCGGCGCGGTGGCGCTCGATCGGGTCGCCGTGCGCGCCAGGGCCCGCGAGCGGTTCGACGTAGAGCGCATGGTCGACGGCTACCTCGCGGTGTACGACCTGGTCCTCGGCTCGCCCCGAAGTCCTACATGAGCGTGGTGTAGGGTGCGAACCAAAGCGTGGCCATGCTGCACCGGCCGCGTAAACCGAACCGCGGCGACGCTGGCGTAGTTCCACGAGGGATGCCGTCGGCAGACGTCTCGAGTCCTCGGGGTCGATCGACACCGGGCCGACAGAGATGGTCATCATGACCCGCTTCGGTTTTCTCTCCACCTATCCGCCCACACGCTGCGGTCTCGCCACGTTCACCGAGGCGCTGGCCGGTGCTCTCGCTGCGGGCGAGCCCGACACACCCACGATCGTTCGGGTGCTCGACGTGATGGGCAGCCATCGGGGTGCCCCAGAGGTCGGCCGGATCCCGAGCACGGTGGAGCTGGTTGCACGCAACCGGGTGACCATGCGCGCGGCCGTCCGTGCGCTCGACGAGTGCGACGCCGCGATCGTCCAGCACGAGTACGGGATCTACGGCGGCCCGGACGGCGACGAGATCATCCCGTTGCTCCGATCGCTGAACACACCGGCGATCGTCGTGCTGCACACGGTGCTCTCCGCGCCGACCGCCCACCAGCGGGTCGTCCTCGACACGGTGTGCAAGTTGGCGGCGAACGTCGTCGTGATGACCGACAACGCCAGTGAGATCCTGATGCGGACCTACAGCGTCAAGCGATCCAAGGTGCGGGTCATCCCGCACGGCGTGCCGGTGTCGCGTGGGGCCCACGTGACGAAGGACGGCGGGCCGAAGCGCGTCCTCACGTGGGGACTCCTCTCGCCCGGCAAGGGCATCGAGTGGGGCATCCGCGCCCTGGCGCAGATGCAGGATGCCGGTGCCCCGGTGGAGTACGTCATAGCCGGTCAGACGCATCCCAAGGTGCTCGCCCGTGAAGGCGAGCGCTACCGCGAAACGCTGCAGCGGCTGATCGACGACCTCGACCTGGCCGATGTCGTGACACTCGACGACCGTTACCTGGACGACGCTCAGCTCGCCGAGCAGGTGGCCCTGGCCGACGTCGTCCTGCTGCCATACGACTCACGCGACCAGGCGACGTCCGGCGTGCTGATCGAGGCTGTGGCTGCGGGAGTGCCCGTCGTGGCGACAGGCTTCCCGCACGCCGTCGAGCTGCTGAGCAGGGGAGCGGGCATGATCGCTCGGCATCAGGACCCGCAGTCGATGTCGGAGGCCATCCGAACGATCCTCGCGGCCGACGCCACGGCCCAGCAGATGCACGACGCGGCACTGCGCGACACGCAGGATGCCTCGTGGCCCGCGGTCGCCGAGCAGTACCGCGCACTGGCCGACCGCATGGTGGCGATCGCGGCATGATCGGTCGGGACAGCAACCGGGCCGCGCCCGGCTCTCCGGTCTTCGCCCACCTTCTGGCCATGTCGGACCGTCACGGACTGTTCGAGCACGCGCTCCTGGATGAGCCCCGCCCGGATCACGGCTACTGCGTCGACGATGTCGCTCGCGCTCTCGTCGTTCTGCTGCGTGAGACCGAGCGCCCTGCGGAACTGGACGGGCTCGTCAGCACGTATCTCCGATTCCTCGAGGCCGCTGTCGACGTCGACGGCCGGGTGCACAACCGCATGGATGCCGGCGGCACGTGGACAGACGCTGCCGCGCTCGGCGACTGGTGGGGTCGCGCAGTGCGCGCGCTCGGTGCGGCATCCGTCGACCTCCCGAGCCCCTCGGATCGCTCCCGCGCCCGAATCGCGTTCCACCGCGCCGCGTCCACGAGATCACCGCACGGGCGAGCGATGGCGTTCGCGACGCTGGGAGCGGTGGACGTGCTCGGCGCAGACCCCGACGATCTCTGTGCGCGCGCATTGCTGCTGGACGGCGTCGCTTCGATCGCCGTCCCACCCGACCCCCGCTGGCCCTGGCCCGAGCCGCGCCTCCGTTACGGCAATGGCGCGCTCCCCGAAGCCCTCCTCGCCGGGGGTACGGCGATGGACGACCCTCGGGTCGTGGCTCGCGGCCTCGCGATGCTGCGGTTCCTGCTTCATGTCGAGACACGTGACGGCCACCTGTCTGTGACGGGTGTCGGCGGCCGCGGACCCGCGCAGCGGTCGGTTCAGTTCGATCAGCAGCCCATCGAGGTGGCCGCGATCGCGGATGCGTGCGCCCGGGCCTTCGACCTCACCGCGGAGCCTTCGTGGCGCGACGGCGTCGCAGCGGCGTGGGCGTGGTTCACGGGCGACAACGACGCCCTCACGCCCATGATCGAACTGGAGTCGGGAGCGGGCTTCGACGGACTGGAAGCAGGCGGGCGCAACGCGAACCGAGGGGCGGAATCCACGATCGCAGCCCTCGGGACGTACCAGCAGGCGGCCCGTCTCGGGGTGCTGGAACGGGTGGCGCCGTGACGATCCGCGAGCATCCTGCGGGCCTCGATCACGATCCGGCCCGGGTCGTGGCCAGGTTCTTCCTCCCTGGAGAGGGACTGCGCTCGTCGCATTCGCGCGTCGCGCAGATCATCGCGCGAGTGCTCGCGGTGCCGGCTGCCCTGACGGAGCAGATGGCGGCGCACGTCGTCCGGGAGCTCTCGGCCAGGCACACGGGTGTCGCAGACCTCCTGGCTGCGAATGCTCGCGCCGTCGCCAGCCGCATCGTGGGCCACGCCCCTCTCACGGATGCTCAGGGAGCGGTGCTGGGGGCTGCGTTCACGGCGGAGTATGCCGTCGAAGGGGCGGCCCTCTGCAACCCCAGCGCCGTCGAGCATCCCTCGCAGGACGGGCTCGGTCCGAACGAACTGCGCGTGGCCATCGCCTTGCGCTGCATCGGAGAAGGGCACGTCTCGTCCATCGGATTCGCCGAAGCGGTGATCGACGCCGATGAAGGCTGGACGTTCGAGCAGCGCTCGACGCCCCTGACGCTTCCCCTGGTGCAGGGCGCCGAGTGGTCGCGAGAGCACTTCGGTCGCGCGCTCGAGCATGAAGGCCATCTCACCGACCTGGCCAGTGCTGTGCTGAGCAATCTTCCCGAAAGGTTCTCCGTGGCCGAGCTGGAGTACGCCCTCCTCGAGCTTCCGGACCAGCTCTCGACCCGTCCCGACAGTCGTTGGCCGACGCAGGCGATGCGCGACATGGCGGCGTCCGCATACCGGGCTGAGTTCTCGCCCGCCGCGCCGCTGAGCGGACGGATGCTCCTGCCCGTCGATGCCGAGGAGAACCACGGCATGGAGGATGCGCGATTCGTTCGCTTCACCGGTGCCGACGGGGTCACCGGCTATCGCGCGACCTACACCGCGTACGACGGACGCGACATCGCGCCTCGCCTGATCACATCGCCGGATCTCCGTGAGTTCACCATCCACCGCCTGACCGGCAGCGGAGCCCACAACAAGGGGATGGCGCTCTTTCCCCGGCTCGTCGGTGGTCTCCACCTCGCTCTCAGCCGCACCGACGGCGAGAACATCTCTCTCGCGACGTCGGTCGACGGTGTCATCTGGGACGATGCGGGCATCGTCCATCGCCCGACCGAGCTGTGGGAGCTCGTTCAGCTCGGAAACTGCGGCGCGCCGATCGAGACCGAGAGTGGATGGCTGGTCCTCACGCACGGCGTCGGGCCGTTGCGCACCTATTCGCTCGGCGCCATCCTGCTCGATCTCGATGACCCGTCTCGCGTGGTGGGGCGGCTGCGAGAGCCACTCCTGCAGCCGGCGCGCAGGATGCGGGACGGGTACGTGCCGCGGGTCGTGTACTCCTGCGGGGCTATCGCACATCGGGGGAGGCTGTGGATTCCCGTGGGCGTCGGGGATGACCGCATCCGCGTCTTTCTCGATCGCGATCGATGAAGTGATCAGCTCCCTCCGTCCGTGAGCGCATCGAGGGCGCTGGGCGATCACCGCGCAGACACGTGCGAGGGAGGCAGGAGTACCCTGAGGTCATGCTGACGGTGATCGTGATCCTCCTCGTGGTCTGGGCGATCCTCGCGGTCGTGGGGTTCGCTCTTGAAGGACTGCTCTGGCTCGGGATCATCGGCGTCATCCTCTTCGTCGGCACCCTGATCTTCGGCTTCGTGCGGCGGGCGGCCGGCCGCCGGAACAGCCGCCCCTGACCGACGCTCAGGGACCTGCCTGGTCTGGGCGGACCTGCCCGGCCACACGGCTGGATAGACTGCTGTCTATGGATCAGATGGGGAGCCTCACGTCGCTGGGGGACCCGACGCGTGCCCGCATCCTCCGGCTGATCCGCGATTCGGAGGAGGGGAAAGCCCTCGTGAGTCGTCTCGCGGAGGCGCTGGAGCTTCGGCAGCCGACGATCAGCCACCATATGAAGTCACTGCGCGACGAGGGGATCGTCGTCCGTGAGCCCGACGGGCGCCGCGTCTGGTACTCGATCGCCCCCGACTACGCGGGGCGTGTCGACGCCCTGCTCGGCGATGCGGTGCGGCCGGCGACGGACCCCGACCTGGAGCGGATCGCGGCGGATCTCGCCCTCAGATATCGCGGCGTCTTCGGCCCGGAGACCGTTCACGCCAAGGTTGCGGAGAGCTATGAGCTGCTGGCCAGCCGGTCGCAGTCGCCGATGCTGGCGAGTCGGACGGCCGCGTTCGCCGCGGCGCGACTCGACGCTCTGAAGCGATCTCAGGGGACGCCGGGCGCCGTTCCCTCCGTCCTGTTCGTCTGCGTGCAGAACGCGGGTCGATCGCAGATCGCGGCCGGGATCCTCCGCCAGCTGGCCGGCGATCGAGTGCTGGTGACGACGGCCGGATCCGAGCCGGCAGGCGACGTGCGCAACGCCATCGTGAGGGTGCTCGATGAGATCGGCGTCCCGCTCGGGGACGAGTTCCCGAAGCCCTTGACCGACGAAGCCGTGCGAGCGGCCGACGTCGTCGTCACGATGGGCTGCGGCGATGCGTGCCCGATCTACCCGGGCCGACGCTACGTCGACTGGGAGCTGGACGATCCCGTCGGAAAGTCGCCTGACCGGATTCGAGAGATCAGGGACGACATCGACCGCCGAGTGCGTGCCCTGCTCGACGAGCTCGTCGCCGAGAGTTCATCGGCCGGTCTCGCGGTATAGATAGATGGTGGTCTATGCTTTCCGAGAGAGAAAGCGAGGCCACCGTGACCGATAAGCCCACCGTCCTGTTCGTCTGCGTGCACAACGCCGGCCGCTCGCAGATGGCCGCCGGGTACCTCCGCGCCCTCGGCGGCGACGATGTCGAGGTGCTGTCCGCGGGATCCGCGCCCAAGGATGCCATCAACCCGGTTGCCGTCGAGGCGATGGCGGAAGAGGGCATCGACATCGCCGGCAGCACCCCCAAGGTGCTCACCGTCGACGCCGTCAGGGAGTCCGATGTCGTGATCACGATGGGCTGCGGCGACGCCTGCCCGATCTTCCCCGGCAAGCGCTACGAGGACTGGGAACTGGACGACCCGGCGGGGCAGGGCATCGAGGCGGTGCGTCCGATCCGCGATGAGATCCGCAGCCGAGTGGAGGCGCTGCTCACCGAGATCGTGCCTGCGCGCGGCGCTGCGTGACAGGTCACGCGCAGGGAGCATCTCTCTCGTCGGCCCCGGTTCTGCACCGCGCCGCGGAGCGTCTCGCACACCGGGCCTCCGCGGCGTTCGGTGAGCCCAGACGGACGTCGATGCGGGGATAGTACCCGCCGCTTCTCATGATCGGTAGCCCCCTCACCTCACCGGGTGGGTCGCCTAGCGTGGCTACTCCGATGGTCTCGTAGCCCGATGGGGGAGGCGGGGCCGCCTACGAAAGGAAGTGCAAACCATGTTGCGCAGAAGCAAAGTTGCTGGCGCCGGAATCGCCCTCGCCCTTTCTGCCGCCCTCGGAGTGCTGCCTGCGGCAGCCGCCAGTGCAGCGCCGCCGGTCGCGAGCCACTCGGTTGCGCAGAAGGCCGTCGCACCCACCGCTCTGGACGTCACCGGAGCCGGTTTCGTCGGTGAGATCAGCGACCTGACTGCTGAGGTCGTCGACGGCGAACTCCAGCTCACCGGTGTGATCGACGGTGTGCTCAACGGTGAGACGATCACGGCGGAACCGTTCACCGCAGTGATCGACAGCCTGCAGGTGGGAGACGCCTGCACGATTCTGGACCTCGATCTGGGACCGCTGCACCTTGACCTGCTCGGCCTTGTGATCGACCTCGACGAGATCCATCTCGACATCACAGCGGTCCCCGGTGCGGGCAACCTGCTCGGCAACCTGCTGTGTGCCGTCGCTGGTCTCCTCGATCGCGACGGTCCGCTGACGGGGATCAGCGCACTGCTGAACCGCCTGCTGACGGGCCTCGGCCTGTAAGACGGCAGGGTTGGGCAAACGCGCCTGATTCACACGAGAACCCCGGCACGAGCGAACGCCCGTGCCGGGGTTCTCGCATGCCGACAGCAGGAGGATGGGCGTCACGGGTACGCGCGGCGACGGGTGATCGACTAGTTTCGCTGATGCCCGCGTTCCGCGTGGGCGGTGGGAGGAACGATGACAGCTGCCGACAGCGATGAGCCGGCCGCGCTGCTGGACGGCCGGTATCGGCTGGGCGAGTGCGTCGGCGAAGGCGGCATGGCGCGGGTCTATCGCGCGGAGGATGTCGCCCTCGGCCGGACCGTAGCGATCAAGCTCATCCGCCCCGGTGTGGACGGAGCCTCGTCGGAGCGGGCTCGCAGTGAGATGACCGTGCTCGCCTCCCTCAATCATCCGTCTCTGGTGACGCTGTTCGACGCTCGACTGACCCCCGGTCAGCCGGAGTATCTGGTGATGGAGTTCGTCGATGGGCCCACGCTCGGTTCTCGGCTTGCCGAGCGCGGTCCGCTGCCGCCCGATGCGGTGGCACACCTGGGTGCCGAGCTCGCGGAGGCGCTGCACGTCGTGCATCAGGCCGGTGTCGTCCATCGCGACATCAAGCCCTCCAACGTCCTGCTGAGTCCGGCTCAGCTTCCCGGCTCCCGCCCGCGTGCGAAGCTGGCCGATTTCGGCATCGCCTATCTGCTCGACGCGTCGCGACTGACGTCGCCCGGATTGGTCGTCGGGACCGTCGCCTATCTCGCGCCCGAGCAGATCCGTGGCGGAGAGCCCGCTCCGGCGTCGGACATCTACTCACTCGGCCTCGTGCTCTTGGAAGCGCTGACCGGAGAGCGAGCCCATCCTCACGGAGGTGGGATGGCCGCTGCGGTGGCGCGCGTGGAGAACCCGCCGGCGATTCCCGCGGCGCTGGATCTCCGCTGGCGTGACCTCCTGACGCGCATGTTGGATGCCGAGCCGCAGAACCGGCCGACCGCGGCCGAGGTGGCGGCCGCAGCAGGCACGCTCACCGATCCGGCCGGCGCGGTCGACATGTCTGCGCCAGGCACGACGGCCACTGTCCCCCTCACCGCTGCCACGTTGGTCGCGCCCGCGGCGGGTGCGGCGGCTGCCGCTGGGGGACCGTCTGCGCCGGTCGCCTCTGCGCAAAGCGGGACGCCCGTGCGCGGAGGTCGGCGGGGGCGTCTGCTCGCCATGATCGGGGGCGCGCTCGCCGCCGTCGCGCTCGTGATCGCGGTGGTCATCGGTGCGATCGCGCCGGGCGGGCCGCAGGATACGCCTGCGCCCGTGCCCGCTGTCACCGACCCGTCTGACTCTCCGCCGCCGGCAGAGGACACCGGCAACGACACCGTCGTCGATGACCCGGGCATGACGAAGGAGGAGCGCAAAGCGGCCGAAGAAGCTCGGAAGGAGGCCGAGGAAGCGCAGAAGAAGCTGGAGGAGGAACAGCGCAAACAGGCCGAGGATGAGCAGAAGCGCCTCGAGGAGCAGCAGAAGCAGGACGACGACGAACAAGGCGACGACTGACCGCCTCCACTCACCCCGTCAAAATCCTCCGGGGGCGGCGGCTCCGCCGCGACTCCTCTGCCGTTCGGCCGGGATGATCCCGAAAGCGCGGGCTCAGCGGTCCCTCACGCCGTGCCGTCGGTGGGGAGCAGTCGGAGCGGCGTCTCGAAACTGAAGCGGTTCTTGCCGGCGCCCTTCGACTCGTACATCGCACGGTCGGCGCGTACGAGCAGCTGCTCGGGGGCGGGGCGTGGGTGCACCCCGGGCTGGAACATCGAGACGCCGACGCTCACGGACGCCGAGATCTGCCCCGCAGCGATCGTGATGGGCTCGTTGGTGAGACGCAGGATGCGCTCGGCGATGCTCGTCGCAGCGGCCTCGTCGGCGTTCGCGCAGATGGCGACGAATTCATCCCCGCCGATCCGGCCCACCACATCCTCGGAGCGCACTCCGGCGCTCAGCCTGAGAGCCAATTCCACGAGCACCATGTCGCCGACGGCGTGGCCGAACCGGTCGTTGATCGACTTGAAATCGTCGACATCGAGGAACAGCACGGCAAGTGGCTCATCGCGCGCGGATGCCGCTTCCAGGGCCTCCGCGAGGCTCTGCTCGAGAAGCTGTCGGTTGGCGACGCCGGTGAGCTGGTCGTGCAGCGCCAGGAACGCCAATTGGCGCTGCAGTCTCACGCGCACCAGCGTCTGCGACGCTTGGCGCCCCAGTGCCTTCTGCAGATCGAAGAACTGGTCGTCGAACCGCCGGGCGCGCCCGAAGAAGCAGACCAGGATCCCCAGCCGCCGGTGGTCGTCCAGCAGCGGCATCACGCTGACCGCCGCCAGCCGGGTCGCGCGCAATGCCGTGGCGAGCTGCGGGAATTCTCGGGTCGCGGTCTCTTCGTCGACGACGACCACGTCCGGACTGTTGCGAAGGCTGACGATCGGCGAAACGAGCCCGGCCAGCGGATTGGTGCCTCCGACCAGAGCCAATTCGCCGTCGTCGTCGAGCAGCAGCACTCCCGCGTCGCGCGCGGCGAACGCCGTTCGGGCGACCTCGGCGAAGGAATGCGCGACGTCCTCGTCGCTCGCGCTGACGCCGAAGGTGCGCGACACCTCCTGGAGGACCCGGACCCGTGCCTCCGACGACTCCGCCGCCCGCCGAGCGTGCAGGAGGTCCCGCTCGTACTCGATGCGCCCGGACGCATTGAACACCGCGATGCGGATCAGCCCCGCCGCGCTGTCGCGTGTCGAATTGATCAGAACGTGCAGCGGGGTGCCGTCCGCACCGATCATCGTCAGCGCGACCTCGTTCAGCCGGCCTTGCAAGGGCAGGGCCTGCGCGTGCCTGGTCTCGTAGAAGAGCTGACTACCGGGATCCAGGAGCGACGCGAACGATCGGCCCTGGAGCTGTTCCGAGCTGAAGCCTGTCCAGTCGAGCATCGTGTCGTTCGCCTCGAGGATGACGCCCTCGAGCGAGGTGGCGATCAGGCCGCAGGGGGCGTGGTGGAACCACCCGGGGTCATTCGTCGGCGTCACCCGAGATACCCGCGGATCTGAGCGACCACCTCATCGGGTGCGGACAGGATCGGCACATGCCCGGTCGCCTCGAGCACCGACAGCGTGCTGCCCTCGATCGCCGCGTGCATGTATCGCCCGACCTCGACCGGAGCGATGGCGTCTGCGCTGCACTGCAGCACCAGTGTCGGCACGGTCACCAGCGGAAGGTCGGCGCGATTGTCGGAGAGGAAGGTCACGTGGGCGAAATGCCTCGCGATCTCCGGATCGATGGCGCAGAAGCTCGCGGTGAGCTGATCGCCCAGCTCTGGCCGCTGCGGGTTCCCCATGATCACGGGAGCCATCGCGCGGGACCATCCCAGGTAATTGCTGTCGAGGGAGTCGAGCAGCGACGTGATGTCGTCCGGCTCGAACCCGCCACGATACGAGCCGTCGTTGACGTACCGGGGCGACGGACCGACGAGCACCAGTGCGCCGAAGCGCGAGGGGTCGCGGTTGGCGGCAAGGATCCCGATCATCGCGCTGACGGAGTGACCGACGAACACCACATCCGTGACGTCCAGCGCGTCGAGGATCTGGAGCAGGTCCTCGGCGTAGCCGTGCAGCGAGTCGTACTTGCCCGGGTCGTACGCCGACGTGTCCGAACCTCCTGCACCGACGTGGTCGAACAGGATCACCTTGTGGTCGGTCTCGAAGTGCGGAGCGACGAGATCCCACGTCGCCTGGCTGCACCCGAACCCGTGCGCGAAGATCATGGCGCGGCCGCCGGCGGCGCCGGAAACCGTCACATTGTTCCGCCGCAGCGCGTCGCGCGTACCGAGGACCGCCATGTGTGCTCCAGTTCCGACTCGCCGTCGCGCGCAAAGAGGCGCCCAGCAGAATCGTAGACGCTTGCCGATCGAACACACGCTCGGCCTTCGACCGATTGCGTCCGGGGAGCGAATCGAGGGGTGGGGGAACGGCGCGGGCTCGAGCCCGCTGTCTGGCGCGTCGCCCGGTGTCGAGTTCAGCGCGAATCAGAAACCGTGTTCGATCCAGGCGTCTTCGTCGAAGGGCGGCGGCTCTGCCTCGAGAAGCTGGAGTTGCTCCTCGGTGCGTTCGATGACCTGGAATCGCACGGGCAGCGAAGACGTCACCAGCAGCGAGATGGTGCCGTGTCCCACGGTTGCGAAGTCTACGAAATCCGAGCCTTCGCGCACCGCAGTGACGATCGCCGTCTTCAGCGCGTCCACGTCTTGATCCGGCGCGAGAAGGAAGGTCTGTCCGTCGAAGCGGACCTTGTTGATGAGCATCGCGGCCCTCGCAATGAGATCCCGAGCTGTGAGCGAACGCTCCTGGAGTTGCGAGGCCCGGCTGGGGTCGACGCTACGCCTGCGCAGCACTCGTACCCCCGGGCACGACGATATGCACGGGTCATACACAGCCGAGCGTGTCCGACGAGGCACCCGCGCGAGTCACGCCACCGCGCAGATCACAACCACTGCCGCGCACGCCACGTCCCCGGGCGGAGCCTCCGCCTATGACGGTGGGGCCTGAGCAGCGTCGCCTCGTCCCCGGACGACGATTCCGCTCGTTCGGCGTTTCGTCAACCCCCTCGTCAGCGGTGCTTCCCATCCCCGATGGTGGCGGCATTCCCTCGCGACGTCGTCAGTACTGGGAGGAACGCTCATGCACACCAACGCCCCCGCGGGACGGACTGCATCGCTATCACCCCGGCGACGCCGACCGGAACTGGTCTGGGTGGGAGAGGGAGGATGGATCGCCTGCGATCCCGAGGCTGACCCCGACGACCCGGGGCGGGTTCTCGCCTATCTCGAGTGCAAGGATTCGGTGGTCTACCTGCTCTGCGTGAAGGGCCGCCCGGAAGCGGTCGAGTTGCCGACGCTGCAGGCGGCGCTCGACGAGGTGGACGCGATTCTGGTCGGCGGTGCGCGTCGAAGCGACTGAGAGCCGACCGCGACAGGTTGGCCTCCGTCCGCAGACCTGCGTGGGGCAAGAGGCCGGGACGGGTCGCGATGCCGTGAGGGCACACGGATTGCAGATGGCGGAGGATGGGGGATTCGAACCCCCGAGGGCTTGCACCCAACACGCTTTCCAAGCGTGCGCCATAGGCCACTAGGCGAATCCTCCAGGCGGCCCCGGAGGGCCGCCGACCATCCTACCCTGCGCGGCTACCCTGCCCGAACCGGGGCGCTTCCCGCGTAGACGCTGCCCGGACGGATGATGAGCGATCGCGGCGCGAGCAGGGCGAGGATGCGGCGCGACGGTGGCACCGACGCCAGCAGCGCCGCTCGCACGGAGCCTGCCGCGGCGGCGGCGGCATCTCCCATCCACTGCGAGCGCGTGCCGGCACGCGAGTAGCTGGCACGCTCGATCGCCAGGACGACCGTGTTCATCTCGGATGCCGGAGCTCCGTGCTCCTCGACCAGGCGGCGTGCGAACGCGCGAGGCGTCTCGCTGGCCGGCACCGCGATGCCGACGTCGATGGCCGCCTCCTGGACGGACTGCCACGCCGCGGCCGCATCGCCGCTGCGGGCCGCGGCTTCCTGCTGACGCCGGCGCAGTTCGCGGATGAGGAAGGGGAGTGCGAGGAGCACCACCAGCGCCGCCACGACGCCGAGGATCGGGAGCGGGTCGAGGCCGGCTGCCGCACCTCCGCCGCTCGCGTTCTGACGCTCCTCCTCGAGGTCGATCTGGGCCTGGTCGCCCGGCGCCGTGGGTGTGGCGCTGGACTGCGGGGTCACGGCATCCGGATTCGTGGACTGGCCCGGCAGCGCCGCCTCGGACGAGAACGTCGTCGGCACCCCGAGGCCCGACGTCGGCTCGAACGGGATCCAGCCGATGCCGTCGAAGTACACCTCGGGCCAGGCGTGCAGCTGCGAGCTGTACACGGAGAACACCGGCTGGCCGTCGATGCTCTCGGTGGTGGGCGTCCCCGGCAGGTAGCCGACGACGATGCGCGAGGGCATGTTCAGGGTGCGGGCCATAAGCGCGAACGCCGACGCGAAGTGGACGCAGTAGCCTTCGCGCACCTCCAGGAACCGGGCGACGGCCTCAGCACCGCTGCCGTCGAAGCCTTCCTCGACGGGGGCCTCCAACGAGTACTTGAAGTCGCCGCCGCGGAACCAGCGCTGCAGCGCCGTCAGCCGGTCGTAGTCGGTGGTCGCCTCGGCGGTCATCTGCTGCGCGAGCTCCCCGATGATCGGAGAGATGTCGGAGGGCAGCTCCGTGGTCTCATCGCGCACCTGCGACCCCACCGAGGTGGTGTTTCGCACCTGCTCGAGCGAAGGCCGCGCTGGCGCATAGGCGACCTCGTAGGCCTGCCCCTGGGTCGAACTGTTCGTGGAAGCCACCGTGTGGTTGTACGGGACCGCCCCCCACAGGCCCGCGCTGAGGCCGTCGACACCGACGGCCGGGTAGGGCACCGGCGCCCATGGCGAGTCGAGGTTGACCACGTCGATCTTCGCCGTGTAGTCGCCGAGGCGGACGTCGGCATCGGCATCCACCGCGCCGAAGGCCCGCTCGGAGCCGAGCGAGATGGTCTGGGCACGGTCAGGCTCCCATACCCCGCCCTCGAATCGCGACAGCGTCGTCGCGCGCAGATAGGGCACCGACGGCGCGTCGGTCCGCAGCCGGAGAACCTCCGCCTCCTGCGGGCGGCGCAGATCGTCGCCGAGTTGCAGCGTCGCGTCGATCCCAGGTCCCGGTCCCATTCCGGTTCCCGCCCGCGCACCCGGCTGGGGCAGCACCGGTGTCGCGACCACGGCGACGACGATCGCGATCGCGCCGATGCCGAGGGCCGTCGCAGGGACTCCTGCTGTCCGCTCGGCCTCGCGCTCGAGCGGCTTCTCCCGCGAGCGCGTCTCGGATCGGATGAGGAAGAGGATCGTCACCGCGAGGAACACGAATCCGATGACGTCGACGTCGCTCGGTGCCGCGATCGCCGGGATGAGCGACACCGCGACGATGCCGACAGAGGCGAGCAGCGGCATCCGTGCGGTCACCGCGACATGGTCGACGATGATCGTGAGCAGGCCCATCGCCCCGACCACGACGAACCCCAGCGACAGGGTCGGCTCGAGCGGGGCCGCGCCGACGGTGATCTCGACCATCGCCGCCTCGACCAGCTGAGGGGCCACTCGGAAGGTGTCGGTCGTGGGGATGATCCAGAGCAGCGCGGTGTCGCGCAGGAACACCAAGGTCATGAACACGACCCACACCGCTGCCTCGATCAGGGTCACGGCGACGGCCGGAAGGCGATACCGACGGGCGGTGTAACCCGCAGCGAGCACCATCGCCGCCAGCAGCAGCGCTCCGATGAGCCACCATCCCGGCTCGATGACGCGCACCACCGGCAGCAGCGCCGCCAGGAGCGCCGCGAGGATCGAGATCGTCAGCAGGCGCTCGCCGCCGCGTCCGCGCGCGACGCGGGCCGCCTCAGCCGAAGACATGATGCACCCCGCGGCCGATCGCATTCGCCCACGCGACGCCCAGGTCGCGATCGGGACCGAAGGTGGCGACATGCCAGCCGTGGTCGGCCGCGATGTCGAGCGCGTCGCCCATGGGCGACGCCGTCAGGAGAAGGGGCAGGGTGCTGTGGTGGGCGACGGATCCCAGCGTCACGGCGTCGGCCGGATCGAGCCGGCCGACGATCAACACGATGGGTCCCGTCGAGAGGCCGGCGAACAGACGCGGCAGTCGGGGGAGCGCGTCATCGCGGTGCGCCGTGATGGTCGCGAAGTGGACGAGCATCGCATCCACCTCGGTCATGTCACCGCCGTCGATGCGGTCGACGAGCACCGTGCCCTCCGAGTCGAGCACTTCCACGGCGTAGCCGTCGTGCACGAGCCGGGCGACCGCGGACACGCATGCCGAGACCCCGGATTCGAAGCCGGCGTCGGCCCCCGGGGCGCGCAGGGCCTCGGGCGACCAGCGCAGCGCCGCCCGGTCGAGCACGACGGTCGCCTCGGGCGTGGACTCCTGCTCCTCCTGCCGCACCATGAGCTCGTCGCGGTGCGCCGTCGCGCGCCAGTGGATGCGGCGCATCGAGTCGCCGGAGGCGTACGGCCGGGCGACCAGGTTGTCGGCGCCCTGGCCGGGCTGATCCGTCGTGGTGTGCAGCATGCCGCCGGTGGCGCCGGCGTAGTCGACGAGCGGCGGCAGGTCGACGACCGCCGGCGCGACGGTGACCGGCGTGCGCTGGCTGAAGACGACGGTGCGCCGCGCGAGCCCGAACGGGTCGGAGGTTCGCACGGTGAGCGGGCCGATCGAGTGCACGCCGCGCCGCGCGCCGGTGAAGGTGTAGGCGAGGTCGATGCTGCGGACGCCCCCGCGCTCACCTCCGCGCAGGCCTGACCCGAGCGCTGGGAAGGCGCCCTCCGCCTTGCCGCGGAGGCCCTTCGGCAGGGTGTCGCGCCAGGTGCCGGGCGCCGTAGGGAGCGCGGTGCGCACCTCGACGCGCACCGACACCCGTGCGTCGCGCCCGACGGAGGCGACCTCGGGCGTGAGGGATCGCGTCACGGCGTCGGTGCGACTGCCGACGTACAGCGACGCGATGCTCGCCGCGACGACGGCGAGCATCAGGATGCCGAAGTACATCAGCTCGACGATCCCGGCCTCGTTCGCAACGATGAAGCATGTGAGCGCAAGGACCAGCGCTCCGGTTCCCCGGACGGTCAGCGGCCACAGGCGTCTCATCGTCGTCTCACTGACGGGAGGCGATCGGCACCCGGACGTTCGCCGCGATGCGCTCGAGGATCGTCGCGATCGCGTCGGCCGCGCTGCCGCCGCGTGCGCCGCCCGCGGCGCGCGTCGGGATGAGGCGGTGGGCGAACACCGCCGCCAGGAGCGCCGTGATGTCATCGGGGATGACGAACCCGCGCCCGTCGAGCGCCGCCCAGACCTTGGCCGCGCGGACGAGCTGCAGGGTCGCGCGCGGGCTCGCGCCCAGTCGCAGGTCGCTGTGGGTGCGCGTGGCCTGGGCCAGGGCGACCGCGTAGTCCTCGATCGCCGGGGCGACATGCACGGCCCGCGCCCATCCGATCAGCTCCGACACCTGGTCGGCCGAGACGACCGACGCGAGCTGGTCGAGCGGGTTCGCGGTGTCGCGCTGACGGAGCATGAGCGCTTCGGACCGCGCGTCGGGGTAACCCATCGAGATGCGCATCATGAAGCGGTCGCGCTGGGCCTCGGGAAGGGCGTAGGTTCCCTCCATCTCGAGGGGGTTCTGCGTGGCGACGACGAGGAACGGCTCGGGCACGAAGTGCGTCCGGCCGTCGACGGTCACCTGCCGCTCCTCCATGGCCTCCAGGAGTGCGGACTGGGTCTTGGGGGATGAGCGGTTGATCTCGTCCGCGATGACGATGTTGGCGAAGATGGCACCGGGCTTGAACTCGAATTCGCGATCCACGGGATTGAACACGCTCACACCGGTCACGTCTCCCGGCAGAAGGTCGGGCGTGAACTGGATGCGGCGGACCGTGGCATCGACGGAGGTCGCCAGGGCCCGCGCGAGCATGGTCTTGCCGACGCCGGGCACGTCCTCGATAAGCAGGTGCCCCTCGGCGAGCAGGCAGACCAGGGAGCTGCGCACCGCGTCCGGCTTGCCGTCGATCACCGTGGCGACCGCAGCGAGGATCGCGTCCGTGATGCGGGCGAATCCCTCGGCGGTGAGCGCGCCCGCGAGCGCCTCCGGTCCGGTTCGGGCATCCGTCGCGGTGTCGACCATCGAGGCCTCCTGTTCCGCCCGCGAGCGGGCGGTGGGCGGGTGGGTGAGGGCGTCCTCGCCCACGGATCGATCCTATCCACCGTGCACCCGCCGCGGCACTGGGAGAACGCTGGATGCCGCGGCCCGCCGGTCGTCGTCCTACAGGGATGCGGCCGCCACCAGCACCGCCGACGCTCGACCCTGATGGTGTGACGTGACCCCCGCGCGGACCGGGTAGACTGTCAGAAGCTCTCCGCGAGGCGGCATCCAGGCCAACTCCCCCAGGACGGAAACGTAGCAAGGGTAACCAGGCTCTGCCGGGTTCGCGGAGAGTCTTAATTTTCCCGGGCGCTTCGATGGACCGAGCGTTCGAACAGGCTCAGGGGCCGGCGGCGAAGGGGCCGTCGAGCACCGCCCACTGCAGCAGCATGATGGTCTTCGCGTCCTGGATCCGCCCCTCGCGCACCATCGCCAGCGCCTCGTCGATGCCGATCTCGAGCAGCTCGATGTGCTCGCCCTCCTCCTGCAGGCCGCCCCTGTCGCCGGTGCGGGTCGAGCCGTCGTACCGGGCGGCGAAGAAGTGCAGGCGCTCGGTGACCGAGCCGGGACTCATGTACACGTCCCAGACGTGCTCGAGCTCGCCCACCTCGACGCCCGTCTCCTCGGCGGCCTCCCGTCGGATCGCCGTCGCCGGGTCGTCGTCGTCGAGGAGCCCCGCCGCGGTCTCGATGAGCATGCCGTCGGCGTGGTCGTTGACGTAGACGGGGTAGCGGAACTGGCGTGTGAGGAGCACTGTGCGCTGCTCGGGGTCGTACAGCAGCACCGTGGCGCCGTTGCCGCGATCGTAGGTCTCGCGCTGCTGCGTCTCCCACCGGCCCGCCGGGTCGCGGTACTCCAGTGTGGTCCGCCGCAGCACGTGCCATGCCGAGGCCAGCACCTCGACGTCCGTCACGCGGACGTCCGGGTTGCGCTGCAGGTCGCGTCCCGCCCGGTCGAGGCCGGTGCGGCCGCGGTGATCGGGGACGTCGATTCCGGGGCGCGGCTCAGGCATGCCTCGAGCGTAATCGCGCCCCATGATCCCGTTGTCAGCCTGCCGCGGCATCCCGCCCGCCCAATAGGGCGCGGAATCCTGCTCGCCCCATAGTCTGGTCGGGTGGCTCAGAGCATCTACATCACCTCGGCCGAAGGCCACTCGGGAAAGTCGACGGTCGCGCTGGGCGTGCTCGATGCGCTGAGCCACGCGACGGCGCGCGTGGGCGTCTTCCGGGCGATCGCACGCTCCACGATCGAACGCGACTACGTGCTCGAGATGCTGCTGGACCACGACGGCGTCGACCTGCCCTACGACGACTGCGTCGGCGTCACGTACGACGACGTGCGGCAGGACCCGGATGCCGCGCTCGCGACGATCGTCGAGCGCTACAAAGCGGTCGAGGCCCAGTGCGAGGCTGTGGTCATCGTGGGGAGCGACTACACGGATGTCGGCAGCCCCGCCGAGCTCGCCTACAACGCCCGCATCGCCGCCAACCTCGGCGCGCCGGTGCTGCTCGTGCTCGGCGGCCGCTCCGCGCAGAACCAGACGCAGCCCGAGCAGCTCGGGTCATCGCTCCCGCGGACGCCGGACGAGATGGGTCAGATCGCCGACCTCGCGCTCGCCGAGCTGCGTCACGGCCGCGCGAAGCTGTTCGCCGTCGTCGCCAACCGTGCAGAGGCGGACAGCGCCGAAGAGACCATCGCGGCGATCCGCCGCTCGGTCGACACCCACCGCGGAGAGGCGACCGTGCCGGCGTCACCGGTTCCGGTGTGGGCCATCCCCGAGGATCGCCATCTGGTGGCCCCGTCGATCCGCGGCATCATGCGCTCGGTCGAAGGCGAGCTGCTCTCAGGTGACCCCGACCGGCTCACCCGCGAAGCGCTCGCCGTGGTCGTCGCCGGCATGTCGATGGTCAACGTCCTTCCCCGCCTGCTCGAGGGCGCCGTCGTCATCATCCCCGCCGACCGCTCCGAGGTGCTGCTGGCCACCCTGCTGGCCAACGCCTCCGGCACCTTCCCCTCGATCTCGGGCATCGTGCTCAACGGCGGGTTCGAGCTGCCCGAGCCGGTGACACGGCTGATCGACGGACTCGGCTCGAGCGTGCCGATCATCACCACCGAGCTCGGCACCTACGAGACGGCGGTGCGCATCATGGGCACCCGCGGCCGCCTCGCCGCGGACTCGCAGCGCCGGTACGACACGGCTCTCGCCCTGTTCGAGCAGAGCGTCGACACCGACGAGCTGCTCGTGGCGTTCGGCCTCGCGCGCGCGACGGTCGTGACACCGCTGATGTTCGAGTTCCAGCTCATCGAGCGCGCGCGCTCGCAGCGCCGGCGCATCGTGCTGCCCGAGGGCGGCGACGACCGGGTCCTGCGCGCGGCGGCGACGGTGCTCAAGCGCGGCATCGCCGACCTGGTGATCCTCGGCGAGCCGTTCGAGGTGCGGGCGCGCGCGATCGAGCTCGGAATCGACATCCGGGCCGCCGAGGTGCTCTCGCCGCTGGACCCCGTCCACGTCCACAAGTTCGCCGAGGAGTATGCCCGGCTGCGCGCCCACAAGGGCGTCACGCTCGGGCAGGCCTCGGACACGGTGACCGACGTGTCCTACTTCGGCACGATGATGGTGCACCTGGGGCTCGCCGACGGCATGGTCTCGGGTGCCGTCCACACGACCGCGCACACCATCCGCCCGGCGTTCGAGATCATCAAGACCCGCCCGGGCGTCTCGGTGGTCTCGAGCGTGTTCCTGATGGCGCTCGCCGACCGCGTGCTCGTCTACGGCGACTGCGCCGTCATCCCGGACCCCACCAGCGAGCAGCTCGCCGACATCGCCATCTCGTCGGCCGCGACGGCCGCGCAGTTCGGCATCGAGCCGCGGGTGGCGATGCTCTCGTATTCGACGGGCGAGTCCGGGTCGGGTGCCGACGTCGAGAAGGTGAGGGATGCCACCGCCCTCGTCCGCTCGCGCGCGCCCGAGCTGCTCGTGGAGGGGCCGATCCAGTACGACGCCGCCGCCGACGCCGCCGTGGCCGCGGCGAAGATGCCCGGCTCGGATGTGGCCGGACGTGCCACGGTGTTCGTGTTCCCCGACCTCAACACCGGCAACAACACCTACAAGGCGGTGCAGCGCTCGGCGGGGGCCGTCGCGATCGGACCGGTGCTGCAGGGCCTCAACAAGCCGATCAACGACCTGTCACGCGGCGCGCTCGTGGACGACATCGTCAACACCATCGCGATCACCGCGATCCAGGCGCAGGGGGAATGATGCCACTCTCGGTCGTTGAGCGAGCGAAGCGAGACGAAACGCAGCTGCGTCTCGAGCACGTTTCGTCTCCCTCGTTCCTCGCTCGCTCAACGACCGGAATCCGGGAGTGACCCGCATGACCCCGGTGCTCGTCATCAACAGCGGCTCGTCGTCGTTCAAGTACCAGGTCCTCGACATGGACACCGAGCGCACGCTCGCGTCAGGCCTCGTCGAGCGCATCGGCGAACCGGTGGGCGTCGCCCGTCACACCGTCCATGCGGCGGCCCTCGCGTCCGCAACCGGGCCGGCGCCCGCCGTGCTCGACGCGACGCGCACGCGCGAGCTGCCGATCCCCGACCACACCGCCGGCTTCGCCGTCATGCTCGAGGCGTTCGCGGCGCACGGTCCGTCGCTCTCCGAGACTCCGCCGGTCGCCGTCGGGCACCGTGTCGTGCACGGCGGCGCGCGGTTCTTCGAGCCCACGCTCATCACCCCGCTGGTAGAGATCAACATCGACGAGCTCTCGGTGCTCGCACCGCTCCACAACCCCGCGAACCTCGCGGGGATCGTGGCCGGCCGCACGGCGTTCCCCGATGTGCCGCATATCGCCGTCTTCGACACCGCCTTCCACCAGACCCTGGCGCCCGCCGCCTACACGTACGCGATCGACGCGGAGGTCGCGGCATCCCATCGCATCCGCCGGTACGGGTTCCACGGCACGTCGCACAAGTTCGTCAGCGAAGCGGCCGCCGCATTCCTCGGGCGGCCGCTCGGCGAGCTCAAGCAGATCGTCTTCCACCTGGGCAACGGCGCGTCGGTCACCGCGATCGACGGGGGCCGGTCGATCGACACCTCGATGGGCTTCACGCCGCTGGAGGGCCTCGTCATGGGCACGCGCTCGGGCGACATCGATCCGGCCGTGCTCTTCCAGCTCGAGCGGCGCGCCGGCATGACCGTCGACGACCTCGACGACCTCCTCAACAAGCGCAGCGGACTGCTGGGACTTGCGGGATCCAACGATCTGCGCGACATCCGTGCCGCCGTCGAACGCCGTGAGCCGCGGGCGCAGCTCGCCTTCGAGGTCTACGTCCACCGGCTGCGCTCCTACGCCGGGGCCTACCTCGCCCAGCTCGGCGGCGCCGACGTCATCTCGTTCACCGCGGGCGTCGGCGAGAACGCCCCCGGCGTACGCGCGGGGGCGCTCGAGACCCTCGGTTTCGCGGGCGTCGAGATCGACCACGCGCGCAACGAGAGCGCCGAGCGCGGCATCCGGATCATCTCGACGGATGCCTCGGCCGTGACGGTTCTCGTCGTCCCGACCGACGAGGAGCTCGAGATCGCGCGCCAGACCCTGAGCGTCGCCCGCCCGTAACCCTCGCGGGGTGTCGACCCGGCGCCCGACCGCATTACGCTTGCTGAACGGCACGCTCGCTGAGATACGCATCGTGGAGTGCCGAGCTCACCCGCACTCGCTCCCGGAGGTTCTGTGGCCTACGACGCCCTGCCCGATCTGACCGCGTTCGACGCTGTGCTCTTCGATCTGGACGGCGTCCTGACGCCGACGGCCGAAGTGCACATGCACGCGTGGCAGACCATGTTCGAAGAGCTCTTCGCCGCCTGGGACATCACCCCGCCGTACACCGAGCGCGACTACTTCGACCACCTCGACGGCAAGAAGCGCTACGACGGCGTGGCGAGCCTGCTGCGCTCGCGCGACGTCGAGGTGCCCTGGGGCGATCCGTCCGACCCGCCGTCCGCAGACACGGTCTGCGGCATCGGCAACCGCAAGAACGCCGTCTTCGAGCGCGTGCTGCGCGCCGAGGGCATCGAGGCCTATCCGGGGTCCCTGCGCCTGCTCGATGTGCTCGCCGCGGCCGGCACACCCGCCGCGGTGGTGTCGAGCTCCAAGAACGCGGAAGAGGTGCTGGCGGCAGCCGGCATCCGTGATCGCTTCACGGTCGTGATGGACGGTGTCATCGCCGAACGCGACCACCTCGCCTCCAAGCCCGCGCCCGACGTGTTCGTGGAGGCGGCACGGATGCTGCAGGTCGAGCCCGCTCGCAGCGCCGCGGTCGAGGATGCCATCAGCGGCGTGCGCTCGGCGGCGGCCGGCGGCTTCGGTCTCGTGGTGGGTGTCGACCGCGGTGTCGGTGTGCAGGACCTGATCGACGCCGGGGCGCACGTCGTGGTCCAGGACCTGGAGGAATTCGTACGATGATCGACCGCGACCGCTTCCCCGTCGACGAGTGGCGACTGGTCGAGTCGTCGTATGACCTCGACGACGCCGGCGTCACCGAGACGCTGTTCGCCGTCGGCAACGGCTATCTCGGGCTGCGCGGCAATCACCCCGAAGGGCGCTTCGCGCACGAGCAGGGCACCTTCATCAACGGCTTCCACGAGACGTTCCCGATCCGCCACGCCGAGCAGGCGTACGGCTTCGCGGAGGTGGGACAGGCGATCGTCAACGCGCCCGACGCGAAGGTCATGCGCGTGTACGTCGACGACGAGCCGCTGTCGCTCGATGTGGCCGACATCCGCGAGTACGAGCGCGCTCTCGACATGCGCGACGGCGTGCTCCGCCGGCATGTTCGATGGATGACGCCGTCGGGCAAGGACGTCGTCATCGACATGGAGCGGCTCGTCTCCTTCGAAGAGAAGCACCTCGCGGTGATGACGATCGAGGTCACGGTGCTCAACGCCGACGCCCCGGTCACCGTCAGCTGCCAGATGATCAACCGGCAGGACGGGGAGGACGTCTACGGCGGAACCCCCACCGCGCCGAGGCGCGCCGGTTTCGACCCGCGCAAGACCGAGAAGCTCCACGAGCGGGTGCTGCAGCCGCAGGAGTACTGGCAGGACAAGCTGCGCTCGGCGCTGTCGTACCGCGCCACCGACTCGGGGATGACCGTCGCCGTGATCGCCGACCACCTGGTCGAGACCGAGAACGAGTACACCTCGCGCACGCTCATCGAACCCGACATCGCCAAGAACGTGTTCCGTGTGCAGGCCAAGGCCGGGGTGCCGGTGCGGGTCACCAAGCTCGTCAGCTACCACACCTCCCGCGGCGTGCCCTCGCGCGAGCTCGTCGACCGCTGCCGTCGGACGCTCGACCGCGCCCTCGCAGAGGGCGTCGGGGCGATCGAGGCGCGGCAGCGGGCATGGCTGGAAGAGTTCTGGCAGCGCTCGGATGTGCGCATCGGCGGCCACGGCGACCTGCAGCAGGCCACGCGCTGGTGCCTGTTCCAGCTCGCGCAGGCGACGGCCCGCGCGGACGGCCAGGGCGTTCCGGCCAAGGGCATGACGGGGTCGGGCTACTCCGGGCACTACTTCTGGGACACCGAGATCTACGTCCTCCCGTTCCTCGCCTACACGACGCCGCTGTGGGCGCGCAACGCCCTGCGTATGCGCTACCTCATGCTCCCCGCCGCCCGCAGGCGCGCGTTCCAGCTGAACGAAGCGGGAGCCCTGTTCCCGTGGCGGACGATCAACGGCGAAGAGGCATCCGCGTACTACGCCGCCGGCACGGCGCAGTACCACATCAACGCCGACGTCAGCTATGCGCTCGCCAAGTACGTGCGGGCGACGGGCGACGACGAGTTCCTCTACCGGGAGGGCGTCGACATCGCTGTCGAGACGGCGCGGCTGTGGGCGACCCTCGGCTTCTGGCGCTCGAACGACGGGGTGGTCGACGGCGAGGGCGACACCTTCCACATCCACGGCGTCACCGGCCCCGACGAGTACACCACCGTCGTCAACGACAACCTGTTCACGAACGTCATGGCGCGGTTCAACCTGCGCTTCGCGGCGCGCACCGTGCGCGACATGGCCGACGTCGACGGCGAGGTCTACCGCCAGATGGTCGACCGTCTCGCGCTGGAGCCCGGCGAGCCCGAGGCGTGGGAGCGGGCCGCCGAGGCCATGCACATCCCGTTCAGCCCGGGACTCGGCATCCATCCACAGGATCACGTGTTCCTGGAGCGGGAGATCTGGGACCTCGAGAACACGCCGCCCGACAAGCGCCCGCTCCTGCTGCACTTCCACCCGCTCGTCATCTACCGGTACCAGGTGCTCAAGCAGGCCGACGTGGTGCTCGCGCTGTTCCTCCAGGGCAACCACTTCTCGGATGAAGACAAGCTCGCCGACTTCGAGTACTACGACCCGCTGACCACGGGCGACTCGACGCTGTCGGCGGTCGTGCAGGCGATCCTCGCGGCCGAGGTCGGCTATCAGGATCTGGCGCTGGAGTACTTCCGGGAGTCGATCTTCGTCGACCTCGGCGACCTGCACCACAACGCGGCCGACGGCGTGCACGTGGCGTCCGCGGGCGGCGTCTGGACGGCGCTGGTCTCGGGCTTCGGGGGCATGCGCGACCACTTCGGCGAGCTGTCGTTCGACCCGCGCCTGCCCGCCACGTGGCCGTCGCTCGAGTTCGTGCTGCACTGGCACGGCACGCGCCTGGTCGTCACCGTCACCCGCGACGAGCTGCGCGTGCGCGCGACCGAGGGCGAGCCCGTCGGCTTCAGCGTGCGCGGTGTCGGCTACGTCGTCGGCGCGGGCGAAGAGATCGTCGCGCGCCTCGACGGACAGGGTCCCGTCATCGCCGGGCGTCCGTCGCTCCGCGAGCTCGGCGACGCCCGCCGGGAGGACGGATCGCTGCTGTCGGCCTCGGTGCCGACCGTCACCTCCACGATCCCGATCATCGTGGGCGCGGCGGACGTCGAGCACGGGGCGGACGCCTGACCGCTCCGCGCGAACGGGAGATCCGGCGAGAACAGGGCGATCCGAGGCGATTCGTCCTGCTTCCGCCGGATCTCCTGCCTGTCGGGCGGGCGCCCGCCGTGCGCCCGATGGTCACACGCGGGCGAAGAACTCCCGCTCGTGCTCCATCGAGCGGGCGAACGCGGCGCTCATGCGCGCGCGCTCCTGCGGTCCGGCCTCTCGCGCCGCTGCGTCGGCGATCTCTGCCGCACGCGCGGTCGCGGCCGTGAACCCCGGGTCGCCGTACGTCGCGAGCCAGTCGTCGTACGGGTGCCCGTCGTGGCGCCGGGCCGCCAGGCGGAGGCCGAGGTCGGTGTACAGCCAGAAGCACGGCAGCAGCGCGGCGACGAGCTCCCCGTAGGACCGCGTCGAGGCGTGCAGGTGGTTCGTGTAGGCCAGGGTCTGCGGCGCGGGTGTGTCCGCGGCCGTCCCGAGATGCGACTCGTGCAGCCGTCGCTCCTCGACGATCGAGGATTCGACCGCGCGCGCCCAGAACGCCTGCTCCTCGGAGCTCGGCGCGAGCGCGCTCGCCTTCGCCAGCACGCGGGAGTACTCGCCGAGGTAGAGCGCGTCCTGGGCGAGGTAGCGCAGGAACGTCGCGCGCGGCAGGCTGCCGTCCGCCAGCCCTCGGACGAAGTCGAGGGCGTCGACGTCGGCGCGCACGGTGATGGCGGCCTCCCACGCCTGTGCCGACCACGACGCGGCGGGGCGGGATGCCGCGACCCGCTGTTCATGGAAGTGGTCGATCGGGCCGCTGCCTTCACCCACACCCAGCGCATCGGCGTGCGCGAGTGCGCCGGTGAGCCAGGTCTTCGCGCGCACCAGGGCGTCGGGCCATGTCGCACCGTCCGCGCGCAGGGTCGCCATCGCCGACGAGAGCGAGCAGCCCGTGCCGTGTGTGTTGCGGGTCGCGACGCGGATGCCGCCCACCTCGTGGACCGCGCCGTCGGCCGCGACGACCGCATCGGGGCAGTCGGCGTCGTCGAGATGCCCGCCCTTGAGCAGCACGGCCGTTCCCGTCGCGCTCGCCAGGGCCCGCGCGTCGGCGAGCGCCTGCCCCCATGTCGTCGCTCGTGGGCGACGCACGAGCACGGCGAGCTCGGCGAGGTTCGGAGTGATGAGGTCCGCCTCGCTCGCGAGTGCGCGCAGCGCGTCCTCGGCGGTGGGGTCGAGCAGCCGGTCGCCGCTCGTGGCCACCATGACCGGGTCGAGCACCACGATGGGCGGGCGCACGCGGTCGAGCCACTCGCGCACGGCGCCGATGATCTCGGCCGACTGGAGCATCCCGATCTTCACCGCGTCGATCTCGACGTCATCCGACACGGCGTCGAGCTGCGCGACGAGGAACGCCACCGGCGGCACGTGCACCTCGCGCACGCCGCGCGTGTTCTGCGCGACGAGGGCGGTCACCACCGCCATGCCGTAGCCGCCCAGCGCGGCGATGGACTTGAGGTCTGCCTGGATGCCCGCGCCGCCCGTCGGGTCGGTGCCGGCGATGCTCAGCACGCGCGGGATCGCCTGCCCGCGCTGGGGCGTCGTCGCCGTCGCGGTTTGCGTGACGAACCCGCTCACCGCGCCACCGCCTCGGCGCCGAGCGTGCGCGCGTCGGCGGCGGTGCGGAGCGCGTGTGAGGCCGCTGCGGGATCGGCGGCCGCGCAGATCTCCGAGACCACCGCGATGCCCGCTGCACCCGCTTCCCGCAGCGGGGCGACGTCGCTCACACGCACTCCGCCGATCGCGACGCAGGGTGCGGTCGTGCTCGTCGCGAACGCGGCGAAGCCGTCGATGCCGAGCGCCGGAGGGTGGTCGGGTTTGGTGGAGGTCGGCCGGATCACGCCGACTCCGAGGTAGTCGACCACGCCCGAAGGCAGAGCGGATGCCGCGGCCGCGTGCTCCGGCGAGTTCGCCGTCCATCCGATGATGGCGTGCGCCCCGAGGAGGCGTCGGGCCGTCTCGGGCGGGAGGTCGCCCTGGCCGAGGTGGACGCCGTCGACGCGCGCTCCGGCATCGCGCGCGGCCACGGCCACGTCGACACGGTCGTTGACCAGCAGCAGGCAGCGGCGGTCGACGACGTCCGCCATCACCACCGCCTGCCGCAGCAGCTCGCGCGCGCTGACGGACTTGGCGCGCAGCTGCACCACGTCGACTCCTGCCCCGACCGCGGCGTCGACGACGTCGAGCAGCCGGTCGAACGGCAGGCGGTCGTCGGTCACGAGATGCACCGCGAGGCTCCCGGCAGCGCGGGTCATCGAGCCACGAGCGCGTCGGCGACGCGCGCATCGAGTTCGGCGGGCGCCGCCGCCACGGCGTCGAGCGCGTCGAGGAACGCCACGGCGAACGACCCCGGCCCCTCTGACCGCGCCGCGGCGCGTTCCGAGGCGACCGCGTAGAGAGCGGATGCCGCCACGGCGGCCTCGAGCGGGGCGCACACGCCGAGCAGCGCGGCCATCACCGCGCCGAGCGAGCAGCCGCCGCCGGTGACGCGGGTGAGAAGCGCGTCGCCGCCGTGGATCCGCACGACCCGCTCGCCGTCGGTCACGAGATCGACCGGGCCCGACACGGCGACCACGCCGCCGGTGCGCAGCGCGAGCGATCGCGCGGCGCCGGCTGCGGCATCCGTTCCGTCCGTCGCATCGACGCCGCGACCGCCGGCGCCCTCACCGGCCAGCGCGAGGATCTCGGAGGCGTTGCCGCGGACGATCGCCGGACGGTGCTCGAGCAACTCGGCCGCGAGAGCCGTGCGCACGGGGAGCACGCCGACCGCGACGGGATCGAGCACCCACCGCGACGTATGCCGCACGGCCTCGCGGGCGGCATCGCGCTGCTCCGCGGTCGGGGTGCCGAGGTTGACCAGCACGCCGTCGGCGACGCCGGCGAACAGCCCCGCCTCACCCGGGATGTCGCACATCGCCGGAGCCGCGCCGACGGCGAGGAGGGCGTTGGCGGTGAAGTTCGTCACCACCGCGTTGGTGATGCACTGCACCAGAGGCGGGGCCTCGCGCAGCGCCGTCAGCGCGGCCGCCGGGAAGAGGGCGGACAGGTGGGTCTCGGTGCGCGCGTTCATCGCGACATCCCTTCGCTCGCATGATCGAGATCAGGTTCGACGGGTGTGTTCTCAGCCCGCCGCGCGGGCACCCCGTGTCACTGCCGAGCAATCTAGCAGGCGGCGCGACCAGCCACCGCGATGTCGGCGTCACGCCGTAGGCTGGGGGAGTGACCACCGCCCTCTATCGCCGTTACCGACCCGAGTCGTTCGGCGAGATGATCGGGCAGTCGCAGGTCACCGAACCGCTCATGACGGCGCTGCGCAGCGACCGGGTCGGGCATGCGTACCTCTTCTCGGGCCCCCGCGGCTGCGGAAAGACCACGTCGGCGCGCATCCTGGCGCGCTGCCTCAACTGTGCGCAGGGACCGACCGACACGCCCTGCGGCGAGTGCGACAGCTGCGTCGAGCTCGGCCGCGGCGGCGGCGGCTCGCTCGACGTCGTCGAGATCGACGCCGCGAGCCACAACGGCGTCGACGACGCCCGAGACCTGCGCGAGCGGGCCGTGTTCGCACCCGCCCGCGACCGGTTCAAGATCTTCATCCTCGACGAGGCCCATATGGTCACGCCGCAGGGCTTCAACGCCCTGCTCAAGCTCGTCGAAGAGCCGCCCGACCACGTCAAGTTCATCTTCGCGACGACCGAGCCCGAGAAGGTCATCGGCACGATCCGCTCGCGTACCCACCACTATCCGTTCCGACTGGTGCCGCCGGCAGCCATGCTCGAGTACGTCGAGCAGCTGTGCGGGCAGGAGGGCGTCGACGTCGAACGGGGCGTGCTGCCGCTCGTCGTGCGCGCCGGCGGCGGATCTCCCCGAGACACGCTGTCGCTGCTCGACCAGCTGATCGCCGGATCCGAGGACGCGAAGGTGACGTACGCGCGCGCCGTCGCGCTGCTCGGCTATACGCACGCCGAGCTGCTCGACGAGGTGGTCGACGCGTTCGCCGGCTCCGACGCCGCAGCGGCCTTCGCCGCGGTCGACCGCGTCGTCCAGACCGGCCAGGACCCGCGACGCTTCGTCGACGACCTGCTCGAGCGTCTGCGCGACCTCATCGTCGTGTCGGCGACCGGTCAGGGCGCTGCCGCGGTGCTGCGCGGGGTGTCCACCGAGGACCTCGAGCGCATGCAGCGCCAGGCCGACGCCTTCGGGACGTCGCGGCTCTCCCACATCGCCGACCTCGTCATCGCCACGCTGGACGACATGACCGGCGCGACCTCGCCCCGGCTCCAGCTCGAGCTCATGGTCGCGCGCGTGCTCGCACGAGGAGCAGGCGGCGGACCTGCGGCGGTACCTGCGGCTGCGCCCGCCGCTGTCGCCGCGCCCGCTGCGGTGAGTGCGCCTGCCGCCGCCGCGCCCGCTGCCACGCCGACCACCGCTCCTGCGCCCGCCGCCGTGCCCGCGTCGACCACCGCGACACAGTCCGCGCCGGCGGCCGGCGCGCCCGCCGAGCCGGCGCCGGTGCCGGCCGGACCGGTCACGCTCGAGCGGCTGCAAGCAGCCTGGCCGCAGGTGCTCGGTCACCTCGAGAACGTCAGCCGCTCCTCGTGGATGTTGGCGTCGGGCGCGCGCACCGCGGCGCTCGACGATGACGTGCTCACGCTCGCGTTCGCCAGCCAGAGCGACGTCGTCAAGTTCAAACAGCTCGCCGCAGGCAAGGGCCCGAGCGAAGACCTTCGCCAGGCGATTCAGGCTGTGCTCGGCATCCGTGTGAAGTACATCGCCCGTCACGATGCCGGCGGGGGCCCGGGCGGTCCCGCCGCGGGCGGTTCGGGTGGCTCGGCCGGGCCCGCGGGCGGTCACGCCGCGCCGGCTCCCGGGCCTGAGGATCAGCGGGCGTCGTCCGCCGCGGAGGCGCTCGCGCCGCGCGCGTCGGCGACCGCACCGGCCGCGGCCCCGCAGGCGCCCGCTTCGGCTCAGGCACTCGCGTCGGCTCAGGCACCCGTTTCGGCATCGCGCGCCGCACCGGGCGGCTCGGCGCCCGGCGGCTCGGCGCCCGGCCGGCCGGCATCGGCGCGCGCATCTCGCCCGTCGTCACCCGCCGCGCCGTCCGCCGCCTCAGCTGCGGCCGCACCCGTGACCGATTGGGCCGTCGCCGCGATCCCCTCCGACGACGACGCTCCACCGCCCGACCCCGGCCCGGCGGCGATGCCCGTCGAGACGCCCGGTCAGTTCGCCGTCGACGACGAGCCCGAAGAAGCGGCGGCGGCGACGCGCGTGGCGACACTGGCGCCACCCCGCGAGGGCGAGGTGCTTCCGCGCACCGAGGTCGCTCCTTCGCTCGAGGGCGACGAGGATGACCAGCCGGAGGCCATCGCCGACGTCCCGGTGCCGCCGACGATCGCACCGCCTCTGACCTCTGTCGCCGCGACGCGCACCCCCTCGTCGTCCCGGCCGGGCAGCGTCCAGCGCTACGGCGAGGCGGTGGTGCGTCAGGTGCTCGGCGCCACGTTCGTGCGCGAGGAGCCCTACGAGCCGCCGACGAGGTTCAGCTAGCCCATGTACGACGGCATCGTCCAAGACCTCATCGACGAATTCGGTCGCCTACCCGGGATCGGTCCGAAGTCGGCGCAGCGCATCGCATTCCACATCCTGCAGACACCCAACTTCGACGTGTCCCATCTCGCCGAGCTGCTCAGCGTGGTGCGCGAGAGGGTGCGCTTCTGCGAGGTGTGCGGCAACGTCTCCGAGCAGGAGCGCTGCTCCATCTGCCGCGACCCGCGCCGCAACCAGACGCTCGTCTGCGTCGTGGAAGACGCGAAGGACGTCGCCGCGATCGAGCGCACGCGGGAGTTCCGAGGGCTGTACCACGTCCTCGGCGGCGCCATCAGCCCGATCGCCGGCATCGGCCCCGACGACCTGCGCATCACCCAGCTCATGCAGCGACTCGCCGACGGCACGGTGCAGGAGGTCATCCTCGCGACCAACCCCAACCTCGAGGGCGAGGCCACGGCGACCTACCTGAGTCGGCTGCTGCACACGCTCGAGATCTCGGTCACACGTCTGGCTTCGGGTCTCCCGGTCGGCGGCGACCTCGAGTACGCCGACGAGGTCACCCTCGGGCGCGCGTTCGAAGGACGACGGTCGGTCTGACCCGGGAGGATGTCGGAACTCCGCCGTAGATTGGCGGTCGGCCGCCTCGCCCTTCACCGCTCGGTCGCCCGATGCTGGAATCCCGAGCGTCGGGGCCGGGCGATCCGCGCAGCGGGCTCCATTTCTTCACGGAGAGGCACCACCACATGAACTCCTCGCAGCGCTTCGACACGCGTGCGTGGCTGCTGTTCGCGGCGATGGCGGTGCTGTGGGGCATCCCGTATCTGTTCATCAGCATCGCCGTGGAGTCCTACTCTCCTGCCGCGGTGGTGGCCGGACGCACGCTCCTCGGCGCGCTGCTGCTGCTGCCGTTCGCCATCCGGCAGAAGGCGCTGCGCCCCGCGTTCGCGAAGATCGGCTGGGTGCTGGTGTTCGGCGCCATCGAGATGGCGGGGCCCTTCCTCCTCCTCGGCCACGCCGAGCAGACGCTTCCCTCCGGCCTGACCGGCCTGCTCGTCGCGACGGTCCCACTGTTCGCCGCGATCATCGCCTTCGGCGGCGGCGACCGCTCGGTGCTGAGCCCCGCCCGCAGCATCGGGCTCTTCATCGGCTTCATCGGGGTGTTCGTCATCGTGGCAGGACCGGGGCTCTCCATCGAGGGCGGCGCCGGACTCATCGCGGTCGGCGAGGTGCTCCTGGTCGCCCTGCTCTACGCGATCGCACCGTTCGTCATCGCGACGAAGCTGCGTGACGTGCCGTCCCTCGGCTCCATCACGCTCGCCCTCCTCGCGGTCGGCATCTTCTATACGCCCATCGCGTTCCTCACCCAGCACCAGGTGCCGACGGTGGAAGGCACCGTGTCGCTGATCGCTCTCGCGGTGCTGTGCACCGCTCTCGCGTTCATCACCTTCTTCGCGCTGATCGCGCGCGTCGGTCCGGTACGCGCGCCCCTGTTCACCTACGTCAACCCGGTCGTGGCGATCGTGCTCGGCACCCTCATCCTCGGCGAGCCGCTGACGCTCGGCCTCCTGATCGGCTTCCCGCTGGTCGTCGCCGGGTGCTGGCTCGCCGCCACCGGCGGCGTCGTGCGAGCCCGCAAGCCGGTGGCCGACCTTCCGCCGATCGGACCCAGCTGATCGTGCCGCCGCGAGCGCCGGCATCCGTGATCGCGGTCAGCGGAGCACTTCGACGAGTACGATCCACGACACCAGCAGTGCGGCCACGATCGCGACGATCGAGCCGAGGGCGAACCACATGAGGCCGTCCGTCCGGCCCGCCGCCAGCAGCCCGCCGCCGATCACATAGACGACGGGAGCGAGGAAGCCCACGGCCGATTTGGCGGTGCGAAGTCGGTTGGCGGGATGCCGATTCTCGAAGATTCGCCGTGCCGCCTGCGCCTGGAACACGCCTGCCACGACCGCGAGCAGGATCATCGCGACACCGTAGGGGAGAAGGCCGACCCCCGGGATCAGCCCGATCGCCGAGCCGATGAGCGCGAGCACGAGGCCGGAGATCCCCGCGGCCAGCCGTGCCGTCAGGGAGGCCTCCTTGATGATGTCGCCGATGTTGACACTGGCCGCCACGATGACGAGACCGGCAAGGGCCGCCGTCGCGCCGGCCATCGCCACGTTGAACTCCGACCACGCTTCGATCTGCTCCATGCTCGGATGCTAGCGGCGGCCTTCGCCGGCGCGCCGCACGGGATCGGATCCACCCGCGCCGCCCCGCGGTGGCGGCTGCGCCCGACGACGCGGGGCGCGCGCGACACATGGCCGGGCGCGCATGAGCGCGTCCGTAAGATGGATCCCTGGGTGAAGTCCCTCAGCTCGGGTGCGGCATCCGTTCTCGCCTTTGACATTTACCCGTGGAGTTCGATGTGGCGCTGATCGTCCAGAAGTACGGCGGATCGTCGGTCGCCGATGCCGAGAGCATCAAGCGCGTCGCCAAGCGCATCGTCGACACGCGCCGCGCCGGCCACGACGTCGTCGTCGCCGTCAGCGCGATGGGTGACACCACGGATGAGCTGCTCGACCTCGCCGGGCAGGTCGCCCCGATCCCGGCCCCACGAGAGCTCGACATGCTGCTCTCGAGCGGCGAGCGCATCTCGATGGCGCTGCTCGCGATGGCCATTCACTCGATGGGCTTCGAGGCGCGCTCGTTCACCGGCAGCCAGGCCGGCATGATCACGACCGCCGACCACGGCTCCGCGCGCATCGTCGACGTCACGCCCATCCGCCTGCGCGAGGCCCTCGACGAGGGTGCGATCGTCATCGTCGCCGGCTTCCAGGGCTTCAACCGCGACACGCGGGACATCACGACGCTCGGTCGCGGCGGCTCCGACACCACGGCCGTCGCGCTCGCGGCGGCGCTCGAGGCCGACGTCTGCGAGATCTACAGCGACGTCGACGGCATCTTCACCGCCGACCCCCGCGTCGTGCCGAAGGCCAAGAAGCTGAACGTCGTGTCGGCAGAGGAGATGCTCGAGCTGGCTGCCAACGGTGCGAAGGTGCTGTACATCCGCGCTGTCGAGTACGCACGCCGCCACCGTGTGCTGATCCACGCCCGCTCCACGTTCAGTTCGAGCGTGGGGACCTATGTGCTCGGCCCGGGGATGAGCGTTCCCCAGGGCGAAAAGGGAGAAGAGATGGAAGAGCCGATCGTCGCCGGGGTCGCCACCGACCTCGGCCAGGCCAAGATCACCGTCATCGGCGTGCCCGACGTGCCGGGCAAAGCCGCGGAGATCTTCAAGGTCATCGCCAAGTCCGGGGCCAACGTCGACATGATCGTGCAGAACGTGTCGGCGGCGGCCACCGGGCGCACCGACATCTCGTTCACCCTCCCGAAGACGGACGCGGCCACGGCGCTGAAGGCGCTCGCCGGCGACCAGTCCGACATCGGGTTCGAGAACCTCGTCCACGACGACCAGATCGGCAAGCTCTCGGTCGTCGGCGCCGGCATGCGCACGCACTCGGGCGTCTCGGCCACGCTGTTCGAGGCGCTGAGCGTCGCGGGCATCAACATCGAGATGATCTCGACCTCCGAGATCCGCATCTCGGTCGTGGTGCGCGGCGACGATCTCGCCGAGGCCGCGCGCGTCGTCCACACCGCGTACGGGCTCGACGGCGACATCGAGGCGACCGTCTACGCCGGCTCGGGCCGCTGACTCGCGGGCGACGCCTGCACCCCATCGCCGTCCGCGGTGGCTTCGACCGCTGACCGCGCCGGCTGCGGCGTCCGCCCAGCCGCTCGAGGATCAGGCGATGCTGCGGATGCGCCCGGCCACGGGCATCAGGGGGAGATCCTGTCGCGGAGCAGCCCATCGACGAAGGCGTCGACAATCGCGTCGGTGGAGGTCTCGGGGTCGATCATCACTGTGAGCCGGTCGAGGATCAATCCGTCGATCGCGTAGTGGAACAGCGCGATGTCGAACGCCTCCCCTGGTAGGCCCGCGTCGCGGTTGAAGTCCACATCGGCCTCGAAGCCCGCGCGCATCCACCGGCCCAAGCGGTCGGCGATGGTGGGGTTGCGCGCCGCCTCCAGGCGCAGCGTGAACAGTGCCAGCGCGACCTGCCGGTCGCCCAGCAGTCGGCGGACGATGTCGCGGAGGTAGTCCGCGAAGAGCTCGGGCCCGGGGAACCGCGCCGCGAGTTCCTCGTGCACGTCCGGGGACGGAGTGAGCCTCTCCCCGATCCGCGTGACGATGGCGTCCGTCAGCGCGTCTCGTGACCGGAAGTAGTTGGATGCGGTGCCCACCGGCGCACCCGCCCGCGCATCGACGGCGCGATGGGTGAGGCCCCGCATGCCCTCATCGGCCACCACTGCGATCGCGGCGTCGGCCAGTTCCGCGCGGCGGGCATCGTTTCGAGCCATGCGTGCACTGTACCTGGTTCACGACAGGTGTTGTGAATGGCCGCGCACCACACTACAGTGATCGAGTAACCACTACACATGTCGTGAAAGAAGAAACATGCGAGAACTCGTCTACTACGTCGCCGTCAGCCTGGACGGCCGGATCGCTTCGCCGACGCACGGCTTCGAATCCTTCCTGAGCGAAGGCGATCACGCCGAGGTCCTCACCCCCGAGTGGGGCGACACCATCCCCGAGCCGATCCACCAGGCTCTCGGACTCGACGTTCGCCGGGGCACCATCTCCACGGTTCTGATGGGCTGGAACACCTACGCCGTGGGTCTGCCGGACATGCCCAGCCCGTACTCGCACCTCGAGCAGATCGTGTTCTCCCGTACGCAGGGTGCGCCGGCCGGCGCAGATGGCGTCCGGATCACCGACGACGACCCGCGGGAGATCGTCACTGCGCTCAAGCAGCAGCGCGGCGGCGACATCTGGCTGTGCGGGGGAGGTGTGCTCGCCGCACAGCTGGTGGATCTCATCGACCGACTGGTGCTGAAGGTCAACCCGTTCGTCTCCGGAGACGGCATTCCTCTGTTCGCGGGCCAGTACGCGCCGACCCGGTTCGCGTTGGAGCGGTCCCGCGCGTTCGAGACCGGTGTGGTCGTGAACGAATACCGCAGACGGTAACGGCGAACCTCGCTTCTGCGGCAGGGCGGTAGAATCGGGCAACCCCGCGCGTTCGAAGGCGCCCGCGCGTCCGCTTCACGCTTGTGCCCACGCTGAGGAACACCATGACCCGCATCTCCGATTCAGGACTCTCCGTCGCCATCGTCGGCGCCACCGGCCAGGTCGGCGGCGCGATGATCGACATTCTCGAGGAGCGCGGGTTCCCGGTGCGCGAGATCCGCGCCTTCGCGACCGCACGTTCGGCCGGATCCGACATCGTCTTCCAGGGCCAGGCCGTGACCGTGGAGGATGTCGCCACCGCCGAGCTCGACGGCATCGACATCGCGCTGTTCTCGGCCGGCGCCACCGGCAGCCGTGCGCACGCGCCGCGCTTCGCCGAGGCGGGCGCCGTCGTGATCGACAACTCCAGCGCGTGGCGCATGGACCCCGACGTTCCGCTCGTGGTGAGCGAGGTCAACCCCCACGCCATCGCCGAGGCGCGCAAGGGCATCATCGCGAACCCCAACTGCACCACGATGGCCGCCATGCCGGCGCTGAAGGTGCTCGACAACGAAGCCGGTCTCGAGCGGCTCATCGTGAGCACCTATCAGGCGGTGAGCGGTTCGGGTCTCTCCGGCGTCCAGGAGCTGCTGGGCCAGGTCGAGGGTGTGCTCGCTCAGGGCGATGTGGAGCGGCTCGCCCGCGACGGTTCGGCGCTGGACTTCCCCCAGCCCGAGAAGTACGTCGCCCCCATCGCCTTCGACGTCATCCCCTTCGCCGGCAGCCTCGTCGACGACGGTCTCAACGAGACCGACGAGGAGAAGAAGCTCCGCAACGAGAGCCGCAAGATCCTCGAGCTGCCCGACCTGCGGGTCGCCGGAACGTGCGTGCGCGTGCCGGTCTTCACCGGCCACTCGCTGAGCATCAACGTCGAGTTCGCCCGCGACATCACTCCCGAGCGCGCCCGCGAGGTGCTCTCGAGCGCTCCCGGCGTCAAGCTCGAGGAGGTCCCGACGCCGCTGCAGGCGGCCGGTACCGACCCGGCGTACGTGGGTCGCATCCGTGCCGACCAGTCTGCGCCCGAGGGCAAGGGCCTCGTGCTGTTCATCTCGAACGACAACCTGCGCAAGGGTGCGGCGCTCAATGCCGTGCAGATCGCGGAGCTCGTCGCGGCCAACCTGGGCGCCAGCGTCTGACCTTCCCTTCGACGACGCGAGAGCGAGCGGATGCCGGTGCCTTCGGCATCCGCTCGCCTTGTCGTTGCGGCAAGAACGGCAGGACTTTCCGGGGAGAAGCCGGCGCCCGGTCAGGGGTGCTTTCCGGCCGAACTAGAATCGTTGGGTGACCGAAACGCCCTCCGACGCCCTGCCCAGCCCTGACGACAGCGACCTCCCCACGGGGACGGTCGACGTTCTGCTGATCGGCGGCGGCATCATGAGTGCGACGCTCGGCACCCTGCTGCAGCAGCTGCAGCCCGACCTGAAGATCGCCGTCTTCGAGCGGCTGAGCGACGTCGCGCTGGAGAGCTCGAACCCCTGGAACAACGCCGGCACCGGCCACGCGGCGCTCTGCGAGCTGAACTACATGCCCGAGGGCAAGGACGGCACCGTCGACCCCGCCAAGGCGATCTCGATCAACGAGCAGTTCCAGCAGAGCCGTCAGCTGTGGTCGTCGCTCGTCGAAGCCGGCGTGCTCGACGCTCCGTCGACGTTCATCAACTCCACCCCGCACATGACCTTCGTGCAGGGCGAGAAGGATGTCGCCTACCTCAAGAAGCGCTACGAGGCGCTGAAGGACGAGCCGCTGTTCGCCGGCATCGAGTACAGCGAGGACTCCCGCGTCATCAACCAGTGGGCGCCGCTCCTGATGCAGAAGCGCCGCAAGGGCGAGCCGTTCGCCGCGACCCGCATGCCGGCGGGTACGGACGTCGACTTCGGAGCGCTGACCCACCAGCTCATCGACCGGCTCGCCGAGAACGGCGCCGACGTGCGCATCAACACCGAGGTGCGCCGCCTGAAGCGCCTGCCCGACGGCACGTGGCGCGTGAAGTACCGCCGCACTGTCGGCCGGACACCCGGCGAGATCCGCGCCAAGTTCGTCTTCGTCGGCGCCGGCGGCTGGGCGCTCAAGCTGCTGCAGCGCTCCGGCATCCCCGAGATCTCGGGCTACGGCGTGTTCCCGATCGGCGGACAGTTCCTCAAGACGTCGAACCCTGCGGTGGTCGCGCAGCACAAGGCGAAGGTGTACTCGCAGGCATCCGTCGGCGCTCCGCCCATGTCGGTGCCGCACCTGGACACGCGCGTCGTCGACGGCGAGGCATCGCTGCTTTTCGGCCCGTTCGCGACGTTCAGCCCGAAGTTCCTCAAGACCGGCTCGTGGTTCGACATCGTCGGTCAGGTGCGGCCCGGCAACCTCGGCCCGATGCTCAAGGTCGCGTGGGACAACCCCAGCCTCATCACGTATCTCGTCGGCGAGCTGCTGAAGAACCACGCGAAGAAGGTCGACAGCCTGCGCGAGTTCATGCCGACCGCGAAGGACGAGGACTGGGAGATCATCCAGGCCGGTCAGCGCGCCCAGGTGATGAAGAAGGATCCCGAGAAGGGCGGCGTGCTGCAGTTCGGCACCGAGGTCGTCACCGGCGCCGACGGCACCATCGCGGGCCTGCTGGGCGCATCCCCGGGTGCGTCGACCGCGGTGTCGATCATGCTCGGGCTGCTGAAGACCTGCTTCCCCGACCGCATCGACGCCTGGGAGCCGCGCCTCCGCGAGCTCATCCCGACCTACGGCGACACGCTCAACGCGCGTCCCGAGGTCGCGCAGGAGCTCCTCGGCGAGACCGCGGAGACGCTCGCGCTCACCGCCTAGCCGGCCATGAGGCTGTGGTCGCTGCACCCCTCGGTCCTCGATCGCGCGCCACTCGTGGCGTGCTGGCGTGAAGGGCTCCTCGCGCAGCGGGTGCTCACCGGCACGACACGCGGCTACACGCGGCATCCGCAGCTCGAACGCTTCCGGGCGGCCGACGAGCCGCTCGATGCGATCGGCCACTACCTCTGCGCGGTGCGCCTCGAGGCGATGACCCGCGGGTACTCGTTCGACGGATCGCGCGTGCTGCGGACGGATGCTGCGAACCCCGGCATCCCGGTCACCACCGGTCAGCTCGCCTTCGAGCTCGCGCATCTGCGGGCGAAGGTGACGCTGCGCGACCCGGCCTGGCTGCCCCGCCTTCCGGCTGTCGCTGCGCCGTCGCCCAGTCTCGTGGAGCGGCCGGGTGCGATCGAGCCCTGGGAGCGCGCGGCGCCCCCACTCTGACGGGGCCCACCGGAGCAGAGGCGTCGCCTCGCCAGCGACTACGCTCGATCCGTGGCCAAGCTCTACTTCCGCTACGGGGCGATGAACTCCGGCAAGTCGACGTCGCTCCTTCAGGCCGCGTACAACTACGAGGAGCGCGGCCAGCACGTGCTGCTGGCCAAGCCGCTGATCGACACGAAGGGCGCCGATCAGATCGACAGCCGCCTCGGCGTCAAGCGCACCGTTGATTTCCTCGTGGGGCCCGACGACGACATCCGGGCTCTGTTCGCCGAGCACCGCGCGCGTGTCAAGGCCGAGGCGGCGGACACCCTGGTTCCCGAGGCGCTCGAGCACGACGTCGACGTCGCCTGCCTCCTCATCGACGAGGCGCAGTTCCTCACGCGCGAACAGGTGGACGACCTGCTGCGGATCGTCGTGTTCGACGGCGTGCCGGTGCTCGCCTACGGCATCCGCACCGACTTCCAGACGCAGGCGTTCCCGGGTTCGGCCCGGCTGCTGGAGCTCGCGCACAGCCTCGAGGAGCTCAAAACGATCTGCCGATGCGGACGCAAGGCGCTCTTCAACGCACGTCTGGTCGGGGGACGCTTCGTCTTCGACGGCGACCAGGTGGCGATCGACGAGCTCACCGCCGACCGCATCACGTACGAGTCCCTCTGCGCCGAGGACTACCTCCGCGCGTCCGGCGGACGCCTGGAGTGACTCTCGGCGGGGCGGCGGTCAGGCGGTCTCCGGCGCGCGCCCCTGGCGACGGGGGAACGGGAGCAGCATCGACGTGGTGCGCTGGTACTCGCGGTACGCGGGGTACTTCCCGGCCGAGATCGACTCGGTGAACACCGTCGAACCGATGAACAGCACGGTCAGCAGCGCCGGGCCGGCGATGGTCCAGTTGAGCCAGCTGCCGCCGTCGGCGACGAGGGCGACCGCGCCGAGGGCGTAGAACGCCCACCACTGCGCCTGTTCGAAGAAGAAGTTGGGGTGGCGGCTGTACGCGAACAGCCCTGTCGTCAGGAACCCGGGCTCCAGCGCGCCGCCGGCGGCCTTCTTCGCCTGGTGGAAGGCCCACTGCTGCTGGTCGGCGATGGTCTCACCGACGAGGAACCCGGCGAAGACGACGGCGAATGCGGCATCCCATCCGTTGAACGGCACCGGATGCTGCCACGCGATGAACGCCGGCAGCGAGATGAGCACCAGCAGCGCACTCTGGAATCCGACGATGAAGAGCAGGTTGAACACCTGGAACTGCCACCGCTTCATGCGCCCGCGCAGGACCGCCCAGCGGTAGTCCTCCATGCCGGTGTAGCCGCCCTTGCGCGCGAAGTTGAAGGTGAGCCGCACACCCCAGGCGGTGACCAGCACGGCCATCACGACCAGCCGGGCCGCATCGACGCCTGTGACGAGGGCGGCAGCGGCGAAGATCCACACGTAGATCACCGGGACGATCGACCAGATCCGGTCGATCCATGACGTCTCGTTGGTGATGAGGGAGGTGATCCAGCAGAACGCGGCAGCGACGCCCGCGACGATGAGCACGAGGGGGAGGGGATCCATGGGGTCAGAGTAGCGCTCCAGGACGACATCCCGCGTCACCGTGGGTTGTCTGTGGTCGGACCACACGTTATCGTGGTCTGACCACAGGCGATCTTGACCGAACCACACGTTTTCTTGACCGAACCACACCTGGCCTTCATCGAGGAGGGCAGGCGGATCCGACATCGATGAGGAGATCCGTGGCAGGAACCCCCACCCCGCCGCCGGCGATCGCGCCGGCGCGCGCCTGGCGTGTCGTCCTCGAGAAGATCGAGACGGACCTGCTCGACGGCACGCTCCGCCCGGGCGACCGGCTCGCGCCCGAGCGTGAGCTCGCGGCCACCCTCGGCGTCGGTCGCTCCAGCGTCCGCGAGGCGCTGCGCGTGCTCGAGGTGATGGGGCTCATCCGCACCGGCACCGGTTCCGGCCCGACGTCGGGCGCGATCATCATCGCGACGCCCGAGGGGGGAATGTCGGCGCTGCTGCGGCTGCAGGTCGCCGCTCAGGGCTTCCCCTTCGACGACGTCGTGGCGACCCGCCTCGTACTGGAGTCCGCTGTCGTGGACGCGGTCGCGACCGACCCGGCGCTGACGACGACCCGGGCCCGCGACATCCTCGATGCGATGGACGCCGCAGACCTCACGGCGCCGGAGTTCCTGGCACTCGACGCCCAGCTGCATCTGGCCCTCGCCGAAGCGTCGGGCAACGTCGTGATCGCCGCCATGATGGCGGGATTGCGCACGGCGATCGAGTCGTACGTCCAGGCCGGTGCCGCCGGCATCGCGGAATGGGATGCCGCTGCCGACCGCCTCCGCCGCGAGCACCACGCGATCCTCGACGCCGTCGACGCGGGCGACGCCCTCCGTGCCCGCACCCTCGTCCACGACCACATCGTGGGCTACTACGCCTCGGCGGGCCTCGCGCGCGCCGCCGCCGATTCCGTCCCCGGACCCGCCGCCACGGATCCGACCTCCTGAAAGGCACTCCCATGGTCCAGCGCCAACTCCCCAAGCCCGCAGAGCTGCTCGAGCTCATGCAGTTCAAGAAGCCCGAACTCGACGGTCGCAAACGCCGGCTCGAGGCGGCGCTCACCATCCACGATCTGCGCACGATCGCCAAGCGCCGCACACCCAAGGCGGCCTTCGACTACACCGACGGCGCCGCTGAGGGCGAGTTCTCGCTCGCCCGTGCGCGCCAGGCGTTCGAGGACGTCGAATTCCATCCCGACATCCTGCGTCCGGCCGAGCACGTCGACATGTCGACCGAGATCCTCGGCGGTCCCTCGGCGCTACCGTTCGGCATCGCACCGACCGGCTTCACGCGGCTCATGCAGACCGAGGGCGAGACGGCCGGTGCGGGTGCGGCCGGTGCCGCCGGCATCCCGTTCACGCTCTCGACCCTCGGCACGACGTCGATCGAGGACGTGAAGAAGGCCAACCCCCACGGACGCAACTGGTTCCAGCTGTACGTCATGCGCGACCGCGAGATCTCGTACAACCTTGCGCGCCGCGCGGCGGCCGCCGGCTTCGACACGCTGCAGTTCACCGTCGACACGCCCGTCGCGGGCGCACGCCTGCGCGACAAGCGCAACGGGTTCTCCATCCCGCCCCAGCTGACCCTCGGCACGATCATCAACGCGATCCCGCGGCCGTGGTGGTGGTACGACTTCCTGACCACGCCGAAGCTCGAGTTCGCCTCCCTCTCGACGACGGGCGGCACCGTGGGCGAGCTGCTCAACTCCGCGATGGACCCGACGATCAGCTACGACGACCTCGCGATCATCCGCGACATCTGGCCGGGCAAGATCGTGGTCAAGGGCGTGCAGAACGTCGCCGACTCGAAGCGGCTCATCGACGCGGGCGTCGACGGCATCATCCTGTCGAACCACGGCGGGCGCCAGCTCGACCGCGCGCCCGTCCCGTTCCGCCTGCTGCCCGAGGTGGTGCGCGAAGTCGGCAAGGACGCCACCGTCATGGTCGACACCGGCATCATGAACGGCGCCGACATCGTGGCATCCATCGCGCTCGGCGCGAAGTTCACGCTCATCGGCCGCGCGTACCTCTACGGCCTCATGGCGGGCGGACGACAGGGCGTCGACCGCACGATCGAGATCCTGCGCAGCGAGATCGAGCGCACCATGAAGCTCCTCGGCGTCTCGACCCTCGCCGAGCTCGAGCCGCGGCATGTCACGCAGCTCACGCGCCTCATGCCGCTCGCGGGAGCTCCGGCCGAGGCCGCCGGTGGTGGCGCCCCGCGCGTGCGCGTCGCGTCGGGTCCGGCCGCGCGGGCACCGCGGACGACGGCGAACGGGAAGACGGATGCCGCGGCATCCCGTCCCGCGAAGACCACCGCGTCGAAGGGCACCTCGTCGCGCCCTCAGGGCTGATCCATTCGACGTTCCGCTCGCTCAACGACCGCTGCCTCAACCGGTCGTTGAGCGGGCGGGGGAACGAGTGGGACGAACGCGGGCTGGGCGCGCGAGGAGGCGCCGCTCGGCGATGGAGCGCTCCGGCGATCTCAGACGCGGACGGGGAGCGTGGGGATGAGCTGCTCGAGGTAGACGGCGGTGTCTTCCCAGCCCTCCACCGCGTGGCAGGCGACGCCCATCGCCAGGACGGGGTAGTCGTTGCCGTCCGGGTCGAGGCGGTCGCCCACGAAGAGCATGTCGTCGAGGGCGATGCCGGTCTGCTCGGCGAGCTGACGCATGCCGTAGGCCTTGTCGATGCCCTGCTCCGTGATGTCGACCGAGGTCGAGCCCCCTGAGCGCACCTCGAGATCGGGGATCAGTGCGGCCACGGCCGCCCGCAGGGCGTTCTTCTTCTCGCCGGTCGGATCCCATGCCATCTTGGCTGCGACGGGCGCCTGCTGACCCAGGGCCGAGAACGTGATCTGCGAGCCGCGGTCCTCCAGGATGTCGCCCCAGGTCTCGGATTCCCAGAGTCCGAGGCGACGGGCCTCCCCCTCGACGGCGGCGAGCGCTCGGGACTTCTGGTCGTCGGTCAGCGAGCGCTTGTAGACGGTGACGACGTCGTCCTCCGTCAGGCGGTAGTACTGAGTGCCGCACGTGGGCAGCAGGTGCATCCGCGAGCGGGCGGCGGCGGAGGCATCCGGAAGACGGTCGACGACCTGCGTCGTGAACTGGGCCAGCTGGCCGCCCGAGATGATCGCGACCTCGACCCGCTCGGCCAGAGCGATGAGCAGCTCGCCGATGCGCCGGTCGATCTGGCTCTTCGACGGAGCCAGGGTGTCGTCGAGGTCGAAGGCGACGAGAAGGGGCGGGTTATTGTCGGTCACGGTGTCCGTCCTTTCATGCGAGAGGCTCCGCCTTCCGGCGGAGCCTCTCCGATGTCGGGGTGACAGGATTTGAACCTGCGGCCTCTTCGTCCCGAACGAAGCGCGCTACCAAGCTGCGCCACACCCCGTTTGACAACCCCATGAGTCTACCTGATCACGGGGCGTGCTCCGAACCGGGGTCGACGGGAAGCGACGATCGCGATGCCGATGCTGAGCAGCGCCACGGCGATGGCCGCAGGCCCTCGGACGGCGGCGGTGTCCGTCCCCGTGGCGGCGAGCGCGGCCGACGGCGGGTTCGCAGCGACCTCTCCGTCGGGCGCAGGAGTCTCCGTCGGCGCGGGCGGTGGGGGCGTCGACGCGGCGGACGGGGGTGCGACGACGGCGACCTGCGACGGCTCGCCGAAGCGCTCCATCCAGACGAAATCCGGCCCGGTGTGGGCGACGACTGCGGCGACCTGGTCGGCGGCGCTCACGCTCCATACCGCCGTGTAGAAGCCCGGCGTGTTCATCTCCCACGGGGAGGTGACCGTGTACGGGCCCATCGGACCGATCAGCGGATCGGTCGTCACGCGCAGGGTGCCGACGACGGATGCCGCGGCCGGGACCGGCGAGCCGGGCACCGGCTCCACGTCCGTGCGGTACACGACGGCGCCGGCGGTCACCGGCAGGTATGACCCGTCCTCCGCGCGCGGCCATGAGCCGGCGTCCGCGGTGAAGGTCACCTCGTCGAGGTACGGGCCTCCCGCCGTCTCTCGCGCGGGCACCCGCGTCGAGATGCTGGGGGAGAACGGCGGAACGCGCGGGACGGCGTCGGATCCCGCGACCTCGAACTCGATCACGCCGGCAGGGCCGGCCGTCTCCTGCCCACCCGGCGTCGTGTAGTGGCGCACCGCAGCGGGGAGGCCGGCTCGGAAGCGCCCGGTGCCGCTCACCGCGTACGCGCGCCCTTCTGCCGGCGGCACCGTCCGGATCGAGTAGGCGCTTCCCACGGACGCCCCGTCGCGCGTCGGTGACCCCGAGTCGGCGAAGACGGCGTTGACCAGTGTCACCGTCCCGGTTGCGGCGCTCGTGGCGTCCACCCGCACCGTGCCGCTGCGGTGGTCGGCGGCATCCGTCGAGAACACCAGGCTCCCGCTCGCCGCCGTCGCGGTGTGTGCGGCACGGAGCGCTTCGTCGTAGTAGGCGACCGCACGCTCCTGCACGGCCCGATCGTGCTGCGGCGCGAGCGCGGAGAGCGTCCAATGGATCGCCTCAGCCAGCGAATCGCCGCGATACCCGAAGGCGTGGAGCGTCTCCTCGCGATTCGCGATGGCCTTGACCGCCCATGCCACCGCAGCGGCCTGCACAGGATCCTGCGTCTGTCCGTAGCTCGACACGAGCAGGTTGATCCCGGCGAGCTGCTGCGGCGACAGTCCCGCGGCCGAGCCGCTGATCCCGTGGTCGCTGCTCGGTCCGGTCGGCGCGGGTGCACCCGGAGTGATGCAGTAGGTGTGCACGCCGTCGATGAGCATCGAGCCGTGCCAGCCGTACGCCGAGACAGGTGCCCACGTGCCGAATCCCACGCCCCGCTCGGCGGCGTCGGCCCGCGGCGGCGCCACGACGTCGAGGGCCAGGAGCAGGATCAGCACAGGGAAGATCAGCACGTAGGCGGGCAGGGGCAGTCGGGCGAACAGCACCCGCAGCACAAGGGGTCGCGGTGCGGAGTTCAGAGGCGGTCGGCGATTCTTCGGCACACACCGAGACTGCGGGAGCGCCGGCCCGCGCGAGTGTCCGTCGAGCGGATCTGTGGACCAGCGCCCGCGACCTCCTTCTGGGGAGGAACCGAGGCTACGCGCCAGGAACGAGGGTCAGTAGCGACGCTTCCGGACGACAGGCGAACCGCACGGGCGCGTAGATCGAGTGCCCGAGACCGGCGCTGACGTTCAGGGGTACGGTGCGCCCGCCGTGCGTCCACGTGCTGAGTCCACGCGCCTGCTTCAGCGGAATGTCGCAGTTGGCGACGAGGGCGCCGAAGCCGGGCAGACGCACCTGACCGCCGTGGGTGTGGCCCGCGAAGACGGCGTCGGCGCCGAGGTCGACGAACTCGGCGAGCACGCGCCGGTACGGCGCGTGGGTGACACCGATCGTGAGGTCGGCGGACTCGTCGCTGCGCAGCTCCGACAGCAGCCCGGGGAGCAGCTCGGGCTTGTCCCACCCGCGGTGGGCGTCGCTGACGCCGAAGGCGGCGATGCGGCGGCCGGCGGCATCCAGCGCCCCGACACGATTGTTGAGATCGAGCCAGCCGAGCTCATCGGTCAGGTAGTCGTCGAGCGCCTGGGTGTCGAGGGGCTCGGACGTGTGCTTCACCTTCGACGGCCCGGTGAAGTACTTCAGCGGGTTGCGCGGCGAAGGGGAGGCATGGTCGTTCGAACCGTGGACGAAGACCCCCGGGATGCCGCGCAGCGGGTCGAACGCCTCGCGCAGGCCGCGAAGCCCTTCGGCGTGGCCCAAGTTGTCGCCGGTGTTGACCACGAGGTCCGGCTGAAGCTCCGCGAGGGCAGCGATCCATTTCTGCTTGCGATGCTGCCAGGGCGCCATGTGCGCGTCGGACAGGTGCAGGACCCGGATCGGCGCGGCTCCGGCCGGAAGCACAGCCACCTCGTGGAAGCGGACGGTGAAGAGGTAGCGCTCGATGCCGATGCCCCAGATCGCGGCTCCTGCACCGACCGCCCCCACCGTGCCGAGCACGGTGAGGGCGGTGCGAGTTGCTGCGGGCGGCACTAGTCGTCGTCACCGCCGCCGCCGGGACCGCGGCCTCCACCGCCACCACCGCAGGCCGCGGCGGTGTAGTCGACGAGGATCCCCGTGTTGCGGTTGACGACGCTGCCGGCGCCGGGGTTGGTCGCAGTCGCCCTCGTCTGGGCACCGGCGGCGGCGTCAGCGGTGCAGGTGCCGTCGCCGACGTTTCCGAAGCCGGCGCTGCGCAGGGCCTTCTTGGCGTCCTCCAGCGAGCGACCCGAGACGTCGGGGACTGTGAGGCCCTCGCCGTTGCTGGGGTTGATCGTGACGGTGCTGCCACCGGGGACCCTGCCGGCTCCCGGGTTCTGGGCGCCGACGACTCCCGCCGGCTGGTTGGAGTCGACCGGCCCGCCGACCTGGACCGTGAACCCGGCGTCGGTCAGCGTCTTCGTCGCCTGGTCGATCGTCTGGCCCACGACGTTGGGGAGCTCGGTCAGCTGCACCTTGATGAGGTCGTTGTCAGGGCTCGCGAACCGCTCGCCGCCGTACGCGGCATTGGCGGCGCCCTGAACGTCCCGGGTGATGCGGTAGCGGATGTCGGAGAGGCGCACCCCGTTGCTGTTGGAGGTCTTGAAGATGTCCCCACCTCCCTGGACGTTGCCCGCCCAGGTCGCCGTGGCGACCTTGGTGCTGGACTCGACCAGCCACGACTGGAGCTCTTCATGGGTACCGGTCTTGCCGATGAGCGGCACGCTGTCGCGCGGCTTGCCCTGGCTTCCTGTCCCGCCGTTCATCACGCCCTGCAGCGCGTAGGCCGCGGTCGCTGCCACCTTCGGATCGAGGACCGGGTTGCACGTGCGCTCGGGCTTCGGCAGCTCGTTGCCGTCGGAATCGGTCACGCGGTCGATCACCTGCGGCTGGCAGTACGTACCGTTGTTGGCGACCGTCGCGTAGGCTCCCGCGATCGCGAGGGGCGACACGTTCGCCGTCCCGATGACGGTGTTCAGGCCGCTCATCTTGACCGGCGCGTTGTTGAAGGTATCGATGACGCCCAGTTTCGTGGCGACGTTGCCGATGTCGCAGAGGTCGAGCTTCTCGGCCATCGCGAAGTAGCCGGTGTTCAGCGACGATGCCGTGAACTGCATCGGAGTGCCGATACGCCCGGGATCCTTGCCGAAGTTGCCGGTGGGCTTGGTCGCGGTGTTGTTCCAGGTCTCGCCGCACACGGTCAGCTTCTTGAAGATGCGCAGCGTGCCGTTGAGCGTCTCGTTGACCGAGTGACCCTTCTCGAGCCAGTCGAGAAGCGTGAAGAGCTTGAACGTCGATCCCGCGCTGAAGCCGGTCGAGGCACCGAAGGTCTGGTCGCCGGCATACACCTGCGACGAGAAGTTCCAGTCCGGGGCGTTGGCGGCATCCTCGCTGAACTTCGTGTTCTGGGCCATCGCGAGGACGCGTCCGGTCGTCGCCTCGACGCTGACCGTGGTCGAGCCGAAGCGGCCCGCCTCCGGCTGGGTCGTCCCCTGCCGCATCTGGATGCTGGTCGGCGCGTACGTGGCCATCGCCTGCTCGGCGGGGCCCTGGATGCGCGGGTCGAGAGTCGTGTAGACGTTGAGTCCGCCGCGCTGCAGGGTGTCCTGGCGCGCTTCCACGGTCTCTCCGAACGCCGGGTCGTTGAGGATCACGTACTTGACGTACTGGCAGAAATACGCGGCCCCGCCGGCATTCCCGCAACCGGTCTTCGGTTCGACGACATTGGGCGTGATCGGCCAGGCGGCCGCCTCGACGTACTGCTCGCGCGTGATCTTGCCGTCCTCGAGCAGGCGACTCAGCACGTACAGCTGGCGCACCTTCGTCGAGGTGTATCCGTCGGCGGCGGCGAGCTTCTGCTCTTCCGTGATGTCACCGGAGGCGACGAGGTCATCCAGCACGCCGAGCTTGGCGCCCTCGTCGATCACGCCGTCCGGTGCCTTGTTGAAGGTCGTTCCGTCGGAGCTGGTGATCGATCCGCCGACCTTGTCGATGCGGTAGCTGTTCGGATTCTGCACCATGCCGGCGAGCGTCGCCGCCTGCGCAACGGTGAGATTCGCGGCAGTGGTGTTGAAGTACCGGCGGGCTGCCGCCTCGATGCCGTACGTGATGCCGCCGAAGTTGGCGATGTTGAGGTAGCCGAGCAGGATGTCGTTCTTGGAGTACTTCTGCTCGAGCGCGATCGCGTAGCGCATCTCCTGCAGTTTGCGGCTGTAACCCTCGGCCCCTTCGGCCGTGGTCGCCTCGACCCAGCAGTTGAGCAGCGCCTGATCGCGGCTGACCTTCTCCTTCGCCAGACCGGTCGCCTCGTCGATGACCACCTCGCCGGCGTCGTTCGTCTCGTACTCCGTGGCGGCGTTCTGCTCGCACTTCTGGATCAGCACGTTCTTGACGTACTGCTGGCTGATCGACGAGCCACCCTGCGTCTCCGCGGCACCTCCGGCGTTGGAGAGCAGCGCGCGGGTGGTTCCGATGAGATCGATGCCGCCGTGCTGGTAGTAGCGCGGGTCCTCACTGGACAGCAGCGCGTCATACATGACGGGGTTGATCTGGTCGAAGTTGACCGGCGTGCGGTCCTGCTCGAGGAACTGCGTCATGAGCTGCGGCTGCCCGCTCGCCGGGTCGGTGTAGTAGAAGTTGCTCGGCAGCATGAGCTTGTCGATCTCGAGCGAGCTCGGCAGATTGTCGAACATCGTGATCGCGCGCTCGGCCGCAGTGCTCGTGATGGCGACCGCGGGGGTGACGGTCGCGGCGATCAGGACACCGGCTGCGGCGCTGAGGCCTACGAGCCCGGCGAGGCCGCCGAGCACACCTGTGGCCGTGCGTTTGGTATCAGGCATAGGGTTGATCGTAGGGGAGATACCTGGGCGAATCCCTCAGAGACGTGCGCCCGCCGGGGTGTTTCCCAGCCTTCACCTGCCGTCCTTTCCGCATACCCGAGGAGTCGCGATGACGACGTGGGAGTACCTCACCACGCCCCTGCTGATCCACAACACCGCCGCGATCCTCAACAACTGGGGCAAGCAGGGCTGGGAGCTCGTCCAGGTCGTTCCTGGTCCTGAGGGCGGCCTGGTCGCCTACTTCAAGCGCCCCGCCGGGGGCGGACAGCAGAACGCCGGACTGGATGCCGCGGCCCAGGCCGCCCAGCAGTTCGAGGGGGCATGACCATGAGCGTGAGCGACCGTCTCGCCGAACTCGGCATCGCCCTTCCCGGCGTCGTCCCGCCCGTCGCCTCGTACGTGCCGGCGAAGGCGCACGGCGATCTCGTCTACACCGCCGGCCAGCTTCCCATGGTGTCGGGCGCCCTCCCGGCGACCGGCAAGGTGGGGGATGGCGAAGGCCTCGTCCCCGCGGCTGACGCCAAGGGATACGCCCGCCAGAGCGCCCTCAACGCCATCGCCGCCGCCGCGGCCGCCGTCGGCGGAGTCGACCGGCTTACCGGCGTGGTGAAGGTCACCGGTTTCGTGGCCTCCGTCCCGGAGTTCACGGGCCAGCCGGGCGTCATCAACGGCGCCAGCGAGGTGCTCGGCGACATCTTCGGCGACGCCGGCACGCACGCCCGGTCCGCCGTGGGCGTCCCGGTGCTGCCGCTCGATGCACCCGTCGAGGTCGAGGTCGTCTTCTCGTACGCCTGACGCACCATCGCGGTCAGACGACGCGAACGAAGAGCGGATGCCGCAGCCCAGGGCTGCGGCATCCGCTCTCTTCTGTTCGCCCGCTGTCGGTCGTTGAGCGAGCGAGGAACGAGCGAGACGAAACGCCCGGAGTCTCCGCACAATCCCGGAGCGTTTCGTCTGCGGGCGCCAGAGCGCCCTTCGCTCAACGACCGGGGTCCTACTTGACCTGGGCCGAGATCACCGACATGACGGCGGTGTCGGCGAGCGTCGTCGTGTCTCCGACCTCGCGGCCCTCGGCGACATCGCGGAGGAGGCGGCGCATGATCTTGCCGGAGCGGGTCTTGGGCAGCTCTCCCACGATGTAGACGTCGCGCGGGCGGGCGATCGGACCGATCTGCTCGCCGACCCACTGCCGCAGCGTCTGGCCGAGACCCTCCACATCGTGCTCGTCGAGGTACGACTGCTTGATGATGACGAACGCCACGACGGCCTGCCCGGTGGTCTCGTCGGAGGCCCCGACGACGGCCGCCTCGGCGGTGGCCTCGTGCGCCACCAGCGCCGACTCGATCTCGGTGGTCGACAGGCGGTGCCCCGACACGTTCATGACGTCGTCGACGCGGCCGAGCAGCCACACGTCCCCGTCGTCGTCGAGGCGTGCCCCGTCGCCGGCGAAGTAGTAGCCCTGCTTCTGGAACTTCTCCCAGTACGTCTCGACGAAGCGCTCCGGGTCGCCCCAGATGCCGCGCAGCATCGACGGCCACGGCTCCGTGACGACGAGGAGACCGCCGTTGCCGTTGCCGACGTGCGTGCCGTCCTCGTCGACGACGTCGATGGAGATGCCGGGAAGCGGCACCTGCGCCGAGCCGGGCTTCGTCTCTGTGACACCGGGGAGCGCCGAGATCATGATCGACCCGGTCTCGGTCTGCCACCACGTGTCGACGATCGGCGCCGTCTTGCCGCCGATGATCTTGCGGTACCACATCCACGCCTCGGGGTTGATGGGCTCGCCCACCGAACCCAGGAGCCGCAGCGACGACAGGTCGAACTGCTGGGGGATGGCGCGGCCGAGCTTCATGAACGAGCGGATCGCGGTCGGCGCCGTGTAGAGCACCGTGACCCCGTACTTCTGCACGATCTCCCACCAGCGACCCGGGTGCGGGGCATCCGGAGTCCCCTCGTACAGCACCTGCGTCACGCCGTTGGCGAGCGGACCGTAGGTGACGTACGAGTGGCCGGTGACCCAGCCGATGTCGGCCGTGCACCAGTAGACGTCGGTCTCGGGGTGGATGTCGTGCACGACCTTGTTGGTGAACGCCGACTGGGTGAGGTAGCCGCCGGAGGTGTGGAGGATGCCCTTGGGCTTTCCGGTGGTTCCCGACGTGTAGAGGATGAACAGCGGGTTCTCGGCCGGGAAGGCCTGGGCCTCGTGCTCGCCGGACGCGGCCGGGACGACATCGTGCCACCACAGATCGCGCTCGTCGGTCCAGTCGACCTCGTTGTCGCCGCGCTTGACGACCAGGACGTGCTCGACCGTCTCCTGCGCCCCCGTGCCCCGGTCGCCGAGTGCCATGTCGACCGCGGGCTTGAGAGGCGAGACCTTGCCCTTGCGGTAGCCGCCGTCGGCGGTGATCACGAGCTTGGCGCCGGCGTCGTCGATGCGCGCACGCAGGCTGTCGGCGGAGAAGCCGCCGAACACGACGGAGTGGATGGCGCCGATGCGCGCCACCGCCAGCATCGAGGCGACCGCCTCGGGGATCATCGGCAGGTAGATCGCGACGCGGTCGCCCTGTCCGATCCCAAGACCCTCGAGCACGTTCGCGAGCCGCTTCACCTCGTCGGTGAGCTCGGCATAGGTGACGCGACGCTCGTCGCCGGGCTCACCCTCCCAGAGCAGCGCGACGCGGTCGCCGTTGCCTGCCTCGACATGGCGGTCGAGGCAGTTGTAGGCGACGTTGAGCTCGCCGTCGGCGAACCACTGGGCGAACGGCGGGTTCGACCAGTCCAGCACCTCGGTGAAGGGCTTGTGCCAGTGGAGGTCGCGCGCCTGTTCGGCCCAGAAGCCGAGCCGATCGGTCTTCGCCTGTTCGTACAGCTGGGCGGTGGCGACCGCGTTGTCGGCGAAATCGGCGGTGGGCGCGAAGCGTCGATCCTCGTTCAGGAGATGGTCGATCTGGCTGCTGCCGGACTGCGTGAGGGGGGACTGTTCGCTCATGGGAGCGCGCTCCTTTGCGGGCTTGAGGAAGGCCGACGGCTGCCGGCGAGTCTGCCAGGAAATGTACCCAGCAGTGCCGGAACCGGCTACCCCCGATAGTGGGTAGCGCCCGCAATGTTGGACTCGACCGATATATCAGTGAGAATCCTCTCCTTTTCGTTTTGTGAGGGCCCCTTCCTCGCATATGCTGACCGTTGGCCGAACATCGATTCTGGCATTGCGGCGCCCGACGTCACCCCCCGAATTCGGGCCCGCGCTTGGCGGCATCCCATTCCCCCCATGGGATGCCGCCTCTCTTTTCTGGGAGCGGTCCCGCTGAGATGCCGTGCGCCCGTTCCTCCCCAGGCCGGGTTCTGCGCCGCTCATCCACGGATCCTCCGGCTCGACCGGTGCTCTGCGTGCGGCGCTTCTAGCGTCGAAGCATGTCCGCACCCTTCGTCGCCCGACCCCGCGTCGGGGTCTCCGCCGCTGCGGTGACGAAGGATCGATGGGATGCCGCGGCCCGGCATTCGTCGGGACGCGCGGCCGCCCGCCCGCTCGATGACGCGGTTCGCGGGTCGAGCGCTGGTGCCGGTACCGCGGCCGACGCAGCGCGGGCCGTGGCGGCCGAGGTGCCGATCGGGCGCGCGAGGCGAGCGGCGGTGGGTAGCTCATCGCGGCAGCCATGGGTGCCTCTGCGGCTCGACGCGCCTGCCGGCGCGACCGTCATCCGCTCTCGCCAGCATGAGGCCGTGCTGGGAGAGGCCGCCGCGCCCCGGGGAGGCGAGCAGTCGGGCGACCGCCGATCGGCCCCGCGGAGGCCGCGGATGCCCGTGGAGCGGCATCCGTCACTCGCGCCGTTCGCGGCATACCTCGATGACCCCGACGTCACCGACCTGTTCGTCAACGGCGCTGAGGGGCTGTTCGTCGATCGCGGCGCCGGAGTCGTCTCGGCGCGAGAGTGGCGCGCCACAGAAGAAGAGGTGCGCGATCTCGCGGTCGCCCTCATCGGCGCGGGCGGGCGTCATATCGACGACGCGTCGCCGTGCGTGGACGTCCGGCTGGAGGGCGGCATCCGTGTGCACGCGGTGCTGCCGCCCATCGCGCCGGAGGGGACGGTGCTGTCGATCCGCGTGCCCCGCCTCGACGTCGCGACGCTCGACGATCTGGCGCGCACCGGCATGTTCGGCGACGCCGTCCGCCGCCGGCTCGGCGAGGCGATCGCCGGGCGCGTGAACCTGCTGGTCTCCGGAGCTGCGGGCGCGGGCAAGACGACGCTGCTCGCCGCGCTGCTCGCGGAGGCGCCGCCGCACGAGCGGATCGTCACGATCGAAGACGTCGCCGAGCTTCGCATCGCGCATCCCCATCACGTTCGTCTGGAGGCGCGTCAGCCGAACATCGAAGGCACCGGTGGCATCGGCCTGGCGCGCCTGGTGCGCGAAGCGCTGCGCATGCGGCCCGACCGGCTCGTGGTCGGCGAGTGCCGTGGGGACGAGGTGCGCGAGCTGCTCTCCGCTCTCAACACCGGCCACGACGGCGGCGCGGGCACGGTGCACGCGAACAGCCTGCACGACGTGCCGGCGCGGCTCGAGGCGCTCGGCGCACTGGCAGGGCTCGACGATCGGGCGCTCGCCCGGCAGGCGGCGAGTGCGATCGGACTGGTGCTGCACGTGGAACGAGGCGCGAACGGCGCGCGTCGGATCGCGTCGGCCGGGCATCCGGTGGTGGGCGGCGACGGCCGCCTCGCGATCGAGGAGGCGCGATGGGACGCGGAATGAACGAGCGACACGCGCCGCACGCGGGGCGGGGGAGCGGGCGAGGAGGCGTCGCGGCGCTCCGGCGGTCGCTGCCGAAGCGGTCGTCCTCATCGCCGGTGGCGGACGTCGCCGAGACGGTGCTGCGGCTCGCCGTGCTGCTGCAGGCCGGGGTGTCTCCGGCACGGGCGTGGGAGCATCTCGCGCACAGCGGCGATCCCGCGGCCGAGCACGTGGCCTCGTCGATCGGCGAAGGGGTGCCGCTGCCACAGGCGATCGCGAGTGCAGGGGCGGGCGCCTGGCGTGAAGTGGGGATCGCCTGTCAGGTCGCCCTGGTGGTCGGAGCGCCCCTTGCGGAGTGCCTTCGCGGGCTGGCGGTCGCGCTGCGCGACGCGCACGAGGCCGCCGACGACGTACGCGTCGCGCTGGCCGAGCCGGCCGGCACGGCGCGACTCATGAGCTGGCTGCCGCTGGTCGCCGTGGGACTGGGCGCCGCGCTCGGCTTCGACACCTTCGGGACCCTGTTCACGAACCCGCTGGGCCTCGCCTGCCTCGCCGGCGGCGGCGTTCTCATCGTGGTCGCGCAACGCTGGACGGCGCGGCTGGTCCGCAGTGCGCAGTCCGCCGGCGACGTGCCGGGCCTCGATGCCGAGCTGATCGCGATCGCCTTGACCGGTGGGGTCTCGATCGATCGCGCGCGTGCGGTGGTGCGTGATGCTCACGTGTTGAGCAGCCCGCGTGCACGCAGCGACGAACCGCGCGGCGATGCTGCGGCAGGGGTAGACGCTGCCGCACTGGGTCACGAGGCCGACGGAGTGGATGCGGTGCTGGCGCTGTCGAAGAGCGCCGGCGTGCCGGCGGTCGAGCTGCTGCGCGCCTCGGCTGCCCACGCGCGCCACCGCGCCCGCATCGACGGACGACTGCGCGTCGCCCGGCTGTCCTCGCGGCTGCTTCTTCCGCTCGGCGTCTGCACCCTGCCCGCGTTCCTCCTTCTCGGCGTCGCGCCGATGATGCTGAGCGTCATGTCCACGATGTCGGTCTCGCTGTGACCACCGCACCGGCCGCCGTAGATCTGCTCCCCACGAGATCGCCATCGCATGGCTCAGGCCTCCTCATCGCACCCGAACCCCAGACCGTGCCCGCACACCCCTTCCATCGAACGGAGAACCACATGTCCTTCCTCTGGGCCACCACCCCGGTGCCGCGTCTCACCCGCCGACGCGCCGAGCGGCTGTTCCTCCCGCGAGGCGACGGCCACGGCCACGGATCGGCCGACGATGCCGGTGCCGCGACCGCGGAGTACGCCATCGCGACCATGGCGGCGGTGGCCTTCGCCGGTCTCCTGGTCGTCATCATGCGCAGCGACGAGGTGCGTGGCATCCTGACGGAGCTCGTGCGCCGCGCACTCACGGTGGCATGACCCGTCCGCGGCTGGGCGACGACCAGCGCCTGCGGCGCCTTGCCGGCAAGCGCCTGCGGCCGGGTGTCGACAAGCGGCTAGGGCCGAGTGTCGACCAGCGCCTGCGGCCCAGTGCCGATAAGCGCCTGCGGCGCGGTGCCGACACCGGTGCGGTCGTCGCCGAGTTCGCGGTCGCGCTGCCCGCCATCGCGCTGGTGCTCGTCCTCGGCGTCGGCGCGCTCGCCGGGGCAGCACGCCAGGTGCGGCTGCAGGACGCGGTCGCCGACGCCGCACGCCTGAGCGCCCGTGGCGAGTCCGATCAGCGGGCGCGTGATGCCGTGTCGGCGTCGGTGGCGGGGGCATCTGTCGAGATCGCCCCACGCGGCGACCTGGTGTGCGTGAGCGCATCGGCATCCGCCCTCTTCGGCTTCCAGATCCGGGCCACCGGCTGCGCCCTGGGCGGCGGACTGTGAGGGGCGGGCTGTGAGCGGGTGCGAGCGCGCCCGGCTCCTCCGCCGAGCACCCTGCGTCGGCGGCTGCCCCGCCACGCACCCCGTGCATGATGCCGCTCGATGCGGAGCCGCGCGCCCGCCCCGTCCGGGTGTCCACACATACGGCAGCGGCGCCTGATGCCGGGAACCATCGCCGTCACGGGTATCGTGGCGGCCGCAGCACTCCTCACGTCCGGCCTCGCGGTGGTGGGAGCTGCGGCCGTCGCGGGGCAGCGTCTCGCGTCGGCGGCGGACGCCGGCGCGCTGGCGGCCGCGGATGCGGCGTCCGGCGCGGTTCCCGGCATCCCGTGCGCCCGCGCGGCGGAGGTCGCGGGCACATTCGGAGCGGTCGTGGACGCCTGCGATCTCGACGAACTGGTGGCGACGATCACCGTCTCGCTGCAGCTCGGACCGGTCACCGCTCGGTCCTCGGCCCGCGCGGGGCCGCCACCCTGATCCGGGCTCACAGCGCCGGTACCGAGAACTGGCGTGTATGGTTTGCGTCGAAGAAAGGACGCCCCCGTTGGCAGAAGGCAAGAAGCTCGTCATCGTCGAGTCACCGACGAAGATGAAGTCGATCCAGGGGTATCTCGGCGACGGCTACGAGGTGCTGAGCTCGGTCGGCCACATCCGCGACCTCGCGGACAAGCGCGACATCCCGGCAGACAAGAAGCAGGCGTACGGGAAGTACTCGATCGACGTCGAGAACGGCTTCGACCCTTACTACGTCGAGAGCGAACGCGGCAAGAAGACGGTCGCCGAGCTCAAGCGCGCGCTGAAGGGGGCGGACGAGCTCCTGCTCGCCACCGATGAAGATCGCGAAGGCGAAGCCATCGCGTGGCACCTGCTGCAGACGCTGAAGCCGAAGGTGCCGGTCAAGCGCATGGTGTTCCACGAGATCACCAAGGACGCCATCCAGGCCGCGGTCGGCAACACGCGCGAGCTCGACCTCGCGCTCGTCGACGCCCAGGAGACCCGCCGCATCCTCGACCGCCTGTACGGCTGGGACGTCAGCCCCGTGCTCTGGTTCAAGGTGCAGCAGGGCACGTCGGCCGGGCGCGTCCAGTCCGCCGCGACGCGGCTCGTGGTCGATCGCGAACGCGAGCGGATGGCCTTCGTGTCGGCGTCCTACTGGGACATCGAGGCGCTCGCCGCACCCAACCGCCCGCAGGGCATCGACGAGTCGTTCTCCACGCGTCTGGCGCGCGTCGACGGCGCCGTGCTCGCCCGCGGCACCGACTTCGACGACAAGGGCCAGCTGAAGAAGGCCGTGGTCGTGCTCGACGAGGCGCAGGTGCGAGAGCTCGCCGCCGCGATCGAAGCGGCGGGTGAGGCATCCGTCACCGCCCTCGAGTCCAAGCCCGGCACCCGCAGCCCCAAGCCCCCCTTCACGACCTCGACGCTCCAGCAGGAGGCAGGTCGCAAGCTCTCGATGAGCGCCAAGCACGCCATGGGCGTCGCGCAGCGGCTCTACGAGAAGGGGTACATCACTTATATGCGCACCGACTCGACCGCGCTGTCGACGCAGGCCATCCAGGCCGCGCGTGAGCAGGCGGTCGCGATGTACGGTGACGCATCGGTGCCGCTCAACCCGCGCACCTACCGCAACAACAGCAAGAACGCGCAGGAGGCGCACGAGGCGATCCGCCCGTCGGGCGAGACCTTCCGGACCCCCTCCGAGGTCACGGGACAGCTGGACCGCGACGAGCTGCGCCTGTACGACCTCATCTGGAAGCGCACGATGGCCAGCCAGATGTCCGATGCGAAGTACGAGACCACCACCGTGACCCTCGAGGTCGCGGCCGGTGCCCGTCGCGCCGAGTTCACCGCATCCGGAACCGTCTACACGTTCAAGGGCTTCCTCGAGGCGTACGAAGAAGGCCGTGACGAGAAGCGCAGCGACGCCGACAAGTCCGACGACCAGGCGCTTCCGGCGATGGCCGTGGGCGATGTGCTGCGCCTGCGCGACGTCGAGCCGAAGGGGCACTCCACGAGCCCCAAGCCGCGCTACACGGAGGCGAGCCTGGTCAAGGCGCTCGAGGAGAAGGGCATCGGCCGCCCGTCGACCTTCGCGAGCATCATCGACGTGATCCTGAATCGCGGCTACGTCACCAAGCGCGGTCAGGCGCTGATTCCGAGCTGGCTCGCGTTCAGCGTGGTGCGCCTGCTCGAGCAGCACTTCGCCGACCTCGTCGACTACGACTTCACCGCGGCGCTCGAGGACGACCTCGACGCGATCGCCCGCGGCGAGCAGAAGCGCCAGGACTGGTTGAAGGACTTCTACTTCGGGTCCGACGACCAGGTGGGCCTTCGCAACATCGTCGACAACCTCGGCGAGATCGACGCCCGCGCGCTCAACTCGACGCCCATCGGCGATGTCGCCACCCTCCGGTTCGGCAAGTACGGCCCCTACCTCGAGGTGCCCGACAAGGAGAATCCGGATGCCGAGCCGCGGCGCGTCAACATCCCCGAGGACCTCGCCCCCGACGAGCTGACCCCGGCGCGGGCGCAGGAGCTCATCGACGCCCCGGTCGCGGGCGACCGCGTGCTGGGGGAGAACCCCGCCAACGGCAAGCTCGTCGTCGTGAAGGACGGCCGCTTCGGCCCGTATGTGCAGGAGACCGACCCGCCCACGGCGGAAGAGGTCGACGAGGCGACCGGCGAGGTCGTCGCGGTCGCCGTGCCCGAGCCGGCACCGAAGAAGCGCGGCGCGAAGAAGGAGGCGGCACCCAAGCCGCGCACGGCGTCCCTCTTCAAGTCGATGTCGGTCGACACCATCGACCTCGACACGGCGCTGCAGCTGCTCGACCTTCCGCGCACCGTCGGCATCGACCCCGAGACCCAGACGCCGATCACCGCGCAGAACGGCCGGTACGGGCCCTACCTCAAGAAGGGCACCGACTCGCGGACGCTGCAGAGCGAGCAGCAGATCTTCGACATCACGCTCGACGAGGCGCTCGCGGTCTACGCGCAGCCGAAGTACGGTGCGCGCGGCGCGAGCTCGGCCCTCAAGGAGTTCGAGGCCGACCCGACCAGCGGCAAGGCGATCAAACTCAAGGACGGCCGCTTCGGGCCGTATGTCACCGACGGCGAGACCAACGCGACGATCCCGCGCGGCGAGGACGCGATGGAGGTCACGTTCGAACGTGCGGTGCAGCTGCTGGCCGACAAGCGGGCGAAGGGTCCGGCGAAGCGCCCCGCGCGGCGCACGACCACGACCCGCAAGCCCGCGGCGAAGAAGTGACGGCGGACCCGGCCCCGCGATCCGGTTCCGCCGAGGGCCGACCGGCCACCGCCGGGCTGTTCGTCACGTTCGAGGGTGGTGACGGCGCCGGCAAGACCACCCAGGCGGCGCTTCTCGAGGAATGGCTGACGGATGCCGGCCGCACCGTCGTGCGCACACGCGAGCCCGGCGGCACGGAGGTCGGGGTGCTCATCCGCGACATCGTGCTGCACCATCGGGGCGAGGTGGCGCCCCGCGCGGAAGCGCTGCTGTACGCCGCTGACCGGGCCCACCACATCGAGACGCTCGTGCGCCCGGCCCTCGCCCGGGGCGAGGTCGTGATCCAGGACCGCTACCTCGACTCGTCGGTCGCCTACCAGGGCGCCGGACGCGTGCTCGGCCGAGACGAGGTGCGCGACCTCTCGCTGTGGGCGACGGAGGGCCTGCTTCCGGACGTCACGGTGCTCCTGGACCTCGACCCGGCGACGGCCCGCGCGCGGCTCGACGCCGACGACAAGCCCTTCGACCGGCTCGAGGCCGAGAAGGAGCATTTCCACGCGCGCGTACGGGAGGAGTTCCTGGCCCTCGCCGATGCCGAGCCCGGCCGCTTCCTCGTGCTGGACGCGTCCCGGCCGGCCGAGGAGCTCGCCGCCGCCGTGCGGGAGCGTGTCGCGCGGCTGCTCGGCGCCGCCCCGGCATAGCCGGGTCCTCCGGGCGGGCGCCGGCCCCGATAGAGCGGAGTGCCCCGGCGCGCGCCGCCCCGGCTGACCAGGCCCCGCGGCCGCCCGCCGCCCCGGCATAGCCGGGGCACCTCGTGCGCCCGCTGTCAGCCCTCGCGGTTAGGCTGGGCGGGATGGATGCCCCCACCCTGCCCGCCAACGCGAACGAGCGCGACGTGCGCGACGCCGCGGACGGCGGAGCGGCCGTCCCGTGGGGCGATGTGTGGGGGCAGCCGGAGGCCGTCGCGGCACTTCGGGAGGCGGCATCCGATCCCGCCTCGATGACCCACGCCTGGCTCATCACGGGCCCTCCCGGCTCGGGCCGTTCGACGCTGGCGCACGCGTTCGCGGCGGCGCTCATCGCCGAGCCGGGCGATGAGCGCGCGATGCAGCAGGTGCTGGCCGGCACCCATCCCGACCTCACGGCGCTGCGCACCGAAGGCGTCATCATCTCGATCAAGGACGCGCGCGCCCTCGTGGAGCGCTCGTACTTCTCGCCCTCGCTCGGCCGGTACCGCGTCATCGTCATGGAAGACGCCGACCGTATGGCCGAGCGCACCTCGAACGTTCTTCTGAAGGCGCTCGAAGAGCCGCCGGAGCGCACCGTGTGGGTGCTCTGTGCGCCGAGCGATGCCGACCTCCTGCCCACGATCCGCTCCCGCGTGCGCACCCTGCGCCTGCGCGAGCCCGACATCGCCGACGTGGCCGAGCTGATCGTGCGGCGCAGCGGCGTGGATCCGGCGATCGCCGAGCAGTCCGCCCGGCACGCGCAGCGTCACATCGGCATGGCCCAGCGGCTGGCGACGGATGCCGCAGCCCGGGCACGCCGCGACGCCACCCTGCGAGGGGTGCTGGCCGTGCGAGGGGTCGGCGACGCGGTCGAGGTGGCCGGCGCGATCGTCTCGGCCGCGACCGATGACGCCAAGGCGCTCACGGCCGAACGCGACGAAGCCGAGCGCTCCTCGCTCCTGCGCACGCTCGGCATCGCCGAGGGCGCGGCGATCCCGCCGGCGGTGCGCTCGCAGCTCTCGGCCCTGGAGGATGAGCAGAAGCGCCGGGCCACGCGCAGCCTGCGCGACGGCATCGATCGCGTGCTGACCGACCTGGAGTCGATGTTCCGCGACGTGCTGATGCTGCAGTTCGGCCGGGACGCCGTGCTCATCAACCGGGAACTCGAGTCCGACCTGCGTGCGCTCGCCGCGGCCTGGACGCCGGAACGCACGCTGACGGTCGTGGACCGCATCGGCGTCACCCGTGAGAACCTCGAACTCAACGCCGCCCCCGCACTCGCCCTCGAGAGCATGCTCGTCACCGTCGCGAGCGGAAGGATCCCGTGAACACGACCCGCCCCCGCCGACCCGGCTCTCCGCAGTCCGGCAGGCTCGGCACCTGGACGAAGGCCGTGGCCGTCGTGGCGGGCCTCGTCGCGGCATCCGTCGCCCTGAGCGGCTGCCTCTCCAGCATGATCCCCGACGCGGCGCCCCGCCCCACCACGAGCAAGACGGCCGACACCGACGGCGTACCGGCCGAGCTCCTGCCGTACTACGACCAGACGCTCGACTGGAGCTCCTGCAGCGGCGACTTCGACTGCACCACCGTCACGGCACCACTGGACTGGGCCGATCCGTCGCGGGGTGAGATCGAGCTCTCGCTGATCCGCAGTCGCGCCGAGGGCGGCGGTGAGCCGATCGGGTCTCTTCTGACCAATCCTGGCGGACCGGGGTCCAGCGGGGTGGCGCTGATCCGCGACTCGGTGTCGTTCGCGGTGAGCGACCCGGTGCGTCAGCAGTTCGACGTCATCGGCTTCGATCCCCGCGGTGTCGGCGAGTCGACCGCCGTGACGTGCTACGACGCGGCGGACATGGACGCGTACCTGTTCGACATCCCCGAGAACGAGCGCGGGACGGATGCCTGGGCCGACGAGCTGCTCGCACGCCACACGGCGTTCGGCGAGGCGTGCGAGGCGAGCAGCGACGGCATCCTGCCCTACATCACGACCGACAACTCCGCGCGCGACATGGACATGCTGCGCGCCGTGCTGGGCGATGAGCAGCTGAACTACCTGGGCTACTCGTACGGCACGTTCCTCGGTGCGACCTACGCCAAGCTGTTCCCCGAGAAGGTCGGACGCCTCGTGCTCGACGGCGCCATCGATCCGTCGATCCCGGGACTGGACGTCGGCATCACGCAGGGGATCGGGTTCGAGTCGGCGCTGCGCGCCTATATGGCCGACTGCCTGAACGACGACGAGTGCCCGTTCCGCGGAAGCGTCGACCAGGCGATGACCGACCTCGGCACGCTCCTCGCCGAGGTCGACAGCAACCCCATCCCCAACGCGGACGGCCGCCTGCTCGGCGCAGACTCGCTCATGACCACGATCGTCTCGGCCCTGTACTCCCAGGACAGCTGGACGTACCTGACGATGGCGCTCACCGAGGTCCTCCAGGGCAACGCCGACCTCGCGTTCCAGCTGGCCGACTTCTACTACAACCGGCAGGACGGCGAATACCTCGACAACTCGACCGAGGCTTTCCGCGCGTACAACTGCATGGACTATCCCGTGGACGCGACCGAGCAGCAGCAGGCGGACGCCCTGGCGCTGCTGGCGGCTGAGGCGCCGACCATCGCGCCGTACTGGAGCAGCCCCGATCCCTGTGAGGTCTGGCCGTACCCGGCGACGGGCGTCCGCGAGCGCATCACCGCCGAGGGTGCCGCTCCGATCGTCGTGGTGGGGACGACCAACGATCCCGCCACTCCGTACGAGTGGTCGGTGTCACTGGCCGAGCAGCTGTCGTCCGGCGTTCTCGTGACGCGCGTCGGCGAGGGACACACCGGCTACAACAAGGGCAACTCGTGCGTGGACTCGGCAGTGGAGACCTACCTGCTCGACGGCACGCCGCCCGAGGACGGCCTGCGCTGCGACTAGGAGCCGGAAGCGGCGCGATCGCCTCAGCCGTCAGCGGCGCAGCACGCGACGCGCCAGCGCATTGCCGATGAACTGCACGGCCTGCACGATCACGATGATGACCAGCACCGCCGCCCACGTGACCCACGGGTTGAACTGCTTGAAGCCGTAGACGATCGCGAACTCGCCGAGGCCGCCGGCCGCCACCGCACCGGCGATCGCGGTCATGTCGACGAGCGCCACCACGATGAACGTGTAGCCGAGGATCAGGGGGCCGAGTGCCTCGCGGGGGAGCAGGCGCAGGAGAATCCGTGAGCGGCTCGCCCCCGTGGCGCGGGCCGCCTCGATGACACCGGGACGCACCGTGAGCAGGTTCTGCTCGACGATGCGGCTGATCGCGAACAGCGAGGCGATGGTGATCGCGAAGATGCCGAACTCCGGTCCGATCCCGGGGATTCCGAGGCTGCGGGCGATCGGCTGCACCGCGGCGAGCAGGATCACGAACGGGATCGGGCGGAAGAAGTTGACGATCACGTTGATGGTCCCGAACAGGAACCGGTTCGGGAAGAGGCTGCCCGGTCGTGTCGCATAGAGCGCGAGCCCCACGAACAGGCCTGCGACGCCGCCGAACACCAGGCTCAGCGACACCACGTACAGCGTCTCCGCCGTTGCGGCCCAGAGCTCGGGAAGCAGATCGACGAGCCTATCCACGGGCGTCCTCCTCGATGAGTGGCGCGAACGCCGAAGCGGCGGCGATCGCCTGCTGCACGGCATCCGGCTCTCCGGTCAGTGCCAGGGTGAGGTGCCCGAACACGCGCCCCGCGATGTCGTTGATCCCGCCGTGGATGAGTTCGAACCGCACGCCGTGCGATGAGAGAGCGGCGAAAACGTCCGCCTGGGTGACGTCGCCTTCGCGCACGGTGAACGTCACGATCCGCCCCGGGTGGCGATCCTGCAGCGTGCGCAGCTGGTCGCCGACGGGCACGTCCTCGATGATGCTGGCGACGAACCTGCGTGTCGCCGCGTGCCGGGGCGCCGAGAGCACGTCGAAGACGGCGCCGCTCTCGATGATGCGGCCGTTCTCCATCACGACGACCCGGTCGGCGAGCGTGCGGATGACGTCCATCTCATGCGTGATGACGAGGATCGTGACGCCGAGCTCCGCGTTGATGCGGGCGAGGAGCGCGAGCACCTCCTTCGTGGTGTCGGGGTCGAGGGCACTGGTCGCCTCGTCGGCGAGCAGGATCCGCGGGCTCGTCGCAAGGGCGCGGGCGATGCCGACGCGCTGCTTCTGCCCGCCGGAGAGCTGCTCCGGGTAGTTGCGGGCCTTGTCGGCGAGCCCGACGAAGCGCAGCAGCTCCCCGACGCGCGCCGCGATCTCGGCCCGCGGGCGACCGGCAACCTCGAGCGGGTAGGCGACGTTCTTCGCCACGGTGCGCGAGTCGAAGAGGTTGAACTGCTGGAAGATCATGCCGATGTCGCCGCGCAGCTCGCGCAGTTCCCGCTCGCGAAGGTGCGTGATGTCGCGGCCGTCGATCTCGACGGTGCCGGCGGTCGGCGTCTCCAGCGCGTTCACCAGGCGCAGCACGGTGCTCTTGCCGGCGCCGGAGTACCCGATGATGCCGCACACCTCGCCGGGTGCGACGTCGAGCGAGACATCGTCGACGGCGACGACGGGCGCGCCGTCCTTGGAGGATGCCGGAAAGGTCTTGGTCACGCCGGTCAGGCGGATGAGGGTCATGGGTGCTCCTCGGCGGAACGCGCGTGTGCGGCCCGGGCGCACGAGGCGCCGGCGGGCCGCACAGGCGAGTGCCGCGGTGTGGCGGGCTTACGAGTTGGCGCGGATGTCGTCCTCGACGTCGGTGAGCGACGTGAGGAGCTCGTCGACGGGCGTCTGGACGAGGACCGCGGTGCCGCCCGACGCCTCGACGACGCCATCGAGCACGTCCTGCGTGTTCTGGTAGATCTCCACGAGCTTGAGGTACGTCGGGTTGTCGGCGTCCTCGGCCTTGGCGGCGAAGATGTTGATGTACGGGAACGCGCTCGGGTCGGACGGGTCGTCGGTGGCGATCGCATCCTCGAAGCTCAGGCCGGCATCCTCGACGAAGTCGTTGTTGATGATCGCGGCCGCGACATCGGGGAGGGAGGTCGCGGTGAATGCGGCGTCGAGCGCCTCGACCTTCACCTTCGACTCCGGGAGCACGTCGGCGACGGTGGAGAACACCGACCCGCCGTCCTCGAGCTCGATGAGTCCTGCCGACTGCAGCACGAGAAGCCCGCGGGCCTGGTTCGACTCGTCGTTCGGCACGGCGACGGTCGATCCCTCGGGGATGTCTTCGACCGAGGCGTACTGCGAGGAGTAGAGACCGAGCGGATAGATCGCGGTCGCACCGACCGGCTGCAGGTCGTCGTCGCTCTGCACGTTGTACGTGGCGAGGTAGATGATGTGCTGGAACTGGTTCAGGTCCAGCTCTCCGGCCGACAGGGCCGGGTTCGGCTGCGTGTACTCGCTGAAGTCGACGAGCTCCACCTCGATGCCCTCTTCGGCGGCCGCCTCGGTGTAGGTCTCCCAGTAGGGGTCCCCGGCGCCGACGACGCCGATGCGCACGACCTCGTCGCCGGCGGGGGCGTCGGCCGCGGCATCCGTCCCGCTTCCGGCACAGCCGGCGAGGAGGAGGGCGAGGGGGAGTGCGAGTGCTGCTGCTGCGGTGAGCTTCTTGGGCGTGGACATGTGCGTGCTCCTGTGGATCGAGGCCCGTCTGGCGGGTGACCGCGTGCTCGATCCACCGGACCGCGCACGCTTCGTCGCGGACCGCGTTCGAACCTACGTGGCGTACGCCGCTCGTCCGAACCCGGTCGTAACACGTCGACACCGAGCGGCTGCCCGCGTCGCTGCGCCCCCCGCGCCACGGTGTCGTCCGCGGTGCACCCCTCGGTGTTCGCGAGCGCTCCACAGACCCTGTAAGATCGTTGCTTGTGCATCGCGCAAGCGAGGCGCGCCACCTTAGCTCAGTCGGCAGAGCGATTCACTCGTAATGAATAGGTCAAGGGTTCGATTCCCTTAGGTGGCTCAGAACCGGAACGGCCGCGGGAGCGGCCGTTTTCCGTATGCGAAGGACGGTGGTGCGGTGCCCCAGGCGATCGACGCCCTCGCCGAGATCTTCTCGTGGATCGGGTTCGGCGTGGGGGCGCTGCTCGCCGGAGTCGCGCTCATCATGTACCTGTTCGACGGCACCTGGGTACCGGTGCGGGCCGTCGTCGAAGCGTCCGAGCACGGTCGTCTGGTGCGCTGGTTCGACGAGGACGGCGGCGTGGGCGAGGCGCATCTGACCCACGAGCAGGAACACCACATCGGCGACGCCGACATGACCGACATCTTCATCCGCCGGGGGTCCCGCAACCGCATGCGGCTGACGCAGGGATCGCCGGCCGTGCGCGCGGTGGCACTGCTCGCCGTCGGGATGCTCGGCCTCGGGGTCGTCGCTCTGGTGACGTCGCTCGTCATGCTGTTCGCACGCGGCTGACCGCAGAGGCGCCCGCACGGCGTCGGAGGTTCTCGACGGCACGCCGAAGAACGGATGCCGCCCGCCGGCGTGTCGCGAAGAGTCTCCGATTCTCTGCATCGACGCGGTACGTCGCCTACGCGACCGCGAGCATGCCCCCGGCGGCGAGGGCGAGACCGAGGCCCACCCACTGGACGACGGCGACGCGCTCCCGCAGCAGGATGGCCGCCAGCAGGATCGTGCCGGCGGGGTAGAGCGCCGTCAGCGCAGAGACCACCGCCAGGTCTCCGGTCCGCAGCGCCAGGAGCATGAGGGCGTTGGCGGCGGCATCCGCGATTCCGCACGCGATCGCGAGCGACCACGCCTGACGCGCCGTCGTGACCGTGGGCCGGGGCTCGGTCGTCGCGTGCTCCAGATCGGCGCGACCGCTCGGGGCGGCGCCGAGCTGCGCACCGGAGACGTGCAGGACGGAACGCGCGGGCGCGCCGCGCCGGACTGCTGCGACGGCGAGCGCGCCGACCACGGCGACGGTGACGACCGTGCTGGTGGCGCGGCTGGTCAGGAGGGGAATCAGACCGCTCCCGGCGGAGGTCTGGTCGATGATGATGAGGAAGGCGCCGATGGCGAGACCTGCGCCGACCGCCATCGCGAGCCCGCGTGCCGTGGGCCGCACGATCCTCTCACCCGGGATGAAGCCGACGAGGACCACTGCGACGAGGGCGACGGCGAGCCCGGCGTAGCCGATCGGCGCCAGCGCATCGCCTTTGACGAGCAGACCCCACAGCATCGGTGCGATCGCCGAGACGACGGCGGTCAGCGGCGACAGGATGCTCATGGGGCCGATCGCGAGGCACGCGTAGAGCAGCGCGACCGCGACGACGCCGACGACGCCGGCCAGGACGCCCCACGCGACATCCGCGGTCGTCCACACTCCGCCCACGAGAGGTTGCACCAGCAGCAGCGCCAAGAACCCCGAAAGCGCCGCCACGGCGGTGACGACGATCGAGCGCAGTCGCCGGGCCGCCAGCCCGCCGAGGAAGTCCGCGGAGCCGTAGACCACGGCGCCGATCAGGGCGAGGACGGCGGAGAGCATCGCGACTCAGCATAGGAGCGGGACGAGCGCGCAGGGCGAATGCCCGAACTTCGTTTCCTGAAAAGCTATTTCGCTAGATAAGCTAGCGATATGTCTTCGCCTCACCGCGCTCACCGCCGCCCTTCCGGCTGGCTGCGCATCGGGATCCCGGCCATCCTCGTGCTGATCTGGTTGACCGCCGGCTCCATCGGCGGGCCGTACTTCGGCAAGGTCGACGAGGTGTCGACCAACGACCGGTCGAGCTTCCTGCCCGAGAATGCGGATGCCACGCAGGTCAACGAGAGGCTGACGGACTTCCTCGGCGACGACAGCATCCCCGCCGTCGTGGTCGTGACCGGCGACGGTGAGCTGTCGGAGGACGACGTCGCCGACGTACAGGCGCTCGCCGACGACATCGCGGCGATCGACGGGGTCCAGGAAGGCGTTTCACCGCCGATCCTCTCGGACGACGGTGAGGCCGTGCAGATCTTCGTTCCCATCGATGCCGCCGGCGAGGTGGGCGAGATCGTCGACGAGATGCGCACGCTCGTCGCCGACGAGCTGCCCGACGGTCTGGAGGGCTGGGTCACCGGACCGGCGGGATTCACGGCAGACCTCGTCGAGGGCTTCCTCGGAATCGATGGGCTGCTTCTGGGTGTGGCGCTGCTCGCCGTCTTCCTGATCCTCGTGATCGTGTATCGCTCGCCGCTGCTGCCGGTCCTGGTGCTCCTCACCTCCTTGTTCGCGCTCTGTGCGGCGCTGCTCACGGTGTGGTGGCTGGCATACGCCGGCATCGTGGTGCTCAACGGTCAGGTGCAGGGCATCCTCTTCATCCTCGTGATCGGCGCCGCCACCGACTACGCGCTGCTCTACGTGGCGCGGTTCCGCGAATCGATCGCGACAGGTGCGTCGAAGTGGGATGCGACGCTCTCGGCGTGGCGCGGAGCGTTCGAGCCGATCCTGGCCTCCGGCGGCACGGTGATCGCAGGACTGCTGTGCCTGCTGCTGTCGGATCTCGCCACCAACCGGGCGCTCGGGCCGATCGCATCGATCGGCATCGCGTTCTCGGTGCTCTCGGCGCTGACGTTCCTGCCGGCGCTGCTGGCGCTCTGCGGCCGTGCGGCGTTCTGGCCGTTCATCCCGAAGCAGCCGATCGCGATGATCCCCGACGACCTGACGCAGCCCGTCAAGGGCCTCTGGCCGCGGCAGGCGCGGTTCGTGGCGCGGAACGCGCGCGTCGTGTGGATCGCGTGCACGATCGTGCTCCTCGCCGGCGCGATCGGGATCACTCAGCTCAAGGCAGACGGCGTGCCTACGAGCGATCTCGTCCTCGGGTCGTCAGAGGCCCGCGACGGCCAGGACGTGCTCGCCGAGCACTTCCCGGCCGGCTCCGGCTCTCCGGTGTACGTGATCGTCCCCGAGGACGACCTCGCCGACGCCGTCGAGGTGCTGGCGGCGTCCGACGGCATCGACTCCGTGGCGGTCGCCTCCGATGACTCCCCGACCGGGCAGGCCGCCGTCGAGGTCGAGGACGGCGAGCCGGTTCTCACGGCTGTCGGCCCGCCCGGCACGCCGGCTCCGGAGGCGACGGTCTCGGAGGGCGACGTGCTGGTGATCGGCACGCTGACGGATGCCGCGGACTCTGTCGCCGCCGAGGACACGGTGCGCGAGCTGCGCGCCGACCTCGATGAGGCGCTCGGTGAGGGTACGGCGATCGTCGGCGGCGAGACGGCCACCGACATCGACACCAACGACACGTCGACCCGCGACCGGACCGTCATCATCCCGGTCATCCTGCTGGTGATCCTCCTGATCCTGATGCTGCTGCTGCGGTCGATCCTGGCTCCCGTGCTGCTCATCGCGACGGTGATCCTGTCGTTCGCCACCGCGCTGGGGGTGAGTGCGCTCGTCTTCAATGCCGCCTTCGGATTCCCGGGCGCCGACCCCGCCGTGCCGCTCTACGGATTCGTCTTCCTGGTCGCACTGGGCGTGGACTACAACATCTTCCTGATGTCGCGCGTGCGCGAGGAGTCCCTCGTCCACGGCACGAGACCGGGCATCCTGCGGGGCCTGGTCGCGACCGGCGGCGTCATCACCTCGGCGGGGCTCGTGCTGGCGGCGACCTTCGCGGCACTGGGCGTCATCCCCATCCTGTTCCTGGTGCAGCTCGCCTTCATCGTCGCGTTCGGTGTGCTGCTCGACACCTTCGTCGTGCGGTCGCTCCTCGTGCCCGCCCTGTCGTACGACATCGGACGAGCGATCTGGTGGCCGTCGAAGCTCGCGCGGCAGGAGCCGGAAGTCGGTCCTTCTGCGAGCGCGGGGACCGGGTCGGATCAGCCTGCCGCACCGGTCGCTGAGCCCGTCGAAGCGGCGCAGGCCGTCGATGCCCCGCTGCCGATCGAGACGGATGCCGAACTCGTGGCCGACGACGGACACCCTCTCACCCGTGAGGAGTACAGGCGTACGCTCGAATCATGAGCAAGGCGCTGTTCATCGTCGATGTCCAGAACGACTTCACCGAGGGCGGTGCGCTCGGCGTAGAGGGTGGGGATGCCGTTGCGCAGCGCATCTCGGAGTACCTGGTCACGCACGCCGAGGAGTACGCCGTCATCGTCGCCTCGCGCGACTGGCACCACGGTGAGGGCGACAACGGCGGGCACTTCAGCCCCGAGCCCGACTTCGTCGACACGTGGCCCGTGCACTGCGTGAGCGGCACCGAGGGCGCGGAGTACGACCCCGGGCTCGACACGTCGGCGGTGACGCACCACGTCAAGAAGGGTCAGGGCAGGCCGGCGTATTCGCTGTTCGAAGGCACGACTGACGACGGGGTGACCGTGGCGCACCTGCTCGAGGAACACGGCGTCGTCGACGTCGACGTGACGGGCATCGCGACGGACTACTGCGTGCGCGCGTCGGCCCTCGACGCCATCGAGCACGGGCGGCATGTCCGGGTCATCACCGACCTCGTCGCCGGAGTCGCCCCGCAATCGAGCGACGCCGCACTCGCTGAGCTCGCGCACGCGGGGGCGGAGCTGAGCCACTCCGGTCTCGACGGCGGTGAGTGACCCCGCCGGCGGACCACCGACGGCCGAGGGCGTCCGCGCAGCGCTCGAGGCCGCGGCATCCGCCGATGAGCGGGCGAAGATCCAGCGGCGTATGACCGACGAGCGCACCGAGGTCATCGGTGTGCGCATGGGCACCGTCTTCGACATCGCCAAGGCGAATGCACGGATGCCGCTGGCCGAGGTCGACCGGCTGCTCGACTCCGATGTCTACGAGCTGCGCGTGGTGGCGGTGTCGATCCTCGACTTCCAGGCCCGAGCGACGGATGCCGACCGCGCCGCGCTGTACGACCTCTGGATGCGGCGCCTGGACCGCATCGACACGTGGGACTACATCGACCGTGGGGCGCCGCGCGTGGTCGGCGGCTATCTGCTCGACAAGCCCCGCGACGTGCTGTTCGACCTCGCCCGGTCGGAGGATCGGTGGCACCGTCGTACGGCGATCACCGCGGCGTTCTGGATCATCCGCGCCGGCGACCTCGACGATCCCCTCGCCCTCTGCGAGCTGCTCGCCGCGGACCCCGAGCACCTGGTCCAGACGAACGTGGGAGTGGCGCTGCGCGAGATCGGGCGGATCGACCGGGTTCGGCTCGAGGAATTCCTCGCCCGTCGTGGCGACGATCTGAGTGCGCACGCGCGGCGAACCGCGCGCTCCGCCCTCACGTGAGGCGCACCACACGCTAGCCTCTGGTCTTGTGACCGCGATCCGCCCACTCGTCCCTGCTGACCGCGATGCCTGGCTGCCGCTCTGGCGCGGCTACCTCGCGTTCTATGAATCGGAGCTCTCGGACGAGCAGACCGAGCTGACGTGGCACCGCCTCCTCGATCCGCAGTTCCCGATCCATGGCGCGCTGGCCACAGACGAAACCGGTGAGGCGATCGGTATCGTGCACTGGCTGACGCACGCGGCGACCTGGTCGGCGGGCCCGTACTGCTACCTCGAGGATCTGTTCGTGCGCCCCGACACCCGGGGGACCGGCGCCGGGCGTGCGCTCATCTCCCACGTCAGCGACTGGGCCCGTGAGCAGGGCGCGGCAAAGGTGTACTGGCTCACGCAGGAGTCCAATGCCACGGCCCGCGGGCTCTACGACGGCGTCGCGACGTCGACCGGATTCGTGCACTACGAGATCGGACTGGCGTCATGACCGGTGCGGATGCTCCCGCCGAGCGCTCCACCGGCGACCTCGTCGCGACGCTGCTGCTCATCGGCTTCTCCATCGGCGGGGCGGTGGTGCTCTTCTTCGTCTCACTGCTCTGGGCGATCGGCACCTACGACAACACGCTCGCCATCGTGCTCGGCGGCTACCTGCCGCTCGCCTTCGCGGTGATCGGCGGCGTCGCGGGGATCGTCGCGCTGTCGCGCAAGCGCACCGCCTTCTGGTACCCGCTCATCGCGCTGGTGCTCAGCATCGTGGTCTGGCTGATCGCCGCCGCGATCGCACGCTGAGAACAGGGCCGGCCAAGTGCTCCGGCGGCTCGAGCGGTGTGGTGCCCCCACAGGGGCTCGAACCCTGGACCCACGGATTAACCTGCTGCACTGAGTTTCCCCAGCCACCGTCTCCGGCTTGCAGTCTGGACTATATCTTCACCTTCGGCCGGACCGGTCAGGTGCGCCGCGTGTAGTCTCTGAGGTTCCCTTGCGGTTACCTGCTGATTGCCCAATCCCTCGGATTTTCACTGCCAGGTGTCGTTCAGACACTTGGCGAGTACCTCGGGCTCTCAGGGTGTTCCAGCATATAGCGGCGGTCATCCAGCGCATTTCGGCGCTGGCGCTCCATTTTGTTGTGTTGAAGTCCGTTGCTCTAACCAACTGAGCTATAGGGGCGCCTCCACCCTAGCAAGGCCACGCGGATGGTCGGAGCGTCGGAGCCCGTCTCTAGGCTGTGGGTCGCTCGTCTGGAGACGTCGCGGGAAAGGACCAGGAGGCGATGAGGAAGCAGTGCGGTTCATGCGGGCGGGACCAGCCGCTGACCGAGTTCAACCGCAAGTCATCCCGCCCCGACGGGCGGTCGAGAGCCATGCGCGACCTCAGTGGAGCTTGACTGCGGCGCTCAGTCGTTGCCGCCGCCGTTGCCGTTCCCGCGCCCGCCGTTGCCGCCGCCGTTGCCGTTGCCGTTGTTGTTGCCCGGGCCGCTGTTGTCATTGACGTCGCCGCCGCCAGTGGTGTCGGCCGGCGGCGGGTCGCCGGCCGGGGCCTGCTCAGCGGGCACGCTGACCGGTGCCTCCTGCACCGGAGCCTCCTCCGTGGGCGTGACCGGGGCCTCCTCAGTCGGTACGGGCGGAGCCTGCTCCTCCGCGGGCGGGGTGGACGCCGGGTCCGGTTCCGCGGCCCAGCTGTTCGCGAGCAGCACCGTGCCGAGCGCGAGCGCGATCGCGAGCGCCGCCGCGACGACCACACCGATCACCAGGGCACGACGCGAGGGGCGTCGCTCCTCGTCCGGCAGGGCGGGGGCGACCTCGGCCGCCTCACCGGTCCCGGCCGAAGACCCCGACGCCAGGGCGGCCACGCGCGCATCGCGGCGGAGCGCTCCGCGCTCGGGCGTGCCCGTGGAACCCGCGGCGAGTGCGAGCGGGGGAATGATCTGCGTGGGGTCGGTGACCGGTATCGCGACGGGCGCCGTCGAGGGGTCGGCACTCTCCCGGGCGATGGTGTTCTCCATGGCCGCCAGGCGCGATGCGGCCGTCACCACCTCGATCGCGGTGGGGCGGTCGTCCGGACGGATCGCCGTCATCCCGCGCAGGAGGCCCTGCCACGACGGGTGGAGCGACTCGGGGATACTGGGCGCCGACGACAGCCGTGCCACCACCGTGCCGATGCCTTCGGCATCGCCGAACGGGCGTTCGCCGGTCAGCGCCTCGATCAGCAGCAGGCCGAACGCATAGATGTCGGCGGCCGGCGCCGGCGGCACGCCCTGCGCCTGCTCCGGCGCCACGTACGCCATCGTGCCGACGATGACTCCCGGGGTGGTCACACGGGCCGTGTCCATCAGGTAGGCGATGCCGAAGTCGGCGAGCTTCGCCCGCCACTCCCAGCCAGGCCGGGGAGATGACCACAGCAGCACGTTCGAGGGCTTGATGTCGCGATGCACGACCCCGTGCTCGTGCGCGACGTGCAGGCCCTCCGCGACGTCGATCGCGATCGATGCCACGATCTTCGGATCGACGGGCCCGCGCGCGATGAGATCACGCAGGGTGATGCCGTCGACGTGCTCCATGACCAGGTAGCTGGTCTCACCGGTGCCCACGCGCGCGTCGAAGACGGTGACGAGGGAATGGTGACTCAGAGAAGCGAGGAGGGTCGTCTCCGACAGGGCACGCTCTACGGAGTCGACGCCGTCGGTGGGTTCGCGGAACACCTTCACCGCTACCGAGCGCTGGAGGTGGGTGTCTTCGGCGCGATAGACGCGTGCCATGCCGCCCTCGCCGATGCGCTCGTGCAGGACGTAGCGATCGTCCAAGATCTCGCCGGTGGACAACTCCGCCGACGCGCGCAAGTCTGTCACGTGTCCTCCCACCTGGCGTCCGCACCCCTCCGGCGCAACCCCAGGCCCAGGAATCACGTTAGACAGCGCACCTTTTTGGGCCCACACCCTTGACTCTCCCGCGAGTGCGTGCAAGACACGACGAGGCCGCCGACGTCACCCCACAGACGTCGGCGGCCTCACCGCCCCCCTGCCGGCCGAAGCCGGCGGCGGTCACTGTGCCGGAGGCATCAGGACCGAGTCGATGAGATACACGGTGGCGTTGGCGGTCTGCACGCCGCCGCAGATGACGGTGGCATCGTTGACCATCCACTCGTCTCCGCTTCCGGTCACCTCGAGATCGGCGCCCTGCACCGTCGTGTGCATGCCGGCGATGTCGGCCGGCTCGATCTGGCCGGGAACCACGTGGTACGTCAGGATCGACGTCAGCGTCGCGGTGTCGGTCTTCAGCGCCTCGATGGTCGCCGGGTCGATGGCAGCGAACGCCTCGTCGACGGGCGCGAAGACGGTGAACTCATCGCCGTTGAGGGTGTCCACGAGGTCGACCTCGGGGTTGAGCTGGCCGCTGACCGCGGCGACGAGCGTGGTGAGCAGCGGATTGTTGGATGCCGCGACAGCGACCGGATCGGCCGACATGCCCTCGATCGACCCGTCGCCGTCCGGCACGGCCTCCGCATATGCGGCGCAGCCGGGGCCGACGAGGTTCGCGGCGGGATCGACGGCCATCGGCTCCTCGCTCGCCTCCATGGCCGGTGTCGAGGGTTCTGCCGACGGCTCGGCCGCCGAGCCGCCCATCGAACAGGCCGACAGTGCGAAGGTCGCGGCGACGGCGAGCGCGAGTCCGGCCGAGAGGCGCTTCCTGGTGATGCGAGACATTGTCTTCCTCCTCCATGCGGTCGTGCGACCGCGGTCTGGTGGCCCCCGGTGCGGGGAGCGTGCCGCAGGAGCGGCTGCACGGACTGTTCGGAGGGCTTCCCGGAACGGATTGGACGAATACGGATGCCGCCGCTGGGCGCTCGGCGTCGCTCGTCCAATCCGAAGCGGCCCGCGGAGCGAACAACCCTCGACACCAAGGGGGATTCATGGAGCTCGTCATCATCGGTCTGCTCGGCGGGCTCATCACGGGGATCTCGCCGTGCATCCTGCCGGTGCTGCCGGTCATCTTCCTGACCGGCGGCGCGCAGTCCGCCCGCTTCGCCTCGGAGGCGGCCGACGGGCGGGCCCCGGCGTCGCGCTGGCGGCCATACCTCGTCATCGCCGGGCTCGTCACCAGCTTCACGCTGGTCACCCTGCTGGGCTCGCTCCTGCTGGGCGCGCTCGGGCTGCCCCAGGACGTGCTGCGCTGGGCGGGGATCGCGGTACTCGTGCTGATCGGAATCGGCCTGCTCGTCCCGGGATTCGAGCGGGTGCTCGAGAAGCCGTTCCAGCGTCTTGCGCGACGCTCGGAGGTGCAGAACTCCGGGAGCGGCTACGGCGTCGGGCTGGCCCTCGGCACCGTTTTCGTGCCGTGCGCCGGACCGGTGCTGGCGGCGATCATCGTGGCCGGCTCGACCGGCCGCATCGACGTCGGCACCGTGGTGCTGACCCTCTCCTTCGCCGTGGGCGTCGCCATCCCGCTGCTGTTCTTCGCGCTGGCGGGCCGGGGCTTGGTCGAGCGCATCCGCGCCTTCCGCACTCACGAGCGAGGCCTCCGGATCGCCGCCGGCGTGGCGATGCTCGCGCTCGCGGTCGGGCTGGTCTTCAACGTCCCGCAGCTGCTGCAGCGGCTCGTGCCCGACTACACGGCCGGCATCCAGCGGCAGCTCACCGACAACCCCGACGCGCGCCGGGCGCTCGATCTCGGCGGCCTCGTGACGGACGAGAACCGCGAGCTCGACCAGTGCACCAACGGCGCGGCCGAGCTCGAGTCCTGCGGGGCGGCGCCGGGCATCCGGGGCATCGACGCGTGGCTGAACACGCCGGAAGGCGCTCCGATCGACCTCGACGACCTGCAGGGCGGGGTCGTGCTCATCGATTTCTGGGCATACTCGTGCATCAACTGCCAGCGGAGCATCCCGCACGTCGTGGCGTGGGACGAGGCCTATCGCGACGCGGGACTGCGGGTGATCGGCATCCACTCTCCGGAGTACGCGTTCGAGAAGGACACCGCCAATGTCGCGGCGGGCGCCCGCGACTTCGGGATCACGTATCCGGTGGCGCTCGACAACAGCCTGTCGACGTGGACGAACTACCGGAACCGCTACTGGCCCGCCCACTACCTCATCGACGCGTCCGGCACGGTACGGCACATCTCACTCGGCGAGGGCAACTACGCCGCGACCGAGAAGCTCATCCGAGAGCTGCTGCAGGATGCCGACCCCGACGTCGCGCTGCCGGATCCGACCGACATCGCCGACGACACGCCGGATGCCGGCACGCGCACGCGCGAGACGTTCCTCGGTTCGGCGAAGGACGTCAACTACGGCGGTGACGCGCCCTACCGTGCCGGCGAGGGCGAGTACCGGCTGCCCGCCGAGCAGCCGGCGGATTCGTTCGCCCTCGACGGCGCCTGGCGCATCGAGACGCAGTACGCCACGCCCGCCGCGGCGGCAGGTGGCGGCATCCGTCTGCAGTTCCATGCGGATGAGGTGCGCATGGTGCTCGCGGGCGAAGGGGAGGTGCGGGTACGGCTCGACGGCGGCCGCGAGCAAGCGCTGGCGGTGTCGGGAACGCCCAGGTCGTACGCCGTCGCGGACGGCTCCGTCGCGTCCGGCCAGGTGCTCGAGGTGATCGTGTCGCCAGGCGTCGAGGTCTATTCGTTCACGTTCGGCTGACATCGCGTGCGGTCAGGTTGTCGGGAGGGGACGTAGGGCATGCTGGTGGACATGGTGATCGACGGGATCGACGTGCCGGAGGACGGCACGGAGCCCGTTGATCGCATCGGAGAGCTGCTGCAGCGCGTCGCCGGCGGCGACCAGGCGGCGTTCGCCCGGGTCTACGACCTGCTCTCGCCGCGCGTCTTCGGCCTGATCCTGCGTGTGCTCGTCAACCGGGCCCAGAGCGAAGAGGTGCTGCAGGAGGTGTTCCTGGAGGTGTGGCAATCCGCATCGCGGTTCGCTCCGAACAGAGGTCAGGGAAGATCGTGGGTGCTCACGATCGCGCACCGCCGGGCTGTGGACCGTGTGCGGGCCTCGCAGTCGAGCACCGATCGCGACGTGCGAGCGGGAATCCGCGACCTCGCGGTGGCCCATGACGAGGTGGCGGAGCAGGTCGAGCTGCGCATCGAGGGGGAGCGGGTGGCGACGGCGCTGTCAGCGCTGCCCGACGCCCAGAAGGAAGCGCTGACCCTCGCGTATTACGGGGGTTACAGTCAGAGCGAGATCGCGGCCCTGGTGGGAGCGCCGCTGGGGACGATCAAGACGAGGATGCGGGACGGATTAACCCGCCTGAGAGCAGAGATGGGGGTGACCGCGTGATGAACGAGGAGGAGTTCGCCGAGCTCGCCGCCGGCGCTGCGCTGAACGCGCTGTCACCCGCCGACCGGGAGGCGTTCGAGGCCGCCCGACGCCGGCACCCCGAGTGGCAGCATCTGGTGGACACGGATGCGGCGACCGCCGCCGCGCTCGCCGACACCGTCTCCGACGCGCTGCCCCCGCTGACCCTGCGCTCGACCCTGCTCGCCCGTGTCGCGGCCACCCCGCAGCTGCCGGCGACCCCGCAGCGGCCCGCGATGGACGCGGCCGCCGCCGCGGCCGCCGAACCGGTCGCGGCGTGGTCGGAGAGCGACGAGCAGCCGGCGGCCGAGCCGCCGCCCGCGACGGCCGTCATCCAGGCGGTTTCGCGGCGGCGCTGGACCCGCGGGATCCTCGGGCTCGCCGCATCGCTGGTGCTGCTGGTCGCCCTCGGGCTCGGCGCGGCAACCATCAACGACTACCTCAACCGCTCGGCAGAGGTCGTCGCGCTCCAGCAGATCGAGGATGCCCCCGACGCCCAGTCGACCACGGTCGAGGTCACCGACGGCGGCACGGCGACGGCGCACTGGTCGGAGTCGGTCGGCAAGGTCGTGGTGGTCTCGCAGGGACTTCCGCAGATCGCTGACGACGAGAGCTTCGAGCTGTGGTTCGTGCGTGGCGGCGACGCGGTCTCGGCAGGCACCTTCGAGTCCGCGGACGGCCAGGCGACGGCATTGCTCGACGGTGAGGTCGAGCCGGGCGACGTGATCGCGATGACGATCGAGCCGCAGGGCGGTTCACCCACCGGGGAGCCGTCGTCCGAACCCATCGTGGTCATCCCCACCGCCTGAACCGGGCCGCGGACGGGCTGGCGCGACGGGACGATCCGGGTAGCGTGAAACCCGTGGTTTCCGCCGTGCAGACGACCCAGACCCTCGCGCACCTGCGGCGTGCGCGCGATCTCATCGATCGCGAGTACGCGCAGCCGCTCGACGTGCCGACGATGGCGACGAAAGCCCTGATGTCTCCGGCGCACTTCTCGCGGGAGTTCAAGGCGGCATACGGCGAGACCCCGTACGCGTACCTCATGACCCGGCGGATCGAGCGCGCCATGGCGCTGCTGCGCGAGGGCACGTCGGTGACGGATGCCTGCACCGCCGTCGGTGCGACCTCGCTCGGCTCGTTCAGCTCGACGTTCAGCGAGATCGTGGGGGAGACCCCGAGCTCGTACCGGTCCCGGCCGCATGACGCCGCCGAGGCGATGCCGCTGTGCGTCGCGAAGATCCTCACGCGCCCGACCCGGTACGCCTGACCGGTCGTGTCAACTGAGCAGGATCGGAGAAGCGCGCCCTTGGGGAGGCCTCTAGCGTGGCAGGCATGACGAACATCGCGCTGGCCTACAGCCCCATCACCGTCGACGATGTCGACGCCGCCATCCCGTTCTACCGCGACGGCCTCGGTCTCGAGGTCGTCAACGACGTCTCTTACGACGGTCACCGCTGGGTGAGCTTCGGCTTCCCCGGTCAGCCCGGTCTGTCGCTCGTCGTGTCGGACCCGACGGCGGGCCGGTCGCCGGATGACGGCGAGTCGCTGCACCGCCTCATCGTGAAGGGGTCGGGTCCGGGGCCCTACGTGTTCACCACGAGCGACCTCGACGCCACCTTCGAGCAGCTGCGCGCGTTCGGCGCCGAGGTGCTGCAGGAGCCCAAGGAGCAGGGCTGGGGACCGCGCGACTGCGCGTTCCGCGACCCGGCCGGCAACCACATCCGCATCAACCAGGTCTGAGGGGACCGCGTCATGTGCCTGCCCTGGGCGGCTGCCCTCGAGCGGGAGCCCGTGCTCGTGGCGGCGAGTAGCCTGGACGGGATGAGCGATTCGTCCAGGGAGTTCCACAAGCCCGTCCGCCGACCGGCGGAGCTCTTCGACCGTGTGTTCGCGGCCGAGGATCCGGCGGAGGTCTCGCGCGTCGCGCACACGACCGCGCACGCCCTGCTGGCCCGGGTGCGCGCCGACCCCGACGGCGACGTCGTCGACCGGCTCGTCGCGTTCACCGACGAGCACGGCATCGACGACCTCGCCGAACTGTGGTCGCGCTCGCCGGCGAAGTCGCTCCCCGGAGCGCTCTGGCGGCTGTACCTCGTGCAGCTCATGATCCACGACGACCCGCGCACGGCCGCGCTCCTGTACGAGCGCGGCCGTGCCGAGCTCGCCTCCGCCGATGATGTGGTCGCCGGTGCGCCGTCACCCGCCGGCCCCGACGAGCTCGTCGCCCTGGTCGACACCATCCTGCGGGGACTGTTCGAGGGGGACTTCGCCGTCGCGCTCGACCGCGCCGCCGCATTCTGCCGCGTGCAGGCGTCCGGCGCGACGCATCTCGCCGACGACTACGAGGCGACCGAGCCCGAGCGTGCGTCGGCGTTCACCACGCGCGCCCTGCGGCTCTCGGACTACGCCGCCGACCTGACAGCCTGCGCCGCGCTGTGGCGCCGCGACGCCCTCACCTGAGCAATCCGTTTCCTCCAGCCGCGACGGGGCGGATCGCCGTGTCCCTTCCGATCGCCGATCTTGGCGAGTCGCCAGGATGCGCGTCTGCGGTGGTGGGTTTTGGCGAGCCGCCGGGGCGGGGTCGGCGATGGCGGATTTGGCGACTCGCCGGGATGCGCGGCTGAGGTCGCGAGATTTGGCTACTCGCCAGCACGGGCGACTGCGTGGTGGGTTTTGGTGAGCCGCCGGGGGAGGGGCCTGGCGGCGTAGGCGTGGCGACTCGCCAGGATGCGCGGCTGGAGGTCGCGGGTCTTGGCCACTCGCCAGCACGCGCGAGCGAGGGAGCGAGCGACCGAGCGCCGGCGGGCGGATGTCCGACACAGAAGTGCGCGGAACACCGGGCGTGAAAGTGCCGGGCCGCAGAACGCCGCAGTGCTGATGCCGCTGCGCGGAGAGGCGTTCCGCACCGCTGGCGGTGCGCATCTCCCCGGGTACGAAAGTGCCGGGCCGCAGAACGCCTCTCGGCGCGAGGCCGCTCGGAGCGGCAGAAGATGGAGCCCGGGGTTACTGCGGCCCGGCTGATCCAGTGTAACGGAGGAGACCGGCGTGGCATTCCCTGCGCTCTAAGCTCGGGGCATGGCCCTGCTCTTCGCGCTCGTCATCGACCCCTCGGCAGCAGAGGATGCCCGGTCGGACTTCGCCGACACGTTCCGCGTCATCGATCCCTCGGCACCGGCACTCAGCGTCGGCGAGCTGAGCACGCAGCGGGGCGACGGCATCTTCGAGTCGATCGGGGTCGTCGACGGGCACGCGCAGGAGACGGAGGCGCATCTCGAGCGGCTCGCGCACTCAGCCCGGATCTGTGACCTGGCGCCCCCGAACCTCGAACAGTGGCGGGAGGCCGTGGACGTCGCCGCGCAGCACGCGCCGCGCCACGGCGAGGGCGTGATCAAGCTCATCCTGAGCCGCGGCGTCGAGCACGGCCCCGCGCCCACGGCCTGGGTGACCGTGGCGGCCGCCGCCGACAACACCGTCGCGCGCGAGCACGGCATCCGCGTGGTGACGCTCGATCGGGGGTATGGCATCGACACGCCCGCGAAGGCCCCGTGGCTGCTGCTCGGCGCCAAGACGCTGTCGTATGCGGTCAACATGGCGGCGATCCGCGAGGCGAAGCGGCGCGGAGCCGACGACGCCGTGTTCGTGAGCTCGGACGGCTTCGTCCTCGAAGCCCCGACCGCGTCGCTCATCCTGCGGCTCGACGGCCGCTTCGTCACTCCGGCGCCCAACGGCGGCATCCTCCACGGCACGACGCAGTTGAGCCTGTTCGCCCATCTCGAGGAGCAGGGTCTCGCGACCGGCTATGCGACGATTCCGATCAGCGCGCTGGGCCAGGCGGATGCCGCGTGGCTGGTGTCGAGCGTGCGTCTCGCGGCGCCCATCACAGCGATCGACGACGCCGCCGTCCCGGTCGACGCCGACCTCACGGCATCCTTCAATCGCTATCTGCTCAGCCCGCGCGACTGATCAGCCCACCTGCCCCGCGCGACGGACCCGCCTGCCCCGCGCGACGGACCCGCCTGCCCCGCGCGACGGACCCGCCCGCCCGACCCGCGCCTTGGCCGCGCGATGACGAAGCCCCCGCCGAGCGGCGGGGGCTTCGTCGATGGGATGTCGTCGGCTCAGCCGAATCGGCCGGAGACGTAGTCCTCCGTGGCCTGCACCGACGGCGTCGTGAAGATCGCGGTGGTGTCGTTGTACTCGATGAGCTTGCCCGGCTTGCCGGTGCCGGCGATGTTGAAGAACGCCGTCTTGTCGCTCACGCGCGAAGCCTGCTGCATGTTGTGCGTGACGATGACGACCGTGTAGTCGTTCTTGAGCTCGCCGATCAGCTCCTCGATGGCGTAGGTCGAGATCGGGTCCAGGGCCGAGCACGGCTCGTCCATGAGGATCACCTCGGGCGACACGGCGATCGCGCGCGCGATGCAGAGTCGCTGCTGCTGGCCGCCCGAGAGGCCCGAGCCCGGCTTGTCGAGACGGTCCTTGACCTCGTTCCACAGGTTGGCGCCCATGAGGGACTTCTCGACGAGCGCGTCGGAGTCCGACTTGGACATCTTCTTGTTGTTGAGCTTGACGCCCGCGAGCACGTTCTCCTTGATCGACATCGTGGGGAACGGGTTGGGCCGCTGGAACACCATGCCGACCTGGCGGCGCACGAGCACCGGGTCGACGTTGGCGCCGTAGAGGTTGTCGCCGTCCAGCAGCACCTCGCCCTCGACGCGGGCGCCGGGGATGACTTCGTGCATGCGGTTCAGGGTGCGCAGGAACGTCGACTTGCCGCACCCCGATGGGCCGATGAAGGCGGTCACGCTGCGCGGCTCGATGTTGAGCGAGACGCCTTCGACGGCCAGGAAGTCGCTGTAGTAGACGTTGAGGTCGTTGACTTCGATGCTCTTGGACATGATTCCTGTCGGTTCTTTCGGGTGGGGATGCTCAGCGGCCGAGCTTCGGCGAGAAGACCTTCGCGACGAGGCGCGCGATGAGGTTCAGGAGCATCACGATGACGATGAGGACGAGAGCGGCGGCCCAGGCCCGGTCGTGGTAAGCCTGGACGGGGATGCCCGCGTTCATGTACTGCGTGTAGACGAAGACGGGCAGCGTCATCATGCGGCCCTCGAAGAGGTTGTAGTTCATGGACGTGGCGACGCCGGCGGTGAGGAGCAGCGGGGCCGTCTCGCCGATGACGCGCGAGATCGACAGCATGACGCCCGTCGTGATGCCCGCGATCGAGGTGGGGAGCACGACCTTCGCGATCGTGCGCCACTTCGGCACCCCGAGGGCGTACGCCGCCTCACGGAGCTCGTTCGGCACGAGGCGCAGCATCTCTTCGGTCGAGCGCACCACCACGGGGATCATGAGCACCGACAGCGCGATCGATCCCATGATGCCCATGCGGATGCCGGGCCCGAAGATCAGCGCGAACACGGCGTAGGCGAACAGACCTGCCACGATCGAGGGGATGCCGGTCATCACGTCGACGAGGAACGTGATGCCGCGCGCGAGCCGGTTCCGGGCACCGTACTCCACGAGGTAGATGGCGGTGAAGATGCCGATCGGGATCGAGATGATCGCCGCGGCGAGCGTGATGAGCAGAGTGCCGACGATGGCGTGCAGCGCGCCGCCGCCTTCGCCGACGACGTTGCGCATGGACGAGGAGAAGAACTCGGCCGAGAGGCCCGCGACGCCGTTGACGATCACGGTGATCGCCAGCGACACGAGAGGCACCATCGCGACGAGGAACGCGAGTGTCACGACGCCGGTCACGAGCCGGTCGACGCCCTTGCGGCGGCCCTCCACGAGCGAGGAGGTCGTGGCGATCAGGGCCAGGTACACGAGGGCGGCGACGACGGCCCATCCTGCGATGCTGAAGTCCTCACCCGAACCCATGGCGAGGATCGCGAAGACTACGGCGCTGACCGCGAGGCTGCCGATCAGGATGGCCCACGGAGCCCACACCGGCAGGCGGCCGCTGGTCAGCCGCGGGGTCTCGCGCACGGGCACCTGCTGCGGCGCCGTCGGGGGAGCGGTTGTCACGGTCATGTCAGTTCGCTCCCGAGAATGCCTCGCGGCGGCTCACGATCCATCGTGCGATGGCGTTGACCGCGAAGGTGACGATGAAGAGGATGAGACCCGTCGCGATCAGCACGTTGACATTGGTGCCGTACGCCTCGGGGAACGTCAGGGCGATGTTCGCCGGGATGGTGCTGGGGTTCTCCGAGGTGAAGAGCTGGAAGGTGACGACGCCGGTCGCGGACAGCACCATGGCGACCGCCATCGTCTCGCCGAGGGCGCGACCGAGCCCCAGCATCGAGGCGGACACGATGCCGCTGCGGCCGAAGGGGAAGACGGCCATGCGGACCATCTCCCACCGCGTCGCGCCGAGTGCAAGGGCGGCCTCCTCGTGGAGCACCGGGGTCTGCAGGAAGATCTCCCGGCAGATCGCGGTGATGATGGGGACCACCATGACCGCCAGCACGATCGCTGCGGTGAAGATCGTGCGGCCGGTGCTGGAGACGGTGCCGCCGAACAGCGGGAACCAGCCCATGTTGGCGTTGAGCCACGCGTACACCGGCTGCACGGCGGGGGCCAGCACGAGGATGCCCCACAGGCCGAAGACGACGGAGGGCACCGCGGCCAGCAGGTCGACGATGTAGCCGAGACCCTGCGCGAGGCGGCGCGGTGCGTAGTGCGAGATGAAGAGGGCGACCGAGACGGCCAGGGGGACGGCCATCAGCAGCGCCAGGAAGGACGCCCAGACCGTGCCGAACGCGAGCGGCCAGACGTACTGCCAGAAGTTCCCGGTGAGGATGCTCGCCGTCTCACTGGTGGCGGTCAGACCGGGGATGGACTGGATGATCAGGAAGAGCGCGACGGCGGCGAGCGTGACGAGGATCATCACGCCGGCGGCGAGAGCGGTTCCCGAGAACCAGCGGTCGCCCGGCCGCTGCTTGACCTTGCCCGCGGCCGGGGCGGTCGTCGTGGTCATGGTGTCCTTCTGATTCGGGTCTTCTCAGGGTGATACCCGGCCCGGTCGCCGTGCGACCGAGCCGGGTACCGGGGTCTTACTCGGCGACGATCGTCTCGATCGCCGCGTTGACCTTCTCGCGCAGGCTGTCTGAGATCGGCGCGTTGCCGGCGGCCGCCGCGGCGGCCTCCTGGCCCTCGGCGCTGGCGACGTACTCGAGGTAGCCCTTGACGATCGGGGCGACCGCCGCGTCGGCGTACTCCTGGCACGCGATCATGTAGCTGACGAGCACGATCGGGTAGACGCCGGCCTCTTCCGAGGTGCGGTCGAGCTCGATCGCGAGGTCGCCCTCGGTGCGGCCCTCTTCGAACGGCGAAGCGTCGACGATGGCCGCGGCGGCCTCGGGCGAGTACTCGACGAACTCGTCGCCGACCTTGACGGCGACGGTCGAGAGGCCCTCTTCGGCGGCGCGCGACGCGTCGGCGTAGCCGACGGTGCCGTTGCCTCCCGCGACGGCCGAGACGACACCCGAGGTGCCCTGTGCGGCCTCGCCGGTCGAGAGCGGCCAGACGCCGTCGGGCTCGCTCGTCCACACGTCGCCGGCGGCCTGGAAGAGGTAGTCGGTGAAGTTCTCGGTGGTGCCCGAGTCGTCGGCGCGGTGCACCGGCGTCACGGCCAGGTCGGGGAGCGTCACGCCCTCGTTGAGGGCGGCGATCGCCGGGTCGTTCCAGTTCGTGATGGTGCCGGCGAACAGGCCCGCGATGGTCGCGGCGTCGAGGTTGAGCGAGTCGACGCCCTCGATGTTGAAGATGACGGCGATCGGCGAGATGTAGGTCGGCAGTTCGACGATGCCCGAGCCCTCGGCGCACGCCTCGAACCCTCCGGCCTCGATCTCCTCGACCTTGAACGCACGGTCCGAGCCGGCGAACGGGAACGCGCCCGCCTGGAACGACTCGCGCCCGGCACCCGAGCCCGACGGGTCGTACGTGATGGTGACGTCGGGGTTGGCGGTCTGGAAGCCGGCGGTCCACGCCTGGACGGCGACCTCCTGCGACGAGGCGCCGCCGCCGGCGATCTCGCCGGAGAGGTCCGAGGTGGCTGCGTCGGCGTTGTCGCCGGTCGGGGTCTCGTTGGAAGCGCAGCCGGCGAGGGCGAGGGCCGCGATTGCGGCGACAGCGCCCACCTGGGCGATGCGAGAGATCTTCACTGTGTGAATCCTTCACGTGTCAGGGAAACAGGCCCGAGAAGGCCTTCGGGTTCGAACCCGGTGCGGGGTTCGCTCTGAAACGTAGGCTCGGACTCTTAAGAGCTTGCGCTGCGCGGGTGAACGGAAGGTGAACGGGATGCCGACATCCATGCGTCCGCATCGAGGTCCCGCGACATCCGGCCCCGGAATTCCGGGACCCTCGGCGACTGGTGTTCACTCGAGCCGCTGAATGGCCCCGAGGTCAGTTCTTGGGGATGTGGGTCTCGATGGCGACGATCCCCGAGCCGGGATTGTCCACCGACATGTGCACGACCGAGAAGGCGGCGAGATCGAGTGCCGAGGCGCTGCCGAGGTACGACCCACGCAGTGTGCCCGTCGCGAGCGCGAGTTCGCTCAGGATGTCGGGCAGCACGGGTCCGTGGCTGCACAGCACGGACGGCTTGCGGGCACGCACCCGATCGCCGACCACGGTGCGGGCGTCGGACTTCCCCTCTTCCCACGCGTCCTGGCCGATCAGAGCGCTCGTCTCGATCTTGCGCCCGATGGCGTCAGACAGCGGCTTGACGGTCTCCACGCACCGCACCGCGGGGCTCGACACGATCCTGCGGACGCCGAAGGCGAGGAGCGGGCCGACGATCGAGGCCGCCTGCCTGCGGCCGCGCGGAGACAGCGGGCGGGCGGCATCCTTCCCCTTCCATTCCTCGCGGGGGAGCGCCTTGGCGTGCCGCAGCGCGACGATCGGGAACGTCCGCAGCACGCCCTCGTCGAGCAGCCGGACGAAGGTCTCCATGATCTCGGTGTCGACGGGATAGCTGAGCCGGCGCAGAGCCTTCTTCGGCGACACCCATTCGAGCGCGGCGATTTCCTTGTTCGGCACGAACGCCGAGGCGCGGATCGCCGCCTCCGTCGCCTCGGCCGCCCAGTAGTGCACGATCTTGATGCGCTTGCTGGGCAGCCGGTAGCGCGAGACGCCGACCGGCACGCCGAGGGCGACACGGATGCCGGTCTCTTCGTGGATCTCGCGCACCGCGGTCTCTGCGAGCATCTCGCCGGGGTCGACCTTGCCCTTGGGCAGGGTGACGTCGCGGTACTTCGTGCGGTGGATCAGGAGCACGCGCAGCTTGCCGTCGACGACGCGCCAGACGACGCCCCCGGCCGCGTAGACGGCCGTCTCGGTCATCGCACCGCCCGTGCACGCCGGCGGCGCTGCACGTTGGTCATGGTCCTGTCCTGGATGTCCAGGAGGGGCTTGCCGTCCTCGCCGATGTTGTGCCGCACCCATTCGCCGTCCGGCCCCAGGTGCCACGAGCTGGTGTTGTCGCTCATCGAGAGGGTGAAGAGGTCGTTCAGCTCCTTGACGTGGGCGGGTGTCGACACCCGCACGAGCGCCTCGACCCGGCGGTCGAGGTTGCGGTGCATCATGTCGGCGCTGCCGATGTACACCACCGGCTCGCCGTCGTTGTGGAACGCGAAGATGCGCGAGTGCTCGAGGTAGCGGCCGAGGATCGAGCGGACCGTGATGTTCTCGCTCATCCCGGGCACGCCGGGCTTCAGCGAGCAGATGCCCCGTACGCACACCTCGACCTTCACGCCGGCCTGGCTGGCGCGGTACAGCGCGTCGATGATCTGCTCGTCGACCATCGAGTTGACCTTGATGCGCACGCTGGCGGGCTTGCCGCCGAGCGCGTTGCGCCGCTCCTTCTCGATGAGCCGCAGCAGACCCTTGCGCAGGTGGAGCGGCGCGACGAGGATCCGCTTGAACTTCTTCTCGATCGCGTAGCCGCTCAGCTCGTTGAACAGGCGGGTCAGGTCGCGACCGACCTGGTCGTCGGCGGTGAAGAGGCCGAAGTCCTCGTAGATGCGGCTGGTCTTCGGGTTGTAGTTGCCGGTGCCGACGTGGCTGTAGCTGCGCAGCACGCCGCTCTCCTCGCGGATCACCAGGGCCAGCTTGCAGTGGGTCTTCAGTCCGACCAGGCCGTAGACGACGTGGACGCCGGCCTTCTCGAGCTTGCGGGCCCACACGATGTTGTTGGCCTCGTCGAAGCGCGCCTTGATCTCGACGAGCGCCAGCACCTGCTTCCCGGCCTCGGCGGCGTCGATGAGCGCCTCGACGATCGGACTGTCGCCCGACGTCCGGTAGAGGGTCTGCTTGATGGCGAGCACATGCGGGTCCTTCGCCGCCTGCTCGAGGAAGGACTGCACGCTCGTCGCGAAGGACTCGTAAGGGTGGTGCACGAGCACGTCGCCCTTGCGGATGGCGGCGAAGATGTCCGCGCGCTCGTTGTTGTCGCCCGGCTGGAACGCCAGCGCGGTCGTGGGCAGGTGCGGCGCGAAGTGCAGGTCCGGGCGGTCGATGCGCGAGAGGTCGAACAGCCCGCGCAGGTCGAGCGGCCCGGGGAGGCGGTAGACCTCCTGTGCCGTGATGTCGAGCTCCTTCACGAGGAGGTCGAGCGTCACGTCGTCCATGTCGTCGGTGATCTCGAGGCGGATCGGCGGGCCGAATCGCCGACGCAGCAGCTCCGCCTCGAGCGCCTGGATGAGGTTCTCGGTCTCGTCCTCCTCGATGACCATGTCCTCGTTGCGGGTCAGGCGGAAGGCGTGGTGGTCCAGCACCTCCATGCCGGGGAAGAGGTCGTCGAGGTGGTTCGAGATGAGGTCTTCGAGCGGCAGGTACCGCACCGCGCCGGCGGCGGGCGGCAGTTCGACGAACCGGGGGAGCATCGGCGGCACCTTGAGCCGGGCGAACTCCTGGCGCCCGGTGCGGGCGTTGCGGATGCGGATCGCGAGGTTCAGCGACAGCCCGGAGATGTACGGGAACGGGTGGGCGGGGTCCACCGCGAGCGGCATCAGGACCGGGAAGACCTGCGCCTGGAAGTACTCGTACAGCGCGGCCCGCTCGGCCTCGTCGAGCGTGTCGTACGAGACGACCTGGATGCCGGCATCCGCCATCGCCGGCATCACCAGCGACGTCCACGCCTGCGCATGCCGCATCTGCAGGCGATGCGCCTCGGCTGAGATGTCCCCGAGCACGTCGGCGGGGGACCGGCCGACGTTGGTGGGCAGGGCCAGGCCGGTCGCGATGCGGCGCTTCAGGCCCGCGACGCGCACCATGAAGAACTCGTCGAGGTTGCTCGCGAAGATCGCCAGGAAGTTCGCCCGTTCCAGGGTGGGCAGGTTCGGGTCTTCGGCGAGTTCGAGCACGCGCAGGTTGAAGGCGAGCCAGCTGAGCTCGCGATCCAGGTAGCGGTGGTCGGGAAGCTGCGAATCGAAGACCTCCGACAGGTCGAAGTCGTCGTCGTCCGCATCGCCCAGGCCGGCGTCGAGCACCTCGGGTTCGATCATCCCCTCATCATTGCAGGGTCGCGTGACGAGAGTGTGAACCCTTCGTCTCGCTTCGCTCGCTCAGGACGGTGCGGGACGGATGCCGCGTTCCGGGGTCGGCTCGGCCTAGGCGCCGGTGCGCTCGCGGGGAGCGGGCTCGGGCTCGTCCTCGTACACGTTGAAGCGGTAGCCCACGTTGCGCACCGTGCCGATGAGCTGCTCCATGTCGCCCAGCTTGGCGCGCAGGCGCCGGACGTGGACGTCGACGGTGCGCGTTCCACCGAAGTAGTCGTAGCCCCAGACCTCGCTCAGCAGCTGCTCGCGCGTGAACACGCGAGAGGGATGGGTGGCGAAGAAGTGCAGGAGCTGGAACTCCTTGTACGTCAGGTCGAGCGGCCGCCCGTGCACCTTGGCCGAGTACGAGGACTCGTCGATGGTGATGCCCGAGGTCTGGATGCGGGTCGACACCTGCTCGGCCGACTGGCGTCCGACCGCGAGCCGGATGCGCGCGTCCACCTCGGCGGGGCCTGCCGTGTAGAGGATCACGTCGTCGACGCCCCAATCGGGCGAGACGGCGGTGAGCCCGCCCTCCGTCACGATGAGCAGCAGGGGGGCGTCGAGGCCCGTCGTGTTGAGGATCTTGCACAGCGACTTCGCACCCACGAGGTCCACGCGGGCGTCGACGAAGATGATGTCGGCGCTCGGGGCGTTGACCAGCTGAGCGGGCTCCGCGGGAATCAGGCGCACGCGGTGGCTCAGCAGTTCGAGCGAGGGCAGCACGGGGCCGCCTCCGTGCGTGGAACTGAGAACCAGGAGCTGTGCCAATGGAACGCCTTCCCGGCGCGTGGGGGCGCGCGCCGCGAACCCCAGTGTAGAGCGTGGGCGGCGGCCACCCGTCTTCGTGACCGTCCCAGGGCCGCCGCCACAGCCGTCGGCCCGGCAGCGGCAGGTGCGGCCGGCGACGCGATGGGCGATGATGGAGACGTGGCCCTGCCTGAACTCGCTCCTCGTCGCACCTTCGGCGGCGTCGTCGCCGTGTGGGTGCTGGCGGCGGTCATCGCGATCCTGATCGGGATCTTCGCGACGCCGGACTGGCGTGCCGCATGGCTGGGCGTCGGACTGGGCGGATGCCTCATCGCGGCGTTCGCGACGCAGCTCTGGTCGGGACGCTCCCAGGGATTCACCGAGCGCGTGGCGGCGAGCGTGCTGGGTGCGGCGCTGGTGATGGGTGTCGTCAGCCTGGGCTTCGGGCTGGCAGCCCTCGTTCCCGGCTAGACTCATCGTCATGGATCTCGTCGCGCTCGAATTGTTCTTCGTGGGCCTGCTCGGCCTCGCGTCGCTCGCGATCGTCTTCGTATCGGGCGTCGTCGTCTGGAACCTCTACCGCGGCCAGCGCTGACGGGTCGCGTCGTGCTCGACATCCCGACCGACCTTCCTGCGGAGCTCGTCCCGCTGTCGTGGCTCATCGGCGTGTGGGAGGGCACCGGCGTCATCGACTACGGCGACCACGCGTACACCGGCGAGTTCACGCACCGCGTGAGCTTCAGCCATGACGGCGGCGACTACCTCAACTACTCCGCCGAAGCCTGGTTCCACAGCGCCGACGACCCCGAGGCGCGCACGCGCCTGGTGGCCGAGCTGGGGTACTGGCGTCTCGTGCTCCCGGCGACCGAAGCCGACGCGGGCCCGGGTCTGCTGCCGGCGCTCGCACCCGCTGTCGCGCGCACGGCGGATGACATCGAGCGGCTGCGCAACAGTGACGGCGGCTTCGACATCGAGGTGGCCCTCGTCCATGCCGACGGCGTGAGCGAGCTGTACCTCGGCCAGATCAAGGGCCCTCGCATCGACATCGCGACCGACGCCGTCGTGCGTCCGGCGAGCGCAAAGAACTACGCCGCGGCGACCCGCATGTACGGCCTCGTCGACGGCCACCTGCTGTGGGCGTGGGATATCGCGGCCCTCGGCTTCGAGCTCGGCGCGCACGCGTCGGCACGCCTTGCCCGGGTCGAATGAACGCGGGAACGAGCACGTACTGATGGGCGGCACCTCCGATGACCAGATCGATGACTGACCCGTTCGCGGCCGTTCCGGGCGCCGTCGTCGACGACGCGGGACTGCAGCACGTCGGCAGCCCCCTCGTCGAGCAGCGCCGCCTCGCCGCCGGTGCGGCGCTCGCACCACGCCACGACCGCGTGGTCATCGCCGTGCCCGGCGAAGACCGCCTGACCTGGCTGGACTCGCTGTCCTCGCAGGCGCTTGCGCGCCTCGCACCCGGCGTGAGCACCGAGCTGCTCATCCTCGATCCGCAGGGACACGTCGAGCACGCCGCATCCGTGGTCGACGACGGCGAGACCACGTGGCTCATCGCCGATCGCGCCGACGTCGAGGGCCTCTTCGGCTGGCTCCGCAAGATGCGCTTCCGGCTGCGCGTCGACCCTCGCATCGCCGACGACGAGTACGCGATCGTCGGCGGCACCGCGGCGGCGCTCGAGCGCATCTCGCCCGCCTCGCCGTCGGGAGTCCCGCTCGTGTGGCGCGACCCGTGGCCCGCGGTCGCGCCCGGCGGTTACGCCTACTCTCCGGTCGATCCCCACCCCGGCGCCGATCGCGACTGGGCCGAGGCGATCGTGACGCGCGAGGAGGAGCTGCGCATCGCGGATGCCGCGACCCGCGGCGAGCTCGAACTCGCCGGCATCGCGGCGGCCGAGGCGCTGCGCGTCGCCGCCTGGCGTCCGCGCTGGAGCACCGACGTCGACGAGCGGGCGCTGCCGCACGAACTGGACTGGCTGCGCACCGCCGTCCATCTCGAGAAGGGCTGCTACCGCGGCCAGGAGACCATCGCGAAGGTGCACAACCTCGGCCACCCGCCGCGGCGGATGGTGGCGCTGCAGCTCGACGGGTCGGACAGTGTGCTGCCCGAGCACGGCGCGGCCGTGCGCCTCGGCGACACCGAGGTGGGCATCGTCACGTCGGCGGCGCTGCACTACGAGGAGGGTCCCATCGCGCTCGCGGTGGTGCGCCGCACGACGCCCGTCGACGCGCCGCTGACGGTCGACACCGCCGACGGCCCGGTCGCCGCCGCCCAGGAGACGGTGGTGCCGCCCGACGCCGGTGCCACGGCCAACGTGCCGCGGATCACGCGGCTGTCGCGGCGCGCGGCGGCGCAGTAGGAGCACGGGCGGTGAGCGGCGACGGCGACACCGCCGCGATCACGCAGACCGTCCCGACGGGCTGGCGCGCCCGGCTCGACCTCCGGCCGCACCTGGCCCGCGTCCGCGGGTCCGCGATCGCGATCGTGCAGATCACGCTGGCCGCGACCGCGGCGTGGGCCTTCGCCCACTATGTGGTGGGGCATCCGGCACCGCTCCTCGCGGCGACCGTCACGATCTCGAGCCTGGGCCTCGTGCGCGACGCCCGTCCTCGCCGCGTGCTCGAGACGGTCGTCGGGATGCTGGTGGGCATCCTGGTCGCCGAGGGGTTCGTCGTCGTCGTCGGGCCGGGGTGGTGGCAGCTGGCGCTCGCGCTCGGCGTGACGCTCGTGGTCGCGCGGTTCCTGTCCCCGTATCCGCCCTTCGCGATCATGGCCGGCATCCAGGCGTCCATCGTGATGTCGCTGCCGGCGTCGCAGCCTTTCTCTCGGCTCATCGACGGGATCATCGGCGGCGTGGCAGCCCTGCTGGTGACGGCGCTGATTCCACGCAATCCCCGCAGGGAAGAGGCACGCGACGGGCACGCCGTGTTCGCCGCGGCCGATGCCGCCGCGCGCACCATCGTGCAGGCGCTCCGCCGCGGCGATGCGATGCGGGCGACGCGTGGCCTCGAGAAGGCACGGGCGATCGCCCCGCGCATCGACGAGTGGCGTGCGTCGCTGGAGTCGGGGCTCGCGGTGGCCGGCTTCTCGCCCTGGCTGCGGCCGCAGCGCGCCGAGCTGCGGCGCCATCAGGCGGTGCTGCAGGCCATGGACTTCGCCACGCGCAACCTCCGCGTGGTGGCGCGGCGGGCGGTGTACCTGTGCGACGACGGCGGACGGCGTCCCGTGCCCGCCGAGCTGCTGGCGGAGCTGATGCGGGCGGCCGCCCTCGTTGGCGAGAGCCTCGACGACATCTCGCTGCAGCCCGCGGCGCGCGAGGCCGTTCGCGCGGTGGCCGTGCGTCTGGACCCCGCGCAGATCCTGCCGGACGGCTCGCAGGGCGAGCAGAACCTGCTCACCGCGCTGCGCCCGCTCGCGGTGGATCTGCTGACCGCGACCGGCATGTCGTCGGCCGAGGCGCGTGCCGTGCTGCCCCGGGTGTGACAGGGCCGGTGTGGCGGTGCCGGGTGTGACAGTGCCGGGCATCAGCGCGGGGCGACGGCGCTCCAAGGGACGGTGACCTCGCCCAGGCGCCATCGCGACCGCTCGAGGATCGGCCAACCGCCGGCGACGAGCGCCGAGAGCGCCGTGCGCCACCGATGCACCGGACCGAACGGCGAGACGCTCGCCGCGCGCTCCCACTCGGCGTCGAGCGCGGCCAGATACGCGTGCACCCGCTCCCCGGGGATGTTGCGGTGGATGAGCGCTTTGGGAAGCCGCTCCGCGGCGACGGACGGATGCTGCAGCCCGGCCAGTCGCAGCGACACGGTCAGCGTCCGGGGTGCCGCGTCGGACCCGATCGCCGCCCACGTCGCGATGCGCCCGATCTCGTCGCAGGTGCCCTCCACCAGAAGGCCGTCGGGCGCGAGGCGGCCGGCCATGGTCGCCCAGGCCACGGCGACCTCGTCCTCGTCGTACTGCCGCAGCACGTTGAAGGCCCGTACGACGGCGGGCCGGCGCCCGCCCGCGACCGGCACCTCGAATCCACCGCGGGCGAACGACACGCGCGAGTCGGGCGCGAATGACGTCTCACCCGCGCGTACCTGACCGAGCTGCGCGCGGGCCCGCGCCACCCGGGCGGGGTCGATCTCGAGACCGAGCACCTCGACGTCCGGGCGGACCAGGGCGAGGCGCGAGTGCAGCTCCAGCGCGGTGACTCCGCTGGCGCCGTAGCCGAGGTCGACCACCAGCGGGTCGGTGGCCCGGCGGAGAGCGGGCTGCCGCGCGATCCAGCGATCCACGCGCCGCAGCCGGTTGGTCCCGGTCGTGCCGCGCGTGATCTGCCCGACCGGTCCCCGCGCCATCCCTCCATGATGCCAGGCGATCGCCATCGTCCAGCCGACCGGCGAGGCTGGCCGACATGGCGCCGGGGCGGGCGTCGTCGCCCGGATATCATGGGGCGCATGACCGCGCCCTATACGCTGATCCTCCTCCGTCACGGCCAGAGCGAGTGGAACAAGACCAACCAGTTCACGGGCTGGGTCGACGTCCGCCTCACCGAGCAGGGCAAGGCCGAGGCTGCGCGCGGTGGCGAGCTGCTGGCCGAGTCCGGCATCCTGCCCGACGTCCTGCACACCTCGGTGCTGAGCCGCGCCATCCAGACCGCCGACATCGCGCTCGACACGGCCGACCGCCTGTGGATCCCGGTCAAGCGCTCGTGGCGCCTGAACGAGCGCCACTACGGCGCTCTCCAGGGCAAGGACAAGGCGCAGACCCTCGAGGAGTTCGGCAACGAGCAGTTCATGCTGTGGCGTCGCTCGTTCGACGTGCCGCCGCCGCCGCTCGCCGCCGACGACCAGTACAGCCAGGTCGGCGACCCGCGGTATGTCGGCATCGACGGCGAGGTGCCCGACACCGAGTCGCTGAAGATCGTGATCGACCGCATGCTGCCCTACTGGCACAGCGACATCGTGCCCGACCTGAAGGCCGGCAAGACGGTGCTTGTGACGGCGCACGGCAACTCGCTGCGCGGCCTGGTCAAGCACCTCGACGGCATCAGCGACGCCGACATCGCCGAGCTCAACATCCCCACCGGCATCCCGCTGGTGTACCGCCTCGACGAGAACCTCGAGCCGCTCAGCCCGGGGGAGTACCTCGACCCCGAGGCCGCTGCCGCGGGGGCTGCCGCTGTCGCGAACCAGGGCAAGGCCTGACGACGGATACATGCAGAAGAGCGGATGCCTCCACCGGAGGCATCCGCTCTTCTCGCTGTGCAGCGCTCTGGGCTACTGCGGCGAGATGATGTCGATCGTGTCGGTGCTCGTGGTCCAGTCGCCCGTCGACAGGTAGGCCACCTTCTTCGCCACCGACACCGCGTGGTCGCCGAAGCGCTCGTGGTAGCGGCTCGCGAGAGTCGCGTCGACGGTGGCCGACGGGTCGCCCTGCCAGCTGTCGCTGAGCACCTTCTCGAACACCGAGACGTGCAGCTCGTCGAGCTTGTCGTCGGCGTTGCGGATTTCGTCGATGAGGTCGCCGTCCTGCGAGCGCAGCAGCTCGGTGAGCTGGCGCGCCGCCTCGACGTCGAGCTCGCCCATCTTGAGGAAGGTCGACTTCAGGCCCTTGGGGATGGCCCGCTCGGGGAAGCGCATGCGCGTGAGCTGCGCGATGTGCTCGGCGATGTCGCCCATGCGCTCGAGCGAGGCGCTCATGCGCAGCGCGCTGACGACGATGCGCAGGTCGCGGGCCACCGGCTGCTGACGCGCCAGGATCTCGATGGCGAGCTCGTCGAGCTCGATGGCCTTCTCATCGATGACCGCGTCGGCTTCGATGACCTCCTCCGCCAGAGCGACGTCGCTGGTGCCGAACGCGCGCGTCGCCTTGTCGATGGCGACCGTGACGAGTTCGGCGATCTCGACGAGACGCCCCTGCACGTCCTCGAGGGACTGGTGGAAGACTTCGCGCATTCCGACGCACCTTTCATGGTTTTCGGGGGAGAGGCTCGTCCCGCGCCCCGCCGATTGTCGCCAGGGAAGGTTAACGGATGGTGCCCCCGTGGTGAACAGTACCCGGATCCTCCGTGGGCCTTCCCCCTCCGGTCCGATGCCGCGTCGCGGGTGCCTCTACGCTGGTCGCATGGACACGACGCAGCTCGCGCTGCTCGCCCTCCTCGCGGGGATCATCATCGGCGGTTCGATCTCCGCCGTCGTCGTCGCGGCGATGCGGGCGCGCGACCGCGCGCAGGCGGAGAGGTCCGTCGAGATCCCCGACGGCGTGCGCGGCGTGCTCCACGGGATGGATGACGCGGCGCTCGTCGTCGACGCGTCGTTCACGGTGCTGGCCGCCTCCGCGGCCGCTGCCGCCTTCGACCTCGTCGAGGGCGGCATGCTGCCGAATGACGAGCTGCGCGCCCTCGTGCGCCGCGTGCGGACCAGCGATTCGGTCGCGACCGAATCCAGCGCGACCGAGACGATGCGGCTGCGTCGAGGCGCGCCGCCGGCGGAACCGCGACTCGTGGTCGTGCGGGCATCGCGCATCTCGCCGCGGCTGACGCTCTTCGTGCTGCGCGACATCACCGAGCGCGAGCGGGTCGAAGAGATGCGCCGCGACTTCGTGGCGAACACCAGCCATGAGCTCAAGACTCCGGTGGGCGCCGTGAGCCTGCTCGCCGAGGCCATCGAGTCGGCCTCTGACGACCCGCCTCAGGTGCGCATCTTCGCCACGCGGCTGCAGGCCGAGGCGAACCGCCTGGCACTGCTGACGTCGCGCATCATGAACCTCTCGCGCCTGCAGGCATCCGACGAGTTGCCGCAGCGCGACGTCTCGGTCGACGAGGTCGTCGCGTCGGCGCTCGATGCGCACGCGATCCAGGCCGACTCCGCCGGGGTCGAGGTGGTGCGGGGAGGTGCGCGGGGTCTGTACGTCCACGGTGACGCGCAGATCCTCAGCGAGGCGGTCGGCAACCTCATCGCCAACGCCATCGCGTACTCGCCGCGCGGCTCCAGCGTGGGAATCGGCGTCAAGGCCGTCGACCGCGTCGTGGAGATCGCCGTGACCGACCGCGGCATCGGCATCGCCGAGGGCGAGCAGGACCGCGTCTTCGAGCGCTTCTACCGCGCCGATCCGGCGCGCGCGCGTCGCACCGGCGGCAGCGGCCTGGGGCTCTCGATCGTCAAGCACGCAGTCCAGCGTCACGGCGGCGAGGTGCGGCTGTGGTCGCGCCCCGGGCGCGGCTCGACCTTCACCATCCGCCTGCCGCAGATCGATGCGCCCGACATCCAGCCCGAGCCCAAGCGCCCGCGCCGGAAGAAGCGCCCCGCCGCGGCGCCGTCGCCCGCCGCGCCGCCCGCCGCCGCGGCCCCTGCTGCCGCGAGCGTGCCCCCACCCGCTGAGCCGAGCGTGCCCCCACCTGCCGACCCGGGTGGGTCCGCGGCCCGGGCAGCAAGACCGTCTGCGGCCCCGGCCCCGGCCTCGGCCCCGAGCGCCCCCGCGAACCCGAGCCCGCCCACCGACACCCGAACCCCCGTCGGCCCGGCCGCCGGCAAGAACCTCGCCTCCGGCAGGAATGGAGATCCCGCATGACCCGCGTCTTGATCGTCGAGGACGAGCCCGACCTGGCCGACCCGCTCGCCTACCTCCTCCGTCGCGAGGGGTACGACGTGGAGATCGCCGAGGACGGCCCGGCCGCCCTCACCGCGTTCCGCGAGCGCGGTGCCGACATCGTGCTGCTGGACCTCATGCTCCCCGGCATGCCGGGCACCGAAGTGTGCCGTCAGATCCGCACCACCTCGGCGGTGCCGATCATCATGCTGACCGCCAAGGACTCCGAGGTCGACATCGTCGTCGGACTGGAGCTCGGCGCCGACGACTACGTCACCAAGCCCTATTCGGCGCGTGAGCTGCTCGCGCGCATGCGGGCGGTGCTGCGGCGCTTCTCCCAGATCGACGCCGACCTCGAGGACCGGGTGCTCGAGGGCGGGCGGGTGGTGCTCGACATCGACCGTCACACGGTCGCGGTCGAGGGCGGCGAGATCAACATGCCGCTCAAGGAATTCGAGCTGCTCGAGGTGCTCATGCGCAACGCCGGCCGGGTGCTCACGCGCGGTCAGCTCATCGACCGGGTGTGGGGGAGCGACTACTTCGGCGACACCAAGACGCTCGACGTGCACATCAAGCGGATCCGCTCACGCATCGAACGGAATCCCGGGTCGCCCGAGATGCTGGTCACGGTGCGCGGCCTCGGCTACCGCTTCGAGGGCTGAGCGCCGTCCACACATGACGAAGAGGGCGCCCCGGTGGGGCGCCCTCTTCGTGTACGTGTGACCCGCCGCTCAGGGAGCGAGCGCGGAGAGGTAGTCGAGGGACCCGTCGAGCACCGGCACGGAGGCGAGCTCGCCCTCGGCGTCGCCGGACTGGAAGAACGCGGTGACGTCGGTGCCGGGCAGGGCGTCCAGCTCTTCGATCGGCAGCGGCTCGTCTTCGTCGGAGCCGAGGCTCACGGTCGTGTTGGCGGGAACCCGCACCGTCAGCGACGCGCCGTCCTCGCCGATCTCGATGGTGAGCGTGTGCGAGTCGTCGGTGCGGTTGACGATCGCGGCGACGAAGTTGCCCTCCGAGCCGTCCTCGTTCGCCACAATGAGGGCGTTGCGCACCTCGAGGGGGCCGGAGTCGTAGACGTTGGTCCCCTCGGCGGCCGAGTAGGCGATGGTGGTCGCCTGAGGCGAGATCATGCTGCACCCGGTGGCGGTGAGGACCAGAGCGGTGCCGACGGCCAGTGACGCGATCAGCCGGCGATTGCGGGTGCCGGGTGCCGCCGCGGATCGTCCGCGCGTAGAACCGCTGCGGCGGTGTATCGAGATCACGGATCCTCCTAGACGGATGACGGTTCTCCAGCATTCTAGGGGCTCGCCGTCGAGCGCGCGGAGCACCTCGGCGGCCGATGCCCGGCGGGGGATGTGTCGCCGCCCGACCCGTGGGGCGGAGAACCTTAGCGTATTTCTCCTGTGGTATCCTGGAGGTTGCCGAAAGGACATAACTCCATGCTTTTTGAGGTTGGCGAGACGGTCGTCTACCCCCACCACGGGGCGGCAACGATCATCGAGGTCAAAGACCGGATCATCAAGGGCGAGACGAAGAAGTACCTGAAGCTCAACGTCACGCAGGGTGATCTCATCATCGAAGTCCCCGCAGAGAACGTCGATTTGGTCGGCGTCCGAGATGTCATCGGCAAGGAGGGTCTCGACAAGGTCTTCGAGGTGCTGCGCGCTCCGTTCACGGAGGAGCCGACCAACTGGTCGCGCCGCTACAAGGCCAATCTCGAGAAACTCGCCTCCGGTGACGTCATCAAGGTCAGCGAGGTCGTGCGCGACCTCTGGCGCCGCGACCAGGACCGCGGCCTGTCGGCCGGAGAGAAGCGGATGCTCGCGAAGGCGAAGCAGATCCTGATCTCCGAGCTCGCCCTCGCGGAGAAGACCGACGAGGAGAAGGCGGGCGTCCTTCTCGACGAGGTCCTCGCGAGCTGAGACTCCCAGAACGGCGCCCCGCGGGGCGCCGTTCTGCTGTGCGCGGTGTGCGCCGGCGACCCGGTCCCCGCGAGGTGCGGAGCGGTGCGTGGAGCGATGCCCTCCGCCGATCGCGATAGCGTGAACGGGTGACCATCACCCCTGTGCCGCGTATCGGCGTGGTCGTCGTCGCCGCCGGTTCCGGCACCCGCCTCGGAGGCGGCGCGCCGAAGGCATTCGTCGGCATCGACGGCAGCAGCATCCTGCGTCACGCGCTGACGGGCGTGTTCGCCGCCCCGCCTGCCCAGGTGGTGATCGTTGCCCCCGCCGGGCGCGAGGGCGATGCACTCAGCGAAGCGCTCGCTGCGGCGGGCGAGCGCCGTGACCTGGTCTCGGTGGTGGCCGGCGGTGAGACCCGTCAGGCCTCCGTCGCCGCCGGGCTCGCTGCGCTCTGGGCAGACGTCGAGGTCGTTCTCGTGCACGATGCGGCGCGGGCGCTGACCCCCGCCGAGGTCTTCGAGCGCGTCGTCGCCGCGATCGACGCCGGGGCCACGGGTGCGATCCCGGTGCTGCCGGTCATCGACACCGTCAAACGCGTCGTCGGGGACGAGATCGTGGCGGCGGTGGACCGTGCCGAGCTTGCGGCCGCGCAGACGCCGCAGGGCTTCCGGCGTGACGTGCTCGATGTGGCATATGCCGCAGCGCGTCGCGACTTCACCGACGACGCCGCCCTGGTCGCGGAGGCGGGCCATGCGGTCGTCGCAGTGCCGGGGCATCCGCTCTCCTTCAAGATCACGACCGCGGCCGACCTCGACCGTGCCCGACACCTGATCACCGCGGCCGTTCCCCGCGCTCCTGCGCATCTCGAGCACGGCCCGGTCGTTCCCCGCGTGGGCGTGGGCACGGACGTGCACGCCTTCGGCGGCGACGGCACGCTGTGGCTCGCGGGCCTCGAATGGCCCGGAGAGACGCCACTGTCGGGCCACTCCGACGGGGACGCCGTGGCGCACGCGATCGTGGACGCGCTGCTCTCTGCCGCAGGCCTGGGCGACATCGGCACGCACTTCGGCACCGATCACCCGGAATACGCCGGCGCGCACGCGGACGTCTTCCTGGGGCGCACGGTCGCCCTCCTCGGCGAAGCGGGATGGCGCGTGGGAAACGTGTCGGTGCAGGTGCAGGCCCAGCGGCCGCGGTTCTCGGCGCGCCGTGCGGAAGCCGAGCGGGTGCTGTCGGCCACCCTCGGAGGCGCGCCCGTCACGGTCTCGGCGACCACCACCGACGGCCTCGGATTCGCCGGACGCGCCGAGGGCGTGTCGGCCTTCGCGGTCGCCCTGGTGGTTCCCGCCTGAGGCTCCGGGCCCGGGACTCGGGCGCAGCGCGCGTCAGAGCGCGCGCGTCATGAAGACCGAGAAGGGATCGAGAGCGTAGTCCTCGAAGGGGCCGCAGAGAGCGAAGCCCTCGCTCGCGTACAGGCGCTGCGCCGGTGCGAAGTCCTCGGTCGTGCCGGTCTCGAGCCACAGGCTCGACAGGCCCCGCAGCCGAGCCTCGTCGATGATGTGGCGCAGCATCGCGCGGCCGACGCCGGTGCCGCGGAAGCGATCGTCGACGCGCATCGACTTGATCTCGCCGCGGTCGGAGTCGAGCGCCTTCAACGCACCGACGCCCGCGAGCTCTCCGTCGATCCACGCCGACCACACCGAGAGGGACGGATGCCGCAGCGCATCGACGTCGAGGGCGTGCACGCTCTCCGCGGGCGACGTGTCGTGCATCCCGGCCAGGTGCGAGGCGATGAGGCGGCGGGTGGCGTCGCCGCTCAGGTCGTCGGTGCGGATCTCGATGGTGCGCTGCATAACGCGCCCAGTGTGCCACGCGTCGATTGCGGGCGTGTTTCGGCGTGGCGCGTCAGGCCTCGACCGCGAACGGCGCCGGGTCGCGCGGCGCGCGGGATCCCCACGCCAGCAGCGCCAGCCCTGCCGCCAGCACGACGAGACCGACGATCGCGAGCGCCGAGAGCCGCTCGCCGAGCACGACGATGCCCAGCACGCTGGCCGTCAGCGGCTCGCCGAGCGTGAGGGTCGCAGCCGTGGCAGCGGTCAAGCCGCTCAGCCCCCAGGTGAAGAGCACGTAGGCGACCGAGATGGTCGCGAACCCCAGCCACAGCGCCATCACCACACCCGCCGGGGTGCCGAGCCAGGCCAGGTCGACGAAGGGCAGCGCCAAGGCGCAGATGACCGCGGAGCTGGCGCCCATGGCACCCACGACCGTGAAAGGGTCCCAGCCGTCGTCGAGCAGACGGCGCTGCGCGTTCGCGATGACCGCGAAGGAGGCCCCGGCGCCCACCGACCCGAGAAGTCCGAGCGGATCGGTGCCGCCGGCGGCGCCGGCTTCGCCGCCCGAGCCCAGGAGCACGACGCCGAGCGTCGCGAGGGCGGTCGCACCGATCCAGGTGCGGCTCGGCATCCGTCGCGTCAGCGCCCACTCCAGAAGACCCGCCAGGATCGGGGCGGAGCCGAGGGCGACCACCGTGCCGACGGCGACGCCGTTGCGCGTCGTGCCCAGGAAGAACAGCGGCTGATAGAGCGAGATGCACACGCCGGTGAGCACCATCAGGGCGAGCGGGCGCACGCCTCCGTTCGAGAGGCGCAGCGACCGGAGGGTCTTCGGCGCGGCCTCGGGGCGGCGCCGGGCGTGACGGGCCGCGAGGGCGAATGCGATCACCGCGAGCCCCGTGCCGCCGATCACCATGCGCATGACGCCGACCGAGAGCGGCGTGGTGCCGTCGGGACCGAGCGCCTGGGACGTCCCGGTCGTGCCGAACAGCACGGCGGCGGCGAGGACGGCGAGCACATGCATCCTCCGTTTATATCCGCATCGTCACCCTCCGGCGGACATGACCACCAGGCTCCCAGGGGCCGCCGTGGCACCGCCGGTAGGCTGGTGCGGTGACGGTTCAGCTGTACGACACCAAGACGCAGACACTGCGCGACTTCGTGCCCCTCGACCCCGGAAACGTCACCATCTACGTCTGCGGTCCGACTGTTCAGTCGGGCCCGCACATCGGGCACCTTCGCGGTGCGCTGAGCTTCGACATCCTGCGGCGCTGGCTCACCCACCGCCACGGCCGCGTCACGTTCGTCCGCAACGTCACCGACATCGACGACAAGGTGCTCGCGAACGCCACCCACGGCGAGCCGTGGTGGGCCCTCGCGTACCGCATGGAGCTCGAGTTCACCCGCGCGTACAGCGCCATCGGCATCCTTCCGCCGACGTACGAGCCCCGGGCCACCGCCTCCATCCCGCAGATGCAGGAGCTGATCGCGCGGCTCGTCGACGCAGGGCACGCATACCCCGCCGCTTCGACCGGCTCAGGGGCCGAGACCGGTTCCGCGGGCGACGTGTACTTCGACGTGCGGTCGTGGGCCGATTACGGGTCGCTCACGAGGCAGAGCCTCGACGCCATGGAGCCGGCGGCGGACGCCGACCCGCGCGGCAAGCGCGATCCTCGGGACTTCGCGCTGTGGAAGGGCGCCAAGGCCGAGGAGCCGACGTCGGCGACGTGGGACTCGCCGTGGGGACCCGGGCGCCCCGGCTGGCACATCGAATGCTCTGCGATGTCGCGGCGCTACCTCGGCAGCGAGTTCGACATCCACGGCGGCGGGCTGGACCTGCGCTTTCCGCACCATGAGAACGAGCTGGCCCAGTCGACGGCCGCCGGCGACGGCTTCGCCCGCTACTGGGTGCACAACGGCCTCGTGACGGTGGGTGCGCAGAAGATGTCGAAGTCGCTCTTCAACTTCATCCTCGCCGAGGACGTGCTCCGTGAGCGCGACCCGCTGGTGGTGCGCTACGCACTCGCCGCGGCCCACTACCGTTCGAGCCTCGACATCACCACGACGACCTTCGACGAGGCGGAAGCGGCGGTCGACCGCATCCGCACCTTCCTCGAGCGCGCCGTCCGGGCGCTCCGCGGCGCGGACGACGTGCGCGTCACCGCCACCGTGCCGACCGCCTTCGCCGCCGCTCTCGACGACGACCTCGGCGTGCCGCAGGCGCTCGCCGTGCTGCACGAGACCGTGCGCGAGGGCAACACGGCGCTCGACGCCGGCGACCGCGACGGCGCGCTGCGCGCCTTCGCCGACGTCGCGGTGATGACGGGTGTGCTCGGCATCGACCCGCTCGACCCGCACTGGCGTTCGACGGATGCCTCCGACCAGACCCGCGCGCTCGACGCCCTGGTGCAGACGATGATCGCGCAGCGTGCCGATGCGCGCGCAGCGAAGGACTGGGCGGCCGCCGACCGCATCCGCGACGCGATCGCGGCGGCCGGCATCGCCCTCGAAGACGGACCCGACGGGACGCACTGGAGTGTCGCCGACACCCCTCGTTCCGCGGAGAGCAACTGACGGGGCGGCGCCCCGCGTGAAGGAGAACTGATGGCCAAGGCAGGACGCCCCGGCGCGAGCAAGGGCAACAAGAAGGGCCCCACCAAGGGGACCGGAGGCAAGAATAAGCGGTCGCTCGCCGGCCGCGGGCCGACCCCCAAGGCGGAGGACCGCGCCTGGCACCCCGCCGGCAAGCGCAAGGCGGCCGCCGAGCGCTACGCGGCTGCGGGTGGCAAGGCCCAGCCCGGCCAGTCGGCACCGCGTTCGCCGCGCCCCGGCAAGAAGGACGACGACACCGAGACCGTCACGGGTCGCAACTCGGTGCTCGAGGCGCTGCGTGCGAAGATCCCCGCGACCGCCTTCTACATCGCGCAGCGCGTCGAGATGGACGACCGCGTCAAGGAGATGCTGTCGATCGCGACGCACCGCGAGATCCCCGTGCTCGAGGTGACGCGACCGGAGCTCGACCGCATGGCGGGCTTCGACGGCGTGCACCAGGGCGTCGCGCTGAAGGTGCCGCCGTACGAGTACGCGCACCCGCAGGATCTGCTGGAGCAGGTGATCGACCGCGGCCAGACACCGCTCTTCGTCGCCCTCGACGGCATCACCGACCCGCGCAACCTCGGCGCCATCCTCCGCTCGACGGCCGCGTTCGGCGGCCACGCCGTCATCGTGCCGCAGCGCCGTTCGGCGAGCGTCAACTCGGCGGCGTGGAAGACGAGCGCCGGCGCGGCCGCGCGCATCCCCGTCGCGATCGCGGCGAACCTGACCGCGATGCTCAAGGACTTCAAGAAGCAGGGCGTCTTCGTGCTCGGCCTGGACGGCGGGGGAGATGTCTCCCTCCCCGAGCTGCAGCTCGCCGACCGTCCCGTGGTGATCGTCGTCGGCTCCGAGGGCAAGGGCCTCTCGCGACTGGTGACCGAGACCTGCGACCAGATCGTCTCGATCCCGATCTCGTCGAGCACCGAGTCGCTCAACGCCGGCATCGCGGCATCCGTCGCTCTCTACCAGGTCGCCACACTCCGCACCGCTCCGCCCGAATGAGTCGCCGCGTGACGCATTCACGGGAATGAAGCGCCGGCGGGCCCGCTTGTCTCACGCAGGGCCGGCGAGCGTTCGCCGGCACGACAGATCGAAAGGCAGAACATGGCACGCATCGCCGTCATCGGAGGCTCCGGCTACGCCGGCCGCCACATCGTCGCCGAGGCGGTGAGCCGCGGGCACAGCGTCCTGTCCATCGCGCGCCGCGTCCCGAGCGAGCGTCAGCCCGGCGCCGTCTACATCGAGGGCTCGCTCACCGACGTGCCCGATCTGCTCGCCCAGATCGAAGGGGTCGACGTCGTCGTGTCGGCGGTGGCGCCCCGCGGCGACATGCTCGGGCTCGTGCGCCCGAACATCGCCGCGCTCGCCTCGCTTCTGCCCGAAGGCGTCCGGCTGGGGGTCATCGGCGGCGCCGGCGGCAGCCTCGTCACCGAGGACGGGCAGCGGGTCGTGGACCTGCCCTCGTTCAGCGAGGACTACAAGCCGGAGGCGCTCGAGGCGATCGGCATCCTGGAAGACCTCCAGGCGGGCCCGGACTCGCTCGACTGGTTCTACATCCACCCCGCCGGCGGGTTCGGCGCGTTCAAGCCGGGTGAGCGTACCGGCTCGTACCGCACCGGCGGCGACGTCATCGTGACCGACGCCGAGGGCGAGTCGTACATCTCGGGTGAAGACCTCGCGGTGGCGATCGTCGACGAGATCGAGAACCCGCAGCACCCGCGCAAGCGTTTCACCGTCGGGTACTGACCCGCAATCGCCGAAGGGCATGTTCCCGCACGCGTGGCGTGCGGGAACATGCCCTTTCGCGCGTCCCGGCGACGGTGCTGGGCCAGACCCCGTGGCTATACGAGGTCGCGCCAGTCGATGTCGTCCTCGTCGTCGTCGATCACCGGATTCGGGGACGTGATGATCGAGAGCGACACCGTCTCGGTCGGGGGCCCCATCAGCGTCGCCTCATCGCGGCGGTGTCGCAGCACGTTGTCGATGTAACTCGTCAGCGACTCCGCGAGCGGGACCGACTTCCCCTTCGCCTGCGACAGGTACCAGCGGTGCTCGAGCAGCTGGTGGAAGACCTCGGCGGGCTCGAGCTTGGACCGCAGATCCCACGGGACCGCCTTGACAACCGGCTCGAACACGCGGGTGAGCCACTCGTGCGCGACCATCTCTTCGTCGTCACCCAGGCGGGAGATGCGCGCGCGGAACTCGTCGAGGTCGTTGAGCAGGCGCCGGGCCTGGTTCTCCTCGACGTCGAGGCCGGTCAGGCGCAGCAGGCGGCGCTGATGGTGACCCGCGTCCACGACCTTCGGCTGGATCGACACCCGGGCGCCGTCAGCCGTGGCCTGGATCGACATCTCGCCGATGTCGAACCCCAGCTCGTTGAGGCGCTGCACCCGTTCGGTCAGGCGCCAGGACTCGTCGGCGCGGAAGCTCTCTTCGTCGGTGAGCGCCGCCCACAGTGCGTGGTACGACGACACGATCCCGTCCGCCACCGCGATGGCGTCGACGCCGCCCTCGAGGCGGCCGCCCGCCTCGAGGTCCATGATCTCTCCGGCGATGTTGGTGCGGGCGATATCGAGGTCGTGTGCGCGCTGGCCCGGGGTCAGACCGCTCTCGTGCAGCTCGCCGGTCTCGGCGTCGACCAGGTACGCCGCGAAGGCGCCGGCATCGCGGCGGAACAGCGTGTTCGACAGCGACACGTCGCCCCAGAAGAACCCGACGTTGTGCAGGCGCACCAGCAGCAGTGCGAGCGCATCCACCAGGCGGGTGGCGGTGTCGGGGCGCAGCACCTGGGTGAACAGGGCGCGGTAGGGGAGCGAGAACTTCAGGTGGGCGGTGACCAGGGCGGCGGGCAGCGGCTCACCCGCGGCATCCGTCCGTCCGGCGATCACGGCGACCCGTGCGACGCAGGGAACGTCGAGGCGGGCGAGGTTGCCGAGCATGTCGTACTCGCGCTGCGCCATCGCCTGCGTCGTCTCCTTGATGGCCACCACCCGGCCGGAGAGGTTGGCGAAGCGCACCAGGTGGCGTGACAGGCCCTTGGGGAGGAAGACGATGTGCTGCGACGGCCAGTCGCCCAGCGGTGTCGACCAGGGCAGCGTCAGCAATCCCGGGTCCACACTGCTGGCGGTGATGCTCAGGGCGTCAGGCACGTCCCCTCCTGAAAAGAAAGCGACGGCGCGGGGGAATCTCTCCCACCCGCGCCGTCGCGATGCGAAACGGTGTTACGCCGCAGCGATCGCCCTGTCGGTGAGGCGCTCGCCCGACTCGATGTCGAACACGTGGACGTGTCCGGGGACCGGAGCCAGCGCGACCTGGTCGCCCGCGATGGGGTGACGGCGGCCGTCGACGCGCGCGACGATGTCGGTGCGCTTGCCGTTGACGTCGGTGTGCCCGTACAGGTAGCCGTCGGCGCCGAGCTCCTCGACGAGGTCGACCGTGACCGTGAGGCCCTTGCCGTCCGCGGGGGCGACCTGGATGTCCTCGGGGCGGACGCCGATGGTGACGTCGGAGCCGTGCGCCTTGCCGAGCGTGTCGGCCTCGATGCCGACGACGGTGTCGCCGAACTGGACGCCGCCCTCGGCGAGGTGCGCCGGGAACAGGTTCATGGCAGGCGAGCCGATGAAGCCGGCGACGAACACGTTGTTCGGCTTCTCGTACAGGTCGCGCGGGGTGCCGACCTGCTGCAGGAGGCCGTCCTTGAGGACCGCGATGCGGTCGCCCATGGTGAGGGCCTCGGTCTGGTCGTGGGTGACGTAGACCGTGGTGACGCCCAGGCGACGCTGGAGCGACGCGATCTGGGTGCGGGTCTGCACGCGGAGCTTGGCGTCGAGGTTCGACAGCGGCTCGTCCATGAGGAACACCTGCGGCTGGCGGACGATGGCGCGGCCCATGGCGACGCGCTGACGCTGACCACCCGAGAGGGCCTTCGGCTTGCGGGTCAGGTACTCCTCGAGGTCGAGGAGCTTGGCGGCCTCGAGGACGCGGGCTGCGCGCTCCTCCTTGCCGACGCCGGCGATCTTGAGCGCGAAGCCCATGTTCTCGGCGACCGTCATGTGCGGGTACAGCGCGTAGTTCTGGAAGACCATCGCGATGTCGCGGTCCTTCGGGGGGACGTCGGTGACGTCACGGTCGCCGATCAGGATGCGGCCCGAGTTGACCTCTTCGAGGCCGGCCAGCATGCGCAGCGACGTGGACTTTCCGCAGCCCGACGGGCCGACGAGAACCAGGAACTCGCCATCGGCGACCTCGAGGTTGAGCTTGTCCACAGCGGGGCGCGTGCCCCCGGGGTACAGGCGAGTTGCGTTGTCAAACGTGACGGACGCCATGTTCTCTTCTCCTTCACCGGCAGGTACGTGCCGGACGATCCGTAGTGATGGAATGAGCGGGGGCATTCCCGCACGCCCGTCATCGGGCGCACGAACAGTATGACACGGCGCGTGCGGAGGTTGCGTCTGGGCATTTCCCAGGGTGGCTGGCTAGCATCGTGGACGGCCGCTTTCCCGTCCGGCCCCCGCCGGATACCGGCCACATTTCCGCACCGAGAGGTCCCATGTCGAGCGACGAGTCACAGAACGCCGCGTCCAGCGAGCGCCGCGACGCCGTGCGTGAGAAGGCGCAGCAGGTGAAGGCGCGGCAGTCTCGGGCTCGCGTCATCCGGCGGACGTCGCTCGCGGTCGTCGCCATCGCCTTCGTGGCCGTCATCGCGGTCGTGGTGACGTGGACGGTCTCGTCCAGTGCATCGAAGCCCATGATGAGCCCTGCGAACGTCGTGAACGACGGCTTCGTGGTGAGTGACGTCACGGGCGGTGGCGTGGGCTCCGAGGGTGCGGACGTCAACGGGTCTCCCGAGGGGGAGGCCAGCACGGCCACCCCCACCCCCGAGCCGGAGCCGACACCCACCGCGACCCCCACGGAGGCGCCCGCGGTCGAGATCCGGGTGTACGTCGACTACCTCTCCACGGGCTCGCGCGAATTCCAGCTGGCCAACATGAAGCAGCTGTCGGAGTGGGTCGACGACGACGCCGCGACCCTGACCTACTACCCGGTCGCGATGCTGACGGCGAAGTCGAACGGCACCAAGTACTCGCTGCGCGCCGCCGGTGCGGCCGCCTGCGTCGCCCAGCATGCGCCGGACTACTTCTTCGCGTTCAACGACGCGCTGCTGCGTCAGCAGCCCGAGGTCGACTCGGACGGCTACAGCGACAGCGAGCTCGCCGCCATGGCGATCGCCACGGGTCTCGACGGCCCCAAGGTCGTGCGCGCGTGCATCGAGGAGCAGTCCTACGCGTCGTGGGCGAAGACGGCGACCGACCGGGCGCTGCAGGAGCTTCCCGGCACCGACGGCGCCGCCCTCACCGGCACGCCGATGGTGCTCGTGAACGGCACCCAGTACGTGGGCAAGCTGGACGACCCCAAGGAGTTCGCACAGTTCGTCCTCACGGTCGCGAGCGACGCCTACTACAAGGCCACCCCGACCCCGACGCCGACTCCGGCTCCCTGATCGGGTGCCCGCCCGGGCGCCGCTAGACTGGGCGCTCTGCCGACTTGGCGCAATTGGTAGCGCACCGTACTTGTAATACGGGGGTTACGGGTTCAAGTCCCGTAGTCGGCTCCACTTCCGCGCGCGTCGTCGAATCTCGGCGTCGACACGCATCGTGCCCGACGTCGCCGGCTCCGCCGCAGGCGTGGTCGTCATCGGTGCCGCTCGCGGGCAGGCAAGATGGATCGGGTGACCGCATCCCGCCTGCCCGTCTGGATGGGCCTGGGCGGCGCCGCGCTCATCGGGGTGCTGACCGCGGTGCAGGCGCGCATCAACGGCCAGCTGGGCGTCCGCATCGACGACGGCTTCGCAGCCGCCGTGATCTCGTTCGGCTCGGGCCTGATCGTGCTCATCGTGCTGTCGGCGGCCCTGCCGCAGGGACGGCGGGGCTTCGTCGCGCTGGTCGGCGGCGTGCGCAGCGGCGGCATCCCGATCTGGATGCTGGGCGGCGGCGTCGCCGGCGCGCTCTCGGTGGCGACGCAATCGCTCGCGGTCGGCATCATCGGCGTCGCGCTGTTCACGGTGGGAGTCGTCGCCGGGCAGACCGTGAGCGGCCTGCTGCTGGACCGTTCGGGCTTCGGCCCGGCGGGCGTCGTGGCGGTGACCCCGGCGCGACTGGCCGGCGGTGCCCTGGCGCTGCTGGCCGCCGGAGTATCGCTGGCAGGTGGCATCCATGCCCCGCCGGTGCTGGTCGTGCTGCCCTTCCTGGTAGGCGCCGGCATCGCCTGGCAGTCCGCCGTCAACGGTCGGCTGCGTCAGCGCGTCGGCACGCCGCTGACCGCGACCCTCGTGAACTTCATCGGCGGCACGGCCGTCCTCGGGGTCGCCGAGCTCATCCACACCGCGGTCGCCGGCCCGCCGACGTCGTACCCGTCCGACCCCTGGCTCTACCTCGGCGGTGTGATCGGGGTGGCGTACATCTTCCTGGCGGCGGCGCTCGTGCCCCACACCGGAGTGCTGCTGCTGGGACTGGGTACTGTCGTCGGGCAGGTGGTGACCTCCGTCATCATCGACGCGATCTGGCCTGCGGTGGGGGCCCCCGCCCCGGCGGCGTCGCTGCTGATGTCGGCGCTCGCGATCCTCTCGGTGGTCGTGGCGGTCGTGCCCTGGAGACGGATGCCGCGCCGCCGGCGCTGACACCGCGTGCCGGTCCTCCTGCCCGCCGACGAGGCATACGACCCGCGCTCCGACGCGGCGACCGCCGGCCGGTGCGCCGCCGGCGCGAGAAGGTGGTGGAATGGATGTCGGCGCGATCGCCGGCCCCGGGCGTCATCCGCAGGGGCGGCGTCGCGCTCCACGTCGGCTCGACGGCGCGCGCACCCCGCCCGCAGGTCGGCCGCCGGCGGGCGTGAAGCCGCGTGATCGCGGTCGCCCGCAGTGCGATGCGAGTGCCGCGCCCGACGGCTCGCGGTCGCCCCAGACCCGAATTCCGGAAGAAGAGTGAGATGTCGGCAGATCCCTACGGCAACGGTGCAGAGGTCCTCGATCCCGAGGAGGATCTGCGCACCCTGATCTCCGCCCGCCCTGCGCGCCACCGCGCCGTCGATCCGTCGATCGCCCGCTCCTGGCTGCTCGTGCCCGGAACGCGCCCCGAGTCGTTCGGCGACATGGCGGCCTCCCGGGCCGACGCCGTGGTGCTCGACATCGAGGACGCGGTCGACCCCCGCAACAAGCCGCAGGCGCGGCAGGACGTCGTCGACTGGCTCACCGCCGGAGGCCGGGCGTGGGTGCGTGTGAACGACGCGGCCAGCCCGTTCTGGGCCGACGACCTCGCCGCGCTCGTCGGCGTACCGGGGCTGCTCGGCATCATGCTCGCCAAGACCGAGTCGCCCGACCAGGTGACGAGCTCGTTCGACCGCCTGCGCGCCAGCGTGCCGGTGGTCGCCCTCATCGAGTCGGCGCTCGGCATGGAGGACGCGGCCCACATCGCCCGCGCGCGCGGCGCCTTCCGTCTCGCGTTCGGCAGCGGCGATTTCCGTCGCGACACCGGCATGAGCGCTGATGCCGAGGCCATGGCGTACCCGCGGGCGCGCCTGGTCGTCGCGAGCCGCGTCGGCGACCTCCCGGGCCCGATCGACGGCCCGACGGTGGGCAACAGCATGCCGACGCTGCGCGAGCACTCCGCGATCACCGTGTCGATGGGCATGACCGGCAAGCTGTGCCTCGCAGCCGAACAGGCGCCCGTCATCAACGAGGTGATCTGCCCCGCACCGAGTGAGGTGGAGTGGGCGCTGGACTTCCTGGCCGATTTCGAGAGCCGTGGCCGTGTGGTCCGCGACGGCAGCGATTTGCCGCGACTCGGCCGCGCGCAGAAGATCGAGAAGCTGGCGATCGCGTTCGGGGTACACCCGACCTCGTGACAGACGCCGCACCACCGAACCCCGAAGGGACGCACCACATGGCTGACGACATCCGCCTGAGCGAAGGCGACAAGAACCCCGGTTTCGCCCTCGCCGATGCCACGGGCGCCGTGGTCCGGCCGGAGGACTTCGCCGGCCGCCGCCTGATCGTGTACTTCTACCCGGCCGCGTTCACCCCCGGCTGCACGACCGAGGCCTGCGACTTCCGCGACAACCTCGCCTCGCTCCAGGCCGCGGGCGCCGCGGTCGTCGGCATCTCGCCCGACTCGGTGGAGCGTCTCGCGGAGTGGGCGCAGGCCGAGCAGCTGCAGTTCCCGCTGCTGTCGGACGAAGACCACTCGGTCGCCGAGGCGTGGGGTGCCTGGGGTACCAAGGTCGTACGCGGCGAGGAGCGCGTGGGACTCATCCGCTCGACGTTCGTCCTGGCGCCCGACGGCACGGTGGAGTCCGCCGAGTACCACGTCGACCCGAACGGTCACGTGGAGCGGCTCCACGCTCAGCTCGCCGCTTGAGACCCGTCCGGCCGGCCCGTCGCCTTCATCGAGGTGACGGGCCGGGTCGCGGCATCCGTGTCAGTGGGGTCGTCCGGCGCGTCAGGGCATCCGGCTGACGAGCCCTCGGGCGTCGACCGCCTTGCGTCGTTCCGGACGAGACCGCGGCGGCTTGCCGCCGACGTACAGCCAGCCGAGGAGCTCCTCGTTCTTCCTGAGGCCATGCGCTTTGGCGACGGCCTTCGCGCGCGTGTAGTGGCCGGTGCGCCAGATGACGCCCCAGCCGGCCTCGTCCAGCAGCAGGCTGAGCAGGTGGGCGACACCCGAGGCGACGGCCTCCTGCTCCCAGCGCGGCACCTTGTGACTCTTGCGATAGCTCGCGACGACGGCGATGAGCAGCGGCGCGCGCAACGGCTTCGACGAGACGCCCTTGTCGCCCTGCGCCTTGTTGATCGCGCGGCCGAGCCGCTCGCGATCGTCGCCGCGCAGCTCGATCAACCGCCAGGGCTGAAGCGACGAGTGATCGGCGACCCGCCCCGCGGCCGCCACGAGCGCCAGCAGCTCATCGTGCGTCGGCGCCTCGTCGGTGACCTTGGACCACGATCGCCGCGCGAGCGCGGCCTCCAGGGCTCCGGGCATCAGGCGGCGCCGGACTCGTCGCCCGGCGTGAACTGCAGCGAGATCGAGTTCATGCAGTAGCGGTCGCCGGTCGGGGTGCCGAAGCCGTCGGGGAACACGTGGCCGAGGTGCGAGCCGCAGTTCGCACAGCGGACCTCGGTGCGGACCATCCCGTGGCTGTCGTCTTCGATCAGCTCGACCGCTTCGGGCCGGATGGACTCGTAGAAGCTCGGCCACCCGCAGTGCGAGTCGAACTTGGTGCCGCTCTGGAACAGCTCGGCGCCGCACGCCGCGCACGTGTACAGACCGGCGCGGCTCTCGTCGAGCAGCTCGCCGGTCCACGGCCGTTCGGTGCCCGCTTCCCGCAGCACCGCGTACTGCTCGGCGGACAGGTCTTCGCGCCACTGGGCGTCGCTCTTGTCGACGGCGTAGGTCATGGTCTCCTCCTGGGCAGAGCATCCGGGCCCGTGCTCTTCAGGTTCCATTCAACCTCAGCGGGTGGGGCAGCGGGTCGTCGGTGCGGGTTCGGGGCGCGCCGGGAACGTTCGGGGCGCGTCGCGTGCGCCCCGAACGTTCGCCGGGCGCCCCGAACGCCGAAGAGCGGACCGTGGGGGAGGATGGCGGAATGATCGAGGAGCCGGATGCCGAGACCGCGGCGGTCGCGGAGCGGTACGGGCGCTTCGCGCGCGACGAGGCGCCCGGGCGCTCCGACCTCTATGCGGACTGGGCTCGCGGTGTCGCCGCCGATCCGGACATCGCCGCGATCGTCGCTCGGATTCCGGCCACGCGGCGGCAGCCGCCCCTCGTCTTCGCCGTCACGCGCATGCTCGGGGCGCCCGAGGAGGGGTTCGCGACATGGGCCGCATGGCTCCACGCGCACGCGGACGAGGCCGTGGCCGAGGCATCCGTCCGCCGCCTGCAGACCAACGAGCCGCAGCGATGCGCGGCGCTCCTGCCGGCCCTCGCGACCGTGCCGGGGCCGATCGCCCTCCTCGAGGTCGGCGCGAGCGCCGGGCTCTGCCTGTACCCGGACCGCTACTCGTACCGCTACCGCGGCCGCGAGGGCGTGACGGCGCTCGACCCGGCCGGCGGGCGATCGACCGTGATGCTGGACTGCGACGTCACCGGCGAGCCGCCGCTCGGGATGCCGCAGGTCGTGTGGCGCGCCGGGATCGACCTCCACCCGCTCGACGCCGCAGACGCCGGCGACCGGCGCTTCCTCACGAGCCTCGTGTGGCCGGGGGAGGGCGGCCGCGCCGAGCGGATCGGCGCCGCCCTCGACATCGTGGCCGCCGACCCGCCGCTGCTGGTGGCCGGCGATGCGTCCGACCCCGACGTCCTCCGCTCCGTCGCCGCGATGGCGCCGGACGGCGCGACGCTCGTCGTGACCACGCCGGGGGTGCTCCCGCACATCCCGCGCGCCGGGCGTGAGCGCGTCATCGACGCCGTGCAGAAGCTCGGCCATTCTGAGCGGCGCGCCGTGTGGATCACGATCGATCCGCCCGGTCTTCACGAGCAGTGGAATGCGGCCGTCGATCCCGGCGCCTGGGGCGGCTTCGTGCTCGGCCGCGACGGCGAACCGCTGGCCGCGGTGGATCCGCTCGGCGGGTTCGTGCACTGGCGCGCGTGGCGCCCCGGATGGACGGATGCCGCGGGCTAGCGTGGACGCGTGCCTCTGACCGACCGCGACCGCGCCCTCCTCGACTTCGAGGTCGAGTGGCGACGGCACGCGGGGGCCAAGGAGGAGGCGATCCGCGCCGAGCTGGGGATGTCGCCGGCGCGGTACTACCAGCTGCTCGGGCGGCTCATCGACACGACCGAGGCGCAGGAGCACGATCCGATGCTCGTGAAGCGGCTGCGTCGGCTGCGCGACGCGCGGCTGCACGAGCGCGCCGCACGCTCCGCCGACGCGCGCTGACGATCGGTTCGGGCGCGGACGGGCTGTCGCGCGCAAGACGCCCAGCATGGGCCGGGTAGCATCGACGGGTGCCGACCACCAGCTTCCCCCGGGATCGTTTCGACGATGTGCCGGAGACGGACCGCGTCGGCGCCCATCGGGCGGAGAACCCGCGCATGCGCGGCTGGGTCGTGCTGCTGTGGGCCGCACTGGCCACGGTCGTGCTCATCATCGTCGGGATCTTCGGCACGCTGCTGGCGTCCGGCCGGATCGAACTGGTGCCGACGCCCGCTCCCACGGTGGCGCCCGAGCCCGAGGTCACGCCCGTCATCGACCTGGACTACGACGTCATGATCCTGAACGCGACCCCCGAGGATCTGCTCGCCACCCAGATGAAGGACGTCGTCGTCGCGGCCGGATGGGCGGATGAGAAGGTGACGGCGGGTGAAGCCGGCTCGCAGGACTTCCCGACGACCACGGTCTTCTATGTCGACCCGGCGGACCAAGCGGCGGCGGCCGGTCTCGCCGGCGTCATCGGCGGCGCCGAGATCGAGCAGAGCGATGCGTACCCCGCGACCTCGCCCGAGGTCCCTCAGCTCACCGTGGTGATCGGCCTCGACCGCACCGCCGCCGGCCAGACGCCCGCACCCACTCCCTGACCCGGCGAAGTGGCGTGTTTCGCGCCGGTAAACACTTCTATTCCTGCGTGTCAACAAGTGACGAATCGCGCCGAGGCCGCGTTTTCGCCTGCATACGATGAAGCCCTGCACCGCCGGCTACAGGAGATTCGCATGACCCAGGGCACCGTCAAATGGTTCAACGCCGAGAAGGGATTCGGCTTCATCACCGTCGCCGACGGCCAGGACGTCTTCGTCCACTACTCGAACATCGACATGACGGGCTTCCGCGTGCTCGAAGAGGGGCAGACCGTGGAGTTCACGGTCGGGTCCGGGCAGAAGGGCCCCCAGGCGGAGGCCGTGCGCGTCGTCTGAACGACCGACGCAACGCTTTGCGCTGAACGTGATGAAGAGACGGGGATGCCGAAAGGCTCCCCGTCTCTTCGTGTTGCGACATCCGTCCTCGCGGCTTGCACTCGATAGGGCCGAGTGCCAGAATGAGTTAGCACTCGTGATTGTTGAGTGCTAATACCCAAAGCCAACGTTCCGGAGGGACGACACACAACATGGCAAAGATCATCGCTTTCGACGAGGAGGCCCGCCGTGGTCTCGAGCGCGGCCTCAACATCCTGGCCGACGCCGTCAAGGTGACGCTCGGCCCGCGCGGTCGCAACGTCGTGCTTGAGAAGAAGTGGGGCGCCCCCACGATCACGAACGACGGCGTCTCGATCGCCAAGGAGATCGAGCTCGACGACCCGTACGAGAAGATCGGCGCGGAGCTCGTCAAGGAGGTCGCCAAGAAGACCGACGACGTCGCCGGTGACGGCACGACCACCGCGACCGTCCTCGCCCAGGCGCTCGTCCGCGAGGGCCTGCGCAACGTCGCAGCCGGCGCCGACCCCATCTCGCTCAAGAAGGGCATCGAGAAGGCCGTCGCCGCCATCACGGCCGAGCTGCTCGAGTCCGCCAAGGAGGTCGAGTCCAAGGAGCAGATCGCCGCCACGGCTTCGATCTCGGCCGCTGACCCCGAGATCGGCGCGCTGATCGCCGAGGCCATCGACAAGGTGGGCAAGGAAGGCGTCGTCACCGTCGAGGAGTCGCAGACCTTCGGCACCGAGCTCGAGCTCACCGAGGGCATGCGCTTCGACAAGGGCTACATCAACCCGTACTTCGTCACGGACCCGGAGCGCCAGGAGGCGGTCTTCGAGGACCCGTACATCCTCATCGCGAACCAGAAGATCTCGAACATCAAGGACCTTCTGCCCGTCGTCGACAAGGTGATCCAGGACGGCAAGGAGCTCGTCATCATCGCCGAGGACGTCGAGGGTGAGGCTCTCGCGACCCTGGTGCTCAACAAGATCCGCGGCATCTTCAAGTCGGTCGCCGTCAAGGCTCCCGGCTTCGGCGACCGCCGCAAGGCGCAGCTGCAGGACATCGCGATCCTCACCGGTGCGCAGGTCATCACCGAGGAGGTCGGTCTCAAGCTCGAGAACGCCACCCTCGACCTGCTCGGCCGCGCGCGCAAGGTCATCGTCACCAAGGACGAGACCACGATCATCGAGGGCGTCGGCGACGCCTCTGCGATCGAGGGTCGCGTGACCCAGATCCGCCGCGAGATCGACAACACCGACAGCGACTACGACCGCGAGAAGCTCCAGGAGCGCCTCGCCAAGCTCGCCGGTGGCGTCGCCGTCATCAAGGCCGGCGCGGCGACCGAGGTCGAGCTCAAGGAGCGCAAGCACCGCATCGAGGACGCCGTTCGCAACGCGAAGGCGGCCGTCGAGGAGGGCATCGTCCCCGGTGGTGGCGTCGCGCTGATCCAGGCCGGCAAGAAGGCCCTCGACGGGCTCGAGCTGACCGGTGACGAGGCGACCGGTGCCAACATCGTGCGCGTCGCGATCGAGGCTCCGCTGAAGCAGATCGCCCTCAACGCCGGTCTCGAGCCGGGCGTCGTGGCGAACAAGGTGTCGGAGCTCCCCGCGGGCCACGGCCTCAACGCCGCCACGGGCGAGTACGGTGACCTGTTCGCGCAGGGCATCATCGATCCCGCCAAGGTGACCCGTTCGGCGCTGCAGAACGCCGCGTCGATCGCCGGCCTCTTCCTCACGACCGAGGCCGTCGTCGCCGACAAGCCCGAGAAGGTCTCGGCTCCGGCCGGCGACCCGACCGGTGGCATGGACTTCTGATCCAGCCCGTCGCATAACGCGTTCACAGAACGGCCCCTCCTCGCGGAGGGGCCGTTCTGCGTCTGGCTCCGGGGGGATCAGCGGAAGAGACTGGTGGTCGCCAGCTCGGTGTCGGCGTACTGCCGGCCGGCGGCGGCGAGAGACGCGTTGATGTTCGCCAGCGACTCCTCGACCTGGCGCTGCGTCCCGCGCCATTGCTCCACAACCCCCGCGAACGCCACCGCCGCCGAGCCCGACCACGAGGACTGCAGCTGCGTCAGCTGGGCGAGCATCGCGTTCGACTCCGCCTGCAGCCGGTCGATCGTGCCGCGCACGGTGGCGGTCGAAGTGAGGATGCTGTCGCTGTCGACGGTGAAGACGGCCATTCGGGGCTCCTGATCAACGTGCGGCGGCCGGATGCCGAAACCGCGGTGACCGCAACGCTAAGCGCCCGCACGGCGCGGGACGCGGCATCCGTCGTCATCTGTGGACGGTGCGGCAGAGGCGTCGGCTGGGGAGGAGAGTCGTCACTCGGAGGCGTCGGCCAGGCGCGGCATCGGCTGCGTCAGAATGTCGATGTGCTCCGCAGCGGCGCGGGCATCAGCCAGCGGGAAGGCGACGCGGAACGTCGCGCCACCGCCCGGCGTGTCGACGACGTCGACCGAGCCGTGCAGCGCCTCGACGATCGACGCCACGATGGACAGGCCGAGTCCCGAGCCGCCCGTCTCGCGCGTGCGGGAGGTGTCGGCCCGCCAGAAGCGCTGGAAGATCTTGTCCTTGATCTGGTCGGGCACCCCCTCGCCGTGGTCGACGATCTCGATCCAGCCCATGCGGGCGCGGGCATCGACGCCGACGCGGAGCTCGATGGGCGAGTCCTCGGCGGTGAAGCGACGCGCGTTGCCCAGCAGATTCGCCACGACCTGGCGGATGCGGTTCTCGTCGCCGAGCACGACCGGCAGCAGCCCGTCGACCGGGAGGGCGTCGTCGGCTTGCGGAAGCAGGGGCGGCATGGCGGACGCGGCCGCGCCTGTCGCAGGCACCGGCTTGGGGCGCCGTCGCAGCAGCGACAGCGTCGCCCCGGCCCGCGAGATCGCGGACGGGCTGCCGGCACGCCGCTTGTCGTCGGGCGAGACGGTGGCCTCCGTTTCGGCCGGCGGGGCGGACTCCTCGATCGTGGTGTCGATGACGGTGACCGGTCGTGCCGGGGCGGCGGCGCGCACATCGAGCGCCGCATCCCGTGCGACGGGGCGCAGATCCACAGGGCCGATGACGACGTCGCGGCGTTCGTCGAGGCGGGCGAGGGCGAGCAGGTCCTCGACGAGAAGACCCATGCGGATGGCTTCCTTCTCGATGCGCTCCATGGACTGCGCGACGTCCTCGTCGCCGCGCACGGCGCCCATGCGGTAGAGCTCGGCGTAGCCGCGGACCGTGACGAGCGGGGTGCGCAGCTCGTGGCTGGCATCGCCGATGAACCGCCGCATCTGTCGCACGGTCGCATCGCGCTGCGAGATGGCGGCGTCGACACGGTCGAGCATCGCGTTGATCGCCGTCTTCAGGCGCCCGACCTCGGTGGTGGTGGGCTCGATGTCGGTCATGCGCAGACTGAAGTCTCCGGCGGCGATCGCGTCGGCGGTCGATTCGACCTGTCCGAGGCTCCGGAAGGTGAGGGTGACGAGGTAGCGGGTGGCGACCGCGCCGCCCACGAGGATCAGGATCGCGAGGATGCTGTAGATGCCGATGTACGACGCGATCGTCCGGTTCACGGTGGCCAGCGGCACAGCGACCATCTGCGAGTAGAGCAGGCCCGTGTTGGCCAGTTCCTGTACCGTGACGGTGGCACGGAACTCGGCGTCGCCGTCGGCCGAGGAGAGGGTCTCGATCTGGAGTTCCTGCGACTGCGCGGCGTCGAGCGGGAATTCGTCGGGGAAGGCGGGCTCCGGACCGCCTCGTCCGCCGGCCGTCTCCAGGAGAGTGCCGTGCGCCGGCTCGTACACCGCGACGAAGTAGTCCGTCGACGGAGCATTGCTGATGGGGTCGGCCTCGAGAATGCCCGCGTTGGCGCTCAGATCGAGCAGCGGGCTCGCGGCATCCGTCCGCGCAAGCGCGTCGACCTGGGCGTCGACGCCGTCGACGAGGGAGTTGCGCAGGAACGCCGCCGTGCCGACGCCCGCCGCGATGAGGCCGACCGCGAGGAGCGCGACAGTGACCCCGGTGACCTTCGCGCGCAGACTCGTGCCGCGCCACCACCGGGTGATCGCGTCGGGCTTCTGCGCCAGATCGTCCCCCTCGCTCGAGCCGCGCTACGCGGTCTTGCCGGCCTTCAGCATGTAGCCGAAGCCGCGCTTGGTCTGGATGAGCGGCTCGGTCGAGTGGGGATCGATCTTGCGGCGGAGGTACGAGATGTAGCTCTCGACGATGCCGGCGTCGCCGTTGAAGTCGTACTCCCACACATGGTCGAGGATCTGCGCCTTCGACAGCACGCGGTTGGGGTTGAGCATGAGGTAGCGCAGCAGCTTGAACTCGGTCGGGCTGAGGTCGATCGACGCGTCGCCGACCTGGACGTCATGCGTGTCCTGGTCCATCGTGATCTCACCGGCACGGATGACGGACTCCTCGTCGGCCTGCATCGTGCGGCGCAGGATGGCCTGGATGCGGGCGACGATCTCGTCGAGGCTGAAGGGCTTGGTGACGTAGTCGTCGCCACCGGCGTTGAGGCCGGTGATCTTGTCTTCTGTCTCGTCCTTCGCGGTGAGGAAGAGGATCGGCGCGGTGTAGCCGGCGCCGCGGAGGCGCTTGGTGACGCTGAACCCGTTCATGTCGGGCAGCATCACGTCGAGGATGATGAGGTCCGGCTCCTCTTCGAGGACGGCCGAGATCGTCTGAGCGCCGTTGGAGACGGCCCGTACCTGGAATCCGGCGAATCGCAGGCTCGTGATCAGCAGATCGCGAATGTTCGGTTCGTCGTCCACGACGAGGATGCGCGGTGCGGTCATGCCCTCATTATGTCGGCGGAACCCATGCGGCGTCTGGATATCGGTGCCGCGGCCCGAAAATCGTTCACACCTCGCTGGGGCGGTTCTCCCACCTGGAGCGGCCACTGCGGGGGCGAGGAAGGGTAGCGTCAGAGCCAGGCGAGCCGTGCGCTGTGGCGCGACGGATCGAGATGACGACGGCCCGTCGCGCGCCCCGGCTGACGCCTGCACGTCGACGAGAGGAGCCGTCATGAGCCACATGCTGATCATCGGGGGAGGCCTCGCCGGCGGTACGGCAGCCGAGGCTCTCCGCGAGGAGGGCTTCGACGGTGACATCACCCTCGTGGCCGCCGAGCCGCACCCGCCCTATCAGCGACCCCCGCTGTCGAAGGGGTATCTGGCGGGGAACGAGGGGCTGGATGCCGTCATCCTGCACCCCGCGGAGTGGTATGCCGAGCGCGGCATCCGTCTCATCACAGGCGTCGAGGCGACGCGGCTGGACCCCTCAGCCCACGCGGTCGAATTGGATGACGGCCGACGGCTGCAGTACGACGCGGTGCTGCTGGCGACCGGCGCCACCCCGCGCACGATCGGGCTGCCCGGGTCTCAGCTTCCCGGCGTCATGACGCTCCGCCGCCTCGAGAACTCGGACGCGCTCGCTGCGCGGCTGCGCGGCGGCGGGCAGCGGCTCGTGGTGATCGGGGGCGGCTGGATCGGCATGGAGGTCGCCGCCACCGCGCGCGGGTTCGGCAACGAGGTCGCCATCCTCGCGCGCGAAGACGTGCCCCTGGCCACCGCACTCGGCGCCGACATGGGCGAGGTGTTCCGTTCCCTGCATCTCGAGCACGGCGTCGATCTGCGCACCTCGGTCGCGGTCGAGCGGATCGCCGGTTCCGACCGTGCGGAAGGGGTCGTCGTCGATGGCGAGAGCCTCCCCGCCGATCTCGTGCTGGTCGGCGTCGGCGCCGCACCCGACACGAGGCTGGCCGAGAGCGCGGGCCTCGACATCCTGAACGGGGTCCTCACCGATGCGGCGCTGCGCACCAGCGCGCCCGACGTGTACGCCGCGGGGGACGTCGCCAATCCGTTCCATCCGGTCCTGCAGCGACACCTGCGCAGCGAGCACTGGGCCAACGCGCAGGGCGCGGGAAAGGTCGCGGCGCGATCGATGCTCGGCATGCCGGCATCCTTCGACGACATTCCGTACTTCTACACCGACCAGTTCGATCTCGGCATGGAGCTGTCGGGCTACCCGCCGCTGATGGCGGATGCCGAGCTCGTCGTCCGCGGCGATCTCGACGCCCGTGAATTCATCGCCTTCTGGGTCGACGCGCTCACCCCGACCGGCACGGGCCGCGTGGTCGCGGGAATGAACGTCAACGTGTGGGATGTCAACGAGACCGTCCAGGCCTTGATCAGGTCGGGGGAGCGGCTCGACGCGGAGCGCCTGCGGGACGAGGGCGTGCCGCTGGATAGCCTGCTGCCGTGACCCTCGCTTCCGATATATCCGCTGAACAGATCGCGGGGGTGCTCGACCTTCCCGGCGGACCCCTCGACATCTCGCGGCATGTCGCTGTCATGGCGATCGTGAACCGCACGCCCGACTCGTTCTATGACCGCGGTGCCACGTTCGCGCTCGACGCCGCGGTGGCCGCCGGCGTCGCGGCCGTGGCGGCGGGCGCCGAGATCGTCGACGTCGGCGGAGTGAAGTTCGCGCCGGGACCGCCGGTGCCCGTCGAGGAGGAGATCGCGCGCGTCGTGCCCGTTGTGCGCGAGTTGGCGCCGCTCGCGCGGGTCAGCGTCGACACGTTCCATCCGGAGGTGGCGCGCGCGGCCATCGAGGCGGGCGCCGCGATCATCAACGACACGACCGGCCTTCACGACCCCGCGATGGCCGATGTCGTCGCGCAGGGCGGCGCCGGGGTCGTCATCGCCCACAGCCTCGCGGCGCCTCGGACCTCGCATCCGCGTCCGCGGTACACGGACGTGGTCGGCGACGTCGCCGCGTTCCTCGCCGCTCGGCGGGAGTTCGCCCGAGACCGCGGCGTGCCGGACGCTCGAATCGTGCTCGACCCCGGGCACGACCTCAACAAGAGCACACGGCAGACGCTGGAGCTCACCCGCCGGCTGAGCGAACTGGCACCGCTCGGCGCGCCGCTTCTGGTCGCACTCTCGAACAAGGACTTCGTCGGCGAGACGCTCGACCGCGAGCGCGGCGACCGCCTCTCGGGATCGTTGGCGGCCGCCGTGTTCTGCGTGCTGCAGGGCGCGCGCATCGTGCGCGCGCACAACGTTCGCGAGACGGTCGACGCCATGCGCATGGTGGAGGCGATCCTCGGCTGGCGCGATCCGGTGTTCGAGCTGCACAACACCCGCGCGGAAGGGAACGTCTGATGCCGACTCGGCAGGAGCTCTTCGACGCATACGACCTGCCCGGTCGGAGCGAGCCACGGGTGCGCATGAACTTCGTCTCGAGCGCCGACGGCGCCGTCACGCTCGGGGGGCAGAGCGGCGCCCTCGGCGGCGAGACCGACCGCACGCTCATGCAGGTGCTGCGCGCGATGGCCGACGTCGTGGTGGTCGGCGCCGGCACCGTGCGTGCCGAGGGCTACGGCGGACTGCACGTCGACGCCGACCATGTCGAGTGGCGGCGCGCTCACGGTCTCGCAGATCAGCCGGGGCTCGCCGTGGTGAGTGGCGGCCTGCATCTCGAGCCCGGCGACTCCGTGTTCGCCGCGGCGGTAGGGCGCCCGCTGATCGTGACGACGGATGCCGCGGCCGACGCCCGCGGCGGCCGCTTCACGGAGGTGGCGGAGGTGCTCGCCTGCGGAGAGGAATCGGTCGATCTCGCGGCGATGCTCGAGTTGTTCGCGCGTCGGGGCTGGACCCAGGTGCTGTGCGAGGGCGGACCGCACCTCTTCGGCGCGCTGCTCGAGGCGGGGCTGGTCGACGAGGTCTGCCTCACCCTGGCACCCCGGTTCGTGGCCGGAGAAGCGGGGCGGATCGCTCAGGGCGGCGCGGAGTCCGACCGCCGGTTCTCCCTCGCCGGGGTCGTGACGGACGAGGACGGATTCGTCTTCCTGCGCTACGTCGCGGTGTGACGCCGTACCGGCGCGGATCGGCCTCAGTCGAGCGCGGCGCGCACGGCGCGCTCGATGACGGGCCGGATCTCGGCATCCGGATCCACGGTCATGCGATGAAGGACGAGCCCCTCACCGGTCGCCATCAGCGCCCGGGCAGCGTCCCGGGGGGAGCGCGCGCCGACGGCTGTCAGCAGGGCGATGGTCCAGTCCACGAAGACGCGACGCTGAGCGAGCAGCGGAGCCAGCAGCTCGGCATCGCCGGCGCACTCGAGGAAGATCGCGTAGCGCGTCTTCGTCCGCGAGGCGAGTGGCCCGGTCTGGAGCGCGATCGCACCGCTGAGCGCGTCGATGAGCTGCTCGGGCGTCTCGATGGCGGGCCTCTCGTCCGAGCCGAAATCGGCTCGCTCGCTCTCGGCGATCCACGTCACGACCCCGGCGATGAGCGCGTCACGCGTGCGGAACCAGTTCGACGTCGAGCCCTTCGGCAGCCCGGCCCGCTCGTCGACCCGGGCGTGCGTCAAAGCCCGGATGCCCTGCTCACCCACGAGCGCGACCGCGGCATCCAGCGCGCGGTCCCTCGTTGAAGCCATGTTCTGACGATAGGCGACGGATGAGCGCAGAGCGCCATCGCGTCGCCCGGGCTCAGTGGTTCACGTCAGACCCGCGATGCGGGCGCCGATGGCGTCTCCGGTGCGGGTCGGGAGAAGGGCGTGCATGGCGACCATCGTCCGTGCCGGAGCCCCCACCACGTAGCGGGCGCGCGGCCGCCGCGCGGTCAGCGCATGTTCTACCGCGCGCACGACGGCGTCGGGCGCTGCGGCCGATGATCCGAAGCGCGCGATGTTCTTGCGCAGTCCGACCACATGCTGCGCATAGAGCTTGCGGTGGTGCGGCGACATCCGCGCCTCCATGTCGTCGATCATGGTGTCGACCTCGCGCCAGGTCTCGGTATCGGTCGGCCCCGGTTCGACGACGCAAACGGCGATGTTCCACGGCCGAAGTTCCACCCGGAGAGCATCGGCGATCCCCTCCACCGCGCATTTCGAGGCGCAGTAGGCGCCCTCCATGGGGACGACCGACCGACTGCCGACCGACGAGACGAACACGATCCTGCCCGCTGCGGTGCGCAGTCGGGGCAGTACCGCCCGGGTGACGGCCACCGTGCCCACGACGTTGACCTCGAACTGCCTTCGAAGGTCGGCCGTGGTGAGCGCCTCGATCGGTCCCAGAGCGGCAGCCGCGGCGTTGTTGACGAGCGCGTCCAGACGGTCGGGCAGGACGTCGGCGAGGGCGTCGATCTGCGCCGGGTCGGTGACGTCGAGGCGGACGGCGGTGATGCGTTCGTCCGCCTCGGTGACGTCCTTCCAGTCAGCGAGGTCTCGGACCCCGGCGAAGACGGTCCACCCTGATCCTGCCAGCCGTCGTGCGACCGCTCTTCCGATCCCGCGCCTGGTCCCGGTGACGAGTGCTGTGGGCATGTCGTCGCTCCCTCCGCACCGCGGATGGCACCAACCTCGGCGGTGATACTACGAATGTAGTGTAGGAGTACTACCTTCGTAGTGCAACACGTTCGCCGGTCGGGAATGTCTCATCCGCGTAGCAGGGTTCGCGGCATCCACCTCAGGGCTGGTTGGGGTCGTGCGACCAGACGGCGAGCTCGTTGCCCGCGGGATCGACGAAGTGGAAGCGGCGTCCCCCGGGAAAGCGATAGATGTCGTGGCGGATCGTGCCCCCGGACGATGTCACGCGATCGCGCGCGGCCTCGAGATGGTCGACGAACAGCACCGCGAGGGGCGCGCGCTGCTGCGTGTCGTCTGCCGAACCGTTCAGACCCAGGGCGACGCCGCTGTCGGTGGTGTCGGCGTAGCCCTCGCCGTAGGACGTGAAGGACCAGCCGAACACCGCCTCGTAGAAGCCGCGTGCGGCGCTCAGCGTGGCGGGGTCGGCGGGGAGTTCCACGAGATCGACGCGATTGTTCTCTGGCATGCCCCCGTTCTACTCGCCCATTCCGACATCGGCCAGCGGAAGGACGGACGGGATTCGGCGGCGGCGAGGGTTCGCAGACAGGCGCACTCGTGCGCGCAGCGCACCCGGCATCCAATTTCCACTGTCGCGTCCGCGCGCGCTGTATTAGGTTCATCCTGATCGCGCCCACGAGGACGCGTGAACGCGGCGGGCTGAGGCGTCCGCCACGAAGGGGAGGGCCCTTGCACATGCGCTCGACATCCATCTCACGGCTGACCGGAGGAGCGGTCATCGCCGCGACCGCGGTCGCGCTGGCGCTCGCCGGTCCCGGCGCTGCGACCGCAGCGCCTGGCGACAAGAACACTCCGAACGGACCGGAGATCGAGATCCAGCTGCTGTCGTTCAACGACTTCCACGGCAACCTGGAGCCGCCCGCAGGCTCCAGCGGCCGGCTGAACCTGCCCGGCGGCGTGACGACCGACACCCTCACCCCTCCCGGGGTCGGCGGCGTCGAATACCTCGCCACCCACCTCGCGCAGGCGCGGCAGGGGCACGAGAAGAACTCCCTCACCGTCGCGGCGGGCGACCTCATCGGGGCCTCGCCGCTGCTGTCCGGCGCCTTCCACGACGAGCCGTCGATCGAGGCGCTCAACGCGCTCCACCTCGACGTCTCGGCCGTCGGCAACCACGAGTTCGACGAGGGCTATGTCGAGCTGCTCCGCATGGCGGACGGCGGCTGCCTCGACGACGGCGACGGCGCGAACAACCAGAACTCGTGCCCCGACGGCTCGTTCGCCGGGGCCGATTTCGACTTCCTCGCGGCGAACGTCGTCTACGACGGAACGAACGAGACGATCCTCCCCGCGTACTCCGTTGAGAATGTGCGAGGCGCCAAGATCGGCTTCATCGGCATGACGCTCGAGGAGACCCCCGACATCGTCACGGCGGCGGGCGTGGCCGGCCTGGACTTCAAGGACGAGGTCGAGACCGCGAACGCGCTGGTGCCGGTGCTCAGGGCCCAAGGCGTGAACGCGATCGTCGTGCTGATCCACCAGGGCGGCACGCCTCCGTCGAGCGCCGCCTACAACGCGGCCTGCGGCAACGGGGCGGAGATCGCGGCGAACAGCCCGATCATCCCCATCGCACAGAACCTCGATCCGGCGATCGACCTGATCGTGTCGGGGCACACCCACGCGCCGTACATCTGCAACATCAAGGACCCGGCCGGCCAGGACCGACTGGTCACGTCCGCCTCCTCCTTCGGTCGCCTGTACACCGAGACGAATCTCACCTACGACCGGCGCACGAAGGACATCGTGCGCACGTCCGTGGAGAGCGCGAACATGCTCGTGACGCGCAACGTGGACAGGGACCCGGTCCAGACGGATCTGATCGCCAAGTACAAGGAACTGGTCGCGCCGATCGCGAGTGAGGTGATCGGTTCGATCGCGAGCACCATCGACCGCACGACGAATGCGGGCGGCGAGTCGGCGCTCGGAGATCTGATCGCCGACGCGCAGCTGGCCGACCCGAGCGTCATCGGGCCGTACGCCGCGCCGCAGATCGCGCTGATGAACCCCGGCGGGATCCGCACCGATCTCACCTACAGCGCGTCGGCATGGGGCGAAGCGCCGGGTGAGGTCACCTACGAGGAGGCGTTCAACGTCCAGCCGTTCAACAACTACCTGGTCTCGCTCGACCTCACCGGCGCCGAGATCAAGCAGCTGCTGGTGCAGCAGTGGAGCGGCGCGAATGCCGCCCAGCCGAAGATCCTGCAGGTGAGCGAGGGCTTCGCCTACACGTACTCGGGCACCACGCTCGGCACGGTCACGCTGAACGGCGCGCCGTTGGTCGACACGACCGTGTATCGCGTCGTGACGAACAACTTCCTCGCGGGCGGCGGCGACGGGTTCCCGACGTTCCTGGCGGCCGACAACGTGTACTACGGCGGCCTCGACATCGACGCGTTCGCCGCGTACCTCAGCGCGAACAGCCCGTACGCGCCGACGCCGCTCGACCGCATCATCAAGCAGTAAGCACGGACGAACGGCCCGGCGCTGCCTCGCAGCGCCGGGCCGTTCGGCGTTCTCGGGGGCTCAGGCCGCCAGCGAGTGCGCGTCGAGGATCGTGTAGGCGTAGCCCTGCTCCGCGAGGAACCGCTGCCGGTTCTGCGCGAAGTCCTGATCCACGGTGTCGCGGGCGATCAGCGTGTAGAAGCTCGCCGTGTGGTTCGACTGCTTGGGGCGCAGCAGGCGTCCGAGACGCTGGGCCTCTTCCTGGCGCGAGCCGAACGACCCCGACACCTGGATGGCGACGGATGCCTCGGGCAGATCGATCGAGAAGTTCGCGACCTTCGACACCACGAGCACCGAGATCTCGCCCACGCGGAACGCCTGATAGAGCTGCTCGCGCTCGTCGATCGGAGTCTGTCCGGTGATCTTGGGGGCGTTCAGCGCCTCGGCGAGCACGTCGATCTGGTCGAGGTACTGGCCGATGATCAGGATGCGCTCGCCCTCGTGGCGCGCCACCAGGTCGCGCACGACGCCGATCTTCGCCGGTGCGGTCGCCGCGAGGCGGTACCGCTCGTCGTCCGCGGCCGCGGCGTACTCCAGGCGATCGCCGGCGGGCAGGTCGACCCGCACCTCGTAGCAGACGGCAGGGGAGATGAAGCCCTGGGCCTCGATCTCCTTCCAGGGCGCATCGAACCGCTTGGGGCCGATGAGGCTGAACACATCGCCTTCACGGCCGTCCTCGCGCACCAGCGTCGCGGTGAGTCCGAGCCGTCGTCGCGCCTGCAGGTCGGCGGTGAGCTTGAACACCGGCGCCGGGAGGAGGTGCACCTCGTCGTAGACGATGAGACCCCAGTCGAGCGCGTCGAGGAGGGCGAGGTGCGCGTACTGGCCTTTCCGCTTGGCGGTGAGGATCTGGTACGTCGCGATGGTGACCGGCTTGATCTCCTTGGTCTGACCGGAGTACTCGCCGATCTCCTCGGCCGTGAGCGACGTGCGCTTGAGGAGCTCGTCGCGCCACTGGCGGGCACTGACCGTGTTGGTCACGAGGATCAGCGTCGTGGTCTTGGTGTCGGCCATCGCGGCGGCGCCCACGAGGGTCTTGCCGGCGCCACAGGGGAGCACGACGACGCCCGATCCGCCCTGCGTGAAGATGTCGACGGCTTGCCGCTGGTACGGCCGCAGGTGCCAGCCGTTCTCGGCCAGGTCGATGGGATGGGGCGTCCCCGGCGTGTAGCCGGCGAGGTCCTCGGCCGGCCAGCCGATCTTCAGCAGCTCCTGCTTGATGTGGCCGCGCGCCCACGCGTCGATGATGAACGCGTCGGGGGAGGGACGGCCGATGAGCAGCGGCTGGATGCGCTTGTTCTTGGACACCTCCGCCAGGACCGCGGCATCCGTCGATCGCAGCACCAGCTCGCCGTCGTCGTTGCGCTCGATGACCAGGCGGCCGTAGCGCCCCACCGTCTCGGAGATGTCGATCGACACCGAGGGGGGCACCGGGAAGCGCGACCACCGGTCGAGCGTCGCCAGCATGTCCTCGGCGCCGTGGCCGGCGGCGCGTGCGTTCCACAGACCCAGCCGCGTGATGCGGTAGGTGTGGATGTGCTCGGGGGCGCGCTCGAGCTCGGCGAAGATCGCGAGTTCGTGCCGCGCGCTCTCGGCATCGGGGTGTGCGACTTCGAGGAGAACCGTGCGGTCGCTCTGGACGATGAGGGGGCCGTCAGCCATAACGTGCCAGTCTACCGGCGCTTTTCCGATGCCGGGTTCCACTGACGCGGCCTGCGACCGCCCGCGCGACGCGGCACTGCTCCCCGAGATCGGGGATCTGCGCCGAGACGTGGGGCGATGGCCTCGGTGTCGGCAGGAATCCCCGGTCTCGCGGCCGCGAGACGGGCCACCGGGCGCGGCCGGCCGCTGGGCGCCGACGGGCGGTGGATGCCGCAGCCTCAGACCGCGCCGACGCTCACGATGCTCGACACCGGCAGGGTCCGCTCGATGTCGGCGGCGCGGTCGCGGCCGCGCAGGCGGCCGCCGCCGAGGCCCGCCGCCTCGAGCGTGAACGCGCGCTCCGAACCGTCGGGCATGCGCACGACCACGACGATCTCGGCGCGTGCGCGCACCGCCTGCTCGAGTTCGCGCTCGAGCCAGCCGGCCTCGCCCTGGGTGCCGTGGCCGCCCCGCATCGTGCGGATCAAACGCGCGTACGTCGCCTCCGGGGCGGCGGCGGGGACCGACGGCGTGGCCGCGGTGCGGCGATGGATCGACTCGGGGGCACCCGTCGCGTCGAGCGCGACGACCGGGTACCGCGCGTCGGCGAGGCTCCAGTACACCGCGTCGCGGGCGACCCGCGACGAGAGCGCGTCGTCGCCCTCGAGCACGAGCAGACCCAGCGGGCGCAGCGCCTGGTCGATCGCGATGGCGTCCAGCAGGCCGGCATCCGAGCTCTCCACCCGCGTGCGTCCGGTGGCGTCGTCGGTGCGCACGCGCACCAGGCCGTGCCGCGCGGCCGTGCTCTCGATGAGGTAGTCCAGAGGCTGAGGGATGCCGGTGAGCGACAGTTCTGCGAGGAAGGCGCGCATCGACGCCGCCGTCTCGCCCTCGGTCATGCCGGCGCCGACCGATGACGCGGTGAACCGGTACGTCGACGCCTGCGCACGGGACTCGCGCACCGCGATCGAGCGCAGTCGCAGGTCGAGGGCGGGGGCGAGCGGCCCGGGGGCGATCGCCGTGAGGTCGGCCTGCAGGTAGACACGGTCGATCTCGGCGGGAAGATACGCGGCCATCGTCGCGGCGTCCGCGGGCTCGCCGGCACGAAGTGCGGCGGTCCACGGGAACTCGGCGGCGGAGTCCGCCGCGAACAGTCCCCACCGCACGCCCATGCGGCGCAACCGGTCGGCGCGGGCCGGCCACTCGGGGTCGAGCGGGTAGACATCGGGCCAGGCATCCGGGACGAGGAACCCGTTCGCCGGGGTCCGCAGGCCGTCGGGAAGCTCCGCGCGGAAGCCCTCCGCGATCGTCTCCCAGCGCAGCGGGGTGGGCGCCTCGAGCCACCGCTCGCCCGCCTCGGTCACCGTCCACTCGCGCTCGCGCGCGACGGCGAGCCCCGCGTCGGCGGCGGAGCCGAGAAGATCCTCGAGCTCGTCCGCGAACTCGAGCGCCCCGGCATCCGTGAGCCGTCGCCGATCCACCGCGCTGACGGGACCCGCACCCGTGCGCGCGAGGGGAGTGTGCAGGCACGCCAGCAGGATGTCGGCGAGCGAGCCGGCCGTCGTGAAGGCGCGTTCTGCGGCCGCGGCGGCGGCCTGCGTGTCGGCGGGAAGGGGTGCCGGAGGCGACGGCGTGGGCCGGAAGGCGTCGGGGGCTGCCGTCGCGGCTGCCGCCACACGCTCAGCGACCGGGGCGTACGCGCTGCCGTCCTCATCGACGAGGGCGAGCAGCGACGGTCGGCCGTCGCGCGTCCCGACGCCGTTGTCGGCGGGCGTGGCGCTGTGCAGGGCGATGAGGTCGCGTCGGTCGAGATGCGTCAGGGCGCGGTCGACGGATGCGGGGTCGAGCAGTCCCTCGGCGGCGTCGAAGAAGTCGTGCCAGCCGCTCTGGGGCGAGACGCCCCGGGCCGCGAGCGTCCGGGCGAGCGCAGCGTCACCGAGATCGGCGAGCCGCGTCGCGAGTGCGCGCGCGTCGGAGACCACGCGCGTCAGCCCCCTCGGTTGGCGCGAGCCCTTCGCACGAAGCTCATGATCAGGACCGCCAGCAGCAGCGCGAACGCCACGAGCGGTGCGATGTACACCAGCACGCCCACGAGGGGCCAGACGCCCGTGCGCATGTCGGCGCCGGAGGCGGACGCGATCATGATCGCGAAGAAGCTCAGGATCGAGAGCACAAGAAGGCCCAGCGACATGAAGGCCAGGATGCGGTCGATGCGGCGTACGGGAACGTCGCCGGCGGGGTTGGTGCTCATCCGTTCCAGCCTACTCGCTGGCGTCGGCGAGCCGGGGACGATCGTGCACCGGTCCGTTAGGCTGGGTGGTGGGGTTGGAAGACCCCGCTTTTGTCATGCTCTGTTTCGCCGCGGTGTTCGCGCGGCGACCGATCCAGCGAGGTTTCGATGCCCACCGGCAAGGTCAGGTTCTACGACGAGGAGAAGGGGTTCGGCTTCATCACCTCGGAAGACGGCCAGGACGTCTTCCTGCACGCCACGGCCCTGCCCCCCGGCACGCCCGCGCCCAAGGCGGGCACACGGCTCGAGTACGGCATCGCCGACGGCAAGCGCGGCCCGCAGGCACTCTCGGTGCGTGTGCTCGAGGCGCCGGTGAGTCTCGCGAAGCGCTCCCGCAAGCCCGCCGACGACATGGCGATCATCATCGAGGACCTCGTGAAGCTGCTCGACGGCATCGGCGGCGATCTGCGCCACGGCCGGTACCCGAGCGGTGCGCACGGCAAGAAGGTCGCCGCCGTGCTGCGCAAGGTGGCTGATGAGCTCGACGCCTGATCCGGCCGATCCTGCCGACGCCGTCACCGCAGTGGACGGCGAGTCCGGCGCGCCCTCGGACGAGTCGACGGTGACGGATGCCGCGGCCGCCGTCACCGACGAGGCCCCGGTCGACGAGCCGGAGTCGCGGGCGCCGGCGGAGCCGGAGGCGGCGTCCGCTTCCGCGGTCGAGGCACCCGAGCCCGAGCCCGAGCTTGAGCCCGCACCCGAGCCCGAGCCCGAGCTTGAGCCCGCGCCCGAGCCCGAGGCTGAGCCCGACCCGCAGCTGCTGGCGGCGCACGACCTCGCCCTCGCGGCGCTGCGCGAGATCACGCCGGAGGCGACGGTCGGCGCGCCCGCGGACTACCGTGTGGAGGCCGGCGGCGTGGTCTCGCTGCGGTTCGCCAACCGGCTCCCGGGCTACCCCGGGTGGTTCTGGACGGTGAGCATCGCACGCGTCGAGGACGCCGAACCGACGGTGCTCGAGGCCGAGCTGCTCCCCGGCGACGGCGCGCTGCTCGCACCGGACTGGGTGCCGTGGGCCGTGCGGCTCGCCGACTACCACGCCGCGCAGGCGGCGATCGCCGAGGCCGCCCAGGACGAGGACGACGAGGACCTCGACGACGAGGACCTCGACGACGTCGAAGACCTCGATGCGTCGGACTTCGACGACGACGGGTCGCCCATCCTCCACGCCGGCGATGTCGACGGTGTCGACATCGACGAGCTCGCCGAGGCCGGCGCGGACGACGATGAGGACTTCGACGACGAGGACGACGAGGACGACTCCGACGAGGACGACGACTCCGACGACGAGGACGACGACTCCGACGACGAGGACGACGACTCCGACGACGAGGACGACGACGCCGACGAGGACGACGACGCCGACGAGGACGACGACTCCGACGACGACGACTCCGAGGACGACGACGAGCGCGACTGAGCCGACGGCTCGACGCTGGAAAGGGGAGATTCCCGCGGCCCGCAGCGCCGCGGAGATCTCCCCTTTCGCCGTTCCTGTCAGCTCGCCGACCCGTCGGCCACCAGGAAGTGGGCGCTGAGGAGCACGTCGTCGCGGGACGACGGTCCGACCAGCAGTTCGAACTCTCCGGCCTCGACGATGCGCCGGCCCGCGGCATCCACGATCGTGCACTCCGCCACCGGCAGCGACAGCTCGACCGTCACGGTCTCGCCGGGCTGCAGGTCGACGTGGCGGTACGCCTTGAGCTCCTTGTCGGCCCAGCTGACCGAGGTGATGACGTCGCGCACGTAGAGCTGCACGATCTCGTGTGCGGGGCGCGCGCCGGTGTTGCGCAGCTCGACCGTCGCGCGCACGGTGTCGTCCGGGCCGAGCTCGGTGTCGACGATGCGCAGGCGGTCGTACTCGACGGTGGTGTACGAGAGTCCCTCGCCGAACGCCCACGCGGGCGACTGGGTGAGGTCCGCGTAGCGGTTGCCGTGCTGACCGCGGATCTGGTTGTAGAAGATCGGCAGCTGGCCGACGTGACGGGCGAACGAGATCGGCAGACGCCCGGTGGGCTCGATGAGACCGAGCGCGAGCTCGGCGACCGCGCGGCCGCCCTGCATGCCGGGCGACGCGGCCCAGATCACCGCGGCCGCCCGTTGCGCCGACGGCGGCAGTACCAGCGGCTTCGACGCCACGAGCACGATCACGAACGGCGTGCCGGCCACCGCGAGCGCATCGAGGAGCGCGATCTGCCCGCCGATGAGGTCGAGGGTCGCCGTCGAGCGCCCCTCTCCCACGAGTTCGATCACGTCGCCGACGACCACCACCGCGACATCGGCGGCCCGGGCGGCGGCGACGGCTTCGGCGATCAGCGCGTCGTCGGGCGGTGAGGGTACGACGATCTGCGGGCGCGGCTGGCCGTCGGGGAAGAACGCGCCTGCGGGGTCCTCTTCGAGCGTCAGCACGTCGGCGCCGCGCGCGTGCGTGACCTTCCAGCCGGCGGGTGCGTATGAGCGGAACCCGTCGAGGACGGTCGTGATCATGTCGCGCGGCTGGCCGGCCAGCCATCCTGCCTGGCCGGAACCGCCTGCCCAGTCGCCGAGCTGCGTCTGGGCGTCGTCGGCGAGGGGGCCGATCACCGCGACGCGACGGGCTCCGGCGGCTCCAGGCAGAGCACGACCGCCGGCATCCGCCGTGTATCCGCCGTCGAGGGGCAGGAGGCCGTCGTTGCGCAGCAGCACGATGGATCGACGCGTGAGGTCCAGGTTCAGCGCCTGGTGCTCGGCGGTCGCGATCTCGCTCGCGATGCGGGCGTCGTCGGGGAGGCGCGGATCAGCGAAGAGGCCGAACTCGAACTTGAGCAGCAGGATGCGCGCCACTGCGCGGTCGAGCGCCTCCTCGGTCAGCAGCCCCCGTGCGAGAGCGTCGAGGGCGCCCTGGAAGAATCCCGGCGTCGTCATGATCATGTCGTTGCCGGCGTTCACCGCGGCGGCCGCGGCGTGCGCGTAGTCGGGTTGCACCCGCTGCTCCCACACCATGCGGCCGACATTGTCCCAGTCGGTGATCAGCGTGCCCGTGTAGCCCCACTCGCCGCGCAGCACATCGTTGAGCAGCCAGTCGTTCACCGTGATCGGCACGCCGTCGGTGCTCTGGTAGCCGATCATGAAGGTGCGGCATCCCTCCTTCGCCACCCGCTCGAACGGCGGCAGGAACCACGAGCGCAGCTTGCGGCGCGACAGGTCGGCCTCGCTCGCGTCGCGCCCGCCCTGCGTCTCGGAGTAGCCGGCGAAGTGCTTCGCCGTCGCGAGGATCGCGGTGGGGTCCGAGAGACCGCCGCCCTGGTAGCCGCGCACCATGGCGGAGGCGAGCTCCCCGATGAGCAGCGGGTCCTCACCGAACGTCTCGTCGACGCGGCCCCAGCGCAGATCACGCGCGATGCAGAGCACCGGCGAGAACGTCCAGTGGATGCCGGTCGCCGCGACTTCGACGGCCGTCGCGCGCGCGGCCCGCTCGACGAGATCGGCGTCCCACGATGCCGCCATGCCGAGCTGCGTCGGGAAGATCGTGGCGCCCTCCCAGAACGAGTGGCCGTGGATGCAGTCCTCGCCGACCAGCAGCGGGATCTGCAGCCGCGTCTGCAACGTCAGCTCGCGCGCACGCAGCACGCGTTCGGGCGACGTGTGCAGGATCGAGCCGACGTGCTTGCGCAGCACATGGTCGTCGAGGTCGTCGCGCGCGTCGAGCTGCATCATCTGCCCGACCTTCTCTTCGACCGTCATGCGGCCGAGGAGGTCCGTGATGCGGTCGGCCACCGGCAGCGCCTCGTCGAGATAGTTCGGGACGGTCGCGGTGGTCACGCGTTCTCCTGGGTCTTCGTGTTCGTGCGCACGACCGTGACGGTGTCGTTCACGTTCATGCCCTTCTTCTTCATCGCGCGAGCCCGCTCGCCGGCGGAGCGCAGGCGCGGATTGACGTACTCGTCGATGCCGAAGTTGATGAGCGACAGTGCGACGCCGATCGCCGCGATGCACAGGCCCGGAGGCAGGAACCACCACCACTGGCCCTGCCGGAACGCCCCCTGGGCGCTGGCCCAGTTGAGGATCGTGCCCCAGTTGTAGGTCGTCACCGGGATGACCCCGATGAACGACAGCGTCGTGAGGCCGATGATCGCGGCCGTCACCGTGCCGACGAAGCTCGCGGCGATCAGCGCCATCAGATTGGGAAGCATCTCGACCGTGATGATGCGGCGCAGCGGCTCGCCGTTGGCCTTGGCAGCCTGGACGAAGTCGCGGCTGCGCAGCGACATCGTCTGTGCGCGCAGCACCCGCGCTCCCCATGCCCAGCCGATGAGACCGAGCACCAAGGCGATGACCCACAACGGCGGGTCCTCGAACATGGTCGCCACGATGATGATGAGGGGGATGCCCGGGATCACGAGGAAGACGTTGGTGAGCGCCGAGAGTCCCTCGCTGCGCCACCCGCGCAGGTAGCCCGACATGACGCCGACGACGATCGCGATGATCGTCGCGATGATCGCGGCGAGGAAGCCGACGACGATGACGCCACGGGTGCCGTGGATGACCTGGCTCAGCACGTCCTCGCCGATGTGCGTGGTGCCGAGCCAGTGCTCGGCCGACGGCGGCTGGAAGCGGGCGGTGTTGTCCACCTTCGTCGGCGAGTAAGGCGCGAGGACGTCGGCGAAGATCGCCACGAGTACGAAGAACCCGAGGATCGACAGGCCCGTGATCGATTTGCCGTTTCCGAACATGGCGAAGGCGGAGCCGAGCTTCGACCGGAACGTCGGCCTCTTGTGCGGGGCCGTTCCGCCGGAGCGGGGAGTGCGGACCGTCGCGGTCGTGGGGGTGTTCGCGGGGCGTCTGGTCATCGTGTCGTCGGCGATCGTGTCCATGTTTTCAGGCCTCCGTCTGGCGCGTGCGCGGGTCGAGGAATGCGTAGGCGATGTCGGCGAGGAGGTTCGCGACGAGCACCGAGATCGTGATCACGAGGAACACTCCCTGCATGAGGGCGAAGTCCTTCGCATTCGTGGCGTCGAGCAGCAGTTTGCCGACGCCGGGATAGCTGAAGACGACCTCCATGACGATCGTGCCGCCGACGATGAATCCGAGGGCCAGCGCGAAGCTCTGGATCTGGGGCAGCACCGCGTTACGTGCGGCATAGCGCCAGAGCACGCGCCTGTTCGGCATGCCCTTGGCCTGCGCGACCGTGACGTAGTCCTCGTCGAGCACGGTGAGCATCATGTTGCGCATGCCGAGCATCCAGCCGCCGAGCGAGGCGAGGATGATCGTCGCCGCCGGCAGGAAGCCGTGATGGATGACGTCGCCGATGAACTCCGCGGACCACTCGGGTCTGACTCCGACGCCGTAGGCCTTGCCGATCGGGAACCATCCGAGCGTCACCGAGAACACCGAGATGGCCAGGAGGCCGAGCCAGAAGTACGGGATGGTGCTGAAGAACGTCGTGATGGGGACGAGGGCGTCCAGCCGGCTGCCGCGACGCCATCCCACGATCGCACCGCCGATGGTGCCGATCGCGAACGCGGCGAACGTCGCGACGCCGACGAGGCCCACCGTCCAGATCAGTGACTGGCCGACCACTTCGGTGACGGGCCGCATGCCGTGCAGCAGCGAGATGCCGAGGTCGCCGCGCAGGAGCAGAGCCCAGTAGTCGAGGTACTGCTGCCAGAGCGACGCGTCGGTGTCGAGACCGAGCAGTGCGCGCAGCGCCTCGGCCGCTTCGGGCGAGACGTTGCGGTTGCGGGCGAGGTACGCGTCCACCGCGTCGCCCTTCATCAGCCGAGGCAGGAAGAAGTTGATCGTGATGGCCGCCCAGAGCGTGAACAGGTAGAACACGGCGCGACCGCCGAGGAAGCGCCACGGGATGCGGGAGCGGCCCTTGACGGCACTCGTCGCCGTCGTTCCCGCCTCGATCGCATCGAAGTTTGCTGTGCGCGTCTCTGCAGGGGGGAGCTGGGGGGCGACGGCGCTCACTTCTCACCTCCGAGGATGCCTGCTGCGTGTGCGAAGAACGAGTCGGGATCGGGGGATGCCGCACGCAGCTCTTGGGTATAGGGGTTCTGCGGACGCAGGATCACGTCGTCGGCGGGACCGCGCTCGACGACGCGTCCCTGGTTGAGCACGAGGATCTCGTCGCTGAAGTGACGTGCGGTTGCGAGGTCGTGCGTGATGTAGAGCACGCCGAGACCCTCTTCGCGCTGCAGGTCTGCGAGCAGGTTGAGCACACCGAGGCGGATCGACACGTCGAGCATCGAGACCGGCTCGTCGGCGACGAGCAGCTTTGGGCGCGATGCCAGCGCGCGCGCGATCGCGACCCGCTGACGCTGACCCCCTGAGAGCTCATGCGGGCGGCGGTCGATGACCTGATCGGCGTCGAGCCGCACGCGGCCGAGTATTCGCCGAACCTCGTCGTCGAGCTGATCCTTCGGCACGACCTTGTCGAGCTGGAGGGGGCGCTGGATCGCGTACCGGATCGAGTGGTAGGGATTGAGCGACGCGAACGGATCCTGGAACACCATGCGCAGCTGCTGGCGGTATGTGCGCAGGGCTTTGCCGCGGCGGGGGAGCGGCTGGCCGTCGAGGCGCACTTCGCCGCTCGTGGGAGTCTCGAGCTGGGTGAGGATCTTGGCGATGGTCGACTTGCCGCTGCCGGACTGGCCGACGAGGCCGATGGTCTGGCCCGAGTGGAGCGTGAAGCTCACGTCGTCGAGGGCGTTTATCTGGCCGGCGCCGCGCACCGAGTAGGTCTTGGTGACGGCGTCGAATTCGAGGACGGTCATCGGTGGACCACCCCTCTCTCTCCGGTGAGGCGGGGGAACGATGCGAGCAGCGTCCGCGTGTATTCGTCCTGTGGGTCGGTCCAGATGCGCTCTGCGGTGTCGAGCTCGACGATCTCGCCTTCCCGCATGATGGCGATGCGGTCGCTGATCTCGAGCAGCAGGGGCAGGTCGTGCGTGATGAAGATCACCGAGAACCCGAACTCGCGGCGCAGGTGCGAGATCTGTCGCAGGATCTCGCGCTGCACGAGCACGTCGAGCGCGGTGGTCGGCTCATCCATCACCATGAGCTGCGGGCGCAGGGCGAGCGCCATCGCGATCATGACGCGCTGGCGCATGCCGCCGGACAGTTCGTGGGGGTACGAGCGGTAGCGCTGTGCGCCGACCTTGACGATCTCGAGAAGCTCGACGACCGCCTCGCGGCGCTGGGCGCCGGTGAGGTTCGGCCGGTGGATCTCGAAGACGTCCTCCAGCTGGGACCCGACGGTCGCAACGGGGTTGAGCGAGTTCATCGCGCCCTGGAAGACCATCGAGACCTTGTCCCAGCGGAACCGGCGCATCTCCTCGGCGTCGAGGCTGTTGACGTCGACATCCTCGCCGTCCGCATCGTGGAACATCACCGAGCCGCTCGTGATGACGGCCGGTGGCTTGAGCAGGCGCTGGATGCCGTACGCGAGGGTGGTCTTGCCGCACCCGCTCTCGCCGGCGAGTCCGAGGATTTCACCGCGCTGGAGTTCGAGGGTGACGTTCTTGACCGCTTTCACGGGGGGATCGACATCGTAGACGATCGAGAAGTCGTGGACGGAGAGCAGCGGATCATGCATCGATGCTGGTTCGCTTTCGTGAGGGTGACGTGCAGGCGGGGCGGATGCCGCGCATCCGCCCCGCCTGCCGGACATCATTCGGCAGGCTTCAGCTTCGTCAGAATCTGAACCACAGCCGGCTGCGTCGGGTCCGCCGATGCGTACTGGTCCTCCTCCGAGGGCCAGCCGACGTAGTTGCGGGTGTTGAACTCGCCCAGCAGCGGGTGGGAGCCGAGCGGGATGGCCGGCACGTCCGTGGCGAATGCCTTCTCCATCACGGCGACGGCGGCGGTGCGCTCCTCGTCCGACGAGGTGTTCGCGTAGGTGTTGAGCGCCTCGGTGACGGCCGGGTTGTCGTAGCGGCCGAAGTTGAACTGCGCCTTGCCGTCGACGATCCACTTCGGATCCATCGTGGAGGTGTAGAGGCCGTAGGCGTTGCCGGTGTCCTCCAGCCAGTGGATGATCATGTCGAACGTGCCCTCCTGGCGAGCCGCGTCCCAGCCGCCCCAGTCAGGCTGGTCGACCTTGACCTCGATGCCGAGGCCCTCGCCGAGTTCCTCGGCGATGAGCGCCTGCTCGGTGTTCCAGTCGCTCCAGCCGGCGGGCACGGAGATCGAGAACGAGACGGCCTCGCCGTCCGGGTCGATCAGCTTCTCGTCCTTCCAGGTGTAGCCCGCGTCGGTGAGGATCTGCTTGGCCTTGTCGGTGTCCACGCTGTAGACGGCGCCCTCGTACTCCGCGTCGATCTCGTCGGCGAGCAGGTCTCCGAGGCCGGTGACGCTCCAGATGGGCGTGCTCGCGCCTTCGCGTGCCACGTCGACGTACGCCTGACGGTCGATGGTCCACGCGATCGCCTGACGCAGGGCCGGGTCGTTGAACGGCTTGGTCTGCAGGTTCATGAACAGCGTGCCCGCGCCCGCAGTGGGGGAGGCGAGGAACTGGTTGTCCTCGTCGGCGGCCAGGAAGCTGTCCTCGATCTGCGGGATGAACGCCTGCGCCCAGTCGGCCTCCTCCGAGACGAGCGCCGTCGTCAGGGCGGCGTTGTCGCCGTACGACACGTAATTCAGCTGGGGAACCGCCAGGTCGCCGCCCCAGTAGTCGGCGTTGGCCGTGAGGGCGACGGACTCGGTCGTCCAGCTGTCCAGCACGTACGGGCCGGTGCCGACGGCCGCGCCCTCGTCCGTCAGCGGGTCGGTGTTGGGGTCGTCGATGTTCTCCCAGATGTGCTCGGGGACGATCGGCGTGTGCAGCACGCGGGCCTGCGCCGTGTACTTCGAGTCGGCGAACTTCAGGACGACGGTGTCGCCGTCGGAGGTCGCGCTCTCGAGATTGAGGGCCGACGTGTCGTTCAGCGTGCCGTCGATGTACATGTTGAAGGTGAAGACGATGTCGTCGGCTGTGAAGGCCTCGCCGTCGCTCCAGGTGACATCGGCGCGTGGGACGACGGTCAGCTCGGTGTAATCGTCGTTCCACTCCACCGACTCGGCCAGCCACGGGGTGGTGCCGAGGTCGCCCGTGGGGTTCACGAGTGCCAGCGGCTCGAAGATGACCTTGGCGTAGCCGTACTTCGAGGCGGACGAGTCGCCGAGGTAGGGGTTGTGGGACTCGGTGGTGATCGCACCGTCGGGCTTGGCGATGGTGAGCGCCGCACCCGCCGAGTTGTCATCGTTGCCGCTTCCACCGGCGCAGCCGGTGAGCACCAGCGCCGCGGCGACACCGACGGCGGCGAGGGATGTTCTGAGCCTCATTGCTTCTCCTTGATGTGAGCACGACATCGTGTCTCCCCAGGAGGGGTGACGACGGCGTCAGGGTGATTGCCGGATCAACTTACAATCAAGTAAGTAATCTTTGCAAGTAGGCTTCACCCGCGGCCCCGGATGGCCGTCGATAAACTCGCACACACCGGTTCATGCGCCCGGAAAACCGCGGATGAGAAGGGGGTCCCCGATGGCTGTTCAGCGACGACAGCCGCGCTCGCGGCCCGAGACGCTCGCCCGCCGGCGCGACATCCTCGACGCCGCGGTCGAGATCTTCGGCAGCAAGGGCTTCACCGGCGGCACCCTGCAGGACATCGCCGACCAGGTCGGCATGACGCACGCCGGGATCCTGCACCACTTCGGCTCGAAGGACCAGCTGCTCATCGAGGTCCTCCAGCACCGCGACGAGACCGACGTGGCCGACCTCGAAGAGCAGCACATCCCCGACGGAATGCCGTTGTTCCGCCACCTCGTGCGCACGGCCTTCGTCAACGCCCATCGCGCCGGGATCGTCCAGGCCTACGCGGTGTTGTCGGCCGAGTCGGTGACCGACGGCCACCCCGGCCGCGAGTTCTTCGAGAAGCGGTACCGCACACTGCGGTCCGAGGTCGCGCACGCCTTCGAGGTGGTCTGCGCCGAGCGGGGCGTCACCGAGCCTGCGACGGTCGGGCTGGCCTCGGCCAGCATCCTGGCCGTCATGGACGGTCTGCAGGTGCAGTGGCTCCTCGCCCCTGATGCGGTCGACCTCGCACGCGCGTCCGAGTTCGCCATCGAGGCGATCGTCTCGGCGGTGCTGTCCCCATCGCCGTCACCGCTGGCAGACGGCGCCGGCGACACGGACCCGATCCGGACGGATGCCGCGGGCAGCGGCATCCGTCCGGATTCCGCCGTTCAGCCCAGTCGCTCGACCGTGTAGTCGATGCAGCGGGTGAGCTGACGCACGTCTTCGGGCTCGATCGACACGAACGTCGCGACGCGCAGCTGGTTGCGGCCGAGCTTGCGGTACGGCTCGGTGTCGACGATGCCGTTCTCGCGGAGGCTCTTGGCGACGGCTGCGGCATCCACCGTCTCGTCGAAGTCGATGGTCACGACGACGGGGGAGCGGTCGGCCGCGTCGGCGACGAACGGCGTGGCGAACGCGGATGCCTCGGCCCAGTCGTACAGCGCCTGCGACGACTCGCGGGTGCGGGCGTCGGCCCACTGCAGGCCGCCCGACGAGAGGATCCAGTCGAGCTGCTTGTCGAGGAGGAACAGCGTCGCGAGCGCCGGGGTGTTGAGGGTCTGGTTGAGTCGCGAGTTGTCGAGGGCGTTCTTGAGGCTCAGGAACTCGGGGATGTAGCGACCCGACGCCGCGATGCGCTCGATGCGCTCGATCGCCGCCGGCGAGACGAGCGCGAACCACAGGCCGCCGTCCGAGCCGAGGTTCTTCTGGGGTGCGAAGTAGTAGACGTCGGCCTCGTGCACCGAGAAGTCGATGCCGCCCGCCGCACTCGTCGCGTCGATGACGGTGAGGGCGCCCTCGTCGCCGTGCACGCGCGTGACCGCGGTGGAGACGCCGGTGGAGGTCTCGTTGTGCGGCCAGGCGTAGACGTCGATGCCCTCGACCGCTTCGGCGACCGTGCTGGTGCCCGGCTCGGCCTTGCGGACGTCGGGAGCCTCGAGCCAGGGCGTCTTCGCCGCGGCGGCGAACTTCCCGCCGAACTCGCCGAACACGAGGTTCTGGCTGCGCTTCTCGATCAGGCCGAACGCCGCGGCGTCCCAGAATGCGGTCGAGCCGCCGTTGCCGAGGATCACCTCGTATCCGTTCGGCAGGCGGAACAGCTGGTTCAGCTCGGCGCGCACCTGGCCCACCAGGTTCTTGACGGGCGCCTGGCGGTGCGACGTGCCCAGCAGCGCCGAGCCTGGTCCTGCGAGCGCCTCGAGGTGGGCGGGCGCGATCTTCGACGGGCCGCACCCGAAGCGTCCATCGGCGGGAAGGATCTCACGGGGCAGGAGGACGTGGGCCATGCGTCGATTCTAGAGAGGCCCGCCCTGCAGCCCCGCCCCCGTGACAGCCTGTGACGCGCGCGAGGCCCCGCGCGGCGGTGACTGCGGGTCGCAGCATCCGTCGTCAACAGGTCAACCGGGCTTCCACAGGACGTTGGAACCTTCCAAGCTCCTGTAGAGGCGCGGTTGACCTGTTGAGCCGCGTCGAGTTCGTTGCCGCACGGCTCAGTTCGTGTCGCGCGCCGCGCTGCGCCCCGGCATCCGTCGCCAACAGGTCAACCGGGCCTCCGTAGGAGGATGGAACCTTCCAGCGTCCTGTAGAGCCGCGGTTGACCTGTCGGGTTCCTCCTCCACAGGAGGGCGAACGGATGCCGCGTGCGCGAGTTCTTTACCCTGGCGGGGGAGACGTGAACCACAGGTCGCGTGGTCGGCGATGGTTCGAAGATGACCGGACTGATCGACGCGGTGACCCGTCACGGCGGCGTCGTACGCGTGCGGGCGCTTCTCGACGCAGGCTTCAGCCGCTTGACGGTCGCTGGCGCGGTCGCGGAGGGCCTCTTCATTGTTCCTCGCCGTGGTTGGGTCGCGGCGGTCGATGCTGATCCGTACCTCGTGGCCGCGGCGAGGGCGGGCGTCGTGCTGACCTGCGTCACCCAGGCCAAGAGGCTGGGGCTGTGGGTCCTCGACGAAGAGGCGCCACATGTCGGAGCGCCGCCGTCAGCTTCGCGCCTGGATCTGCAGAATCCGAAGACGACGGTGCACTGGTCGATCCCCGTCCAGCCGCGGGAGTTCGGTGCTTTGGAAGACGGTGTCCTGAACACGCTCGTGATCGTCGCCGGCTGCCAGCCGTACGAGGCGGCGTTGGCCGTGTGGGACTCAGCGCTCAATCGTGGACTGGTCACGAAGCTGGAGCTCGCCCGGCTGCCGCTGCGGCCGGGCGCCAGGCGGGTGCTCGAGGCCGCGACCCCGTTCTCGGATTCCGGGCTCGAGACGATCTTCGCGATCCGGCTGAAGTGGCTGCGGCTTCCGATCCGGGCGCAGATCTGGATACTCGAGCATCGTGTCGACTTCCTGATCGGAGAGCGACTCGTGGTCCAAGTCGACGGCGGTCACCATGTCGGACTCCAGCGCGCCGAAGACGTCGCGCATGATGCGGCGCTGATGCTGCTCGGCTACCACGTGATCCGTGTGACCTATACCCAGGTCATCGACCGTTGGCACGAGGTTCAGGAGCTCATCATGCGAGCGATTGCACAGGGCCTCCACCGACCGCGCTGATTCTCTGCGTCCCCGGTCGCCGATCGCCGGTCGCCGGTGGTCGGCCCGCCCTTCGCAGCTGGTCGCTCCGTCGGATGCTTGTCGCCCTGCGCCGGTCTGCGCGACAGGTCAACCGGCCTTCGACAGGAGGTTGAATCCTTCCAACCTCCTGTGGAGGTGCGGTTGACCTGTTGGAGCCCAGGCGGGCGCCGTGGGGCCGGCCCCGCCTGGGTGTCTGCGCCAGAAGATAGGCTGTCCTTACACTCCAGACATCGAGGACGCCGCGACATGACAGATCTGATCGACACCACTGAGATGTACCTGCGCACGATCCTCGAGCTCGAGGAGGAGAACATCGTGCCGCTGCGGGCGCGGATCTCGGAGCGCCTCGGACACTCGGGTCCCACGGTGTCGCAGACCATCGGGCGCATGGAGCGTGACGGACTCGTCGTCGTCTCCGAAGACCGCTCGCTCGAGCTCACCGCCGCCGGCCGCCAGAAGGCCGTCGACGTCATGCGCAAGCACCGGCTCGCCGAGCGCCTGCTGTCGGACGTCATCGGCCTGGACTGGGCCTACGTCCACGAAGAGGCCTGCCGCTGGGAGCACGTGATGAGCGAGCAGGTCGAGCGCCGTCTCGTCGAGCTGCTCGGCCACCCCACGGAGTCGCCGTACGGCAACCCCATCCCCGGGCTCGACCAGCTGGGCGACGTGCCCACGAACGGCTTCGAGCAGGGCGTCGTGGGTCTGGTCCGCCGTCTCAACGACGCCGGCGAGCCCATCACCGGCACGGTGCGCCGGCTCGCCGAGCCCGCCCAGGTCGACCCCGAGCTGCTGCAGCAGCTGAAGGGCGCCGGCGTCGTGCCGGGCGCCTTCGGCGACTACCGCTACAACGAGGGCTACGTGCTCGTGCAGATGCAGGGCAGCGACGAGGGCCTCGAGCTCCCGGTCGAGATCGCGTCGCACATCTTCCTGGTCGACGAGACCCGCTGACGCCCGAAGGACCCCTCGGGACGGCGACAGGATGCCGCTTCCCGGGTGCTCGTGATGTGCGCGCTGCGTGCTGCCGCAGCATCCGTCGTGGCACTGTGCGGAGATTGCCAGGCGTGGAGCGTGACATAAACGTGACCTTCGGGTAGCCTCGAGAAGTCCACCAGGCGAGAAGCCCGCCGACCGGACCCCACGTGGATTGCCTCACCGGCTCGTCGTCCACATGTGGTGAAGCCCGCATATCGTGCCCCGACATCGAATGCTGACGAGCCAGCGCCCCGGCGCAGAGGCGCCGGAGGAAAAGTTTGGCTGAAGAGACAGATTCGCACGCGATCGTGCCCGAGCACGCGGCGACCGACCCGACCCGTCGAGCGCGCACCCGGCAGACCCCCGTGCGACAGACCCGAGCCGTGCCGCCCGCCAAGTCGAAGACGAAGACTGTGCGCGCGAGCGCCCCGTCCTCGTCTTCCGCTTCGTCGACCAAGGGGCGCGTGCTCAAGCCGCTGCGCAGCCTGGTCGTGCTGACCATGGTCGGCGGACTCGTCGCCACCGTCGCGATCCCGGCGTTCGCCGCGACCGCCGGCGTGGGCACCGAAGAGGCCCGCACGATCCAGCAGATGGCCGTCGACGACGCGCAGACGTTCGTGGCGGCATCCGATGCCAATGCCAGCGAGCTCTCGCGCGGAAGCTACGCGGCCACCACGGCTGAAGAGATCGAGAAGAAGAAGGCCGAAGAGGCGGCTGCCGAACGCGCCCGCCAGGTCGCTAAAGCGGCCGCGGCGGCGGCGGCGACGCGGTCGTCTTCCGTCCCGGTCAACATCGCCCTCACCTCGCCCGGAACCGGCGAGGTGCGCTGGCCGATCCTCAACTTCACCAAGGGCCGCGGCCTCTGGGACTCGGGCTACCACCAGGGCGTCGATCTGCTGTCGTCGTGTGGCACGCCGCTCTATGCCGCAGCAGCCGGCGTGGTCAAGGTGTCGCAGGAGAGCTACGGCGGCTATGGCGTCGGTGTCTCCATCGACCACGTCATCGGCGGCCAGCAGGTCAACACGCTCTACGGGCACATGACGTACGGCAGTCGCCAGGTCTCGGTCGGCCAGTCGGTGTCAGCAGGTCAGCTCATCGGCCTCGTCGGCAGCACCGGAAGCTCGACCGCGTGCCATCTGCACTTCGAGGTCCACATCAACGGCTCCGTCGTCGATCCGTGGGCGTGGCTGCAGGCCAACGCGAGCTGAGCCGGATCGGCTCCCAGAATCACGACGGATGCCCGTCGCCCGGCCGGGCGGCGGGCATCCGTCGTTCGACACGCGGGCATCCGTTGTCCGACACGCCCCCGTGCGTTCACCGAGTTCACCGCCCCGGTGTCGGCTGGGTGCGTTAGCCTGAATCCCGACGCTGAGAGAGCGGAGGGAGCCGATGGGCTGCACACCACGCATCCGAACCATGGATGCGCTTGGACGCCTCGTCCTTCGGCATTGCACGAGTGGATGCCGCGGCATTGCCGTGGCGCCAAGGCGCTGTCTATAAGACAGCGCCTTTTTTCATGCCCCTGCGCCCTTGATCGTCGCGCAAGTCGAATAACCGAGAAGCCGTCCCGGCCATTCGAGAGGATGATCAATGCGCACTCTGGTGCTCAACGCGGGCTATGAGCCGCTCGCCGTCGTGTCGTTCAAACGGGCTCTCGTGCTCGTGATGAACGAGAAGGCCACCGTGGTGGAACACACCGAGACCGATCCGGTGTGGGGCACGAGACGCGCGTACGAGCGCCCCGCCGTGATCATCCTGACCCGCTACGTGCGGGTCCCGGGTGGTCGCCACGTGCCGGTGACGCGGCGGGGCGTGCTGCGGCGCGACAACCACCGCTGCGGGTACTGCGGCAAGGCGGCGTCGACGATCGATCACGTGCTGCCACGCTCGCGCGGCGGTGCGGACTCGTGGGAGAACCTCGTCGCCTGCTGCCTGCGCTGCAACAACGTGAAGGGCGACCGCACCCCGCAGGAGATGAACTGGGAGCTGCGCTTCCTGCCTCGCCCGCCGCGCGGGGGGCAGTGGACCGTCCGGGGCACCGAGCGCACCGATCCGCGGTGGGAGCCGTATCTCGCGCTCGCGGCGTGAGGTGTCGGTCCCGTCAGGAGAGCTCGAGGCCCGAGACCTCGAGGGTGAGCAGCGCCGCGACGACGAACGCCAGCCCGGTGTACACGAGGTCCTCGAACCAGTCGAACAGCCCGGGTCGGCGCTCGATCATCATCCTGGGGTTGTAGTAGAAGATCGACACGAGGATGACGAGCGCCGAGAAGGCGAGTCCGATCCACGCGGCGAACGGCACGCCCGCGAGCAGCAGCACGATGACGATGGCGGCGACCACGTACAGCCACACTTCGCGGACGAAGGCCCGCATCGAGTCGTGGCGCGACACCCCCGCCCTGGCGGTCGCTCTCCAGAGTTCGTAGAGCAGCGACAGGGTGAACGAGACGATCAGCACCCACGCTGAGATCGATTCGAGCAGGGTCGGGTGGATGGCGCCGTCCACGGCGGCTCCTCACGGGATGCGTGGAGTGAGCCCACGGTGGTCCATACGGTAGTGGTTGCGCGGCGGCCCCGGAAGGCGCTCGGCGGGATGGCGTTCGTCTCGGAAGGTACCGATTTCTCGAACATAACTGTCGGAAGCCGGAGGTACGCTCGTTCCCAGCGGTTGAAGGACTAGAACATCTGTTCTAGCATGTGGGAATGGGGGCGATCGTGCAGCTCACGGCACAGCACGTGCACGAAGCCGTCGGCCAGGAGCCGACGGCCGCCCGGCCTGCCAGCCCAGGATCGGCCGGCACAGGGTCGGCGCACACCGTCGCTCAGCTGCGGGCGCAGCTCGAGCGGGTGCAGGGGCGACGGCTCGACGCGCCGGTGCTGCCGGTGCATCCCGCCCTCGCCTCGCTGCTTCCCGGGGGCGGCCTGCGTCCCGGGGCGGCCTATTCCCTCCCGCGGTCGACGTCGGTGCTGCTGGCGCTGCTCGCCCAGCCGTCGCAGGCCGGGTCGTGGTGCGGAGTGATCGGGATGCCGCGGCTCGGCGCCGAGGCGGCCGAGGGGCTGGGGGTCGATCTGTCGCGCCTCGTGCTCATCCCCGATCCCGGTGCCCGCTGGCTCGCGGTGACCTCGACGGTCGCCGAGGTGCTGCCGGTGGTCGCGGTGCGTCCGTCCGGGCGAGCCGCCGACGGCGAGGTCTCCCGGCTGGCGGCGCGGCTTCGTGATCGCGGCGCCGTGCTGCTCGTGCAGGGGCCGTGGCCGCAGGCCGAGGCCGTGATCGAGGTCGGCGAGCCGGCATGGGAGGGCGTCGGGCGCGGGCACGGCTATCTCTCCGGCCGCGAGGTGACGCTCACCTCGTCGAGCCGTCGCTGGCCGCGATCCCGGCGCGCTCGGGTGATGCTTCCGGATGCCGCGGGCCATGTCTCCGCCGTGCCGGAGCGGATGCGCCCCGTCGAATCGCTGCATCCCACTGCGTCGGCCTCCTCGTCGCTCGACGTCTCGCTCGGTCACCGGATCAGGGCGGTGGGGTGACATGACGCCGGGAACGCCCGTTCGGAGCCTCGTGCTGTGGTTTCCCGACTGGCCGGTCACGGCTCTCGAGCGGGAGGCGGCTGCGGCTGCGGCAGATCGGATCGCCGTCGTCGAGCGCAACCTCGTGGTGGCGTGCTCGGCGGCCGCGCGCGCCGAGGGGGTGCGTCGCGGGCAGCGCCGGCGCGACGCGCAGGCGCGGTGCCCGGGGCTGACGCTGGTGAATGCGGACGCCGCGCGCGATCACCGCGCGTTCGCGCCGATCGTGTCGCTGATCGAAGAGCGGGCGCCCGGGGTGCAGCTGGTGCGGCCGGGGCTGTGCGCGCTGCGCGCCCGCGGCCCTGCGCGGTACTACGGCGGCGAGACCGAGGCCGCCCGCATGCTGATCGGCACGCTGCGCGAGGCCGGGATCGACGGGGTCAGGGCTGGGATCGCCGACGGGCCGTTCACGGCCGAGCAGGCGGCGCGCGGGGGAACGAGCGCCGAGGATCCGGTCTTCGTCGTGCCCGCCGGTGGGGCGGCGGGGTTCCTCGCGCCGCTGTCGGTCGCGGTGCTCGACGCATCGGCGATGATCGGCGCGGGCGCGGCCGGAACGAAGGACGCGGCCGACCTCGTGGGACTCCTCGCCCGGCTGGGCGTGCAGACGCTCGGCGGTTTCGCTGGGATGGAACCCGATCGGGTGCGGGAGCGGTTCGGCGAGCGGGGCGTCCGGCTGCATTCCCTCGCCGCGGGGCACGACTCGCGGCCGGTGCAGCCGCGCACGCCGCCACCCGAGCTCGAGCGCGAGGTCGCGTTCGAGCCGCCGCTCGAGATCGCCGACCAGGTGGCGTTCGCGATGCGCGTCACCGCCGACGACTTCATCGGCGGGCTGGGTGCGATGGATCTCGTCTGCACCGAGCTGCGGGTCGAGCTCGTCGGCGACCGCGGGGAGCGCAGCGAGCGGGTGTGGCTGCACCCCGGCTCGTTCGATGCGGCGGCGGTCGTCGACCGTGTGCGGTGGCAGCTCGCCGAAGACGTCGGCGCCGATCCCTCCGGTGGGGATGCAGCCGGGCGGCGCGGCCTGCGCAGCGGGGTGACCCTGGTGCGGATCTCGCCCGAGGCGGTGGATGCGGCATCCCATCACGCTCCGGCGCTGTTCGGCGGCGGACCCGAGGAGCGGGTGCACCACGCACTGTCGCGGGTGCAGGCCATGCTGGGGCATCGCGGTGTGCTGACGCCCGCGATCGGCGGCGGGCGGTGGCTGGCCGAGCGTCAGGTGCTCGTGCCGTGGGGAGACCGGGACGAGCGCGACCGGCAGGCGACAGGGGTCGGCGGCCTCGCGGCGCAGCGTGCGCGACCGTGGCCGGGGAGTCTGCCCGAGCCGCTGCCGACGACGGTGTTCGCCGATCCGGTGCCGGTCGACGTGCGTGCGCTCGGGGGCGAGCTCGTCGATGTCGACGAGCGGGGCAACGTCGCGGCCGTGCCCGCGTTCTTCATCGAGAGCGGGCGCCGGCGGGCGATCGAGGCGTGGGCGGGCCCGTGGCCCGTGATCGAGCGGGGATGGGATGCCGTGCGCTCGCGGCGCGCGTACCGGTTCCAGGTCGTCGACGCCGACGGGTCGGCGTGGCTGCTGGTGTGCGACGGCGACGCCTGGACCGCGGAGGCCACCTATGACTAGGGAGCTTGGCTCCCGGTCGTTGAGCGAGCGAGGAACGTGGTCGTTGAGCGAGCTTGCGAGTCGAAACGCAGAGACGAAACGCCCCGGGCCGACGAACGGCGTCGGTGCGGTGCGTTTCGTCTCGCTGCGCTCGCTCAACGACCGGGATCGGGGTGAGGGCTGATGGGCTTCAACAACCCGGGCGTGCCGTGGTCCGAGATGGAGCGCGTGCTGAGCGGTCGCCGCAGGCCCGAGGCGCCGCCGGTCGGTGCGGACGGCGGCGACAGCCCGGCGTGGTCGCGCAAGCGGGGGCCGTACGTCGCACCCGAGATCGAGCGTCCGGCCGACGCCATCCCGTACGCCGAGCTGCACGCCCACTCGTCGTACTCGTTCCTCGACGGTGCCTCGTCGCCGGAGGAGCTCGCCGAAGAGGCCGAGCGCCTGGGACTGCACGCCCTCGCGGTCACCGACCACGACGGCTTCTACGGCATCGTCCGCTTCGCCGAGGCCGCCGAGGCGCTGCAGCTGAAGACGGTGTTCGGCGCCGAGCTGTCGCTCGAGCTGCCGAAGCCGCAGAACGGCGAGGCCGACCCGGTCGGCGCGCATCTGCTCGTGCTCGCCCGCGGCGAGGAGGGCTATCACCGGCTGGCCGGCGCGATCACCCATGCCCAGCTGCAGGGGGCCGAGAAGGGGCGACCGGTCTACGACCTCGACGAGCTCGCCGCGCAGGCCGCGGGGGAGTGGACGGTGCTCACCGGGTGCCGCAAGGGCGCCGTGCGCCGGGCGCTCGCCTCGGCGCCGGGAAAGGCGGGAGCGGATGCCGCCGCCCACGAGCTCGACCGCCTCGTGACGCTGTTCGGGCGCGATGCCGTGCACGTCGAGCTCATCGACCACGGCAATCCGCTCGACACGCGCGAGAACGACGTGCTCGCCGGGCTCGCGCGCGAGCGTGGCCTGCCCCTCCTCGCGACGAACAACGTCCACTACGCCGTGCCGCAGCGGCAGCTGCTCGCCGCGGCGGTCGCCGCCGTGCGGGCCAACCGCGGGCTCGACGAACTCGACGGCTGGCTGCCTGTGCACGCCGGGGCGCACCTGCGGTCGGGGGCTGAGATGGCGGAGCGGTTCGTGAGGTTCCCGGATGCCGTGGCCCGCACCGTGACGCTCGCCGACGAGCTCGCCTTTCCGCTGCGCAAGGCCAAGCCCGCGCTGCCGAAGCAGAAGGTGCCCGAGGGGCACACGCCGATGTCGTGGCTGCGCAAGCTGGTGTGGGATGCGGTGCCGCGCAAGTACCCGCACCTGACCGACGAGAACCGGGCGCGCATCGAGAAGGAGCTCGGCGTCATCGAGCTGAAGGACTTTCCGGGCTACTTCCTGATCGTCCACGGCATCGTGCAAGAGGCACGGCGCCGCGGCATCCTGTGTCAAGGTCGCGGGTCCGCCGCCAACAGCGCCATCTGCTATCTGCTCGACATCACGGCTGTCGATGCGATCGGTTACGACCTGCCGTTCGAGCGGTTTCTGTCGAGCCTGCGCGAAGAGGAGCCCGACATCGACGTCGACTTCGACTCCGATCGTCGGGAAGAGATCATCCAGTGGGTCTACCAGGAGTACGGACGCGATCGCGCGGCGCAGGTCGCGAACGTCATCCAGTACCGGCCCAAGAACGCCGTCCGCGACATGGCCAAGGCGCTGGGGCATTCGCCGGGGCAGCAGGATGCCTGGTCCAAGCAGATCGAAGGGTGGGGGGCTCTGCTCGAGACGGGCGCCGGCCACGACATCCCCGACCAGGTGCTCGAGTTCGCGTCCGAGCTGCTCAAGGCGCCGCGGCATCTCGGCATCCACTCCGGCGGCATGGTGCTCACCGACCGGCCGGTGGGCGAGGTCGTGCCGATCGAGCACGCCCGCATGGAGAACCGCACGGTGATCCAGTGGGACAAGGACGACGCCGCCTGGATGGGGCTGGTCAAGTTCGACCTGCTGGGACTCGGAATGCTGGCGGCCCTGCAGTACTGCTTCGACATGATCCGCGCCTCGACGGGGGACGACTGGGAGCTGTCGACGATCCCGAAGGAGGAGAAGGCGGTCTACGACATGCTGTGCCGGGCGGATTCGATCGGCGTCTTCCAGGTCGAGTCGCGGGCGCAGATGGGCCTGCTGCCGCGCCTGCAGCCCCGGCGCTTCTACGACCTCGTGATCGAGATCGCGCTGATCCGCCCCGGACCCATCCAGGGCGGCGCCGTGCACCCGTTCGTCAAGCGCAAGCTCGGGCAGAAGAAGGTCACGTACGCCCACCCCAAGCTGGTGCCGGTGCTCGAGCGGACGCTCGGGATTCCGGTGTTCCAGGAGCAGCTCATGCAGATGGGCATGGCCGTCGGCGGGCTCACCGGCGAGGACGCCGATCTGCTGCGACGGGCGATGGGGTCCAAGCGCGGAGTGGAGCGCATCGACTCTCTGAAAGAGAAGCTGTACGCCGGCATGGCCGAGAACGGGCTCGTGGGGGAGGAGGCCGACGCGATCTACGCCAAGATCCAGGCGTTCGCGAACTTCGGGTTCGCGGAGTCGCACTCGCTGTCGTTCGCTCTGCTCGTCTATGCGAGTTCGTGGATCAAGCTGCACTACCCGGCGGCGTTCCTCGCGGGGCTGCTGCGGGCGCAGCCGATGGGCTTCTACTCTCCGGCGACCCTCGTGAGCGACGCGCGCCATCACGGCGTCGAGGTGCGTCGCCCCGACCTGCACCTGTCGGGCGTCGAGGCCGTGCTCGAGCGGGTGGACGGCGCTTCGGCAAGCTCAGCGACCGGGAGCGGCCTGGACTCCTGCCTCGAGCGCGACCAGCCACCGGTCGGGCTCTTCGACCTCGACGCTCCCGACGAGTCCGCGGCGCATCGGCGCGACGGCGCGTCCGCGGTGCGGCTGGGCCTTGCCGGGGTGAAGGGAATCGGCGCGGCCGTGGCCCAGCGCATCGTCGCCGCACGCGAGGCCGGAGGTCTGTTCCGCGACCAGCGAGATCTGGTGCGGCGCACCAGCATCACCGCGGCGCAGGTCGAGGCGCTCGCCACCGCCGGGGCATTCGAGTGCCTCGGTCTCAGCCGGCGGGAGGCGATCTGGCTGGCCGGGTCGGCGGCGCAGGATCGCCCCGAGTTCCTGCCCGACTCGCTCATCGCCGTGCAGCCGCCGCTGTTCGCCGATCCCACCAGCTACGAGCGCCTCGCCGCCGACCTCTGGGCCACCGGCATCTCGACCGACGACCATCCGCTGAGCCACTACCGCTCCGGGCTCGATGCGCGCGGCGTCCTGACGTCTCGCGAACTGCGCAGCCACGAGGTGGGGCGCCGCGTGGAGGTCGGCGGACTCGTGACCCACCGGCAGCGGCCGGCCACGGCATCCGGAATCACCTTCCTGAATCTCGAGGACGAGCACGGACTCGTGAACGTGGTGTGCTCGCTCGGCGTCTGGAACAGGTACCGCCGGGTCGTGCGCGACTCGCCCGCTCTCATCGCCCGCGGCATCCTGGAGCGTTCGGCCGAGGGAGTGACGAACCTCATCGCCGACCGGTTCGAAGACCTCCGGGTGGGCGTGCAGCACCGCGCGAGGGACTTCCGCTGAGACGCCCGGGAGAAAGCTCTAGGGTGGCGGTGTCGCGGCATCGACGCCGTGGGAGAGAAGGTGGTCGTCATGACGGGCAAGCTCGGCAACATCACGTTCTACGCCGACGATCCTCCGGCGCTGGCCCGTTTCTGGGCTGCGGTGTTCGGCTATCCGGAGGCGACGTGGGACGAGCCGCTGAAGCGCGAGCTGCTCGCCTCCGGGCTGAGCGAGGCGGATCTCTCCAACCGCGGACTCGCCGAGGATCCTGAGGGGGTCGGGCCGAGGCTGTTCTTCCACCACGCCTCCGAGAAGAAGGACGGGCGCAATCGGTTGCATCTCGACATCAGCGCCACACCCGGACGGCCGCCGTCCCGCGAAGAGCTCGAAGCCGAGAAGGATCGTCTCGTCTCGCTCGGAGCAGAGGTCGTCCGCCTCGTCGACCAGTCGTGGGGTCCCTGGCCCGAGACCTACTTCCAGATGAGGGACCCGGAGGGCCACGAGTTCTGCCTGCAATAGCGGGTCGCCGCGCTTGCGCTATCGCTCACCGCTCATGTGCGGGAACAGGATGCCGCGGCAGCGTGCCCGTTCCTCACACCCGCCCGTCCGTCACATCGGCCGGTCACACAAGCGGTCCGTCACAGCTGCCGGTCACATCTCGCCGTCCCACGCCTGATTCCGGCTGTCGACGTCCCACTCTTCCCGGGCTCTGTTCTCGACGTCGACGGCGGCCACCGGTCGGAGGCGGCGCTCGATCGCCTGCAGCCGGGCGATGGCTGTGACGTCGATGAGCTCATCTGCATCGACGTGGGCGTCTTGGACGACGATCTGGCTCGCCGGGCCGATGAGTATCATCACCCCGGTGATCGTGCCGTCCTGCTCCCAGGATGGAACTGTCACCGCCTCGGCCTCGCCGGCCTCGGCCAGCGCCCGACCGCAGCTGAGCAGTGCCGACGCGATGTCATCCCCGGTCACGAATTCGCTTCCCGCGTACGTCACTCTCTTCACCCTCTCTTTCTTACCCGCATGCCCCTCTAACACCTCTAGGGGTTGCAGCATGTCGGCGAACGGGCTACACGCGACGGAAGGTGTCGTCGACGCGCAGTCGTGTGACGGGGAAGGCCCTGCGCTGGTCGCGAGACGGCCTACTCGACGAGCTTGCCGGCGACCGACACCTCCCGCATCAGGGCGGCGATCTCGGCGGGAATCGGCGGAATCGCCTCGCGCACGACGCCGGTGGCCGGCGACCAGACGAGGTTCACCTGCAGCTCGGGGTCGGTCTCGGGGTAGTCGCTGCGGTTGTGGCAGCCGCGGGTCTCGCGGCGCTCGAGCGCTGCTTCGAGAGTCGCGCGGGCGGCGAGAGCCGCCGACTTCAGGTCGAACGCGTGCGCGAGGTCGTGGTAGCCCGCGATGTCGGGGTGCACGCCGATGTCGGCCATGCGCGCCTCGATGGCGTCGAGCTCGGCGAGGCCGGCGAGAAGGCCCTGTTCGTCGCGCACCACTCCTGCGTGCTCGGTCATCGTGTCGCGGATGGCGCGCTGCAGCGCCCGCACGTTCTCGGTTCCGGATGCCGCCAGCAGGCCGTCGATCTCGCCTCGAGCAGTGGCGACGGCCGAGGCCGATCGCTTCTGCGCCGGCAGCGACGCCGAATACTCGGCGGCCGCTTGCCCGACGATGCGCCCGAACACGAGCAGCTCGATCAGCGAGTTGCCGCCGAGCCGGTTCGCGCCGTGCAGGCCGGACGACGCCTCGCCGATGGCGTAGAGGCCGGGCACGTCCGTGGCGTGGTCCGAGGAGCGCACCCAGACGCCGCCCATCGAGTAGTGCGCGGTCGGCGCGATCTCGATGGGCTCCTTGGTGATGTCGAGCATCTGCAGCTCGAGCATCGTCTGGTACACGCGGGGGAGGCGCGTCATGATCGTCTCGCGCGGCAGGTGCGAGACATCCAGCCAGACGCCGCCGTTGGGGGTGCCGCGGCCCTCTTTGATCTCGGTGTAGCAGGCCAGTGCGACGCGGTCGCGCGTGGAGAGCTCGAGCCGCTCCGGGTCGTACTTGTGCATGAAGCGCTCGTCGAGGCCGTTGCGCAGGATGCCGCCCTCGCCTCGGGCCGCCTCTGAGATGAGGGTGCCGGCGGCGTTCTCGGGTTCGATGATGCCGCTCGGGTGGAACTGGACGAGCTCCGGGTCGCGCAGGCGGCCGCCGGCTTCGACGGCGAGCCGGAACGAGTCGCCGGTGTTCTCGTCGCGTCGCGACGAGGTGCGGCGCCAGATGCGGTTGTGCCCTCCGGCGGCGAGGATCACGGCATCCGCGTGGATCAGGTAGCGGGTGCCGTCTTCGAGATCGAAGCCATACGCGCCGAAGACCGCGCCGTCGTCGTTGACGAGGATGCGCGTGACATAGATCGTGTCGAGGATGGGCACCTCCAGCTGGGCCGCGCGGTTGATCAGGGTGCGCTGGATCTCGAGGCCGGTGTAGTCGCCCGCGAAGGCGGTACGGCGATAGGTGTGTGCGCCGAAGAACCGCTGCGAGATGCGGCCGTCTTCCTCGCGGGCGAACGGCATGCCGTACCGCTCCAGGTCTTCGATGCCGCGAGCGGCTCCCGAGGTGACGATCTCGACGGTGTGCGGGTTGGCGAGGAGGTAGCTCTCTTTGAGCGTGTCGGCCGCGTGCTGCTGCCAGCTGTCTTCGGCGTCCATCGTCGAGAGGGCGGCGTTGATGCCGCCGGCAGCCAGCGAGGTGTGCGCGTCCGATTTCGGACGCTTGCCGAGGGCGATGACGTCGACGCCCGCCTCGGCGAGTTCGATGGCTGCGCGAAGGCCCGACCCACCGGTGCCGATCACGAGGACGGTGGTGGAAAGCTGGCGCTCTGAAATGCTCACGCCCTCCACGGTAGGCAGAACGGTCGCATTACTCCAATGCATCTTTTGACTGAAAACGATACGGGTAAGCTATCGATGTGCATCTGGAGCAGCCGTGAACCTGGAACAGCTGCGTGCCTTCGTGACCGTCGCGCAGGTGGGCAACTTCACGCGCGCAGCCGAGCAGCTGCATCTCGCGCAGCCGTCGCTGAGTCGGCAGATCGCAGCGCTCGAGCAGGATCTCGGCGGGGAGCTGTTCACCCGGGCGCGCACGGGCAGCGTACTCACCGCCGCGGGTGAGTCGCTGCTGCCGCTGGCGCGCCGCATGCTGGCTGACGCGGCATCCGTTCGGCGCGAACTCGACGCGCTGGCAGGGCTCCGGCGCGGACGCGTGCGCCTGGGCGCCACCCCCACCCTCTGCGTCAGCCTCGTCGCAGAAGTGCTGAGCGCCTTCCACGCCGCACATCCGGCCATCGAACTGCACATCACCGAACGGGGATCCCGCGCGCTGCTCGAAGCCCTCGGCGGCGGTGAGCTCGACCTCGCGCTGATCACGACGTCGGGTGAGGCATCCGCTGAGAAGTTCACGGTGACTCCGCTCCTCGTCGAGGAGCTCGTCGTCGTCTCGTCCAGTGACGTCCCGCCGCTCACCGCGGGCAAGAGCATCCGGCTCGCCGAGGTGGCCGAGCTGCCGCAGATCGTGTTCAGTTCGACGTACGACCTCCGCGGCACCACCGATGCCGCTTTCGAAGAGGCCGGACTGTCGCCGCGCGCGGTCGTCGAGGGTGCGGAGATGGATGCCGTGCTCCGTTTCGTGGAACGAGGGATCGGCGTCGCCATCGTCCCTGCGATGGTCATGATCGAACGCAAAGGGCTGCGTGCGGTGCGTCTGGCGGAGCCCACGCTGACCCGCACGATCAGCATCGCCCGAGTCGCCGACATCGCACCGACGCCGGCGGCAGAGGTCATGCAGCAGACGATCGCCCGGATCGCTTCGACCATGGCGGAGCGAGCCGAGGCCACCATGCGGCTCGCGTGACCGGGGCGCCGCTGTCAGCGGTGCATGCTCGGCATCCACGGGTGGGTCCCGTGTCCGCGTGTCAGCCGGCGGATGCTTCCTCTGCCGACAGATTCACGGCAAGGTACGCGTCCCGCGGCGAGGCGAATACCGAACGTGGGCGGAAGGGCCGGACCCACGTCACCTCCACCCGGTCGCCGCGGCACTCGAGATAGGCGAGGAGGCAGCGGGCGTCGTTCCGCGGGACGGTGACGTCGAGGGCGCGCCAGGCGCCGTTGCCGACCCAGGTGAGTTCCACACGATGCCGATCTTCGCGCTGCTCGGTATCGATGAGCGTCGTGTCCCGCCTGCGCCGGCGGGTAGGGAGGTGATCGATCGTGGTCATGCTTCTGCCTCGTTGCGTGAGCGGCGTTCGAGCGGCGAAGTGCGTTCAGCGTCGGTGATGCCCGGCGCTTCCGCCGAGGGGGTTGACGAGCGCGATCCGCGGGGCTACCCAGGTTCCGGATGCCGTGCACGTGCCATTGACGACACCTCCGCGGGGAGTTGTCAATGCCCGAGACAAGCTGGATAGGGGCCGCCTACTGTGCACGCATGAAGCATGTGAGCTATGCCGACAAGCCTCTTCTCATGGGCGACGAAGCAGCAGACACGCTGCTGGAGTACGCGCGTCTGGTGGCCGACAACGCGCGCGCCGACACGGTGACACTGAGGGCGGTCAGCCCGGACGGCAACACGGTGGATGCGTCGTTCCTGTTGGATGCCAGCACGATCCTGATGGTCGAGTCCACGAACTCCGAGATGGAAGCGCCGGACAACTCCGAGGCCGTGCAGGACATGAAGGAGCGGATCGACGCGATCACGCGACCAGTCAGCGTGGACGCGCAAGAGCCGCCGTACGTCGACTACGACCTTCCCGAGTCCTTCTGAGGACGGCGGCTCGCTGCCGCGCGGTGTGGGCCGCCCGAGGGGCGAGCAGGCGTCGTGTGGTGACGGTCGGCCTTCACTCCCACGCCATGTTGATGAGCCGTTCGAACGTGATGTAGCCCTGGCGCGAGAAGGCCTTCGCCATCGGCTCGTTTCCGAGGTCGGTGGAGGCGCGGATGTAGTCCGCGCCGGCGGAGGCGAGCACGCGGGTGCCTTCGGCGAGGATGCCGTCGATGTAGCCGTTCCCGCGGTGCTCGGGCAGCACGCCGATGTAGCCGATGATGTGTCGGTACGAGTTGCGGGCGGGGAAGACGAACCCGACGGCCTCTCCCGTCTCGAGCGTGGCGACCCGCCACCACTCGCGAGGGCTCGCGTAGTGCGAGAACTCGTCCGCGTACTGGGACTCGGCGACGGCTCTCGCGTCGGCGGTCGCGAGTTCCTCGACGCTGTGGGCGTCCAGGGTGCCGGCCAGGGCGCGAGTGGTGAGATCGATGAGTTCGTCGTCGGAGTCGAACGGGCGGAACGTCAGCCGCGGGTCAGGTGCGGAGATCGGCGTGCCCTCGCGCCACTCCAGGCGCAGCCGCTCCACGACGAATCGGGCGCCGGCGTTCTCCATCAGCTCGAGCAGCACTTCCGTCGCGCGGCGGGAGTGCGCATCGTCCCGCCAGTCCGCGGCGAGGTAGCGCGCGTATTCCGGAGGGGTGGTCAGCCCGGAGAGCAGTTCGGTGTGCGCGGCGTCGAGCAGTGCCGCGCCGACCTCGCGCTGTGCGGCCTCGGGCAACGAGGCATCCGTGTCGAAGATGTCGAGCTGGGTGGGCTCAGTCCCACCGACGGGCGCCCACAGTGCCAGACGACCGACGAGTCGCCCATCCCGGACCGCCAGCCAGGTCCACTCCGGGCGCCGCCGACCCTGCTCGAGATCGTCAGCGACCTCGTGGTTCAGCGTGTACGGCAGCGTGAGGAGGAGTTCGAGGTCGCCGGCGTCGCGATAGTGACGGATGTCGAAGGTCACCGTGATCCACGTCCCTCGTGTGCGGACAGGGTGAGGTCGAGGGCGGCTCTTCGCATGATTCCTTCGGTGGGGGACAGGCCGACTCGCTCATTCGTGAGTGGGTCAGCGGGGGGAGGGGCTCAGTGGAGCTCAGCGGTCGCGTTGCCCTTCACGGCGAGTTCGACGGTCTTCGCGAGATCCCATCCGTTGACGTCGTAGGTGTTGTCGAGGGGCGTCTCGATCACGTCTCGCGCCGGCCAGAGGGAGAGGTACTGCTCCCGAGGTCGGATGAACAGGAAGCGGCAGTCGTAGTCGCTGTCGGGCGACGAAAACCCCCACGCACGGCTGCCGCTCTCGATGGCCCGCGGGATGCGGACTTCGTGTTCCTCGGAGACCGACGACAGGCGACGGTCGATCTCGCCGACGACGGTCGTATCGAGTGATGACGGGACGGCTCGCACCGCTCGACGATACCGCCGACGGGCGGCGACCACCCGCGATGCTTTCAACGGCAGGAGCTCTTCGCTGCGAGATTGGTATCGTCGCCGCGTGAGCTCCGCGAACGTCCTGATCCTGCACGGCTCACCGGGCTCAGGGAAGACGACGCTGGCTCGGACGATCTCCGAGCAGCTTCGGGCCGACGGCGTCCCACACGCGGTGATCGATGTCGACGAGCTGAACCTCATCTTCCCGTCGCCCCGCCGAGACTTCTGGCTCGCCAACCTCGCGGCGATCTGGCCGAACTACGCGCAGGTGCCCGGCATCCGCGTGATCATCCCCACCGTCATCGCCGACGCTGTGCGACTCGAACAGCTCCGCGCGGCGGTGCCGGCAGCGTCCTTCGTCGTCTGCGAGTTGACTGCTCCCATCGACGTGCTCAAAGCGAGGGTCACCGAGCGGGAACCGACGGACGAGTGGCGGGCGTCACTTCGCGCCTGGGTCGACCACCATGCTGCTCGCACCGATCTGGAGCAGATCCGCGACGTTCTGGTCTCCACGCATGACCGGAGCGAGGAGGACGCGGCGCGCGAGGTACTGCGGGCCATCGGCTGGACCGCGTCCTGACGCGATCCCGGTTCACCGACGCGCGCTTCGCGAACCGTGTCGAGCTGGTCGCCACGAGCCGCAGTCCGCTGACGATACGCTCCCGCGCGCAAGCGGACGCCCACCGGCGGTGGCTGCCCCGCCGCGGGGCCGCTTGCACCTCTGCCCGGCTCACTGGCGGTGCGTCGACACCCAGGCCGCCGCGGCCGCGCGCGAAGGGACGCCGAGCTTCGTGCGGGCGTTGGCGACGTGCCGATGCACCGTGTGTGCGCTGAGCTTCAGTCGGCCGGCGATCTGTGCATCGGTCAGGCCTTGGGCGACCAGCTGCAGCACTTCGCGTTCCCGAGCGGTGAGGGCGGCCGGCGTGTTCGGGCGCGATGCGGCGCGCTGCGGCATCCCATCGAGAAAGCGTTCGATCGCCTCGACCACGGCGGCGGTGTCACCGAGCCAGGGAAAGTGGTCTTCGCCGTCCAGTGGGACGAAGGTCGCACCGGGCACGGTGTCGGCCACCTCGCGGCCGAGTGCGAACGGGATGGCGCGATCGTCTCGCCGATGAAGGACCAGTGTGGGCACCCGCACACGGGACAGGTAGTCGCTGGAGTCCATCTCGTACACCGCGCGCAGCGCCGCCGACGCCGTCTCCCGCGAAGCGGATCGCCGCTGGAACCGGGCGAACTCTTCACGGTCATCGGCCGTCGCGTTCGGGAGGAACACATCCGCGAGGACGCGCGAACCGAGCCCCCAGTGTCCTTCGATCACCGACAGCATCAGATCCCGCGCCGACGGAGAAGCGATGTCGGCGCCGTGGGAGAAGCTGCCGTAGAGGACCAGCCGGTCGACCCGTTCCGGATTCTCGGCTGCATAGGCCGAGGCCACCGCGCATCCCGCCGACGCACCCATCACCGAGACGCGGGAAAGACCGATGCTGTCGATGAGGCCGGCCAGAGTAGCGAGCTCATCCTCGACGCTGGCTGGAGCCGGTCCGGTGCGATCCGACAGGCCGGTGCCCGGGCGGTCGTAGCGGATGACCGTGTGCCGGCGGGCCAGTTCGTTCACGAACTTCTGAAAGGCGCGATCCTCCCAGTTCAACGCCAGGTGGCTGGCCCACCACCCGCCGACGACGAGCGTCGGTCCCGACCCGACTGCCGACCAGGCGACGGTACGATCACCGACCCGCGCGTGGCGCACCACCTGCTCCTGCGTGGCCATACCCGGATTCTAGGGTGATCCGGCGAGCGAGCGGATGCTCTCGCGGATGCCCCGTCGCCTCGCGGGACCGCCTTCCGACGAGGCATCCTCAGCCGCTGGCATGGCCCGATCCGGCCAGAGCGATTGGCTGATTCGAGCGATGAGCCGAAGGCTGCAGTGGCGGTTCGCTAGGGGCATGAGAACCACGACCGACACCCTGCGTTTCGACGCTCGCTTCAACGGCCCACCTCGCAGCGTCAACGGGGGCTTCGCCTCCGGCGCGATCGCAGAGACACTGGGTGGCACCGCGAGTGTCCGACTCATCCGTCCCGTCCCCCTCGAGGAGCGGATCGAGGTCCTCGTCGACGACGACGGGCAGTCCGCCGAAGTCACGGACTCGAGCCACCGGATCCTGGCGACGGCGACGAAGCTCGATCCCTTCACGATGATCCCTCCGGTCACCCCCCGGTTCGCCGATGCGGAGGAAGCACGGGCGGCGAGCCCGCTCCACGGTGCGCGCCACCTGCTGTCGAACTGCGTGGTGTGCGGCGCTCAGCGTCTCGATGGACTGGGCGTGACCCCGGGGCCCCTGAAGAATCGCCGCGACGTGCTCACCGCCCCCTTCGTCCCGCACGAGCGTGACACCGTCGGCGGCGTCGTGGATCCTGCCGCAGTGTGGGGCGCGCTGGACTGTCCCAGCTACCCGGCGTCGGCGCTGCTCGACCGTCGCGTCGGTCTCCTCGGCACCATGGCGGCGCACCGCAACCGCGATGTGTTTCTCGGGGAGCGACTCGTCGTCGTCGGGTGGACCGTCCACCGGCACGGTCGAGCGACCGACACCGCCAGCGCGCTCCTGGACGAGAACGGCGACGTGGTCGCGTCCGCTCGCGCCGTCTGGATCGAGCTCAAGCACCAGTGGCTCACACAGCTCGTCAGCCGACTCGGCTGACGACACCACCGCAACATGGAGGACAACATGACAGATCAGCAGGCACGTCCCGCCGCAGCGGGGGAGCGGGGCGCCTCGGCAGCAACGTCGTCCGAAGGGCCCCGGCCGCATCTCGCGGCGCCCGCGTTCGAGGTTGCGGGCAGCCGATTCACCGCGGGAATCTACGACGCGTTCCTGACCCTCGGCGAGCATCGCGGGATGCGGGCCACGCGCCGTGGCCTGCTCGCGGGCGCGCGTGGACGGGTCCTCGAGATCGGCGCCGGCACCGGATTGAACCTCAGTCACTATCCCGAGGCGATCGATGAGTTGGTTCTCGGGGAACCATCCGCTCCGATGGCTGACCGGCTCGAAGCGCGCCGCGCGAGGCTCGGTCGCCGCGCCCACATCGTCGCCGCCCCGGCCGAGGCCCTGCCCTTCGGAGACGGGTCGTTCGACACCGTCGTCTCGACACTGGTGCTGTGCACGGTCCGTGATCCCGACGCCGCGCTGGCGGAAGTGCGGCGAGTGCTTCGGCCAGGCGGTCGGCTCTTGTTCTGCGAGCACGTCCGCTCCGACAGCCCGCGCCTCTCGCGATGGCAGGACCGGCTCGCAGACGCGTGGGCCGCGGTCGCCGACGGCTGCCGCTGCAACCGCGAGACGCTCGATACGATCTCGTCGCACATGCGGATCACCACCGTCGATCGCCTCATCTGGCGCGGGATGCCGCACCTCGTGCATCCGGTGATCGTCGGCGAAGCGGTGGTGTGAGCAGACCGGAACGGCGCGCCGCCCGCGCAGTCGACTACACCGGCGAAGCGGCGGGGTCAATCCCCGTGTGTCTCCGCGGTGGACGCGCCTAACGTCACCGAATCCGAAAACGGGCGCTGCGCGTCGAGCGCCGCCCCCTCACCCGAGAGGTTCAGGATCGATGACAGGCTGGAATGCGGACACACTCGCCCCACCCGTGGGCGCCGGATCGGTCACGATTCTCGAGGGGGCGTCGTTCTGCACATCCAGCGCGAACGGCGACATCGTCCCGGAGCTTCCCCACGGCCTCTTCTTCCGTGACACCCGGATCGTGTCGCGGTGGACCCTTCTCGTCGACGGCGCACCCATCGAGTCGCTGTCGTCGTTGACCCCCGAGCCCTACCATGCGGTGTTCGTCGGACGGGCGGGACATCTGCCCGGGCGCGCCGACACCCCGCTGACGGTGGAGCGCGACCGCCGCGTCAACGGCGGCCTGCGGGAGCGCGTCACCATCCGCAGCTACTCGAGCGATCCGATGTCCTTCCGGGTCGAGGTGCTGCTGGAGGCCGACTTCGCCGACATCTTCGAAGTCAAGGAGGGCCGGGCTCGCGGCATCCCGCGCCCCACGACGCGCGACGAGTCGGGTCGCTTCCGGATCGACGCCGTGGGAATGGTCGATCCGCTCGGACTCGTCGTCCATGCTCCCGAGGCGAGCGTGGCGAGAGACCGGATCGCCTTCCGCGTCGTACTGCCGCCGCGCGGCACATGGACCCAGCTGCTCGTCGTCTCACCCACGGTCAACGGCGAGCAGGTCGCGCTCGGACCCGCCACCGAGGGTCCGACGCCGCTTGAGGAGCCGGTGCGCCGGCTGCTCGCCTGGCAGTCCGGGGTGCCGGTCGCCTCGATGGGCGACGACTCGCTGGAACGGGTGGTCCGCCAGAGCCAGCGCGACCTGGGATCGCTGCGCATCTTCGACCCGAACCACGCCGATCGGGCGGTCGTGGCCGCCGGCGTCCCCTGGTTCATGGCCCTTTTCGGGCGTGACTCGCTGCTCACCGCCTACATGGCGCTGCCGCTGGATCCGACGCTCGCGCTCGGCACGCTCAGGACGCTGGCCGATCTGCAGGGCATGACGAGCGACGCGGCGTCGGAGGAGCAGCCCGGCCGCATCCTGCACGAAGTCCGGCTCGGCGCCACCGCCAACCTCGCACTCGGTGGCGAGTCGGTCTACTACGGCACCGTCGACGCGACGCCGCTGTTCGTGGTCGTCCTCGGCGAGCTCGCCCGGTGGGGCGGGCTTCCCGACGACGCCGACGACCTGCTGGATGCCGCCGACCGCGCCCTGGAGTGGATCGAGCGCGACGGCGATCGGGACGGCGACGGGTTCGTCGAGTATGCGCGCCTCAACGACTTCGGACTCGTGAACCAGGGGTGGAAGGACTCGTGGGACGGCGTGAACTTCGCCACCGGCGCGCTCGCCGAGCCGCCCATCGCCCTGTGCGAGGTGCAGGGATACGTCTACGCGGCCTACCTCGCGCGCGCCCTCCTCGCCTCGATGCGCGACGACGACGAGGGCGCCCGGGCGTGGACGGCCAAGGCGGAGGACCTCAAGGCCAGGTTCAACGAGCGCTTCTGGATGCCCGACCGAGGCTGCTTCGCCATCGCCCTCGATCGCGACAAGCGTCAGGTCGACGGGTGCGCCTCGAACATGGGCCACTGCCTCTGGAGCGGCATCGTCGACGACGACAAGGCGCCGCAGGTCGCCGAGGCCCTGATGTCGCCGCAGATGTTCACGGGATGGGGCGTGCGCACCCTCGCATCCGACATGGGCGCGTACAACCCGGCGAGCTACCACAACGGCTCGGTGTGGCCGCACGACAACGCGATCGTGGCAGCCGGCCTGATGCGCTACGGGTTCGTCGAGGAGGCGCAGCGCATCGCCGTGGGGCTGTTCGAGGCCGCGAATCGATACGGCGGCCGGCTGCCGGAGCTGTTCTGCGGATTCGACCAGAACGAGTACCCGCAGCCCGTCGTGTACCCGGCCTCCTGCTCGCCGCAAGCATGGGCGGCGGCGGCACCGCTGTCGCTGCTGCGCACGATCCTCCGCTTCGACCCGTCGGTGCCCACCGACGAGGTGTGGATCGCCCCGGCTCTGCCACCCGAGTTCGGCGACATCCACGTGCGCAACATCCCGTTCGCCGGTTCGCGGATCTCAGTCGACGTCGCGGCAGGCGAGGCCTCGATCGTCGGGCTGCCGTCGCATCTCACGGTGCATCGCACCCCGCTCGGCGCGTCGACCGCCCCGATCCGAAGGTCAGCGCGATGAGGATCGGCATCATCGCCCCGCCGTGGATCCCGATCCCGCCGCCGGCGTACGGCGGGATCGAGTCCTTCATCGACGTACTGGCGCTCGAACTCGCCGCAGCCGGCCACGAGGTGGTGCTCGCGGCATCCGGCGACAGCACCTGCGCGGTCGAACGGGTGCCCGGCTTTCCGCCTTCGGACCACAGCGTGATCGGGTGCACGGCGCCGGAGTTGCGTCATCTGCTCCGCGCATACGAGGCGCTCGCCGACGTCGACGTGATCGTCGACAACACGCTCGGCGGCCCGGTGCTCGCGCGCTGTGCGGCACGTCGACCCGTCGTCACCATCGTGCACAGCCCGTTCGAGGACATCGTGCTCGAGCTCTACGGCGCCGCCGCGCCCGACATGGCCTTCGTCGCCATTTCGCACCACCAGGCCTCGACCTCGTGCGACATCCGGGTCACCGAGGTCATCCATCATGGCATCCGCGTCGAGGACGTGCCCGTCGGGCCGGGCGGAAGCGAGGCGTGCTTCCTGGGACGGATGCATCCGGACAAGGGGCTGCTGGAGGCCATTCACGTCGCCGAGCTCGCGGGCATCCCGCTGCGGATCGCGGCGAAGATGCGTGAGCCGCACGAGCGCACATATTTCGACGATGTCGTGTGCCCGGCGCTCGGCTCGAACGCCGATTACGTCGGCGAGCTCTCCACGGAGGAGAAGTTTGCGCTGCTCGGCTCATCGTGCGCGATGATCAACCCCATCCAGTGGGACGAGCCCTTCGGCCTGGTGATGATCGAGGCGCTCGCGACGGGGACTCCCGTCGTCGCAACGCCCCGCGGATCCGTGCCCGAGATCGTGCAGCACGGCCGGAACGGCTTCATCGACGCCGAGCCGGACGGGCTGGCAGCGTCCCTGCAGCGCGCGAGCTCACTCGACCGCGCGACGTGCCGCGCGAGCGTCGAAGAGAGGTTCACGGCCGCCCAGATGGCGCAGAACTACGTCGCCCTCTTCGAGCGGATGCTGCAGCGCGAACCACACCGCTTCGGCGAGGCGGGCCTCTCCGCTGTGCCCACCGATCATCCGCGCATCGCCTAGCTGTGCTGCCCAGGGACGTTGGTTGAGGTGTGACGCGATAGACGGGTGAGGACCTCCCGGTCGAGAGTGGAGCTGTCTAGTTCCCGCACTCGAGACCAAGGAGGTCCTCGTGACCCACGCTAACGCTGCGCTGACCCCTCGCCAACGCCTCCGGCTCGCCCGACAGGTCGTCGATGACGGCTGGTCCGTCGCTGCGGCTGCGAGCTACTTCCGGGTGTCGTGGCGGACCGCGGAACGGTGGGCGCGCCGCTATGTCGAGATGGGTGAGGCGGGGATGCAGGACCGCTCCTCCAGGCCGCACTCGAGTCCGAACAGGACGCCCCGGCCGGTGGTGCGGAAGGTCGTGCATCTGCGGTGGAAGAAGCGGCTCGGTCCGGTCGGAATCGGCGCTCAGCTGGGGATGCCGGCGTCGACCGTCCATGCGATCCTGACGCGTTGCCGGGTGAATCGGCTCAGCCACGTCGACGTTCGCACCGGCGAGCCCGCCCGCCGCTACGAGCACGAGCATCCCGGCTCGTTGATCCACGTCGACGTGAAGAAGCTCGGCAACATCCCCGACGGCGGCGGGTGGCGCTACGTCGGCCGGTTCCAAGGCGACCGCAACCGAGCGGTCACCGCCAAACGGACCGGAAGACGTGGCATCGCCGGCGACATGGTCACCGGGACAGCGTTCATCCACACCGTCATCGACGACCACTCCCGCGTCGCCTACGCCGAGATCCACGACGACGAGACCGCAGCCACAGCCGTCGCTGTTCTGCGACGCGCGGTCGGCTGGTTCGCTGCCCGCGGCGTCACCGTCGAGCGCGTCCTCTCCGACAACGGCTCCGCGTACCGCTCCTTCGCTTGGCGGGACGCCTGCGCCGAACTCAGCATTCGACCGAAACGCACACGCCCCTACCGGCCACAGACGAACGGGAAGATCGAACGATTCCACCGCACGCTCGCCGACGGCTGGGCCTACTCACGGCACTACAACTCCGAGTCAGCCCGCCGCAACGCGCTCCCGACCTGGCTGCACTCCTACAATCACCACAGGCCCCACACCGCGATCGGCGGCCACCCACCCATCAGCAGATTGACCAACCTGCCTGGACAGCACACCTAGCCCGGCCCCGCGAACGAGGTCGGTGAGGCGAGAACGTAGCCCGCGGTCCGTGCCGGTGCAGGGAGGCCGACAGCCGTCGCGTCAGGTGAGCCGGAGCCACTCGGGGTCGGCTACCGCAGGCGCGACAGCAGTGTCAACCCCCCACGCCTCGCCGCGGAGTGCGTCATGATCGCCAGCGGGCGGAATGCCCGACAAGGGGAGGGCGGGTCGTCCTGCCCGGAAAGGAACACCAATGAGTATCGGAGCTGGAATCGCGCTCTTCGCGATCGGCGCCATCCTGGCGTTCGCTGTCAACGTCGACATCGGGTGGGTGAGCCTTGACGTGGTCGGGTACATCCTCATGATCGCCGGCGCAGTTGTCTTCCTGACGGGTATCGTCCTGCTGTTCCGACGTCGTCGGACTGACACGATCACGCGCACGGTAGCCGATCCCGTGGTCGCGCGGCCGGCCGATCCGGTTGTGACCCACCGCGTCACGCGCGAGACGGATGACACCGTCGGACTTTGACCCAATCGCGAGAGGGGCGCAGCCGCGAGGCTGCGCCCCTCTCTATGTCCGGGGCTCCACTCTCTATGTCCGGGGCTCCACGAGCTGTTCCGCGTTGACCAGGGGCTGGTCGCCGTGGAGTGTCGAGCATCCTTCACGATTTCTGGGTTGTCGCCGGGGTGGGGAGTCGGCAAGCCGTTGTCCCACGGTAGGGGTCGGCCGCTCTTGGAGCCTTGGAGCGGTGGAGCGGCACCGGGGCGAAGCAGCGACGCGCCCGTGCCCCGGCCACGGAGCGAGTTCCAGGCAGCTCACACCACGGGGAAGACGCAAGCGAGGGTCACTCCGGCGAAGGCCGCTACGGCGAGAGGCGTCCGGATGGTCTGCCCGAGATGCCATTTGCCGCGGAGTTCCTCCCACTCGTCCGGGGGCGTCTCTGGGTCCCAGTGGCGGGCGAGGGCGTTGACCGGTCGATTGAATATCAGCGTCACGATGATGACCCCCGCCCACAGCAGCAGCGCCACGAGCGCCGCGATGAACGGGACCGAGCCGCGCGGAGCGAGTAGAAGGAGCAGCGGGACGATCGACACGCCAGCCGCGACGACGAGGATGGGCATCACCCGGCCGAGGGCGATCTCGAAGCTGTGCTTCACAAGAGTGAAGTCCCGTGCGCCCAGCTGCTTCTGCACACGGACTTGGCCTAGCTGAGTCGCGAGCAGGATTCCAGCGACCAGCCCGACGAGCATCAGGCTCGCGAACATCGACAACGCGATCACAGCATCCATGATGAACCCGCCCCTCCGAATGACGACAGGTACATGGCGACAGCAGTCAGCTTGTGTGGATTCCAGAGCCCGGCGGCACGTTGTGCACCCTGCTCCGACAGAGATCAGTCACCCTGATGGGTTCCGATCCTCTGCGGATTGTCAGTGGGCTGATGCCCGCGGAACGCGCCGGCTCGTGTCCTTGCTCGAGGGAATGGACTACGCCGGGGGCAGCCAAACGGGGGCGGATAGGACGCCCGAAGTCTCAGGATAAGTTCCACGTCATACTCCGAAAAAGTGCGGTGCCCCCTGGAGGGACTCGAACACGTTTTGGGCATTCTGCATAGCAACATGGAACGACAACTTCCGCGGAATTACGCGGATTTTCGAGTCGGCTGCGACATCCAGCGACGTCCGAAAACAGCCAGCGGCGAATGGAATGCGGCCAAAATGCGGGCAAGAGTTGCCAGTCGTGGAGCGGCTCTCCGACCCATGCCAGAAACGAATGCGGGCAAGACCGTATTGGCCATGCCGTGAAGGGGGCGATTTTGCGCGATTTGCGCGCACGAACACGACTTGCTTGGCAATGTGCACAGATGTAGCTTGATGCGGTTCGTTGACGTCAGCGCCCTAGCGAGGGGCCAGACGGAGAGCCCGGGAGCTGGTGCGGGCGGGTCCGCTGCTCCTCGTCGGCGCGCATTCGGTTGTACGTCTCGCGGGTGATGAGGTCCTCCGCGAGACCGGCACCGCGAGCCCGCGCCATCATCCGCGTGGCCGTGCTGACGCTCACGCCGAGCTGGTCCGAGACGAGCTTGAGCGGCGCGATGTTCACCGTTGTCGCGATCCGGTATAGCCTCACGGCCTCGAGGACCGTGTCGCCGAACTCTCGATTGGGTGCTTGAGCCCGCACGCCGGCGAAGTAGTCGCTCAGGAACATCGGCTCCCCTTCGCTCCGTTGCACCGTGACCACGCGGAGTGCAGACCGCTGGACGATCTGAAGCACGCTCACATCCCGCAACAAGGCGGCGGTGACTTCCTCGCCCTCGCCCAGTCGATCCACGCGGACGGATGCAGCGACCGACCGTCGTAGCTGCTGGTCGTAGACCACGCCCACACGGATCGCACCCAGGTTGTCGGGCTCGCCGGTCGCGACGGCATCCCATCTTAACGGCATGTGGACGCCGTCTCCGACATGGATCCGTTCGGGGTCGATCGCTTCGAGGAAGAGCTCGCTCACACCAGCGAGTGTCGCACGATTAGGGCGTGGTGAGCAATTCATGTCGCGCTTTGCTCACGGAGGGAGTACGGTGTGCGCAAGCAATGTCACGCATTGCTCATGGGAAGGAGAAGGCAATGAACAGGTCCGCGAACTCGCTCGCACTGACGATGAAGGATGCCGCCAAGCTCGTCGGCGTCGACTACCGCACGATCAAGCTCGGCATCGAGAGCGGGACGATCCCCACGATCCAGCTCGGCCCGCGCAGGATGATCCCTCGCGTGCCGCTGCTTCGCGCCTTCGGCGTCGACGCCTGACAACGGCGCGACGGTGACAACACGGCGCGCGGCCACACCCAATCGGCCGACGTACGGGCCGACCGGATCACCTACGTGAACGCAGAAGACCGGCGATCTCCGCGGCTTTCTGCTTGAGATCGTCGTGCTCCCACACGACCACGACGGTCCAGCCTCGAGCTGTCAATTCGTCAACAACGCGCCGATCCCGTTCCTTGTTCTGCGCGAACTTCTCGGCCCACCGATCCACGTTGGTCTTCGGGCGGACGCAATGAACCTCGCAAGCGTGCCAGTAGCAGCCCCGAAGATCGACGACGACCCGAGCACCGGCAAATACGAAGTCGGCGCGGTGCCGCAACTCAGGAACGGGTCGGGTTTGAAGCCGATATCTGACGCCAAGATCGGTAAGTTCTCGCCGCATGCGGAGCTCGAGCCGAGTCCCGCTCGATCGGGTCGCGGCCATCCGCGTCCGCACCTTATCGCTCGTCTCCCACACCTCGCCCACACACGGGACGGTAGTCCGCAGGTCTCTGAGCTAGCTGAGCGCGCGGATGACGCTCACTGCACGCGTCCAGCCCTAGTGTGAAACAGGACAAACAGGGAGGCACCTCATGGCCGGCACGACAGTCGACCCCGAAGTCGAGACGATCAACGTCTCGCCGGTGAAACGGTTCTTCATCAGCATCCTGACGCGGGACATCGAGATTGTCGCGGCGATACTCGATCTCGTGGATAACGCGGTGGACAGCGCGAACGAGCTCCGACCCAACCAGCCGTTGGATGGACTGCGCATCGAGATCTCGACGCGGAACGGCGAATTCACAATCGTAGACAATTGCAAGGGCATCACGCTCAAGGCCGCGCGCGAGTACGCGTTCCGGCTGGGTCGCCCCGACGAAGTCGAATCGTCACCAACGTCGATCGGTCAGTTCGGGGTCGGGCTCAAGCGAGCCCTCTTCAAGCTTGGTGGAGCTTTCGAGGTAGATTCCTCAACTTCAGACTCGCACTTCAGCGTGCAGCTTGATGTGAAGGCTTGGGCGAAGGAAGCGAACGACTGGACCATCCCCCTGGTCAACCATGCCGCTTCTGAAGGCAGGTTTCCTCCAGCCGGCACACGTATCCGGGTCACCGACCTCAGCGACGACGTAAAGAAGTTCTTTGCCGACAGCGGACGTATCGGTCAACTACGCGACGAACTTAAGTCCAAGCACCGGGTCTCGATCGAGCGCGGGCTTGTTATCTCGCTAAACGGAGATTCCCTCGAACGCACTCCGACGATGCTCGCGGTCGATGCGTCGGACGAGAAAAGAATGTATCCGCTCATCCAAAAATTTCAGTTGCAGAGCGCGGATGGCAAACCGATCGACGTCGAAATCTATGCCGGAGTTAGCAAAAAAGCCGAGACAAACGAGGATGCGGAGCCGGAAGACGTCTCCACCGGCTCCGAGGATGCGGGCTGGTACGTGTTTGGCAACGAGCGCTTACTCCTGGCCGCGGATCAAACGCTGCTAACGGGGTGGGGCGGAAAGGGCAATCTGCCTCGATTCCACCCACAGTACGACCGGTTCCGAGGCTACGTTTACATGACGGCCGAGGACTCGATTGCGCTGCCCTGGAACACCACGAAGACCGGCGTGGAAAGCTCCGACCCCGTGTGGACCAGTGTTCGCGGCGAGATGATCAAGGCTGGCAGGCAGGTGATCACTCTCCTCAATCACTTGAAGCTCGAGCGCCGAGCCGTGAACGGCGTCCAGATGGAAGACCCGAAACGTCCCAACGTGCCGATCACGTCGACGCTTTCGTCTGCGTCATCGGTGTCGACGACCAGCCTCCGCAATGAGAAGCCGCGAGCGCTTTCCTACGTGACGCCGAATCCTGAGTTGTCCCGCGAGGTCGAAGGCAAGCGGATCTCGTACACGGTGCCAGTTCCGGACTTTGTCGCGGCATCCGAAATTCTGGGAACTACCAAGGCAGTGGATATAGGGCGGAAGACGTTCGACTACTTCCTGGAAAGCGAAGCCACGCCGTGACCGGTGGATTCGACTACCGGCATCGCCCCTCCAAGAACATTGAACGTCACCTCATTCTGGAGGTAGCCCAACGGTTCGTGCACGCATACCCAAACCGGAAGCGGCCGCAATACGTGGGAATGGGGGCGCTCGAGTTCCTCGACTTCGAATTGATGCACCGTTCCCTCAACGTGACGAAAATGTACTCGATCGAAAAGTCGGACCCGACGCGCTTCGAATTCAACAAGCCGTTCAAGACGATCAGGATCGTTCACGCCTCAACGACGGAGGCGCTTCAGCGCAACGAGATCGACATGACCCGGCCGACGATCATGTGGTTCGACTACACGGCGGCACTCAGCGAGTCGATCGTGTCGGACTTGAAGGATGTCGCTCGCAACCTGCACGCTCCAAGCCTGTTCTTCGTGACCATCAACTGCCATCCCGGATTACTCGAGGGTCGCGTTGACCGTCTAGCTGACGCCGTGGGTCGGAATCAGTTGAGCAGTGGGCTGACCGACGCCCGCCTCGGCGGCGACGGACTGCGGAGCGAGCAATGGCGGATCGTGGACTCGGTCATCCGGAGTGCAGCCGACGAGCGCCGTGACCCTGCCGCATGGTTCCAGCTCGTCAACTTCAAGTACCGTGACAACGCGCCGATGCAAACAATCGGCGGGCTGCTTGCGCCTCCGGCTACAAAAGCGGCCGATGTCACCGGCTGGTTCTCTGGCATGGACTTCTATTCGGCGGGTGCCGACGTCTTCGACCTCAGAGTGCCTGTGATCACGCCGCGCGAACGGGCCGCGCTCGATCTGCAGTTGCCGAAGCTGTCGAAGCAACCCCTCAAGCTGAGGGGTATTCCGCCGCAGGAGCTTGAGGCCTATCGGAGGGTCTATCGGTACTTCCACCACGCCGGTTTGCAGGGATGACGGCCTGCGAAGGTCCGTCGATCCCGAGGCGCGCGACTAGCACGGGCGCCGACGGCCTCCGCACGTATCGAACCTGGACGGACCAACGGGCACACCCGCTCGAACATCTCGATGTCGTGGGTTGCAAGGACACTGAGACGGTGAAGCCTGGATCCGGTAAGCCTCGTGCGCGTTCGAGGCTTGACGCGCACGCGTCCAAACAGACCACAGACGTCGCTCTGGCCAATGCGACCTTCGGCATGTCAAGTTTGTCCAGGCGCCCTCCATCTGCGATCGTTCTCTTGTGGCAAGCCCCGATACTCAAGTGAGGCCCTTCGACGGAGACACCGGCCCGGACCGCGTCGTCGACGACGAAACGTCGTTCACCTCCCCCCGACGGCCCGTGGCCATCGACCTCTTTTCGGGCGCTGGCGGACTTAGCCTAGGTTTCGAGTCCGCCGGATTCGATGTGCTGTCGGCCGTCGAGTACGATCCCGTCCACGCAGCCACACACCTGTACAACTTCCCTCTCACCGATGTCCTGTGCGCCGATGTCACCAGTGTCTCAAAGGAGGACCTGTTGGCGTCTGCTCGCCGTGGCTGGGAGGCACACTATCCAGGGGTCGAATGGGACGGGGTGGTCGATGCGATCATTGGCGGTCCATCTTGCCAAGGCTTCTCGACGATGGGCAACCAAGACGCAGACGACGAACGGAATCAACTTATTCATGAGTTCGTTCGCCTTGTCTGCGAAATCAGGCCCCGCGCTTTCTGCATGGAGAATGTTCCCGGCCTCCTCGACGCGCGCTTCGACCGAATCCGCAGCCGAGCGCTCGGTGAGCTCCGCCAGGCAGGTTACAAGGTCAGCGGCCAAGACGTCGTTCTGAAGGCCGAGGACTACGGTGTGCCTCAGAAGCGTCGCCGCGTCGTCATTCTGGGCGTCCTCGATGCTGAGCTCCCCCCGGCCGCGCCGGCGAAGCTACCCGGGGCCGCGTTCACGGTTGCCGATGCCTTCGAAGGCCTGCCAGATTTGTGGCGGTACCCGAGCCTCGACACCACCGATGTCATCAGACTGACGTCAACCGCGCAGACGCGACGAAGGTCTGCTGCCGGCGATTACGTGCGCGTTGCCGGCATCCTTGCTGACGGCGGCGACCATCGTGGACACGCTCGCGTCGTCGACCACACCATCCTCACGGGATGCCGGAGGACTCGACACTCCAAGATGTCGACCGACCGATTCGACGCCACCAAGCCGGGTAACAAGGAGCCAGTTAGCCGCTACTACAGGCTCTCTCTCGACACTCAGGCGCTGACCCTGCGCGCCGGGACCGGACGCGAACGCGGCGCATTTAGTGCGGCACGGCCCCTTCACCCGACATCACCGCGCGTGATAACCGTGCGCGAAGCAGCGCGGCTTCACTCATTCCCTGACTGGTTTAGGTTTCACACCACCAATTGGCACGCTCACCGCCAGATCGGAAACGCGGTCCCGCCGCTCCTGGCGCGAGCCGCCGCTGAATCGCTTCTCGCCGCGATCGGCGCTCAACCGCGATCGAGTGATCGCGGTCGCATGGAGCTAGGCGACGAGATGCTCATCTCGCTCAGTCCGACGGAAGCGGCCGCCCACCTCGCGGTGTCCACAGATCAGGTACCAAAACGCAAACGGTCCCAAGCCGACGCCGGTGCTTGATCAATGCACATCACCGCGACGAACCGGCTGGCGGGTGTGCCCGACCCGTGATGTCTCGCCAAGCCAGCGAAGAGCTCGTCACTTCAAGGCCTATTAGATTGAGCGCTCCGAGAGGGGCGCTCTTCTAGTCCGAAGCTCGTTCGGATGGCTTGCCGCAGTGCATCAGATGCGTCGAAGACCGCTTGCGCTCGGCCAAACCCGAGGTGTTTCTTTGACCCGAAGAGTAGCGACTTCGTTGCCGAGTGAAGCGTGTCCGCGGCGTCCTTCACGTTCTGTGGTGCGACCATCCCGAGCGCAGCGCAATCTTGGGTAAGCATCTGGAACGTTATCCACGCCTGGGGCATCGTGACGGTCATTTCGCCGGTCTCGTCCCACTGGATAAGGGGCTGCGCCTCGTCTTGCTTCGTAGGATCGGTGACGATCTCGCTCTCAACCTGCGCGGCCAGTGCGATCACCTTCGCGGAGAGCTCAAGAACCCGGTCATCCCACTTGCGAATGTCCTCGCGGCGAGCTTTCCTGCGATCCGCGAGCCAGTTGAACAGGAAGCCAAGCACGGCGCCGACAACCAGGAAGACTCCGGCTATGAGCGGGACGCCGTACCACGGCGCTGCGTCGCCTCCTCCTCCTACTACCTGGATCAAGATTGGCGTTGGGCTTGGCGTCGGCGGCATGGGGGCAATCTAGCGCGCCACAGCCTGCACTCCTGGATCGTGCCTTGGAGCATTACCGCCGCCAGGGCCACCGGAGGTGCGCCGCTGCTCCAAATTCGACACGTCACTCGTCGGGGATCCTGCAGTCGGCGAAGAACTGGCCCGGTGGAAAAGAGCATGTGGTGGTGACACGTCTGGGTCGTTCTTGTGCTTGCCGAGGTGGACAGCAACACCTGAGTGCCCCCTCCCCGCATCCGCGCCCCGCGGAACGTTCGCCGTTTTGCCGCACACCTCCTCGAAGCCGAGCACATCCGTGTAAAACGACGCCGGCGACTTGCCCCGTCCCGGATATGCCGGTGACAACAAAGTGGCTCCCGGCCAGGACCATAGCCGACCAGGCCCGATCGCGGGCAGACCGGTCGGTCAACGCACACCCGATCTGGGATCGCGATAGGCGAGTCAGATAACTTGAACCACATGTATGCAATTGACGGGGGGATGGGTCTCGAGCTTGGCGACCTCGCAACGTGGGCTGGAGTCTTGCTCTCTCTCGTGACAGCCGTCATCGCGGCAGTCGTCTTCGTTGGGCTACGCCGCCGCGAACGCCGGCAGGCGTTGACGGATCTCCATGTGTCCCTCACAAGCGGGGAGACCGCTGCGGCGCGAAACACTATAGGCACGTTGCTGTATTCATCGCACAGGAGAGACCTTCCGTCTCGACTCGATGCCATCGCTGCATACTTCGCCCTGATATGGGCTTTGCAGCGGTCTCGCAATGTGTTTCGCACGTACCTACTCCCCTCGAACGAGCTCGACAGCCCTATGTCCCGGTGGGGCGCAGCTACCCGGGGCAGGTCGCGACGGGACGCTGCTGAGGCTCTGTCGTGGAATGTGACCGAAATCGCGGAGAACGTCGTGCGATTTCACGACGAGTTCGGCAGGCGGTGGGCCGTGGAGGACGCTGATGCCTGGGAAGAGATCAGCCCGTTCGTGGGCGCCGACGCAATTAGACGCCGACTATCGAGAGAGCGAGCAGTTGTGCAGCCGATGAACTGACTTGTTACACCGGCCCGAGCGGCGGTCGCTGATGCCAACACTTTTGTTGATCAGTGTTTGAGGCGAGAGCGGTGGCGAGAGCCACACAACTAACACTTGGCCGAACGATCGGGGACGCTCCGTCGCACTAGGTGGGCTCTACATCCCCATCCCGCGCCCCGCACTCGGCGCCGCAACCATCGGCGCCGACGCCGCCTCGCGGTTCCGCGCCGCCCGTCGCATCTCCGCCTGGGCCGCGCGCGCAGCATCCTGCATCGTCAACTCCGGTGTGCCTCGCAGCATCGACTCGGCGAGACACTCGCGGGCCGCGGCATCCGTCCGCGCGATGACGATCGCGACGTTGCTCAGCCGACCGCGCGTGAGGCCAACATAGATCCCTGCCGCATCCGCATCGGGCCCGACCACCGACGCGTCGGCGGTGTCGCCCTGCACACCGTGAACGGTGGACGCGTACGCGAGCTGCAGGTGCTCGCGCGCATACTCGGTGGACACACGCCTCACCTCGCCGCTGTCGCCCACGGACACAAGAGACAGGTACTCGTCGCGGATGCCGCGCACGATCCACTGCGCGCGATTCTCGACCCCCGTAAGCCGGTCGTTGCGACGGGTCTGGACGGTGTCGCCGACGAGGATCCGCTGCTCTTCCATTCCCCACGCGACGACGCGGGCGTCAAGCTCGCCCTGATCGACTCGCCGCTGCTGGATGGCGTCGTTGATCGCATCCGCCTCAGCATTCGTCCCGGATACTAGCGTCACCCGCTTGCCGCGCGCGTGCCACTCGAAGTAAGCGTCGATCATCCGCCCACGCGCCGCGTCGTGATGATCGACACGGTCGACGTGACCGTGTTCGGCAAGCTCGCCCGCCACCACCAGTGCACGCTCGCGATCACCCGCATCCCGGAGCCGCAGTGTGAGCGCCGCGTAGTCGGGATCGCGGAACCGGTGCACCGTGTCGAGCTCGACCGCAGCGTTCGCGTGCCGGATCGCGGAGCCCATCGCGCCCGCATGTCCGACCGGCAATGCCTGATGCGTGTCACCCACGAAGGCCAGCCCGACACCCTGCTCGAGCACGAGCTCGACGAGCACGTTCGCCGTCTGCAGGTCGACCATGCCGGCTTCGTCGACGACGATCCGATCGCGAGAACGCAATGCGTACTGCGTTGGTCCGCCGTAGACGGCGCCCGTGCTGGGATCCACTTCTCCCACTCGAAGCCTGGTCCACACCTTCGCGCCGGCCTCATCGGTGCCCCATCGATAGCCGTGATCCGAGAGCAGGGCATGAATACTGGATGCCGCGGCCCCGACCTCGCGAGCCGCCACCGATGCCGCCTTTCGCGTGGGAGCAACAACGAGCATCCGCCGCCGTTGCGACGTGAGCGCCGCGAACGTAGCGCGCAGCATCGTCGTCTTGCCCGTCCCGGCGGGGCCAGCCACCGTCACGAGCCCGTCCGTGCCGGCGATGGCGCACGCGGCAACGCTTTGCGACGCATCCAGTGCCGACAGATCGTGGTGCGGTGCGAGCCTGTGCAGCTCGCCCGGCAAGAGGGAGCGGCCCGGTTGGGCGAGCACGTCCAAGCGGCCGGCGAGACGCACCTTGGCGCGTACGGTTTCGGTCGCCATGAACGCCTTGACGTGCGCTGGCGGCTCGGCAACGAGCCGATAGACGGAACGCGTGGCACGCTCCGTGATCTCGGCGATCACGCCATCGAGCCGATCGCGTTCTGCAACGACGCCCGTGCGCGAGAGCGCGCGGATTGCGCCCGCGCGGATGTCGAAGATGCTGAACCGCCCGCCGCATGAGGTGGACCGCTCGTCCGCATCGACGATCGCCTGTGCGGCAAGCAGATCGAGGTCGACGACATGCAGGTCGGTCGCGGCAACTGGAATGGATGCGCGCGGGGTCGTCAGACTCGGATCGATCGCTGCGATCTCGTCACGGATGCGCGCCTCCCACGACGCCTCATCGAGATCGGCTGGCTTGTTCGGACGTGACACCGCCCACGCGCGCCGATCGATCTGCTGCAGCACCTCCACGCTCGGCGCAGATCCTCCGTGCGCCGCTGACCACTCCGCGATCAGGCGCGCGCGGTTGCCTTCGATCTGCGCCGACCGACGCGAGAGGGGTCGGACGGCGCCGGCGAGTTCGGCGATCTCGCCAGTGTCGTCGAGTGTGTAGCCGTGTCGGGCGAGCGCGGTGATCCAGGCGGGATCGGTGCGGGCGGCGAGCTCGCCCTCGGCGTTGACGACGGTGTGCAGTTTCATCGCGATGCGCGAGTCGAGGTTCGACCACTTGTCGTCGGCGCCGAGCACCTTGATGTTCAGCCACAGATGACGGTGGATGTGCGGGTCGAGCGCGCGCGAGCGCCGATGCTGCAACTCGACCACCTCGATGCGGGTGATCTCCTCGCGGATGAGCCCTCCATGCCCGCGCCGCGCGTTGAGCTCCGTCTGCCATGTGAGCAGGATGCGGTCACGTAGCCGGTCCTGGAGAGCCTCGAACTCGGCGGCGAGTTCGGGATGCAGCAGCGCGGCGATGCTGTACGACTTCGGGTGGTTGAGCGTCCCGTCGAGCAGTAGGTCCGCGTCGGGGCTCAGCCGCTGATGGCCACGCTCTTCCCCGGTGACCGGGTCGTGTCCTGTGAGCCAGACACGAAGGCCCCCCGCGGTGAGCTCGTCGGAGGTGATGACGCCGTTCGCCACGATGAATCGTGAGACGCTCGAATCGGATGCGGCACCGTACGCTTCGAGGGCCTCAACGCCGGGGGAGTGCTGCAGGTGAGCATCGCAGGTGCCCTCAAGCGCGTAACCGATCGCCTGTCGAACCCCTCGGGATTCGACACCTCGCTTCCATCGCTCGAGGCCTCCCCGCATGGTGCCAGAGTAAGCTAGGTTTTTGCCCTTATCCAGGGTTTTTTCTGCGTTGCAGGTAACTGTAGGGGAGTGGTTCTAAAGGGTGTCGCTCACCCACGGTGCCTGCGTGCATTGCCTTTATTCTGGCTTGGCTCGGATGTGCACGCGCCGTAATCAAGGCGGCAACCGCGGCTCGCCGAAGTGCTCGCGCTCACGATGTCCGTCGTGGCCAATAGGGTGGGGACTGACTGGGGACGACGAAACTCACTACAGGGCGGTATGGCGCATGACCGAAGATGAAGCGCGCGCTGCCGCGCGCGCGCTCGCTGCAGCGAACACCTCGGCGATGACGCTGTCCGAGCTCGAGCAACACCTCGGGAAGGCTGCCGACCTACTCCGCGGTTCGATCGACCAGGCCGATTTCAAGCAGTTCATTTTTCCGCTGATGTTCTTCAAGCGGATCAGCGACGTGTATCTCGAAGAGTACGCACGGGCACTCGACGAGTCAGGTGGCGACCACGAGTTTGCTGCCTTTGCCGAGAACCACCGCTTCACGATTCCCGACGGCGCACTGTGGCACGACGTGCGCGAGCGCACGGAAAACGTCGGTCAGGCGCTGGTGACGGCGTTCCGTGGCATCGAGCAGTCAAACCCTGACACGCTGTATGGCATTTTCGGTAACGCCCCGTGGACTAACAAAGAGAAGCTGCCGGACCGTAAGCTGCTCGACCTCATCGAGCAGTTCAGCCGCAGGCCGCTGACGAACTCCGCCGTCGCACCCGATGTCTTCGGCAACGCCTACGAGTACCTCATCAAGCGGTTCGCCGACCAGTCCAATAAGAAGGCGGGCGAGTACTACACGCCGCGTTCCGTCGTGCGACTGATGGTGAACATCCTCGATCCGCAAGCCGGTGAATCGGTCTACGACCCTGCCTGCGGCACGGGCGGCATGCTCATCGAGGTGATCGAGCATGTGAAGGCGGCTGGCGAGCGCCCTGAGCTGCTCTACGGGAAGCTCTTCGGTCAGGAGAAGGTGCTCGCAACGTCAGCGATCGCACGGATGAACCTGCTGCTGCACGGCATCGAGGACTTCACCGTGGTCCGTGAAGACACGTTGCGCAGCCCGGCATTCTTCTCGGGCGACAGGCTCGCCGCGTTCGATTGCGTAATCGCCAACCCGCCGTTCAGTCTCAAGAAGTGGGGCGAGGTCGACTGGGCGACGGATCGCTACGGGCGGCACACGTTCGGCGTCCCTCCCGCGAGTTACGCCGACTGGGCGTGGGTCGAGCACATGTGGACGTCGGCCATGCCCGTGACGGGTCGGGTCGCGGTCGTGCTACCCCAGGGCGCACTCTTCCGAGGCGCCGCAGAGGGTCGCATACGCACCAATTTCTTGAACCACGACGCGATCGAGGCGGTGATCGGCCTCAGCCCGAACCTCTTCTATGGCACGGGGCTCGCGGCATCCATCGTCGTCCTACGCCGCCGCAAGAGCGACGAACGCAGCGGCAAGGTGCTGTTCGTCGACGGAAGCTGGCTCTTTCGTAGGGGGCGCAACCAGAACACCCTCGAGCCCGAGCACGCACGGGCCATTCTCGATGCCTTCGAGCGCTTCGAAGACATCGAGGGCCTCGCGCATGTGGCTGACCGCGCGGAGGTCGAGGCGAACGGTTTCAACCTCAACATCCCTCTTTATGTCGCAGCGATTCAGGATGCCGCGGAGCCGACGCTCACTGAGGCGCTCAACCGCCTCGAGAAGGCGCACACACGCGCTAGAACGACACAACATGCGCTCGAACAAGAGCTAGCGCAGTGGGGCCTCAGCGCATGACGACGAAGAAAATCACCCAGCATGAGCTGGAGTCCTACCTGTGGGGCGCGGCGATGTTGCTGCGCGGCCTCATAGACGCGGGCGACTACAAGCAGTTCATCTTCCCGCTCCTGTTCCTCAAGCGCCTGTCCGACGTTTACGACGAAGAGCACGCGGATGCCGCTGCGCTGTTCGGCGAAGCGGGCGCCGACCTCCCGGAGAACCACCGCTTCGTCATCCCCGACGGCGGGCACTGGGAGGACTTGCGCGCGACGTCGACGAACGTCGGCGCGAAGATCCTGCAAGCAATGCGGTCGATCGAGTCGGCTAATCAGGACACTTTGTACGGCGTGTTCGGCGAGGGCGATTGGGGCAACAAAGACTTCCTCCCGGATGCCACGCTCCGCGACCTCGTCGAGCATTTCTCGAGCCGCACCCTGACCACCAAGGCGCTCCCCGAAGACGAGCTCGGCAACGGCTACGAGTTCCTCATCAAGAAGTTCGCCGACGATTCCGGGCACACCGCGCAGGAGTTCTACACCAACCGCACGCTCGTGCACCTCATGACCCTGATGCTCAAGCCCGAGCCGGGGGAGTCGGTGTACGACCCGACGTGCGGCACGGGCGGCATGCTGATCTCGACGGCGGCAGAGATCAAGCGCCAGGGCAAGGAGTTCCGAGGCCTCAAGCTGTACGGTCAGGAGCTCAACCACGGCACGTCCGCGATCGCGCGCATGAACCTCGTGCTGCACGGTATCGAGGATGGGCATATCGCGGGTGGCACCTCGACGCTCAGCGACCCCGCCTTCCTCGACCAGGGCAAGCTCAAGAAGTTCGACATCGTGCTCGCCAACCCGCCGTACTCGATCAAGTCCTGGAACCGCAACGCGTTTGCCGCCGACCCGTACGGCCGCAACGCGTGGGGAGTGCCGCCGCAGGGTCGGGCCGACTACGCCTTCTTCCAGCACATCGCCGCCTCGCTCGACCCGGTCACGGGTCGTGCGGCGATTCTCTTCCCGCACGGGGTACTGTTTCGCAAGGAAGAGAAGACGCTCCGCGAGGCGCTCGTGAAATCCGACCTCATCGAGGCGGTCATCGGACTCGGCCCTGGCCTGTTCTATAACTCGCCAATGGAAGCAGTCGTTGTCACGCTGCGCACGCGCAAGCCCGATGGTCATTGTGGATCGGTGCTCTTCATAAACGCGGTGACCGAGTACGCGCGCGAGCAGGCCCAGTCGTTCTTGCGCGACTCACACCAGCAGCGCATTCTGCGCGCGTACGAGTCGTGGAATGCTGAGCCCGGCTTCGCAGCGGTCGCCACGCTCGCCGAGATCGAGGGGAAGGATTGGTCGCTCGCGATCCCGCTGTATGTGGAGTCGGTCGCGACGCGAGCACAGCGAAACGAAGAGACGACTGTCGCGTCTGTGGTGACTTCATGGCGTGATGCCGCGTCCGCCGCCGACGAATCGATAGCGTCGGTGCTCGCCCTCCTGCGCGCGGAGGTCGCAAAGTGAACCTCGACCTCGATAGGTCGACGTGGCCGCGGGTGCGCTTCGGCGCTATAGTCGCAGCGTCGAAGGCAACGGTCGATCCGACCGACGGCAGCGTCGAGCGTTATGTTGCCGGAGAGCACATGGAGACCGATGACCTGCAGATTCGCGGATGGGGTGCCGTCGGCGATGGATATCTCGGCCCGGCGTTCCATCGCAAGTTCGTCGCCGGACAGGTCCTATACGGCTCCCGCCGCACCTATCTGCGTAAGGTTGCCGTCGCGGAGTTCGATGGCGTCACCGCGAACACGACGTTCGTGCTCGAAACCCGAGATAATTCCACGCTCCTTCAGGACTTTCTGCCGTGGATCATGAGCGCTGAGTCGTTCCACGCGTTCGCAATTCAGGAGTCGAAAGGCTCCGTCAACCCATATATCAACTTCTCGGACCTTGCGAGGTTCGAGTTCGCCCTGCCACCCCTCGCCGAGCAGCAACGCCTTGACGAGCTCCTCTGGGCCGCCGAGCATCACCGCCGCGCGCTCCGTCAGACTCTGGAGGCTACGGCTGAAGTAGAACGGGTATTGCTCCGCACATGGATTGGGCAGTCGGAGCGGCGACACCCACTCAAGGCGCTGGTCGCGGGCCAGGTGGGCGGCTTGTGGGGGGTTGCGCGTGGCGAGAACACAAACGACATCAAGGTGCTCCGTGGCACGGACATCGACGAGTTTGGGGTGCCGCACCTCTCCTCTGCTCCTACGCGGTCTGTCTCGGACCGCGAACTGTCGAGTCGAGTGCTCTCTGCGGGCGACATCGTTCTCGAGAAGTCGGGTGGAAGCCCGACCCAGCCCGTTGGCAAGGTAGGTCTCGTACTAGACGACACGGAGCCCAGCATCTGCAGCAACTTCTGCGTTCGGATTCAAACGAACACGAGCGTGGTCATGAGTGAGTACCTCTTCTTGATCCTGCGAGGGCTTTGGCTGACTGGTGGCTTTGCGTCGGTCACCGGAAAGACCACGAACATCTCGAATCTTCGGATCAGCGAACTGATGAACATCGAGGTGGCAGTTCCAGACGAAACGGAGCAGCGCCGTCGCGTAGCCGAATGGCAGCGCGTGACACGCTCGCGCGAGACTTCGACCGAAAGTCTCGACCAGTCCCGGCGGGTTTCGAACGCGATCCTCGAGGAGGTCTTCGGATGAACGCTCCCGCTTTCAACGAGGGCAACTCGGTCCGCGACTTCGTGCGCGACACGATCGGCGGCTGGGCGGTGCAGATGATCCACGGTCCCAACCTCGACCGCACCATCGACCAGGTGCTCCTGGAGTCACGCCTCCGCGAAGCACTCATCCGCCTGAACCCCGAGATCGAGGAGGAGCCGTCGCGCGCGGACGAAGTCATTCATCGCCTCCGAGCGATCGTGCTGTCGGCGCACACCTCCGGCCTCGTGCCTGCGAACGAGGAGTTCGCCGCGTGGCTCAAGGGCGATCGCTCGATGCCCTTCGGCGCCGGCGGATCCCACACGACGGTCCGACTCATCAACTTCGACGACCCCGCGCCCGACGCGAACGACTGGATCCAATCGACCGAGGTCACATTTCGGCAGGGCAAGGTCGCGCGGCGGTTCGATCTCGTGCTGTGGTGCAACGGCATCCCGCTCGTCGTCGGTGAAGCCAAGACACCGCTGCGGCCTGCGATCTCGTGGCTCGACGGCGCCGTGCAGGTGAACGACGATTACGTAGTCAATGTTCGGCAGTTCTTCGTGCCGAACGTGCTCGTGTACGCCACCGAGGGCAAAGACTTGCGCTACGGGTCCGTCGGGATGCCGGCGAACATGTGGGGGCCGTGGCGTAACGAGGGCGGGACCGCGCTGGGCCTGCAGCGCGTGGGCGAGGCCGCGCTGGGCGTGTCGTCACCGGCATCCGTTCTCGACTTCCTCCGGTGGTTCACGCTCTACGCGACCGACGCGAAGCACCGCAAGATCAAGGTCGTGGCGCGCTATCAGCAGGTGCAGGCAGCACGCGCGATCCTGCACCGGGTCTTGACCGGTGAGGACAAGAAAGGCCTCATCTGGCACTTCCAGGGCTCCGGGAAGTCACTGCTCATGGTGTTCGCCGCACAGATGCTGCGCGTGGCGCCCGAGCTCGCGTCGCCGACCGTGCTCATCGTCGTCGACCGCATCGACCTCGACACGCAGATCACCGGCACCTTCTCGGCCGCCGATGTGCCGAACCTCGTCTCGACCGAGTCGCGCGCCGAGCTGCAGCAGCTGCTGCTTGACGGCGCGCGCAAGGTCATCATCACGACGGTGCACAAGTTCGCCGAAGCGCCGGGTGTGCTCGACGAGCGCGCCAACATCATCGCGCTCGTCGACGAAGCTCACCGCTCCCAGGAGGGCGACTACGGCCGCAAGATGCGCGAGGCTCTGCCGAACGCTTTCCTGTTCGGCATGACCGGCACCCCGATCAACCAGGTCGACCGCAACACGTTCTGGGCGTTCGGCTCCGATAAGGATGCCGGCGGATACCTGTCGAAGTACTCGTTCCAGGACTCCATCCGCGACGGCGCCACCCTGCGGCTGCACTTCGAGCCGCGGCTCTCCGAGATCAGCCTCGACGAGGCGGGTCTCGATGCGGCGTTCGACGCGATGGTCGAGCGAGGCGCGCTCACCGACCGGCAGCGGTCCAACCTGTCGCAGAAGGCCGCCTCGATCGAGTACCTCATCAAGAGTCCCGAGCGCGTCCAGAAGGTATCGGCCGACATCGCCCAGCACTTCCGCGAGAAGGTCGAGCCGTCGGGGTTCAAGGCGCAGGTCGTCGTCTACGACAAGGCCGCGTGCGTCGCCTATAAGGACGCGCTCGATGTGCACCTCGGACCCGAGGCATCCGCTGTCGTCATGTCGATGTCACGCGACGACCCGCAGGACTGGAAGGAGCGCTTCGCGCTCGACCGGGATGCGGAGGCCAAGCTGCTCGACCGCTTCCGCGACCCGGCTGATCCGCTGAAGATCCTCATTGTCACCGCAAAGCTGCTCACTGGGTTCGACGCACCCATCTTGCAGACCCAGTACCTCGACAAGCCGCTGCGCAACCACACGCTGCTGCAGGCGATCTGCCGCACGAACCGCACGTACGCGGGCAAGACGCACGGCCTGATCGTCGACTATCTCGGGATCTTCGACGACATCGCACGCTCGCTCGCGTTCGACGAAGAGGTCGTCAAGACCGTGATCACGAATATCGCCGAGCTCGCGGCGCAGCTGCCGGCAGCTGTCGCGGCGGCAATTTCTTTCTTCAACGGAGTCGACCGCACGGTCGGCGGGTGGGAAGGGTTGCTAGCCGCCCAGAACCGGCTTCCGGACGAGCCGACGAAAGATGCATTCGGAGCCGCATACTCGATCGTTGCACAGCTGTGGGAGGCGCTTTCGCCCGACCCGCTCCTTCATGCGCACCTGGCGGACTTCCAGTGGCTCACGGCCGTGTATCAGTCGATCAAGCCCGTGGACCACACCGGGCGGCTCGTCTGGCACGCACTGGGCGCGAAGACGCTCGACATCATCAACGAGCACATCGCCGTCGAGGTGCCCCGCTCCGATCTCGAGACGATCGTGCTCGACGCCGACGTCATCGAGGATCTCTCGAAGGATCCCGATCCGACCTGGAAACCGCAAGATATCGTGAAGATCATCACGGCACGCCTCGCTCGACACGGCAACGATCCTGTCTTCGTCGCCCTGTCTGAGCGGCTTCAAGAGCTGCGCGACCGATACGCCGCGGGACAGCTAGAGTCCCTTGAGTTCCTGCGGAGCCTGCTCGCTGTCGCTCGCGACACGCTGCAGGCTGAGCGTGATGCACAGCTCATTCCGCGCGAAGAGCGCGGTAGGGCAGCGCTCACTGAGCTGTTTGAATCGGTGCGATCAGAGGCGACACCGATCATCGTGTCGCGCGTGGTCGCCGATATCGACGAGGTCGTGACTGTCGTGCGGTTCCCGGGCTGGCAGACCACCGCCTCTGGCGACCGCGACGTCCGCCAGGCGCTTCGCAAGATCCTGTGGCTGACTTACCAAATGCGCGACGAGGACGTGTACCAGAAGGCTTACCAGTACATCCGCGAGTACTACTGATGGCGACCTAGGAAACAAAGCACCCGGCTGTCAATCAATTCCACTGACGCGCGCTCCTTTCGACGTGACAACGCCATCGGCCTCCCGGTCGTAATCGGGCCCATGAGCTCCCTCCGTGGCAACCTGATCGGACATCGGTCCGAACGATTGGCGCCTGTTCGCACGCCCCCAAGGGTGTCGCCGGCACGATCAAGGGATCGAGCTGAAGAGCTCCCCCCCGAAGGCACGAACGAAATAAGTGACGAGCTCCGCGGCGGTTTCCCGGTCGAACTGATAGGTCTGGGTAACGTGGCGATTTCCACTCGACACCGAATCGGTCGATCCAAATGACGCGAGCTGCACCAGATAGGAGCCCTCTCCGTCCTCGACAAGTTGCGCTGAGCACACAACTCGAGTGGGATGCACTCGGGAGTCGAGATCACCAAGTTCGATTCGCTCTACACGTGCCATCAGTCTCCAATCACTAGCGGACACGCCTTGGGGCGCGCCAGGGTTCAGCTATGAGCCTGCATCACGGATGCTGACTCTGGTCCCCAACGGTCTCGTCGGCGTCCACATTCTCTTGGTCGTCTCCGAGGCTCGCTAGATAGTCAGCACGCACGTCCGTCAGGCGGCGATCCGTGCCCGCGACGCCCCAAAACCACCACCCGTTAACCGCTCCCTTGCCCGAATACACGACACCGGCTGCAGCTGAAGGCGTGTCGTAGGCCGTGTCGCCAATGTAGAGACGTCCGTCTTTCGAGATCACCGCGCTCATTCCAGCATGGGCCTGCGGCCGAGGGACCAACTCAGTTCCGGTCGTCAACCAGCCAGCATCCACGAGCTGTGCGATGTCGACACTTGCCCGTGTGACGGGCGGCGGGGGTGCGACCTCCATCCCCACGTGGCCGGGCGGCGCTGGCCACACTGTGAGGATCTGCCCGATCATCTGCTTCGTACGCGTCGCGATCACCCGCTCGTCCCATGTGCGATCGACTGCGAGCGCCAGCGCTTGTTTCGTGATGAGGACGTCATCCGATGCCAGGAAGTGGGCGCGTTTCTGCGCCCAGGCACCGTTCGATACTCGGCTATTGAGGGCCTGAGTGACGATCGTCAGATTGCCGAGTTGCTGCACTCGCCGGTCCCGGTCACGCTCTTCATCCTCGCTAAGCTCGGCGGCCCAGTGGGCTCGCCACTTCTGCGGCATAAGATGCTCGATCGTCGCTTTGTTGCGCACGATCGGCCCCATGGCTAGCGGGTTCGCGCCGGGGTACCCGCGTTTCGCGTCCTCGAGCGCCTCCAATACCATTCGCACTCGACTGCGCCGATACTGGCCGTAGATGTTCGCGTCAGTGAGCGCCACTCGCACCTCGTCATCACCTGGCCAGTATCCGACTGCAGTGTGGTTGGAAACGAGAAAGTCCTCGACGGCATCAGCGAGCTCGTTCTTGGATCGACGGCTGATCAAACGCAGCATGTCGACGAGGAACCTATTGGATCCTTGTGAGGGTGCCTTGACGAGGGCGCGACGCACGAACCAGCTTTCGAGGAGGTCCAGGATCCGCGCGCGGTCCGCATCCGAAACGTCAGCCTGCTCCGGCTCATCCAACCAGATCAGGAGTGGACGGCTGATCTCCGAATCGAGTGTTCCGACGCGATAGCTGAATAGCTGCGCTCGATCGAGCGGGCCATTCGGATTCTCGGAACCCTCGATGATCGCTCGGTACCTGTCTGCGGCCACCTTGATTCGGGGAAGCAGCGCTGAGACGTCTTTCTCGACCGTGTTGACGTAGTGCTTGAACTGAGTAAAGACCTCGCGAATTGGGAAGTCCGTCAGTGTTCGCGCGACGAGCCACTGCCAGAGGAAGAGAGAAGCGCGCGGGTTCTTGATGCGACCCGATGTGACCTCGGTCTCCCACCAAGGCGTCTCAAAGTCGGCCCAGTAGGCGAGGTAGTCCCTTTCAGCCCCGGCAGCATCAACCTGCTGGAAGATGAAGTTCTTGATGAGGTCAGCGGCCGACAAGGGTGTGCCGCGTGCGTTGAGGGTCTCGAAGATCGCTTGAGCATCCTCGTTGACGTCCAGGCGGATGCTCGCAATCTCCAGCCGGCCGGTGACGGCACCAACCAGAAGCGATGCTCTCTGCTCGGCGTCATCCTCACCGAGCCATACGTCGATCGCCTCGGAGAAATAGTGGTGCGCGTCGCGCAGACGGGATGCCGGAAGGGCCGAATAGGAGATTGGCGCCGGCGCCGACATGACAGCGCCAAACGACGCCCGGTCGCGGTTCGTCGGCCAGAGTTTGAAGCGATCCTCTTCGGCCTTTCGGAAGCTTTTCGGATTCTCGACGAGCGGGAGCACCTGGTCTGCATAATCGCCAAGTCCACGTCGTTCCAATTGCGCATGTAGAGCATCAAGGAGCAGTTGGATCGTGGTCAGGCGCTGCTGACCATCGATGACGTTCCAGGACGGCAAAGCACCTAGCCGAGACGGAACCTGCTGGATCACAATCGCGCCAAGAAAATGGGTCGCATCCTGGTTGTGGCCCTCAATGACGTCGATCAGTCGAACGATGTCCTCCCAGAGTGGCTCCCACTGTTCCTGCTGCGACCACACGTATGGGCGCTGAAACAACGGAACCGTTAAGCGTGTCGGGTTGTAGAACACGTCCTGCGGCTTCACGACCTCGGTCTTCACTCGATGGGCTCCTTTGCAGGTGATGGATGCGATGGTCAGGGCGAAGCGTCAGCGTCAGGCAGGCACTCGGTCAGACTACCGATGTGGGTGACCTCTGAGGTTTATGCCAGGGCGTGACAGAGGTGAGGTGGATGCACCGGAATTTCGTCGCCATCGCAGCCCTTCCTTCGACAGATGGCAAAACCAGCGATCGGGCGGGGCGGAGTGCTCGTCGTCGAACGGCTGCTAAGCGACGCGCGCCAGCGCGGAGTCTGCAAGGAGTGAGCGACGAGAACGGAGGTGCGACCGATCGCTACACTCTAGGCGTCGGAGGGAGGCGCCCCTTCATCCCAAACGGCAGTTGACGACGTCTTCCTTCATCTATCCACATCTGTCATCGACGGCATTGACGGCATCCGACCAGTGTTCGACACTGGCCCGATACTGACCGTCGAACCGGCATGAGCGGAGGTCGAGATGGGCACGATCACCCCATACGAAACGGCGAAGGGCCGCCGCTACCGCGTGCGCTACCGCAAGCCTGATCGCACCGAGGCGCAGAAGCGCGGCTTCACGACGATGCGCGAGGCGAAGCTGTACCTGTCGATGGTCACCGTGTCGAAGTCGAAGGGGGAGTACATCGATCCCGCGGCGTCGCGGGTGCCGGTCCGGATGTTCGCCGACAGCTGGCTGCGCTCGAAGCAGCCGCCTATGTCGAAGCCGTCGTACTACATGACGCTCGAGCGGGCGTGGAAGAACCACGTCGCTCCCGTCTGGGCAGACAGGGAGATCTGGTCGATCCGGCGGTCTGAGGTTCAGGACTGGGTCTCAGAGCTCGCGACCGAGAAGTCGCGCACGGTCGTTCTTCGCGCGCTGGGAGTCCTCGCAGGCATCCTCGATGTCGCCATCGATGATCGTCGCCTTGCGAACAATCCGGCGCGACACATCCGCAATCTCCCTCGGAGCGGACCAGGCAAGCGCCGCGTCTATCTCTCGCACGACCAGGTGGCGACGTTGGCGGCATGCTCGGCGCATCCGACAATGGTCCTGACCTTGGCCTACACCGGGCTGCGTTGGGGCGAGGCGACCGGGCTGCGCGTGCGGAGTGTGAATCGACTGCGTCGACGCTTCGTGATCGAGGAGAACGCGGTGATGATCGCCTACGAGATCCACGTCGGCACGCCCAAGACGCACGAGAAGCGCTCGGTGCCCTACCCCGAGCGGCTCGCTCCGATGATCGAACAGGCCTGCGCTGGCAAGGGCCCGGAAGGGCTGCTGTTCGGCGACGGCGTCAACCACATGCGCAACTCAGGCGCACAGGGGTGGTTCGCGAACGCGGTCCGCCGCGCGCAGGCTGTGGACCCATCGATCCCGCGGCTGACGCCTCACGACCTCCGCCACACCGCCGCATCGCTCGCGATCAGCTCCGGCGCCAACGTGAAGGCCGTGCAGCGGATGCTGGGGCACGCGTCGGCGGCCATGACGCTCGACAC